>CAVRMX010000014.1:0-101786 GCA_963722275.1 uncultured Actinomycetes bacterium | reverse complement strand
GTGTCACGGACCTCGCGCGCCTTCTCGCCGAAGATCGCGCGCAGCAGCCGCTCCTCCGGGGTCAGCTCGGTCTCGCCCTTGGGCGTGACCTTGCCGACCAGGATGTCGCCGTTGACGACCTCGGCGCCGATCCTGATGATGCCGCGCTCGTCCAGGTCGGCCAGGACCTCGTCGGAGACGTTCGGGATGTCCCTGGTGATCTCCTCAGGCCCGAGCTTGGTGTCCCGGGCGTCGACCTCGTGCTCCTCGATGTGGATGCTGCTGAGCACGTCATCCTGGACCAGGCGCTGGGACAGGATGATCGCGTCCTCGTAGTTGTGGCCCTCCCACGGCATGAACGCCGCGAGCAGGTTCTTGCCCAGCGCCATCTCGCCGTGGTCGGTGCACGGCCCGTCGGCCAGCACCCGGCCCTTTTCCACCCGGTCGCCTTCCTCGACGACCGGCTTCTGGTTGAAGCAGGTGCCCTGGTTGGACCGGCGGAACTTGGACACCAGGTAGGTGGTCCGGGTGCCGTCGTCGTTCATCACCGTCACGTAGTCGGCGCAGGACTCCTCGACCACCCCGGCCTTGTCGGCCAGGATCACGTCGCCCGCGTCGGTCGCGGCCCGGTACTCCATGCCGGTGCCGACCAGCGGCGCGTCGCTGCGCAGCAGCGGCACGCTCTGCCGCTGCATGTTCGAGCCCATCAGGGCGCGGTTGGCGTCGTCGTGCTCCAGGAACGGGATCATGGCGGTGGCCACGGACACCATCTGCCGCGCGGACACGTCCATGTAGTCGACCTCGTCCGGCGGGATGTAGTCCACCTCGCCGCCCTTGCGGCGGACCAGGACGCGGTTCTCGAACATGGTGTCGTCAGAGTCCAGCGGCGTGTTCGCCTGGGCGATGACGTGCCTGTCCTCTTCGTCCGCGGTCAGGTAGTCGATCTGGTCGGTCACCACGCCGTTGCTGACCTTGCGGTACGGCGTCTCGACGAAGCCGAACGCGTTCACCCGCGCGTAGCTGGACAGGCTCCCGATAAGGCCGATGTTCGGCCCTTCTGGCGTCTCGATCGGGCACATCCGGCCGTAGTGGCTGGGGTGCACGTCGCGGACCTCGAAGCCGGCCCGCTCACGGGACAGGCCGCCGGGGCCCAGGGCGCTCAGGCGGCGCTTGTGGGTCAGCCCGGCCAGCGGGTTGGTCTGGTCCATGAACTGGGAGAGCTGGCTGGTGCCGAAGAACTCCTTGATGGACGCCACCACGGGCCGGATGTTGATCAGGGTCTGCGGCGTGATCGCCTCGACGTCCTGGGTCGTCATCCGCTCCCTGACGACGCGCTCCATCCGGGCCAGGCCGAGCCTGACCTGGTTCTGGATCAGCTCGCCCACGGTGCGCAGCCGGCGGTTGCCGAAGTGGTCGATGTCGTCGGTCTCCAGCGGGATGGCACTGCTCTTTCCCGGCTCGCCGGCGGTCATCTCCTCCTCGCCCGCGTGCAGCCGGACCAGGTACTCGATGGTGCCCACGATGTCGGCCTCGCTCAGCGTGCCCTGCCGGATCGGCAGCTCAAGGCCGAGCTTCCTGTTGACCTTGTACCGGCCCACCTTGGCCAGGTCGTACCGCTTCGGGTTGAAGTACAGGTTCTCCAGCAGGGCCTGCGCCGACTCGCGCGTCGGCGGCTCACCCGGGCGGAGCTTGCGGTAGATGTCGAGCAGTGCCTCGTCCTGGCCCGCGGTGTGATCCTTCTCCAGGGTGGCGCGCATCGACTCGTACCCGCCGAACCGGTCCAGGATCTTCGCGTCGTCCCAGCCCAGCGCCTTCAGCAGCACGGTCACGCTCTGCTTGCGCTTGCGGTCGATGCGGACGCCGACGGCGTCCCGCTTGTCGATCTCGAACTCGAGCCAGGCACCCCGGCTCGGGATGACCTTGCAGGCGTAGATGTCCTTGTCGGAGGTCTTGTCGACCTGGCGGTCGAAGTACACGCCCGGCGAGCGGACCAGCTGGCTGACCACCACGCGCTCGGTGCCGTTGATGATGAAGGTGCCCTTGGCCGACATGAGCGGGAAATCGCCCATGAACACCGTCTGGCTCTTGATCTCGCCCGTGGTGTTGTTGATGAACTCCGCCGTCACGAACATCGGGGCGGA
Organism: uncultured Actinomycetes bacterium; assembly: GCA_963722275.1. GTDB lineage: Bacteria > Actinomycetota > Actinomycetes > Streptosporangiales > Streptosporangiaceae > Palsa-504. The sequence continues at coordinate 99,666 of CAVRMX010000014.1, read as the reverse complement.
GTACGTCATGTCCTTGTCCTTGCACTCCTCCGCGGAGTACTTTGGCGGCTCGAACCGGTGATCACGGAACGACAGGGACATGGTGCCCGAGAAGTCTTCGATCGGGCTGATCTCCTCGAAGATCTCCTCGAGGCCGGACTGCTCGGACAAGTCCTTACGCCCGGCGTCCTTGGCTTCCTTGATGCGGGCCTGCCACCTCTCGTTGCCTAGCAGCCAGTCGAACGACTCGGTCTGCAGGGCGAGTAGGTCGGGTACCTTCAGCGGCTCCTGGATGCGCGCGAAAGACACGCGGCGTGAACCAGAATTCGATGCGGAGGTAGTCGTTGCGGAGGCGCTGCGCGATGCTGCCAACAGGGGTCCTTCCGAACTTTGTCGCGGAAATATCACCGCACGCACGCCAAACGCCCCGCGGCAAAACCCCGTAGACGCGAGGGAGAAACCGAGGACGTCAGAGTGCAGCGCAAACTAGCAGTGTAGCCGATGGCCACACCGCTGGTCAAGTGTACGTCACTATGAGATTCACGGTTGCTCCGCAGCATCGCTCTTCGGCGGCCAAGAGTCAAGTCTAAACCGGACACTCGGTGCACATTGCCTGGGTGACGGATGCCACATGCAGTGTTATGTGTAGGCGACAACACCGGGGGGTATGACGATATTCCTGCCCGGAGCGCCGCACCTGGCGGGCCGCGGCCAGACGTGACGAGACCCGGGCCCGCGGTGACGCGGGCCCGGGTCTCGCAGCGCTTTTCGCCGCCTAGCGCAGCCTTGAAGGCTACTTGACGGTGACGGTGGCGCCAGCGCCCTCCAGGGCCGCCCGCGCCTTGTCCGCGCTCTCCTTGTTGACCTTCTCCAGCACCGTCTTGGGCGCGCCGTCGACCAGGTCCTTGGCCTCCTTCAGGCCGAGGCTGGTCAGGCTGCGCACCTCCTTGATGACCTGGATCTTCTTGTCGCCCGCGGCCTCGAGGATGACGTCGAACTCATCCTGCTCCTCGGCCTGCTCGGCCTCGCCGCCGCCAGCGCCGCCTGCGGCCGGCGCGACTGCCGCCACGGGGGCGGCCGCCTTCACGTCGAACGCCTCCTCGAACTGCTTCACGAAGTCGGAGAGCTCGAGCAGGGTCATCTCCTTGAACGCGTCAAGGAGGTCGTCAGTGCTCATCTTCGCCATGGTGGTGTGTTCCTCGTTCCTTCAATTCCTAGCGTGTGGTCAGGTCAGCTTGCGTCGCCGGCGGCGTCCGCGTCGTCCGGCGTGGCGTCCGCGTCGTCCGGCGTGGCGTCCGCGTCCGCCGGCGTGGCGTCCGCTGTGGCCTCGGGGGCCGCGGGCGCGGTGTCCTCGCCGGCCGCGCGCTTGACGCGCAGCGCCTCGGCGAGCTGGGCCATCTGCACCGGCAGCGCGTTGAACGTCGCGGCCGCGCCGGCCAGCGATGCCTTCATGGCGCCGGCCAGCTTGGCCAGCAGGACATCGCGCGGCTCCAGGTCGGCCAGCTTGATGATCTCCGACGGGGTGATCGCCTTGCCGTCGAGCACTCCGCCCTTGATCACCAGCAGCGGGTTCGCCTTGGCGAAGTCGCGCAGGCCCTTGGCCGCCTCGACCACGTTGCCGTCGACGAACGCGACCGCCGACGGGCCGGCCAGCAGCGACGACAGCTGGTTCTCGAGCCCGGCCTCGGTGAGCGCGATCTTGGTCAGGGTATTCTTCACCACGGTGAACGTGGCGTTGCCCCCGAGCGACTTGCGCAGCTCGGCGAGCTGGGCCACGGTAAGCCCGCGGTACTCGGTCAGCACCGCGCCGGACGAGTCATTGAACCGTCCGGTGAGCTCGGCGACCGCGGCGGTCTTCTCGGCGTTAGCCATGTGCCTCCTCTCGATTGCGTAGAAGCACTTCGTAGGTGCATAGCTGCCGGAGACAAACAAAAACGCCCCGGCGCGAGGCGCACGGGGCGGCAACGCCAGCCGCGAGGCTGGACGGTACGGCTCAGTTCACCTGCGCGGGATGTCCGCCCGGGATCATGACGACCCGGCCGGAGCCTTCGGCCGCCGCGCGAGCGCGACAGCATCCAGCGGTCTTCGGCGTGATCAGTGTACGAACCCCTGGCCGCCGGTCCAAATCGCGGTCGGACCGTGATCGTGGATCCGGTACGCCAGGGGCGCCAGGATACTGCTGTGACCTGCGCTGCCGGCCCGCCGCTCGCTGTGCCGGGACGGTGCCGTGAAAGCGGATGCCGCGTGGCGCTCGGGGGCAGGCGAAGGGGATCAGGGTCAGGCGGAGGCTTCGGCCAGCTCTTCGGTGAAGTTGCGGGTCTTGTTGGGGTCGACCGGGATGCCGGGGCCCATCGTGGTGGTGAAGGTGACCTTCCTCAGGTACCTGCCCTTGGCCGAGGCGGGCTTGAGCCGGATCACCTCGTCCAGGGCGGCGGCGTAGTTCTCCAGCAGGGCGTTCGGCGAGAACGACGCCTTGCCGATGATGAAGTGCAGGTTGCCGTGCCGGTCGGTCCTGAACTCGATCTTGCCGCCCTTGATCTCGGTCACCGCCCTGGCGACGTCCGGCGTCACGGTCCCGGTCTTCGGGTTCGGCATCAGGCCGCGCGGGCCGAGCACCCGGCCGAGCCGGCCGACCTTGCCCATCATGTCGGGGGTGGCGACGACGGCGTCGAAGTCGAGGAAGCCGCCCTGGATGCGCTCGATCATGTCGTCGGAGCCGACGAAGTCGGCGCCCGCCGCGCGGGCCTCCTCGGCCCGGTCGCCGGCGGCGAAGACGAGCACCCGGGCGGTCTTGCCGGTGCCGTTCGGCAGGTTGACCGTGCCGCGGACCATCTGGTCCTGCTTGCGCGGGTCGACGCCCAGCCGCAGGGCCACCTCGACGGTGGGATCGAACTTCGTCACCTGGTTGGACTTGGCCATGGTGACCGCCTCGGCCGGGGTATAGAGCTTGTCCCGGTCGATCTGCTCGCTGGCCTGGCGGTAAGACTTGCTGCGCTTCATTTCCTGCGTCTCCTCATGTCTGGAGGTCGTGGTCAGCGGGCCCGCGCGAGGCCCTGCCACTGGCTTGGTCAGTAACGGCAAACGAGCTAGCGCTCGACCTTAATCCCCATCGAGCGGGCGGTGCCGGCGATGATCTTCTCGGCCGCCTCGATCGTGGTCGCGTTCAGGTCCGGCATCTTGGTCTGCGCGATGTCGCGGACCTGGGCGGCGGAGATGCTGCCGACCTTGGTCTTGTGCGGCTCGGCGCTGCCCTTGTCCACGCTCGCGGCCTTCTTGATCAGCTCGGCGGCCGGCGGCGTCTTGGTGACGAAGGTGAAGGTCCGGTCCTCGTAGATGGAGATCTCGACCGGGATGATGTTGCCTCGCTGGCTCTCCGTCGCCGCGTTGTACTGCTTGACGAAGTCCATGATGTTCACGCCGTGCGGGCCCAGCGCGGTACCTACCGGCGGCGCCGGGGTGGCCTGGGCGGCCGGCAGCTGCACCTTGACGACGGCGGCGAGCTTCTTCCTTCTTGGCGGCATTGAAATATGTCCTTACTTAGACTTTGCAGTTAGATCTTGGTCACCTGATCGAACGACAGCTCGACCGGGGTCTCGCGGCCGAAGATCGACACCAGCACCTTGAGCTTCTGGGTGTCGGGGTTGATCTCGTTCACGGTGGCGGGAAGCGTGGCGAACGGGCCGTCCATGACGGTAACGCTCTCGCCGACCTCGAATTCCACCGTGGACGGCCGCGCGGCTTCCGCCTGCTTGGTCCCCGGCTCGGGCTCCGGCGCGAGCAGGCCGGCCACCTCGCCGAGCTGCAGCGGTGACGGCCGGCTGGACAGGCCGACGAAGCCGGTGACGCCTGGCGTGTTGCGGACCACCGCCCAGGACTCGTCGGTGAGCTCCATCCGCACCAGGATGTAGCCGGGCAGCACCTTCTCAGAAACCTGCTGCCGCTTGCCGCCCTTGATCTCGGTGACCTGGTGAACGGGCACTTCGATCTGGAAGATGAAGTCCTCCATGTTGAGCGACTGGATGCGGCTTTCCAGGTTGGTCTTCACCCGGTTCTCGTAACCGGCGTAGGAGTGCACCACGTACCAGTCCCCGGGGAGCATGCGGAGCTCGCGCTCGAACTCCTCGCGCGCGTCGTCGACCTTTTCTTCCTCCTGGACGTCCGCCTCGGACTCGACGTCCGCCTCGGACTCGACGCCGTCGGCCGACGCGGCAGCGTCCTCAGCCTCGCCCGCGGGCTCGAGCTCGCCGGCTTCCTCGCTGTATTCGCTCACGTCATCAGCCTCCCCGGTCTCCACGTCGGGTTCTGCCGCGTCCGTGGCCACGGAACCGTGCTGGGTCTCGGACACGATTGCTCTCTCCTTCATCAAGCCATGATCATGGTGCCGCGCACGGCGTACACGCGGCCCGCTGGGCGACGGCCCGGGGCTGCCTAGCCGAACAGCGCGAACACCAGCTTGGTGAAGCCGTAATCCAGGCTCGTCACGATGACGACCATGAAGGTCACGAAGACCATGCAGACCACCGTGTAGGTGACGAGCATCGAGCGGGTGGGCCAGATCACCTTCCGTAGCTCGCCGACGATCTGCCGGAAGAACAGGGCGGGCGTGGTCCGGGTCTCGCGCTTGGCCGCGCGCCCGGTGCCGCTCCGTTTCTCCGGGGCCTCACCGCGTGTCTGAGTTGCCATATCCTCACCTATGTCCGCCGGCTGGCGGGTTCGCCGGATCGCACTCGCAGGGCAGGAGGGACTCGAACCCCCAACCACCGGTTTTGGAGACCGGGACTCTGGCCAATTGAGCTACTGCCCTGTATAACCAACACAGATCACAACACAGTGCTACTAACACAGTGCCGCACACCACACACAGTGCCTTGCACCACGTCAGCGGGGCCCGCCACAAGCACACGGGCACGCTGCCGCTACGACAGCTCGGCTGCCGGTCCATGCAGTGTACGTCCGAACCGTCCGTCCGTCGAACCGCCTGGTCTACCGGGCGCGGAAATCCGGCGGGGCGCGTCCTGGCCGCTACTAGCATGGAGCCCATGCCTACGAGAGTCTCCGCACGCGTGTCCGCTATCTCCGAATCCGCCACCCTGGCCGTGGACGCCAAGGCCAAGGCGCTGAAGGCGGCGGGCAGGCCGGTCATCGGCTTCGGCGCCGGAGAGCCGGATTTCCCCACCCCCGGCTACATCGTCGAGGCCGCCCAGCGGGCCTGCGCCGAGCCGCGCTTCCACAAGTACACCCCGGCGGCGGGCCTGCCCGAGCTCAGGCAGGCGATCGCGGCCAAGACGGCCAGGGATTCCGGCTACCAGGTGGAGGCCAGCCAGGTGCTGGTCACCAACGGCGGCAAGCAGGCCGTCTACCAGGCGTTCGCCACCCTGTGCGACCCGGGCGACGAGGTCATCGTGCCGGCCCCGTACTGGACCACCTACCCCGAGGCCATCGCGCTGGCCGGCGGGGTGATGCGGCCGGTGCTGACCGACGAGCGATCCGGCTACCTGGCCTCGGTCGAGGATCTCGAGGCGGCCGTGACCAGCCGCAGCAAGATCCTGCTGTTCGTGTCGCCGTCCAACCCGACCGGGGCGGTGTACCCGCCGGCCATGGTCAGGCAGATCGGCGAGTGGGCCGCGGCCCGCGGCCTGTGGGTAATCACCGACGAGATCTACGAGCACCTGGTGTACGGCGACGCGACGTTCTCCTCGATCCCGGTCCAGGCGCCGGAGACCGCCGGCACCTGCGTGGTGCTGAACGGCGTGGCCAAGACCTACGCGATGACCGGCTGGCGGGTCGGCTGGATGATCGGCCCGCGGGACGTGATCAGCGCCGCGGCGAACCTGCAGAGCCACGCCACCTCCAACGTCTGCAACGTGGCCCAGGCGGCCGCGCTCGCCGCCGTGTCCGGGGACCTGGCCGCGGTGGCCGAGATGCGCACCGCGTTCGACCGGCGCCGGCTGACCATGACCAGGATGCTGAACGAGATCCCCGGCGTCCTCTGCCCGGAGCCGCAGGGCGCCTTCTACTGCTACCCGAGCGTCAAGGGCCTGCTCGGCCGGGAGATAGCCGGGCGGCGGCCGCAGACCTCGGCGGAGCTGGCCGGCCTGATCCTGGACGAGGCGGAGGTGGCGGTGGTCCCGGGCGAAGCGTTCGGCACACCAGGATATTTCCGGCTTTCCTGCGCACTGGGCGACGCCGACCTCGAAGAGGGCATCGGGCGGATGGCCAAGCTGCTCACCGAAGCCAGGTGAGCGCGGCACACTGGCCGGATGTCCTGTAGCCCGCTCGCCGAAGAGGCGCCAGAAGGCGCCCCGCCGGCTCGCTCGCGGCCGCTGTCCGCGCTGCCGAAGGCGCACCTGCACCTGCACTTCACCGGGGCGATGCGGCACGCGACGCTGGTCGAGCTGGCCCGGAGCCACCACGTCCGGCTGCCGCCGGCCCTCACCGAGGAGTGGCCGCCGCAGCTGAGCGGCGCCGACGAGCGCGGCTGGTTCCGGTTCCAGCGGCTGTACGACACCGCGCGCTCGGTGCTGCGCACCCCGGCGGACGTGCGCCGGCTGATGACCGAGACGGCCGAGGACGAGCGGGCGGACGGCTCGCGCTGGCTGGAGATCCAGGTCGACCCGTCCGGTTTCGCGGCGCGGTTCGGCGGCATCACCGCGATGACCGAGCTGGTCCTGGACGCGGCCGCGGACGCGGCGAACGCCACCGGCGTGGGGATCGGCGTCATCGTGGCGGCCAACCGGACCAAGCATCCGCTGGAGTCCAGGACCCTGGCCCGGCTGGCCGCCCAGTACGCGGGCCGCGGCGTGACCGGGTTCGGCCTGTCCAACGACGAGCGGCGCGGGCCCGCGCGCGACTTCGCCGCCTCGTTCCGCATCGCCGCGCGGGCCGGGCTGCTGCTGGTGCCGCACGGCGGCGAGCTGGCCGGCCCGGACAGCGTCGCGGCCTGCCTGGACGACCTGCACGCGGACCGGATCGGTCACGGCATCCGGGCGGCCGAGGACCCGGTCGTGGTCAAGCGGCTGGCGGCGGGCGGCATCACCTGCGAGGTGTGCCCGTCCTCCAACGTCGCGCTCGGCGTGGCGGCGGTCCCGGCGCAGGTCCCGCTGCGCCGCCTGTTCGAGGCCGGGGTGCCGGTGGCGCTCGGCGCCGACGACCCGCTGCTGTTCGGCCCGCGGCTGGCCGCGCAGTACGAGATCGCCCGGCACGCGCACGGGTTCACCGATGCTGAGCTGGCCGACCTGGCCCGCGCGTCGGTCCTCGCCTCGGCCGCACCCCAGGCGCGGCGGGCGGAGCTGCTGACCGGGATCGACGACTGGCTCGCCACCCCGGCCGGGCACCCGGCCGGCGGAGGGTGACGCGCCCGGTCCGTTCGGCCGCGGACCAGGCGGAGCCCGGGACGGGCGGAGGGTGACGCGCCCGGTCCGTTCGGCCGGAAAATGATGGTGACCGGTGGCTGGGTTGCGCGGAATACTCGAGCCAGCGGATAGGCTTCACCAGACACGGCGTTGATCCGGCTATCACCGGGGAGCCCCCGGAAGAAAGGGCCACGGCCCGAGTAGAACCGGGCGGGTCCGGCCCGTCATAGCCGGCTGACGAGAGGTCGCCGGTGACGGTCCCGGAAGGGGCCAGGCGGCAAGCGAGGTGGTACCGCGGTACGCCCGCGCGGGAGCGGGCGCGTCGTCCTCGTATAGCCGAGCACCGCCTAAGAGGACGAACCGATGGCCGTCTACCCGCGTACCGGGGACACCGAAGTACCCGCCCAGCCGAGTTTCCCCGCGCTCGAGCGCGAGGTGCTCGCGTACTGGGACGCCCATGACACCTTCCGCGAGTCGGTCAGGCAGCGCCCGGCCGACGACGAGTTCGTCTTCTACGACGGGCCGCCGTTCGCCAACGGGCTGCCCCACTACGGTCACCTGATCACCGGCTACGTCAAGGACCTGGTGCCGCGCTTCCGCACCATGCAGGGCAAGCGGGTGGAGCGCAGGTTCGGCTGGGACTGCCACGGGCTGCCTGCCGAAGTAGAGGCCGAACGGCTCCTGGGCATCTCGGGCAAGGCCGACATCGTCGCGATGGGCATCGAGAAGTTCAACCAGGCCTGCCGCGAGTCCGTGCTGCGCTACACCCGCGAGTGGCGCGACTACGTGACCAGGCAGGCGCGCTGGGTCGACTTCGACCACGACTACAAGACGCTGGACCTCCCCTACATGGAGAGCGTCATGTGGGCGTTCCGGCAGCTGTGGGACAAGGGCCTGGTCTACCAGGGCTTCAAGGTGCTGCCGTACTGCTGGCGGTGCGAGACCCCGCTGTCCAACCACGAGCTGCGGATGGACGAGGACACCTACCGGGAGCGGCAGGACCCGTCGGTCACGGTCCGGTTCAAGCTGGAGACCGGTGAGTGGCTGCTGGCCTGGACCACCACGCCGTGGACGCTGCCGTCCAACCTGGCCTGCGCGGTCGGCGCGGACATCTCGTACGTCGTACTCGAGAAGGACGGCGAGCGGTACATCCTGGCCCGGGACCGGCAGGCCGCCTACGAGCAGGAGCTCGAGGGCGCCGCCGTGGCCGGCACGCTGACCGGCGCCGAGCTGGCCGGGCGGCGGTACGAGCCGCTGCTGCCTTACCTGGCCGACGCCGACCGCTTCGGCACCCAAGACGCCTACCGCGTCATCCTGTCGGACGACGTGACGACCGAGGACGGCACCGGGGTGGTGCACATGGCGCCCGCCTACGGCGAGGCCGACGCCCTGGCCTGCACCGAGGCCGGCATCCCGACCGTGCTCACGGTGGACGAGCAGGCCAGGTTCACCTCCGTGGTGCCCGACTTCGAGGGCCAGCACGTCTTCGACGCCAACGCCGGGATCACGGCCAGGCTGCGCGAGCAGGGCAGCCTGGTCCGCCTCCAGACCTACACCCACTCCTACCCGCACTGCTGGCGGTGCCGTAACCCGCTCATCTACAAGGCGGTGTCCAGCTGGTTCGTCGCGGTGAGCACGTTCAGGGACCGGATGGTCGAGCTGAACGAGCAGATCACCTGGGTGCCCGAGCACGTGAAGGCCGGCCAGTTCGGCAAGTGGCTGGCCGGCGCGCGGGACTGGTCGATCAGCCGGAACCGGTTCTGGGGCTCCCCTATCCCGGTCTGGCAGAGCGACGACCCGGCCTACCCGCGCACCGACGTGTACGGCTCGCTGGACGAGCTCGAGCGCGACTTCGGCGTGCGCCCGGCCGACCTGCACCGCCCGGCGATCGACGACCTGGTCCGGCCGAACCCGGACGACCCCACGGGCAAGTCCGTGATGCGCCGGGTGCCCGAGGTGCTTGACTGCTGGTTCGAGTCGGGGTCGATGCCCTTCGCCCAGGTGCACTACCCGTTCGAGAACCGCGAGTGGTTCGACAGCCACTACCCGGGCGACTTCATCGTCGAGTACATCGGCCAGACCCGCGGCTGGTTCTACACCCTGCACGTGCTGGCCACCGCGCTGTTCGACCGGCCGGCCTTTCCGGTCCTGCGTCAGCCACGGCATCGTGCTCGGCAACGACGGCCAGAAGATGTCCAAGAGCCTGCGCAACTACCCGGACGTGAACGAGGTGTTCGACACGTTCGGGTCGGACGCGATGCGCTGGTTCCTGATGGCCAGCCCGGTGCTGCGCGGCGGGAACCTGGTCGTCACCGCCCGCGGCATCAAGGAGGCCGTCCGGCAGGCGATCCTGCCGCTGTGGAACTGCTATTACTTCTTCGCCCTGTACGCCAACGCCGAGTCCTACCGGGCCGCGGCCGGTACGGCCAGCGAGCATGTGCTTGACCGGTACATCCTGGCCAAGACCCGGGCCGCGGTGACCGAGCTGGAGGGGGCCCTGGACGTCTACAACGTCGGCGCCGCCTGCCAGCTGCTCCGGGAGCATCTGGAGGTGCTGACCAACTGGTACATCCGCCGGTCGCGGAACCGGTTCTGGGCCGGCGAGCAGGCCGCGCTCGACACCCTGTGGACGGTGCTCGAGACCGTCTGCCGGGCCGCCGCGCCGCTGCTGCCGCTGACCACGGAGGCGGTCTGGCGCGGGCTGACAGGCGAGGCCTCGGTGCACCTGGCTTCGTGGCCTGACGTGTCCGGCTGGCCGGCGGATGACGAGCTGACCGGCGCCATGGACCTGGTCCGGGCCGCCTGCAGCACCGCGCTCGGCCTGCGCAAGGCGCATCAGCTGCGGGTCCGGCTGCCGCTCGCCTCGCTGACCATCGCCCACCCGGAGGCCAAGTCGCTCGCGCCGTTCGCCGAACTGATCGCCGAGGAGGTCAACGTCAAGGCGGTCGAGCTCTCCGCCGACCCGGCCAGCCTCGGCACGTTCGAGCTGGCGGTGAACCCGCGGGTGCTCGGCCCGCGGCTGGGCGGCCAGGTGCAGCAGGTCATCCGGGCGGTCAAGGCGGGTGACTGGGCCCAGTCCGGCGAGGGCATCGTCGCGGCCGGGGTCCGGCTGGAACCCGGCGAGTACGAGCTCCGGCTGGCGGCCGCGGATCCGGACTCGACGTCGGCACTGCCAGGCAACGCCGGGCTGATCGCGCTGGACCTGCGGATGACGCCGGAACTCGCGGCCGAGGGCACCGCGCGCGACGTGGTGCGGATCGTGCAGCAGGCCCGCCGGGACGCCGGCCTGGCGGTCTCCGACCGGATCCGGCTGACCATCGGCGCCGACGGCGCGGTGGCCGGCGCGGTCCGCGCGCACGCCGGGTTCGTGGCGGCCGAGACCCTCGCGGTGGACCTGGCGGTCCGCCCGGCCGCGGACGTGGGCGGCGAGCCCTACCCGGTGGCCGACGCGACCGTCTCGGTGGTCCTCAGCCGCGTGTCGTCATAGCGGGCCGGGCCCGCCAACCCGGTGGGTCCCCGGGGGCCGGCGGCGGCGGGCGGCCGAGACGGCCAGCACCGCCGTAACCACCACGATCACCAGGCCGAACGAGCCGGCGGTCACCGCCACCACGACCGTATGCGAGCCCGGGCCGGCGGTCGCCTGCCCGGGGGCCTGCTTGCCCGTGGCCTGTTTTCCGGTGCCCTGCTTCCCCTGCTGCGCCTGGCGGCCTGATCGCTGGCGGCCTGATCGCTGGCGGCCTGTTTGCTGGCGGACGGGGCGGGTGGCGGCGCCGTGGTCACGGCCCGGACCGGGTTGACCAGGCCGTGACCGGTGCCGGGGCCGGCCGCGCCGCCGGCGGTGGCCTCGATCCACGTCACCACCTGGGCCGCGTCAAGCTCAGGGTGCGCGGAACGGACCAGCGCGGCCACCCCGGACGCGAAGGCGGCGGCGAAGCTGGTGCCGTTCTGGACCGGGTCGTAGGCGGCGGGGAAGGTGCCCGGGTAGGCGCTGGTGACGTTCACCCCTGGGGCCGTCACCGAGACCGGGGTGCGCCGGTCGGAGAAGGGGGCCAGGACGCCGCCGGGCCCGACCGCGCCGACCGAGAGCACGCCCGGGTAGGCGGCGGGGTAGAACGGCCCGGCGCCGCCCTGCTGGCTGTCGTTGCCGGCCGCGGCCACCACCACCACGTTCCGGCGCAGCGCGAACTCCACCGCCGACCGCAGCGCCGGGACGTCGTCGGTGGTGGCCAGCGACAAGTTGATGACGCCGGCGCCGAGGGCCACCGCGTCCCTGATCGCCTGCGGCGTCACCCCGGTCGCGAACGTGTCCGAGTTGCTGATCTTGACGGACAGGATCCGCGCCGCCGGGGCGACCCCGGTGAACGAGATGCCGGCCACCGGCGCGGCCGCGATGATGCTGGCCATCGCGGTGCCGTGCCCCACGCAGTCGGCATCGGGGGGAACGGCGCGGGCCGGCCCGGCCAGGTCCGGGCCGAGGATCACCCGGCGCCCGAACTGCGGGTTCGCGTCCACGCCGCTGTCCACCACGGCCACGGTCACGCCGCCGCCCCTGGTCCGGTCCCAGACCGAGGAGAAGCGGAGCGCCCGCTGCGCCCACGGCAGGCCGGCCGGGGCGGCGATCCCGTGCTGCGGCGGGCACCCCGGCAGCGGGCCGGGCAGGCCCGCGGTTTCCCGCGGCGCGGCCTGCACCGCGGGCGCGGACAGCACGAGCCCGGCCACGCAGGCCGCGATGACCGGCCCCCCACGTCGCGCCAACGTCACCTCCGACGCCCATGCCCTATATCCATAAGTACGGCATCGGCGCGCCGCGGGCTCACGGTCGCGGCTAATTATCGGCGATCTCGGCCTGCCAGGGACCGAACTGGGCCAGCACCCGGCCCGTGGTCAATGGTGGAGGCTGAGAACCAGGAGGAATCCGGCGTAACCAGCGGCCCGGCCGACCTCGTTTAAACGATTGGCCGGCCGGAATCAGTGCTGCCCGAACCGATCCGCCCCTCGCCACGTGCACATGAGTGGAGACATTTTCCATCGGAAGGGAGCGGCATAGGAATGAAAACAACAAGACGGTACGCGGCCGGGCTGGCCGCGATCGTCACGACGACGGCCAGTCTGCTGGCCGCTACGGGCCTGGGCGCCGGGGCCGCCAACGCGGCGGGCCTCCCGGCGTTTACCGGACCGCTGCACCACATCACCACGCTCGCGTCGACGGTACCGGCCAACGGGGACGTCAACCCCTACGGCGTGGCCGTCATCCCGCGCAGCACCGGGAACCTCTGGCAGGGCAACACCCTGATCAGCAACTTCAACGACAAGACCAACGCGCAGGGCACTGGCACGACGATCGTGGAGATCACCCCCCACGGCCACGTGTCGCTGTTCGCCAAGGTCAGCCGCCATCTGGCCGGCTGCCCCGGCGGCGTGGGCCTGACCACCGCCCTCTCGGTGCTGCGCAGCGGCTGGGTGATCGTCGGCTCGCTGCCCACCAAGGGCGGCAACGTGTCCGGCTCGGGCTGCCTGATCGTGCTGGACCGGTGGGGGCACGTACGGGAGACGTTCACCGGAAACGGCATCAACGGCCCGTGGGACATGACCGCCGCCGACTTCGGCCGGGCGGCCGACCTGTTCGTCACCAACGTGCTGAACGGCACCGTCGCGGCCAAGGGCAAGACCGTGCACCGGGGCACCGTGATCCGGCTCCTGCTGATCATCCCGTCCGGCCGGATGCCCTTCATCCTCAGGTCGGACACGATCGGGTCCGGTTTCGGTGAGCACCTGGACCCGGCGGCGCTCGTCATCGGCCCGACCGGCGTCGGCCTCGGCCGGAATGACATCCTGTACGTCGCCGACACGGTGGCGAACCGGATCGCGGCCATCCCCGACGCGGTGTTCCGCGTCTCCGATGCGGGTCGCGGCTTCACCGTCAGCCGGGATCATCACCTGAACAGCCCGCTCGGCCTGGTGGTAGCGCCGGGCGGTGACATCCTGACCGTCAACAGCGGCGACGGGAACCTGGTGGAGATCAGCCCGTTCGGCTTCCAGGTCGCAGTCCGCACGCTGGACAGCTCCGGCTCCCCGCCGGGCGCCGGCGCCCTGTTCGGGCTGGCCGTCAAGCCGGGCCACCGCGCCGTCTACTTCGTCGACGACGCCACCAACACCTTCGCCCTGCTGCACTAAACCGGACGCCACGGCGCCCCGGTCCCGCCCTTCCGGCGGGACCGGGGCGCCTGATGCGCTCGCGGTGATACGCATGTGCGCCCCGGTACGCGAGCGCTCACCCGCCTTACCCTAACGGGGAGGAAATGGCTTACCGCGAGGATCCAGTGCTCCGGTGAGGCTGTCGCGTTGCTTGTGGTGCTGGTTGGTCAAGCTCAGCTTGTGGTGCTGGCTTGTCAAGGCTGACCGGCCCGGTTCGCTCGTACGGGGCTGTCGTCTGCCTCAGTGCCTCGCGCGCCCCACCCGCCCCCCGCGCCGGGCCTGCGCGCGGTCCTGGCCCCGGGCTTAACGGCCACAATGGAGCATTGATGTCGCTGGGACGACCACGATGGAGCATCGTGGTCGTTTGCCGGGGGGCAGGCTGGGACGGGTTGCGGTGCGGGGCAGGCAGGCGGGGCTTACGGGGCATGCGGGAAAGCGGTGGCCGGGGCAGGGCCGGGCGCGGGCATTGCCCTGGGTGCAGGCGGTAACCGATGCGCGACAGCCTCCAGGAGGGCCCTGCGATCCTCCCGGGAGGTCGGGTCCCCCGATAAAAATCATGATCGTCGTACACATGAGCGAATACTGCCTGATGAGGCTAATGAGATATGCGGGGCGCCTGGCATACAGGTGACGCCTTACGGGTGACGCGTTAGAGGGTGACGCCGACGAGGACCGGTTCGGGGGTGAGGGTGACGCCGAACGCGGCGCGCACCCCGTCCCTGATCTCGCGGGCCAGCGCCAGCAGCGCGGCGGTGCTGGCCGAACCCGCGTTGACCAGGGCCAGCGTGTGCTTGGCGGAGATCCGGGCGCCGTCGCCCGGGTGATAGCCCTTGCCGAACCCGGCCCGCTCGATCAGCCAGGCCGCGGGCACCTTGACCAGGCCGTCCCCGGCCTCGAAGCGGGGCACCCGGGTGTCCGGACCGCACCTGGCCCGGGCCGCCGCCTCGACCGCGGCGAGCGCGGCGGCGTCTAGCAACGGGTTGACGAAGAACGAGCCGGCGCTGCGGGTGTCGGGGTCGGCGGGATCGATCACCATGCCCTTGCGCTGCCTGAGCTCGATGACCGTCGAGCGGGCCTCGGCGCTCTCCACCTGCCCGCCGGGCGCGACGCCGAGGGCCGCGGCCAGCTCGGCGTAGCGCACCGGGACGGACAGCACCTGCACCGCGAGCCCGAAGGTCACGCTCAGCACGACGAACCGGTCCGCGCCGCGGAACCGGCTGGTCCGGTAGCCGAAGCCGCACTGCTCGTTCGGGATCTGGCGGACGTCGCCGGTCTTCCGGTCGTAGACGCGGACCCGGACGATCGTCTCCGCGACCTCCTGGCCGTAGGCGCCGACGTTCTGGATCGGGGTGGCGCCGGTCAGCCCGGGGATGCCGGACAGGCATTCCAGGCCGGCCAGGCCCTCGGCGACGGTCCTGGCCACCACCGCGTCCCAGTCCTCGCCGGCCGCCACGGTCAGTATGCCCGGCCCGGCGCCGCGGCTGACGCCGCGCGTCGCGACCTGGATCACGGTGCCGTCGAACCCCTCGTCGGCCACCACCAGGTTGCTGCCGCCGCCGAGGATCAGCGCCGGCTCACCGGCCACGTCGGCGGCGCGTACCGCCGCGATCAGCTCTTCCTCGGTGCCGGCCCGGACGAAGCCGCGAGCCGGCCCGCCCAGGCGGAGCGTGGTGTAATCGGCCAGCCTCATGGATACAGCCTCATGGACACAGCCTCATGGACACGGTTTCACGGACACGGTCTCACGGCAGGCGGACGACGGCGCGCGCGCGCGTCAGGACCTTCGCGTCGCCCGACCGGACGGTGACGTCGACCGTCACCTGGTTGCCGTCGAGCTTGCCGGTGACGACGCCCGCGATCTCGACCATGGCGCCCTTGTCGTCGTCGGGCACGACGACCGGGGAGGAGAACCTGACGCCGAACTCGGTCACCGCGGCCGGATCCCCGGCCCAATCGGTGAGGAACCGGCCCGCCAGGGCCATCGTGAGCATGCCGTGCGCGATCACGTCAGGGAGGCCGACCGACTTGGCGATGCGCTCGTTCCAGTGGATGACGTTGAAGTCGCCGGAAGCGCCCGCGTACCGGACCAGGTCCAGCCGGGTCACCGGGTACTGCCGCGGCGCGATCTCGGCGCCCTCGTGCAGGTCGTGGTATCCGGGACCGGCCATCGTGACTCCCCTACGCGCCGCGCTCGACCGCGGTGGAGCGCGCCGTGCAGACATGCTCGCCGTCCACGGTCCTGATCTCGGTGACCGTGGCCATCGTGGTCATGCTGCGGATCTGCTTGATCGACTCGATGGTGGACTGGGTCACCACGACGTCGCCCGCGTGCAGCGGGCGGGAATGGGTGAAGCTCTGCTCGCCGTGCACGATCATCGCGTAGTTCACGCCGAGGCCAGGATCGGTCATCAGCCGGGCGATGTCGCCGGCGGTGATCACGATCGCGAAGGTGGGCGGCGCGATCACGTCCGGATGGCCGGCCGCCTGCGCGGCGGCAGGGTCACGGCATAGCGGACTGGCGTCGCCGATCGCGGTGGCGAACTCGGCGATCTTGACCCGGCTCACCTCGTACGGCTCGGACGGCTCGGAGGTCCGTCCGGCGTACTCCGGGTTGATGGCCACTAACGGGTCTCGCGGTGCGCCCGGTGGCAGCGGCAGTTCGGGCAGAACTTCTTCAGCTCGAGCCTGTCCGGGTCGTTACGCCGGTTCTTCCTGGTGATGTAGTTCCGGTGCTTGCATTCCTGGCAAGCCAGCGTGATCTTCGGCCGGACATCGGTGGCAGCCACGACGCAGCGCCTTTCTGGTGACTAGAGCGGGGAATTGACAAGTGTAGCGGAGGCCGGACTTGAACCGGCGACACAGCGATTATGAGCCGCTTGCTCTGCCTGACTGAGCTACTCCGCCATCGCTAACGCAGCAAGGTTACCCGATCTTCCGCCTGGGGGTTCAACGTCCGGCGCCGGCTTTGACCATCCGCCTGCCGGGCGGGCAAGATCGGGAACGTGAGCATACTGGGCACCAGGGTTATCCGGACCGAAGATCCCCGCTTCCTGACGACCGGCGGGGTCTACACCGACGACATGCGCCTTCCCGGCGCCTGCCACGTGCACTTCGTCCGGTCGGCGGTCGCGCACGCGCGGATCAGCTCGGTCGACCTCGGCGCCGCCCTCGAGGCACCCGGCGTCATCGCCGCGTTCACCGGCGCCGACCTGGCCGACCTCCCGCTGGCGCCGCCGCCGATGGCCGGCATGATCAACGCCGAGATGGGCCAGCCGCTGCTCGCCACGGACACGGTCCGGTACGTCGGCGAGCCGCTGGCCGTGGTCGTCACCGAGAACCACTACCAGGGCGAGGACGCCGGGGACCTGGTCGACGTCGACTACGACGTGCTGCCGCCGGTGGTCGACATGGCCGGTGCGGCGGCCGGCGAGACCGTGCTCTTCCCGGCCGCGGGCAGCAACGTCGCCGCCACCTTCGGCGACGCCGCCACGCTGGCGGCCGACCTGTTCGACGGCTGCGAGGTCGTGGTCTCCCGCACCATCGTCAACCAGCGCGTCGCGCCCGCCCCGATGGAGACCCGGGCCGCCGCGGCGGCCTGGGGCGCGGACGGCAAGCTGACGGCGTGGATCCCGAACCAGGGCGCGCAGGGGACGCGGGCCGCGCTGGCGGGGATGCTCGGCATCGACCAGGCCGTGCTGCGGATCATCACCCCGGACGTGGGCGGCGCGTTCGGCGCCAAGTTCGGCGCGGACCCGGAGCACGCGGTGGTCTGCTGGGTCGCCCGGCGGCTCGGCCGGCCCGCGCGCTGGGCCGAGACCCGCAACGAGAACCTGGTCGGCATGACCCACGGGCGGGCGCAGCGCCAGACGATCACCATCGGCGGCAGCCGGGGCGGGAAGGTGGCGGCCTACCGGCTGGAGATCCTGCAGGACTCGGGGGCCTACCCGAAGTTCGGCGCGTTCCTGCCGGCGCTGACGATCCTGATGGCGCCCGGGCCCTACGCCTTCCCCCGGGCCGAGGCGGTGGCGACGTCGGTGGTGACCAACACCACCCCGGTCGGCGCCTACCGCGGCGCGGGGCGGCCGGAGGCCACCGCCGCGGTCGAGCGGGCCATGGACCTGTTCGCCGCCGAGGCCGGCCTGGACCCGGCCGAGGTGCGCCGCAAGAACCTGCTGCCCAGGTTCACCGAACCGCACACCACCGCCTTCGGCGCGGTGTACGACAGCGGCGACTACGTGACCGCGCTGGACAAGGCGCTGATCGCGGCGGCCTACGAGGACCTGCGGCGCGAGCAGGAGAAACGGCGGGCCGACGGCGACGTGGTCCAGCTCGGCATCGGCCTTTCCTGCTACGTGGAGATCACCGGGCCGGGAGCCGAGGAGGGCGGACCGCGGGAGAACGCCACCGTCGAGGTCCGTCCCGACGGCGGCGCCACGATCCTGACCGGGACCTCCCCGCACGGCCAGGGTCATCAGACCGTGTGGGCCATGCTGGCCAGCGAGGAGCTCGGCATCCCGGTCGACAAGATCACCGTGAAGTGGGGCGACACCGACCTGATCCCCGAGGGCGGCGGCACCGGCGGCTCGCGCAGCCTGCAGCAGGGCGGCGCGGCGGTCCAGCAGGCCTCGCGGGAGCTGCTCGACGTGGCCAGACGGCGCGCGGCCGACCAGCTGGAGGCCAACCCGGACGACCTGGTTTTCGACACCGGGAGCAGCGCGTTCACGGTGGCGGGCGACCCGGACGCCGCGGTCCCGCTGGCCAGGCTGGCTGAGCACGAGCGGCTGCTCGTGCGCGCGGTGTTCAGCGCGCCCGGCCCGACGTTCCCGTTCGGGGCGCACGTGGCCGTGGCCGAGGTGGACACCGAGACCGGCAAGGCGGTGCTGCGCCGGGTGGTCACCGTGGACGACGCGGGCACCGTGATCAACCCGCTGCTCGCCGAGGGCCAGCGGCACGGCGGCATCGCCCAGGGCGCGGCCCAGGCGCTGCTGGAAGAGGTGGTCTACGACGCGGACGGCAACCCGCTGACCGCCAGCTTCGCCGACTACCCGTTCATCTCGGCCACCGAGCTCCCCAGCTTCGAGCTGGCCGACATGGAGACGCCGACCAGCTACAACCCGCTCGGGGCCAAGGGGATCGGGGAGGCCGGCACGATCGGTTCCACCCCGGCCGTGCAGAACGCGGTCATCGACGCGGTGGCGCACCTCGGCGTCCGGCACATCGACATGCCCGCGTCGCCGCAGCGGGTCTGGGCGGCGCTGCGGTCCGCCGGGCGGCCCAGCTCATAGGTGATACGCGTACTCGCGGCGAGCGGCTGCGCACCTACGTCAACGGCGCGGTCGCGCTAGGCGAGCAGGGATTTGTCTGCGGTTCCGGGTGCTATGACACCCGGAACCGCAGACAAATCTATCCGCCCACAAGATGCGCAGGACGATGACCCGCGCTTAAGGCGGCGGGCGTCAGCTAGAGCGTGGCGCGGTCCTGGCTTCGTGGGTCGTCAGGGATGAGATGCGGGTCGTAGATGCCGTTGCGGGCGGTTCGTCTCCAAGGCCGTGCGTGGTTCTCGGCGCTGTCGTCGAGGTCGGCGATCGCGATTGATGGTGTCGCCTCCTGAGGACAGCGTGCGATCCATTCTCCGTCTGCGGAGATCACCCCGGATGACGCGTTGACCGCGTCTTGCGTCGTGCCGGCGTAACTGACCCAGTAGCCGTTGCTGGCTGCGTGGGCCTGAGCCTGCAGGGCGAAAGGCCCGTTGTTATCCGGTGTCCCGGGGCCGTGGGTGGAGAACAGCACGCCGTCGACGTCGAGTCGTTCGTACTCGAGGAACACCTCAGGGAAGGTAGCCTCCATCCCGAGCGCGCAGCCAAGGCGGACTCCCCCGACGTCGAAGATGACCGGCACCGAACCCGGGGTATAGAGGTAGCTGACCTTGGTGCTGGACAGCATGCGCTCGTCATAGCGAGTGGCGATAGTGCCTCGGTCGGAGATGACGTAGAGACTATTGTGCGGGCGGTGGGGCGGAGTCAGGCGATGGATTGAACCCAGCACCGTCCACAGCCGCAGTTCACCGGCCAGGGCCACGGTCGCCGCCAGTTCGTCGCGCAGTATGGCCCAGTTGACGCGCTCCCAGTCCGCCGGGCCGGCTTGCTCGGGTCCTCTAACAGACATGATCTTCTTGTCCGGGCATGTCGTCGCGCCTTCTGGGAAGTGCACGAGCCGCGCGCCTGCCTGGTATGCGTCGCGCATCAAGCGGCGTATCTGCTGCCCGCTGTCTCGCAGCACTGCGGCGTCGCGGGGATCTCCGTGGACGGTGACTTGCGCAACGGCAAGCCGCATGGGCATGGTTTCCGGCATTGATTCTCCTGGCGGAGCAGCACGGAAGTGCCGAAGAGCAGTGGTGTAGGACTCGCCGGTCTTGGCTGCGCGGGCTCGTACCCTGCGCTTGAGATTCCTGTTCGCTGTCATCTGGCCTTCCGCCGTCTCGACCGCCGGCCCCCCAGCAACCTCGACGCCCGAGACCAACGGACCAGGACAGCGACCCGAGACAAGAGCCCCTTTGCCTCCGCCGAAGACCGCGCTGGGGACGGCCAAGGGAGGTTCGGCGTGGGCCACGCCGCAGGTAATGGTAACGACCGGCTGTCCTGACAGCAAGTGACGTCTCCGGTGGACCGCTCATTGTGCCGCCGCCTGCGTCCTCGCGCATGTGTTCCTGCCTCGCCGTATGGCCAGGCGTTCGCCGCGACGCGAGTGAGGGGTATCCGGTGCGGCGCGCGGTGATGGGGTTGGTCGCCGAGGTGGCCGCTCCCCGCACGGTGGCGGGGAGCGGTGTCATTCTCGGCGTGACCCTAGATCTGGATCGTCGCCTCGATGGTGAGGCGGCGGCCAACTCGGGCGTTTGCAGACTTGCTACCTGCCGCTATAACCCCCGAAACTGCAGACAAATCGCGCTCAACTGGGATCACGGGCCGGCCTGGTACCTGGCCACGGCGTCCTCGTCCCAGGCCAGCCCGTTGCCAGGGACGTCGGGCAGGTGCAGCAGGCCCGCCCTGACCTCGAACGGCCGCGCCAGCACGGGGTGGGCCCAGTCCTGCCACTCCAGCCACTGCCCGGTCGGGGTGACCCGGAGCAGGTGCCCGGAGACCTCGGGGTACAGGTGCGAGGACATCGGCAGGCCGGTCACGTCGGCGATCGCGGCGGCCTGCAGCCACCCGGTCACCCCGCCGATCCGCATCAGGTCCGGCATGACCAGGTCGCAGGCCCGCGACCGGATGGCCTCGTACATGGCCCGCGGGCCGTAGAAGTTCTCCCCGAGCATGACCGGGGTGGCCAGGTCCACGGCGAGCCGGGCGTGGCCGTCCAGGTCGTCGTAGCGCAGCGGCTCCTCGATCCAGGTCAGGCCCTCCGCGTCCAGCGCCCGGCAGCGCTCAAGCGCCGCGGCGAGGCTGAGCCCCTGGTTGTAGTCGGCGACCAGCGTCACCTCGTCGCCGACCGCGGCCCGGACCCGGCGGACCGCGGCGATGTCGTCGGCCGCGCGGTCCCGCCCGACCCGGACCTTCAGGGCCGTGAACCCGCCCTCCGCCAGCAGTTCCAGCGCTTCCCCTGCGGCGTCCTCCGGCGGGATGAGCCCCAGGCCATTGCTGTTGTAGGCCGGGACCGGGGCCAGCGTCCCGCCGAGCAGGACGGCCAGCGGCAGCCCGGCCGCCTGGGCCAGCGCGTCCCACAGCGCGATGTCCAGCCCGGCCACCGCGGCCAGGGCCAGGCCCTGGTACCCGGCCAGGCCGAGCCAGCCGCGGGCGCTGGCGTACGCGGCGGCGGGCGAGACCGGCTGCCCGCGCAGCGCGGCGCCGAGATCGTCGAGCACCGTCCGCACGGCCGTGGCGGCGCGGCTCAGGTAGGGCGCCAGGTAGCCGCGCCCGGTGATGCCCTGCTCGGTGGTCACGTCGATGAGCAGCAGCGGCCACCTGGAGAAATCCCCCACCTTGGTGGCCAGCGGCCGCCGCAGCGGCACCACCACCGACCGCACCGCCACGTCCCGCACGACCAGCGCGGCACCCTGCTCAGCCATGTCAGCCTCCGTCTCAGGGACAGGTTCTCAGAGACGGCGGCCCTGGAACAGGAGCCAGCTAGCGTTCCGGGGTGGACCGCGGGTACCCGAACGGGATGGGTACCCGCAGCAGCGCCAGGCTGGCCGCGGTGGCGGGGAGGTAGCTGAAGTCCTCGACGGTCA
Source organism: uncultured Actinomycetes bacterium (assembly GCA_963722275.1). Taxonomy (GTDB): domain Bacteria; phylum Actinomycetota; class Actinomycetes; order Streptosporangiales; family Streptosporangiaceae; genus Palsa-504. Next base: position 77,916 of record CAVRMX010000014.1, on the reverse strand, counting down.
TCCCCGCCCCCGAGCTCGCGGTTCCGCTGACCAGACGGATGGGCAGGTAGGTCTGCGCGGTCGACCCACAGCAGCACCGGCATCGGCTCGATGATGTCCCGGCCGCGGCCAGTCTCGCGCAACTCGAGGGCCTGCTGGCCGTCCAGGCGAGTGCGGGCCGCGACCCGCCACGCCCCGGCGGCGACACCGCGGACCAGCGCGGCCGGGCGGCGTAGCCCGCAAGCTGTAACCCTGTCCATCACCGGGATCCTCGTTCGTCGTCTAGATAACCAGCCAGTCAGGCGAGAAACGAGGACGTGATGGCGATGATGATCTACGACATGACCCGGCAGTACCAGGCCGAGCGCATCAAGACCGCGGCCGAGCAGCGGCGCGCCGACGAGCAGGCCGGCCGGATGGCGGCGGAGGTGTCGCGGCTCTGGCAGCAGTACCTCACCCGTCCCGCCCGGGCGCTGCGCGCCCTGTGGGCGCCCGGTGTCACAATCAGCGGGTGACCGAATCAGCCGAGGAGATGCTGGCCCGGGTCCGGGCCAGCTTCGACCGCCAGGCAATGATGAGCACGCTCGGCGTCGAGGTGACCGCGGTCGAGCCGGGCAAGGTCGAGATGTCCTTGCGGCACGACGACAGGTTCACCCAGCAGCACGGGTTCCTGCACGCCGGCGCGGTGGCCTCGGTGCTGGATACCGCCTGCGGGTATGCGGCGTACAGCGTCATGCCGCCGGAGGCCTCCGTGCTGACCGCGACCTACACGATCAACCTGCTCGCGCCCGCGGCCGGGGAGCGTTTCACGATCACCGGCGAGGTGGTGCGGGCGGGACGCACCCTGGTGGTCTGCCGCGGCGAGGCGTTCGCCGACGGCGGCCAGCGGCCGTTCGCGGTCATGCAGGCCACCATGACCGCCGTCTTCGGCCGGCCTGGCATCAGCGGCTGAGTCTCCGTCAGTGGTGACGGAGCGCGTCGATCAGCTGGGCCTTGGTCATTTTCGAGCGGCCCTTGATGCCGATTTCCCGCGCGCGCGTGACCAGGTCCTCCTTGGACCAATCGGCGTAGGACGGGCTCTTCCCGCCCTTTTTCCCCACCTTCTTGCGTGAGCTCCCGGCCGCCGCGTTCGCGATCCGGGCCGACTTCTCCTCGCTGTTCCCCTCCCGCCGCAGCGCGCGATAGGTCTTCTCGTCCTTGATCTGGGCTCTGGGCATGCCTGCCTCCTTCCGGTCAGGGCCGCCCTACCCCCTCCTGATCAGGCAAACTTCCGAGCTCATCCGGGACGAAGCCGGCCAGCTGCTCGGCCAGCCCGCGCGCCTGCGCCGAGCCGCGGTAGACCGGCTGGGCCAGCTCGGCCCGGACCGCGGACAGGCGCCGGCCCTGCACCGCCGTGCGCTCACCGGGCGGCAGGGCCAGCACGGGCGCCAGGGCCGCGATGGCGGCGTCGAGCGCGCCCGCCCGGAGCCGGGCGATGGCCAGGTCGGTGTGCGCGAGCATCTGGCACCGGCGGCTGTGCTGCTCGCCCGGGCCCGGCCCGGCCGCGTACAGCCCGGTCGCGGCCTCGAGCTCGGCCGCCGCCGCCCCGGCGCCCGCTTCGGCGCCCGCCTCGGACAGGACGAAGCCCGCGTAGTAGGACTGGGTGGCCCGGGAGAAGCCGAACTCACCGCCGATCTCGAGCAGCTCGTCGCGGTGCTCGCGGTCCCTGGCGGCCTGCGCGGCCGCGATCGCCTGGCGCGCGCTGTCCGCGTCGCCGGCCCGGGCCGCGGCCAGCCCGGCCAGCAGGTGCAGCTGCGCCGCGTTCTCGCCGTCGGCCAGGTAGCCGAGTCCGCTCCTGGCCAGGTCCGCGCTGCGCTCCGGGCGGCCGTTCCAGTAGGCGGCGTAGGCCGCGCACAGCCGCAGCCGGGCCATCAGCGGACGGTGATCGATGATCGTGGCGTAGGCCCAGCCGGCCCTGGTCAGTTCCTCGGCGGCCTGCGGGTAGCCCAGGTTGGTGGCCGCCGCGGCCATTAACGCGCTGAGGCAGCCCGCCAGCAGGTAGAGCTCGGCCGCGTCGCGCGGCCACTGCCGCCGGCCGAGCGCTTCGAGGACCCGGTTCCTGACCCGCCGCATCTCGGTGAACAGCGCGAACGTCTCGCCGGTCAGGTACTGGACGGACAGGTGAGTCAGGTCGGCGCGGAACTGTTCCAGGGTGGCCTCGCCGATGCCCCGTTGCTCGACGCGCTCGGCGTGCTCGCTGCCTTCGTGCGCGGCCATCAGCACCTCTCGCCTGATCGCGGAAGCGCCCCCTTCGGGCGGTGCCGAGTCGGGCGGTAGCAGTCCACGGTAGGCGGAGCCCGCGGGGCCCCCAGGGCTAGGGTCGACCATGGGCGGCGAGGCCCCGAACTGGCTGAACGGGATCCCGAAGGCGCCGCAGTAGTAGAGCTTGTAGCGCTCGGCCGGAGCCACGGCGCCGCGTTCCCAGCGGTAGATGTTGTGACTGATGTTGTCGGCTCCGGGCACGGACGTGTCGCCGCTGGCCCTGGCCGCCTTGATGAGCTGGCGGGCCAGCTCGGACCTGGTCCAGCCGCGATCCACGCGCTGCTGGCGCAGCCAGGCAGCGAGTTCGGATGACATAAGCCGTTATCGTAACGGCAGGCAATTCCGCCAGAACACGCTGTGTCCGGCGATGTCGGGGATTGTCTAGCGGTCCAGCGCGGCGGCGACCAGCCGGTCCGCCCGCGCCCGCGCGGCCGGCTCCTCGCGGATGGTGTCGGCCAGGAACTGGTCGGGGTCGGTTCCCGCCGCCGCGGCCTCCCGTGTCCCCAGCGAATCCAGCCAGCGCTTGAGCTGCGGCCCGTCCACTTCGGGGTGGAACTGGACGGCCAGGTGCCTGCCGATGCGGAACGCCTGCACGGCCATCTCGTTGCGGGCCAGTACGGTCGCCCCGGCGGGCAGCAGGCAGCGGTCACCGTGGAACTCCAGCCAGGGACCGGGCGGGATCACGGCGGGATCGGCCGGGTCGACCAGCACCCAGCCGATCTCCTTGCGCTCCATGGCCTCGACCCGGCCACCCAGCGCGGCACAGAGCGTCTGGGCCCCGAAGCAGATGCCGAGCACCGGCACGCCTGCCTCGTCGGCCCAGCGCAGCCAGGCCAGTTCCTCGGCGATCCAGACCGAGGCCGGGCCCTGATCGTTGACCGAGTTCACCGCGCCCAGCACCACCACGTGGTCGACGCCGTCGAGCGACGGCAGCGGGCCGTCGTCGGGCACCAGATGAACCGCGAGTTCGGCGCCGCGCGCCTCGAAGGCCTCGGCGATGAAGCCGGCCGTGTCCACGTCGTGGTGCCTGATGACCACCACTCGCATCATGATCAGCCTCCGCTGGCCGTTGCGGACCAATTCGCTTGGTGCCAAATCATCTGATTATGCCCGGCACAGTCGATCTAACCGATCTTGACATGCGGGCTCGCGCGGTGCCATACGACGAGTTCGGACGGCTGCGGCGGGAGGCCCGGGTACGGTGCCGCAACCATGTCCGTTGCGGTGGGAGGGCGCGGGGATTATGAGGGGCGGTAACCCGCCTGGCTGAGCATGTGGCGGAGGTCGACCACCATCTGGGCGTCGATGTCCTTGCCCGCGGGCGGGTCGAGGATCGCCCGCTCGGGGCCGACCGTCACGGTGACCTTGCCGTCGTGATGAACGGTGACCGTGCCGACCGCCTCGAGCAGCGACGTCACAGCGTGCCACTCGATGTTGTGGCTCACTGGGTGCTCGAAGATCTGGCGCAGCGTGTTCCGGTGATGGTTGTCGAGATGCGGTGACTCGGGCGAGGATGACATTCGTGCTCCCTTCCGGCTCGACCCTATGCGGAGCCGCGCCCGGGCACGTGCTGGTGGTCGGGGTGGACGGGGTCCGGTTCGACCTGGTGCGGCCGGACACCGCGCCGTCGGTCCGGGAACTCGGCCAGGCCGGCTTCCTGGCCCCGGTGCCCGTCGGCGAGACAACGCCGTCCTGGTCCGGGCCGTGCTGGGCGACGATCGCCACCGGCACCGGGGTGGCCGGGCACGGCATCACGGACAACGACCTGACCGGCCACCGGCTGGCCGAACACCCCGACTTCGTGACCCGGGCCACCCGGGCCGGGCTGCGCACGCTGCTCGCGGTCAGCGGGTGGCCGCCGCTGGCGCTGCCCGAGGACGGCGGCCCGCTGTTCGCCGAGGCCACCCAGCGGGAGTTCACCGCCGTGCCGAGGGCCAGCCTGGCCTGGGATAGCCGCGACGAGTCCAGCCTGGCGAGCTGGGACGCGGCCGACGAGGCCACCACCGCGGCCGCCGCGGCGATCCTGGCCGGGGAGGCTCCCCGGCTGTCGTTCGTCTACCTCGGCGGCGTCGACATCACCGGCCACGTGACCGGCGCGGGGCCCGCCTACCGGACGGCGCTGCGGGCCGCCGACCGGAGGGTGGGGCGGCTGGTGGCGGCGGTCCGCTCCCGCCCGTCCAGCCCGCGGGAGAACTGGACGATCGTGGTGGTCACCGACCACGGGCACCTCGACGGGGGCGGGCACGGCGGACGCGAGCCCGAGGTCACCACCGCGTGGGCGGCCGCCGCCGGACCTGGCATCCGGCCGGGTGCCCCGCCGCTGATCACCCGCCAGGAGGAGGTCGCGCCGCTGGTCCTGGCCGCTGCCGGGTGCCCGGGACACGCCGGGCCGCCGGGACACGCCGGGCGGCCAGGGCATCAAGTGTGAGCGCGCAGGCCAGCACCACCCCGATGCCGACCGCGGCGCCCCCCACGACGTCGGTGAAGTAGTGCGCGGCCTGGGCCACCATCGCGATGGCCACCGCGCTCGCGGCCAGCAGCGCGGCGCAGGCAAGCAGCAGCCGGGCCGGGCCGGGCACGCGATGCCGGGGCGGGTCGATGAGCAGCACCGTGCACGCGCCGGCCAGCGCGAACACCGCCGTGACGTGCCCGCTGGGAAAGCTCAGCGCGCCCAGCATGGTCCGGCCGATGAGCGGCTTGAGCACGAACTGGGCCAAGGCGACCGCGGCCGGCACCGCCACGGCGGCCAGCACGGCGCCGGTCCACCTGCGGGTCAGCACGCAGGCCAGCACCAGCGCCGCGGTCAGCACGGCCACCGGGACCAGCGTGCCGGCATTGACCAGGAACCGCAGGACCGGCGGGTGCTGGTCGAGCGCCGACTGGATCCGCGTGTCCGCCGCCGAATCCAGCCACCCGGTCCGCCCGTGGCCGGCCAGGCTCGCCCCGAAGCCCGCCGTCACCGCCGCGCAGGCAGCCAGCAGCGCGGCCGCCGGCCAGCGGAGCGGCCCGGGCAGGAGCCGCCCCGGCGCTGTTCCGCGCCCGGGCATCCGCGACTGCCGTGCCCCCCACCGCATCCGGCCATGGTACGTACGCCGCGGGCGGAACGATAGCCCCGTAAGCGGCGTTAACCGGGGCGAAGCGGGATAAAACGCCTTGAAGAAACCCGCCTCATCGGCGATCTGCTCCAGGGGCGCGGCATAGTAGCCCGGTCCAGGAAGACCTGGCGGGCCGCGTCAAGCAGCAGGGCGCGGTTGCGGTCATTCTGTTCGGCCCGGGACAGGCGAGGACTCAACGTCAAGGGCTGAGGACCCGTCCCGGCATCCATGATCGTGTGCCAAAGGGCGTCATTTCTGGCGCCTAAAATGCACACAATCATGACGCGGCCCAGAGCGGGGCGGGGGCAAGGGCGGCGGGGGCAAAGGACGGCGGGGGGCAAGGACGGCTGGGTCAAGAGCAGGTAGCGGAGCCGGGGCACGCGCCCGGGCCGTTCGGTCGTAAAGGAGCCCGGGCGGCGGGTCAGGGGACCGTCAGGACCCGCGGGCCGTCCTCGGTGACGGCCACCGTGTGCTCGGCGTGAGCGGCCCGGCTGCCGTCGCCGCTGCGGATCGTCCAGCCGTCCCTGGCGATCCGGTAGGTATCCCTGCCGCCGGCCAGGAACCACGGCTCGATGGCGATGACCAGCCCGGGGACCAGCCGGCGGCCGCGCCCGGGGGCGCCCTCGTTGGGGATGTGCGGGTCCTCGTGCATGGCCCGGCCGACGCCGTGGCCGCCGAAGTCGGTGCAGATCCCGTAGCCCGCGGCGCGCCCGGCGGCGCCGATGGCCGCGGAGATGTCCCCGACCCGCGCGCCCGGGACCGCCGCGGCGATGCCTGCTTGGAGGGCGTCCTGGGTGACGCCGATCAGGCGGGCGTCGGCGGGTCCGGGCGGCCCGATGGTGAAGGAGACGGCGGCGTCGGCGGCCCAGCCGTCGAGCACCGCGCCGCAGTCCACGCTGAGCAGGTCGCCGCCGGCCAGCTTGTACCGGCCGGGGATGCCGTGCAGCGCGGCGTCGTTGACCGAGGTGCAGATGGCCGCCGGGAACGGCACCGGGGCGAACCCGGGCTGGTAGCCGAGGAACGGCGAGAAGGCCCCGGCCCGGGCCAGCACGTCCCGGGCCACCTGGTCAAGCTCGGTCAGCCGCATCCCGGCCTTCGCCTGGTCCTGGACGGCCGCCAGGATCTGCGCGACCACCTGCCCGGCGCCGCGCATCGCCTCGACCTCGCCCGGTGTCTTGATCTCGACCACCGCTTCGCACCTCCCTTTGCGGTATAACTATACCGGTATTACTATCACGGTATGGTCCGACCGCCACTGACCCACCTGGAGCACGAGCGGGGGCAGCGGCTCGGCATGCTGCTGCGCGAGGCCCGCGGGCCGCGCAGCATGGCCGAGATCGCCGCCGTCTCCGGCGTTCCCGCGGAAACGCTGCGCAAGATCGAGACCGGCCGCATCGCCACCCCCGCCTTCTTCACCGTGGCCGTGCTGGCCGACGCGCTCGGCCTGTCACTGGAGGAGATCGCCCGCGCCTGCGCCGACCCAGCCGAGGCCCTCAGCGCCTAACCCTCCCCCCTCCCCCCTCCCCTCCCCCTCCCCCCAGCGCGGGCAGCGAAGATTGTGGATTGTTACACCCCTCATAGGGGGTGTAGGTATCCACGATCATGAGCGACGGCGGCGGGGGCGGCCGGCGTTGCGTGTTCGGGTCTTCACGGAGGAAATATCAGCCGTACGGACGATGCCAGCCGTCCGGGCATGGTGCAGAATCTGGATATATGGGTTTTCGGGGAAATCCATTAACGGGAAGACATACGCCTCACGGGGGTGAAGCGACATGACGAGTATCTCGCTGGCCACGCTGGCCAGGCGAGCCGCTGACCTGGGCGATCCGTTGCCCTGCGGCGACAACACGGGGCTCTGGTTCTCCGACCAGCCCGCCGATCTCGAACTGGCCAAGACGCTGTGCGGGACGTGCCCGCTGCGACGGCCGTGCCTGGCCGGCGCGGTCGCGCGCGGCGAGCCGTGCGGGGTCTGGGGCGGCGAGATCTTCGAGAAGGGCCGGGTCATCGCGTACAAGCGGCCGCGCGGCAACCCGGGCCGGCGGGCGCGGGCCAGCTGAGACCCGGACCGGTCCCGGACATGCTAAGTACCGAACGGACCGGCCCCTTGCCCGGGCGCCGGGACAGCGCGCAGCCATGCCCGTGATCCAGGCCTAGCGCCAGGCACGCCGGCCTGACCGCGCTGCCCGAAGCGGGCGGTGGCCTCGGCGATGGTGGCGATATCGGCGTACTTGGCCTGCAGGTCGGCGACGTTGGCGTCGTGGATGGCGGGAGTGCGGTCGCCGCAGGCCTCGGCGACCACGACGGGCCGGAAGCCGTGCTGCATGGCGTCGGTGGCGCTGGCCCGGACGCAGCCGGAGGTGGAGACGCCGGCGATCACCGCGGTGTCGATCCCGGTGGCGGTCAGCGTGGCGGCCAGCGAGGTGCCGAAGAACGCCGAGGCGTACTGCTTGACGATGACCACCTCGTCGGGCCTGGGTTCCAGGCCGGCCGCGAACTCGCCGAGGTCACCAGGGACGTCTTCGGCCAGCAGGCGCAGCGCGGCGACCTTGCGGACGAACAGGCCGCCGTCACTGGCGCCGGGCCGATACCTGACCCGGGTATGCACGACGGGCAGGCCGGCCGCGCGGGCCGCGGCCAGCAGCCTGACGCAACCGGTCACGGCCGCGTCCGAGCCCAGGTCGAACGGCGAGCCGGCGGTGAAGTAGGCGCGCATCATGTCGATCAGCAGCAGGGCGGGGCGCTGGCCCCAGCCCAGTGACCCGCCAAACGTCTCGCCGCTGCTTGTCATGCCGCTGCTTGTCATGCCGCTGCTGGTCATGCCGGGGCCGGTCATGTCCAGGCCGGGGGGCGCGGCGCGGGCAGGCCGGTCTCCTCCTGGCAGCGGGCCAGCAGTTCGGCTAGCGGCGGTCCCATGTCGAAGACCGGCAGCTCAGCCGGCCCGCGCGCATCTCGTCGCGCAGCGTGCCGGTCCGCGCCTCGTCGACGGCACCGTCATCGGTCAGCACGACGCCGTACCGGCCCGCTCCGGCCGCGGTGACCAGGCCGCGGCGGACCTCCAGGGCGACCAGGGCGGGATCGCGCTGCAGCGGGTCACCCCAGCCGCCGCCGCCCCAGGTGACGAAGTGCAGCACGTCCCCCGGGGCCACCGGGACGTCGTGGCATTTGCTCGGCAGCATCTCATGGGTCCCGTCCGCGCGGTCGACCCATTTGCGGCCGCGGGCGCCCGGCAGGCCCCCGTTGACGCCCCACGGGTAGGTCAGCCAGCGGTCGTCGTGGATGGCGATCGTCCCCGGCTGCAGGAAATGGTAGGCGACGTCGACGCCGTTGCCGCCGCGGTGCAGGCCGGGGCCGCCGGTGTCGGCGACGGTTTCCCACCGCTCGATCCGCAGCGGGTAGTAGGACTCGAGGAACTCGCACGGGATGTTCACGAAGCTGGGCCACAGCGAGTGCCCGTCCGGGCCGTCGCCTAGCGGCCGGCCGGGGATGCCGCCGAAGCCGATCGAGTACAGCTGGAACCACTCGCCCGCGCGGTCGCCGCCCCGGTAGTTGCCGGAGTACATGAAGTGCGGGGACGAGGAGAACCCGGCCGCGTTTAGCAGCGCCGGGTTGGTCTGCCCGAGCAGCCCGCCGAACAGGTCGAAGACGCGGCCGATGCCGTGGTTGCGCGCGTTCAGCGCGGCCGGGTGCCTGGGCTTCCAGTACGAGCCATCCGGGATGGTCACGTCGACCAGCGGGTAGAAGCCGTCGTTCCACAGGATCTGCGGATCCGCCACGGTGATCATGTAGATGCCGAAGAACATCCGGGCCAGGTTCTCGTTCAGGTAGTAGTTCACCGGGCCGACCGCCTGGGGTGAGGATCCGGTGAAGTCGAGGTGGACCTTGTCGCCCGTTCGGGTCAGGGAGAGCTTGAGCTCGTACGGCCCGTACCCCACGCCGTCGTCGCATATGTAGTCGGTGAAGGAGAGAGTTCTGCCCTCCTCGAACACCACGTGCAGCAGCGTCTTCATGGCGCGGTAGTTGCGGTCGAGCAGGTCGTCCAGGGCGGACAGGTAGGTCGCCACGCCGAACCGGGCGCACATCTCCTGCACCCGCCGGGACGCGGTCCGGCACGCGGCGACCAGGCCGTTCAGGTCGGCCCGGTTCCAGTCGGGCACCCGGACCTGGTTCAGGATGATGCGCAGCGCGTCCTCGTTCAGCTGGCCCGCCTTGTACAGCGTGAACGGCGGGATGACCACGCCTTCCTCGTAGATGGTGCGCGCGTCGGTGGGCATCGAGCTGGGCGTCTTGCCGCCCACGTCGGACATGTGGCCGAACATGGACGCCCAGCCGACCAGCCGCCCCTCGAAGTAGACGGGCAGCACCACGAGCCAGTCGTTGGCGTGGCTGATCGCCGCGCCGCACGCGTACGGATCGGAGGTGAGGAGCACGTCGCCCTCGCCGATCTCGCCGTCGAAGCCGTCGAGGAAATCCGGGATGGACAGGCCGAACTGGCCCACCACCATCTTGCCGGACGGATCGGCGATCAGCGGGAACTCGTCGTGCTGCTCCCTGATGCCGGGCGACAGCGCGGTCCGGAACAGCACCTCGTCCATCTCGTACCTGGCGTTGCGCAGCCCGTTCTCGATCAGGTCCAGCGTGACCGGGTCCACCTCGACCCGGTCCAGCGGGGCGGCGGTGCGCTGCGTGATGGTGGCCATGGGGTCAGCTCTCCTTCGCGGCGTCGGCGGGGCGGATCAGCAGGCTGCCGGAGCGGTCGGCGGTGGCGACGTGGCCGGGCAGGATCAAGGTGGTGGAGTCCATCTCGGTGACGATGGCCGGTCCTGGCAGGACGTCGCCGGCCCGCAGCCGGGCCCGGTCGTACCTGGCCGCGTCCCGCCAGCCCCCGTCGACGTAGATGCGCGCCTGCCCGGTGCGCGCCGCCGCCGGATCGCCGGTCCCGGCCTCGAGCTCCGTCGGGGTGACCCTGGGCCGGGGGCCGCTGACCGACGCGCGCGCGTTGACCAGCTCGTGGTCCACGGTCAGGACGAAGGAGAAGAGCCGCTCGTGCTCGGCGTCGAACCGCTCGCCGATGGTCCGCAGGGCCTCGTCCGGATCCTGCAGCCAGGCCGGGTCGACGTCGATACCGATGTCGAAGCCCTGCCCGAAATACCGGACGTCCACCTGGTAGGAAGCCTGCTGCTCGTCCTCGCCGACCCCCTGGGCGGCCAGCCGCCCGGACGCGGCCGAGGACAGGTCACGCAGGATGGCGGCCAGCTCGCCGCCGGTCAGGTCGGCGAACCGGCGCAGGCAGGTGCGGGCCGACTCGTCCCGGGCCGAGGTCGTCGCGTCGCCCAGCGCGCACAGCACGCCCGGGGACGGCGGCACGATCACCGGCCAGGCCCCGGTCAGCTTGCCGAGCGCGTTGGCGTGCAGCGGCCCGGCCCCGCCGAACGCGACGAGCGCGAAGTCGCGGGGGTCGAAACCCTGCTGCACGCTGACCAGCCGCAGGCCGCCCAGCATGTTCTCGTTGACGATGTTGATGATCCCGGCGGCCGCCTCTTCGGCGCTGGCCAGGCCCATCGCGTCGGCCACCTTCTGCACCGCCGACCTGGCCGCCCCGGTGTCCAGGGTGATCTCGCCGCCGGCCAGCGAGGTGGGCAGGTAGCCCAGGACCAGGTTGGCGTCGGTCACGGTCGGGTCGCCGCCGCCCTTGCCGTAGGCGACCGGGCCGGGATCGGCGCCGGCCGACTGCGGGCCGACGCGCAGCGCCCGGGTGAGTTCGGGCACGTGGGCGATCGAGCCGCCGCCGGCGCCGACCGTCCGCACGTCCACCGCGGCCGCGCGGACGGTGAGGTCGCCGACCTTGGTCTCCCGGCCCACCCGCGGCTTGAGCCCCTGGACCAGGGCGATATCGGTCGAGGTGCCGCCCATGTCGAAGGTCAGCAGGTCACGGTGGCCCGACTGCTCGGCGACCCAGATCGCGCCGGTGACGCCCCCGGCCGGGCCGGACAGCAGCATGGTGACGGGGGCGCCGATCGCGGCGTCCGCCACCGCCAGCCCGCCGTCGCTGCGCAGGATGGACAGCGGGGCGCGCACGCCCTCGGCGGCGAGCTGGTCGCTCAGGCTGGCCACGTACCTGGCCACCTGCGGCTGCACGTAGCCGTTGGCCACCGTGGTCAGCGCCCGCTCGTATTCCCGCAGCTCGGGCAGGACGACGCTGGACAGCGAGACCGGCACGCCGGGCAGCTCCTCGGCCGCGAGCTCCCCCACCCGCCGCTCGTGCGCGTCGTTGGCGAACGCGTTGATCAGCGAGACGGCCAGCGCCTCGATGCCCGCGGCACGCAGCCGCCGCAGCTGCGCGCGGGCGGCGTCCTCGTCAAGCTCGCGCACCACCGAGCCGTCGCTGGCGATCCGCCCGGGCACCTCGACGGTGTTCTCCAGGGCGGCCAGCGGCTCCGGCTTGGGCCAGATGATCCAGCCGGCCAGCCCGCCGGGGACGAACGACCGGGCGATCTGCAGCACCTGCCGGAAACCCTCGGTGGTGACCAGGCCGACGGTCGCGCCCTTGCCCTCCAGGATCGCGTTGGTGGCGACGGTCGTGCCGTGCAGCAGGTGCGCGATGGCGCCGCGGTCAACGCCGGCCTGCTCGCAGAACCTTGTCGATGCCGTGCAGCACGCCGACCGACTGGTCATGCGGCGTGGACGCCGTCTTCGCCCGCCAGGTCGACCCGGCCTGCTCGTCGACGAGCAGGACGTCCGTGAAGGTACCGCCGACGTCGACTCCGAGGCGATAGCTCATGTCGGTGCTCCCTTGCTGCTTTTTTGCTCAGATGATGGCGGCGGCGCGCAGGCGGGCCAGCTCGGCCGGCTCGAGCCCGACCAGCTCGCCCCAGATTTCGTCGTTGTGCTCGCCGAGGGCCGGGCCGGCGGTCCTGACCGACCCCGGGGTGGCGGACAGCTTCGGCGCGACGTTCTGCATCGGCAGCTCCCCGAAATCGGGATGCGCGACCGTGACAATGGCGTTCCGCGCCGCGAAGTGCGGGTCGGCGAACATGTCCCTGGCCCGGAAGATGCGTCCCGCGGGCACCCCGGCCTCGTGCAGCCGGCCCAGCAGGTCATCGGCGCTGAGGGCGGCCGTCCAGGCCGCGATGAGGTCGTCCAGCTCGGCCATCGACTCGCCGCGGGCCGAGTGCGTGGCGAACCGCGGCTCGGCGGCCAGGTCCGGGCGGTCCATCGCGGCGGCGAGCCGGCCGAACACGGAGTCCTGGTTGGCGGCGATCAGGATCAGGTCCCCGTCACCGGTCGGGTAGACGTTGCTCGGCGACACGTTCGGCAGCACGGCGCCGGTCCGTTCCCGCTGGTAGCCGGCGACCGCCCACTCGGGCAGCAGCGACTCCATCATGCCGAGCACGGCCTCGTAGATGGCCGAGTCCACCACCTGGCCGCGGCCGGACCGCTCCCGGTGGTGCAGCGCCACCAGCGTGCCCAGGCAGGCGAAGGTCGCCGCGAGCGAGTCCCCCAGCGAGATGCCCGCCCGGACCGGCGGCTCGCCGGGCGATCCCATCACGTACCTGATGCCGCCCATCGCCTCGCCGATCGCGCCGAAGCCGGCCCGCGGCGCGTACGGCCCGGTCTGCCCGTAGCCGGTCACCCGGGTGATCACCAGGCCCGGGTTCTGCTGCCACAGCGACTCGGGCGACAGGCCCCAGCGTTCCAGCGTGCCCGGCCGGAAATTCTCCACCAGGACGTCGGCCCGGGCGAGCAGCCTGCGGAGCAGGCCCTGCCCCTCCGGTGACCGCAGGTCGCAGGTGACCGACATCTTGTTCCTGGCCACCACCGGCCACCACAGCGACTTGCCGTGCGGCTTTTCCCGGCCCCACTGGCGCATCGGGTCACCCCGGCCGGGATCCTCGACCTTGATCACCTGGGCGCCGAAATCGCCGAGCAGCTGACCGCAGAACGGGCCGGCCAGCAGCTGGCCAAGCTCGACGACCCGCAGGTCGCTCAGCGGGAGCTCGCGTGGTGTTTCCTCGTTCCCGTTCGGCTCGCTCATGGGCTCACCTCCGCCGGCTCGTTCAGCATGGTGGCGCGTGCGTTGTACAGGTGGCTGCGCATGACCGCCTCGGCCCAGCCCGGCTCGCGGGCCCGGGCCGCCGCGACGATCTCGAGGTGGTGGGCGAGGCTGCGGGCCAGGGCATCGGGACTGTAGTGCTGGAAGTTCTGCCTGACCACGGCGGCGTGGGTGACCGCCGTCAGCGCGGAGGCCAGCGCGGGGCTGCCCGCCGTCCCGATCAGCAGGCTGTGGAACCGCCGGTTCAGCTCGACGATCTCCGCCACGGCCTGGTCACGCCCCGGCCGGCCGACTGCCAGCATCGACTGAGCCAGCTCGCCGAGCTCGGCCAGGTCGGCCTCCGACAGCAGCGGCACCGCCTGGCGGACCGCGTAGGGCTCCAGCCGCAGCCGCACCTCGAAGATCTCGCTGAGCTCCTCGGCCGTCCAGCTGGACACCCGGGCGCCGCGGTTCGGGCTCAGCTCTACCAGCCCCTCGGCGGCCAGCCGGGACAGCGCCTCCCTGATCGGCGTCCGGCTCACCGACAGCTGGCGGGCCAGGTCCAGCTCCGCGATCCGCGCGCCCGCCGGGATCCGCCCGGCCAGGATGCTCTCCCGGATGGCGTCGGCAGCGTGCTCGGCGGCCTGTCGCATCGCGTCTTTCCTGCCTCCTCGCCGCCGGCGGCCCGTCGGCCTCGCCGCCCGCGGCCCGCTCGGCTTGAATTGCATGCAATCTTGCTCGCCATGCTCGGGCGACGCAAGGCCTGATCATGAATGTGCAGATAAATTGCGGCTAGACGAGTTCTGCGGTCACTGTGGCACGATGGTTGCATGCAATCTGTAGACATCGTGGAGGTGGCGCCGCGGGACGGGCTGCAGAACGAGGCCCAGATCCTGCCCACCGAGGAAAAGGCCGAGCTCGTCGGCCTGCTGGCCGGCAGCGGCGTGCGCCGGATCGAGGTGACGAGCTTCGTGAACCCCGCCCGCGTCCCGCAGCTGGCCGACGCCGAGGCGCTCTGCGGTCTGCTGCCCAGGGGCCAGGTTTCATGGATCGGGCTGGTCCTGAACGAGCGCGGGCTGGACCGCGCGATCCGGGCCGGCGTCGACGAGGTCAACGTGGTCGTGGTGGCCACCGACACGTTCAGCCAGCGCAACCAGGGCGTCACGGTGGACGAGGCGATCGCGGCGTGGACCCGGATCGCGGCCCGGGCCCGCGCCGCCGGGCTGCGCACGACCGTGACCGTCGCGGCCGCCTTCGGCTGCCCGTTCGAGGGCGAGGTGGCTCCCGAGCGGGTCGCCGGCGTGCTGGCCCGGTGCGTGCAGGCGCAGCCCGACGAGGTCGCGCTGGCCGACACGATCGGGGTGGGCGTGCCGGCCGGCGTCCGGGCGCTGGCCGACGTGGCCGCCGGCGCCGCGCCCGGCCTCCCGCTGCGCTGGCACTTCCACAACACCAGGAACACCGGCTACGCCAACGCCATCACCGCCGTCGAACTCGGCGCCGCCGCCCTCGATGCCAGCGCCGGCGGGATCGGCGGCTGCCCGTTCGCCCCGGCCGCCACCGGCAACATCGCGACCGAGGATCTGCTGTACCTGCTGGACCGTTCGGCCGTGCACACGGGCGTATCGGCCGGCGCGCTGCGCCCGGCCACCACCCTGCTGGCCGGCGCGCTCGGCAAGCCGGTGCCCGGCCTGCTCGGCAAGGCGGGTCCGTTCCCCTAGCCCAGGCTCGTTCCCCTAGCCCTGGCGGCAACTCCACTGGCCAGGTATATCGTATTTGTGTTCTAATTAAAGGCGCGGGTCGAATACGTGAGCCAGGCCGTCGGCCGGGTGCCGTTCGGCCGGGTCCGCCCGGCTCCGGCGGCGGCAGGCAGGCACCGAGGGCTGCCTGCCTCACGGGCCGGCCCGGCACCGGCACTCGCCCGGAGTGCCCAGTTCAGGCCATGCGTCAGGGGTGATAGCGACGAACGAGCAATTCGAAAGTTTTATCGAAGAACATGACGAGTGGTTCTCAGATATAGAACTCAGAGCCATCGATCTGGAGCGGGAGCTCTCTGAGTGGCGGGAGTCGCGGGCCCGCGAGCTCGCCGACATGGACAGAGATACCGACGAGCCGGCCCGCACCCGCACCCGCACAGCGGCGGCCCGGACGCGGCCCAGGCCCGCAGCCGGGCACGCCCGGCCCAGGCCGGACAACGGGCGGCGCCCGGCCAAAGACCGGACCCGGGCGCTCATCGACGGTGGGCGGCGCACGACCCGGCAGCGCCGCTCCGGACGCGGCCGCAAGATCGCCCTCGCGTCAGCGGGCGGCCTGCTCGTGCTCATGGCCGGGGCGGCGATCGCGTTCAGGCACGGCCCGTCGTGGCCGCCGAGCGTGGCGACGGTGAAAAACGAAATCGCCGCCGCCTGCCAGAACCCGAATATCGCCGCCGAACCGGGCCAGGTCAATTTCGCCTGCGGCAAGGACACCAGCCAGATCCTGTGGGTGTTCGCGCTGATGACGAGCGGCGACGATCCCGGTTACTCCGACGCCAAGACGGGCCGGGAAGGGCTCGAGCCCATCGCTCCCGCCCAGGGCGGCCAGATCGCCTGGTCGCTGAACCTGCATCACCCCTACGACCCGATGAACGCGGCCGACAGCCTCCAGGTGGCGGCACGGGCCATCAACAACATCATCGGCGGTGCGACGCTGACCGGCGCCAACGGAAAGCCGGCCGTCCAGCCGGGGCTGGAGAGCAAGCCGGCCAACTGCGCCAGGTACACCGGATCGTCGGCCATGATCACGCACGCCGGGTTCCCGAGCCTGTGCGCCACCCCGGTGACCAGCCGGGAAGGGCGGGCCGCGCTGGTGGCGGACGTGTACCAGCAGTGGATGGTGGGTGCCACCGCGGTGGCCGCGCAGGACGTGAGCGTGCTGTTCCAGAACGCCGGCGACCCCGGTGACCCGCAGGTACAGGCCATCCTCAAGGCCATGCCGAAGCCGGGCAGGTAAGGAGGTCGATCCGGGACCAGCCAGACGTACCTAGAAGAGATGATTCTGTGCATTCCGCGAGAAAGCCAGCGTGGCAGCGGGCGACCGCGCTGGTCAGCCTGAGTACGTGCGGGGCGATGACCGGATTCACCTTCGCCCACGGCACGGTCACCGACATGACGTCTCCGACGAGCATGCCGGTTCACTTGACGGCGCTGGACAAGCCGTCCTCGCCGTCCTCGCCGGGCGACGGCGCGCTGCGTTCGGCGATCGTGAGCGTGGCCAGGCACTACCTGCAGATGGCGCAGAGCAGTACGCCGGCCGGCATGGAGGCGCTTATCTGGCAGGCTGACAGCGTTGACGGCGCCGACCACGGCCAGTCATGCGCGGCGTTCGCCAGCCTCACGCTGGCGCTCGGCGCCCGGGCCGTGGGCCAGCAGAGCTGGGTGTCCGGAGGCGGCTCCTACCCGTGGCCCCTGTATCAGTGGGCCGATGTCCGCGTCCAGCCCAACCCGGCATCGCCGGACGTGGTGTCGATGCTGCAGGACGCGCAGGCGCATGACCGCTGGCACCCGCTCGGCGACGGCTACCGGCCGCAGCCCGGCGACTGGGTGCTGTTCGACGGGCACGTCGAGGTGGTCACCAGGTATGCGGGCGCCGCCCTCTATACCGTCGGCGCGGACTCGCTGCCGAACCTCACGGTCAACGCGCACAAGTTCCCGGCCCCGCTCACCGCCCAGGGCGTGCTCGGATTCGTCGACAACGGCGATCTGGTCAGCACGGCCGGCCACGAAGGCCATAACGCCGCGGCAGGCTCGCAGGCTGCGGGCGACACGGCCCAGGTGCCGGGGCTGGCATCGCAGGTGGTGACGGTGGCAGCCGAGGAGGACCACGGATCGGCGGCGATCCCGGGAGCACAGGTGCTCGGGGACACACCCGGCGGCGGCTCGGCGGGGCAGCACCCCCCGGCCTACCGCAAGCACGACCCGCCGCGGGCGGCGGGCGTGCCGGGCACGGCCGCCCAGCAGGCGTTCATCGGCCTGGTGGCGCCGGCCGCGATCGCGGCCCAGCAAAGGTACGGTGTCCCGGCCGCGGTCACCATCGCCCAGGCCATCGACGAATCGGGCTGGGGACAGAGCGAGCTCGCGACGTCAGACCACAACCTGTTCGGGATCAAGGGAACCGGCCCGGCCGGCGGTCAGATGTGGCCGACGCAAGAGTACGAGAACGGCGCCTGGGTCACCCGCGCCGCCTCGTTCCGGGTGTACCACAACGTCGCTGAGAGCATCGCGGACCACGGCCGGCTCCTGGCCACCAGCCAGGCGTACCAGCACGCCATGGCCAACCGCCAGGTGCCCGACGCGTTCGCCGACGCGCTCACCGGCGTCTACGCCACCGATCCGGACTACGGCTCCAACCTGATCGCGCTGATGCGGCTGTACAACCTGTACCGCTACGACCCGGCGGCGCCGGCCGCGGCCCAGGCGCCCGCAGGCCAGGAGTCCCCGGTGACGCCGCAGGCAGCGGTTCCGGGTATCTCCGGCTCGGGGACCTCGGGCGCTGCCGGGACCTCGGTCGCTGCCGGGGCCGCGGTCGGTGCCGGGGCCTCGGTCGCTGCCGGGGCCGCGGGCGCTGCCGGGGGCGGGGTCAGCATTCCCGGGGTGGCGGGCGCTCTGGCTTTCGGGGCGGTGAGGGCACGCGGGGCCGGAAGCAGGCGGCAGCGGCCGGGGCCGCGGCCGCGGATCGCGCCCAGGGGTTCCCGGATGAGCACCCGCCGCTATGTGCCGCAGCTTCCGCAGGCGGTCACCGCCGAGATCGTGGCGACGGCCGGGGCCCCGCTGACCCGGGCGCAGCCGCTGTACCAGGATGTGGCCGACGGCAGCGCCATCCCCTGGGAACTGCTGGCGGCCTGCGACTGGATGCAGTGCCGGGCTCAGCCGCGCTACTCGCCGGTGCACGGCGAGAAGCTGGGCACCGCCAATCCGGACGGCACTGTCTTCCGGACCAAGTCGGCGGCGCTGGCCCAGTGCGCCAGCGACCTGATCGAACTGGCCGCTGCGGTCTACCTGATCGACGTGACCGTGGCCGAGCCGCTGTCGGTCCGGGATCTGGCCAAAGTGTTCGGCGCATTCCGGTGGGGCGGCCTGCTCCAGGCGCACGGCATCTCGGCCATGGAGTTCCCGTACTCGGTGGCGGGCTTGACCGCCCAGCACCTGAAGATGCGCTGGCCGGACATCAGCGAGCCGAACGCGCCGGACAGGCCGGGCACACGATTCCGCAGGCCGTTCGGAGCCGTACCCGTGGTGCTCAGCCTCGGTTACCGGGCCGTGGCCTAGGTACCCGGCTCTGGCTCACATCTTCGGATGGAACGGCGGGCTGGATGCCCTCGTGCCGGATATGCCAGGTTCGCGCGGTAATGGGTGTTTCTGCCGGGTGCGGCGCGGTAAGCCGCTCCCAGTCCGGACCACGGGCCGGGGGCGGACGCGGGGTTGCTGAGTGCGGTGGACGATCGTATCGTCACAGTCGCGTAGCGCTTGGGCGTTTTCTGTCCGGGTGACGCCGCGAGGAGGGACGGGGAAATCGGTACGGTTCTTTCGCGGCGAGGCTGTCGATTTCGCGGGGGCCGTCCGACGTAGAGATGAACGAACCGAGCGACAAGCTTGAAGGGAGAGCCGTCATGGCTCAGTACGCGGTCCTGATCTACGCCCACGACTCCGCCCACGCCCCCGACGCGACGCCCGAGGACACCGAGTCCTGCGACCGGCACTCCGACGAGCTGGCCCAGGGCGGTTCGATGGTCATGGCGTACGCCCTGACGCCCAGGGACATGGCGACGTCGATCCGCGGCGACATCATCACCGATGGCCCGTTCGTGGATTCCAAGGAGGTCGTCGCCGGCTTCTACGTGATCGAGGCGTCCGACCTCGACGCCGCCCTGGCCATTGCCCGTACCAACCCCGTGGTCCGGGAGGGCGGCGGTGTCGAGGTCCGGCCGGTCCACAGCAGTTTCGTGAAGCAGGACGAGCAGACGACGACGTGACGGGCGTCGCAACCGTCGAGGCGGCGATCGCGGACACGCACCGTCGCGAGTGGGCCCGGGTGCTCGCAGCGACGGTGCGCGTCGCACGGGATCTGGATCTGGCCGAAGAGTGCGTGCAGGAGGCGTACGCCGCGGCCCTGGCGGCCTGGGTCAGGGACGGCATCCCCGGCAACCCGGCCGCCTGGCTCACCATCACGGCCAAGCGGCGCGCGATAGACGCGATACGACGATCCAGGGCGTTGCGTTCCAGGCTGCCGTTGCTGGTGGAGCCCGAGGACGCAGCCGGTGAGGTCACCACGCAGGAATCGATGACGCAGGATCCCGATGACGTCATACCGGATGAGCGGCTGCGCCTGATCTTCACGTGCTGCCACCCGGCACTGGCCGAGGAAGCCCAGGTGGCACTCACGCTACGGCTGGTGTGCGGGGTCGCGACCCCGGACATCGCGCGGGCGTTCCTGGTCCCCGAGCCGACCGTGGCCGCGCGGATCACCCGGGCCAAGAAGAAGATCTCCGGCGCGGGCATCCCCTTCCGTATCCCCCGGCCGGCCGAGCTGCCCGAACGGCTGCGCCCGGTGCTCGCCGTGATCCACCTGCTCTTCACGACCGGCCACACGGCGCCGTCGGGCGCATCGCTAGTGCGCGCCGAGCTGGTGGACCGGGCCATGCACCTGGCCCGGATGCTGCGCGAGCTGATGCCCGGCGATACCGAGGTGCGCGGGCTGTATGCGCTGCTGCTGGTTACCGATGCACGGCGCGCGACCCGCGCCGACGCCGACGGCCGGCTGGTGCGACTAGAAGAACAGGACCGGTCGCTGTGGGACCGGTCCGCGCTGGCCGACGCCGACGAGATGATCGTCGACTGCCTGCGGGCCGGCCCGCCCGGGCGGTACGTGCTGCAGGCCGCGATCGCATCGCTGTATGCCGAGGCGCCAGCGTACGACCAGACCGACTGGCCGCAGATCGTTGCCTTGTACGACAAGCTGCTTGAGGTGTGGCCGTCACCAGTCGTGGCGCTGAATCGCGCCGTGCCGCTGGCGATGGTCCGCGGACCGGAGACCGCGCTCGCGGAAGTCGAGAAGCTCGAGCGAGACGGGCGACTATCGGGATACCACTACCTGCCCGCGGTCAAAGCCGACCTGCTCAGCCGGGTCGGGCGTACCAGCGAGGCGGCCGACTCCTACCGGCAGGCGTTCGGCCTGGCCGCCAACGAAGCGGAACGCGCCTTCCTCGCCGGGCAGATCGCCGATCACACCGACCGCGCATTAAAACTTGGGAAGCTCACTTGCCCTTCGGGCGGTACTGAAGCCGCTGCCGCGCCATCGCGCAGACGCCACTGCGCTCGTTTTCCGCCGCGGCCTTCCTTGCCTCATCAAGATCGGCCGGGGTCAGCAGGCCGTTGGCGAGCAGGAAGTCGGCGAGATCACGCGCGTGACCGCGTTCCTTCCAGATCATGCCCTGAAGCAGCTTCTTATAGTCCGACACCGCGCCTTCTCCGCTCAGGTCCAGGGCGATGACCACATTCATCATCGGCACCGCCTGCGGGGCGGCCAGGCCGAGGATGAACTCCTGGTAGTAGTAGGCCATGGCCAGGCGCGCCGTTACGTTGCGCCCGAAGTAACCGCGCACGCGGGCGACTGCGTCTTCTCCGGGCTCGCTGCCGCGCCGCACGATTGTCCCGGCCCGGGTGGTCAGCTGCTTGCCGCCGTCGGGGACGGCCGGATCGGCGCGCGGGAATGCCGGCGCGTCGAGCCGCAGTCGTAGCACCCATGTACCGATGCTGACCAGCCACGAGCCCTCCGAGAGAATTACCGGCAGCGCCTCGTAGCGTGCCGGGGCAACCGGGAGTACATGGCGCGCCGTCCGCTGAACGGCCTCAGCGCTCAGGGGTGCCCCTGCCGCTTCCGGCGCTAGATAAACACGGTAGGTCGTGTCGCGGCTGAACAGCTCCCAGCGGTGGTGGACGTAGCGAAGACCCGCGCAACGCGGGGCGCGGTGCAGCGTGAGATCCTCGTCGCCGCTGAGCGTGCGCCTGTCCAGCCAGGTGATTTCGTCAGGCGGACAGCTCACCCACTCACCGCGCGCCGCTGACCACAGGTAAAGCCGACCCGTCGCCACTGCGTCGCCACTCCCGAACGACGGCGCGCCACCGGCGCGGCCATCCAGTCTTGCCATGTATGGGAATGGCAATTGTCGCACTTCCAGGCGTCAGCAGATCTCTATGCGGGACAGCAGCGCATCAGGCCTTGCCCCCCAGCGGACCGCATCGCCATCACTGAGCGGCTGCTCACCCGCTACGGGGGCACCGTTGAGGGTGAGCCCGTTCCTGCCCTGGTTCGTGATCCACCAGCGGCCATCGGAGAACGTAAATTTTGCATGCTCCCTGGACACCGTGGGCACGTCGGGGAGCACCAGCTCAACGGACCCGCGCCCGGCGCGGGCGCCGGACATCTGGGTTTCCGCCACCGAGGAGCCTGTGACCAGCCGCAGCACGGGGACGGCAGGAAGGCTTCGTTCCATCATCGTGACCATGCCGCTGCGGACCGTCAGGTCCGGGTCATGTCCGTGCCATACGCGGCTGCGCTCAGGGACGGCGTAAGCGAACTTCGGCTCGGCGTCCGCATACCGGATACCGGGCATGTCGGGCCGGGTGCCGGCACTCACCGGATCTCCCTGCCGCCAGCGGTAGCGGCCCGGCGGGACGGACCCGGCGGTGACGTACACGTGTGCCCTGCCCGGGCCGGCGAAGCGGGCCTCGCACGCGGCTACCTGCTCTTCGTAGACCTCGGTCATGCTCGCGCAGATCACGCTTAGTTCCATCCGCTCGCACAAGGAGCTGAGATCATCGGGGTTGAGCTGCAGTTCGACGACGTTCGGCGCGAGCAGCGACCCGCCAGGCGTGATCACGAACACGTCAGCCAGGTGCCGCGTGGCGACCTTCAGCACGTCCTGTCCGTCACGCCACGGCCGGGAGGCCATCCGCTGTATCCACGGATGATCCTTCGTGACACCCAGGGCCCGCAGGCCGGCCGCGCTCGCGGCGGCGAGTCCGGCGATAACCACCAGCAGCACGGTGGCGGAGAAGACGGAGCCCGTCACGACCTCAAGGATCAACCAGCACACCGCGATGCCGCCCGCGATCGCCCACCGCCTTCGGCTTCGCTGCTGCAGCGGGGCGCGTGTCCGCCGGCGCGCCGCTTCCCTGCGTTCAGCCATCGAGCCTTCAGTCATCGAGCACCCTCCATTGACCGTCCTCGACTCCTCCGCCGCACATCCAATGGCCGATCCGCCCGGTCCTGTCACCGAGAATGCAGGCCAGCGCACCCGCCAGTCAACGAATCACCGGCAGCTTCCAGACATCTGGAATCTGCCAGCTTGAACGACGCCCACGTTCACCCGCGGGTGCCGGCCCGGGTGTTCAGGCGGGTGTCTTTTTAGGAAACTTCGCCGGTTTGGGTGTCCGACGGTAGCCGAGGACGCTACGTCCCGCGATGTCTCGTTGAGGCTACAGCGATCTGAGAGTACGTTCGGAAGAATGGAGCCTGAGGTCATCGATGCCTATGTGGCATCTGGCATGGACCACGGGACGGCTCCGAGGGTCGGCTTCGCGCTGCCCGAATCGAAATTCCACCCACCTGCCGTCCGGCCGGGGATAGTCGTCCGGAGGGTTCTGGTTGAGCGGCTGGCCGCTACCCGGGTGCCGGTCATCACCGTGGCGGCCCCGCCCGGCTACGGCAAGACCACGGTCATGGCGCAATGGGCCGAACGGATCGGGTCGCGCGTGGCCTGGCTGTCTTGCGACGACGGAGACGACGATCCGGTGGTACTGCTCAGTGCCCTTGCGGTGGCGCTGGACCGGATAGGGCCTGTCGACCCGGCGATATTCTCGGCCCTGGCCTCCTCCGGTGCCGGCATCGCCATGGTCCCGAGGTTCGTGTCCGCCGTCTCCTCGGTGCAGGCGCCTGTGACTGTGCTGCTTGACCAGGCCGAGGCGGTAACGAACAGGCAGTGCCTGAACGCCATCGCCGAGTTCGCCCTGCGCCTCCCGCCCGGCTGGCAGTTCGCGCTGGCTTCGCGCAGCATTGTGCCGCTTCCGACGGCGCGGTTGCGCGCTCAGGGCGGACTACTGGAGATCACCGCCGAAGACCTGGCGATGGGACCGCGGGAAGCGAACTCATTGCTCAAGGGGGCGGGGGTCGACGCCGACGAGTCGAGCGTCCGTGATCTCCTGCAGCGGACCGAAGGATGGCCAGCCGGACTGTATATCGCCGCGCTGGCCATCAAGTCCGGTACCCGGCAGAGCGATGTCGGCTTCACTTTCACCGGCGATGACGTCTACATGGGCGACTACCTGCGTTCGGAACTCCTCAGCCGGATCTCAGATGCGGAAGCGTCGTTCCTCACCCGCACGTCGGTCCTGGACAAGCTGTGCGGATCGCTGTGCGACGCGATCTTGGGCGAAAACGGATCCGCGGCTGTCCTGGAACAGATGGAAGCCAGGAACCTGCTGGTGGTCCCGCTCGACCGCCGCCGTGAATGGTACCGGTACCACCACCTGCTCCGGGGCCTGCTGCAGGCAGAACTCCGGCGCCGGGAGCCCGATCTGGTCCAGGATCTTCATTTCCGGGCGGCAGCGTGGTTCGAGGCGAACGCCATGCCGGAGGCTGCCATCGGCCATGCACAGGCGGCTGGAGACTACGACCGGGTGGCCAGGCTGATTCTCGAGTTGCAGCAGCCCGTCTGGGCCGGCGGGCGCGTCGAGACGGTGCTGCGCTGGATGGAGTGGATCAGAGATGTCACGTCAGCCGAGTACTACGGGGCAATCGCCGCGCACGGCTCGTTGATCTACGCGCTCCTCGGCCAGCCGAGTGAAGCCGAGCGCTGGGCCGCTGCCGCGGAACGTGCTTCCCCGGCTGGGATCCTTCCCGACGGAAGCACCGTGGAGGCCACGCTCGCCTACCTGCGCGCGAACCTGTGCCGCAGCGGCATCGGCGCGATGCGGCGCGACGCGCGGATCGCCTGGGAAGGGCTGAGCCCGGCAAGCCCGTACCGGGCGACCATGCTGTACACGGAGGGCATTTCCTACCTGCTCGAGGGGGACCCGGTCAACGCCGAGCCCATTCTCGCCCGCGCACTCGATCTCGCGATCAACTCCGGCAGCCTGCCCCTGGCGGGCCTGATCCTCGCCGAGCAGTGCGGCGTGGCCGCCGAGCGCAATGACTGGTCC
Source organism: uncultured Actinomycetes bacterium (assembly GCA_963722275.1). Lineage (GTDB taxonomy): Bacteria > Actinomycetota > Actinomycetes > Streptosporangiales > Streptosporangiaceae > Palsa-504. Next base: position 53,278 of record CAVRMX010000014.1, on the reverse strand, counting down.
GAGATCACGGCACTCGCGCAGCGAGCAGTCGCCATCGTGGATAGCGAGCGCTTCGGCGACTACTGGACCAGCGCTCTCGTCTACGCATGGGGGAGCCGCGCCGCGTTGCAGGAGGGCGACACCGCCCAGGCCCGGTTCTACCTCGGGCGGGCATCCCGGCTACGCCCCCTGCTGACCTACGCCCTGCCCGTAGTGTCAGCCCAGGCGCTTATGGAGATGACCCGCGCCTACATCACCCTCGCCGACCCCGATGGCGCCGTCGCAGTCCTGAACCAGGTCTACGACATTCTCCGGCAAAGGCCGGACCTGGGCGTCCTCCCCGCGCAAGCTAGCCGGCTGAAGGCTGCTCTCGGCACGACCAACGCGCACGCCGTCGGGGCCTCGTCGCTCACAGCAGCCGAACTGCGGCTTCTGCCGCTGCTGGCCACGCACTTGTCATATAAGGAAATCGGCGAACGGCTGTTCGTCTCCAAGAACACGGTCAGGACACAGGCTTACTCCGCCTACCGCAAGCTCGGAGTCTCATCACGTAGCGAGGCGGTAATCCGCACACGCGAATTCGGTCTCGACGCCCCCTAGCAACCGATCACGTCAGGCGTCAACGGGCACTGGCAGTCTGGCTGACCCTCTCGGACACGCTCAACACCGTCGGGCCTGGCGGAGACGCCGGCTCGCCGCCGGTGATGAACGCCGCGCGAGGGTGCTGCACCGAAGCCAGCGAGACGATATCCCGGCCGAACAGCACGGCGGTCAGCCAGATCGCCAGCACCCTGATCTTCCGCTCCCAGGTGGGAACGGCCAGCAGGTGGTATCCGCGATGCATCAGCCAGGCCGGGAACCCCTTGATCACCAGGCGGCGGAACTGGAAGATCCCCCGGCCCAGGCCCAGTGTCGCGACCGTGCCGAGGCTGCGATGCACGTACGGCTTCGGCTCTCGCCCGCGCAAGGTGGCGGCGATGTTGTCCGCCAGCAGCTTTCCCTGCCGTACCGCGTGCTGAGCGTTCATCGCCGTCGCGGCTCCGGGCCGGCCCGCGGCAAGATCAGGAACTGCCGCGTCGTCGCCGGCGGCCCAGGCGTCCGGCACCGGGCAGGCGTCGGTGCCGGCCCGCAGATCGGCCCGGACTATCAGCAGTCCGCGCTGGTCGACGGGCAGATCGGTGTGGCTGCGTACCATCGGGTTCGCGGCGTTGCCCGCGGTCCACACGATCAGCCCGGAGTCGAACTCCGCACCGGTCGACAGGACCACGTGACCGTCGCGCGCGGAGACGAGCCCGGCATTCAGGTGTACCTGCGCGCCGCGCTTCTCCAGTGAGCGCAACACCCACCGGCCGGCCCGGTCGGATACCTCGGGAAGGATCCGGCCGCGGGCTTCTACCAGGTGGAAGTCCAGGTCCGCCCGGCTCAGCCCGGGATAGGACCGCACCAGCGACGTCGCCAGCGACAGCAGCTCGCCGAAGCCCTCGACGCCGGAGAAGCCACCTCCGACGAACGTCACGGTGAGCAGTCGCCGGCGCAGCGGACCCGGCTCGAGCGCCGAGGCCCGGTCGAAGGCCGTCAGCAGGCGGTCCCGGATCGCCACCGCTTCCTCGACATGCTTCATGCCGATCGCCTGCTCCGCCACGCCGGGTATGGCCAGCCTGCGCGTCACCGCACCAGCGGTGACGGCGATGATGTCATAGCTGAGCGCGAAGTCGGGTCCCTCGGCCGGATGGACGGTGACCGTCCGGTGCGCGTGGTCGATCGCGGTCACGGTACCGGCGACCAGCCTGGCCCGGCGCAGGTGCCGCCGCAGGGACACCGCGGCGTGCCGGGCCTCCACGGATCCGGCCAGGACCTCGGGCAGGAACGGCTGATACGTCATGTACGGCCGGGGATCGACCACCACAATCCGCGCCTCACCGCCGCGAAGCTTCTTTTCCAGCCGCCACGCCGTGTAGAAGCCGGCGTAGCCGCCGCCAACGACCAGGATCGTCCGCATGTTGTCCTCTGTTCTCTCGGTCTCACTTCTGAGACTGGACAACGTGCCGGTTTGTGACATCCCCGGCGGATTCCTGCGTCTGGCCCGGGATCGCAGGCTGGGGTGGCCGTGCGTGAGCCACGGGCCGTTCGGTGACCTTGACTCCCGAACGGCCCGGGTTTCTGCGGCCCCCGCCGCCCGCCTGCCCGGCTCGCAGCACCACGATCTCTACGTCCTTTGAGGTGTCGCTGCGAGTGAGCGGCGCCAGCCGGACAACCGGATCACGAGCAGATAAAGGAGGCGGATGGGCGCGGCCGCCCAGGGTAAGCCCAGGTCAGATGCCATGTACGAGTTCTGGCACGCCTCGTTCGGCTCCCTGATCGTGGTCGCAATTGGTGACGGCACCGGGCAAAATCTCGCTCATAGTCCCGCCTGTCCAGCCCCGATGCGGCAGAATGAGCCCTGCCAAGAAGGCGACCGGGCCCTAGCTGGGCATCTCCCGCTGCCTGATGCGACTCATGGCAAGGATTCTGCATGATCGACGGGGACGAGACCATATTGCCTGCTGTGAGGCCGATCGATGCGGACGGCGGTGCCGTCGCGGTTGGGTCCCGTCCCGACCGGGTCATCGGGGGCACCGTTGACCCGCCGCGCAGGAACTGGCTGTTCGCGCTGCTGCTGGTGGCCGGCTGGCTCGGCCAGGTCGGCCTGCGCGCGTGGTTGAGCCGCGCGCAGGCGGTGCCGCTGGACAATCCCGACGAAACCGCGTACCTGGTCGCGGCGCGGGTCCTGGCGGGCGGCCCGGCGGCCAACTTCTCCGGCGCCACGCTGTACCAGGGCGGCTATCCGCTTCTGATCACGCCGGCGTACTGGTTCACCAGCAGCCCCGCCGCCGTGTATCACGCCGTGCTGCTGATCAACGCCGCGGTCAGCGCCGCCGTGATGCCGCTTGGCTACCTGGTCTGCCGCCGGCTCGGGCTCGTCCGCCCGGCCGCCTACGGCGTGGCCATGGTCGCGGCGCTGCTGCCCGCCGGGTTCTTCTTCAGCGAGTACGCGATAGCCGACGCGATCTTCCCAGTGGTCACGCTGGCCTGGCTGCTGGCCATCCATAGCTGGCTGGTGGCCACCTCGCCGCGGGCGCGGTACGCGGCGGCCATCGGTTCGGCCGTGCTGTCCGGCTATGCCTACGCGGTGCATCCCCGCGGCCTGGTGCTGCTGGCCGGCTTCGCCGCAGTGGGCGTCTTCGTCGCCTGGCGCCGGCCCGCCGCCCGCGGCAGCGTGGCCGCGGCCGCGCTGACCGTGGTGGTGACCGTAGGCGCGGGCTGGACCCTGAACCGCCATCTCGCCTCTGCCCTTTACCCGGCGGGCTCGCGCAGTCTTTCCGGCCAGCTGGTGAGCACGCTGGGAAGCGTGTACGGGGTCATCCACGTGGCCGAGATGGCAGGCGGCCAGTTGTGGCGGCTGGTGCTGGACAGCTGGGGTATTGCCGGCATCGGCCTGGTCGCCGCGGTGGCCGCCATCGCGCGGCGCGGCGTACGGGCCGACCTGCGGGTCATGGCGGCGCTGTCGGTCGGGGTCACCGTCCTCATCGCTTGCGTCACGCCGGCTGCGCTGCCCCCTCATCAGACGCTGACCTGGGCCTCCGGCCGCTACCTGGACGGCATGACCGTCACGTTCTTCCTGGTCGGCGCGGTGGTGCTGCTGCGGGCGGCGCCCCGGCAGATCCTCGCCTTCACCGCCTGCGTCGCGGGCCTGACCATGGTGGCCGCCGTAACGGTGGCGGTGTACGCCGGAACGTCCCTGCCCACGAAGCGAGGGAGGACGTTTAACTTCGGCGAGCCTGCCGTGCTGACCCAGAACTGGAGCCACGCCAGCGTCCTGGTGGCGACGGCGTCGGCGCTGGCCCTGCTCCTCGTGTGGGTGTACTTCGCGCTCCTCGCGCGCTACATGCGGGTCCTGGCTGGCGTCCTGGGCGCCGCGGTAGCGATGGTGAGCCTGGTGGCCGTGGCCCAGCTGACGGCCCATTGCTCGCGGGCGGACAGCGTCTGGGCCCAGGCGATGGGCATGCGGGAGATGGCGGCGGCCGGCGGGCTGAAGCCGGGCGAGCGGATCGCCGTCGCCTCCGGCATCAGCGGGATTCTGCGGCTCGCGCAGACGTTCGAGGTGTCGTCGACGGAGGTGCAGTTTTTCAATCCTGCTCACCGCCCGGCTCCGGCCGGCGTGACCGTGGTCGATACGGCATGGCCGGCCGGGCAGCCCGCGTGGGCGAGCTGGCCGGACGCCCCGGCCGGCTGGCGGGTCGTGGCAGCCGACCGGCTCGGCGGCTGGGTCGTCTGGCGTAGGTAAGGGGGACAGCTGCGAGCCGGCCTGCGTCTGGCGGGCCGGCGAGCCGGCCTGCGTCTGGCGGTAACACACCCAGGGCCTGGCCCAGCGAGTCCAGGGCGGCGGGCAGGTCGGTGGCGGTGACGGCGCCGAAGCCGAGCACCAGCCCGGCCCGGGCCGCCCGGGCATGGTAGTACTGGCTCAGGCCGGTGGTGGCGACACCACGGCTGGCCGCGGCCTCGCGTGCCCGGGCCTCGTCCAGGCCGGGCCGCAGCAGCGCGGTGACATGCAGCCCGGCACTGGAGCCGAGGCTGGTGAGCGCGGCCGCCAGGGGCCCGGACAGGGCCGACTGGAGGATCTGGTGCCGTCGGCTGTATATCCGGCGGCTCCGGCGCAGGTGCCGGTCGAACAGTCCGTCGGCAATGAACGCGGCCAGGGCGAGCTGGGGCGCAACCGGGGCGTGCCAGTCGGTGAGCTGCCGTAGCGCGGCGACCGGCCCGGCCAGTGGCGGGGGCAGCACGGCGAAGCCGAGCCGCAACGACGGCGAAAGCGTCTTGGAGAAGGAGCCGAGATAGATAACCCGGCCGCTGTCGTCCAGCCGCTGCAACGGCTCCAGCGGCCAGTCGAGGTGTCGGAACTCGCTGTCATAGTCGTCCTCGACGACCGCCGCGCCGTGCCGCCGGGCCCAGTCAAGCAGCTGCAGGCGGCGCGGCATGGACATCACCGCTCCCAGCGGATACTGGTGCGAGGGGGTGACGTAAACCATGCGGGCCGCCGTCGGCAACTGGTCCACGACCAGGCCGTCCTGATCGACCGGCACGCCGACGACCCTGGCCCCCAGCGACTGCAGCAGTCTCGCGGCCGGCCGGTAGCCGGGATCCTCGAGGGCCACGACCTGCCCAGGCTCCAGGAGAGCCCGGGCGACCAGGTCAATGGCGTGCTGGACACCGGACGTGACGACCACCATGTCCTGGTCCGCGGTCACCCCGCGGGAGCGGGTCACCCAGCGGGCGATCGCCTGCCGCAGCGCGAGCTCGCCGGCCGGATCGCCGACCCGATCGCCGGCCGATCGCCGGCCGTCGAGCCACCGCCGGATGGCGGGCGGCCGGCGGCGTTAAGCTGACGTCTCCACTCCGCCGCCGGGAACAGGGCGTGGTCGGGAATTCCGGCACGCAGGTCGAAGCGGCAGCCGGAGTCGGCGAGCGGCCCGGCTTCTGGGATCAGGCCGAGGCAAGCCCGGCGCGGCCTGATCGCCGCGTCCCGCCGCGACCGCTGGCCGGCCGCGACCGGCACCTCGGCGACCGCGCTTCCGCCGCCGGCGCTGCCGCAGAGGAATCCCTCGGCCGCCAGCCATCCGTAGGCCGTGGTTACCGTGTACCGCGAGATCCCGAGCTGCGCCGCCAGCTGGCGGCTGGGCACCAGCCGGTCGCCCGGCCGTAGCCGCCCGCTGATGATCCCGGCCCGGATCTGGTCGAACAGCTGCACGCTCAGTCCGCTGCCGCTAGCTGCGTCGATGAACAGGTCCATACGTCCCCCGTTCGGCACTTGGTCTGGCGAAATAACCTTAACTTGGGCATGGACGCCAGGCCATCTCCGACGCTAGATTCGTACCTTGATGCGACGGAAAGGGGGCCATGATGCCTGACGTGACCACCAAGCCCGCCTACCCGCTGGACACTGAGAGCCAGCCCTGGATCCCCACCGGTCCCGGCAAGTCGTTCCGGCCGCTGCGGTTCACCGCGGACGGCTGGTCGGAGCTGATGCGCCTGGAACCGGGCAGCGTGGTCGCGCTGCACCGGCACACCGGCGACGTGCACGCGCTCAACTTGTCCGGCCGCCGGGAGATTGTCGGCACCGGGGAGATCGTCGGTCCCGGCGGCTACGTGTACGAGCCGGCGGGCACGGTCGACGTCTGGGGCGCGGTCGGTGACGAGCCCTGCGTCATTCACATCAAGGTGACCGGGGACGTGGAGTACCTCGACGACCACGGCGCAGTGGTGGACGTCATCAACTCGGCTTCCCAGCGCGCCGTTTACCTGGCCTGGTGCCAGCAGCACGATGTCACGCCGTCGCCGCAGCTGACGGGCTGACCGGGCGCGAATCCACGCAGCGCGGGCCCGCGCCCGCCGATGAACAGAACCGAGGTGTCCTCGTGAGCAACCCTGTCCGCCACATGCACGCCATGCTGGCCGCGAACTCCGATCCCGGCAGCCTGACCGAGCAGACCGTGGACGTCCCCGAGCCGGCCGAGGGCGAGCTGCTGGTGCAGGTCCGGGCCACCGCGCTGACCGCCGGCGAGCTCGACTGGCCGGAGACCTGGCCTGCCGTCCCGTGCCACGACCTGTCCGGGGTGGTGGCCGCGGTCGGTGCCGGGGTGACCGGCTGGCAGCCGGGCGATGAGGTGTACGCGCTGGTCGGCTTCGACCGGCCCGGAGCCGCCGCCGAGTACGTGACCGTGCCCGCGGCCGACGTGGCGGCTAAGCCCGCCGCGGTCAGCCACGACGAGGCGGCCGCGGTGCCGCTCGGCGCGCTCACCGCCTGGCAGGCCCTGCACATCCAGGCCAGCGTGCAGCCCGGCCAGCACGTCCTGGTCCACGGCGGGGCCGGCGGGGTCGGCGTCTACGCGGTGCAGCTCGCCGCCCTGGGCGGCGCGGTGGTGACCGCCACCGCCTCGGCCCGCGACCACGAGTTCGTGGCCGGCCTGGGCGCCAGCCGGGTCATCGACTACGCCGGCGGCTTCGCCGATCAGGTCCGCGACGTCGACATCGTCGTCGACCCGGTCGGCGGCGACGCGATGGCCGGGTCCTGGGGCGTGCTCCGCCCCGGCGGCCGGCTGGTGGCGATCGCCGAGGAACCCGGCGAGGACACCGGCGGCCGGCCCGATGTGACCGGCGTCTACTTCGTGGTCGAACCCGATGGCGGCCAGCTCCGCGAGCTGGCGTCCCTGATCGATGACCGCACGCTGCGCCCGGTGGTCTCGGCCACGTTCGGGCTGAGCGACCTGGCCGCGGCGTTCGGCGCCCGGCGCGACCGCCGCGGCCCCGGCAAGGTAGTCATCCGCGTCGCCCCGGCGCCCGGCTGACGTCGCCGGGCCGTCGGGTAGTTCGAGCGAGAGGGCCTGGCGATGCCTCCGTGGCGGCGCGCTGGCTGCCCGGTCAGACACCGTCACTGGCTGCCGCGTCAGGCGCCGTCGCTGGCTGCCGCACGGACCCGCCGGGGATCGCGCTAAGGGGAGCGGCCCGTAGACCCTCCCGGAACGCCGCGCCGTTCTCACTGGTCTTCGGATCGCCGGCCGTCGCCGCCGATACGCAGCATGTTCCAGGACAGCGCCGGCAGAGCCATTTCCAGCACGCCGTCGTGTACCGGAATTTCGGCTCCGGCGCGCGGGCGGATACGGTCTGGCGCGTCCTGAGTGTTGGCCGCGGACGGTTCATCGTCGCCGACATAGGTGTGATGCGCGACGCGCAGCGCTGGCAGCGAGCGCACGTCGATCGTGACCGGCAGCGGCTCGTGCTGGTCACGATTCACCGCGAACATCGTCAGCTCGTCGCCTGAGTCGGACAGTACGGCGACCGCGTCGGCCTTCGGCACGGCGCCGAAGGCCGACGTGTCGTATTCCGGCGAGACGATCGGCGTCCGCAGCACCGTCCCCCTTCCGTGCCTGCTGGTCAGCGCGAACGGGTGGAATATCGTCTGGCGCCAGGCCGGGCCGCCCGGCTCGGATCGGATCGCCCCGATCGCGTTCACCAGCTGGGCCAGGCACGCCATGTGCACCCGGTCGGCGTGCCGGAGCAGGCTGATCAGCAGGTTGCCGACCACGACCGCGTCGGTCAGGTCGTATTCGTCCTCGATCAGCCGCGGTGCCCGTTCCCAGTCTCTTTCGGTTTGCTGGCCTATCGAGTGCCAGACGTTCCATTCGTCGAACGACAAATTGACCCGCTTGGAGTGCCGGCCCTTGGCCCGCACGTGATCGGCCGTCGAGATGACGGCGTCGATGAAATCGTCCATGCCGGTGGCACACGCCAGGAAACTGGCCCTGTCGTGCTCGTGCACGGTGTAATACGAATGCAGCGACACGTAGTCGACGTAGTCGTAGCAGTGTCCGAGCACGGTCGCCTCCCAGTCGCCGAAGCTCGGCATCTGCGCGCCCGACGATCCGCATGCGACGAGCTCGATGGCCGGGTCGACCAGGCGCATCGCTTTGGCGGTCTCCGCGGCGAGCCTGCCGTACTCCTCGGCCGTCTTGTGGCCGATCTGCCAGTTGCCGTCCATCTCGTTGCCCAGGCACCATACTCGTACGTCGTGCGGCTCGGCTGCGCCGTTTTTCACCCGCTGGTCGGACCAGTACGTGCCGCCCGGATGGTTGCAGTACTCCACCAGCCGCGCCGCGGCGTCCGGGCCTCTGGTGCCCAGGTTCACCGCCAGCATCGGCTCCGCGCCGACCTGCCGTGTCCAGGCGCAGAATTCGTCCGTGCCCACCGCGTTCGGCTCGATGGAGCGCCAGGCCAGGTCCAGCCGCGTCGGCCGTTCCTCCACCGGGCCGATGCCGTCCTCCCAGCGATAACCGGACACGAAGTTCCCGCCGGGATAGCGGATGATCGGCACGCCGAGCTCCCGGGTCAGATCGGCTACGTCCTCCCGGAATCCGTGCTTATCCGCCGTCGGATGCTCCGGCTCGTAGATGCCGGTGTAGACGCAGCGGCCGAGATGCTCGACGAACGACCCGTACACCCTGGGGTCGACCGGGCCGACTCGGAACGCGGGGTCAACGGTGATGCGTGTTTCGGACACGAGTCTCCTTACTTGATACCGGTGGTGGCTATGCCCTCCACGATCTGCCGCTGGAAGAGCAGGAACACCACGATCAGCGGCAGCGCCCCCAGCACCGCCGACGCCATGATCTCGGCGTACATGATGCCGAACGCGGAGGAAACCTGCGACAGCCCGACCGGCAGCGTCATGATCCGGGGGTTGGTCAGCGTCAGCAGCGGCCACAGGAAGTCGTTCCATTTCCACACGAACGTGAAAATGAACACCGCGGAGATGGCCGGCTTGCTCAGCGGCATGTAGATCCTGCGGTAGATGCGCCACCAGCTGGCGCCGTCCACCCGCGCCGCCTCGGCCAGCTCGGCCGGTATGCCGTTGAAGAAGGACACGAAGATGATCACCGCGATCGGCACCGCAACCGCGGGCAGCACCTGCACCCAGTAGGTGTTGAGCAGGTGCGCGAAGTTGAACTCATTGAACATCGGGACGATCAGCACCTGCGGCGGGATCAGCAGGCCGGCCGCGATCAGGCCGTAGATGATCCGGCGGCCCGTGAACCGCGTCCGCGCGATGGCGAAGCCGGCCATCGAGCACGCCCCCACGGCGAATACCGCCGACAGCAGTGCGATCACGAAGCTGTTCAGGTACCAGGTCTGGATGTTGCCCAGGTTGAACAGCACCTGGTAGGCATGCAGCGTCCAGGCACTGCTCCACCAGCTGGTCGGCTGGGCGGCGATCACGGCGTCCGGCTTGAGCGAGGTGTCGAGCGCCCAGAGCAGCGGGATGACCCAGATCGCGGCGAATACCAGCAGCACGGACGCGCAGAACCAGTTGAAGTACCGCGCTCGCCAGTCGACCGTGCGCTTCTCAGCGTGCGTATGTGCATGGCGGCGGCCCAGAGTGATCGCGCTCATCGGTCATGCCCCCTTCTGCTGGCGCCGGCTGGCGAAGAACCACACCAGCGAGACGGCCAGGATCACCAGGAAGTACAGCATCGACGCCGCCGCGGCGTAGCCGGTGCGGAAGTCGGTGAAGCCGATGTCGTAGACGTATTCCAGCAGCGGCCTCGTCGAGTAGTTCGGGCCTCCGCTGGTCATCAGGAAGATCTGGTCGAAGATCTTCAGCGAGGCGATGATCTGCAGCACCAGCACCAGGGCGGTGGTGCGCTTAAGCAGCGGGATCGTGATGCGGCGAATCTGGTGCCACCGGCTCGCCCCGTCGACGGCGGCCGCCTCGTAGAGGTTCCGGGGAATCTCCTGCAGGCCGGCGAGATACAGCACGAAGTTGAAGCCCAGCGTCCACCACACGGTCGCTATCGCGACGGAGGCCATCGCCCAGTTGGGGTCGGCCAGCCAGTTCGGCGGGCTGGTGATGCCGACGGCGGACAGCCACTTGTCCCACAGCCCGATCTGCGGGGTATAAAGCCAGGTCCAGATGAGCGCCATCGCTGCCGACGGGACGACGTACGGGGCGAAGAACACCAGCCGGAAGAACCAGCGCCCGCGCGCGAGCCGGTCGGTGAATATGGCCAGCGCCAGCGCGACGGCGACCAGCGGCGGCGTGGTCATCAGCGTGAACAGCACGGTGTGCCACATCGACTGCCAGAAATCGGAGCTCGTCAACGCCTCCGTGTAGTTGTCCGGGCCTGCGAAGCCGCCGAGTCCGCTGTGCTGCAGGCTGCTGTTGAAGAAGCTCATGACGATGCCGTACACCGTCGGCCCGATCAGGAACAGCACGTAGAAGATCAGGAACGGGGTGGCCAGCCCCAAGCCGACGCGCCCCTCGTCGCGCCGCTTCCTGGGAGCGGCTGACGCCCTTTCTCTCGCGCCGGTTTCGACGGGTATTGTCTGAATGGACATACGTACCTCCGGACCGCGCTATTACACCGGCGTCGGCGTGTTCGCGTATAGGGCCAGCTTGCTTCTCATGTCCGAGATCGCGGCGGCCGGGCTCATCTGGCCCGCGGCGACTGCGGCGATCGCGAAGCCCATGATGTTCTCGAAATCCGAACCCGAGCCGGAGTACCAGCCCGGATCGTCGTAACGCGCATAATTGGCGACCGATTTGTAATTCGACGCCGGCTTCAGCTTGTCGTATGCCGCGCTCTGCTGGAATGGCAGCCAGGCCGGGATGTGGCCGCCCTGCGCCCACGTGCTGCTCTGGCTGAGCATGGAACGGATGAAACCGAAGATCTCCTTGCGCATGGCGTCGGTGCGCGCCGGGTCCCTTGGCAGCACGAAGCTGTGTGAGTCCGCCTGGACCGCGTACCTGCCGCCGAAGACATTCGGGAACGCGATCATGCTGAACGGTGACTTGGTGGTCTCGAACGTGGTGATCTCCCAGTCACCCTCGAAGAAAAACCCGGCCTTGCCAGTGGCGAACGTCGTGATCGCGCCTGCGTAGTCCACGCTCGTGGGCATGAGGCTCTGCTTGACGGTGAGGTTCGCCAGGAACGACAGCACCTTCTCCGCCTTCGCGTCGTCGAGCACGATTTTCTGCCCGTCGTCGGCGAGCACGCTGCCGCCGAGCTGGTAGTACAGGGTGGAAAAGAGTCGCCACGGAGTGGCCGCGTCGTTATTGATGCTGACAACGCCGCCGTAGGCTCCGGTAACCTTTTTCGCCGCCGTGAGAGCGTCGGTGAACGCGGCCGGGCCGTCGAGATTCTTCAGGCTGCCATCCCCATTGAGCAGCCCGGCCTTCTTGCAGATGTCGGTGTTGTAGTACATCACGAACGGGTGCGTATCGAGCGGGATCGCGTATAGCGTCCCGTCCGTATGCGCTCTACTCCACGCTGCGGGCGTGAAGTTGCCGCCGGTGAGACCGTACGGGGCGAGTTCGTGTTCGTTCAGCGGCTCCAGTAGGCCGGCGCGGGCCAGGATCGTCGCCCGGGTCAGGTGCGAGATCGCGACGTCCGGTGGCCGGTTGCCGAGCGTGGCCAGCGAGACCTTCGTGTAGTAGGGATTGCCCCAGGCCAGCACCACCGCGCTCAGGGCGACGTTCGGATGCTGTTTCTGGTATGCGTTCTCCATCGCTACCATGCGGACCCCGTCGCCGCCGCCCAGCAGGTTCCAGTAGGACAGCGTGTTCTTGGGCGGCCCGATGCCGGCGACGCCAGACGCGAACGCCGAGCTACAGCCCGACACCAGGCCACCGAGGCCGACCAGGCCGGCGCCCCGTAGCAGGGTCCGGCGGGAAAGAGCCTGACCTTCCATTCTCATCGACGTTCCTCCTTACTGGGCTGCCGGCCGGGTCGCGGGCAACGAATTCGGCCGGCAGGCTGACACGAGAATCGACCGCGTGAACGCCAGTTCGTCGGCATGCCGACGGCCGCCGGGAGCCGGTGTGCTGCCGCCCGGGCAGGCCAGCGAGCCGGAAGGCTAGACGCGGCTGGCTTGCGGAGGAGGACGGCAAAGGTGCCCAGCGGTGCCGGAGCGGTGATCCGCCGGCCGCTCGCATGATCGGGCATCCGGGAGCCGCAGCCGGGCGAGGCGGGGATCTTTGCGGTCAGCCCGCCACTGGGAATCCGCGCCGGACAAGCAGGGCGGTGGACGTCGGCGGACGTCGGCGGCGGGTCGCGCAGCGCTCCCGGGAGGTCATCGCCGATTGCCTGCCCCAGCGTGCCGCTCACTCCAGGTCCGCTCCGGCCCCACGGCCCCATCCGCACGACCTCATGCCTGCCGCGCCACCTCAGACCGGCGGCGCATTCCGCAAGCACGACCATTGCAGGCAAGTCCTTCTCCTACCGACGCATCGCCCGTGATCTGCGAGCGACGCAAAGGTTTTCCTCCTCTACCTGCCCGGACTTCGCCTAAACCTGAATTAGATGCCTTTCTGTAACCTGCTGTCCGTACCAGCAGACCGCCGCGACGTCACAGACGGGGACGGCCGCGAATCCGGTCAGTCGAGGACCCGTGATCATCACGGATGTGGCGCCCTCCGGCGGGCACCAGTGCGACCACCGAGCCGAAGCCGACGGCGACGAGCGCGGCGCCGACGGCAAAGGTCAAGCGCCAGGAGGTGCAGCCGGAGCTCCCTATGACCAGCCGGGTTGCGGTCATCTCGGCTCGCGCGAGTGCCGCTGCATCAAGGGCGCCTGGGCGTGGCCGCCAGTTACGCGCAACTGTTCATGCGCGGGCATGGCATCGCCGGCGGCGAGCCTGGAGAACATGTCAAGCATGGAAGCGAGCCGGGGGTCGGCGCCGCCCAGCGTCCTGCTGATACGGCGAAGAGTCCTCCGCTCCCTCAGCGACAGCCGCATACGTACCACCTCAGGAAAGCTACATCGCGGGACGATATGACTTTCCGCACATTCTCGAAGCAAACGTCACGACGTCGACTATTGGTCTAGGCTGCCCGCCGGCTGCGGACCAGGGGGATCTGGCCGCCGGCTAGCACCATGGCGACCTGTCGCGGCGAGAGCCGGTGCCGGACCCTGAAGTCCATGTTCTGGGCCTGGTCGTGCACGGTGAACTCAGCGCCCGAGCCGAGCGTGTCCGTCAGGCCGTCTACCGAGAGCTCGTCGCCCGCCTCGATTCGGTCGTAGTCGGCCGGGTCGGTGAACTCGGCGGCCAGGACGCCGAAGTTCGCCAGGTTCTGCCAGTGGATCCTGGCGTAGGACTTCGCGATCACCAGCCGCAGCCCGAGGTAGCGCGGGGCGATGACCGCGTGCTCGCGGGAGGAGGGACCGCCTACCCGCGACACTCCGGGTCACACCCGACCGGGATGATGGCGCAGCGCGCATGGTCCCTCAGCAGTGATCCGGCTGGTGCGGCAGGGCGGACAGCAGCTAGATCACTACCAGTCAGGACTTTGCCAGCCCTTGGCATAAAACTGGCCACTGCTAGCCGGACGGGGCTTTGCGGCGCCGAGATGAGACTCGCGCCATCTTCGCTGGAGCGCCCGTAGAAATTCAAAATAAGTCAGCGCCTGTTGAAGTGCGATATGGCCTGATGTAGCGTGAGTGCTGACACGATGGATATTCCCGCAGCCGTGTTGGTCTCTGCTTAAGACAGTTTGAGCAGCCTCCGGGAGCGTTGCTCCGGACCCTGGTAGCGCTGGCTTAGCGGATTGATCTATGAGACGCCTGGTTCGGGCAGGACGACCGTCCGCGGTCTGTCGCCCCGTACGGGCTCGACGCCTCCTCAGCTGGCGGCCAAACGCCGCGGCTACTGTATTCGACGACATGTAGGCACCCGTTTGGATACTGGGAACCCGCAGGTAGCGGACTTGGCGCTCCAGTCTCGGGTGCGGTACGCCGGGGAGTGTTCCGGTTTGGCTTCTGGCGCCGGGCTGGTACGTGGTCCCTTCGCGGGGGCAGGCCGGCCGTTCGCGGGAAACGCGGGGCAAGCGGGAGGACCTGATGCGATTTCGAATCCTGATTGATGTGGACAAACTTGAGTTATACGGCCGTCAGCAGCCATTTCCAGCTGTTCATAGGATCAGGAGGCAGACTTGCGCGGCGGGCAATTCCTCGCCCGCACCACGAATCCGCTACGCGAAATACCATTCCGGTTGAGCTCCTCACGCAGCATCAACTCGCCGAGACTACCGGCCACCTGGCCGGCGGGGGAAGTCAATGGATAACGCGGCACGGACACGGCGGGGACACGGCAGCGGGTGCTAACGACGTCGCAGGCGACGGCTCCGCGGTGATGCTTGTGCCCGGCCTGGGTGACCTGCAGGCCGGCCGCGGCCTGCGGCCGGCCGAGAACGTCGTCCCGCTGGTCGGCCTGGATGCCGTCGACCCGCGGCGGCCCGCGCCTGGTGGCGGGGAGCTGGCTGCGGTCGCAGGGGCTGGCCTCGATGGGGGGTGCGTCGCGTTGAGCGAGAAGGCGGAAAGGGTAACCGCACCGACTGGCACGCGCGAGCGTTGCGCCGGGTCCCGCCGTGCGGCGGACGACGCGCCACCGGCGCCCGACGGGTGCGCCGCCGCCGCTGCCGCACCCGGTCTCGGTCACCACCAAAGCCTGGCTGGTCCTGGCGGTTGTCGTCCTGGCCGGCGTGATCGTGATCTCGGTGCGGGCTCCGTCGCTGCGGCTCGATGATCAGGTCAACACGGCGGTGCTCCGGTTTTTCGCGCGGGCCCGGACGCCGTGGCTGACCGACGTCGCCAGCGGGATCTCCGCGGCCGGCTCCGGCTGGGGAGCCTCGGTGATCGGGCTGTCGGCAGTCGTGCTGATGATGGTGTTCCGCCGCTGGCGGCACCTGCTGGTGTTCCTGTGCAGCCTGCTCCTCCTCGAGCTCGCCATACAGTTCATCGCCGAGGGGATGACCCGGCCGCGGCCGTACGGCGTGACGATCATCGCGGGCTGGGCGGGGTATTCCGCGCCGGCGCTGTCGGCGACGGTCCTGACGTTCTTGCTGGTGAGCATCGCCTACTGCCTGGTCGTGCCGGGACGGCCCCGCACGTACGCGAAGGCGGCCATCGCGGTCATCGTGACCGTGTTCTGCCTGGCCTGCCTGTACCTGGCCGTCGATCACGTGGACGACCTGCTCCTGGGGGTGGCGCTGGGTGTCGCGATCCCGGTCAGCGCGTTCCGTTTCTTCACCCCGAACGAGGTGTTCCCGGTCGCCTACCGGACCGGCAACACCGCGCACGTGGACGTGACCGGCGCCCGCGGCGAGGCGATCCGGCTGGGCGTGCGCGACCAGCTCGGGCTCACCGTCACCGGCATCACCCCGGTCGGGCTGGAGTCCTCCGCCGGGTCCACCCCGCTGCGGCTGCAGATCGAGGGCGCCCCGCAGGAGTACCTGTTCGCCAAGCTCTACACCAAGGGCCACGTCCGCGCCGACCGCTGGTACAAGATATGGCGGACGATCCTGTACGGCTCGCTGGAGGACGAGCACCCCTTCCAGACCGTGCGGCGCCTGGCCGAGTACGAGGACTACGCGCTGCGCCTGCTGCAAGACGCCGGGATCGCCGTTCCCAGGCCCTACGGCATCGTGGAGATCACCCCCGAGCGGGAGTACCTGCTGGTCACCGAGTTCTTCGACGGCGCGGTGGAAATCGGGGATACCGACATCGATGACCAGGTGATCGGCCAGGGACTGCAGCTGATCCGCGCGCTGTGGGACGCGGGGATCGCCCACCGCGACATCAAGCCCGGCAACCTGATGGTCCGCGACGGGCAGCTGCTGCTGATCGACGTGGCCTTCGCCCAGGTGCGCCCCTCGCCCTGGCGGCAGGCCGTCGACCTGGGCAACATGATGCTGGTCCTGGCGGTCCGCACCGACCCCGCGCGGGTCTACCGGCAGGCGCTGAACTATTTCACCGAGGCCGAGCTGGCCGAGGCCTTCGCCGCCACCCGCGGGGTCGCCAGCCCGACGCAGCTGCGCGCCTTCATGAAACGCGATCCCCGCGACCTGCTCGCCGAGTTCCGCACGCTCGCCCCGCAGCGAAAGCCGATCGTGCTGC
The DNA here is from genome assembly GCA_963722275.1 of uncultured Actinomycetes bacterium. Lineage (GTDB taxonomy): Bacteria > Actinomycetota > Actinomycetes > Streptosporangiales > Streptosporangiaceae > Palsa-504. The sequence continues at coordinate 36,818 of CAVRMX010000014.1, read as the reverse complement.
AGCGCTGGAGCATCCGGCGGGTCACCCTGGCCGCGGCGATGCTCGCCCTCTTCGCCGTGGCCGCCGTTTTCGGCGTCGGCCTGCTGCTGCCGGCCAGCAACTCAGGTGTGCACGCGCCAGGTGTGCACGCGCCCGAGTGCGGCACGAGCCATACGATGATCCTGGCGGCCCAGGCGGTTCCCTCGGCGGCCTTCCTGCCCTGCATCGCCGCGCTCCCGTCGGGCTGGACCGCGGCCGACCCCGAGGTCGCCAGCGGGCAGGCCAGCTTCGTGCTGAACTCCGGCCAGGCCGGGCGGCAGAGCGGCCTGAACCTGTCTCTCGGGCCGTCGCTGGCCGCGCAGGCGACGGTGACGATCACCCTGACCGCGACCTGCAACACCACGGGCGCCCAGCAGATCCCCTCCGACCAGCCCGGCATGCGCCGGTTCGAGCGCCCGCCGAGCCTGGTCCCGCGGTACTCCGACGTTCGCTACTCCACCTTCCCCGGCGGCTGCGCGACCTACCGGTTCGTCCTCGCGCCCGGCGCCTCCCCGGCCCTGGCCACCGCCGTCGAGACCGCGGTGGCGTTCATGCCCCGGTCGGAGCTGGTCGGGTACGTCCGGCGCACCGAGGGCCTGGCCCTGTGCGGGCGAGGTGCGGTATGCCCGGGATGACCCGGGCAGCCACGGCCCGGCCGGAGGAGGAGGCCCTTCTCGCCCGCCCCCGGCAGGCAGCTTTCCTCACCGCCGGGGTGGTGGCGGTCACGGCCGTGGTGTTCGCCCTGGCCGCCGACCACGGCGCGCTGGCCCGCATCCAGCGGCTGGACGATGCGTGGCTGCGGCTGATGATCTCCGGCCGGACGCCGCCGCTGACCGCGATCGCCAGGGTCTTCAACGTCCTCGGGCTGGTGTACGTCACGCTGCCGGTGCGGATCGTCCTGGCCGGGTTCCTGGCCCTGCGCCGCCGGTGGTGGCACCTGGCCGCCTTCGCCGCGGCCATCGTGCTGTCAGAGGCGCTGATCGGCTCGCTGAAAGGGATCTACGACCGGGCCAGGCCACCCGGGTCGCTGGTCGCGACGAGCGGCGCGTCGTTCCCGTCCGGACACGCCATCGCCGCGTCTGTCACCGTCGTCGCCGCGGTCATCGCCCTGGTGCCCGCGGGGCGGCGGCGCACCGTGTGGGGTGCGGCCGCGGTGGCGTTCTCGATCGTGATGGGGCTCTCCCGCGCCTACCTCGCTGCCCACTGGCTCTCCGACGCCACCGCCGGGATCCTGCTCGGCACGTCCTGCGCCCTGATCACCGCCCTGATAGCCGACCAGTTCCAGCGACGGCACAACAGGGGTCAGCGACCTGCGCGGCCGCGGCGCCCGGCTGGCGTTCCTCCGCCCCGCCGCGCGGGGAGCAGTAGGTGAGAGGCATGAATATGGACCGGGCACAGCACAGCGGAATCCGTCTCAACGATCCGCCGACCGCCGCCGGTGAGCCTTCGCCCGGCGCGCCGGAGCCGGTCACCAAGCACGCGGCGCGGTTCCTGCCGTCGACTCGTTACCGTCATCCGGGCGATGTCATCCGCCTGATCGGCAGCGGGCTGATCCTGGCCGTGATGCTCGCCGCAGTCGCGGTTGCTCCCGGCCGGCTGACGGGCTCCGGCGCGGCCGCCGTGACCTGGCTTGAATCTGACCTGGCTGGACGGCTGCTGACAGGCCTCGTGCAGGTGGCCTTCGTCGTCGCGGCCGCCGGGGTCGCCGCCGCCGCCCTGTGGCATCGCCGGTTCCGCCTGCTGGCCGGCCTGGCGGCCGGGGCCGTCGCGGCCGGTCGCCGCGCTGGCAGGCATCTTGTACCTGGTGGGCAACAGCCATCCCGCACACGGTCACGGCCGCAGGCGAGCAGCACTCGTGGCTAGCCAGCGCCGCGTTTCCCTGGCCGCCCCTGCTCGCCGCGGCGGTGGCGGTCACCGTGGCCGCAGCGCCGTGGCTGAGCCGTCCCTGGCGCCGGGCAGCATGGATCGCGCTGGCTGCCGTGGCGGCGGCCCGGCTGATCACCGGTACTGTCCTGCCGGCCGAGCTGGTCCTCGCGTTCGCTACCGGGGTGACCGTCGGCGCCGGCCGTGCTGGTGGCCTTCGGCGTCCCGGACCGGCGGATCGGATCCGAGGGGATCGCGGCCGCGCTGCGGATCCGCCGGGCTGCCGGCCGCCTCCGCCGAGCCGGCCGGCGTCCAGACCAAGGGCTCCCGGCCGTTCCTGGCGGTCACCGATGACGGGCGGCGGCTGTTCATCAAGGCCCTCGGCTCGGATCAGCGGGACGCCGACCTGCTCTACCGCGCCTACCGGTTCGCCCGGCTGCGCAACGTCGGCGATACCTGGCCCGCCGCCTCGGTCATCCGGGCGGTCGAGCATCAGGCCCTCATCGCCGTGATGGCCGAACGGGCTGGCGTTCTCGTCCCCCGCGTCGACCGCGTGATCAAGGCCGGCGGCGGCACCGCGCTGCTGGCCATGGAACAGATAGAGGGCAGCTCGCTCGGCCTGCTCCCCGCGCAGCGGATCAGCGACGACCTCCTCCGCAGCTGTGGGCCGACGTGGACAGGCTGCACCGCGCCGGGATCGCCCACCGGTCCCTGCGGACGGCCAACGTGATGGCCGGGAACGACGGGCGGCCATGGCTGACCGACTTCAGCTTCTCCGAGCTGGCCGCCACCCAGCGGCAAAAGGACCTCGACCTCGCCGAACTGCTGGCATCGCTCGCCCTCCTGGTCGGCGCGGACCGGGCGGTGTCCAGCGCCGCAGCGGTCATCGGCGCCCGGCGGCTGGCGGCCGCAGTGCCGTTGCTGCAGCCGCTGGCCCTGTCCGCCGCCACCCGTCACGCCATCGGCCACGATGACGGCCTGCTCACGGCCACCAGGTCTGCCGCCGCCGCGGCCAGCGGGGTTAACGGGCAGCCGCTGGCCCGCCTGCAGCGGGTCCGGCCCCGTACCCTGCTTGCCATCACCGCCGCGGCCGGCGCCTTCTACTTCATCCTGCCCCAGCTCGCCCAGGTGAGCAGCAGCTGGCACGCCCTGCAATCCGCGAACTGGGCCTGGCTGCCGGTCATCATCGCCGCCTCCGCCGTAACCTACCTGGCCAGCGCGGCCGCGCTGATCGGCGCCGTTCCCGGCCCGGTACCGTTCTGGCCCACCACGCTGACCCAGGCCGCCTCCTCGTTCGTCAACCGGGTCTCCCCCGCCAACGTCGGCGGCATGGCCCTGAACGCCCGTTTCCTGCAGAAATCCGGGGTTCCCCCCGCCGCCGGCGTCGCGGCGGTCGGAGTCAACGCCCTGATGGGAGCCATCGCTCACCTGATTCTGCTGGTCATCTTCTTCACCCTGGCCGGCCACCAGCTGGCGCACGCCTTCAAGCTGCCGCCGGCCAGCAAGCTGCTGCTGATCCTCGCCGTGGTGGCCGCGCTTGTCGGCCTCGTGCTGGCCACTCGCCATGGCAGGCGGCTCGCCAAGGCCCGGCTGCTGCCAGGCCTGCGGTCCGCCGCCGTCAGCCTGCGGACAGTGGCGGCCAGCCCGGTCAAGCTGACCTTGCTGGCCGGCGGCTCCGCGCTGATCACCCTGGCCTACATCGGCGGCCTCGCCGCCTCAGTCCAGGCGTTCGGCGGCCACGCCGGGATCGTCGAGATCGGCGCGGTCTACCTCGGTGCCGCGGTCATCGCCGCCGCCTCCCCCACCCCCGGTGGCCTGGGAGCCATCGAGGCCGCCCTGGTCGCGGGCCTGACCGGCGTCGGCGTGCCCCCCGGGCCCGCGGTCTCGGCGGTCCTCACCTACCGGCTGGCCACCTACTGGCTGCCCGTCGTCCCCGGCTGGGCCGCCTGGCGGCTCCTGCAAAGACGCGACTACGTATGACGCCCGATTTCGCGTAACCGAGCCCCTGGGCTTAGCCCTGCCCGGCGCGGCGCCACCCGGGCGTCAGGGGATCAGGCTCAGCTCACGGGCCCGGGTGACGGCCTCGGTGCGGTTGGCCGCGCCGAGCTTGCCCAGGACGTGGCCCACATGCTTTTTGACGGTGTCCAGGGTGACCACCAGCTCGCGGGCGATGGCCTGATTCGACCGGCCCGCTGCTAGCTTCTCCAAGACCTCGAGCTCGCGGCTGGTCAGCGGGTCGACGATGCCGGAAGGGACGGGATCGCGCGCTGGTTGCCCGGAGCCGAAGGCCCGCTGGAGCCGGGCCAGGTAGCCGAGCGGGACCCCGGCGGCGGCCTGGCCGGTGCGCTGGGCCGCGACGAGCCGCCCGAGCAGCGCGGCCATCGGCGGCCCCTCGTCGGCGAAGACCCGTACGTGGCCCTGCGGGCAGGCGAGCAGGAGCGCCCCGGCCAGGGCCGTGACCGCGCCTGCTTCATCGCCGGTGGCGGCCAGCGCCAGCGCCCGCAGCGCGCTGGTCTCGATCAGGCTGCCGGTACGGCCCTGGGCTTTCGCCGCGGCGTGCAGCCGGTCCAGCAGTGCCAGCGACTGGCCGGGCCGGTCCCGGGCGAGCAGGATCCGGGCCAGCACCAGATGCCCGGATTCGCGGGCGTAGTCCGGCTCGTCGTCCGGGCCGAGGCCGTTGTCCTGCGCGAATCGGGTCGCGGCGGGCAGGTCGCCCTGGGCCAGCAGCAGCCGGGCCCGCTGGGCGGGGACCGGGTTGAGCAGGCCGGCCGGACCTGGTGCGGCCTGGTCGGCCTCGGTGATCGCCTCCAGCGCCCCGGCCAGATCGCCCGTGGCCTGACGGATCATCGCCAGCGTGGCCAGGCCGCCGGCCAGCGGCGGGGTGTAGACGAACTGGCGGCACAACGCGATTCCCTCGGTCGCGTGCCGCAGGGCGACGTCGAGTTCGTCTCGCTGGTAGGCGATCTCGGCCAGCCCCGCATAGCTTGGACCGGCGGCTGGCGCTGGCTGGCCGGACGTGACCAGGCTGTCCAGGGCCTGCTCGCAGGTCAGCGCGGCCGCGTCCAGGCGGCCCTGGGCGAGCTGGATCAGCACCAGCTCGTAGTAGCCCCATGCGATCAGCGTGAGCTGGCCGGTCTCGCGCCACCCGGTGACGCTGGACGCGAGGGCGCGTTCGGCCTCGGTGAGCCGGCCGCGCAGCCATTCGGCCACAGCCAGGAATCCGTGCGCTGTGGCGCTCAGCGCCCCTTCTTCTGGGCGGCTCTCGGCCAGGGTCTGCGTGGCGAACGCGGCCGTGGCCTCGGCGTCGCCGTGGAGCTGGGCGAGATAGCTGCGATTGAGCGTGGTCAGGGCCGGGACATTGATCAGGAAGCTGGCCGCCGCGCCGCTAGCTGGCTCGAACGGCTCATCGGCCCAGCCGGGGGGCGCGCAGTCAACCGCGTCAAGGAGCGGTCCCACGACTTCGGGGTGGCCGCTGTCGGCGGCCATGTGGGCCTGCGCCAGCAGCAGCCGGGGGCGCGACCTGACCACGTTGGCGGGGAGGACCGACAGCCAGCGGTCGATGGTGGCCGCCTCGCCGCGGATGCGGTGGACCAGGTCGAAGTGCTGCTCGATGATCCGGGCCGCCCACAGCATCTCCCCGGCCGCGGCCGCGTGGCCGATGGCGTCATCGGCCAGCCCGTGCTGCTCGTACCAGGCCGCCGCGTTGCGGTGCAGCTGCGCCGCGCGGCCGGGCTGTTCTTGTTGCAGGCGGGCGCGGAGCAGGTCGGCGAACAGGTGGTGATAGCGCCACCAGCCGCGCAGCTCATCCAGCGGGATCAGGAACAAGCCCGCCCGTTCGGCCTGCTCGAGCAGCGCCTGGCTGCCCTCGCGGCCGGTGACGGCGTTGCACAACGGGCCGCTGAGCCGGCCGAGCACCGACGTCTCGAGCAGGAACGTCCGCAGCTGCTTGTCCTGCCCCTCGAGCACCTCTTCGGCCAGGTAGTCCAGGACGTACCGGTGGCTGCCGGTGAACGCGGCCACGAAAGCGGCGGCATCGTGCTGGCCGCGCAGCGACAGCGCGGCCAGCTGCAAGCCGGCCGCCCAGCCCTCGGTCCGGGCCGCCAGCGCCGCCACCGACGCATCCGGCAGGGCCGACGTGACGGGCTGGAGCAACTCCCCGGCCTCCGCAGGCGTGAACCGCAGCTCGGCCACGCGCACCTCGGCCAGCTGACCGCGTGCCCGCAGCCGCGCCAGCGGCAGCGGCGGGTCGCTGCGGCTGGCCAGCACCACGCAGATACCGGCCGGCCGGTGCTCGACCAGGAACGCGAGCGACTCGTGCACCTGCCGCGCGCTGATCAGGTGGTAATCGTCGAGGACAAACAGAGCCTGATCCGCAGCCAGGTCGTTGATCAGCGCCGTGACCAGCCCCTGGAACGACGACGGCGCGGGCGGCCCGAGCAGCGGGGCCACCCGTTCGCCGGTCCCGGGGCGGGCCCGGTCGAGCGCGGCCACCGCGTGGCGCCAGAACCGGGCCGGGTCGTTGTCCCCAGCGTCCAGCGAGAGCCAGGCCACCGGCCGCCCGCCGCGCCGGGTCCAGTCCGCCAGCAGGACCGTCTTGCCGTATCCGGCCGGGGCGCAGACCAGTACCAGGCCCCGCGCCAGGCCCTCATCCAGGCGTGCCAGTAGCCGCGGCCGCGGTACCTGCCCGGCCCGCGGCCCGGGCATGTGCAGCTTGGTGGCCAGCAGGACGTCGCGCTCCGTACCCGCCACGGGCCATTCAGCCATCGCTGACCTGCACCGTTCTACGCCTCCGCGATCCTGTCCATCGCCGCTGGAAGGACCATCGCGAGTCGGCCTGCCGCTTCCCGGCGGGCGGCCCTGATCCGGCCTTCACTAGCCCTGGGCGGCCTGTTTCCCCATTTCCCCGTGGCCTGTGGCCGCAAACAACCGCCGCCCGCGGCACCCTGGCGCCCGGCGCTGGCCTGCAGGATGCTACCGAACGGACTGGACGTGCCGCTAGGTCCATTCTTAAGCTGCGGCTTAGCAAGGTTGGGCTGGGAGGGCGGTGCGGTGACGACTCCGTTTGTGGGCCGTGCGGGCGAGTTGGCCGCGCTCACCGCTGACCTGGACGCCGCGGTCGGCGGCCACGGCGGGGTGGCGCTGGTGGCTGGCGAGCCCGGTATCGGCAAGACCCGGCTGGCCGAGGAACTGGCCGCCCGGGCGATCGCGCGCGGCGCCGTGGTGCTGTGGGGTCGCTGCTGGGAAGGGGCGGGCGCGCCCGCCTTCTGGCCCTGGGTTCAGGTCATCCGCAGCTATGTGCAGGTCCAGGCCGAGGATCTGGCATCGCTGCGTCATGACCTGGGCGCGGGGGCGGCCGACATCGCCCAGCTGGTTCCCGCCGTCCATGACCGCATTCCGGATCTTCCCGCTCTGCCGCCGCTGGAGCCGGAGGCGGCCCGGTTCCGGCTGTTCGATAGCGTGGCGGGCTTCCTGCGGACGGCGGCCGCGCGCCGGCCGCTGCTGCTGGTCCTGGACGACTTGCACTGGGCGGATATACCGTCCCTGGCGCTGCTGCGGTTCATGAGCCGGGAGCTGGACGGGGGCGAAGGGTCCGGCCCGCTGGTGGTAGGAAGCTACCGGCACACCGAGGTGGACCAGGGACACCCGCTGCTGGCCGCCGTGGCCGACCTGACCCGCGGGCAGCACCGCTGGCTGCTGCTCGGCGGTCTGGGCCAGCGAGAGGTGGCCGGCTTCATTGCCCTGGTCGCCGGCGCGGAGCCGTCGGCGGAGCTGGCGGCGGAGGTGTACCGGCAGACCGACGGCAACCCGTTCTTCGTCACCGAGGTGGTCCGGCTGCTGGCCAGTCAGGGCCGGCTCGATCCGGCCGCGCGGGGCTCGGCGCTGCTCGGGAGCGGGCTGCCGGAGGGGGTCAGGGCGGTGGTGGCCGAGCGGCTTGGTCGCCTCTCCGGTGACTGCCGGCGGATTCTCGAGATCGCCTCGGTAGTGGGCCGCGACTTCGAGCTGCGGGTACTGCAGCCCGTCAGCGGCCTAGACGCCGAGCAGCTGCTGATACTGCTGGAGGAGGCCGAGGCCGCACGGCTGGTCGGGGCGGTTCCTGGTGAGCTCAGCCGGTGGCGGTTCGCGCACGCGCTGGTCCGGGAGGTGCTGTACGAGGGCCTGCTCGCGGCGCGGCGCGTGCGCCTGCACGGGCTAGTCGCCGACGCGCTCGAGGCCGTCCATTCCGCCGAACCGGGGCCGTATCTGGCGGAGCTGGCCCACCATCTGGTCGAGGCGGCCCCCGGCAGCGAGAAGACGGCGGCCCGGGCGGTACAGATGGCCACCCTGGCCGGCCGGCGCTCGCTGCAGATGCTGGCCTGGGAGAATGCGGCCGAACTGTTCGAGCGTGCCCTGGCCGCCTTGAAACTGGCCGAACGGCCCGGCTCTGCGCAGCAGCGCTGCGAGCTGCTGCTGGCCCTGGGCGACGCCAGGATGGCGGCCAGCGACGTGCCCGCCGCCCGCATCGCCTACCTGCAGGCCGGGGAGCTGGCCAGGCGCATCGGCTCGCCCGGAGCGCTCGCCCAGGCCGGCCTGGGCCTGGGATTGGAGATCACCAGCGGGATCGTCGACCCCGTCCAGGTCGGGATGCTGGAAGAGGCGCTGGCGGCCCTGGATGAGGCCGACAGCCCGCTGCGGGCGCGGGTGCTGGCCGGGCTGGCCAGGGCGCTCGTGTCCTCCCCGCAGGTCGAGCGGCGCCTGGCGCTGAGCGAGGACGCGGTGCGGATGGCCAGGCGCCTGGACGACCCGGCCACGCTGGCCGCGGCGCTGTTCGGCCGCCACCTGGCCATCTGGGGTTCCGAGCGGGCCGAGGTGACCGGCGAGCGGCTGTCCATTGCCACCGAGGCGGTCGGCCTGGCCGAGCAGATCGGCGACCGCGCCATGGCGCTGCGCGGTCGCGGCCTGCGCCGCATCGACCTGCTCGAGCTGGGTGACCTGGCCGGATACGACGCCGACCTGGCCGCCGCCGAACGGGCCGCCGAGGAGCTAGGCCAGCTCCGCTATCGTTGGCAGCTGCCGCTAGCCCACGCCACCAGGGCCCTGCTGGCCGGCCGGTTCGCCCAGGCCGAGGAGCTAATCGAGCAGGGCCTGGCGGCGGGCCGGCGGCCGGCGACCAGGCAGTGGGGAACTACTACACCGGGGTACTCGCGACGCTGCGGCTCATGCAGGGCCGCCTCGGCGAGCTGGCCGAGCTGGCCCGCGATGCGGCGGCCCGTTTCCCGGCCATGGTGGTATTCCGGGCGGCTCTGGCCGCGATGCTGGCCGAGGTCGGCCGCGCGGACGAGGCACAGGCCGAGGTGGAGTGGCTGGCGGCCAGGGACCTGGCCGCCGTGCCCAGGGACCCGGCGTGGAGTTACAGCCTGGCCTCCCTCGCGCTAGCCTGCTATCACCTCGGCGACGCCGGCACCGCCGGTAAGCTGCGCCCGCTGCTGGAGCCGTACGCCGACCGCAACATCGTCACCGGCCGCGTCGGCGCCATCTGCCTGGGGCCGGCGGCCTACTTCCTGGGGCTGCTTGACCTCACCCTCAGCCTCCCCGAGCAGGCACTGCACCGCTTTGCGCAGGCAGCCGCGTTCACCGGCCGCATGCGGGCCCGCCCGATGGTGGCGATGAGCCGCGAGGGGCAGGCGCGGGCGCTGCTGGCCCTGGACCGGCCAGGCGACCGCCAGCAGGCCACCGCCCTGCTCGACGAGGTCGCCGCCACCGCCCGGGCGCTCGGCATCCGCGGGCTCGGCGAACGAGCCGCCACCTTGCGCACGGCCGCCACGACGGCACCGCGAGCGCCGGCCTGGCCGGCCGGGCTGACCGGCCGCGAGGTAGAGGTGCTGCGCCTGATCGCCGCTGGCCAGTCGAACCGCGCGATCGCCCAGGCGCTGTTCATCAGCCCCAACACCGTCCTGCACCATGTCAGCAGCATCTTCGCCAAACTCGGGGTGGCCAACCGGGCTGAGGCCGCCGCCTACGCCATCCGCGGGGGCCTGGCCGGATAGCAGCATCCTGCCATCCGGCCAGGCCGGGCCAAGGCGGTCAGCCGGATCGAAACCGCAGAATCCTACGATGCGGCCAGCCGCCAGGCCAGGGATGCTCTTAGCTGAGAGCACCTTTCGGGTAGGAGATCATGGACGGTGAGGCGATGCTGGTTGACTGCCCGGCGTTCCTGGGCCGGGACGGCGCTGTCCGGTGCGGGCTTCCGGCCGAGGTGGAGGCGTGGTACACCATCAGATCGACCGACGGCCCGCTGGAAAGCGCCAGGATCAGGTGCCCGCGCGGCCATTGGTTCAACGGGCCCATGGAAGCCCTGAGCGCGACGGGATCGCGGCCGACCCGGTCCGTTCGGTCAGCCAATGGCCGGGAGCTCAGCAGGACCGGCCCCCGCTATGAGCACTGACCGGTCGATCACCGACCTGGTGACCCGCGCCAGAAACGGCGACCAGCGGGCCTGGGACGACCTCGTCGAGCGATATGCGACGCTCGTGTGGTCAGTCTGCCGCAGGTACCAGCTGAGGAGGGCCGACGTCGAAGACGTGCACCAGACCGTCTGGCTCCAGCTCGTGAGCCAGCTAGACAAGATCCGCGATCCGGCCGCGCTGCCCGGCTGGCTGGCCACCACAACCCGGCACGAATGCGTCCGCGTCCTGCGCGCGGCGCAAGGACCGCACGCTGCTGAGTCTGTGCCGGACCTCGAGACCATCCCGGACCAGCAGGCCGCGCTGGCGGAACAGGAGCTGCTGGTGGCCGAACGCCACGCGGCGCTGCGCGAGGCGCTCGCCCGCCTGCCCCCCTGCTGCCAGCGGCTGATCGGCAAGCTCATCGAGGACCCTCCCCTGACCTACGTCCAGATCGGCGCCTCGCTGAGCATCCCGGTCGGCAGTATCGGGCCACTCCGCGGCCGCTGCCTGGACAAGCTGCGCGGCGATCCGGCCATCGCCGCCCTGATCAACGCCGACGCCGCGTCCGCCGGGGTCAGTGATCCACGATCCTCGCGGGGGCGGGCATCCGCCGGGTGCGGTTCCACCAGAGTGAGAGCGCTACCGCCGCGACGATGAGCAGGCCGCCGCCGGCCGCGAACCACGAGGCGATGTCGATGTGCTTGCGGACGATCGTGAAGGCGGCGGGCAGCCTGGCGAGCGCCCGGCTGAGCTGGCCGGCATCTTGCGCGCGGTAGAACGTGCCGCCGGTGGTCCTGGAGATCCGCATAAGCGCGCCATAGTCGGCGTCGAACGGGTTGCCCGCCCCGCCGGGGCCGCCGCCGAAGCCCCCGCCACCCCCGCCGCCCCCGCCGCCGAACCCGCCGTACTGATCGGAGCTGCACGCGAGCGGCGCGGGGTTATCGGTGCCGTAGCCGATCGTGAAGACGCGCACGCCCCGGCCGGCGGCCTGCTTCGCCGCGGTCTGCGGGTCGATCCCCCGGTTGTTCGAGCCGTCGGTGAGCACGACGATCACGTCGTCGGCATAGCCGGCGCCGCGGTCGCGGGAGGCGGTCGCGCCGGTCGGCGTGACCGAACGGTCGACCTGCGCGATGGCGTCGAGCGAGGTCACAATGCCCTCGCCGATGGCCGTGCCGAACGAGGTAATGAGACCACCGAGCGCACTGAGCAGCTGCCTGGTATCCGCGGTGGGCGGGACGAGGACGACGGCGGTGCTCGCGAAGGCGACGAGGCCGATGCGCGGACCGCCCGCCTGGGACTTGATGAAGGCGCTGGCCGCCTGCTCGGCGGCGGTGATCCGGTTCGGCTTTACGTCCGTGGAGCACATGGAGCCCGAGACGTCCAGGGCGAGCATGATCGTCGCGGATGACGACGCGACTGGCACGGTCGCCTGCGGGCGGGCGGCACCGACCGCGAGCACGGCAAGACCAAGCGTCAGCAGCGCCGCGGGGATGCGCCGCCGCCAGCGCGAGCGGCCGGGCACGGCCGTCCGGACGAGCGCGATCGAGGTCACCCGGACCACGGCGCGCCTGCGCCTGAGCCGTGTCAGCCACCAGGCCGCGAACACCAGCGGAATGACGAGGAGCGCGAGCAGCGCCCACGGCCAGGAGAAGGACATTCAGACCACCCGGCCCGAACGGGCTACGGTGAGCACGGCCCCCGCGGCGAGCAGCGCGAGGGCCAGGGCGATGAACGCGCCGGCCAGCGGCAACGGCTGGTTGGTGACGGTGAGCCTCAGGTTGATGGACGAGGCGATCCCGTTGAGCTCGCTCGCATCCGATGCTGGATGGTACGTGCCCCCGGTGGCCTGGGAGATCGATCTGAGGGTGGCTGCGTCGAGCGCGGTGAACAGGTGGTAGCCATCCACGTCGACGGTGGTACCCGTGGTGGTGCCGACCCCGACGGTGTCGATGTGCACGCCGGCCTTCCCGGCCACCGAGGTAGCCGGGCCGGCGCCGGTGCCGCTGCTGGTGGCCCCGGCCTGGTCCTGCCCGTCGGAGAACAGCACGATGGTGGCCGAGGGCCAGGAGCCGATGTTCGGCGCGCTGCCGTCGCGGCCGATAGTGACCGTTTTGTGCGTGATCGCGGATAGCGAGGCGAGAATGGCGTCGCCGAGTGACGTGCCGCCGCCGGCCGTCAGCCGGCGGACCGCAGCCGAGGTGGTCGCGTGATCTGCGGTCGGCAGGGCGGCCTCGAGGCCGCCCTGCTGGAACGCGATCACGCCGATGTCCACGCTGTCCGGCTGGGCGTTGATGAACGACAGCGCCGCCCGTTTCGCGGCGTCAAGACGGCTGGGCGCCACGTCGGTGGCGGCCATGCTGCCCGAGACGTCCATGGCGAGGATGACGGTGCCAGAGGCATGGGACACCGGGACGGACGCCGCCGGGCCGGCGACGGCGATCGCGAGCACGGCGACGCCGGCGATGGTGAACCACACGCCCCCTAGCCGGGCCCGGTCGCGACCACGCCCGGAGCCCTGCCCCTGCCTGGCCGCCACGACCCCGGCCGAGGCGAGGGCCGCAGCCCGCCGTCGCGCGGAGGCGACCGCGGCCCACGCCAGGCCCGCGGCGACAAGCAGGCCGACGGCCAGGAGAACGGGGTCGGAGAGGCTCACGCGCGCCTGCGCCCGGTAATCAGCTGGGTGCTCGCGACGACCTCGATGAGCGCCGTGACCAGGTTGGCGTCGGTGCCGATGCGGTGGATGGGCACCCCGGCCCGGCGCATTCCGGCGGCCAGGCGGGCGTCGCGTTCCTCGACGCCCGTGCGGAGGCGGGCGCGCAGCAGCGGGTCTGAAGAGTCGATGACGAGCTGCTCCCCGGTCTCGGCGTCTTCGACGACGACAAGGCCGACGTCGGGCAGCTCGTCATCGGCGGCATCGATGACGCGCAGGGCGACCACCTCGTGGCGCGGTACCAGGCGCAGCAGCGACCGCCCCCAGTCGCCGTCGCCGATGAAGTCGGAGATGACCACGATCAGGGCGCGCCGCCTGGCGAGCTTGGCGACCGCGTCGAGCATCGCCGCGAGGTCGGTCGTGTTACCGTACTGGCCAGCAGGGGGGCGCCCGCCGCCGGTCCTGGCGAGCTCGGCGCCGATGCGCAGCGCGTGCCTGCGCCCGGTGCCTGGCGGCACGATACGCACTGTTCCGGTGTCATAGAGCCCAGTGTCATAAAGCAGGGCGCCGACGCGGTTCCCGCCCCGGCCGAACAGCCGGGCGATCACCAGGGCAAGCTCGCCGAGCACGTCGTCCTTGCCGCGCCCGGGCGGCCCCGCCGTCATCGACGCCGAACGGTCGAGCACCAGCCACACGGTGAGCTCGCGGTCCTCGGTGAACACGCGAAGCTGCGGCTCGTTCAGCCGCGCGGTGACGTTCCAGTCGATATGGCGCGCGTCGTCGCCCTCGGTGTACTCGCGCAGGCCGACGAGATCCGTTCCGGTCCCCCGGTGCGCGGTCCGGTAGCCGCCCGCGAGACGTCCGTCGAGGCGGCGGACGACCCGCCATTCGAGGCGGGCCAGGAGCCGTTCCGTATCGGCGCGCATAAGCATGGGCATGAGGTCAGCGGCCGCTCAGGACGACCTCAGGCTCGGCCACGGCGTCGAGCACCTTCGTGATGATCGCGTCGGCGGTGATGTCGTCGGCGAGCGCCTCATACGACAGCACGATGCGGTGCCGCAGCACGTCGAGGGCGAGCTCGCGGACGTCGGCTGGCAGCACGTAGTCACGGCCGCACAGGAACGCGAGCGCCCGGGCGCCGGTGACCAGCGCGATCGAGGCGCGCGGGCTGGCCCCGTAGCTTACGTACCGCTTCAGGTCGGCGAGCCCGGCGCCGAACGTCCTGCGGGTCGCGGTCACCAGGCGCACGGCGTAGTCGACGACGGCGGGATCGACGTAGATCTCCCGGGCCCGCTCCTGCATGCCGATCAGGTCGGCCGGGCCGAGCATCGCGCGGACCGGTTCGGCGGGGCGCAGCGCGCGGTCGACGATCGCGTGTTCCTCGGTAGCGCTCGGGTAGTCGACGACGACCTTCATCATGAACCGGTCGACCTGCGCCTCGGGCAGCGGGTAGGTGCCCTCGGACTCGATCGGGTTCTGCGTCGCCATGACGAGGAACGGCTCGGGCACCTGGTAGGTCTCGCGGCCGATGGTGACCTGATGCTCCTGCATCACCTCGAGCAGGGCGCTCTGCACCTTGGCGGGCGCGCGGTTGATCTCGTCGGCGAGCAGCAGGTTCGTGAAGACCGGGCCGAGCTGGGTCTGGAACTCGCCGGTGTGCTGGTGATAGACCCGCGTTCCTGTCAGGTCAGCCGGCACCAGGTCGGGCGTGAACTGGATGCGCTGGAACTGCCCGCCGACCGCCGCGGCGAGCGACTTGACGGAAAGCGTCTTGGCCAGCCCGGGGACGCCCTCCACCAGCAGGTGCCCGCCGGAAAGCAGGGCGATCGCCATTCGCTCAAGCAGGACGTCCTGGCCGACGATGGTGCGCTTGACCTCGAAGAGCACCGGCTGCAGCGGGTTGGCGTGCTGGCCGGGTGACGGGGGCCGGCCCTCGGTCGGTGGCGGGGTCATCGGGCTCCTTCGTCCTGGGCTGCTGCCGCTGCGTCGCTCATATTCGCGTCGCTCATATCTGTGTCGCTCATATCTGTACCGCTCAGATCTGGGGCCCCTTCCCTGGCCCCTGGCCGCCACCGCCGCCGAGCGCGGCGCCGATGGGTACCGCGAACCCGATGCCGGCGAACGCGTCCTCGCCATCGGGGGCGGCGATCGAGACGACGATGCCGATGACAAGCCCGTGTGCGTCGAGCAGCGGGCCGCCCGAGCTGCCTGGGTTAACCGACGCGTCGAACTGGATGAGCCCGGAGAACGTGCCGTGGTCGGTGTCCGCGGTCCGGTCAAGGCCGGAGATCACCCCGGCGGACACGCTGTCGGTCAGGCCGAGCGGATTGCCGATGGCGACGACCGCCGCTCCCACATCGGCACCTCCGCCGAGCGTGGCGGATACCACGACCTGGGGCAGCTTCGCCGGGATGAGCGTGGCGATGTCCAGCTTCGGGTCCGCGGCGGCGACAGTCGCGTTCGCCGTGGTGCCGTCGGCGAATGTGACCGTGATGGCGCCGGCGCCCGCGATGACATGATTCGCGGTCAGGATCGTGCCGTCGTCGGCCACGATGACGCCGGTCCCGAGCTCGTGGCCGGTGCGGACGATGACCACGGACGGCGCGACCCGCTGGTAGATGCCCGGCACGGGCAGGCTCGCGTTTGATGTCGGGGTGGGGCCTGGCGTCGCGGCCCGGGCGCCCGCCTCGGGCGCCGCGCCGGAGAGCCGGGCCGCGAGCACCGCGATCACCCCGAGCAGGAGTGCCACGGCCGCCAGCCCGGCGGCGAGCAGGCGGCGCGATCCGCGAACCCGGGGCGCGCGCGGTCCGGCGCCATCGACGCCAGCAGGCCCGCGATCCATGACCTCACGCTAGATGCGACATTTAAGAAAAGGATAGGCGCACGCCTAGAAAGCGCGGAAGAAGGCGGCTCATCGGGGACCAGCCGGCGGCTCCCCTTCCCTCTCGGAGGAGAGTTCGGCCCTGCACCCAGGGAACGCGGGCGGTGATCAGGGCTGGAGGACGATCCTGCCGGGGATGCCGCCGGCGGCCTTCGCGCTGTACGCCTCGGCTGCCTGCGCGAGCGGGTACACCCCGCCGACCTGGGGGCGCAGGTGACCCTCGTCGACCAGGCGGGCGAGCTCGGTCAGCTGAGCCCTGCTGGCCTCCTGGATGAAGAAGACCTTCCTGATGTCGTCCCGGTCGGCGGGCAGCTCCAGCGAGACCACCGAGACCAGCGCTCCCCCGGGCTTGAGCAGGGCGGGCGACCGGGCGAGCACCTCGCCGCCGACCATGTCGAACACCACGTCGGCCTGGCCGGCCGCGTCCTCGAGCCGGTCCTCGTCGAGCGCGACGAAGCGGTCGGCGCCCAGTTCCATGACCAGCTGCCGGGCCCTGCTCCGCCCGGTCCCGATTACCCCCGCTGGTGGCCGTTCCGGCAGGTTCGGAGGGGCCAGTCCAGCTCGTTGTGCGTGATGCCGCACGCGGCGACCTTGACCAGCACGTCGCCGATCATGGGCGTGGCGTCGGGCGCCTCTTCGAAGACAAGCCCGCTGATGCCGGCTGGTTCGTGGGTGCGGATGGCCTTCATCGTCAGTCCCTTTCGCGGAGATGCAGTTCTGGTGGCCGGGGCGGCATCACGGACCTGCTGTTCGCCGTCCGTCTCCTGCTGGAAGCGCCCGCGCCGGCGGTGTGCTCTTCTCACCCTCCGACGACACAGCCCGCCCGGACGTCAGGCGGCGCGCCGGCCTCAGAATCGGGCGCGGTGTCTCCGGCTGCTGGGATCCTGGCCGAAGCCGAAGACCGCCCGGGAAACCTGCGCCCGCTGGTATGCCCTCACCCGCGCCTACGTCACCGGCATCGTCCTCCCGTCGATGGTGGCTGGACAAGCCATTGACCCGGGCAAGGCAACTGCCGCCAGCCCGAAGCCCAGAGGCGACAACAATTGTCTTTAGCCGTACCGGACCGGGAGGTCGAGGTGGGAGTCGCTGCCGAGTCTGAGGGTGAAGGTCTCCTCCGCCGGGCCGTACCTGGTGAAGCAGGAGGCGTCGTGGCCGGCGATAGCGACCCTGACCCGGTGGCCGGCCGGGACGACGGCGGAGACGGGCAGCAGTTGCACGGTCAGGCCCATGGGGTTCCCGGGGACCACGCGAAGGGCGTCTGACCGGGCGAAGGTTCGCGGTACCCCCAGGCGCACCGGTTCAGCGGGGCCGGCTGTCCTGCGGTGCAGGAAGCGCAGGCAGCCCTCGGTCAGGTAGCTGACGTCGCCGTCGGGACCGACGTCTTCGAGGTAGACGTAGACCGCGCCGTCGGTGCCGGATGTGGCCAGGCGCATCGTCACGACCGGGAATCCGAGGACATGGACATCGGCGGGCAACGGCCCGCTGGTGAAGGTGAGCAGCGAATCATCGGCATGCTCGCGGTCGGGGTAGGCGGGTGCCCGGCCCAGGTCGATGGCCAGCCACCTGTTCGTGGTCCCGGTGGAGGCCGTGACGTCCACGCGGTGGGTCACGGTCCCGGCCGGGACCGCCTCCCGCGTCAGGCCGGCCATCGGACCGAGGTACCACCGCTGCGTTCCGGCACCCGCGGGCGGCCAGGAAGTGACGGCCTGCCATGCGCCTGTGCCCAGGGTGCCGAATGCCAGGGTGCCCGGTCCCCCGGGCTTGCCGTTTCGCCCCAGGTAGCTGGCGAAGAACTCAACGAGGCGGCGGTCCTGGCTTCCAGGGCTCAGCGGGTCGTGCTCCGCGCCGCCGGACCGTCGCAGGGTATCGGCGAAGCTGCCGCCGCCGTGGCCCCAGGGCCCGATCTCGACCTGCTGATGGCTGGCCCGGGTCACGAACCGTGCCAGCGCCCCCGCCGCGAAGCCGCCGTCGAGCCAGCCAGCGCGTACCAGCATCGGGACACCCGAGGATGCGATCGCCGGCCCGGAAGCGGCGGGCGCGGTGGCCTCCCAGTCAAGCCCGGCGACCCGGTCATCACGGAACGGCACCCGGCCCATCAGCGCGTGCACATCGGCGTTCGACTGATGCTCGCCGATGGCGGCGTCGAGCAAGGACGGCCCGTCCGGCCCGTCCACCGGCTTCACCGGCGACGGCAGCGCGATCGTCTCCGCTGGCTGCCCGGTGATCGCCGCGAGCCGGTCAAGCGCGCCGATAACGCCGTCCTTGAGCTGGCTTTCATACATCCACCGCGCGTACCGGCCACCGGTGCCGCACCCGCCCGGATAGAACAGCTCGCGGTAGGGGTCATACGGGCTGAACAGCGCGGCCACCGCGACCAGGTGAGCAGGGCCGAGCCCGGCAATCAATTCGGCCGCCTGGCCTTCGTAGGAGGTGCCGTAGACCCCGACCCGGCCGTTCGACCATGGCTGTGCGGCCACCCAGCCGATCAGCTCGCCGTAGTCCTTGATCTCCCGCTCACTGAGTTCGCCGGTGCGCATCCCGAACGACGCCCCGGTGCCGCGGGCGTCCGCCACGACCAGCGCGAATCCCGCGCGATTGAACAGATCCCCGGCTGCCGCGTTGGTGTCCGCCTCCGGCCCAGGCTCTTGCGGCGCCTCAGCACGGTGATAGCGGGTCACCCGCATGACCGTGCCGACCGTGCCTCCCACGGCAGTGCGCTCCACCGGCAACCAGACATCCACGGCCAGCCGTACGCCGTCACCCACTGGCACGTACACCGACTGAAGACGACGCGACGTGTCAACGATCACGCCACGGATCCTCGCACGCGCGGCTTCCGGAACGGGCACCGGCATCGGCCACTGCCACCGGATCCGCGGAGCATGACACATCACAGCCCGGAGACCTCGCCTTGGCTCGGCCTGGCGGAGCCGTCTGGTGGAGGTACCGTAGAGGAGATGCGGTCGTGCCGGGTAGGCCTGGCCGCGCCCCTGTTGCTCCAGACCCTGGCGATGTAAGCCCCTGAGCGGTGTGCTCGGGAGAAGCCCAGGAGGACAGAGCGACGAAGAGAACAGCACCGGGCTTTCTTGCCCTTCCGTCCGGCCGCGCCTCAGCTGCAGGCGGGCTGCCTGTTGCCGTCGATCCTTCGACGGCTAGCTTTCGTGCACTGGCGCTGCAGGTACGGGCGATGGGCCTGCTCGACCGCAGGCCGGGCTACTACTGGGTGAAGATCACCCTGACGATCTTCGCCTTCTTCGCCGGCTGGGCCCTGTTCGTCATGGCCGGCAACTCGTGGACGGCCCTCGCCGTCGCCCCGTTGGTGGGGATGATGTTCACCCAGCTGGGCTTCATCGGCCATGATGCGGGGCACAACCAGGTCTTCGGCACGCGCCGCCGCAATCGCATGCTCGGCCTCACCGTGGCGAACGCGCTCATCGGGTTGAGCTTTGGCTGGTGGGTTCCCAAGCACAACGCTCACCATGCGCATCCCAACGAGATGGGCCGCGACCCCGATATCGGCGAAGGAGGCGCGCTGGCCTGGTCTGACACGCCGGGAAACGAGCGCGGTCCGCTCGCATCGTGGCTGGCACGCTGGCAGGCTCCGCTCTTCTTCCCCCTCATGCTGCTGCGAAGCGGTGGCATGCACGTACTCGGGATCAAGCGGCTGCTGCGGCGACGAGACCATGCCTCGGCGGTAGAAGCCTCTCTCATCATGCTGCACGCCGCGCTGTACCTGACGGTGGTGCTGTGGGTGCTGTCCCCGCTCAAGGCACTCGCTTTCATCGCCGTACAGCAGGCGGTCTTCTCGCTGTACCTGGGCATCAGTTTCGCGCCCAACCACAAGGGGATGCCGATCATCGAATCCGCGACCGCGACCGGCTTCGCCCGCCGCCAGGTGGTCACTGCCCGGAATATCAGCGGCGGCCGGTTCACCACCTTCATGCTCGGCGGCCTTAACCGCCAGATCGAGCACCACCTGTTCCCGTCGATGCCCCGGCCCAATCTGCGACGGGTCCAGGGCCTCGTCAGGGACTTCTGCGTAACAAGCGATCTCGGCTACAGCGAAGAAAGCTTCGTCGAGTCATTCCGCCAGATCATCCATCACCTTAGCGACACTGGAGCAGCCGCCAGCCGCCGTCCTGACTGATTAATGTGACCTGACCGGGACAGCGGGCGGGCAGTTTCGTGAGTCCTGCTACAGCTTGCTGCGGATGGCGATCTGGGCCATCTCGGGCAGCCTGCGCTCGGCCGCGACGGCCGCGATCCGCACGCCGGCCAGGGCCAGCACGAAGCCGTACGCGGCGCCGCCCAGCAGCAGTACCGGCATCCGGATGGCGGCCGGATCCGCGTTGCTGAGCACGGTGGCGAAGATGAGCGGGAGGACCGCTATGGCGGTGCCGCCCACGCTGCCGAAAACGCCGAGGATTCCGTAGGCCGTGTATCCCTGGGCGGCCTGGCGCATGGGGTTTCCGGCTCGCTTGTCCATCGGGTAGGGCGCCAAGACCGTGAAGATGTTGCTTATGGCCAGGGCCGCGCCCAGCGCGGCGAAGCCCATGGCCGTGCCCAGCAGCCCGAACCCGGGCTTCCCGATCACGGCGGCGAGGCCGAACGAGACCGCGGTAAGCAGTGGCACCGCGATCACGGCGAGCGCGATGTTCTGGCCGGAGAAGTAGGACCGCAGCTCGCGGCGGCCGGTCAGGGCCATGGCCTCGAGGACGAACGGGGGCCCGGTCAGCCCGGCCGAGTTGGCGTGGAAGTAGCCGACGAACCCGGCGCCGACGACCGCGCTGCCCAGGACGAAGGCCGGATGCCCGTTCGGGCCGAGGAGGGCCCGGGCCGACACGGCGGCCATGATGACCGCGGTCATCGCCCAGAAGACGAGCGACGCGGGCTCGCGGCGCTGGTAGATCCAGACCCGCGCGGTCACCGCGCCGCGCAGGCCGTACCTGGGCAGCGGCAGCGCCGTGCTGTGCACCCGTGATGACTGGGTGGTGGTGTCCGCGGTGACCAGAGCACGGCTGAGCGACCGGATCCAGAGCCAGCCCAGCGCGACGATAATGGCGGCCAGCAGCGCCAGGCGCAGCAGCGCGGTGCCGGGATGCCCGTCCGAGGCGTCCTGGATCGCGTGCGCGGCCAGGCCCGGCGGCAGCCAGCGCAGCCACGAGTCGATGCCGGCGAAGCTCGCCGTGCTGAGCTTGCCGTCGGCGGCCTCCTTGGGCACCACCTGGGTGAAGAACTCGTACAACGCGAAGATCGGGATGACCAGGAAGGCGGCGAGGTCCTTGCCGCGGCGGGACCTGAGCAGCCCGGCCATGCTGGTGGTCACCAGCCGGGCCAGCGTGATGCAGAACAGCACCTGGAGCAGCACCGCGACCACCGCGATGAGCACGCCGGACAGGCCGCGGGCCAGCCCGATGGTCACGCCGAGCAGGCCGATCACGTTGGCCAGCGGCCAGGCACCGGCGGCCGACGCGGCCAGCAGTCCCACCGCCAGCGGGCGGATGCGCAGCGGGTAGATCGCCAGCGTGGCCGGATCGAGGGTGCTGTCCAGGCCAAAGGCGAAGATCGGCAGGATCAGCCAGCCGAACGCGAACACCGTGAAGATGACCGAGGTCAACGTCCACGGACACGCTCTGGCCCCGGCACAAGGCCAGCACCACGAACGTGCCGATCGCGACCAGGATCGCGAGGGCCGTGCTGAGCAGGAAGGAGACCTGGACCGCCGTGGACGCGTGCAGTGCGTTGCGCAGCAGGCGCAGCTTCAGCTGGACGAGGCGCCGAGCCATGACAGTTCCTCCTCATCGCGTGCGCGCGGGCCGACCAGGTCGATGAATGCCTGCTGCAGGGTCTTGCCGCCCCGTACCTGCTTCGTGGTGCCGGTGGCCACGATCCGGCCGTGGTCGATGATGGATACGTGGTCGCAGACCTGCTCGACCAGCTCCATGACGTGGCTGGAGAACAGCACGGTCGAGCCGGAGGCGGTGAACCGGGTCAGCAGCCGGCGGATCACGTCGGCGGAGACCGGATCCACCCCCTCCAATGGCTCGTCCAGGAACAGCACCGAAGGATTGTGGATCAGGGCGCAGCCGAGCATGGCTTTCTTGCGCATGCCCGTGGAGTAGTCAGCGACCAGCCGCTTCGCGTCCGCGGTCAGGTCGAGCACGTCCAGCAACTGGGTGGCCCGTGAGCGGGCCTCGGCGGCGGGCATGCCGCGCAGCCGTCCGGCGTACTCCAGCATTTCCGCGCCGCTGAGCCGCTCGAACAGCCGGGCCTGGTCCGGCACCACCCCGATGGCGGCCTTGGCGGCCCGTGGGCCGTCGGCCCACACATCAATCCCGTTGATCAGGATCTGGCCGGCGTCCGGCCGCAGCAGGCCGGTCATCATCGACAGGGACGTGGTCTTCCCCGCCCCGTTCGGCCCGACCAGCCCGGCCAGCGAGCCGGCCGCGATCTCCAGGTCGACCCCGGCCACCGCCTCCTTCGCGCCGAAGCTCTTGCACAGCCCGCGCACCACGACGGCTGGCTCACTCATGTCTGCCTCCTTTACGTTGGCCAGCTGCGGCACCGCAGCCAGTCTCGGGTGGTGCCCGGGACTCAGCGGGACCGGCATCGCCTGCTCATCGACGATGCTCCCGGCGGGCCGGGCCTGCTCGTTGCCATCCGGCTGGGGCGCCTGCTCGGGCGCGGGCCGCTGGGGCAGGAACAGGGTGAGGACGGTGACGAAGGCCAGGATCTTCGACACGATGTTCAGCGCGGTAGGGAGCGGGGCCGACGGGTAGCCGAATCCGGACAGGGCCCAGACCGCGAACACGCCCAGCATCAGCGCGAAGGAAAAGAACGTAGCCCTGGTCAGCCGCACCATCGGCGACAGCCGCAGGAGCAGCAGCGTGGTGATCTCGATCAGGAACAGGGGCACGAAGAACAGGGCCCGGTACAAGGCCGGGTCGGGCGGGATCGGGGGGTAGGTCCTGGCCATCACGATAAGGTCGAACGGAAGCTCGAAGATCATCGGTGCGGCTATCGCGCCGATAAAGGCGCTGGCCAGCCTCGTCCCGAAGCCAGGCGAGCTGCGCGAGACGATGATGATGAAGACGACCGCGACCGCCACCAGGGTGATCGGGGCGATGCGATCCTTGGGCGCGGTCGTGCCCGCGCTCAGGTGATACGCGTGAACGTATTGCTGGACGTAGATGGTGGCGCAGACCAGGAACGCCACTATCGAGGCGACCCAGGCCAGGATCATGGCGATCCGGCCCACTGGTCCGGGCCGGGTGGCCCGGATGGGCAGCGGCAGCCGGATTCCGGCCAAGGTCACACCACCCGCGACGGCCAGCAAGCCGATGGCGAGCCAGATCCTGGCGTCCCCGCCGTAGCTGACCCATGTGCCGTACTGAGTCATGATGTGTACCTGCTTTCAGAAGCCGCGCGCTGCCCGACGGGCCCGCACCTAAAACTGATATCACAATGCTAGACTTTTTATATCAGTTCTGTCAACCGGGATGCCCGCGGAAATCGCAGGCTCGCGTTAACCCAGGTCAGCAGCTGGCCCTCAGCGCCGAGGACCGAATCGGGCATGGCCAGCGTCCGGTGTCAGCGTCCTGGTGCCCGGCGCGGCCGGCCCTGGACGGCGCGGCCGGAGGTAGC
Source organism: uncultured Actinomycetes bacterium (assembly GCA_963722275.1). Taxonomy (GTDB): domain Bacteria; phylum Actinomycetota; class Actinomycetes; order Streptosporangiales; family Streptosporangiaceae; genus Palsa-504. The sequence continues at coordinate 13,339 of CAVRMX010000014.1, read as the reverse complement.
TGATGCCCTCGGCGCCGGTCCTCCGCGCAGGTGGTCCAGGTTCCCGCGACCCTGCCAGAGGCCGGACCCGCCCGACGACGCGGCCGTGGTACCGCCAAGATCTTCCGCTTTCCCGCTGGCCTGGCCGACCGGGCCTGATTGCCATCGCCAAATCAGCAGTGAACCTTTTCGGTCATCCCTCTCGTAGGACAGTGACAGCAGGTCAATTACCGCCCGATTACGTCGGGGACCAGGGGGAGGCTGGCACGACCGTAATAGATCCTGCGCGCGTCAAGCCCGATCAACGATTTTCCGGGGTGGCGTTCGGAATGCTCCCCCGGCCCGGCAAGACAAGCTTGAGTTCGACCCTTGAGAAGAAATTGATTCAGTTTTCCATGTCTTCGGACGCCATTATCTAGCAATGGAGGTCAGTAATGCTTCCCACCTTGCTGCTGGCGGGTGTCGTGGCGGCGGCGCTAGGCTTCGCCGGCCTGGTCATGCCGGTCAAGCGGCCCGCTCGGACCGCGGCCGGGCGGTGGCCGGCCGCCCGCCGCATTGTGCTCGCGATGGCCGCCACAATGGCTCTCGCAGCGGTGGTGGCGGTGTCGCTGAGGCTGCTCGGGGTTTCCGGGCATAACCAGGCGGCCGGCATCGCCGGAGTGGTGTTCGCGAGCCTGGCCTGGCTTCCGGCAACCCGCCGCTGGACCGCGCGGGCTCACCTGTGCTGGGCGTCGAGCGTCTTCCTGGTCATCGTCTACCTAACATTCGCGCTGAGCTGGACCCTTACCCGCCGGTCGGGGGCGGCCAGCACCGCCGGCGGCGTGTTGCTGTGGGTTTTTGAGCTGTTCGCCGCCGTGCTGTCGTGCGCCTACCTCTGGGAGATATGCGAAGCCCTCGGCACGCAGCACTGCCGCAGGCGGGCAGTTCCCGAGGTCTCGCTGGCAACAAAGGACAGCGAATTGCCGATGATCAGCTTGCACGTCCCGGCCCACAATGAGCCGCCGGAACATGGTCATCGACACGCTGCGCTCACTGGTCCGCCTGGATTATCCCCGCTACGAAATAATCCTGATCGACGACAACACTGACGATGAGAAACTATGGCGGCCGGTCCAGCAGTGGTGCGCCAGGCACGGGGTCAAGTTCGCCCACCTGGAGAACTGGCCGGGCTACAAGTCCGGTGCGCTGAACTACGCCCTGCGCCACCTGACCGATCCGCAGGCGGAACTGATCGGCGTGGTGGACTCCGACTACCAGATCAAGCCCGGCTTCCTCCGCAGCTGCGCGCCGGCCTTCGCCGACCCCTGGATCGGTTTCGTTCAGGCGCCGCAGGATTACCGCGGCTGGCGGCTGGCGGCGTACTACCGTCGTCTGTACTACTCCTACAAGTACTTCTTCGCCATCTCTCAGCCGTCCCGCAACGAACACGACGGGGCCATCTTCGCCGGCACCATGGGCCTCATCCGGCGGGTAGCGCTGGACGAGCTCGGCGGCTGGGACGAATGGTGCATCACCGAGGATGCCGAGATGTCGCTGCGCCTGCTGCGGGCTGGCTGGTCGGGTCTTCACCTGGATCAGTCCTGGGGCCACGGCATCATGCCGCTGACCTTCGAGGCGCTCAAGGGCCAGCGGTACCGGTGGTGCTTCGGCGGGATCCAGGTCCTGCGGATGCACTGGCGGTCCCTGATTCCCGGCCGCACGTCGAAGCATAACCACCTGTCCACCGCACAGCGGTGGGCCTACCTGGCCGGCGCGATCCAGTGGTACGGCGACCTGCTCGGGCTTGTCTTCTTCGTCTTCCTCCTGGCCGGCGCGGCCAACCTGGCCACCGGCGACGGCGAGACTATCCGCACGCTCACCCCGTTCCTGCTGACCACCGTGCCGGCGCTTTTCGCCCTCGGGCTGGTGCGGGCGGTGGCGCTGCTCCGCCGGGGTACCGGCGCCTCCTGGCGAGAGGCGGTCGGCGCGTTGTTCATCTGGCAGTCCACCTCCCTGGTGGTGGCGCGGGCGTCGGTGCTTGGCCTGTTCGCCAGGAAGGCGGCCTTCCTGCGCACCCCGAAGACGAGCGAGCGCGCCAAGTGGTGGCAGGCGCTGCGAGCCAACTGGGCAGAATCCTCGCTGGCCATGCTCGGCGCAGCCGGTATCGCCGGGGCGCTGAGCAAGGCCACGCAGCCGAGCGGGCCGTTGCTTGCAGGGCTGCTCCTGTTCCCGACGTTCGGCATGGCCGCGGCACCGTTCAACAGCTGGGCCGCGCGGCGTGCTTCACTGCCGCCCTGGCTGAGCGAGCGGCGGGGCACCGAATACCGCGGCGAGCGGCGGGCTTTCGCCATGGGCGCTGCCACTGGCGGGCTCGTTACCATGCTCTGCGCGGTGATCGCGGCCGGGATACTGATAGCTGCCCCGAACCATCTGGTGCATGTGCATAATTCGGTTCGGTCCACCCCCAGCAGGCCCACGACATCGCAACGTTCCCCGTCGGCTCCTTCCCCGCGGCCTAGGCCCAGCACGCCGACACGGCAACGCCCCCCGTCAAGCGAGCCCACAGGCCTGCCGTCCGTCCTGCCCTCAGACCTGCCGTCCGCCCTGCCCTCAGACCTGCTTTCAGAGCTATCGTGAACCGTGCCGACATGTCAGCACCGCACGGCGCCGTGGCCGGCCCGGCGCTGGCCAGCCAGCAGCCACCTGAGTTCTCAAGCAGGCTCTCGCCATGGCGGAGGCCTTCCGTTCATCGGGCGTCCGGTCGTCAGCGGGAATGGCGGAGAGCGCGGCCAGGCGCTCGCGGTCGGGGCCGAGGCGGCGATCCCGTTCGGCGGCGTAGGCGTCCCAGAAGTCGTTCCCGGCGCCCACGCCCGCGATGTAGGCAACCGCGGTGGTCCGGTCCGGGTGCCGGGCGGCGTAGCGGAGCGCGAGCTCGGCACCCCACGAGTGCCCTGCCACTGCCCACCGGTCGAAGCCGAGGGCCGTTCGGACCTGGTCCAGGTCATCGACCGCCTGCGCGATCGTGAACGGCCCGCAGCCGGTCGACCGCCCGCAGCCGCGCTGGTCGTACCTGACGACCGTGAACGTGTCATCGAGCAGCGCCGCCAGCGGAGCGAGGTAGTCCCACAGCCCGGGGCCGCCGTGCAGGCACACCAGCGGCGGCCCGGTGCCGCTGACCGCCGTCCAGAGTTCGGCACCGTCGCGCAGCCGGACCATTGTCAGGTCGCTCATCGCGGTCAGCCTACGGGTTCCCGTCTTAATGGCAGAAACAGCCTGATGGCTCAGATGTACCGGCAACGGTGTGACTAGCGGGAACGCGTCGCGCAAGGCTACGCCCGGCGGCAAAATGACCATCGGATTCCGCCGCGGCCCGGAGAGTCAGGAACCCGCGTTCGCAGCGGTTGCGAGGGACAGGAACGCATCCTCGTTGGCCGCGAGCCACCGCGTGGTCGCCTCCAGTTTGCCGGCATGGGCTGTGACCTCGCCGAAGCGCCCGAGGCCGGCGCGCCACCTGGCGGCCCGCCACAGGGCGGAGCCGAGCGACCGGGCGATGAGCAGCTCGGGCAGCGCCGCCACCTCGGCGGGTTCCAGGCGGCGGACCGAGGCGCAGCCGCGCAGGAAGGCCGCCGTGCGGCGCGGCCAGTCCGGCGCGCCGAGCGCCGTGGAGTTGTACAGCGCGGCCAGGATGTCCTGCACCCGGAAGCCGGCGCCGGCGAGCTCGAAGTCGAGCAGCCCGGTCACCTCGCCCGTGTCCGGGTCGGCCAGCACGTTGCCCGGCGCGAGGTCGCCGTGGATGACCTGGACGGGCAGGCCGCCGGCGCCGGGCCACCACCGCCCGGCGCGGCGGGCCGCCTCGCCGAGCAACTCCGCCTGCCCGGCGCTCATCCCGGCGGAGCACAGCTCGCCGCACAAGACGTCGACCGGCGGGTCGTCCGGCCGGACCCAGCGCGGGTCGGTGCGCCAGTCCCGCAGGGCTTCTGCGAGCGGCACGTCCGCCAGCGCGGCGCCAAGCAGCCCGGCGGACCGGCCGAAGCGCTCGAACGCCGCCTCGCCGTCCATGCCGGGGCGCACGCCGGGCAGCCACCGGCAGACGGCTGCGGGCCCGGCCGGGGTCCCGATCACCGTCTGCCCGCCGGGCGCGGCCACGGGCTCGGGCACCTGGAAGGGAAGGCCGCCCTGCCGCAGCCGCAGCAGGATCCGGTGCTCGGCGCGGACCTCGGCGACGGACAGGAACCCGCTGACCCGCAGCACGTAGCGCTGCTGCCCGCAGCGCACCAGGAAAGTCCGGTTGTTGGTCCCCTGCTCGCCGGCGGGGACGATGTCCGCGCCGGCCGGGAAGCCCCACAGAGGCAGCAGCGCGGCGGCGAACTCCAGCCCGGCGGGCGCCGGGCCGCCCTCCTGAAGGGATCGCCGTGACTGTGACATCGCTCCGCTGCGCCTCCGCTGCTAGCTTCCGATAGTCGGCGCCGCGATCGGGCCAGCGCAACAGGTTTTCCCCCGGGCCGCATGCAGAACGCCCAGTTCCGTGGCATGTTAGTCGCCAGCCCGGTCACGGCTCGGCCGTCCTGTACTCCGCGCCGGAGCTTGTGCTGTCAGGTTGACCCCCAAAGTCATTGGACGCCGGCTCACTCGCCTGAGCACCATCACCACATGGAAATACGCATCCAGTGCTTGTGCATTGACACCGCCGACCCAGCCAGGATCGCCAGCTTCTGGGAATCCGCGCTGGGCTGGCGCCGTACCTGGGAGGAGGAAGCCCAGGTCTGCCTCGAGCCCCCGGAGGGCAGCCCGGAAGATGGCATCGCTCCCGACCTGGTGTTCCTCAAGGTTCCCGGCACAGCCTGGCGGACATCTGCGGCTGGCTAGACTCGCTGCACCTGTGGCACAAGCGCGGTACGGACGGAGAGCTGGCCGACGTGCCGTGGTGGCCGACCAGGCTGGCCGACCTGATCAGGAGCCCGGTGTACCGGGGGCACTACTGGATGACCCGTGCCGAACGTGACCCGGTGACGGGGAAGGTGGCCTGGTCGGAGAAATGGGAGCATCCGTGCGAGGCGCTGATCGACGCGCGCCGGTTCCGGCTGGCCAATGAGGCTCTGGCGGGCCGGGAGAAGCGCGGCCCGAGGGGGGAGCCGCAGACGCGGGCGATGCTGAAAGGCGCCATCAAGTGCCCGGACTGCGAGGGCTCGTCGATGAACAAGCTCACCTGCCGGGCATCGAGCAAGCACGGCGGCGGGACCTACACCTACTACCGGTGCACCGGCACCGGGAGCCGCCGCAAGGGGTGCGGCAACATGGTGCGGATGGAAGTGGCAGACGCGGCGGTGGACGCGATCATGGCCACCACGTTCCGCGTCCCGGTCAAGTGGCTCATCCTGGTCAAAGGCACCGACTACCAGGACCAGCTGGAAGAGATCAGCTACCGGATCAGGGCACTGGACCCGGACATCATGTCCGATGAGCAGTTCGACGAGCAGGTGCGCAGGCTCCGCGCCGAACGGGACCGGCTCAAGGCCCTGCCCGCCGAGCCAGACCGGTGGGAAGAGCAGCTCACCGGGGACCTGTACTCCGACATCTACCGAGCTCTCCCCGCGGCCGAGCGCGGAGCGTGGCTGACCTCGCACGGGTTCCTCGTCCACGCCACGAAGAAGGAAGTCAGCGTGATCCAGGGAGACGTGAGAGGGATAGCCCACCTCGGGTAAGCAGTGAACCTTTGATCCTGCTTGCTGGCCTCCAGTGCCGGCTGCGTCAGAGGGCCCGTGTTCCGGCCGCACCCGAACCCATGCGCGAAGACCACCGGTGCGCCCGGCCGACCGGAGATCCGCACCCGGTTCCTACTTCGCAGGCGCAGAATGCCGGGCAGGACCCGGTACCGCCGGGCAAGGCGCGATCGCGTAGCGCGCCGCCCTCCACGTGGCCGGCGATCGGCTCCCGGGTTGCCTGCCTACACTGACGGGCATGGCATGCCGCATCAGTGAGCTGGTCATCGACGCCGCCGATCCCGGCCGGCTCGCCGCGTTCTGGAGCCAGGTCCTCGGCTACGTCGAACTCGGCCGCGAAGACGACGGAAGCATCGAGATCGGGCCGCCGGACGCCGGCTTCGGCGGCCTGCAGCCTACCCTCGTCCTCAGCCCCAGTACCGACCCGCGGGCCGGGAAGCTCCGGCTGCACATCGACGTCAACGCCACCGATCGTGACCAGGACGCCGAGCTGGAGCGGCTGCTCGCTCTCGGCGCCAGGCCCGCCGACGTCGGCCAGGCCGGCACCGAGAGCTGGCACGTTCTGGCCGACCCAGAAGGCAACGAATTCTGCCTGCTGCACACCCGGCTCCAGCCCCTCTGACCACAGACCTCCCGGCGGCTGTCCGGGCTGTCCTGACAACGGTCAGCGGAGAGCACTCAAGTAGCAGCCGAACGGAGGGCAACCTGACCCATCGTGCGCCGGCGCATATCGCCGCTGTTCGGGATGACCGGGCCTGTCTGGCGGCGTGGCTCGCGTAGCGTCAAGATCACGATGATCGACGCGATTACACACCCCTCATAATGCCGCCGACAGGGTTGAGTACTGAGGCCCGGCGTACGACAGGCGGGACCCTTGGCGTGCCACGTGATCGGTCCGCAGCCGTGAACTCTCGCCGGCCTACGGCAGAAGGTGGTTGGGGAGCTCGTCACGGAGAGCAACCAGAACGTTCGCATGGCCGCGCAAGTAGCCGGCCGATATGGCGTTAATCCTGTTGATCGTCGTTGCCATTCACGCCCGCACAGGAATGGCCGTTATGCGCGGACCGGCGCTCGCAAACTTTCCATCGAAGGGCAGCACATGGTCGTCAGATAGGGAACCCAGCGGCTCGCCGTTCCTACACTACTCACTCGGTGCGATCGGATCTGAGGTGGGCTTGACCCGCTTTGACGGACATCCATCATTAGGGGATTGTCCCCGGGAGGATGTCCGATCATGGAGAGCATGGGGAAGAAGCCCGGCGGCACCGCCGTGCGTTCACGCCTGAGTTCAAGACCGAGATCGTCGAGCTACTCATCAACGCCTGTTTGAGTGATTCTTCCAGCCAGTACCGCGCGAACCGCTGCCTCTAGGCCAAGATCTCCTTGTTCGCCGAGGTGGTTCATGAATCGTAGCGCGTCTCGCTGGAGCTCGCTGTCCCCTGATGCAATTGCCTTAGCCAAGACTATCGGGATGGCGTCGCGTCTGAGGGCGTAACCGGCGATATCGGCGTCATTGCGCTCTTGAAGGAGTAGCTTCAAGACATCAAGGGCGATGCGAGGATCAACATCGGCTGCCGATGCGATCTCCTTGCTGATCATGCGCGTCTTACTTCCGAAACTGGAATTAAGCTCCGCGGCCTCCTTTAGACGTGGGAGCCACCATTCAACACTAAATTTTTTACTCTTTACGAACCATTCGAATCCGTTTAGTTCTTCATGGTCGTTAAGGTGGGATCGTACGTGCTCGACACGCATGTCCCACAAGTCAGCGAATCGATCACGAATTGCTTCATCGACTACCTCGGCATGCATGAAAGACCATGCGATGCGTCCAATAGCCTCGCCTCGCACCTCGGCAGTTGCCGAAGAGAAAAATGCCATTACGACGGGATCTTCTAGACTCTTGTGTCCCTGGATGATGGCGCTGATTATCCACTCGCCGATTCGCTGCAGCGGATCAAACTGCATACGCCATCCGGCGACTATGGAATCCTTGGACTTGATCACTGAAAGCATTGCAGGGGCGAGAAGATCGTACAGTTTCGGATGATAGTGATGTACGGCTATCGCAGTAGTCAGAGAGATTTGCTGATTGATAGCAACCCCGTCTTCATCTCCAAACCAAGTTGAAATATTCGATTCAACCCATTCAGGATCCGTCAACAGGAGCCTTGCCAGTCCCTCTCCCAAGACGGCCCGCGATGCGCCACGCGTATCAGCCCTCGCAAGCTCTCGCTCGAGGGACGAGCGCGCAGCCTCGTACCAACTGGTGTCTTTGCCGCGAGACATTAGGTAGATGAGTCCTCGTACCCGTATCGGCCACTGCCAGTTGAGGGAGACAGTGAGCGGATCCATGCCGCTTTCCTTGTCGTGCGAGATGTATTCAGACCAGGCTGTTTCGTCATCAGCAAGCGTTATAAGCATCTCCGCAAACTGAGACATCGCCTCATCAGGCACGATTAGTGCGGCGCGCTCCCTGACCAGTTCTTCCAAGAGACCGACCGCTGCTTGCTTGGCCGGTCGGAAGTTAGCATCGTCATCGAACCGACCGCCTTCGACAGGGAAGGTGGACTCATCATCGTGAGTCAATATGCCACCTATAAGGCTGGCTACCTGCGCCCAGTCCAACTCCAGGTCGGACTTGACGGCTGCCTCCCAGCCATGCAAGATCGCCCGCAGGTAGGTGGGGCGCAATCTGTCGGGGAGGTTGTCGATGCCAGCGACGGCTTTAGGGTTCGTAGTGAGAAGTGCAGTAAGCGCACGGCCCTGTCCTTCATGGGATGGCTCAGGACCCCAGCCGTTACCCATGTCATGCCAGCTCTCCAAGTGAGCCACGAGCTCTGCGGGGCTCATGACCGACATGTCGTCTTGCGTGATCGGGCTATTTGGTCCGCTCCATGACGTGATCGATCTACCGGGCTCAAGCGGCGATTCGATGACCCCGAAGTGCTCGTCCAACTCGGCGAGCGTCGCTCGCAACTGTTCGGGTAGTGCATCGACGCCTATCGCCGAAAGCCAACGATGCATCCGGCGGCGATTGTATTCGTCTACCCGTTCGTCGATGGCGCTACCGTTAGCCTCTTGTCCGCTGAGCCACTTCCTGAGTCGATCATTATCAATTCTCAAGCCGCTCTCGATGAAGCCTGGCAGAGGATCAAGCGCCTTAGCCGAACGTGACACGGCAGCTCGAGCAAGCTCGGCATACTCAATGCGGCATGCATTATCAAGAGACGATTCATCGAATAGTAGCTCGATAGCTACCCTAAGCATCGCGTTCATCTGCTCGTCGTCATCAGCGCTTTGTGTGATCGCCTCTGCCAGTGCGAACAAGGCGATCTTGCGCATAAGAATCATCTTTGTCGCGACAAGCAGCGCCTTCGCCGCTGTTGGATCGATGTGCATTGCGTGGATTGCTAGGTCTCGAACAGCATCGATGAGTGATTGCTCAACGCCGTCATGTGAGTCGCTTCTGGTGCGGACGGAGTCGCGTGACATGAACGTAATGTCGGAATCTTGCTTGAAGTAGCCCTTCGAGCGCTCGTAAGTTTCAAGCCACGGCGAAACAACAGATAGTCCATCATCGCCGAGAACTGTGACTACCCGCGGCAAGCCGTTCTCGTACCAATAATCCTCAAGCACCAAGGTCGGCTTGCGCTCATTCGACGTCGATGTCACGGACGGCCTAAAGAGCAGGTTGGCAAGCCACTTACCTACTTCGTACTGCCCCCCTTGAAGTAGGTTGACTGTGAGATCTACCGTCTCGCGTGGATCGGTCCTCCAGCCAAAGCCGCTCGATATCCAAGACTTGATTAGTGGTTGCAGGCGAGCAGCTTGATCTGCGGGAATAATTGACCCCACCGTGAAAACGCCTCGACGGACCCATGGATTGTTGCTCTTTGAGAGTTTTAGTAGTACATCAACCACAGATGCAGGCGCTTCCGGGGCAACCCGAATTAGGTAGTCAATCTCTGGCCAATACACGTCGCGAACGAGGCCGTCTTCCATCACCTGAGGTTCGGGCGGGCTGCTAAATGCACCTTTTCTTGCTAGAGGTGTCACCCAAAGGGGATTTTTCAATCCCTCGAAGAATGCGCGCCTCAACTGCGGCGATGGGATCTTCCGCAGTACTTCCTCGACTTGGGCGTCTGTCGGAGCCTGGAACTTCGCCATTACTCGTCCTCCTCGCTTGATGCATTGATTCCGGCTAGGAGGTCTTCTATGGAGTGGAGGTTTGTGAAGAATACGGTTGTGCGAACTTCTATCACGTCCTCGACTACACGCATCTTAGTCAAAATTTCTTCATCACTGGGCAGGCTCCCGGCTCGCTCGTGATTTCTGTCTAGATGTGCCCAACCCACAAAAAACTCATAAGCGTCCTTCCACTGCTGAACTGCAGAACTGGCGGCTTCGATGTCGCTGCCGCCAGTCACCAGAGCGGCGAAGTTTTTCTGGTTTCGCCCGTCTTCTTGAACTCTAGCCTTTACTAGCAATGCAAGTTGTCGAGCAACTTTCCTAGGTACTGGAACCATATCTTGATCAAGCTCCAGATCCAATTCGGGATGACTGGAAAGCAAGCTCGGGAGCTTGGCGACGAGCGAGCCTGAAGACGGATTAGGCCTTGCGATGATGCTATCGCCCAGCGCTGCAGGGAGGTTCAGCATCAACTCGCGCATGCAGTGACAGACCACCGCAACACGTGCGCCCTCGCAACCTGGTTCCGGCGTGCCGCGCAGCACACTCAGCACAGACCGATACACACCCGCCAGTCGCGGGCTCCGATCTTCGAGGACCTTGATAACACGGTCCTTCTGCTCGTCTGTCGTAGCTTCAGGCTCCATCGCTTGACCTTGAGTGATGGCCAAGACCGCGCAGGCTCTTGGCTTGGTCCTTACCGACCGTCTAGGGGCGCAGGATCAGTCTTCGATGCTGCCGAGCCACCACACTACGGGCTGCTCGCCAAGACCCGCTGGCGGATCCGCCGCCAGCGCGATGAGAGCCTTGCAGAGCTTGTTCAGGCCGGGCCTGGTCCGCGGGAAGCGGGCATGGTGGCAGTACACGACGCCGAGATGGTAAGGGACCAGCGCGATCGCGACGCCGAAGGTGCTGACGTCCTCGGTGACGACCACCCGGCCCTCCGCGGCCGCTACCTCGAGCACACGCTTGTCGTCGGCGCCGCGCAACTCGGGCCGATGCAAGTTCAAGGCGACCGCGTCTACGCCGCCGGCGGCCAGGTCATCGGCGAGCCAGCCCGGATAATGCTCATCGAGCAGGAACCGGACCGGCGGATGCTCAGACGCCATCAAGGGCCTGGCGGCGTTCCCATGCCTGCAGCGCCTCATCCTGACTGGCGTGGTGCCGGCTGATCAGCTCATCGATCTCATCCCGGTAATCAGCCCAATACGCCAGCGCCGTCTCCACGTCCGCAGCCGATAGGCCTACCGCGTCGGCTACCGCGGCCGTGGTGCGGTCGCTCTTATCGTGCTGCTGCCAGGCCTCCGCCACGGTCCACACCTGCGGTCCGATGGCCAGGGCCGCTCGCCGCTCGCCGCTGAGGGTCGGGACGAACACAATGCCCGGGTGGGCCTGCATGCGCAGCCACTCCCGTACCGCCCCCACCACGACGCTGGACTTCTTGGCGCCAGATTGGCGGGCATAATCGGCCAGCAGCTTGTCAACCGCGTCGGGGAACCGAACATTGGTCGGAGCTACCATGCACTACACTGTAGCAGCTCGTAGACGGAGCCGCCGTGCCACCTCAGCTGATGAGGGTGCTCGAAAGGGTCACGAGACCGGTGGTTGCTTTCGGGCTCAAGCGGATCGTCGCCAACGAGCTACCGAAACGCGTATCCGCATCGAGCGCGACGCCCGCTCATGCATGCGATGAGGCGCACTTTGCTGGCAGCGCGAGCCAGAGCCGGACTTTCTGTGCGCGCCGCGGGGTCAGGTAAGCAGTGAACCCTTTCTTCCTGCCTGCGGGCAGGGCTACGGCCTTGGCTCACCGCGGCTGGCGGCCTGTTACTGACCTTGCCGGGGGCAAACCGTGGTCGGAGGATCTCCGGCGGTTCTCCTTCCCTTGCCTTGGCGGTGCTGGTAAGGCTGGAGGGTGTTCGTGCGATCGATCTGGCTGCAGGACTTCTTGTCGTTCAATGCGTCCCCTGCGCTGTGGCTCGACCCGGGCCTCACGGTGATCACCGGCCCGAACGGTGCCGGCAAGTCCAACCTCGCTCGTTCCCTGGACGTCGCGCGGGCAGTACTCGCCCCGCACGACCATCCGGAGTCCGGCGGCTGGACTTGTACCGGGAGGCGGGCTTCGAGGGCGCCGCGGAGTTCACGGTCAAGGTGGATATGGTTCTTGACCAGCCGTGGGAGCAAGATCTGGTCCGGACGTATGTGAAGGCCGCTTACCTGACGTCGGAGCCCGGCCGCTCTGAGCAGGTGGCGGACTCGTTTGAAGACAGCCTGGACTGGCTGGTGGCCGACTCGCTTCCCGCTGATGGCCGGAACCCTGGTCGTCCAGGTACCGGGCCACGGCTGCCCGGCCGTGGGCCGCGTACTGGGAGTTCTCCGACGGGGACAGCGGTGTCACATGGCATGCGGTGCTCGTTGATGATCAGGGGATTGATCAGCTCAGGCCTGGGGAGGTACGGGAGCCGGAGCGGGCAGCCGGCGGGATGGGGCTTGCTGCGTGTAGCCGTAGAGGTAGGTGGGGAGAGCCGACCCGCTGTATGTCATAGACATCGTGTCGTGGAAGTCCTGGATCGCGAAAACTAGGGGCTTGCCTGATGCCTCGGGCCGATTCCAGTACTTTTTGCCCAGCTACGTCACCAGCGGGCCGGCATACCTGATCGGCAGGTAATGCTGGACGTACTCCTTTTTCTCCTGGTCGGTCTGCGGGCGGCGCGTTACGACGGGCTGGCCGTCGCTCCCAAAGGACGGGTTGATGGTGGTGGCTTCCCAGGCAAATTCACCATCGAGACCACGGCCAGGAAGTCCGGGGCAGGGTCAGGGCGCTCCAGTCTGAGGTTGGCCTCGGTCAGGGCCGCGAACAGGTACAGTTCCCAGACGCGCGCGTTGAATCCAGTTGTCTGGAACTGCTCGACGAAGTTCCCGTCGATGTCTTCGTACCAGCGCATCATCGCGCTGATGATGCCGCGGGCGGCGGCGAACTCGTCGCTTGAAGTGAGCCGGAGGAAGTTCGGGTGAAGTCTCTCTCTGCCGACGAGCGGTGGAAGAAGTCAACGGCCGTTCCGTTCTCGTCGCCCTGCCTGCGCTGCTGCTCCAGATCCGCCGCCACTTCCTTGATCTTCGCGTGTAGGGCGAGGACGGCCTGGCCGGGCGTGTCGAAGAAGTCATTGCGTTTACCCGGCGAAATCTTTCCAGAAGGTCCCGGGCGAGAACGATCCCGGAGAACTCCCCGTCCGTATCGACGACAAGCACTCCCAGGACTGACTCATTCGCAGCCTCGTACCATCCGAGTTGCTGCATCAGCATGCTCTTCGCGCGGTCGCGGCAGTACACGGACGAGAGCATCGAATCTCTCTTGGGAGACCGGCCGCATGACTGAAGTTCCCCTCGCTCACATGCCTGAACGCTGGAACTGTACGCCCATTCCTACGGAACTGCTGTGTCTGGCACGGCTCATACCGAGGCACGTTCAGGAA
>CAVRMX010000013.1:0-247142 GCA_963722275.1 uncultured Actinomycetes bacterium | reverse complement strand
CCTCACCGCTCCAGCCGCTGTCGGCCCGGTCGACGGTGACCGCCACCTCCACCCCGTCGCGGCGCCAGCGCTCCAGTTCGCCGCCGTAAAGCAGGTCACCGGGGGTCCGCGCGCCGGCAAGCAGCACGATCCGGCCATACCGGGACCGGTCGGCGAGCGCGCTGAGCACCACCGGGCGCAACGGCGCGAGCCCGATCCCGCCCGCCACGATCACGATGTCCCGCCCGGCCGCGGACGCCACGTCCCAGCTGGTGCCGAACGGGCCGCGCACACCGATCAGGCTGCCGGGCTGAGCGGCGTGCAGCGCCCGGGTGACCGCGCCCACCGCGCGCAGCGTGTGCTCCAGGCGGCGGGCCCGCCCGCCGCCGCTGTCACCCAGACCGCTCACCGAGATGGGGACCTCGCCGATGCCGAACGCGGTCAGCATGGCGAACTGCCCCGGCGCGAAGGCCGGGACCGGCTCAGCGGGGTGGGCGGGTTCCGTGAGTTCCAAGGTGACCGTGTCGGCGGTGTCTTCGCGGCGGGAAGCCACCCGGTAGAAGCGGGGCACCGCGGCCGTCTCGGCCGCTGGCCCGGTCAGCGCGGGCGGTGCCGTCCGCTGGCCGGTCATACGTTCACTGGCCCGATGTCGGCGTGCCTCACCTGGGACGGGGCGGCATACAGGTCCAGCAGGCGGAGCCGGGTCGCCTGCAGCCGTTCGGTGATGACCGGCGTGAACGCGCGCAGCATGGCGTATCCGAAGGCCGGATCGGCGTCGCAGCGACGGCGTACCGAGGCGGCGTCGAACGCGATCGCGGCGGTGGCCAGGCGCGCCACCGCACCGAAATGCCAGCGGTAGGGCGGATGCAGCCACGACCAGCCGAGCACCGTGCCGGGGCCCAGCGTCTCGACAATCTGATCACCGCGGCCCGGCACCCGCATGTCCAGGGCGATGCCGCCCTGCTCGATCAGCCAGAACATGTCCGCGACGCCGCCCTCGTCGAACAGGCGCTCCCCGGCCGCGAACGTTACCGCGGTGCCGTCCTCGGCCAGCGCCCCGCGCTGGGAGTCGGTGAGGGCGGCGAAGAAGGGCTGAGCCGAGAGCCGCGCGGCCACCGTGCCGGTCATGGCGTGTCCTCGTCCGCGGCCGCCGCGTCCTGCAGGCTGGCCAAGGCGGACACCTCCGCAGTGATGTCAATGCCGGTCGGGCACCAGGCGATGCACCGCCCGCAGCCCACGCACCCGGACGAGCCGAACTGATCGTGCCAGGTGCCCAGCTTGTGGGTGATCCACTGCCGGTACCGGCTCTGCCCGCTGGTGCGCACGCTGCCGCCGTGCAGGTAGGAGAAGTCCAGGGCGAAGCAGGAGTCCCAGAGCCGCCACCGCTCGGCGTGATCGCCCGTCAGGTCGGTCACGTCCTCGGTGGTCGTGCAGAAGCAGGTGGGGCAGACCATGGTGCAGTTTCCGCACGTCAGGCAGCGGGAGGCGACGTCGTCCCAGTGCGGGGACTCGCGGCTGTCCGCCAGCAGCTGCGGCAGGCCCGCCACCGGCATGGTCCGGCCCATCCGTTCGGCCGCCTCATCGACGGCCGTGACGGCGTGCCGGACCGTCGCCTCGTCCGCGGCCCGGCTCGGCACGTCCGCCAGCACGTCGGCGCCGGCCGCCGTGCCGGCCCGCACCACGAAACGGTGGTCCCCGGCGTCGGTCAGCTCCGTCATGGCCAGGTCGAACCCGGACTCGACACCGGGACCGCAACCCATCGACGTGCAGAAACAGGTCGCGCCCGGCTCCGTGCACTCGACCGCGACGATGAACGCGCCATCGCGCCGCCCGCGGTAGACCGGATCCGCATGCCGGCCGCCGGCCAGCACCTGGTCCAGGATGCCGACCGCGCGCACATCACACGGACGCACCCCGAGCAGGGCGTACCTTGGCGGCTCCGCCGCCTCGCCGGCTTCCACGGTGCTGGTTTCCACGGTGCTGGTTTCCACGGTGCCGGTCACCCGGTCCGCGGACCACAACTTAGCCCTGGGCGGATGCAGCACCGTTTTCCATGACTGCGGGCCTGCGGAGTGCCCGAACGCGGCGGTGTCGGACCGTTCCCGCAGCCGGTACCTGCCCGCTTCGGTCTCCACCCCCCACCCGAACGGCAGCTCAGCGACCGAGGCTAGCTCTGCCACCACGATCGCGCCGTCCCGGACGGTAGGGCCGACCACCGTATAGCCCCGGCCGCGCAGCGCGTCGAACAACGCCGGAAGCCCGTCGGCGCCCACGATCACGGCCGGACCGGACGGCTGGCGTGCTGGGTCCTGGTTGGGATGCATCGCACCGTCCCCGCATCTGGCGCCGGCTGCTCCGCCGGCTGTGCCGGTTTCAGCTTAACTGAGCCGTTGCCGCTGGCCACGGGCCACGCGGATTCTGTTCCTGCGCAAGTTGCGCTGAGGTGTCGCGCACGTGAACGATCTGCTCCCGGGGGCGACGCGGCCGTGCTGGGGAAATAGCCTGGACCGGGGCACGCGCTCCGGTCCGTTCGGTTAAAAAAGGGGTCTAGATGGCTGAGGCTGAGCAGGGGCCGTTGACCGGTAGCGAGCTTGACGCGATCGACGCGTGGTGGCGGGCGGCGAACTACCTGTCCGTGGGGCAGATCTACCTGCTCGGCAACCCGCTGCTGACCGAACCGCTGCGGCCCGAGCACGTCAAGCCGCGGCTGCTCGGGCACTGGGGCACCACGCCGGGGCTGAACCTGATCTACGCGCACCTGAACCGGGTCATCAGGAACTGGGACCTGAACGTCATCTACGTGGCGGGGCCGGGGCACGGCGGGCCCGGCATGGTGGCCAATACCTACCTGGAGGGCACCTATTCCGAGCTGTACCCGGCCGTCACCCAGGACGCGGCGGGGATGGCCCGGTTGTTCCGGCAGTTCTCCTTTCCCGGCGGCATCCCTTCACATGTGGCGCCGGAGACGCCCGGGTCGATCCACGAGGGCGGTGAGCTCGGCTACTCGCTGGTGCACGCCTACGGGGCGGCGTTCGACAACCCGGACCTGATCGTGGCCTGCGTGATCGGCGACGGCGAGGCCGAGACCGGGCCGCTGGCCGGCAGCTGGCACTCGAGCAAGTTCCTCAACCCGGCCCAGGACGGCGCGGTGCTGCCCATCCTGCACCTGAACGGCTACAAGATCGCCAACCCGACGGTGCTGGCCCGGATCCCGGCCGACGAGCTCGAGTCGCTGCTGCGCGGCTACGGGTACCGGGTGTACACGGTCGAAGGCGATGACCCGAAGCTGGTCCACCAGCAGCTGGCCGCCACCATGGACATGGTGGTCAGCGAGATCCACGCCATCCAGCGCCGGGCCCGCGTCGACGGCGACCTGACCCGGCCGGCCTGGCCGGCCATCGTGCTGAAGACCCCCAAGGGGTGGACGGGACCCAAGGTGGTGGACGGGCTGCCGGTGGAGGGGACCTGGCGGGCGCATCAGGTTCCGATCGCCGCGGCGCGCGGTAACCCCGAGCACCTGGCGCAGCTGGAGGAGTGGCTGCGCTCGTACCGGGCGGAGGAGCTCTTCGACGCCGAGGGCACGCTGGTACCTGAGCTGGCGCAGCTGGCCCCGCGTGACTACCGGCGGATGGGCGCGAACCCGCACGCCAACGGCGGCCTGCTGCTGCGTGACCTGCGGCTGCCCGACTTCAGGGACTACGCCGCGGAGGTCGGCAAACCGGGCTCCGCGATGTCGGAGGCCACCCGGGTGCTGGGCGGCTGGCTGCGTGACGTGATCAAGGACAATCCGTCGAACTTCCGGCTGTTCGGTCCGGACGAGACGGCCTCGAACCGGCTCGGCGATGTCTTCGAGGTGACCAACCGGGCCTTCGACGGGCAGATCGTGCCGGGTGATGATCACCTGGCCCCCGACGGCCGGGTGATGGAGGTGCTGAGCGAGCACATGTGCCAGGGGTGGCTGGAGGGCTACCTGCTGACCGGGCGGCACGGGATGTTCAACTGCTACGAGGCGTTCATCCACATCATCGACTCGATGTTCAACCAGCACGCCAAGTGGCTCAAGGTCACCCGCGGCATCGGCTGGCGGCGCCCGGTCGCCTCGCTGAACTACCTGCTCTCCTCGCTGGTGTGGCGGCAGGACCACAACGGCTTCTCGCACCAGGACCCCGGCTTCATCGATCACGTGGCGAACAAGAAGGCCGAGGTCATCCGGGTCTACCTGCCGCCGGACACCAACACGCTGCTGTCGGTGGCGGACCACTGCCTGCGGTCGCGGCACTACGTCAACGTCATAGTGGCCGGCAAGCAGCCGCAGTGGAACTGGCTGTCCATGGACGAGGCGGTCATCCACTGCACCCGGGGCGCCGGGATCTGGGAGTGGGCGTCGAACGACTCGCCCGGCGCGCCGGACGTGGTGATGGCCTGCTGCGGCGACGTCCCTACCCTGGAGACGCTGGCCGCCGTCTCGCTGCTGCGCGAGCACCTGCCCGACCTCAAGGTACGGGTGGTGAACGTGGTGGACCTGATGCGGCTGCAGCCGGCCACCGAGCATCCGCACGGCATGTCCGACGCCGAGTTCGACGCGCTGTTCACCACGGACAGGCCGGTGATCTTCGCCTACCACGGCTACCCGTGGCTCATCCACCGGCTGACCTACCGGCGGCACGGGCACGACAACCTGCACGTCCGCGGCTACAAGGAGGAAGGCACCACCACCACGCCGTTCGACATGGTCATGCTGAACGACCTGGACCGGTTCCACCTGGTCATGGACGCGATCGACCGGGTACCCGGGCTGGCGGCCTCGGCCGGCCACGTCCGCCAGCTGATGATGGACAAGCGGATCTCCTGCCGCGCCTACACCCGCGAGCAGGGCGAGGACGCCCCCGAGATCACCGGCTGGAAGTGGCCGTCTTGACCGCGACCCTGATCGTCAACGCGGGGTCAAGCAGCATGAAACTGCGCGTGCTTTCCGGCGCTGGCGAGGTGACGGGCAGCGTGGACCTGCCCGCGCCGCGGGGCACGGCTGACGAGAGGCAGCTTAAGGACGCGATCGCGTCATTCGCGGACGTGCGCGCGGTCGGGCACCGGATCGTGCACGGTGGCGACCTGTTCAGCGGGCCGGTCCTGATCGACCCGGGTGTCCGGCAGCGGCTCGGGACGCTCACCGACCTGGCTCCGCTGCACCAGCCGAAGTCGCTGGCGGCCCTGGATGCCGTCCAGGCGGTGCTGCCGGACGTGCCGGCTGTCGCCTGCTTTGACACCGCCTTCCACGCCACCATTCCCGCATCCGCGGCCACCTTCGCGCTGCCCGCCGAGTGGCGGGAGCGCTGGACGCTGCGCCGCTACGGGTTCCACGGCCTGTCGCACGCCTATGCGTCGCGCCGTGCCGCCGAACTGCTCGGCAGCGACCCTTCCTCGCTGCGCGTGGTCAGCTGCCATCTGGGCGCGGGCGCATCCCTGGCGGCCGTGCGCGGCGGGCGTTCGGTGGATACCACGATGGGCTTCACTCCGCTGGACGGCTTGGTCATGGCCACCCGGTCGGGCTCGGTGGACCCCGGCCTGCTGATGTGGCTGGAATCGCATGCGGGGACGCCTCCGGCCGAGCTCGCCGCGACCCTGGAATACCGTTCGGGCCTGTATGGCCTGGCCGGAACGGGCGACATGCGCGAGGTGCTGTCCCGCGCCGCCGCGGGGGATTCACGGGCGGAGCTCGCGCGCGACGTTTACCTGCACCGGCTCCTCGGCAGCGTGGCCGCCATGGCCGCGGCCCTGGGCGGTCTGGATGCCTTGCTGTTCACCGGAGGAGTCGGTGAGAACTCCGCGGAGATCAGGGCGCGGGCCATGGACGGGCTCGGGTTCCTCGGTGTGCGCGCGGACGCCGGGCGCAACACCGCCGGGACCGGGGACCGGGAGATCGGGGTGCCTGGCGTTCCGGTCCGCAGCCTGGTCATCAGCGCGCGTGAGGACCTCGAGATCGCCCGGCAGGTACGAGAAGTCCTGCGGTCAGCGTAGCCAGGAAGACAGGCTTGGTCCCGTGAAGGGGACCTTGGTCCCGGAACATGGTGACCCACCTCCCTACAGGTGCCTTCGGATCACGGCCATGCTCAGGTGATCGAACTGTTCGCCGTGCGGACTGGTCCGCGGGCCAATCTGGAGGTTCCGTTGAGAGCCATCGCCCTGGCGGGACACGCCCCCGCCGCCATCGACTTGAACCACCCCGGTTCGTACCTGAACTGGAACATCTTCACGATTTCCGTGGCGAACCTTGTGCTGATAGCGGTAATGGTCGCCATCTTCGGCGCCGCGCTGCTGCTGCCGTTCCCTGGACGGCACAATCGTGGCGAACCGGCGCAGGAGGCAGCGGAACCGCAAGAGCCTGCCGCATACCAGGCGGCCCCAGGGGATGAGCGGATGTGGACGGCGCGGGTGCGCCGCCGGGCGATGACCTCGCTTCCGCCGAACAAGCTGCTGCCCGATCGCCAGCCCGCCTACGTAGCCTCCTGGGTGTACGTGTTCGGTGTCGCGTCTGTGGCCGCGTTCGTCATCGTCATCGTGAGCGGCTTCGCCATCGCGCTTGGCGGCCCCGACTGGTGGCACACCAACCCGGTCGGGCACTTCTTCAACAGCTTGCACCTGTGGAGCGTGGAACTGTTCATGGCGCTGCTCGTCATCCACCTGTGGGGCAAGTTCTGGATGGCCGCCTGGCGCGGCCGCCGTGCCTTGACCTGGATCACCGGCATGGTCGCCTTCCTCGCCTCCATCGTGGAGTGCTTCACCGGGTACCTGTCCCAGCAGAACTTCGACTCTCAGTGGATCGCCACCAACGGCAAGGATGCGTTCAACGAGGTCGGAGTAGGTGCGTTCTTCAACCTGATGAACTTCGGGCAGATGCTGATGTGGCACATCGTGCTTCTCCCGATCATCCTGATCGCGATCATCGGCGCGCACGTGCTGCTGGTCCGCATGCGCGGCGTCAGCCACCCGCTGCCCGTCAAACGGCCCAAGGGTGTGGCCGCCAGGCGTGCCGCCATGAAGGCCGACCGGGCCGCGTGGCGCGGCCCGACCAGGCGCTACGACATCCTGAAGGAAGGCACGATCGCGACCGTGGTGATCCTGGTGCTCACCGTTGGCCTGGCCGCCCTGCTGTCCTCGCCCGATGACCCGCCGGTCACGGTCCGCAGCTGGACCCAGGTCGCTCCCGCCGACTTCCTGGCCACCGCCGCCAGCGAGCTGAACGGCACCAGCCTGACTGCGACCTACGGCCCGCCGTACAACACCAACGGAACCCCGCAAAGCGAATGGTTCGCCCCCGCGGACGTGGCCGGCGTGCGGCAGCCCATCGACCCGGCAAATACCTTCGTGCTGGCACCGCTGGCCAAGACGGCTTCCACCGACCCGGCGCTGGCCGCGGCCCTGGCCACCTACAACGCCGCTTCCCCCGCCCAGCAGAACAAGTGGGCGACCAACTACCTGAACGCGATGACCAAGGTCAAGTTCGTCAACGGAACGCCGGTGCTTCCCGCGGGCAACTACGGCCCCGTCCCGGCCCTGCTCGCCACCGAGCTGACACTGGCCCGCAGCGGTGCCATCGACGGCGACCTGAGTGGTGCCCAGCCGTTCTACGGCACCGACTTCACCAAGCCGCTGCTGTTCCTCGAAGACGGCGCCTACTACGCCAACCTGGCGACGGCCGATCACCTCACCGGTGACCAGTGGGGCGTGATGAACGAGACCGGTAGTTACCCCGGCCAGCCCTGGCTGTGGCTGTTCCAGATGTGGTACCACGTTCGTGGCTGGAGTAACTCCGACAACATCGACCTGATCGCCATCTACATGACCGGCCTGGCCACCGTGCTGCTGCTGGCCATCCCGTTCATCCCCGGCCTGCGCGACATCCCCCGGTGGATCCCGGTGCACCGGCTCATCTGGCGGAACTGGAACCAGCAGGCAGCCGCCGACCCCGCCGTGAAGTCGGAATCCGGGCCCAAGCCCGAACCCGCCGGGCAGAAGTAACACCGCCACGACCGGCCCGGGTGTGATCAGGGAAACTCCCGATCACACCCGGGCCGTATCGCGGCGGGCGTTCTCACCTCTGCTTGCCATCGAGGAACAATGCGATGGCCTTATCGATGCGCCGCTGGCGGGTGCCGGCGCTCTTAGCGGCATTGATGTTGTCGACGTGATACCGCTGCATGCTGTTCGAGAGCTTGCCGAAGAATGCACTGGCGCGCTCCTCAGCCGCTAGCGCGGCCGCGAAGTCGGCCGGAACGTTCACCTCAGGCGGGGTGTCCGCGACGGTCAGCGTCACCCGGACCGGGTCTCCGCCCTTCAGCCCCGTAGCGGTGCGGACAGCGGCGCTAATGCTGATCATATGCCGGCCGCCCATCACGCCGACGGTATTGCGGTACTCATACCCGTTCACGTTGACGACCACGGACGGGCGCTTGCCCGCCGCGAGCTGCTCGATGACTTCCCCGGGTACCACGATTCCGGTGTTGTTGCCGGTGGCGGCAACGGTGGCCTGGAATGTGACGCTCTTGGGCTCAGCTGCCATCTTTCCTTCACCTCTCACCCGCAGGAGCAGCCCGCTGTCAACGCAGCAAGGCCAGGGACCGGCGCGTAGCCTCCTGCGGGCGAGATCTTGACGATCTTGATCTCACGCACCCCGATCCCGGCGTCCGCCTCTGCGGCGTGCCTGATAACCGCCTGGACGGTCTCCGCTGCAGCCGCGGCATCGCAGGCCGCGCATTCCACGGTGACGGCCGCCTCATCGACCATGTCCCACAGCACAGCCGGCCGGGCCAGGCGGCGCACGGGATGCGCCGTGACCGCATTCTGGAAGTCCCAGCGCCGCGCATTGGTGAGCCGCGGATGCGTCGGCGGGCTCAGGGGCTGGCCGGCTGCTCGTGTACCGACGCCTGGTAGATCTGCTCGATCGATGATTCGAGCTGGGCGTTGAACTGCTCGTCGGTCTGGCTTTCCGTCAGCCCTTCGAGAAGCGCGCGCGAGAAGCTGGCGATGAGGGTGGGATCGCGTGCGAGCCGGGCGCAGGCCTCGTCCCGGCTGTAGCCGCCCGACAGCGCGACGACCCGCAGGACGCGCGGGTCAGCCGCCAGGTCGCCGTACAGGCCGGGGCGGGTCGGGATGGTGATCTTCAGCATCACGGTCGCGCCTTCAGGCAGCGCCTGGACGCGCTTGGCGATGGCGTCGTGCAGCAGCGTCTCGGCCTGCTCCTTGTGCGGGCTGGAGATGCTGACCTCGGGCTCGATGACCGGCACCAGGCCCGCGGCCAGGATCCGGTTCGCGTAGTCGAACTGCTGGTCCGCGATCGCCGCGATCCCGGCTTCGGCGGCGTCGTTGATCACCGAACGCATCTTGGTGCCGAAGATCCGGTGCCGCTGCGCGCGCTCGAGCAGGTCATCGAGGGTGTCGATGGGCTTCATGAGCTGCACGCCGTCCTGCTCGGGGGCAAGTCCCTTGTCGACCTTCAGGAACGGCACCACGTTCTTCTCGTCCCACAGGTACCGCGCCGCGGGGACGCCGTTGACGTCCCGTTCCATGGTCTGCTCGAACAAGATCGCCGCGAGAACGCGCGAGCCATCAAACGCCGGGCTGGTCAGCACGCGGGTCCGCATGGCATGGACCAGGTCGAACATCTCGGCGTCGGAGCTGTAGCGGTCCTGCCCGATGCCGTACTCGGCCAGTGCCTTGGGCGTGCTGCCGCCGCTTTGGTCCAGGGCAGCGAAAAAGCCGCGGCCGGTCCTGACCTTCTCAGACTGGGTAGTGTTCACCCTTCCGTATTCTGGCACCAGCCGGACCGGGCTGCCCCGAGGGGATGACCGGGGCGCTGCCGGATGCGCCGGGCCGGCCGGGAGCGGAACCGTTCGCGAGGGAGCACCGCGCAGCACCTCACCCGGCTTACCAGCGAAATCATCAGCGAGGTCGCCGAACGCCAAAGCGGCCGCCCGGTGGTGGCGGTTACCGGGCGGGGGGCGCCAGGCCGTGCTGGTAGGCGTACCTGACGGCCTGGGCGCGGTCGCGGGCGCCGGTCTTGGCGAAGATCCGGTTGATATGGGTTTTCACCGTGGCGTTGCTGAGGTAAAGGCGCCCGGCGATTTCGGCGTTGCTCAGGCCCGACGCGAGCAGCGTGAGCACTTCGGCTTCCCTGGCCGTCAGCCCGTCGGGCGGTTTCGGCCCGGGCCCAGAGCCGGGGTCGGGCCCGGCGGCCGGAGGACGGGTGAGAACTGCGGTCACGAGGCGTTCCTGCACGGCCGGGTCGAGGTGGGTCTGCCCGGCGTGGACCGCGTGGATCGCGGCTTCGATCTGCTCGGCGCTGGCGTCCTTGGTCAGGTAGCCCCGCGCTCCCGCCTGCAGCGCGGGCACGATCGCGTCCTCGTCGGCGTAGGTGGTCAGGACCAGGACCCGGGCGGCAGGCAGCTGCTCGCGCAGGGCGGCCGTGGCGGCGATTCCGTCGGTGCCCGGCATGCGCAGGTCCATCATGACCACATCGGGGTGGCAGTCCTCGGCGAGACGCACCGCTTCGGCTCCGTCGCAGGCCGTGCCCACGACCTCGACCCCGTCGATGAGCGCCACCAGCATGCTCAGGCCGTCCCGGACCACCCGCTGGTCGTCGGCGATCAGCACCCGGATCGGCCCGGCGGCGCCCGTCACGCCGGTACCTCCACCTCGACCAGCCATCCGTCGGCGGTCGGCCCGGCCCGGGCGGTGCCGCCCGCCTGCTGGGCCCGCGCGCGCATCGCCGCCAGGCCGTGGCCGCCACCCGCGCCGGCGAGCAGGGAAGGCTCCGCGGCCGGGCCGGAGCCGTCTCCCGGCGACCGGAGGGCGGATCCCGGTGTGCTGGCGGCCGGTGCCGCGAGAATGTGGTCCTCGACGGTGACCACGGTGCGGTCGGCCTGGTAGGTCACGGTGACGGCGGTGACGGCGCCGGGAGCGTAGCGGGAGATGTTCGTCAGCGCCTCCTGGGCGCCGCGGAACAGCGCCAGGCTAGCCTCCGCGGGCAGCAGCCTGCTTGTCCCGTCGATGCGCAGGGTGACGTCGGCTCCGGTGTCGCGGCGGAAATCCTCGACCAGGGGCGCCAGCTGGTCCACGGTGGGCAGCCGTTCGCCGCGCAAGGCGCTGACAGCTTGCTTGGCATCCGCCAGGCCCGCCCTGGTCAGTTCCGCCGACCGCTCGATCGCGGCGCGCAAGCCCTCGCTGACGGCTTCCCTGGCGGCGAGCTTGCGGGCACCCTGAAGCTGGATGGCCAGGCCGGACAGCGAGTGCGCGAGCACGTCGTGCAACTCCCCGGCGATGCGGCTGCGCTCGGCCATGGCAGCCGCGGCGGCTTCGCCCTCACGCGCGTCCTGGAGCTGGGCCAGCAGCAGCTCGGTGCGGTCCTGGCTCTCCCGTCCGCGCCGGATGAACTGGCCGGTCACCGCCAGCAGCAGGCAAAGCAGCGTCGCGGTGATGGCCGCCGCGAGGGCCGGATGCGCGGTCAGGCCGACGGCCACGGCCAGTGCAGCGGTGATGGCGCCGGCGACAGCCGCGGCCCGGACGGCCGGCAACCTGACCGCGGCGATCCAGACCCCCATGCTCGCCGCTATCTCGACCGGCCCGTTCGGCTGCAGGACAGCCAGCGCCACCCCGCAGCCGCCGATCAGCCCGGCCACCGCGGCCTGCGCGGCCTGGCCGCGGCGGGCCCAGCCGACGCTGATCGCGGTCACGACGGCCGCGGCGTACACCGCCAGCACCAGGGCCACGGCCAGCCCGGCACCTCGCAGAGCCGGCGCGGGATGAGCCTGCGCGCTGGCCGTCACCACGACCGCCAGGAACACCAGGCCCACCGGCCGCAGCGCCTGCCGCTGAGCGTCCCGGCGCTCGCGGGCGCGAGATCGCGCTGCGGTCTCCCGGGCCGACCCGGGCTCGTCACTACGGCCCGCGGCCGGCGACGGGCCGCGCAGCGCGGCACCATGACGACGGGCCGCCGCGGCCAGCCGTGCCTTCATGGACACAGTTTGGCTCGCGGCGGGCCGGGATGCCAGGTCAGGCACCGACGCCTACCCGGATACGCCCCGCGGCCGGCGCCGGCCGGCCGCCAGCCGGCGGCCGCGCAGGTAGATGACGACCAGCCGGGTGAGCACGTCGGCCAGCGCCATCATGACCAGCGCCGCCACCCAGGCCGCCGAACCGGTGATATGGTGCGCGATGCTGAACCGCGCGATCGCCGGGCCCGCGCCGTTGCCCGCGGCCACCGCGAACGCCAGCCGGGCGCCGACACCGCCGACCCACATGCTGGCCGCCAGAGCGCCCGCGCGGCCCAGCGGCCGGCCATCGGCGCTCAGCCGCAGCCGGGTCGCCAGGCCGCCGACCGCGCCCATCACCGCTCCCGCCAGCACGCACGCCAGCTCAAGCGCGACGTCGTTCCCGCCGGCCGGCACCGAGTGCAGGAACAGCACAGCGGCGCAGCCCACCGCGAGCACCGGGCCGGCCAGGGACCGCAGGTCCAGCGGGTGCTCGCGGATCTGGCGGATGACCATGAGGATAAGAATTGCGTTGATCACGTACATGTTGATGTTCATGCCGTGAGCATGCCTCCCGGCTCCCCGCGGAGCGTCGGCCCGAGGGTGGGAGTCCGGGTTGATACCAGCCTCAACCCCCGGGTTGAAGGAACGCTGTTACCCGGCTCGGCTGGTGATCCGGAGGTAGTACCCAGCGGGATCGACGAGCCGGAAGTCCGTCAGGCCCCACGCGCGATCCTGGAGATCCTGCTCGAGCGGCCATCCGGCCGCCACGACCAGATCGCGTTCAGCGGCGACATCGTCTACCTCGAGCACGAGCTCCACGCCTGTCGGCGGCAGCCTCGCCGCGGGGGAGCCCGGGACTTCCCTTCGCGCTGCTCCCACCCTGACGGACCCGCGCTGCATGGATACGTACGCGCTCGCGTGATGGCGCTGATCCTTCGTCACGTTGAAGCGCAGTACCCGGGTGTAAAAGTCGACGGCCGCATCGAGGTCGGACGGAAAGATCTCACACCGCAGTGTCATCTCCATCCCCGGATCGTCGCATCCATCCCGCCCGTCCCTGAATCCGCCCCAGCCCGCCCCCCGGCAAACGACCACGATGCTCCATCGTGGCCGTTGCAGCGACATCGATGTTCCATCGTGGCGGTTAAGCCCGGGGCCAAGACGGCGCGCAGGCGGGGCACGGGGGGCCGGACGGTGCGCGCGAGACACGTGAGGCAGGCGGTACGGAGATCGGGTCGCCCAGCGGCGCCACGGCAGTGCGGCGCCACGGCAGTGCGGCGCCACGGCAGTGCGGCGCCACGGCAGTGCGGGGCCGCGGCACGTAGCCACGATGTTGCCACGCTCATCGAGGGCATTGCCGTGCCCCTTGTGAAATTATGCACAAGACGTTTCCGCGGAAACGCCGCCGACGTGGCTGCCAGCGCCAGACGATCCGGGCCGGCGCACGGCCAGCGCACGGTCGGCGGCAGCTGAGGCTCCCTAGCGGAGGCGCAGTCCTGCGATGACGAGTCCGACCATGCGACGTGCGTCGTAGCGGGGGTTGTTGTCCGCGCCGATACAGAGATTGCCGACGCCAAGCATCAGTTCGAAGGCATCCATGCCGGGGAGAATCTCGCCCGCCGCGGCCGCGGCGTCGAGCAGCTGGGCGCACACGGGGACGAGGCGGTCGAGGAAGTAGGCGTGCAGGGTCTCGAAGGCGGCATCGTCGGACTGCAGCGCCTCGGCGAGGCCGTGCTTGGTGACCAGGAAGTCGACGAAGAGGTTGATCCACCGGGCCAGGGCGGCGTGCGGTGTGCTGCTGTTCGCCAGCAGGGCCGGACCGGCCTCGGCGCATGCCTCGACCTGGTGCCGGTAGACGGCGACGATGAGATCGGCTCGCGTCGGGAAGTGGCGGTAGATCGTGCCGATGCCCACCCCGGCCTTGGCGGCGATGTCGCGCACGGGCACATCGACGCCGGAAGCGACGAAAGCCGCGGCGGCCGCGTCCAGCAGCCTCTCCTCGTTACGCCGGGCGTCGGCCCGCTTCCGCGGGGCTGACCGCCCTGATCCGCTGTCGATGCCGGCCACCGCGCCGCTACCTCCGTCACTCCGCTTGGCAAGCGGAACCATGTTCCGTATGCTGGTTAGCGGAACAATGCTCCGTTTGTTCAGGATGCCACAGCCGGCCAGCCAGAACCAATCCGCGCATCGCCAACTCGCTTCACCTCACGGAGGAGGACCAACCGCCCATGCCGCAAACACCCCGGCCTCGTTTCGGGATCGCGACCGCCCCCATGCAAGTCGACTACCACGACGTCCGGCGGGTCTGGCGCGAGGCGGACACGATCCCGGAGATCGAGCACGCGTGGCTGTTCGATCACCTCATGCCGATCGGCGGCGACCCGAGCGGACCGATCCTCGAAGGCTGGACACTGCTCTCGGCCCTCGCCGCCCAGACCCAGCGACTGCGCCTGGGCCTGCTCGTGACCAGCAACCGCTTCCGGCCGCCCGCGATGCTGGCCAAGATAGCCGCGACCGTCGACATCGTCTCCGGCGGACGGCTCGACTTCGGTATCGGCGCGGGCTCACGACCCAGCCACCCGCTGGCCCGGCGCGAGTATGAAGCATACGGCCTGCCCTTCCACGACTTTGCTCACTCCGTGGGGAGCCTCGCCGAAGCGTGCACAGTTATCCGGCGGTTGTGGACCGAGGCCGAGCCGTTCGACTTCGATGGCACCTACGTCCACCTCACCGGAGCGTTCTGCAACCCCAAACCCGTCCAGCGCCCCCACCCGCCGATCCTTATCGGCGGCCGCTCGGCCTCCCTGCTCCGCGTGGTGGCCGAGCACGCCGACCTGTGGAACATCCCCGGCGGGGACATCGACGATGTCATCGGCCGCAGCGCGCTACTGGACCGCTACTGCGCCGAGATCGGTCGCGACCCCGCCTCCGTCATCCGCTCGATCCACCTGCCAGTCTCCTACGACCAGCCCGGCATCACCCAGGACGCGATCGGCCAGGCGATCGACGCCGGCTTCCGGCACATCGTCCTCGGCCTGCCAGCGCCCTACCCCGCCAACGTCGCGCAGTGGGTCGCCGACGAGCTCATCACCACGTCGGCCTAGAACTCCAGCCGTAGCGGGAATCGCCGCACCGCGTTTCCGCCCGGCGGATCCGGGCGGAAACCATGAGAGCCTGGCGGACGTTTTTCACTGGTCGGTGGTATTTCTTGGGAGGGACGAAGGCAGGTGTCATGCGGCTCAGAGCGTGGATCGTCTTGCTGAGCGCGGTTGCCGTCATTGCCGGCGGCGTCGCGGCGTGGGCGTCCACGGTCGCGGGGCACGGTCCGCGGCCCGTGCCCAGGCACGCCGTGGCGGCTGCCCGTACGCGCGCACCGGCCACGCCATCGCGTCCCCGGCCGTCGGCCAGCCCGATGATCGAGGTGGCCGGCGCGCCAGGCGGGGTAAGGGCCAAGGGCGCGGTGCTGGCCGACGCCGCCACCGGTCAGCTTCTGTGGGGCCGGGACCCGGACACCGAACGGCCGATGGCGAGCGTCACAAAGGTGATGACTGCCTTGCTGGTGTTGCAGGGCGATGACCTCGGCCGCCAGATCCGGGTGCCGAAGGCGGCGTTCAGCTACGCCTGGAAGTACGGCGGCGAAACCGCGGCGCTGCGCCCGGGGGACGTGCTTACGGCGCAGGAGCTGCTGGAGGCGCTGCTGCTGCCGTCGGGAGCGGATGCGGCGTACACCCTGGCGAACGCCTACGGTCCCGGCCTGGACGCCTTCGTCGCGCGGATGAACGCGACCGCGGCCCGGATGGGCATGAAGGACACCCACTTCACCTCACCGGACGGGCTGCCCTATCCCACCGAGACCTCGACCTACTCCACGCCGTCCGACCTCCTCATGGTCGGCCTAGCGGCGATGCGGTACCCGGCTTTCCGGTCGATCGTGGACCTGCCGTTCTACCACCTGCCGAAGGGCCGCGGGCATCACCAGTACTGGTGGGATAACACCGACGCGCTGATCGGCTCGTATCCCGGCGCCGTCGGGATCAAGAGCGGGTATACCGACGACGCCGGGCACTGCCTGCTGTTCGAGGCGGCCAGGAACGGCCGGGAGCTGATCGGGGTCGTGCTGGACAGCCCCGCCACTGGCCCCGCGGCCGGCGCGCGGGACGCCGAACGGATGCTGAACTGGGGTTTCCGGCTCCCTCGCGCGGACTGATGTTCTGCGCCGCTCCCTGCTGATCATCTCGTGGTACCAACCGGAGAAACCGTTGTCCTACCGTGGACGCATGACCGCGTGGGGCAACCTGCCGCCCGCGCTGCCGCCGCACGGCACAGTGCTGGCCTGGGAGCGAGGCTGCCGGTGCGAAGAGTGCGAACGCGAGTACCAGCGTTTCGTGTCCGAACTGGCATTGCGAGGGCCGCTGAGGCTTCCCGCTGAGCCGGAGCCCCGCAGGCTGGATGCCGACACCCTGGCGCGGCTGGAACCGGCGGTGAGCCAGTCTGAGTGCCCCGTGTGCGGCGCGCTGCGCCATCAGCGGTGCCGCAACCTGGCGTTCCCCCAGCATTTCGCGCCGACTCATCCTGAGCGCAGAAGCGGTCCGTGACCGGAAGTCCAAGGACCGCCGGCCATGGGCCGCCAGACGGCCCCCAGCGGTCAGGTGCAACCCTGGCAAGCACGGCCTCAAAGCCATCGAGCGCACGAACGAAACCATTGAGAACCACGTCATCCAGTATCTCCACGGGCGGCCCGCGCCATGCCCGGTCCGGGATGGGCTCTCGCTGGCCATCGCGGCTGGCCTCGATCTGCTCCTGATGAGGCCGGTGCCAGTCCCCGAGCTGCCGATCCACCCGTCCGCGAGTCAGACTGACCGCTGCCTGAGCCAGTCCAGCGCTGCCTGCGCGACCTCGCGCCAGCCGTGGTCGATCGTCAGTGAGTGGCCGCGATCGGGGAACTCGATGAAGTCGGTGACGGCCGGCGACTTGTGGTAGAGCTTGCGAGTCGACGTCGTGATGGCCGCCGGTACGGTGTGATCCTTGCCCCCGGCCGTGAGCAGCAGCGGCCCGCGGGTCTTGTTTCCGGTATTCACCTTCGCTGGCGACCGCGGGGTGAAGTTCGCCAGGGCGGCTTCGAACAGCGGCTGGCCCGGCGAGGGCACTGTCCAGCGGTCGTACAGCTCAGCTGACTCCTGCTCGGGAAGCACGTTTCCGAAGCCGTACCGGAACTGTTCCGCGGTGAGCGATATCGCCAGGTTGCGGTTGGCTGGCTTGCGCAGCGCGATCGAGGCGACTTTCAGCGCGGAAACGGGCAGTTTGAGCACGCCCTTGATGGGCGCAGCGTCGATCGCCACTGCGGCAGCGGCCAGGTCCTGGCCGAGCAGCCGCTGCGCGATGAGGCCGCCGAAGGAGTGGCCGATGACGACCGGAGGGGCCTCAAGCCCTCGGATGATCCGGGCGTAGTGGTCGACCACGTCATCGATGCCCTTGCCCGCCACCTGGCCGGGGGCCCGGCGGCTCTCCTCCACCGTGTCCAAGTCACCTGGCCAGCCCGGTGCTGTCGGTGCGTAGCCCGCTTCCTGGAACAGTTCTAGCCACGGGCCCCACGAGCTGGCATGCAGCCATAGGCCATGAATAAATACTGCGGGCCTGCCTGGTTGTGTCATTTCGCGCTCTCTTCCTCAGCGTGGCCGCGATGTCCGCAAAGCCGGCCCCTCACAAGCAGTTCTACCCCATTCGCCCCGGCCGTCAACGATCCCCTGCGACAGCCAGCCGATGGCCCGTCACGGCCAGGGCTACGACGGCATCGGCCACGGCGAAGGTGGGCGTGGCGACCGCCCTCGCCTCGTGGCAGGCTGGCATCAGGCAGTCGAGGAGGTCCAGCATGATCAGAACCCACAGTTATGACGTCACTGTCGCCTGGACCGGCAACCGGGGCAGCGGCACCAGCGGATACCGGGAGTACGGCCGGGACCACGAGGTTACGGTCAGCGGCGCTGGTGACGGGGAAGGGGCTGGGGACGCCGGCCGGCCGCAGCCTATCGCGGGCAGTTCCGACTCGGCCTTCCGGGGCGACCAGGGCCGGTGGAATCCCGAGCAACTGCTGACTGCCGCGCTCGCCCAGTGCCACATGCTTTCCTACCTGCACGCCTGCGCGGCCGCCGGCATCGTGGTCACCGAGTACACCGATGAGGCCCACGGCACCATGACCGAGACCACCGACGGCGGTGGCCACTTCATTGAGGTCGTGCTCAGGCCGCGGGTCACCGTGACCTCACCGGACATGGTCGACAAGGCGGCCGGGCTGCATCGGGAAGCCCACGAGAAGTGCTTCATTGCCAGCTCGGTGAACTTCCCGGTCAGGCACGAGCCCATCGTGCTAGCCGCCAGGACCGCAGGACAGCGAGCCTGACAGCCCAGCACCACGCCCCGCCGGCCGCGGTCAGCAGGGCCTATCCTCGGCGCATGGGAATCGAGGTGCTGCCGGCCACCGGGCGATGGGATGACTTCGCGTCGTTCATGGTGCCGCGCAAGCCAGGCGGTAGCGGATGCGTCTGCATGGCGTACCGCAATTCCAGCCTCGACATGCCCGGCCGTATCGCCCATATGCGCGCGCTGTGCGAGAGCGCACCGGGCCCCGGCGTCCTCGCATACGTCCATGGTGAGGTCGCCGGCTGGTGCTCGGTCGCGCCGAAGTCCACCTACCGCGCCCTGGTCAACTCCCGGACGATCCCGCATGTCCAGGACGAGGGCGCATGGTCGGTGGTCTGCTTCGTGGTGCGGCCGGGGTTCCGGCGCCGCGGACTTATGCATCAGCTGCTGGATGGCGCGGTCGAGCACGCGCACGCGATGGGCGCGACCGCGCTGGAAGGTTACCCGGTCGACCCTGGCTGCGAGCGCATTGATCAGACCAGCGGTTACGTGGGCACCGTCCAGCTCTTCGAGGCACACAGATTCAGGCGCGTCCGCCAGACCGCCGGCCGGCGCGGTGGCAAGCCCCGCTGGCTCGTCCGCCGCGAGCTTCGCTGACGTCGCCCGCTCCCTGATCTTCGACTTCGCTGCGGTACCGTGCTGGTCATGGGATCCGGCTTCTGAAGGAGGATCTGGCCATGAGTGACCCCGTGCCTGAGCCGGGCAACGCCGGCGACCAGCATGGCAGCGAGCCTGACATGTCGGGTACCGCCGAGTTCGCCAAGATGCGGGCCGTGATGCGCGCATCGGAAAAGCACAGGGAAGGCGGGGTGGATCCCGGACTTGAGGACGAGGACGAAGACCCCGATCCCGGCCCTGACACCTGAGCACGGTCAGGCGGCGCCCGAAGGCGACGCTCATCCGTTAGGGCTCAGCACAGAGGGCCGCAGACCGACCCTGTCCTCGGCATGAGCTGATGCCCGGCTACCGTGCCCAGCGCATGATCAGCGGGTTGTGTCTTGCCGCCAGTTCGATCAGGCCGCGGCGGGCCGCCAGCATCGCCATGCCTCGCAGGAGCATCAACCGGTATCCCCGCACGCGCCAAGCCATCTTCGAGGGCCGATAGCCCTGGCCAGGTGATACGGGAACGCGTTACGTCATTCCGGTAAGCTTGGTTAACTGAATTACTTCTTTGGCGAGGACGTGCTCCAGTGCTCTCGAATCGCGATCCGGCCAGGCCGGTTCTGCGTGCGCCCAAGACGGCTGAGCTCATCGCGTCCTACATCCGCGGGCAGATCGTCCGCGGCGACCTGAAGACCGGCGACTCGCTGCCGCCGGAAACGGTGCTGATGGAGATGTTCGGCGTATCCCGGCCGACGCTGCGCGAGGCATTCCGGATCCTGGAGGCCGAGTCCCTGATCAACGTGCGGCGCGGCGCTCGCGGCGGTGCCCGGGTGGTATCCCCGGACATCGCCGTGGCGGCCAGGTATGTCGGCCTGCTGCTCCAGATGAGCGGGACGACGATCGCCGACGTGTACGAGGCGCGGCTGGTAATCGAGCCGGCCGCGGCGGCCATGCTGGCGACCAGGCGCTCCCGGCAGGACCTGGACGACCTGAACGCCTGCCTGGAGCAGCTAGTCGGCCTGGTGGAAAGCGACGAGCACTTCAAGGATGCCGGCACCTGGTCCCAGGCCATGCAGGGGTTCCACGACCTCGTGCTCGAGCGGGCCGGGAACCACACCCTGGCCGTGCAGGCGGGCGTGCTGCGCGAGGTGGTCGCCATGCACCTTTCTACGGTCGTCACCCGTACCTTCGACCGCCCGGATACCCAGGACCAGTTCAGGAAGCTCGTCCGCTCGTACCGCAAGCTGGTGCTGCTGATCGACGCGCGTGACGCCGAGGGTGCCGAACGGCACTGGCGGACGCACATGGAGGTCATAGGCCGCAAATTGCTGCGGGACGATATGGGCGCCAAGGCCGTCGTCGACCTGTTCGGCTGACTCCGCCCAGCCCGGCGCAGCCCTTCTCCGGCGGCGCCAGCGTTTTACGGGCGGGCGCTGCCGCTGAGCCAGGGCCACAGGCCGCCGCCGGCCGCGGCGCCAAGCGCCGCCCGGCCGAGCGCGGCGAAGCACTCGGCCTCCGGGCCGTCCTCGTCCCGCCAGGACCACAGCCGGGTGGTCGTCAGCCGCAGCCGGTGCTCCTCGGTGGTGCCGATCGCGCCGTGCAGCTGGTGCGCGATCGCGGCCACGATCCCCGCGCTGTGGCTGGCCTGAGCCTTCGCGGCCAGGACGGCCGACACCGCGTCCGCGCCGGGCGGGGCCAGCTCGTCCGCGACGGCGGCCTGGGTGGCGGCGCCGATCAGGGCCACCTCCCCGGCCATCCGGGCAAGTTCCTGCTGGACCGTGGGGAACCTGGCCAGCGGACGGCCGAACTGCTCCCGTTCCCGCACGTACGTCACCGTCAGGTCGAGGGCCCGCCGGGCGGCCCCGGCGATCAGCAGCGACCGGAACAGGAGCCGCAGCCTCCGGGCGTAGTCCGCCGTCCCCGCCGGAGCGTCGTGCACCTCGGCGTCCGCGCCGGGCTCCACCTCGTCTCGTGGCTCCCCGGCCAGGTTGCGCCCGGGCCGGACCCCGGCCGGCCGTGTGATGACCGCCAGCCAGTCGCCGCCCTCGCCCGACCCGGCGGTCACCGTCGTGGCCAGCCGGCCGTACGGCACCCGGCGAAGCACCGCGCCCGGGCCAGGCGCCGCGCCGCGGTCCGAGGCGGCTGCCATGGTGAGCGGGCCGGCCGGGATGGCCACCCCGGCCCGGGCCAGCAGCATCCCGGCCGCGAGCGTCTCCGCCAGCGGCACCGGGGCGGCCGCGGCCCCGGCGGCCACGGCGATGTCGGCCGCGGAGGCCAGGTCACCGCCGCTTCCGCCGGCCTCCTCCGGTGATCCGGCGAGCGTGAGGCCGGTGCCCTCGAGGGCCTGCCACAAGGAGGCGTCCCAGCCGGTCCCGGCCGCGGCCGCCACCCGCCCGGGGGTGCAGTGCCCGGCGAGCAGGTCCTCGACGGTGTCGCGCAGCAGTTCCCGCTCGCCGTCCGCGGCACTCATCGCAGGCCCAGACCGCGGGCGACCACGCCGCGGAGGATCTCGTTGGTGCCGCCGCGCAGCGTGAACCCCGGCGCGTGCAGGACCGCGTGCGCCAGCAGCCCGGCGATCCCGGCGCCGTCCGGATCGGGCTCGGCCGCCGTCAGCATCCGGGCCACCTCGATGACCTCGCTCTCCAGTCGCGTCCCGACGTCTTTCACCAGCGCCGCGGCGATCTCCGGCGCCTCGCCGTCGGCCAGCGCACCGGCCACCGCCAGCGACATCTGGCGGCACGCCCAGAGCCGGGAGATCACCTGGCCGAGCGCCTCCTCGGCGCGCGGCCGGCCGCCCGCGACGCGAGTTCGCCGGCCAGCGTGTCCAGCAGCACGAAGGTGGACAGCAGCCGTTCCGGGCCGCTCCGCTCGTAGGCCAGCTCCGAGGTCACCTGGGCCCAGCCGTCGCCGATGGTGCCCACCACCTGCGCATCGGGCACGAACACGTCGCTGAACACGACCTCGTTGAAGTGATGCTCACCGGTCATCGAGATGATCGGCCGGATCGTCACGCCCGGCTGGCCGAGCTCGATGAGCAGCTGGCTGAGGCCGACGTGGCGCCGCCGGCCGTCGGCCGGGCCGGTGCGGAGCAGCGCGATGAGGGCGTGCGCGCGGTGGGCGCCGCTGGTCCAGATCTTCACGCCGGATACGATCCAGCCGCCGTCGGCGCGGGTGCCGGCCGTCCGGACGGCGGCGAGGTCCGAGCCCGCGTCCGGTTCGGACAGGCCGATGGCGAAGTAGCACGCGCCCTGGGCGATGGCCGGCAGGTAGCGCCGCTTGAGCTCCTCGCTGCCGTACCGCAGCAGGTTCGGCCCCACCTGCCGGTCGGAGACCCAGTGGGCCGCGACCGGAGCCCCGGCGGCGAGGAGTTCCTCCACCACGACGTAGCGCTCGAGCGCCGAACGCCCGGGGCCGCCGTACTCGGCCGGTATGGTCATGCCGACCCAGCCGCGGGCCGCCAGGCGGCGGCTGAACGACTCGTCCCAGCCGGAGAGCCAGGCGTCGCAGGCCGGGACGAAGCGGCTGGCCGCCCGCTCGCCGGCCAGGAAGCCGCGGACCGCGGATCTCAGTTCCGCGACCTCCGCCGGAAGCGGCCTGACCGGCGGCAGGAGCGTCCCGCTTCGCATCGTTCGGTCACCTCCGCCCACGGCCGCTCACCGGCCGCCCGCCAGTCGTCAGCTGGCCACGAACTGTTGTCCGAAAAATTACCTCTAGTTAGAAACCTCTTAATCAACTTACTATTTTGCCATAGGCCCGGGCTGTACTCGCCGCCCCTGTCCGCGGTCCGGCTGAGACGAGAGGTGATCGCAGTGGCAGCAGAGGACGCCATGCCGCTCGAGGCGCTGTCGGACAGCGCGCGCCAGCGGCCGCCCGGCGGCTTTGACCAGTTCTCGCCCTACCCGCCGATCGCGGACTACGCGTTCCTGTCCGACTGCGAGGTCACCGCGCTGGTGGCGCCGAGCGGCTCGGTCGAGTGGATGTGCCTGCCGAAGATGGACGGCCCGAGCGTCTTCGGCGCCATGCTGGACCGCGATGCCGGGTGGTTCAGGTTCGGCCCGGACGATGTGCACGTGCCGAGCGACCGGCGCTACCTGCCAGGGACGATGGTGCTCGAGACCAGCTGGGACTGCGGCGAGGGCTGGCTCGTCGTGCGGGAGTGCCTGGTCATGGGGCCGTGGCAGCATGACCATCCCCATGGCAGCACGCACATCAGGCCGCCCACAGACTACGACGCCGAGCACATGCTGCTGCGGACGGTGCGGTGCGTGGACGGCCAGGCGCAGCTCACCCTGGACTGCGTGCCGGCCTTCGACTACGGGCGCCAGCACGCCCGGTGGCGGCACACCGACCGCGGCTACACCCAGGCGGTCATCGAGCCGGAGGGCCTGGACCTGACCCTCACCCTGACCTCCGACGTCCGCCTCGGCCTGGAGGGGGCGGGCGCCCGGGGCCGGACGCTGCTGAAGGAGGGCGACACCCGCTTCTGCGCCCTGTCCTGGGGCCGCCGCGTTCCGGAAACCTATGAGGATGCCTACCAGCGGCTGGTGTGGACCGCGCACCACTGGCAGCACTGGCTGGCCCGCGGCCGCTTCCCCGACCACCGCTGGCGCGGCCACCTGGCCCGCAGCGCGCTCACCCTCAAGGGCCTGACGTTCGCCCCTACCGGAGCGATCGCCGCCGCGGCGACGACCTCGCTGCCCGAGACACCGGGCGGCGAGCGGAACTGGGACTACCGCTACACCTGGATGCGCGACGGGACGTTCGCGCTGTGGGGCCTGTACACCCTGGGCTTCGAGTGGGAGGCCAGCGACTACTTCGCCTTCCTCTGCGACCTGGTCGAACGGGACCGGGGCGATCTGCAGATCGTCTACGGCATCGACGGCAGGCGCGAGCTGGACGAGCAGGTGCTCGACCACCTGAACGGCTATCAGGGCGCCCGGCCGGTGCGCATCGGCAACGCCGCCTACCAGCAGGCTCAGCATGACGTCTGGGGCGTGGTGCTGGATTCGATCTACCTGCACACCAAGTCACGTGACCGGCTCGACGACCGGGTCTGGAAGATGGCCCGCCAGCAGGTGGAGCGCGCCCTGGAACGCTGGCGCGACCCGGACCGGGGCATCTGGGAGGTCCGCGGCGAGCCCAGGCACTTCACCTCCTCGAAGATGATGTGCTGGGTCGCGGCCGACCGCGGGGCGCGGCTGGCCACGCTGCGCGAGGACAAGGACCTGGCCCGTACCTGGCGTAAGGCCGCGGACGAGATCCACGCCGACATCTGCGCGAACGCGCTCGACGACCGCGGCGTGTTCTGCCAGCACTACGAGACCACCGCCCTGGACGCGTCGCTGCTGCTGATGCCGCTGCTGCGGTTCCTGCCGCCGGACGACCCGCGGATCCGCGCCACCGTGCTGGCCATCGCCGACGAGCTGACCCAGGACGGCCTGGTGCTGCGCTACCAGGTGGACGAGACCGACGACGGGCTGTCCGGCGAGGAAGGCACGTTCACCATCTGCTCGTTCTGGCTGGTCTCGGCGCTGACCGAGATCGGCGAGCACCAGCGGGCCCGGGACATCTGCGAGAAGGTCCTGTCCTACGCCAGCCCGCTGCTGCTCTACGGCGAGGAGATCGACCCGCGGACCGGCAGGCAGCTGGGCAACTTCCCGCAGGCCTTCACGCACCTGGCCCTGATCAACGCCGTCATGCACGTCATCCGCAAGGAGCAGGCCGCCCAGCGCCTGGCCATGGGCCGCGAGGTCCCCGACAACCAGGGATAGCCCCCCAACCGGATCAGGAAGCGGGAACTAGCCTTCCGGCAGCCGGTCCAGGGTCTGCTGCATGGCACCGAAGGGGATCATCTGCTGCCCTCCAGAGCGCCGGGGGCGGGATCGAAGTAGCCGGGTATCCACTTGAGCACCTCGGCCCGGAACTCGCCCTCGCACTCGAGCTGGCACAGCACCCCGATGCCGGCCGTGGACACCCGGTGGATGAGCACGTAGGACGGCGGGACATTGAACTGGCGGCTGATATTGCCGACCCGCATGTCGGTGACCCGGCTGGCCTCCTCGCGCATCCATTCGCGGGTGAACTTGAACGAGTCCACCTTGGATGGCTCGGCGAGCGGTGCCAGGAAGGCGTGCAGCGCGTCCAGGTCCACGTGGATCCCCGGCCGCAGGAACCCGTTCGCGCGCAGTTCGCGCTCCACTTCCTCGATGTCCGCGTCGTCGTCGTGCATGATCCGCAGCAGCCGGCCGAAGAACCGCGGCAGCCCGCCCGGCAGCCGGTCCACCGCGCCGAAGTCGAGCACGCCCAGGCGTCCGTCGTCGAGCAGGCGGAAGTTTCCCGGATGCGGGTCCGCGTGCAGCAGCCCGGCCCGCGACGGTCCGGAGAACAGGAACCGAACGAGCATGATCCCAGCCCGGTCGCGTTCTTCCTTGCTCCCGTCGCTGATGATCTTCGACAGCGGGGTGCCGTCCATCCATTCGGAGACCAGCACCTGCTTGGTGCCCATGACCACGTTGGGCACGTAGATGTCCGGGTCGCCCGCGTACGCGTCGGCGAACATCTGCTGGGACATCGCCTCGAGCTCGTAGTCGAGTTCCTCGCTGATCCGGTCCCTCAGCTCGTCGAGCAGCGGCTTGACGTCCAGCCCCGGCATCAGCATGCCGAACAGCCGCCCGGCCCGGCTCAGCTGGTTGAAGTCGCCGATCAGCGCGCGGCCCGCGCCCGGGTACTGGATCTTCACCGCGACCCGCCGGCCGTCGTGCCAGACGGCCTCGTGCACCTGGCCGATGGAGGCCGCGGCGGCGGGCGTGTCGTTGAACTCGGCGAAGAAATCCCGCCAGTCCTCCCCGAGTTCCCTGGTCAGCACCTGGTGCACGGTGCGCGTCGGCAGCGGCGGCGCGGCTTCCTGCAGCTTGGTCAGCGTGGCCCGGTACGGGCTGGCGATCTCCGGCGGCAGCGCCGCCTCGAAGATCGACAGCGCCTGGCCCAGCTTCATGGCGCCGCCCTTGAGCTCGCCCAGGACGCGGAAGATCTGGTCCGCCGTGCGCTGCTGTATCTCCTGCGCGACGATCTCGGCCGGCCGCCCGCCTATTCGCTTCCCCATCCCGATGGCGGTGCGGCCTGCCAGCCCGATCGGCAGCCTGGCCATCTTGGCGGCCCGGGTCACCGGGTTCTTGGGCACGTCGTTCACTCTGGCATTGTCCCGCATGCGCGGGTGCGGATGGTACAGGCAAAGGCCCGGGCCGGCTCAGCGCGACCCGTGCCGAGGGGCGCCCGTGCCGCTTACCCGGCGCGCGGTCGCGCCGCAGCCGCACGCCGGGTGCGGCGGCCAGGTCCGGCGGCGCCACTGCCAGTCGGGCAGGACCAGTTCCAGCGTGCCGTCCGCGGTCACCGGGACGGTGCCGGGGCGGTCGAGGTACGCCAGCGCCTGCGCGGACGCCAGGGTGGCCGTCATGGCGGCGAGCACGGTGTCGCAGGCCTGCGGCCG
Organism: uncultured Actinomycetes bacterium; assembly: GCA_963722275.1. Classification (GTDB taxonomy): domain Bacteria; phylum Actinomycetota; class Actinomycetes; order Streptosporangiales; family Streptosporangiaceae; genus Palsa-504. Next base: position 220,631 of record CAVRMX010000013.1, on the reverse strand, counting down.
GGGGCGGGCGAAGGTGGCCTGGGCCAGGATCTTCGGCCACTGCGGGTCGGCCTCGGTCTTGTGCAGGTCCACGCAGTTCAGGCAGGCCGAACTCCCCGGCCGCACCAGCGGTCCCACCACGCCGATCGCCTCCCCGGTCCGCAGCACCAGGTGCGGCACCCGGTCCTGCATCAGCTGCCCGGTCAGGTCCGGCAGCGTCAGCCCGGTGAGGATCACCAGGTCCGGGACGGTGCCGTCGTCGCTCGTCCTGACCTCGGGCGCGGCGCGCTCGATGGCCCGGGCGGCACCCTCCTGCCGCGGCGAACCCAGGTCGGCCAGCACCAGCCCGGCGGGCGCCAGGTCGGCGGGCTCGGCGGTCTCCGGGTCGGCGCAGCTGACGTGCCCGACGCCGGAGGCGGCCAGGAAGCTGGCCACGCACGCGCCGGTCCGGCCCGCGCCATGCACCCGGACGTAGGCGGCCCGCCGCCGGGCCAGCGCGCGCGCCCCGCCGTCCCCGTGCGCGTAGGCCAGCGACGCGGTGGCCAGCTCGGGGACCAGCCGGGCCCGCAGCTGCTCGGGGAGCGAGGCGTGCATCCGGGCCGGGAAGTCGTCGAGGACGCCCGCCGCGGCCAGCACCCCGAGCACCCGGTCGGCCGCCGCGGCCGGCACGCCGTACCCCTGCGCGGCGGCGATCACGCTCTCCCGGTCGCGGCTCCCGTCGAGCAGGCTGAGCACGGCCGCGGTCTGGCCGACCCCGGCCACCGCGACCGCCCGCCGCGGATCCACGCCGAACTGCAGCGTGTCACGGTCTCGCCACACCGGCAGCAGGCCCGCCTTCAATGCTGGTCTCATGCCGGCATACTGCCACCGCCCAGTGACATTCCGCCGCCCACCGCGGTCGGCCCTCATCTTCGTGGATACAAATACCCCCCATGGGGGGTGTAACAATCCACGATCAGCGCGCGCGGCCGCGCAGAAGGGTGGGGGAGCGCCGAACAGGCTGGTTGGTCGGATGGCCATGGCCCGAGGCTATCCGCCGTTCCGCAGCGGCACCGAGGCCAGCACGAGGGTGGTGATCAGCGCGGCCAGCGGCAGCAGCGGGACGACGTCCGCCGCGGTCGCCACCAGCAGCCCGCACAGCACGGCGCCGGCCGCCAGCCCGATCAGCACGCCGAACCTCCGCAGGCCGTGCGGCGTGTCCTGGCCCGGGCTGACCAGCGAGCTGACCAGTGCGGTCAGGGTGCCGGTGAGGAACGTGGTGGACACTTCGGTCAGCCCCATCTCCTTGACCGCGGCCGCCTGCATGCCCATGGCCGCCGCCGTCACCGCGAGCAGGCAGAACTGCGCCCACCCGGCCGGCCGGGCATCGGTGATCTCCCAGCCGACGGTGAACCCGGCCAGCAGGACAAGCTCGGCAAACAGCGTCCAGTTGACGTGGGCGGGCAGCACACTGGCCCGGCCCTCGTCGTCAGCGTCTTTCGCCGGGCTGGCCGTCTTGAAGCCGTGCGCGACCCAGGTGCCGCCGGCTACCCCGGCAATGTAGCCGGCGATCGAGACGGCGGTGTGGCTGGCCAGCTCCAGTGACCGCTGCGCCACGGCCAGCCCTCCCAGCACGATGTTGCCGGTCATGACGCTGGTGAAGACGCCGCCCAGCCGAGTGAAGCTGGCAACGTCCATCGCGCCGGAAGCGAAGGTGAGCGCGATCGCGATCAGCGTCAGGATCTGCTGTCTTGGCCTGGTGTTCATCGCCCGATAGCAGATCACCTCGGGCCGTCATCAGGCAAACCGGGTCCGCCGCCAAGGGCGCGCTCAGTCCGGCTCCACCCGGACGGAGCGCGCCCACGGCGGCGCGTCCGGCGCCTGCACGCCGAGCAGCCCGACCACGACCCGCATCCCCTTCGGCGGCGAGGCGGGCCACGGTGTGTACCCGTCGGTGAGCACGACGGTGACGGCCGGCCGGGGCCGCAGCGCGGCCGCCGCGGCGATGCCCGCGCCCATGTTGGTCCCGCCGCCGCCGACCAGCTGCACCTGGCGGGCGGAGCTGACCCGCCGGGCGGGCGCGACCGCGGTGTCGCAGGCCAGCACGCGGACCTGCCGGGCGAGTCCGAGCGCCCGCAGCAGGCCCTCCACCTCGGCCAGCACCATCGCGAGCAGGTCCGCGGTCATGCTGCCCGAGGTGTCGCAGACGACGGCCACCTCGGGCACCGGCCGCCGCAGCGCCGGGAGCACGACCGGGCCGGCCACGGCGGACCGGCGCGAGGGCCGCCGGTAGGAGTAGTCGACCGCGCCGGAGACCTCGGCGACGGCCCGCCGCAGTTCGGCCGCGAGCACGGCGCGCCAGTTCACCTTGGGCGCGAGGATCTCCTCGGCCCAGCGCAGCAGCCCGGCCGGCACGGTCCCCGGCCGCTTGCCGTGCGCGATGACGTCCTGCGCGACCTGCCGCCGCAGCAGGTCGGCCTGCCACCGGGGCAGGCCCCCGTCGTCCTGGCCGGGCCGGGGCATCCCGTCCGCGCCGCTTCCGCAGTCAAGCCAGGCTCCCGGTGATCCAGATGGTGCCGAACGGTCCGTGGTTCCCGCCCCGGCGCCGCTTCCTGCCCGCGCGGCACCCTCTTCTCGCGCGGCACCCTCTTCTCGCGCGGCACGGCGTATCCCGTCGAAGTACTGCTCGGCCAGCAGGCCGTCCTCGGCGCGCAGGTCGCGGGGGAGCACCGGCTGGCCGGGCAGGTCGAGCCCGGCCGTCACCAGGTCGTCGTTGATCTCGGCGTCGGCGGCGCGGATCCACATCCCGGACTCGTCCGGCCGGACGCCCTTGCCCTGCGCCCGCTCGCCGTGGGCCCGCAGCAGATGGCAGACGTGATGGATCAGGACGGACCCCAGCTGGGCCGGGGTCCAGCCCGCGGTCAGCTCCGGGTCGGCGCGCATCCGCCAGTGCTCGTCCACCGACACGGTGCCGCTGCCCCGCTCGGCGCTCACCTGAGCGCCGAACACCCCGGTGGCCAGGTACGGGAACTTGGTGGCGGCCCACAGCCGCGCCGCCGCCAGGCCTCCGATTACGGGATCAGCCACTCCAGGTCACGCCTGATTGAGAAGCCCGGCGTCCCGCAGCACCGGGGCGAACAGGTGAATCTCCGCGGGCAGCGCGGTGCCGTCGGGACGGCATCTGGCCAGCACGCGCGCGGCGACGGCGGCCACGTCGGGCGCGGCGTCGGCGGCCCGCCCGAGGACCTGCCAGCCGGCCGTCCAGCGCTCCGGGGTCGGGTCCGCGGCCACCGCCGCCGCGATCGCGGCGAGGGCGGCGTAGGCGCGGTCGCCGCGCTCCGGGAGCCGGAACGAGGCCGGGTCGGCGAGTACCCGCTCCGGATCGGGCAGGTCCATCTCCGCCAGCCAGGCCAGGAACTCCACCCCCGCCCCGTCGCCGACCGCGCCCCTGATCAGCGCGGACCGGGCCTCGTCCCCGGTGCCGGAGGCGCCCGCGGCGGCCATCAGCCGGGCCGTCATCTCCCAGGTCCTCGGCGACGGCCAGCCGCGTCCCGCGGCCGCCGCGTCGGACGGCGGCGCGCAGGCCAGACCGGGCCGTACGTGCAGGAAGGCGGCGACCAGGCCACGGGAGAGGATCTCCTCCGCCTGCCACCCGTCGGGCAGCACCGGCACCACCGGAGCCGGCCAGCCGCCCGCCAGCCCGTCCGCCACCGCACGCGGGTCGGTCTGCCAGGCCAGGTGGCACAGCCGGTTGGCCAGCGGCGCGGACAGGTCCCAGCCGTCGGCGGCCTGCTCCGGCGGGTTGGCCGCGGCGACCACCGCCACCTCGTCGGGCAGCATGAGGTCGCCGACCGCCCGCTCGAGCACCACCCGGAGCAGGGCGGCCTGGACGGCAGGCGGGGCGGTGGACAGCTCGTCCAGGAACAGCAGCCCGTGTCCCGCCTCGGCCAGCCGCCGCGCCCATGCCGGGGGAGCGAACCGCACCTCGTCACCGACCACGATGGGCAGCCCGGCGAAATCGGAAGGCTCCCGGATCGAGGCGATCACCGTCTCGCACGGCAGCCCCATGGCCTCGGCCATGGCGCGGATCGCGGACGTCTTGCCGGTGCCGGGCGCACCCCACAGCAGCACCGGCACCCGGGCCGCGACCGCGACGCCGAGCGCCTCGACGGCCGGGTGGTTCGTGCTCATATCTCCCAGTGTGGCGCATCGAGGGCACCGGGCGGGCCCTCGCTGGCGTGCACCTCGAGCGGCACCGGCTCCGTGCCAGGCGCCCGCAAGGCCAGCACCCGCGCGCCGGGCCAGCCCGCCCGCTGCACCGCGACGACCAGATGCCGGCCGGCCAGGGCCAGGCCGGGCGCCCACACCCGGGGCAGCCACCCGGCGGGCAGGCTGACCTGCAGCCGCCGCTGCTCACCCTGCCCGGTCAGCTCGACCGAACCCCAGCCAGGTCCCTGCTGCAGCGCCACCGTCACCTGGTCCGGGTCGATGCCGAGCCACTTCTCGGCGACCGGCGCCAGCCGGCCGGCCAGGGCGGTGGCCAGCACGGACCGGATGCTGCGCCCCCGCTCGTCCTGGTCGTCCGGCCGGTCCGCGTGCGCCGCGACCACCTGCCCGGTCAGCCGGACCTGGAACCCGTACCCCAGCGCGAGCAGTGACAGCATGTCGTTCCTGCGCTGCCGGGCCTGGTCGGCTTCCTGCTGGAACTGCGCGCGCGCGGCGCCGGCCCGGGCCAGCGCCGCCGTGGGCGGGCTGGCCAGCCGCATCGGCCCGTGCCCGGGGCCGCCGGGCGGCGGCCCGGTGAAGGTCCAGCCCCAGCCGCCGCGCTGGCCGGCCTTCGCGGCCGCGTCGACGTCGTCCCAGCTGACCAGGATCTCGTCGGCCGGACCGCGTGGCCCGACGGCCAGCACGGTCAGGTCGGCGGCGTGCCGCCTCCAGGCCTCGGCCACCTCGACGCATCTGGCCTTCTCCCCGCCGAGGGCGGCGAGCACGAGCTCGGCCTCGAGGTCGGCGTGGCTGACCAGCCGGAGCGTCCCGGCCTCCCAGCGGACGACGTGCCGGCCCGGACCGCACGGCACCCGGGCCTGGCACGGAGGCAGGGACGCGAACCAAGGTTCGTTCGGAATCGTCACGACGGGTACCCCCAGCGGAGCGGCAGCCTGGTGCGGACCTCGGCCGACTGGCCGCCGGCCAGCACCTCGACCCAGGCCGTGGGACGGGTCAGCGGCGGCACCAGCTGCAGCCGGATCGTGCACTCGCGGCCGGTCAGATGCCGGCGGTCCTGGCGGGCGGCGTGCCACCGGCCGCCGCTGTCCCGGAGCCAGACCGACAGCGGGAAGGCCAGGTCGACATCGAGCGGCCCGGGAGGGTGCTCCCGCATCTGGCCCCGGGCCAGCACGTGCAGGAAGGAGTATCCCTCGGCGTGCTGCAGCCCGAGCAGGGTCAGCCGGATGCCGTCCAGTTCGGGCAGGGTGGCCGCCATGGCCGCGCAGCCCTCGCCCGCCGGGGTCAGGTCCGGCTTCCTGCGCTGGTAGTGAGCCAGCAGGCTGAGCCAGGGCTCCGGCAGGCCCGGCGCGGGCGCCGCGGTGATCCCGTGTCCGCCGATGTCCAGGCTGGCGCAAAGCGCGGCGAGCCGGGCGGGGACCGGGCTGAGCGGCGACAGGACATCGGCCGCCTCGAGCGCGGCGACGATGCCGCCGAGCCCGCACGCCATGGCCCGCAGCGGCGCCGCGGTCACCTGCCGCCACCGGCTGCGCGGGAAATCCGGCACCGTGGTGAGCAGCTGCTCCGCCATCATGATCAGCAGGTGCTCGCCTGGGCTGAGTTTCGCCTCGCTGACCTGCGGCTCATCGCCCGCCGAGGTCTCCGGGCCCGGGCTCAGGTCAATACGCGCCGCCGCGCGGCCCGGTGCGGCGACGTCGAGCCAGCGGATGTCCCGCGGCGGGGTGGGGCGCAGGCTGATCTCGCTGGTCCAGTCGGGGTCGCCGGTGGGCGTGCCGTCCAGCTCGTACCGCGCGCCACGGTCGTCGGCGACCGTGAACAGGCCGAACGGGACCAGGCCGGGGTGCTGCAGCAGGCTCAGCCGGTATTCCGGCGACTGGGTGCGGATGCCCCACGCCGCGATGAACCGCGCGCCCGAGCCCGTGTGCGCGAACGACATCAGGCACAGGTCGCCGCTGACGGCTCCCTCGCGGAACGGGATCGTCAGCCCGACCGGGACGAACCGGCCGGACTCGGCGGGATCATCGGCGGGCGGCTCCGGGTCCGCGGGGTCCGGTGCGCCGGTGCTTCCCGGTGGCCGGGCGCGCGCCAGCTGGCTTGCCCAGGCCAGCGGTCCGGACCGGATCGACTGGCTCTGCACGGCGAAGCGGGCCGCCCTCGCGGCCGGGCTGGGGCCCTGGTCCGTCTGGTACCGGAGCTGCCGCACGCTCACGGCCAGGGTGAAGTCGGCCAGGATCTCCTCGACGGTGACCGCGTCGAGCGCTCCGACGGCGGTCAGGGCCTGTCCGGCCATGCCCATCGTGGCCCGGCTGCTCGCGTCCGCCGCCCAGGGCGACTCCGGGGCCGCGGTCAGCGCGCCGCGCATCGCGGCCTCGGCCAGCAACCTCAGGCAGGTCTCCGCGCCCTCGCGGTTCATGGCTTAAGTGTCCGCCATTCCTGGCGCTGTGCTGTCGGGCGCTGTGCTGTCGGGCGCTGTGCTGCCGGGCGCTGTGCGGCCGCGATCAGGATGCGGCCGGCCCGGCGCAGGTTCCACAGCGCGCTCGCCGCGATGTCCGAGGTCGACATCCGGTGATCAGCCCACCCCGGCGGATGGATCACCCGCCGGAACTCCCGCTCGGCCACCAGCCGCAGGTAGGTCTCGGCCCGTTCGTCACCCACGAGTCAAGCCTGCACGTTACCCTCGGCGCGTCCTCCCGGAGCTCCCTGGGCTCCCTAGGCTCAGGCCGACGTGGCGACGGCCCGCGGCTGGGCCTGCTCGGCTGCTTCGGCCGACATCCAGCAGCGGACGATGTCGCGCATGGACAGCAACCCGGCCACGTCGTGGCCTTCGACCACCACGAGGTGCCTGAACCCGCCCTTGACCATCGCGGCGGCGGCTTGCTCCAGGGTCCATTCGGGCGAGGCGTAGGTGAGTTCTTCGGTGCGGTGCTGCGCGGCGAGTTCGGCGTCCGGGTCCTCGCCCGCGGCCACCGAGTTGAGGATGTCACGTTCGGTCAGGATGCCGATGCCAGCGTGCTCCGGGTCGGTCACGACGGCGGCGCCGATATGGCGTGCCGACATCATGCGCGCTGCTTGCCGCAGCGTGTGTGCTGGCCCGATAGTAAGGACTAGGTGGGACATGCCGTCTCGTACCTTCACGAGTAACACCCCCTGGTTCCGACGCTTGTGCATTTGTGACGTCCCACAAGCATCGGTTAATTCATCCCGGAGGGCAAGTCCCTGATCACTGCGCTGCGCGAGTTATTCACTGGTGAGAATTCCGCAGCTGGGCCAGCACCTCGTCGTGCAGGTGACCGTTGGTGCACACCACGCTGCCGCCGTCCGGGGTGGCCGCGCCCTCGAGTGAGGTGAACCGGCCGCCGGCCTCGGTGACGATGATCTGCAGCGCGGCCATGTCCCACAGGTTCACCTCGGGTTCCGCGGAGATGTCGCAGGCGCCCTCCGCGACCAGCATGTGCGACCAGAAATCGCCGAACGCCCGCGTCCGCCACACCGACCTGGTCAGGTCGAGGAAGTTATCGAGCAGGCCGCGTTCGGACCAGCCGCCGAGCCCGGAGTACGACAGCGACGCATCGCCCATCTTGGTCACCCCGGACACCCGGCACGGGGATGCCTTGGTCAGGCTGCGCCCGGTCCAGGCGCCGCCGCCGAGGGCGCCCCACCAGCGGCGGCTCAGGGCGGGCGCGGACACCACCCCGACCACGACGTCCGGGCCGTCCATCAGCCCGATCAGCGTGGCCCAGACCGGGACGCCGCGCACGTAGTTCTTCGTCCCGTCGATCGGGTCGATGACCCAGCGCCGCGGTCCCGTGCCGGTCTGGCCGGTTTCCTCGCCGAGCACCGCGTCGCGCGGACGGGACCGGCGCAGCACGTTACGCAGCGACTCCTCCGCCGCCTGGTCGGCGTCGGACACCGGCGTGAGGTCGGGCTTGGTGTCGACCTTAAGGTCGAGCGCCCGGAACCGGCGGGTCGTGATGTCGTCGGCGTTGTCTGCGAGGACATGCGCGAAGCGCAGGTCGTCGTCATAGCGTGCCACCCGCGAAACGGTACCGCCTGGGGTATCTCGCTGGCCAGATCCGCCGCGCCCGCGTCATACTCGAAGAGATGGGTAAAAACGCTGACGGTCTCCTCGCCGACCCGCCGGACCGGCTGCGGGCATACCTCCGTGACGGCAGGATCACCGCGTGGCCGGCCAGGCGCACCCGGCGCCGTCTGCTGCTTGACCAGGTGGCCCAGGCCTTCGAGCCGGGCCGCAGGTACCCCGAAGCCGCGGTCGACGAGATCCTCAAGCAGGTCTTCGACGACCACTGCGCCCTGCGCCGGTACCTGGTCGACGAGCAGTTCATGTCCCGGACCGCGGCCGGCGTCTACTGGCGCGCCGGCGGCACCGTCGGCTAGCCCGCCAGCTAGCCCGCGCAGCCGGCACCGCCTCGCCGACATCCAGCAATCCCCGCCGGATCGGGTGCCGATCATCTAAGGTCACGCCTGTTAGGTGGTGAGCGCTGAGCTACATGGATCGTCGCGATCCCCGGATATCAGCGGCCGGATCAGGGGACGGCCACGGATGGTCAGGCACGCACGCCGAGACGGGGCGCTGAGGTGCCGACCGGAGCACCCGCGCGCCACCGTACGCCCGCGCGCCGCGCCTGGCCAGGGCCGGGCCGCCGCACCGGGCGCTTGCTGGCCGGCCTGCTGGTGCTGCCGCTGCTGGCGGCCGTGGGCATCTACCTGGCCCGCGGTTCGGGCCCGGCCCCCTCGGCCGCGGCGGATGCGGTCAACGCCCGTCAGGCGCCTAGCTCATGCGGCCCGTCGGCCGCCGGGTCGCCCGGGTCCGCCGGGTCCTGTGCGGGGCAACCCTTCCACGCCGCCGTCGCCACCGTGCCGCCATCGTCGTCCACCGCCCGGGCGAAACGAGCCCGCGCCCGGTCGTCGCCGGCCGCCTCTGCATCGTCCAGCCGCGGATCGTCCAGCCCCGGATCATCCAGTCCCGCGTCATCCGCCCTCGCGCCGTTGCCGTCCGCGTCCGCGACCGATGCCACGGGCGCCAGCCCGGCTGCCCACGTGCTCGCGCTCGTCAACCAGGCGCGCGCGGCAGCGGGCCTGACTCCGCTGACGATCACGGCCGGCCTGGACAGCAGCGCGTCGGCGCACAACGCGACGATGGCCGGCGGCTGCGGGCTCTCGCACCAGTGCCCCGGCGAACCCGATCTGGGCGCCCGCGAGACCGCCGCCGGGGTCGCCTGGTCGGCGTGCGGGGAGAACATCGGCGAAGGCGGCCCGGTCGCGGCCGGCACCGCGGCCATCGCCCGGATGGCGGTCGGCCTCACCCAGGACATGCTGAACGAGACGCCGCCCGACGACGGTCACCGCCGCAACATCCTCAGCAGTTCCTTTACCCACATCGGAATCGCTGTCCACCGCGTCTCCTCCGGCACCGTCTGGCTCACCCAGGATTTCTCGAACTAACCGCCCCGCAGGAGCCAGCGGCTTCGGGCAGGTCGGCTGTCGCGATCCCGCCCGGCCCGGGGTGGCGTCTCCCGCACGTCACATACGCCCCTCAAAGCGCAGACGCCCCGAAGAATCGGGGAAATTCGGGGCTCCGGGGAAGATCGAGTGCCTCATAGGCCCCCGGATTTTCCCCAGAGCCTGGATCTTCCCCGGAGAAAGTGCCGGGAGTACGCGGTTGTCGCGAATGGGGCCATTGGGACGACATACCTCCCTGCCGGAGACGACATCCCTCCCTGCCGGAATAGGCCCCTGGCTTTCCGGAGCCCAGATCTTCCCCGCAAAAGTGCCGGGAATACACGATTGTGACGAATGAGACCACTGGGACGGGTATCCCTGCCGGCGCGAGGCAGCCGGACGCGGGCGCTGAGGTGACACAGGGCCGGGCGCCGGGGTGGCGCTCGCCGACGCGCCAGCATGCGGAAACCACTGGGCCTGTTACTAACCCCGGTCACCCGCAGCTAGTCGGGGCTGCCTTCGCGGCTGCGCAGCAGGCGGCGGAGCGAGTCCAGGCGCGCCTCGGCATGATGCTCACGCGCCCACGAGTCCAGCGCGCAGTCAACAGAGAGGTGATCACAGCCCGGCGGACACGAAACGGTGCCCTCGGCCAGGTCCCCGAACGCCTCCGCCACCCGCTCCGCGCTCACGTGCCCCAGGCCGAACCCCCGCAGGCCCGGCGTGTCGATGAGCCACCCGTCGCCCAGCGGGATCGCCACCACGGACGACGACGTGTGCCTGCCCTGGCCGGTTACCGGGTTGACCCTGCCGACGGACCGGGAAGCCGCCGGCACCAGCGTGTTCATCAGCGTGGACTTGCCGACGCCGGACGGCCCGATGAGCACGCTGACCCGGCCCTCCACCGCCGAACGCAGCCGGGACAGCGTGCGCGACGCCAGCGGCCGCCGGGTGGTCAGCATCGGCAGCCCGAGCGGCCGGTAGAAATCACGCACGCGACGCGGTGACGCCAGGTCGGCCTTGGTCAGGACCAGCAGCGGGTCGAGCCCGGCGTCGTACGCGGCGACCAGGCAGCGGTCGATGAAGCGGAGATTGGGCGCCGGGTCGGCCAGCGAGCAGACCATCACCATCTGGTCGGCGTTGGCCACGATGATCCGCTCCTGCGGGTCGGTGTCGTCGGCGGACCGGCGCAGCGCGCTGGTCCGCGGCTCGACCCGGACGATGCGGGCCAGCGTCCCCTCGGCGGCGGACGTGTCACCGGCCAGCGCCACCCGGTCGCCGACCACCACCGAGCCCTTGCCGAGCTCGCGCGCCTTCATCGCCACGACCAGCCTGCCGTCGGCCGTCATGCACCCGTACCGGCCCCGGTCCACGCTGGTCACGAAGCCCTCCACGGCGCTGGCGTGCGCCGGGCGCCGCCGCGTGCGCGGCCGCGAGCTGCGGCCGGGACGGACCCGGACGTCGTCCTCGTCGAGCCGCGCGTACTCCGACTGCCGGCTCATGCCGGGCTCAGGGTTCCAGCCCGAGCATGGAAGCCCAGACCTCCATGAAGTCCGGGAAGGTCTTGGCCACGGTGTCCGCGCCGGCCACCCGGAGGCCGGGCACGGCCAGGCCGAGGACGGCCGCGGCCATCACCATCCGGTGGTCGTCATAAGTACCGAACGGATGGCCGGCTGCCCCAGCCCGCAGCGGGCGCGGCCTGATCTGCAGCCCGTCGGGCAGCTCGGTGATGTCGCCGCCGAGCGCGTTGACCTCCTTGGCCAGCGCGGCCAGCCGGTCCGTCTCGTGCGCCCGGGTGTGCGCCAGGCCGGTGAAGACCGACGGCGATTCGGCCACCGCCGCCGCCGCAGTGAGCACCGGGGCGAGCTCGGCGACGTCGCGCAGGTCGGCGGTGACGCCATGAACCTGGCCGGTCCCCGAGATCGTCAGCCCGTCCGGGCCCACCGAGTACCGCGCGCCCATCCGGGCCAGCACGTCCAGGATCGCCCCGGCCGCCTGCAGGCTGTCCCGCGGCCAGTCACCGATGGTGACCGTGCCCCCGGTGACCAGCGCCGCGGCCAGGAACGGGCCCGCGTTGGACAGGTCGGGCTCCACCGTGACAGACCCCAGGTCGAGCCGTCCCGGCCGCACCCGCCAGGCATCGGGCCGGCCCCCCGGCCCGGAAGGAAAAACATCCACGGAAGCGCCGGCCGCGCGGAGCATGCGCACGGTCATGGCGATGTGCGGCGCCGAGGGCACCGGCGGGCCCTCGTGCCGGACCTCGATGCCCTCGTCGAACCGGGGCGCCGCCAGCAGCAGGCCCGAGACCAGCTGCGAGGATCCCGAAGCATCCAGCACCACGGTGCCGCCGCGGACCGCGCCGCGGCCGTGCACGGTGAACGGGACCGCGGCCCGGCCGCCGTCCTCGATGCGCGCGCCGACCTGCCGCAGCGCCGCCAGGATCGGGCCGACCGGGCGCTGCCGGGCCCGCGCGTCCCCGTCGAAGGCCACGACGGCCGAGGTCAGCGCGGCCACCCCGGGTATGAATCGCATCACCGTGCCGGCGTTGCCCACGTCCACGTTCACCGCGGAGCCCGGCGCGGGCTGGCCGGGCACGATACGCCAGGCCGTTCGGGACTCGGTGATCCCGGAGCCCAGGGCCCGCAGCGCGCCGGCGGCCAGCGTGGTGTCCCTGGCCCGCAGCGGGTTGGCGATCTCGGCCGGCCCGTCGCCGAGCGCGGCCAGGACCAGCGCCCGGTTGGTGATGGACTTGGAGGCCGGCAGCCGGACGCGGGCGCTGACCGGCCCGGCGGCGGCCGGGGAAGCCCAGGTCCTGTGCTGTTTGTTATCCGGGTACATACCGTTGAGCGTATCGTCCGGGCGCCCGCCGGGGCGGCGCGTGTTTGGCCGGGCCGGATTCTGGTTATGAACTGCCAATCCAGGCTTACCGGGACGTGTCCAGACTGTATCCAGTTTTAGGAAGATTTCATGTGCGGTCGTTTTGTGTCGGCGCGCAAGCGCCTTGAGCTCCTCGAGGAGTTCGGCGTGGAGCGCGACCGCGTGGCGGCCTCGCCCGACCCTGAGCCTGATCCCGACTACAACGTGGCCCCGACCAAGCGGATCTACGCGGTCGTGGAAAGGCCCGCCCGCGAGGACGAGCCGCAGGCTCGTGAGCTGCGCGTGGTCCGCTGGGGGCTGGTGCCCTCCTGGGCCAAGGAAGCCTCCATCGGCAGCCGCATGATCAACGCCCGGGCCGAGACCGTGGCGGTCAAGCCGGCCTTCAGGCGCGCCTTCGCCAAGCGCCGGTGCATCCTCCCGGCGGACGGCTACTACGAGTGGCAGCCCATTCCCGAGGACGGGAAGAAGCGCAAGCAACCTCATTTTATTTACCGAACGGACGGGGGATCGCTCGCCTTCGCCGGAATCTACGAGCTCTGGCGGGACGACGCGGTACCACCCGATCATGAGCGCGCCTGGCTGTGGACGGCCGCGATTATCACGACCCAGGCAACCGACGATGTTGGCCAGATCCACGATCGCATGCCCATGGTGATCACCCCTGATCACTGGGCAGACTGGCTCGACCCGGGCAACACCGAACCAAGCCAGCTTCAGGCGGCGATGCTCCCCGCGATGGCGGGCGGCCTGACGTCGCATCCCGTATCCATGGCCGTCAATTCTGTGCGGAACAACGGGCCGGAGCTCATCAAGCCTCTCGAGGGCGCCGATGGGCCGTCCGAGACGTCCGCCGGCGGAGAGCGGTCGCCCGGCGAGTTGTTCTGAGTCCGCGGCCCGCAGCCGTGGCTCGGCGTCAATGCGAGCCTGGGCTGCCTAACGCACGCGGACGGGAGGCGAGGAAACCAGTGGAGACTACTGTCGCCCGCAAGCGGCTAGATGAGATGCGTCACGAGCTGGACCGGACGATATCCGTCCTGCAAGGCGAGGGCCCGGGCCGGCGGCAGGCACGGGGTACCCGCAGGATTCGGCCGACGCGGGGTCCATGCTCTCCGAGGCCGACCGCACCGAGGCGATCCTCCACTCGGCCCGCGCCCAGCGCGACGGGGTGCTCGCCGCGCTCGCCCGCATCGAGGAGAACAGCTACGGGCAGTGCGTCGACTGCGGCCACGAGATTCCCGAGGGCAGGCTCGACGCCCGGCCCGACGCCGCCCGCTGCGTCGGCTGCCAGGCCAAGTGGGCCAAGCGGCAGCGCTAGCCCGCTAGCCGGCGGGGCTTGCTTGCCGAGATCACCAGCTGCGCGCCGAGCGGCTCGTCGGACCGGGCAGCCAGCTCGGCGCGCACCAGCTTGGGCAGGCCGTCGGGGTCGCGCCGCAGCCAGTGCGTCACCACCGACTCGGAGAACACGGTCCGCGACCGGATCCAGTTGACCCGCAGCCCGGCCCCGCTGAACAGCTCCCGGGCCTGGTCCGGGCCGAAGCACCTGGTGATCGTGCCGTCCGGCCACGGCACCAGCACCACCTCGGCGTGCGGCAGGTCGACCAGCTGCGCCCAGTGATGCTGGTCGGCGAGCACGGCCATGCCGAGCACCAGGGAGTCGACGCAGGCGATCACCCGGCCGGCCGGGCGCAGCACCCGGGCGATCTCGGCGATCATCGTCTCGGCGGCCAGGTGCACCGACAGCGCCCGGTCGTCCGCGATGACCCCGTCCGCGCAGCCGTCGTCCAGGAAGGTCAGCCGCGACGAGTCGGCGATCACCGGGATGATCCGGCCCGGCCGTGATGGCCCGGGCTGTGCCGACCCGGGCTGGGCCGGCCCGGGCGGGCGGACCTGGGCACCGTCTATCACCCGGAGCACGGTGTGCCCGGCCTGGGCGGCCAGTTCGGCACCCGGCGCGCGCGGCCCGGAGACGTCGACGAGCAGGTGCCTGCCGGACGGCAGCCACTGCGTCAGCTGGGCCCGCGTTACCGCCTCGTGGAACTGCCAGTAGACCGGAAGCTGGTCAGTGTCCGGCGCGGTGATCGCGCTGGCCGCATGTTGCACGGGCGCTGAACTCCTGACTCGGCGCCCCTGCCGGTGAGACGCTGCCACCGGGCGCCTGATGTCTTATCCTTCCCGGCTTGGCTAACCTTAAGCAGCCGGCCTTATGCCAGCGAGCTGGCCTGGCGCGGAATGAGCGGGTGCACCATCGTGTTGAACGCGACATGGCAGTAGCTGCGCCACCTCGTGGCATGCAGACGGAAGCTTTCCGCTCCGGCACGGTATCCTCCCGCACATACGGTCTGCATGCCCGCAGCCCGGCCTCGTACTACTCAGAGGGGGTGGGTCCCGTTCCGGAGACTCTCGAAGAGCGCGGTGAGCGCTTCGAGCAGGAGGTGCTGCCCTACCTGGATCAGCTGTACTCCGCAGGGCTTCGGATGACCCGCAACCCGGCGGACGCGGAAGACCTGGTGCAGGAGACCTTCGCCAAGGCTTACGCGTCCTTCCACCAGTTCCAGCAGGGTACGAACCTGAAGGCGTGGCTGTTCCGGATCCTGACCAACACCTTCATCAACACGTACCGCAAGCGGCAGCGCGAGCCGCAGCGATCGGGCGCAGAAGAGGTCGAGGACTGGCAGCTGGCCCGGGCGGCGTCGCACACCTCGGGGGGACTGAAGTCGGCCGAGGCGGAGGCGCTGGAGCGGCTGCCGGATTCTGACATCAAGGAGGCGCTGCAGGCGCTGCCCGAGGAGTTCAGGATCGCGGTCTACCTGGCCGACGTGGAGGGGTTCGCGTACAAGGAGATCGCCGACATCATGGAGACTCCGATCGGGACCGTGATGTCACGGCTGCACCGCGGGCGCCGTCAGCTGCGCGAGCTGCTTCAGGATTACGCGTCTGAGCGCGGGCTGGCGCGGACCGTTTCCGACGCCTCAGCATCCGGGGAGGAAGGGCGATGAGCTGCGGAAACCCCCATGAGACTCCGTGTACAGAAGTACTGGACCGGGTGTACGGCTACCTCGACGGCGAGCTGGCCGACCTGGACTGCGCCAAGATCCGCCAGCACCTGGACGAGTGCGGGCCCTGCCTGCGCGAGTACGGCCTGGAGGAGGCGGTGAAGCGGCTGGTGCAAAAGCACTGCGGCTGCGATGCCGCGCCGGCCGCGCTGCGCGCCAAGATTCTGGTCCGCATCAGGGAAGTCCGCGCCACTATCGAGTTCGCCGAGTAAATACTCGGGGGGTCGGCCTCCCGGGGGAAGCAGAGCCCCGGCGTTCCGATTCGCCAGGACTGTGGCAATTGCGCCACGTGTGCCAGCCTTGATTGCTCATCGTGACGATAATGCTCACGGTTTGTTCACGATGAGATTTAGGCCTGCGCGAACGTCTGCGCTCGCGTTATCCTGTGGTTGAACGATTACAAGTTGGCTGCGGCGAACGCCTTTTCGCCCTAGGGAGGTCCGCTTCATGCATACAGGCGGTGATGTCGAAGCTGGCCGTCGCGCGCTCCTCGCGGGCGGGCCCGGCAAGCTGCGCGCCCGCGGAGTGGCGTGGGGCTGACGTTACCGATCCAGGTTCGCGGCGTACATACTCCTGACTGCGAGGGGGAGGTTTGGGCAAGCTCTCGCGGGTCGCACTGCTCTACATCAGTGCGGTGGCGGTCATCGCCGCCGTGCTGGTGGCTAGGGGACCGTTTACCGGGTTGAGCTGGCATTACATCGTATTCCTCGGAATCCTGGTTATAGTCTCTGAATCGAGGGCGACGCAACTCCGCAAAGGGCAGCTAACCTGGTCCTCGAGTTCGGCCGCCATGCTTGCCTCGGTTGTCCTGGTCGGCCCGGTCGGCGCCGCCATTGTGGGGGCTTGCACCGCATTCGGCCTGCGCCGCGGCCCGCACATCCTGCAGCGCGTTTTCAATACGTCGATGTACGCGCTCAGCGCGTACCTGGCCGGCCGCGCTTTTCTCGCCCTTGGCGGTCATGTCGGGCTGCCCGGCGAAGGGTCTTTTCCCAAGATCATCGCGCCGTTCGCCGGCGCGGCACTGATCCATGTCGCGGCCAATCACGGCTTGCTCAGCGGCGTGCTCTGGCTGACCAGGCCGCCCGGCCGGATGCCGTCGGGGCCGGGCGTCGGCCTGAGCGCGCGGCTGCTCCTCTCCGACCTCGGCTACGCGGCCTACGGCCTGCTCATGGCGGCGCTGTGGAGCGTGGTGGGGTTCTTCGCGCCGCTGCTGGTGCTGATCCCGCTGTTCGTCGCCCGCTGGGCGGTGGCGCAGTTCGCCGAGCAGCAGAAGGCGTACGAGGCCACGGTGGGCGCGCTGTGCCAGGCGGTGGAGACCAAGGACTTCTACACCCGCGGCCACAGCGACCGGGTGTCCCGCGGTTCGGTCATGATCGCGCGAGAGATCGGCATGCGGAACGAGCGGGTCGAGGCGATCAGGTACGCGGGCATGCTGCACGACGTCGGCAAGCTCGGCGTGCCCACGAAGGTGCTGCAGAAGACCGGGAAGCTGACCGAGGAGGAGTACGCGGCCATCCAGCTGCACCCGATGCGCGGGCTCGACATCGTCCGGGAGATCGGGTTCCTGGACGAGGCGCTGGCCGGCATCATGCACCATCACGAGCGGATCGACGGCCGCGGCTACCCGATGGGGCTGGCCGGGGACGAGATCCCCGAGTTCGCCCGGGTGCTGGCGGTCGCCGACGCCTTCGACTCGATGACCTCGACCCGCTCCTACCGCGGCGCGCGCCCGGTCGGCGAGGCGATCGAGGAGCTGCGGAAGTGGTCGGGCACCCAGTTCGACCCCGCCTTCGTGGACGCCTTCGTGGCCGCGCTCAAGCGCGAAGGCTGGCAGCGGCCCGAGCCGCCCGTGCTCGCGGCCGACGACCTGGCCACCGTCGCGGCGCAGGATCACGACGATCCGGGCGCGCCGCTCCGGGTGGCCGACAGCCGCTGATTGTCCCCATCATGAGCCAACGACGACACGAGCTGCGCCGGTATCCCTGGCAGGTGCGCGATTCCGGCCAGCTGCTGCTGGTGGTGGCGGCCGGGGTGTGGCTGGTGGCCGCGGTGGCGCAGACGGCGGCCGACGGGCTGAAGGATCCGCGGATCGCCATCGCGTTCGGCGCGCTGATCGCGTTCGGCGAGGTGCTCAGGCTCAACCTGCCCGGCGACCGCGAATCCGCCCCGATCGGATTCGCCGGCGCGCTCGCCTACGCCCTGCTCATCAAGGTCGGGTCGCACGTCGTCCACTACAGCGCGGAGCAGGTGGTGACCGTCGCCGCCATCGGCATGATCATCGGCGCGCTGCCGCACCTGGCCGTGGGCCGGCCCGCCCGGGTGAGCGGCATGGCCGCGCGGCTGCTCTGCGTCGCCTGCGTCGCCTACATCTTCCGGCCGCTGGCCGGGAACAGCGCCCTGGACCAGCACTGGGGCCTGGCGTTCGCGCTGATGACCTCGCTCACCGTGGTTGCCCTGCTGCTCGAGGCGGTGCTGACCGCGCTGCTGCGGGTGGACGAGCAGCGGGCCAGGTTCAAGGTGGCGCTGGTGGACGAGATGCGCGTCCAGCTGCCGCTGGGTGCGGCGGTGGGCGCCTCGGCGCTGCTCATCGCGTTCGCGGCGGAGGTGATGGGGCTGGCCGCGCTGGCCGTGTTCACCGCGCCGCTGCTCGTCACCCAGGTGGCGTTCCGGCGGTACGCCGGGATCCGGGCCACCTACCTGCAGACCGTGCGGGCGCTCGCCAAGGTGACCGAGATCGGCGGGTACGTCGAAGCCGGGCATTCCGAACGGGTCAGCAGGCTCGCGGTCGCCATCGGCCGGGAGCTCGGCATCCACGAGCCTCAGCTGCTCGAGCTGGAGTACGCCGCGCTCATGCACGACATCGGCCAGCTGTCGCTGCACGACCCGATCCCCGGCGGGGCCACCGTGCTGGTCTCCCGGCAGGACCAGCAGCGCATCGCCGAGCTGGGCGCCGACGTGATCCAGCAGGCCCAGGTGCTCGGTTCCGTGGCCGAGATCGTGCGCCGCCAGAACGAGCCCTACCGGGACGCCGACCTCGCCGCCAACGGCCGGTCCGGCCTGCTCAAGCCGTCGGGGCCGCCGCTGAGCAGCCGCATCATCAAGGCGGCCAACGCCTTCGACGACCTGGTGGGCAGCTCGCTTGACCCGGGCCGTGCCGCCGCGGCGGTGCAGCGGCTCCGGCTCGACACCGTCAGCGAGTACGACCCGGGCACGGTCGAGGCCCTCAGCCGGGTGGTGAACCGGTGGTCGGTCATGCTGTGATTCCCCGCTCGCCGCCGGGCGCCTTTTAAGGCGGCTCCTTCCCTCGTCGCTCCTTCGTCGCTCCTCAGTCCAGTCGCCGCCGGCGCCCTTTGGCTCGCGGGGGAGGCCGCCGGCGGCCCTTTGGCTCGCGGGAGGTCGTCCCCTAAGCTGGCCTGATGTTCGATTCGGTGCTGGTCGCCAACCGCGGTGAGATCGCCAGGCGGGTGATAAGGACCGCCCGCCGGACGGGGATCAGGGCGGTGGCCGTCTACGCCGACGCCGACGCGGACCTGCCGTACGTCCGCGAGGCGGACGAGGCGGTGCGCCTCGGGCCGGTGCCCGGGGCTCAGCCCGCGGCCAGCTACCTGGACGCCGCGGCGATCATCGGCGCGGCCCGCAAGACCGGGGCCGCGGCCGTGCACCCGGGTTACGGCTTCCTCGCCGAGAACGCGGACTTCGCCCGCCAGGTGATCGCGGCCGGGCTGACCTGGGTGGGTCCCGGCCCGGAGGCGATTGAGCAGATGGGGGACAAGATCCGGGCCAGGAACCTGATGGAGCGGGCCGGCGTGCCGGTCTCGCCGGGCAGCCGGGAGCCCGTCACCGACGTGGCCGCGGCGCTGGCCGAGGCGGACCGGATCGGCTACCCCGTCATGGTCAAGGCGGCGGCCGGCGGCGGCGGGATCGGCATGGGCGCGGCCGCGGACGAGGCCGGGCTGCGGACGGCGTTCGAGACCGCCCGGACGCGCGCGGAGCGGTTCTTCGGCTCGCCGGCGATCCTGCTCGAGCGGTTCGTGGAACGGGCCAGGCATGTCGAGGTGCAGATCCTCGGGCTGGCCGACGGGCGGGTGCTCGCGCTCGGCGAGCGAGACTGCTCGGTGCAGCGGCGGCACCAGAAGGTCGCCGAGGAGACCCCGTCGCCGGGCGTCTCCGCCGGGCTGCGCGAGCGGATGCTGGCCGCCGCGGTCCAGGCCGGGGAGGCGGTGGGGTACCGCGGCGCCGGGACCGTCGAGTGCCTGGTCGACGCCGTCGCGGGCTCGTTCGTCTTCCTCGAGATGAACACCCGGCTGCAGGTCGAGCACCCCGTCACCGAACTGGTCACCGGCATCGACCTGGTGGAGCAGCAGTTCCTCGTCGCCGCGGGCGAGCCGCCGTCCTTCGACCCGGCCGCGGTCAGGCCCGCCGGGCACGCGATCGAACTGCGGATCTACGCCGAGGACCCGGTCCGGTTCCTGCCGGGCCCGGGCACGATCACCGAGTGGGAAGAGCCCGCCGGCGACGGCGTGCGGGTGGACGCCGGCTACCGGGCGGGCAACACCGTGACGCCGTTCTTCGACCCGCTGCTGGCCAAGCTCTGCGTCCACGGCGCCAATCGCGGGCAGGCCCTGGACCGGGCGCGGGAGGCCGTGGCGGCGTTCCGCATCACCGGCCCGAAGACCAACCTGCTGTTCCACGCGGACCTGCTCGCCAGCCCGGAGTTCGCCAGCGGGGACTACGATACGTCCCTGGTGAGCAAGCTGCGTCCCAGGTAACGACAAGAGGAGCCAGTGGTGGCTGAGGTCCGCGCGGAGATGGTCGCGAACGTGTGGAAGGTGGTCGCGGCGGAAGGCGATCACGTCGACGACGGTGACACCCTGGTCATCCTCGAGTCGATGAAGATGGAGATCCCGGTCCTGGCCGAGGGCCCGGGCGTAGTCACCAAGATGCACGTCGCCGAGGGCGACGTGGTCCAGGAAGGCGACCTGATCGCCAGCATCGGCTGATACGCGGGCAGCCCAGGGCCGGCCGCCCTGGCTAGACGCCGGTGGTGGAGCGGGGGTACGCGGCTTCGGGGTCGGTGACCACGTTGACCAGGTAGGGGACGCCCGCGGCGAAGGCGCGGCGCAGCGCGGGAGCGATGTCCGCGGCCGCGGTGACGAGTTCGCCCGCGCCGCCGAGCGCCCGGACCACCTCGTCGTAGCGGCAGCCCGGCTGCAGGTCGGCGGCGACGTCGTAGCCGTAGATGGCCCGCATGGGGTGCCGCTCCAGGCCCCAGCCGGCGTTGTTCCCGCAGATCATGACCACGGGCAGCCCGTGCCGGACCAGCGTGTCCGCGTCCATCAGCGAGAACCCGGCCGCGCCGTCGCCGAGCAGCAGGACGACCTGCGCGGACGGCCGCGCGAGCCGGGCCGCGATCGCGTAGCCGAGCCCGGTGCCCAGGCAGCCGAACGGCCCGGGGTCAAGCCACCCGCCGGGCCGTTCCGGCTCGACGTACTTGCCGGCGAACGAGACGAAGTCGCCGCCGTCCCCGATGACCACGGCGTCGTCGTCGAGCATCTTGAGCAGCTCGCCGTAGATCCGGGCCGGGTGCACCGGGTCGGCGTCGCTGGCCAGCAACGGGCCGTCGAGCGCCACCGCCTTCAGCGCCGCCTCGGCCAGCCCGGGCGCCCAGTCCGGGTCGGCCCCGGTGGCCCCGGTAGCCCCGGTAGCTCCGGTAGGCGCGGTGGCGGAGGCCGCCAGCGCGGTGAAGAACGCGGCCAGGTCGCCCGCGGCCGACGCGGCCAGCGGGACGTGCGCCGCGATCCCGCCGGGCGCGTCGGCCACGTGCACCACCCGGGCCGGGGCGTCCTGCGGCCCGAACGAGCCGTACCCGAGCCGGAAGTCGAGCGGGGTCCCGGCCACGATGACCAGGTCGGCCTGGCGCAGCGCCGCCGACCGGGCCCGGGTCACCAGCAGTTGGTGCCCGCGGGGCAGCACCCCGCGGGCCTGCCCGTTGGCGATCACCGGCAGGCGCAGTTCCTCCGCCGCCTGCCGGGCCGCGTCCTCGGCGCCGCCCAGCCACACGTCGGACCCCAGCACCAGCACCGGCCGCCGGGCCGTCCGGAGCAGGCCGGCGATCCGGTCCACGTCCCCGGCGTCGGGAGCGGCCGCCGGCTGCGGCCCGGCCGCCGGCCGGTCCGCCTCGGCCTGGCCGTAGATCGCCTCGAGCGAGATGTCGAGGAACACCGGCCCGCGGTGCGGGCTCATCGCCAGCCGGAAGGCCTCGTCGACGGAAGGGCCCACCCTGGCCGTGTCGTGCTCGGTCCAGGCGCGCTTGGTGACCGGGGCGAGCAGCGGCGGATGGTCCATCTCCTGCAGGCTGCCCGAACCCCAGCGGTGGTCGGGCGCCCGCCCGGCCAGCACCACCACCGGCGCGCCGTTGAACCACGCGGTCGTCACCGCGCTGACCGAGTTGGTCACGCCGGGCCCGGCGGTGACCACGGCCAGCCCGGGCGTTCGGGTCAGCCGCGCGGTCGCCTCCGCCGCGAAGACGGCGGTCTGCTCGTGCCGCACGTCCAGCAGGCGCAGCGGCGGGTCGGACCCCTTGACCGCCGCGTCGTAGAGCGGGAACACGTGCCCGCCGGACAGCGTGAACAGGACCGATACGCCGTGCCGCCGGGCCGCCGCCACCGCGTGCATGCCGCCATGACCAGATAGCCGTTCCACGGAACTGACGTTACCAGCCAGTAGGCCACGTCAGGACTGCCGCCAGTCCCGGCCCGTCACCGGCCGCCACTGCGCCGACGCGGGGGACAGCCGCATCATGGGTTCCAGCTGGAAGCCCCGCGGGCGGCCCGCCGACGGCCGGCGGTGCCTGCAGTGCGGGCTGGCGAGGATCATGACCACCATGGCCGCGTCCGCGGCGAGCAGGTACGCCGGGTAGATGACCCCGGCCAGGACGCTGAAATCGGCGGGCACCAGGACCAGGGCCGCCGCGGCGCCGAACATCGCGTAGGGAAGCCACGGCTCCTCCTCGGGCTTCAGCCACGCATGGCGGAACGTCGGCAGGTACGCCAGGAAATCCGTGCCCACCGAGATGGCGACCGCCCAGGACATGGGAACCAGCCCGGGCACCGCCGCGGCCAGCCCGAGCAGCGCCACGCCTTCCGCCGCCAGGGTCACGCATACCGCGTCCAGCGGCCCGAAATCCCGGCTTCCGTGCCGCCAGCCCAGCAGGACCACGGCGGCGCATCCCGCCGCGCAGAAAAGGGTGTAGCACGCCCCGGGCAGCTGCCAGGCGGCGAATCCGGACGCCGCCCCCACTGCCTGGACGACCGCCCAGATGCCCCAGGAGGCGATCCGCGGCCGGGCCCGGCCGCGCACGATGTCGAGGATGTACGGTAGCGCGGCGGCGGCGGTGAGCGCGCTGCCCAGGACGGTGAGCGCCGGCTTCACGGCGCGGCGGCCGTCATGCTGAGCAGGCCGCCGCCAGTCCCGGTGAAGGCGGATTGCGGGTCACCGGCCGCGGTGACGGCCCACCGCGGCTCGGTGCAGGTGCTGGCGACCAGCTTCTCCGGCGCGACGCTGCTCATCCAGTCGAGCACGCCGAAGGGCCCGCGGCGAGCGTGCTCCACCACCGCCGCTTCCAGCCGCCGCCCGGGGGAGTACAGCCGCCACGACGGCGCGAACCGCCCGTCGAACACCCGGTACGCGGGCGGGTCGACCAGGGCGACGACGTAGGCGGCCAGGTGGCCGTCCAGGCGGAGCGTCGCGGCCTCGAGCTCGCCGCGGGCGGCGTGCCGGTCGTACACCGAGCGCCAGAACGCGGTGCCGGCGTCGTCGTCCAGATCGCTGACCCGCCCGGCGTCGTGGTCACGCGCCAGGTGCACGGCCTCGATCTCGCCGCGGAGCTCCGCCAGCCGGGCCGGGTCGCGTTCGAAGCGGATCTGCTCGGTCAGCGCATGCTGGCCGATCCGGCGCCCGGCCCGGTCGAGGCCGCGGCGGATGCCGGGTGCGAACGTTATCTCGGCGGGGGCCAAGCCGACGCCGGGTACCGGTGGCGCGGCGGCCGCGCGGCCGGCCGGGAGCTGCCCGGCGAGCCATGCGGCGTCGTCGCCGTCGCGCAGCCCGGTCAGCGTCAGCTGCCATGAGCGGTCCTGCTTCCCGGCGAAACGGGCCAGTTCCGCGAGCACCTCCTGGCGGGCGCCGGGCGATACGGCGGCGATCTCCCACACGTCGTCGCTGCGCGGGCGCAGCGAGGTTATCTGCCGGCCCCGTCCCGATCGCGCAGCGCGACCAGCGCGGCGGCCGTTAAAGTGGAGCCAGGCCCGCGCCGCGCCAGCAGCACCGGCACGGCGCCGCGGTCGGCCATGACCGCCGAGCGCCACCAGGGGAGCCTGGCTGTCACCGGGGTGCCCGCGGCCTGGTGCAGCGCCTCGATGGCGGGTTCAAGCGGGCGCAGGGCACGCCAGCCGCGCAGGATCGTGACCTGTGCGCGGGCGGCTGCAGCCGGTTCATGCCACGTCCCAGGCATTCCCGGACCCCTCTCGCTGGGACCGCCCCGCAATCATGGTCATACAGGGCATCTAGTACTTAGCGTAATCTTTCACCTCCGTATTGTGAATAGCGTTTGACGTGCATCTTTTCTCTCTATGTCATCAATAAAGTACATTCAGTGACCGAACGGGCCCGGCGCGTGTCACGGCGCCGGATCACTGCCTTCGACGGAGATGCCAGGCTCCCGGCGCGTCTTGCCGCCCAGGAGGTAGAAGGCCAGGCCGACCAGGACGATGACGGCCAGCGGCACGATCTGGCTGAGCTCATACTGCAGCCGCTCGTGAGAGAAGCCGAGCGCAGCCAGGTTGTCGTTCGGGTTCCCTCCGGCACCGAACCAGGTGACACCGAAGCCCGGCCAGATCAGCGCGACCGTCGCCAGCAGCGCCCAGAACGTCGGAACGACCGAGCAGATCCACGCTCCGGCCATCCCGCCGGGCACCCGGTAGGGACGCTCGACGCCGGGCCGCGAGTACCTGAGCTTGACCAGCGCCGGGAAGATGAACAGGTACGAGATCGTGGTGGTCGAGATGGTCAGGCCGAGCACGGCGGAGAAGTACCTGCTCGAATCGGCCCCGGTGATCTGGAAGGCCGCGATCATGAGCACCGTCGCCACCACGCCGGAGAGCAGGTTCATCGCCACCGGGGTCCCGAACCGCGCCGAGAACCTGCCCAGCGCACGGGGGCCGCCGCCGTCGAATGACGCCACCGCCTCGGTCCTGTCCGATCCCATGATCCAGGATCGGCACTACGGCGATGAATACCGTGTAGGTGGGCAGGAAGGCGTACCCACCGCCCCGAAGAATTCCTCGATCGCGGCAAACGAGACGATCGTCAGCGATCCGCCGACCCAGATCGGGTTGGAGATCCAGTAGATGACCGAATTGACCGCCGCCACGGGGCGCCCGAACGCCAGCCGGGTCCAGACATAGGGGCCGCCTTCTTGCGGGAACGCCGAGCCGAGCTCGGAGATCGACAGCGCATAAGGCAGGAAGAAGAAGATCCCGAGGAATATCAGCCAGGTGAACCCCTGGGCGCCATTGCTCGCGACCGCACCGATGGTGTCGATGGTCACCACCGTGCAGATCAGGTAGAAGAACATGTCGAAGCGCCGGAAATGGCGGCGCAGCTTTCCCTTCTCCTGCAGGGCGCTGGCGGTCGTCTCGAGGACCGGCTGAGGCGTTTTGATCTGGGTCATGTCGCATCTCCGGGTATTTCGGGGGCATTCATGCCGTCACTGCTCGCTGGGAGCGCTCTCCCGCGGGACCTGGAAGAACGGCGACCGCAGCACCAGGCGCGCGACGAGCATCACGACCACCCCGGAACCGGCGATGCCGATCAGCGCCCACCGCTGCGAAGCAGGCGCGTTCTGCGTCGACTTGGCCACGATCCAGACCAGGAACCCGGCGGCGGCCAGGGGCAGGATGCCGACGAGCACCGCGTCCCAGGCATTGCTGAATATGCGGCGCCGGTAGTACACGATGGCGGAGAGCGCGGTGAGGATGTAGAAGCTGGCGTACAGCACGCCGGTCACGTCGATCAGCTGGGTGAAGGCGTTCGCGATCGAGCTGGAGAGCAGGTACACCCAGGTGACCGCGATGAGGACCACGCCGACGGCGACGCTGGCCACCGCGGGCGTGGCGAAGCGGGGGCTCACCAGGCCCAGGACCGGCGGCAGCACCCGGTGGCTCGCCATCCCGTAGATCATCCGGGCGATGATGACGATGCTGACGCCGGTGGACGCGATCACCGACAGCGCCAGGGCGAGCGCCATCACCTTGGCCCCGCCGCCGCCGCCCAGCGCCTGGGCGATGTAGACGAGCACCGAGGAGGAGTTGGCCTGCAGCTTGGCCGGCGGCACCACTCCCTGCAGGCCCACCTGAGAAAAGGTGTAGATGACGATGAGCAGGGCGACCGCGATCACGGCGGCCCGGCCCGGGTTGTGCCGCCGGTGCTTGACTTCCTCGTTGACGTAGATGGTGGCGTCCCAGCCGGCCAGCATGAACACCGCGATGAGCAGGCCCGACGCCAGGCTGCCGTGCCCGCCGATGCCGCTGAGGCTGAACCACTCCCTGGTCACCGGGAGGGTGCCGTGATGGTGACCGAGCACTACCGCCAGCCCGGCGACGGAGAAGGCGATGAGGATCAGGTACTCGATCAGGCCCATGCCCACCTGGGTGCGCGCGGTGAGGCGGATGCCGGCGATGGCGATGACCAGCAAGACCACGATGACCGCGCTGCTGATGAGGAGGTTCGGCCAGGTGCTGGTGGCGCTGTCGCCGAAGATGGCCAGGACCGACGGGGCGAGAACCACCACGCCGGCGATCGCCCCGAACAGGCTGCCGGCGATCATCAGCCACCCGGTCATGAATCCGAGGTACGGATTGATCGCGCGTCCGACCCACTCGAAGGAAGCGCCGCAGTTAGCGCTCCACAGGTTCAGCCGGCGGTAGGCGTTGGCGATGACCAGCATCGGGATCCCGCACAAGATGATGACCGGCCCGCTGCCGTAGGCGGCCGCCGCGGCGAGCCCGGCCAGCGACAGGCCGATCGCCACCGTGGGCGCGGAGTTGGCCATCCCGATGATCGTGTCCTGGGCGGCCCCGATCGCGTCGGGCTCCAGCCGGGCCGGGAGGACCTGGGTGGCTTCCGGGATGGCAGTAGCGAGTCGCTCCGTCATCGGTTCTCCTGTCCGGTCGGGGCTCACGGCAGGCATCGGCCCGCAGGCTTGCTAGCCTGCGCGCCATTCGCCCGCGTTCGGTCTTTCCCCGGCTGAACACGGCGTCCGGTTCACACCATACGGTCAAATTCCGGGGCATGTGATAAAGACCGCAACTTTCCGCAATCGCGGCCAGGTGAGTAATTAGTGACTTGCCGGAAAGGCGATCACGGGCGGTCGGCGCGTATCCTGGGCCGGCCCGGCGGGCCATTCCTCAAGTGGCTAATGTTTCCCGCTACCCACATATGAGGCTGATGTTGCCATCGTGATCGGTGCGATTGATAAGAACTTGAGATGCATAATGCGATGCGGTTAGGGCCCTCTCGTGCCGGCGCTTTCCCGATAAACAGGAAATCGGCTTGTATTTCCCCGTTGCGCACTAGAGTGGCTATCGGCGTGCCGGGCGCCTCGTACGCGAGACAGACTCCCAGAAAGGGATGCCATGCCCGTTCAAGCGCCGAGTCGGCTCCCGGTCATTGGCCGGGTGTGAGCAGCAATGCGCGCAGATATCCTTGTGGCGGTCCTGGTGCTCGTGGTCGCCGCCCTGGTCGCCGCGGACTTCTTCAGGCGAACTGATGAGAGCGTGCCCGCCGGCCCGCACGACCACGTCGACAGGCCGGCGCGTGACGCCGGGCGGGAGATGCTCCTGACGTCCCGCACCGGAACCGCGGCGCTCTCGTTCGAACCCGCCGGCACCGGCCTGGCCGGCACCGGCACCGGGCAGGCGATGCCGCGCCAGGGATCGCGCGGCGCGCGGAAGACCTGGCTCGTCCGGGCCCGCCTGTCCCTGCTGGCGACGGTCTCGGCCGCCGCCGCCGCCCTCGCGACGGCCGGCGTCATCCGGGCGGCTGGTGCCCTGCGGAGCGCCTCGTTTCACTCGGATGTCAGCTCGGTGCGCGACGGGGCCCTCGTGTCGGCCGTCGTGGCCTGCATTGCCGTGGTCATCGCCCTGGCGGCGGGGCTGTGGGCCGCCATCGCGCTGATCCGGTCGGTGCTGCGGCCGCTGCACCAGTTGCGGGCGGCCGCGGCCGAGCTGGCCGAGATACGGCTGCCCGATGCGCTCCGCCATATCAGCCAGGGCGGTGACGACGGCCTGCCGGCCGGCGTCATGGCCGTGAGCGTGTCCTCCGCCGACGAGATAGGCGACGTCGCGCGCGCCTTCGACCAGGTGCAAGGGGAAATGCTGCGGCTGGCGGCCAGCGAGGCCGGCCTGCGCGGCAAGCTCAGCGACATGTTCGTGGAACTGTCCGCCCGCGGCCAGTCCCTGGTGGAACGCCAGATCCGGCTCATAGAGGAGCTCGAGCAGGGAGAACAGGACACCGAGCGCCTGGCGGGCCTGTTCCGGATGGATCACATCGCGACCCGCATGCGCCGCTACTCCCAGAACCTGCTGGTCCTGGCGGGCCGTGAGCTGCCCGGCCGCCGGAACCAGCCGGTGACGCTGGTCGACGTGATCAGGGCCGCGGCGTCGGAGATCGAGGAGTACGGGCGCGTCTCGCTCAGCGCGCAGCCGGGCATCGTGGTATCCGGAGCTGCCGCCAGCGACGTGGTACACCTGATCGCCGAACTGGCCGAGAACGCGACGTCGATGTCCGCCGCCGGCGCGCCGGTCGACATCACCGGCCGCACGCTGGCCAGCGGCGGCGTCCTGGTCGAAGTCACCGATCAGGGCGTCGGCATGCACCCCGACCAGATGGCGCAGGCCAACTGGCGGCTGGAAAACCCGCCGGCCACCGACCTCGCGGTCTCCAGGAACATGGGCTTGTTCGTGGTGGGCAGGCTCGCCGCACGGCATGGCATCAAGGTCCGGTTGCAGCCGGCCACGTCCGGCGGCCTCAGCGCGCTGGTCTGGCTTCCGGACGCCGTCGCCGTCCTGCAGGACGCGGCGGTACCGACTGGTCCCGGCGGCCTGGCCGGAGTCGGGTCACGGCGGGGCGCCCACCAGGCCGCGGCGCCCGGGGCGCCCGCCGTGACCGATCCTGACCGCGGGCCCGCGGAGCGGGACCCGATCGCGAGGTCGCCGTGGCCCGCGCCGACGCCGGCCGACGTCATGGTGCGTCAGCCGCCGGCCGGCGTCGCGGTGCGTCAGCCGCCGGCCGCGAACCCGGTCCCCGGCGCCGTCCCGGGTCCTCGTCACGCCTGGCCGGCGGGCGGCCCGCGACCTGACCTCCGGCCCCGGGTGCCGGCGCGGGGCCACGTGGCCGTCCGGTCTCAGCCGCCCGCCGCCGTCGGAGCTTCCGTCCCGGACGAGCCCGTCGGCCGTATCGCGGGCGCGACTTCCGGTCCGGAGGCGGAGCCGGCGGCGGACGGCCGCCTGCCCATCTACGACGCGGTGGAGTCGGGCTGGTTCGCGAATCGCGGCGAGCAGTCCGGTGCCACCGCGGCGGCCGAGGGCAGCTGGGCTCCGCGCGCGGATCGAGGCTTGCGCACCGCGGATACGGTCATGGCGCCGTCCTCGGATGGCGTGACGACGGCAGGCCTGCCCGTGCGGGTGCCACGAGCGAACCTGGTGCCCGGCGCGATCAGCGGACCGCCGGCCGCGGCTGCGGCGCCCAGATCGGCGACCGCCGCCCGGGACCGGCTCGCCGGGCTCCAGCGGGGGACCAGCCTGGGTCGCGAGGCGGCCGGCGCGGCAGCCGCTCCCGATGGGGAGGATGAGAGTTCCTGACGCCGGCCTGGCCGGCCCCTCAGCGTGGCCGGGACCGCTTGACCTGCGATTGCGCGGCTGGCTACCCTCGAATTCATATGTATGGCTTCAAGCTCAGATATCTTAAAAGATCTTTGCTGCTAATCGCGGCATTGGTTGTCTTCGCGGTCGCCTGGCAGTACCTGTCGCGCGCATTGTTCGTGGTAGCCATCGCGGGCGCGGGCGTCCTGGGGGGGTCGGTGGCGCTCAGCCGCAACACCTGGTCGCAGACCCAAGACGATTCCTGGTCGTCCCCGGCGGCCGACGGGCGCGGGGGAAAACCGCGGGCCGGGAGCCGCGGCCGGGCCCGGAAGCGCGTCGAGGTGCTGCACCCGGAGGCGACGGTCTCCCTCGCCGAGGAGCGCCGGGAGGCGGAGATCGAAAGCGTGTTCACCGCCCTGGACGATCAGCTGGTGGGCCTGCTGCCGGTGAAGAACAAAGTAGAGGAGATCGCTTCGCTGCTGCTGGTCGACCGGGTCCGGCATCGGTTCGGGCTCGAGGCGCCCCGGCCCAACCTGCATATGTGCTTCACCGGCGACCCGGGAACCGGGAAAACCACGGTGGCGCTTAAGATGGCTGATCTCCTGCACCGGCTCGGCTACCTGGAAAAGGGACACCTGGTCCACGCCATGCGCGATGATCTGGTCGGGGAATTCATTGGCCATACCGCGCCGAAAACCAAGCGCGTCCTGGAAAGGGCCATGGGCGGGGTCCTTTTCATTGACGAGGCTTATTATTTGTACCGGGCCGGCGATTCAAAGGACTATGGCCAGGAGTGCATCGACATCCTGCTTCAGGTCATGGAGAACGACCGCGACAAGCTGGTCGTGATCCTGGCGGGCTACGGGGACCGCATGGACGAGTTCTTCGAGAGCAATCCCGGCATGAGCTCGCGGATCGCGCACCATCTCGACTTTGCCCCGTACACCCTGGACGAGCTGACGGCCATCGGCCGGGCCATGCTGGACCGCGCGTCCTACTACCTTACCGCCGAGGCCGAGTCCGCATTTCGCGACTACCTGACCCTGCGGATGCGGCAGCCGCGTTTCGCCAACGCCCGCAGCGTCCGCAACGAGCTGGAGCGGACCCGGCTTCGGCATGCCTTCCGGCTGGCCGCCGAGCTGGACCGGAGCTGGACCAAGGACGACCTCATGCGCATCGAGCCGGCCGACATCCTGTCCAGCCCGGTCTTCTCCCTGGCGACCTCGTCGTCGATTAGCGGGGATCGGCTCGGCCGCCCCTGAACCTGAACTCCTGGGTAAGTCTCCCGGGTAAGTCTCCTGCCGCTGCGCTGCTGCCGCCGACGCCGACGCCGGCCGCCGGAGCGGCCGCCGCGGCCACGCCAGGGTCGGACTTGTACTCATGCGGGAGGGTCTCGTCGGTCCCCGCGGGCACGCTGATCGCCCTGAAGACGAGGGTCAGGACCACCGAGACCGCGAGGTTGAGGATGATCGCGGTCAGCCCGATATAGACGGTGTGGCCGAATATGGTGTCCACGGACCCGGCCCAGTGCGAGGTGGTCGGAGTCGCCACCTTATAGGCGGCGACCGTCCCGAAGACCATGCCCGCGAGCCACCCCGCGAGCAGGGCGTAGCGGTGGAACCACCGGGTGAACAGGCCGCCGACCAGCGCCGGGAAGGTCTGCAGGATCCAGATGCCGCCGAGCAGCTGCAGGTTGATCGAGAACGTCCTGGGCAGTGTGAGCGCGAACAGCAGCGCACCCACCTTGACCAGCATCGAGACCCACTGCGAGACCTGTGTCTGGAGCCTGGGGGTCGCGTCAGGCTTGAAGAACTCCTTGAAGATGTTGCGCGTGAACAGGTTGGCGGCGGCGATGGCCATGATCGCGGCCGGCACCAGGGCCCCGATGATGATCGCTGAGAAGGTGATCCCGGTGAACCAGCTGGGGAACATGTTCTGGAACAGGTAGGGCACCGCAAGCTGCGCGTTACCCGCCTTCTTGACCTCCGCCGCCGTCGTCTTATCGGCCAGGGCCACGTAGCCGAGCAGGGCGATGAAGCCGAGCATGATGGAGTAGATCGGCAGCAGCGCCATGTTGCGCTTGATGATGTCACGCCGTTTGGTGGACAGGACGCCGGTGACCGCGTGCGGGTAGACCATCAGGGCGAGCGCCGAGCCGAGAGCCAGGGTGGAGAATGCGAGCTGGCTGTTGCCCGTGGTGGGGATGAAAACGCCGGTCGGCTTGTGCGTGACCGGGTTGATCGCCTTCATGTGCGCCTCGCCTGCCGCGAAGATGTGCCCCCAGCCGCCGACCCTGGTCGGGATGTAGAGCACCGCCACGATGATCATGAGGTAGACCAGGGTGTCCTTGATGAACGCGATCAGCGCGGGCGCCCGCAGCCCGGACACGTAGGTGAAGATCGCGAGCACGAGGAACGCGATGAACAGCGGCAGGTCCTTGACGAACGCGTTGGTCGAGGAGGTGCCGACCCCCATCACGGTCAGCACGGCCTGGATGCCCACCAGCTGCAGCGCGATGTAGGGCATTAGCGCGAGGATTCCGGTGAAGGCGATGGCGAGCGCCAGGCCGCGTGACCCGTACCGGCCGCGGACGAAGTCTGCTGGCGTGACGTAGCTGTGCGCCCGGGCGATCGACCACAGCCTGGGCAGGAAGATGAGGGCGATCGGGAACACGATGATGGTGTAGGACACCGCGAAGAAGCCCGTCACCGCGCCGGCGCCGAAGACCGCCGCGGGTACCGCGATGAACGTGTACGCGGTATAGAGGTCGCCGCCGATCAGGAACCAGGCGACGAAGGTGCCGAAGCCACGCCCGCCTAGCCCCCACTCGTTCAGGTGCATCATGTCCTCGGCCCGGCGCCATCGCGCCGCCGCGAAGCCGGTCAGCGTGACGACGAGGAACAGGACGACGACGATGGTGAATGTGACCGCGTTGACGTTGCTCACCTGGTCACCTCGCCCGGGCCGGCCGCCGGCCCGTCGTCAGTGCCCTTCGCCGGCCGCAGCCTGTTCTGCAGGATGAGGACGATCCCGAGCACGATCGCCACCACGGGCATGTAGGCGATCAGGTAGAAGTAGAAGAAGGGAAAGTCACCCACCTTCGGGGTGGCGCTGGCGTACAGCGGCACCCACAGCGAGAAGAAGATCGTGGCGATGATCAGGATGGCGATGACCGCTGAGGTGACCGGATGGGCGGCTACTGCGGACCGTGGGCTTCCGGAACTCCGTGACGCGGCAGACGGCTGGCTCATGGTTTCCCTCTCGTCGGAGGACAGCCTTTCTGGTATGACAGGCATCACACAGGTTCCATATATGGTCCGTCTGATCTGGGGGATCGGCAATGCCCCGGGCGCACAATGAGGAAATTGTCACCCGCTCAGCAGGCGATCGCTATCACATGTCAATAAACCCGGCCTCACTCGCCGCGGCGAGTCTCACTTAATGAGGACGGCAATTAGTTTGATCATGAAAAGTACCGCCGAGTTCCGGGCTGAGCCCGGCGCGGGCCGCGGCCAGGAAGTCACCCCGGCCCAGGCGCGCCGCGCCGGCGGGCAGCGCGCCCGCTAGCGGCTGTCCCGCGATGACGGCCAGGTCGGTGAGGTTGGCGCGCTCGGCCAGGCCCGGTTCGGCCGGCCAGGCGCCGATGACCACCCCGGCGGCCGGCCGCCGCCGGGTGCTCAGCGCCTCCAGGGTGAGGGCGGTGTGGTTGAGGGTGCCGAGCCCGGGGGTCGTGACCACCAGCACCGGGGCGCCCAGCATGGCGGCCAGGTCCGCGATCGTGCGGCCCGCCGGGTCGTAGCGGACGAGCAGGCCGCCCGCGCCCTCGACCAGGATGAGGTCCGCCTCGAGCTGCTTGATGAAGACCGCGGCGCCGGCCAGGTCCAGCGGCGGCCGCCCGGCCGCCCGGGCGGCCGCCTCGGGCGACAGCGGGTCGGGAAACCGGGCCAGCTCATGGGTCCGGGTGACGCCGGACAGGCGGCGGACGACCTGGAGATCCCCGGCGGGCCCGGGCGGCTCGCCGGTCTGCACGGGCTTGACCACCGCCACCCGGCGGCCGCGGCTGGCGGCCAGGGCGGCGATGGCCGCGGTGACCACGGTCTTGCCGACCTCGGTGCCGGTGCCGCTGACGACCAGGACCGGCGGCAGGCGCAGCGGGACAGATCCGGTCACCGGCGGAGCCTGGTCACGAACTTGTACCGGTCGCCGCGGTACCACGACTGCGCCCACTCCACCGGCTCCCCGGTGACGTCGTACGCGTGCCTGGACAGCAGCAGCAGCGGCAGCCCAGCGTCCACCTCGAGCAGCTGGGCGTCATGCGGGTCCGCGAGCACCGTCTCGATCGTCTCCTCCGCCTCGGCCAGCTGGATGCCGTACGCCGAGGCCAGCGTCTCGTACAGCGACTGGTGCCGCTCCAGCTGCTTGCGCAGGCCGGGGAAGCGCCGGGCGGGCAGGTGCGAGGTGTCGATCGACATCGGCTCGCCGTCGGCGAGCCGCAGCCGGTGGATGCGCAGCGCACGGCCGCCCGGGCGGATGCCGAGCAGTCCCGCGAGCGTCTCGTCCGTGGAGACGTACCCGATGTCGAGGATCTTGGTCTGCGGGTGCAGGCCGTGCGCGCGCATGCCCTCGGTGTAGCTGGCCAGCTCGAGCAGCTGAGCCACCTTGGGCTTGGCCACGAAGGTGCCCTTGCCCTGCATCCGCAGCAGGCGGCCCTCGATGACGAGCTCGGCGAGCGCCTGCCTGACCGTGGTCCGCGAGGTTCCGTAGGAGCGCGCGAGCTCTCGCTCCGGCGGGACCGGGCTGCCAGCGTCCAGCGCGGCGGTGAGCTCGAGCAGCTGGCGCTTCACCTGGTAGTACTTGGGCAGCCGCGGCGCGGCGCCCGCGCCGGGAACCCCGGGCGTGTCATCGGCCGGAAGCAGAGAAGCGGTCATCAGGATCGCGGCGGCCAGAGCCTGGCATTCAGGCCAGGCAGGAAACGCCGCTTCACCCCCCCAGGAATGTCGGTGGCGGTCGCCAGCCTGTTCGTATGTCCCGGCACCGTCTGCTCCCCTCGCCCGCCCAGCAAGCAGTGCTGCGGGGCTTCACCCGGGCGATGACCGCCTTCTCCGGCCCGCAGAACCCGGGGGGAAAGGCTCCCGGCCGGGTGCAGAAGATCAACCCCGCGTTCACGAGCCAGCGGTGCTCGGCGTGCGGGCAGGTGGACGGGAAGTCGCGCGAGAGCCAAGCCGTCTTCGGCTGTACTGCCTGCGGTTTCGCCTGTCACGCCGACGTGAACGCGGCCAGGAACATCGCGGCGGGGCACCCCGCCTGCCTCCCCATCTCTCTTCACTGCCGGGGAGGCGACGGGGTAGCCCGGCCGGTGAACCGCGAACCTCAACTGCTGCTCCGATCGGCGTAGCAGCTGGAATCCCCCGCCTTCAGGCGGGGGAGGATGTCAACCGGAATCATTGCCTTAATGAAGGGTTAACGTCAACTCTCATCTATGGTCGCGCACCGCGGCCAGCGCGGTAACCACGGTCACCACGGTCAGGTTGGCCCGCACGGCCGCCGCTTGCCGGAGGAGCTCCAGCAGGTGTGATCGAACGCGCACGCTCCGCGGGGGAATGATCGGCGCCCCGGATGCGATGATGATGCTGTGCCCACGCTGAACGACCTGGCCAGGAGCCATACCAGCCTCGGTGAAGCCGATGTCGAGCACCTGCACTCGCTGGTGTCGGACTGGCAGCTGCTCGCCGACCTGTCCTTCGCCGACCTGATCCTGTGGGCGCCGGCCAAGGACGGCACCGGCTGGCTGGCGATTGCCCAGATGCGCCCGACCACCGGGCCCACCTCGCTTCAGGACGACGTGGTCGGCACCTTCGCCGGGCCGGAGGACCAGCGCCTGCTCGACGTGGCCAGGGACGAGAGGCGCATCTGGCGGGAGAGCGATCCTGACTGGACCAACGGCGTCCCGGTGCGCACCGAAGGCATCCCGGTGACCAGGGCCAACCGGGTGATCGCCGTCATCGAGCGGAGCACCAACCTGAACTCGGCCCGCACCCCGAGCCGGCTCGAGCTCACCTACCTGCAGGGCGCCGACGACCTGGCCCGGATGGTGGCCGAGGGGACGTTCCCGTTCCCTGGCGCCGACGCGATGCTGATCCGGTCACCGCGGGTGGGCGACGGGCTGGTCCGGCTGGGCAAGTCCGGGCGGGTCATCTACGCCAGCCCGAACGCGCAGTCGGCCTACCGCCGCCTGGGCCTGGCCGCCGACCTGATCGGAGCCGAGCTTGGCGTGGTCACGGCCGGGCTGTGCGCGTCCGACGAGCCGCTCGACGAATCGCTGATGGTGGTGGCCGCGGGCCGCGCCCCGCGCGAGGCCGAGGTGGACGGGAACGGCTCCGTGGTCCAGCTGCGCTCGATTCCGCTGATCGTGGGCGGGAGCCGGACCGGCGCCCTGGTGCTGGTACGGGACGTCACCGAACTGCGGCGCCGCGAGCGCGAGCTGATGACCAAGGACGCCACCATCAGGGAGATTCACCACCGGGTCAAGAACAACCTGCAGACGGTGGCCGCCCTGCTCCGGCTGCAGGCCAGGCGGCTGCGCGCGCCCGAGGCGCGCGCCGCGCTCGACGAGGCCGTCCGCCGGGTCGGGTCGATCGCGGTAGTGCACGAGACCCTGTCCCACGCGCCGGAGGAGGCCGTCGACTTCGACGACATCGCCGACCGGGTAGCCATGATGGCGGGCGAGGTGTCCGCCGCCGAGGTCCGGGTGATCCCGAAGATAACCGGGTCGTTCGGCCAGCTGTCCGCGGCTGTGGCAACCCCGCTGGCCATGGTCCTGACCGAGTTGCTGCAGAACGCGCTCCAGCACGGCTTCTCCGGTCCGCAGGCCACCCGGGAGCAGGGACTGATCGAGGTCGTCGTGGTGCGCGAGCCGGACCGGCTGATGGTGACGGTGGCCGACACCGGCGTAGGCCTGCCGGACGGGTTCGAGCTTGACACGACGACCAGCCTCGGCCTGCAGATCGTCCGCACGCTGGTGGTCGGGGAGCTCGGCGGGCGGCTCCGGATCACGCCCAGGGCAGGCGGCGGCACCGAAGCGGTGGTGGATCTTCCGGTCGGGCACGAACCGGACCGGGGAGCGGTCATTTAACCCCGGTTAAACGCCTGCCGATAACACGTGCGCGCGGGCGCGGAGCCTGATCGTCCGGCGCTTGAGCGCGCGCCGCTCGTCCTCGCTCATGCCGCCCCAGACGCCAGCGTCCTGGCCGGAATCGATCGCCCAGCGCAGGCACTCATCCATCACCGAGCAGCGGCGGCACACCTGTTTCGCTTCCTCGATCTGGAGCAGTGCCGGGCCGCTGTTCCCGATGGGGAAGAACAGCTCCGGGTCCACCTCACGGCAGGCGGCTTCGTGGCGCCAGTCCATGATTGTCCACTCCTTCTCGGCAGCCGGCCGCCAGCGGATGCGTCCGGTATGTGCGTCTATCTATAGCTTGTGAAGCTTTTCACGAGCCTTGCCGTCTTTCACCTCGGTCCCAAAATTTTCCGGGACCGCTATGATGCCGAGTATTGACCAGGCCAAGCCGCCAAGCGGCCCGGGCCGTGCCCCCGAAGGCGACGCAGGAATCATCTGAGCTGATGACACGTGCGAGACGCCCCCGTACCAGGCATCACGTCAAGCCTCTCAACGTCGGTTGACAAGCGCAAGGGGCCACAGCGACCCTTCAGCCGAATTTAATGTCAGATCGATCACATTTTGCTCGCGCCGCGTCAGTCAGGCCTCCGAGGCCATGCCACGATGCGCAGCGCATGCGGCACGAACTGGAATTTAACCGCCTCGGTTTCGCCGAGATATTC
Organism: uncultured Actinomycetes bacterium; assembly: GCA_963722275.1. Taxonomy (GTDB): domain Bacteria; phylum Actinomycetota; class Actinomycetes; order Streptosporangiales; family Streptosporangiaceae; genus Palsa-504. The sequence goes on along the minus strand of CAVRMX010000013.1, from coordinate 183,307 downwards.
GCCGTCGACCTGAAACGCGATCGGCCGGGCCGAACGCACCGTCAGCGATTCCGAGCCGGGCACGGACATCAGGTCCCGCGCGCGCGGCGGGCGGCTCCTGATGTACAGCATCTGGCCGACCGCGTTGACGATCGTGGTCAGCCGGATCCGGCGCAGCGCCAGCAGGTCAAGCCCCGAGCTGAAATCCGGATTAGGAACGGGCAGCAGCGGGCGGTCGCGGAAATAGGTCCACGGCGAGCGGTTCGTGATGATGGTCATGAACAGGTCGCTAACCGGCGGCTCGCCGTCACGCTCCAGCGTCAGGGCCGGCCTGCGCCGGTCGGTGCGGTAATACTGGCGCATCATCGTCCGCAGGAACAGCGGGGTGCTCTCCCGGCGGCCCGCGGCGCGCAGTCGCTCCACCTCCCCGACCGTCTCGGCGTCCATGCCCAGGCCCGCGCTGAAGGTGAAGTACCGGTCGGCGGCCAGCCCGAGCCCGATCGTCCGGTACTGGCCCGCCGCGATGACCTCCCGGACCTGGCGGATCGCCGCGGCGGCGCCCAGCGGCAGCCCGAGCGCCCGCGCCAGCACGTTGGCCCCCCCGCCCGGTATGACCGCGATCAGCGGCCTCCCTTCCACCCGGCCCATGACACCGTTGACGACCTCGTTGACCGAGCCGTCGCCCCCGTGCACGATGACGAGTTCCCCGCGCGCCGCCGCGGCCAGCTCACGCGCGTGGCCGCGGTACTGGGTCCGTTCGACATCCAGGTCCACCAGCCCGGCGAGCGAACGGACGGCGAGATCGGTGACGGTCCCTGTCATCGACGTCGCATGGCGGTTAACGATCAGTAGACCCCGCACCCGCCCTAGGCTAACCGCCGCCTAAGCTGGAAACCTGCGCGACCCCCTGATCACGGATTGGTGTAGGCGAAATGGCGACGCGACCGGCCAAGGCGACCGGGACCTCACGTCCCCGGCGCGCCCAGGATCCCGCCGAGCCGGCCACCGCGCCGCCGCGCGAGCCGGCCACCGCGCCGCCGCGCGAGCCGGCCACCGCGCCGCCGCGCTCGCTCCGCCTGGCCGCGGCCGTGCTGGCCGCCGAGGCCGTCGGCATGTGCGTGGCGGCCGGCTTCTCCGCCGTCGCGACCGCGGACGGGCAGTCCTACCAGCGGGCCAGCGGCGTCGCGCTGACGCTGATCGCCATCGGCACGGCCGCGGTGTTCGCCGTGTTCGCCCGGGGCGTGGCCAGGGCGAGGCCGTGGACCCGGACCCCGGTGGTGATGGCCCAGCTGTTCGTCGGCGTGGCGGGGATCTACCTGGTGGACGGGCACCGGCTCGACTGGGGCGTGCCCGCGCTGCTGCTCGCGGCCTGCTGCCTGGCCGCCCTGTTCACCCCGGCCAGCCTGCGCGCCCTGAACCGCTCCTAGAGCGGCTTTCAAGAGCCTTCAGCCGCAGCAGGCACACGCCGCCGCGAGGCCGCACGACGCCGCGAGGCCGCAAGGCCGCACGACGCCGCCAGGCACAGAAGCAGGGCGAAACGGGCCGCCGTCCAGGGCAGGTGGCCACTTGACCGGTGCCCTGGACGGTTACTCCTCGGTGGTCAGGCCGTCGCGGAGCTGAGTCAGCGTCCGGGCCAGCAGCCGGGACACGTGCATCTGGGAGATGCCGAGCTCGGCGGCGATCTGGGACTGGGTCATGTTGCCGAAGAACCGCAGCAGCAGGATCTTCTTCTCCCGCGGCGGCAGCTGCTCGAGCAGCGGCTTGAGCGATTCCCGGTACTCCACGCCTTCCAGCGCGTCGTCGACCATGCCGAGCGAGTCGGCGACCGCGGGCGCGTCCTCGTCGCCGGAGTCGGGGGCGTCCAGCGAGACCGTGGAGTAGGCGTTGGCCGACTCCAGGCCCTCCAGCACCTCTTCCTCGCTCATCTGCAGGTGCGCGGCGAGCTCGCTGACGGTCGGCGCGCGCCCCTCCCGCTGGGCCAGGTCGCCGATGGCCTTGGTCAGCGAGAGCTTGAGCTCCTGCAGGCGGCGCGGCACCCGGACCGCCCAGCCCTTGTCCCTGAAGTGCCGCTTGATCTCGCCCACGATGGTGGGGGTGGCGTAGGTGGAGAACTCCACGCCGCGCTCCAGGTCGAACCGGTCGATCGACTTGATCAGCCCGATCGTGGCGACCTGGGTGAGGTCGTCGAGCCACTCACCGCGGTTGCGAAACCGGCGGGCGAGGTACTCCACCAGCGGCAGGTGCAGTTCGACCAGGTAACCACGGATCCGTGCCCGTTCGGGATCGCCGGCCGGCAGCACCGCCAGCCGCTCGAATAGCTCCCGGGCCCGCGCCCGGTCAGGTGATCCGTGCTCGATCCGCACGGTCTCCGCGGTGGCCTGGGCGACCTCGAGCTCCTCGGTCACCTGGACCTCGAACTCGCTGCTCACCCGTTTTCCCGGTGCTTGCGGAGCACGATGGAGACCTGGTCGCCGGCGCCGAGCCGGGAGTCCACCGTCCCGGCCAGGGCGGAGAGCACGGTCCAGGCGAAGGTGTCCCTGGCGGGCATCCGCGGCTCGGCCGCGGTCACCGAGACGGTGATCGTCATCTCCGCGGCGCCGAGGTCGAAGGCGCATTCCAGGTTGGTGCCCGGTATCGCCTGGGCGAGCAGCATCGCGCAGGCCTCGTCCACGGCGATGCGCAGGTCTTCGATTTCGTCCAGCGTGAAGTCGAGCCGGGCCGCCAGGCCCGCCGTCGCCGTCCGCAGCACGGACAGGTAGGCGCCCTCGGCGGGCATGCAGACCGTCACGTGGTCTTGCGTCATGTCGCGCTCCGCCTGTGCCGCGGCCGGATCACGCTGGCCCGGCACGGCTGTCGTCGCGGCGGTGTCTTCGGTCACGTCCCTCCTCCGGGCAGGTTCCGGTTGCCGCCCACTGCAAGCAACCTACCGCCCGCGGGCCATGACGAGAAACGCGGCGCGCCGCCCGTTACCTGACCCTGCGCATCCTTTCACTTACCCTCCGTCCCTGATGTCCCCTGGACGTGGTGAGACCCGGGCAAAGCCCGGGTCTCACCAGGTTGAGCAGGGTCCGCCTCAGGCGGCCCGCGGCACCGCTAGGCCTGCTTGGTCTCCCAGAAGATCTTGTTGATCTCCTCGATCTTGGCCAGCAGTTCATCCGCCTTGGCCACGTCCGTGCTGCCCTTGGTACCCGAAGCCCCCGCGAGCTTGGTGGCCTCGTTGAACAGCTGGTTCAGCTGCGGGTACTTCTCGAAGTGCGGCGGCTTGAAGTAGTCGGTCCACAGCACCCACAGGTGGTGCTTGACCAGCTCGGAGCGCTGTTCCTTGATGAAGATCGCGCGGGCCCGGAACTCGGGGTCCGTGTTCTGCGCGTACTTTTCCGCGATGGCCTTAACGGATTCCGCCTCGATCCGGGCCTGCGCCGGGTCATAGACTCCGCACGGCAGGTCGCAGTGGGCGTGGGCGATGGTCTTCGGCTCGAGCAGGCGTGTGAGCAGCCTCATCGATTCCCTTTCTCCGGCTTGGTAACTTGCAGACCCGACACTACCCCCGCCGCCAGCACCAACACCTGGAGGGATGCGTGCACTGGCCCATCAGCCGGGTCAAGGTGGCCGAACGGTCCATGGAGCCCGCCCTGCGCCCAGGCGACTGGCTGCTGGTCCGCCGTACCCGCCGGATCCGGCCCGGCCAGATCGTGCTGGCCCGGCACCCGGAGCGGCCGGAGATGCTCATCGTCAAGCGCGCCGCCCGCCGCGCCGAAGGCGGCTGGTGGCTCGAATCGGACAACCCGGACGCGGGGGCGGTGGACAGCCGCCGTTTCGGGGCGGTGCCGGGGCCGCTCATCGAGGGCCGCGTGCTGGCCCGCTACTGGCGGCCCCGCACCGGCTGAGGGTTGGCGCCCTTTCATTTACCCGAACGGGCCTGGTGTCACGCCCCGGTCAGGTTGCCCGCACAAGCCGAGGTGGGCCCCGTCGTGCGACGGGGCCCACCTCGGGCTTGACAGCGTGCCGGTCTCAGTGGCGGGGGGCCGGCGGAAGTTCCGACTCGCCGCCCTGCTTGTTGACCAGCAGGAGCATCTCGTCCCGGGGCAGCTTGGTGGCCATCGCCCAGAAGTAGATGGCCACGCTGAACACGATGACGACCAGGATGTCCCACCAGAACCCGATGTGGAAGGTGTTGGTCGGCGGCAGCGGGTGCTTGTCGCTTGTGCCGCTGTACTGGCCCTGCCAGGAGATGACGCCCATGCCGATCAGCCAGACCGGCAGCCACACGGCCGACTTCCAGTCCAGCGGCGGCCGCTGCGGGTCGAACGCCATGAAGATGCCCATGATCACGTAGCCGAGCACCAGGACGATGCCGAGCTTCCAGACCACCTCGAAGCCCGACCAGTAGATGAGCAGGTCGGCGACGGCGAACGCGAGCGGGGCGAGCACGGCGGCGGCCGGCATCCGGTACGGTCGGCTGGCCTCCGGAACCTGGCTGCGGAACGCGCCCACGGACAGCGGGGCCCCGGCGTACATCAGCACGCTGGCGCCGGTGATCAGGCCGACCAGCGAGTGCCAGCTGGGGAACGGCAGCAGGAACAGCAGTCCGATCAGGAACGCGAAGATCAGCCCGACCCACGGGATGCCGTTCTTGTCGACCTTGCCGAAGATCTGCGGGAAGTACCGGTTCCTGGACAGGCCGTAGCTGACCCGCGACGTCCCGGTCGTGTAGATCAGGCCGGTACCGGTCGGCGAGACGAACGCGTCGATCCGCAGGACGAGCGCCAGCCAGCCCAGCCCGACCAGCCCCGCCAGCCCGGCGAACGGCCCGGCCAGGACGGCCGCGTTCGTGATGCCATTGAAGCCCTTGCCCAGCTCGCTGGGGGGCATCGCGCCGATGAACGCGACCTGGAGCAGGACGTAGATCGCGGTGCCGATCAGGATCGATATGATGATCGCCCGCGGCAGGTTGCGCCCCGGGTTCTTGATCTCCCCGGCCAGCTGGTCGCACTGCTCGAAGCCGGAGTAGGCGAAGATGATGCCCGCGGCCGGGAGCGCGCCGAACAGGGCCTTGATCCCGCCCGGCATGAAGCCGACGCCGGCGGTGAAGTTGCCGGGGTGGAACTTGAACAGCAGCACGATGATGGCCAGGACCGGGATCGCGACCTTCCACCACGTGATGACGTTGTTGACCCGCGCGAAGATGCGCATGGCCAGGAAGTTGACCGCGACGAAGACCGCCATCAGGATGATGGTCAGCACGAAGCCGGTAGTGGTCACGTTCTTCGTCGTCGGGTTGTAGATGCTGGGCCAGAAGTGGGAGGCGTACTGCATGAACGCGAAGCACTCGATCGGCGCGATCGTCACTGCCTGCACGTAGGAGAAGAAGCCGAACGAGATGCCGGCCACGCTGCCGAACGCGAAGTGCGGGAACCTGGCCGTTCCGCCGGAGACCGGGTACATCGCGCCGAGCTCGGCGTGGCAGAGCGCCAGGATGATGACGATGACTCCGGCGATGACCCAGGCCAGGACGGCGGCGCCGCCGACGGCCTGCGCGGCGAACAGCGCGCCGAACAGCCACCCCGAGCCGATGATTGAGGTCTCGGACGCCCAGGTCGCCCCGATCAGCCCTAGCTCCCGCTTAAAGCCGACGTCAGTCGGCGTTGTTACGGCGACCCCTGAGGTTTCAGTTGCCATGTCGATCCTTTTCCGATCGAGCCCCGTAGGGCTGGTCACCCGCGGGTCGAGATCCCGCCCCATCCGGATGAGCTTCTCGTATGCATCGAGTGAGATCATCGTAGAGATCATCGAGATAACTGAGAAGTGTTCACCCGGATTCGTTTTGATAACGCAGGTCACGAGCTTGCTGGTCGCGAAAGGACGTCGTCCGCTGCCGGCCGGGACATCACTCGTAGATGTCCTGTGAATAACGTGATGTAACGACCCGCGCCGCATGTGATTGCGATCACAAATGCCGATGCCCATATTGTGGGAGGCGGAACTGGCTGCGCGCTATCCCGTGGCGGTTGGTGCCTTTGCTTCCCCGTCGTCATCGCCCCGTCTGCGGGCGCGGAACGCGGACACGTTCGCGCGGTTCATGCACCGCTCGGAGCAGTAACGCCTGGTGTGGCTGGTGCTGGTGTCGATGAACACGCCCTGGCAGCCGGCCGCCTGGCAGATGCCGAACCGGTCGATGCCCACGTCCCTGATCCGGACGGCGAGGCCCATCACGGCGCCGGCCGCGTACTTGTCCGCGACCGAGCCGCTGTCGGTGTAATGCACGTGCCAGGGCTGTCCGTCGTGCCCGGACAGCTGCGGATGGACCGGGTGCTGGATCAGCAGCGTGTTCAGCCGGGCGGCGGCGTCCTCGCCGTCGCCTTCGGCGCAAGCGGCGAAGAAAGCGCGGAGCTCGCAGCGCAGACTCCGCAGCGAGTCGAGGTCGTTGCGGGTCACGCCGGTGTTCAGGTGCTCGCGGTCGGCGACCAGGGCCCGCAACCCGTCCAGGTTGGCGAGCCGGTCACCGTCCTCGCCCCCGGCACCGGCCGTATTCACTAGCCGTACCGCGAGTTCGGCGTAGGAGTTGAGATCCACTCCCGTATCCCTCTGTAATGGCCTGTTGCCGGTATCGAGTATTACACCATCGGCTGGACAGATGCCAGCAGCGCGCCGGCAGTCTGTGTGCGGAGGGCTCCGGGGGGTCGTCCCCAAGCCGGCAGGGTCGGTAGGGTGTGGGCATGTTTGCTGCGACTGCTGCGCGTATTGACGCTGATGATCCGCTGTCCGGGCTCGAACTCGGAGAGCGTCCGGAGCCGGCCGCCCCGGACGGCTGGACGACGGTCACGGTGAAGGCGGCCGCGCTCAATCATCACGATGTCTGGACGCTGCGCGGGGTGGGCATCACGGCGGACCGGCTGCCGATGGTGCTCGGCTGCGACGCGGCGGGCCTGGACGAGGACGGCCACGAGGTCGTGGTGCACGCGGTCATCGGGGATCCCGATGCGGGCGGCGGCGACGAAACCCTCGATCCGCGCCGCTCGCTGCTCTCCGAGCGTCACCCCGGCGTCTTCGCCGAGCGCGTCGCGGTGCCGCGGCGCAACCTGGTGCCGAAGCCGTCAGCGCTGTCCTTCGAGGAGGCCGCCTGCCTGCCGACGGCCTACCTGACCGCGTACAAGATGCTGTTCGAGAAGTCCGGCGTCCAGCCGGGCGCGACCCTGCTCGTGCAGGGCGCGGGCGGCGGCGTGGCCACGGCGATTATCGTGCTCGGCCGGGCGGCCGGTTACCGGGTGTGGGCGACCAGCCGCAGCGAGGCCAAGCGCGAGCGGGCTCTCAAGCTCGGCGCCGATCAGGTCTTCCCGGCCGGGGCCAGGCTGCCGGAACGGGTCGACGTGGTCCTGGAGACCGTCGGGCAGGCCACCTGGGCGCATTCCGTCCGGTCGCTCAAGCCCGGCGGCCGGATCGTGATCGCCGGCGCGACCAGCGGCGACGCCCCGCCCGCCGAACTGACCCGGGTGTTCTTCACCCAGCTGTCCGTGACCGGCTCGACGATGGGGTCGCGCGACCAGCTCGGCCGGCTGGCCAGGTTCTGCGAGCAGACCGGGGCCCGCCCGGTGATCGACCGGGTGCTGCCGCTGGCCCAGGCCCGCGACGGGTTCCAGGCCATGATCTCCGGCGACCTGTTCGGCAAGATCGTCTTCACGCTCTAGCCGCGGCGGGGAAGGGCCTCAGTCCTGCTTGGCGGGGTTCTCGGTATCTTCGGCCTGGCCAGCGGGGGTCTCCGGGGCCTTGGGGGTGTCCGGGGCGGCGTCGCGCCGGCCCGGGGCCTCGTGGCCGGGACCGAAGATCTCGGACTTGATCCGCTCCAGCGCGTCTTCCAGGATCGTGCGCAGATCGGTGATCACGTTCTCGCCGGCGGCCGAGGACTGCATGGCCAGCCTGCGCAGGTCGGAGGTGAACTGGACGGCCAGCCGTTCCAGGTCGCGCAGCGTCCCGAAGTCGAGCGCCCCGGGCCAGTTGGCCCGGCCCCGCATGCGGCCCCAGTCTTCCCAGCCGCGCCGCCCGGGCCAGTCCGTCCAGCCGGGGGCCTGGCCCCATCCCGATCCGCCCGGCTGGTCCCAGTCGGACTCGCCGGAGTGGAACCGGGCGCCGGCGCCGGCGGGCTCGCCGAGCCGCCCGGCTCCCAGGGCCTCGTCCCGGGCGCGCTGGGCTTCCTCGCGGAGCCGCCGGGCCTGCTCGTGCACCCGCCGGGCCGCCTCGGGCCCGCCTTCGCCGGGGAGATCCTCACCGCGCGCGTCCGCGCCGCGCGCATCCGCGCCGCGCGCGTCCGCGCCGAGCTTGTCCGCGCCGAGGCTGTCCGCTCCGGGCTCTTCGGCTCCAAGCTCGTCCGCGCGGGGCCGCCCCCGCTGCCCGCGGGCCTCCTCGCGAGCCTGCCTGGCCTGCTCGCGAGCCTGCTCCTTGGCCTGCCTGACCTGCTCGCGGGCCTCCTCGCGGGCCTGCTTGGCCTGCTCGCGGACGTCGGTGGCTACGTCCCGGCTCACCCGGCGGGACTCACGCGCCGCCCAGGTCAGCTCCTCGCGGAGGCTGCGCACGGTCTGCCTGACGTCTTCCCTGACCTCGCGGACGATGTCGCTGACCGAGGCGGACAGCTCCTCCTCGAGCTCGTCGAGCTCGTCGCTGCGGCTGCGCAGCTCCTCGCGGCCTGCCTCGGTGATCCGGTAGACCTTGCGGCCGTCCACCTCGTCGTGCGTGACCAGGCCCTCTTCCTCGAGCCGGGCCAGCCGGGGGTAGATCGTGCCGGGGGAGGGCGAGTACACGCCCATGAACCGGTCGCGCAGCAGCCGGATGACCTCATAGCCGTGCCTGGGCTCCTCGTCAAGGAGCCTGAGCAGGTACAGCCGGAGGCTGCCATGGCGGAATACCGGACTCAACTGGCCTCGCCTTCCATCTCATTCTCATTATCAGGCTGTTGAGCAGCCCTTTGTTCAGCAGGCGGAGCGTCCTGCGGCGCCGGTCCGCGTCCGGCGCGGCGCAGCAGCATGACCCGGCCGGACATGGTGGTCACGGACACCTGTCCCGAGCCGGCGCCAAGGTTACCGCTAACGCTACGAGAAGCCGGCGCCGAGGATCGTCTAAGCTCGGCAAATTCGCTCCGGACGTCACCCGAGACGGAGTGCAGGTTCACCCGGGCGTCGGCTTCGGCCGGGAGCCTGAGCACCACCTCGCCGGACACCGTGGTGACCTGCATGCCGCCCAGCGGGTCGAGGTCGACGTCCGCGGTCACGTCCCCGCTCACCACGCTGGCGTCAAGGCGCTCCAGCCAGCCGTCGGCCAGCGTCAGGTCACCGGATACGGTCCTGAAGTTCAGCCTGCCGTTGATTCCCTGCGCCTCCAGCGCCCCGGACACGGTGTTGGCGTCCACGTCCCCGGTGACGCCGTCCAGCGTGATCTCCCCGGAGACGCTCTTGACCGAGGCCCGCGAGCTGATGCCGGACATGACGGCGGTCGCGCTGACCACGCCGACCTGCGTCGGGCACTTGCGCGGGACGCTCACGGTCACGGTGGCGGAGTGGCGCTGCGGCCGCAGCCACTTCAGCAGGCCCTCCCAGCTGAGGTTCTCGTGCGCGACGGTCAGGACCCCGCCCTCGTAGGTGACGCTGAGCGGGTCGCCCTCGACGCTGGTCACCTTGAGGGAGGGCTTGCCGTCGGTGGCGAGCACCGCCACCGAGCCGGCTATGAGCCTGACCCGCAGACTGGTCACGTCGTCGAACTCCAGGCTCGTCGGAGCCTCGATGGTCCACTGCGCCATCTCACTCGTCGGCATTCCACCCGTCCTTCCCGTAGGCCCGGCCAGTACACCTAACGATATATCTCATTTTACCAAAGTCAAGATGTATCGCGATAGGTGAGCAAGCGCCCGCCCCGTTCGGGACCTCCGGTTTCCTGGTTAGTCCTCGTCGTCGTCGAGCCGGGCCAGCCAGCTGGCCAGCCGGTCCACGGCGACGTCGAAGCCGGGGTTGAGGTCGACGAAGTTGCGCAGCCGCTCGGCGAGCCAGGCCAGCGAGACCTGCTCGTCGCCGCGCCGGTCGGCCAGTTCCTCGATGCCTTTGTCGGTGAAGTACATCAGCCCGCCGAGGGGATCGCCGTCTCGATGATCTCCCGGTGGGTGGTGGCGTGCTTGGCCGCCGAACCGGCCGCGGGCGCGGAGCTGGCCGGAAGCGACACCACGCCCACCTCACGGCTCAGCACCCGCGGGAGCTTCAGCGCCATGGTGGGCCAGGCCCCCATGTTGGCCGGCTCCTCCTGCACCCAGATGACGGACTCAGCCCCCGGGTAGCGGGCCAGTTCGGCGCAGAGCTCGGACACCGGCAGCGGGTACAGCCGCTCGACCCTGACGATGGCGACCTCGCTCGCCTTCAGCTCCCGCTGCCGCGCGGCCAGGTCGTAGTACACCTTGCCTGAGCAAAGCAGCACCCGGCGCACATCGCCATCCGCGCCGTCCGGCGCCCCGATCAGCGGCCTGAACGAGCCGGTGGTGAAGTCGCTGACCGCCGACGTGGCCGCCTTCAGCCGCAGCATGGACTTCGGCGTGAACACGATCAGCGGCTTGTGCCGGCCGGACAGGCCCTGCCAGCGCAGCAGGTGGAAGTAGTTCCCCGGCGTGGTCGGCATGGCCACGGTCATGTTGTCCTGCGCGCACAGCGACAGGAAGCGCTCCACCCGGGCGGAGGAGTGGTCCGGGCCCTGGCCGTCGTAGCCGTGCGGCAGCAGCAGCACGACGCCGGATCGCTGGCCCCACTTCTGCTCGCCGGAGCTGATGAACTCGTCGATGATCGTCTGCGCGCCGTTGACGAAGTCGCCGAACTGGGCCTCCCAGCAGACCAGGGCTTCCGGGCGGGCCACGGAGTAGCCGTACTCGAAGCCCACCGCGGCGAACTCGGACAGCAGGGAGTCGTGCACGAAGAACTTCGCCGCGCCGGAATCGAGCTGCTTGAGCGGCGTGTACTCCGCGCCGGTGTGCCGGTCCATGAGCACCGCGTGCCGCTGCCCGAACGTGCCGCGCCTGGTGTCCTGGCCGACGAGCCGCACCGGGTGCCCGTCCAGGATCAGCGCGCCGAACGCCAGCAGCTCGCCGGTCGCCCAGTCGATGGCGTCCTCCTCGCGCATGGTGGAGCGGCGGTCGAGCTGGGGCTTCAGCCGCGGGTGCGGGGTGAAGTCCCCGGGCAGGTTGACCTGGGTGTCGATGATCCGCTTCACGACCTCGGCGGTCACCGCGGTCGGCACCGCCTGGTGGTTGACCGGGCGGTCCTCCGGCTCGGGCTTGAGCACGGTGCCCGGCTCGGCCGGGCGGTCCGCCGCATCCCTGGTCTCGGTGAAGGCGCGCTCGAGATGCTGCTGGTAGTCGCGCAGCGCCGCCTCGGCCTCTTCCATGCTGATGTCGCCGCGGGCGATCAGCGACTCGGTGTACACCTTCCTGGTGGACCGCTTGGCCTCGACCAGGTCGTACATGAGCGGCTGGGTGAAGGACGGGTTGTCGGTCTCGTTGTGCCCGCGCTTGCGGTAGCACACCATGTCGATGACGACGTCCTTCTTGAACGTCTGCCGGTAGGCGAAGGCCAGCCGGGCGATCCGCACGACGGCCTCGGGGTCGTCCCCGTTGACGTGAAAGATCGGCGCCTGGATCATCCGGGCCACGTCGGTCGCGTACACGCTGGAGCGCGAGTACTGCGGGGCGGTGGTGAAGCCCACCTGGTTGTTCACGATGACGTGCACGGTGCCGCCGGTGCGGTACCCGCGCAGCAGCGACAGGTTCAGCGTCTCGGCCACCACGCCCTGCCCGGCGAACGCGGCGTCGCCGTGGATGAGCACGGGCAGCACGGTGAAGCCGGGCTCGCCCTTGTCGATGACGTCCTGCTTGGCCCGGACCACGCCCTCGAGCACCGGGTCGACCGCCTCCAGGTGGCTCGGGTTGGCCACCAGCGCGGTCTTGATCTGCTGGCCGTCCGGCGCGCGGAAGGTCCCCTCCGCGCCGAGGTGGTACTTGACGTCACCCGAGCCCTGCGCGCTGCTCGGGTCCAGGTTGCCCTCGAACTCCTTGAAGATCTGCCCGTAGGACTTGCCGACGATGTTGGCCAGCACGTTCAGCCGGCCGCGGTGGGCCATGCCGATGACAGCCTCGTCCAGGTGGGCCTCGGCCGCCTCGGCGAGCACCGCGTCCACCAGCGGGATGAGCGACTCCGCGCCCTCCAGCGAGAACCGGCGCTGGCCGACGAACTTGGTCTGCAGGAACATCTCGAACGCCTCGGCCACGTTGAGCCGGGACAGGATGCGGATCTGCTCGTCGTGTTCGGCCCGGGCGTGCGGCACCTCGATCCGGTCCTGCAGCCAGCGGCGTTCCTCGGGGTCCTGGATGTGCATGTACTCGGTGCCGACGGTGCGGCAGTACGAGTCGCGCAGCACGCCCAGGATGTCCCGCAGCTTCATCCGCGACTTGCCGCCGAAGCCGCCGGTGGGGAAGTCCCGCTCCAGGTCCCACAGGGTGAGCCCGTGCAGGTTGATGTCCAGGTCGGGATGCTTGCGCTGGGTGACCTCGAGCGGGTTCGTGTCGGCCATCAGGTGACCGCGCACCCGGTAGGCGTGGATCAGCTCCTGCACCCGGGCGGACCTGGCCACGTCGTCCTCGTGGCCGGACGGGAAGTCCCTGACCCAGCGGACCGGCTCGTACGGGATCCGCAGCGCGGCGAAGATCTCGTCGTAGAAGCCGTCCTCGCCGAGCAGCAGCTGGTGGATCTTCCGCAGGAACTCGCCGGACTGGGCGCCCTGGATGATCCGGTGGTCGTAGGTCGAGGTGAGCGTGACCGACTTGCTGACCGCCAGCCGGGCCAGGGTCTCCTCGGACGCTCCGGCGTAGGCGGCCGGGTACTCCATCGCCCCGACGCCCACGATGCAGCCCTGGCCCGCCATCAGCCGCGGCACCGAGTGCTCGGTGCCGATCGTGCCCGGGTTGGTGATCGTCGCGGTGGTGCCCTGGAAGTCGGTGACCGCGAGCTTGCCCGCGCGGGCCCGGCGGACGACGTCCTCGTAGGTCGTCCAGAACTGGCGGAAGTCCATGTCCTGCGCCGCCTTGATGTTCGGCACCAGGAGCTGCCGGGAGCCGTCGGCGGACCGCACGTCGATGGCCAGGCCCAGGTTGACGTGGTCCGGCCGGGCGATGGCGGGCTTGCCGTTCTCCTCGGTGTAGGCGTCGTTCATCTCCGGCAGCGCGGCCAGGGCCGCGACCACCGCGTACCCGATCAGGTGCGTGAACGACACCTTGCCGCCGCGGCCGCGGCGCAGGTGGTTGTTGATGACGATCCTGTTGTCCGCGAGCAGCTTGGCCGGCACCGCGCGGACGCTGGTCGCGGTGGGCACGGCCAGGCTGGCCGTCATGTTGGTGACGGTCCGGGCGGCGGCGCCGCGCAGCCTGCTGACCTCGGTACCTTCGGGTGGGCTTGGGGGAGAAGGCAGAGCTGGGCTTGGGGGAGAAGGCCGGGCTGGGCTCGGCGGAGCGGGCACCGCGGCGGGCGGAGCGGGCACCGCGGCCGGGGGAGCGGGAGGTGCCTGCGGGGCCTGCGGCGGGCGGCGCCGGCGGCGCGGAGGCCTGCGCCGGAGCGGGAGCGGGAGCCGGAGCCGGCGGAGCCGCCGCCGCTGGGGCGGCCTGCAGGCCGATGACCGGCTGCGGGCCCGTCCCGTTGGGCAGGGTGGGCTGGTAGTCGGCGAAGAAGCTCCACCACGCCCGGTCCACCGAACCAGGGTCGGCCAGATAGCGCTGGTACAGCTCCTCGACCAGCCATTCGTTGGCGCCGAAGTCGGCCTGGCCCGCGGCCGGATCCGGTGCGGCCCCGTGGTGCCGCGTGCTGGCTGGCTGGTGTGGTTGCCCGGGCTCTCGTGACGCTCCGGGCTCGCGGACGTCCGCGCTACCCTGCGGTGACCCAGAAGACACGGCTGACATCGGCCGTAAAACCTTCTTCCGAAGATGTGTAAACACTGGCTTGCCTCTGCCCATCAAGGCTACCCGCCGCCATCCAGGCCAGGGTCTGAAGGACTGCAGGTGCCTAGCGGTACGGGTGTGGCCTGAGTCACTCGCCGTCCGCGCCTGCCGCTCCTGGCCACGGCGTAAGGGAAAGTCCCTGTCGCGCCGGGTACCGCCCGGTACCATCGGCGGGAATGGCAGATGGAAATCCGGGTTTAGCCCCCGTTTTCTCGTTATCACCGGGGGTCATCCTCATGACGGCAAGGCACAGGTGACAAGGGAACCGACCGGCCATCCCGAGGCTGACGGCGCCCGGGGCCCCTCGGGCCCCCCGCGTCCCCCGTCGGCGCGTGCCGGGACCGGCCCCTTCCCGCGGGCCGCCACCGGACCCCTCCCGCGTATTCCGGCCGCCCCCGATCCGGCCCGCGCCGGCGACGATCCGTGGAGCGGGACGGCTCCCGGGTTCGAGTTCGAGGGACGCCGCTCCCGGGCGCCCCGCCGGCCCCAGCCCGCCCCGGGCCGTGACCCCGGGGCGCCCCCCGGCCCGCCGCCGGGCGGCGAGCCGCGGCGTTTCCGGTACACGCCGACGATAGGCCAGCCGGTGTCCGTGCCACCGCAGGCGTGGCTCGATGACGGTCAGCCCGCCTCGCCCGGATTCGAGTTCGCGGCCCCCCCGGTTCAGGGCCCCCTGGTTCAAGGCGCCCCGGTTCAGGGCCGCCGCCCGCCGCCCCCGGTACGGCCGCCCGGGCCCAGCGGCGAGGGCCAGGCCAGGGCGGCCGGGTCCGAGTGGTCCAAACTCGTCCGCTCCCTGCTGCCCCAGCCGGTCAAGCGCCGCTGGTCCCAGGAGTTCCGAGCCGGGCTCGAGTTCCGCGGCTGGGGGATCCGGGTGGCGATCCCGATCCTGGCCATGGTCGTGTTCGGCGTCGCCGTCGTGGTGATTGCGGGCGCGAACAGCGGCAACCCGGGGGCCGCCCCGCCCGCGGCCTCGCTCGGCTTCCCGCCGGCGACCCTGGCGGGCAACGACTTCACGGCCGCGGCCAGCAGCCGCGGCATCAGCCAGACGCTGGGCCGGGTGACGAGCGCCGGCGACGAGATCGTGGCGGCGGGGTCGCAGTCCGGCGCGCGCATCGCGCGGGCGCAGTTCTTCGTGTCGCCCGACGACGGGCGTACCTGGTCGATGGGGACGGTCAAGGCGGCGGACGGCGGCGTGCCGCCGCCCGGGCACGGCGCCATCTTCGTGGCCGGCGGCCAGGGCGCGTGGGTCGCCCTCGGTCCCGGCTCGATCTGGACCAGCGCGGACGGGCGGACGTGGACGCTGCAGCCGGGCCCCGGAATGCCGCTGCTGCCCGGCGACCAGATCAGCGCGGTGGCGCGGACGGCGGGCGGGTTCATCGCCGTGGGCGCCAGCGTGCCCGGGGGCGAGGCGGCCAGGTCCACCCCGCTGATCTTCCGTTCGGCCAACGGGATCAGCTGGGAACGGCTCGCCGCGGCGCGGCTGGGCCTGGCCGCAGGCGCCGGCGGCCACGCCCTGGATATCAGGTCCGTGGCGGCGTCAGGAAGGCAGATCCTGATCGCCGGGGACGTCGTCACCACCAAGACCGCCGGCCAGCCCAAGCGGACCGTGACGGTGCAGGCGGGCGCCGCCTGGCTGAGCGGCGACGGCGGCTCGACCTGGGCGCCGACCGCGGGCTCGGCCGTCGGCCCGGCCCTGACCCCGCCCGGGCCCGGCGCGCGGCCGCAGGTGGCCGGGGTAGCGGCGGCAGGCCGCGGGTTCGTCCTGCTGCGGCCGGCCACCGTCGCCAGGCGGCCGGCCGTAGACGCCTATTATTCGCCGAACGGCCTGGCCTGGACGTTCGAGGCGACCCTCAGCGCGGCGGGCGGGTTCACCGCCGCGATGGCGAACGGCGGCCCCGGCGGCGCCGTGCTTACCGGGGTCACCGGCCGGCCAGGCGGCCCGGGCCGGACGCTGACCGCGTTCGTCTCCGCGAACGGCCAGGCCTGGCGGCAGGCCCGCCCCTTCGGCGCCGCCGGTTCGGAAGACCTCTCCGGCGTGGCGCTGGCCCCGGACGGCGCCGTGGTCACGGCGGGCATCAGCGCGGGCCCGGACAGCCGCCAGCCGGTGATCACCCTGACCGGGACCGGCGCCGCCGCGCAGCGGGTGGACGTCGCGAAGATCCCGGGCGCGGTCGAGCCGCAGGTGGCCGTCAACAGCGTCGCCGCGCAGGGCAGCACGCAGGTCGCGGTGGGCAGCGCCAACGGCTTCCCGGCCGCGTGGACCTCGGATAACGGCGGCATCTCCTGGACCCGGGCGGCCGGCGCGAGCCCGGCGGTGCTCAGCCGGCCGGGGACGCAGCAGCTGACCAGCGTGACGCACGGCAACGTGGGATGGCTCGCCGTGGGCGGGGTCACGGCGAGCGCCGCCGAGCATCCGGTCGTCGTCGTCTCGGCCGACGGCACCGCCTGGCAGGCGGCCGACGGCGAGGGCGTCTTCGGCACGCCCGGGCTGTTCACCGAGCAGGCGGCGGCCAGCGGCCAGGGCTACGTCATCGTCGGCCGCCAGAACATCAGGCAGGTCAGGAACGGCAGGACCGTCTCCGTCCGCGCCGTCGCCGCGGCCTGGTGGTCGGCCGGCCTGACGAACTGGCAGCGCGCCACGGGCGCGTTCGGCGGAGCGGGGAACAGCCAGATGACGGCCGTCACCGCCAGCTCGGCCGGCTTCGTCGCGGTCGGCGCGCACGGCGACCAGCCGTCGGCCTGGACCTCGGCGGACGGCGGCCGGACCTGGCGGCAGTCCGACCTGCCCCTGCCGGTCGGCTCCACCCGGGCCGTGCTCGAGCACGTCGCGAGCACCGGCCGCGCCGTGGCCGCCGTGGGCACCGCGGTCACCACCACGGGCCGGCAGGTGCCGTTCGCGGCCAGCTCGGCCAATGGCGGGGCCAGCTGGATCGAGTCGGCGCTCCCGGTGCCCGCGGGCCTGACCTCGGTCACGGCCGTGGCCGCGGCGGGGGGCAGCTTCACCGCCACCGGCACCTACGGCGGCACCCCCGGCCATCAGGACGTGGTGGTGTGGACGTCGCCGAACGGGTCGGCGTGGCGCGCCGCCGAGCCCGCCGGGAAGGGCCTGACCGGGCCGGGCATCCAGGCCATTACCGGCCTGGCCGTGTCCGGCAGCACGCTGACCGGCGTGGGCTTCACCGCCTCGCCGGCCGGCGAGCAGCCCGTCTTCTGGCAGTCCCCGATCAGGTGAGGCCCCGATCAGGTGAGGGCCCCGATCAGGTGACCGAGGCCGGCGCCCCGAACACGTCGTCCCGGCGGTTACCCAGGCTGGGCAGGCTGGCCCGGACGGTCCCGATCAGGCCGGCGTCGACCTCGGCGACCGTCACGCCCGGCGCGGGCCCGAGGTCGGCCCGGACCACGCCGAGCGGGTCGACGAGCATGCTCCGGCCGATGCCGGTCGCGGCCCGGGTGGGCCGCTCGCCCGGGTCGGGGACCTGCCCCACGGCGGCCACCCAGACGGTGTTCTCGATGGCGCGCGCCCGCACCAGCGTGACCCAGTGCTCCTCCTTGAACAGCCCGGCGGCCCACGCGGCGGGCAGCACGAGCAGTTCGGCCCCGGCGACCGCCAGCGCCCGGGACAGCTCGCCGAACCGCACGTCGTAGCAGATCTCCAGCCCGGTGCGGACCCCGGCGAGCGTGCAGAGCACCGGGGCGGACCCCGGTGCGACCTGGTCGGACTCGCGGTGGCCGAACGCGTCGAACAGGTGCAGCTTGCGGTAGGAAGCGACCAGCTCGCCGGCCCCGTCGTAGGCGACGGCGGTGTTGTACACCCGCCCGTCCGGGGCGGGCTCGAAGACCCCGGCCACCAGCGCGACCCCGGTCTGCTTGGCCGCGGCGGCCAGCCCGGCGCAGAACGGGCCGTCCACCGGCTCGGCCGCGGCGCGCAGGTCCGAGCCGAACCTGACCTGGGTCGCTTCCGGGAACACGGCGAGGTCAGCGCCCTGGCTGGCGGCCTCCGCCAGGGCGTCCGTGACGCGCCCGGAGTTGACCTCGGGCTGTGAGCTGACCGGGATCTGGCACAGTGCGACTCGCATATCCGCAGCCTAACTCGCGCGCCCGAGGCCGCGGCATGATGTCATGAGCGCGTGAGAAAACGTCTGCTGAACCGGCGCCTCGAGGGTCTCGGGACGACGATCTTCGCCGAGATGTCCGCACGCGCGGTCGCGACCGGATCCATCAACCTGGGCCAGGGCTTCCCCGACCGGGACGGCCCGGCCTCGGTCGCCCGGGCCGCGGCCGACGCGATCATGGCCGGGCGCGGCAACCAGTACCCGCCCGGCCCGGGCGTACCGGAGCTGCGCCAGGCCATCGCCGCGCACGACGAGCGGTTCTGGGGGCTGCGCTACGACCCGGCCGACGAGGTGCTGGTCACCGCGGGCGCCACCGAGGCGATCGCCGCCGCCATGCTCGCCCTGGTCGAGCCGGGCGACGAGGTGATCGCGTTCGAGCCCTACTACGACTCCTACGCGGCGAACATCGCCATGGCGGGCGGCGTCCGCGTCCCGGTCACGCTGCGGCCGCCGGACTTCCGCCCCGACCTGGACCGGCTGGCCCAGGCGGTGACCGAGCGGACCAGGCTTATCCTGGTCAACTCCCCGCACAACCCGACGGGTTCGGTCTTCAGCCGCGACGAGCTGGCCGCGATCGCGCGGCTGGCCGTCGAGCGCGACCTGCTCGTGGTCACCGACGAGGTCTACGAGCACCTGGTCTTCGACGGCGAGCACGTGCCGATCGCCCAGTTTCCCGGCATGCGTGACCGGACCGTGTCGGTCAGCTCCGCGGGCAAGACGTTCTCGTTCACCGGCTGGAAGATCGGCTGGGTCAAGGCGGCGCCCGAGCTGGTGACCGCGGTGAAGACGGCCAAGCAGTTCCTGACCTTCGTCAGCGGCGGCCCGTTCCAGTACGCGGTGGCCGAGGCCCTCGCCCTGCCCGACGCGTACTACGCCGGGCTCCGCGACGACCTGAGGGCCCAGCGCGACCTGCTCTGCGCCGGGCTGGCCGAGATCGGCTTCGAGGTCTTCCCGCCGCAGGGCACCTACTTCGTCACCGCCGACATCAAGCCCCTGGGCGACCAGGACGGCGTGGAGTTCTGCCGGACCCTGCCGGACCGCGCCGGCGTGGTCGCGATCCCCACCGCCATCTTCTACGACCACCCGGAGGCGGCCCGCAGCCACGTCCGCTTCGCCTTCTGCAAGCGGCCCGAGGTGCTCACCGAGGCGCTAGCGCGCCTGTCCCTGCTGGCTAGAGGCTGAGCGCCCGGCGCCGGGCTGGTCCGGGCGCTGGCCGGCCGGTGGCTGGACCCCCGCCGCGGCGGGATCTCGCCCCGGCAGGGCCTGCTGCTGCTTCCGGTCGTGGCGATGGCCATGCAGCTGCTCGGGCCAGGCAGACCCGCAGCGACGCCGTGGACACCGCGGTCGCCGAACTGCGCCGGATCGAGCGGGACCTGCACGACGGCGCGCAGGCCCGGCTGGTCGCGCTCGGCATGAGCCTGCAGGCGGCCGAACGGCTCTTCGCCACCAGCCCGGAAGCGGCGCTCGCGCTGGTCACCGAGGCCAAGGAGAGCTCCTCCCGTGCCCTGACCGAGCTGCGCGACCTGGTCCGCGGCATCTACCCGCCGGTGCTCGCCGACCGCGGCCTCGGCGACGCCATCCGGGCGCTGGCCCTGGACACGCCGCTGCACACCGTACTGGACATCGACCTGCCCGGGGAGGTGGAGATGCCGGTCGCCGCGGCGGTCTACTTCTCGGTCGCCGAGGCGCTGGCGAATGTGGTGAAGCACGCGGACGCCCGTTCGGTCCATATCCGGCTCAGCCACCTGGCCGGGATGCTGCGCGCGGAGGTCACCGACGACGGCGCGGGCGGGGCCGATCCCGGCCGCGGGACCGGGCTGGCCGGAGTGGAGCGCAGGCTCGCGACGTTTGATGGCATCCTGGCGGTGAGCAGCCCGGCGGGCGGGCCGACCATCGTCGTCATCGAGGTACCGTGCGCATCGTCATCGGCGAAGATCTCTTCCTGCTGAGGGACGGCCTGGTCAGGCTGCTCACCGCGCACGGGTTCGAGATCGCCGCGGCGGTGGGCACCGCCCCCGAGCTTCTCGGAGCCCTCATGAAAGAGCGCCCCGACGTGGGCATCGTCGACGTCAGGCTGCCGCCCACGCACACCGACGACGGGCTCCGGGCCGCCTTGGCCGCCCGCCGTGAGATACCTGGCCTGCCGGTCCTCGTCCTGTCCCAGTACGTGGAGCAGCTGTACGCCCGCGAGCTGCTGGCCGACCAGGCCGGCGGGGTCGGCTACCTGCTGAAGGACCGCGTGTTCAACGACGAGGCGTTCACCGCGGCGATCCGCGGCGTGGCGGCCGGCGGCACCGTCCTGGACCCCGAGGTGGTGCAGAAGCTGATGGTGCGGCACTCCCGCACCGAACCGATGGCCCGGCTGACGCCGCGGGAGCGCGAGGTGCTCGCGCTGATGGCCGAGGGCCGGTCCAACGCCGCGATCGCGCAGCGGCTGTTCATCACCGAGAAGGCGGTGAGCAAGCACGCGGCCGGCATCTTCGGCAAGCTGGACCTGGCGGTTTCGGACGACGATAACCGGCGTGTGCTGGCGGTACTGGCCTATCTTGGTTCCTGATGGATGCCGGACTACTGCAGGCGGCCGAGGCGGCCACGGGCTTCATGCCCGCCGCCGAGGGACTCGCGCTGTTCGAGGCGGCCGGGCGCTACGCCGGCCGCGGCCCGGTGCTCGAGGTCGGCAGCTACTGCGGCAAGTCCACCATCTACCTGGCCGCGGCGGCCCGCGAGAGGGGCCAGCTGGTCGTGACCGTGGACCACCACCGCGGCTCGGAAGAGCACCAGCCGGGCTGGGAGTACCACGACCCCCGGCTGGTGGACCCGGCCACCGGCCGCCTCGACACGCTGCCGAGGCTGCGGGCCACGCTGGCCGCGGCCGGGCTCGAGGATGACGTGATGGTCGTCGTGGGCCGGTCCGCGGCGGTGGCCCGGCTGTGGCGGACGCCGCTCGGCCTGCTGTTCGTCGACGGCGGCCACACCGACCAGGCGGCGGTAGCCGACTACGAGGGCTGGGCGCCGTGGGTCGCGCCGGGCGGCGTGCTGGCCATCCATGACGTGTTCGGTGACCCGGCAGAAGGCGGCCAGGCACCGTACCGGATCTACCAGCGGGCGCTGAAGTCCGGCGCGTTCACCGAAGTCCCCGGGCAGGGCTCGCTGCGCCTGCTCGAGCGGACCGGTGACGGGATCGGCTAAGCGGCTGTCATGGCCGGATGCGTGGTTGGTCAGGAAACCCCAGCTCGCCATGATAATAGTTTACCATTATTTCCGGAAATAAATTGCTTGTTATTGGTTTCCAGTGTAACGTGAGGGCCGAAATCCAGGCTGATGGAGGCATCGCATGGCTGAGCATGATCTGCGTCAGCGCGTCGAGATCAGCGATGCTGGCCGCATAGTCGCGACGGCCGAGGTGACCACCTCCGAAGGATCTGGAGGCACCGCCCGGGTGTCTTTGCGCGCCGAGCCAGGGCACATCGCTCCAGGGCACCGCGCGGGCCTGGTCGATGCTGTGCTTGATCTTCCCGAGGTGCAGGAAAGCGCGTGCTTGGAGGCGGGGTTCCGGCTTGGCGATAGCGAGTCACTGCACCGGCTGCAGGAGCGTTGCGAGGACGTCAGTACCCGCCCAGCCGGGTGGAGCGCGCTCTTCGATGCGAACCTTCCGTCCAGCCGCGCCGGGCAGCACGCCCCAGGCTCAGCCGGCCAGGAACCGCTGCCGGGCGCATAACGACCGCCGTCCAGCCCCTGCGGGGCTCTCGCCCGCCGGCCCATGAGCCCCGGGCGAAACGCGGTCGGCCAGCCCCGGGCGAAACGGGTCCCGGCCAGGGGCAGGTGGCTGCTCGACCGGTGCTCTAACGCACGCCGGCCGACCCGGCGCGGCATCCGGCGCAGGCCACGCGGTCCCCGGCCTGGCCGGACTCGTCCGCGGCGTCCCTGAAGATCCCCGCGCCGCCGCTGAAGCCGGCCAGCGCGTCGGCCGCCAGGACCACCGCGGCCGCGGTCCAGCTGGACCGTTCCCGCGGGAACGGCGCCTGGTTGGCGAACTGCCAGCCGGTCCAGTAGGAGCCGTCCCGGTGGCGCAGGTGCTGGACGCTCGCGAACACCTCCGCGGCCTGGGCGCGCATCCCGCAGGCGTCCAGGGCGATGACCAGCTCGCAGGTCTCGGCCGCGGTGACCCAGGGCTGGTCGCTCACGCAGCGGACGCCCAGCCCGGGGACCACGAACGTGTCCCAGGCCGAAGCCAGCCGGCCGCCCGCGTCCGCGCCCCGGACCGCGCCGCCGAGGATCGGGTAGTACCAGTCCATGGCGAACCGGCTCTTGTCCGCGAAGGCCTCCGGGTGGCGGGCCACCAGGTGCCCGAGCTGGTCCGCGGCGAGCTCCCAGTCCGGCCGCGGGTCGTCGGCCAGCTTGGCCAGCGCGACCGCGCAGCGCAGGCTCAGGTAGATGCTCGCGCACCCGGAGAGCAGCGCGTAGCTTCCCGGCGCGCCGGCCGCGTCGCGCTCCCAGCGGACCTCGCCGCGCGGCGTGCGCAGCGCCAGCGCCCAGTCCACCGCGCGCCGGACCGCAGGCCACATGGCCAGGCCGTGCCGCTCGTCGCCGGTCACCAGGTACTCGTGCCAGGCGCCGACCGCGACGTAGGCGGCGTGGTGGCTCTCTGCCGCCGGGTCGGTCACCCGCCCGCCCTCGACCGAACGCGGCCAGGACCCGTCGGCGCGCTGGGTCTCGCGCAGCCACCGGTAGGCCCGGCGGGCCGGCTCGCGCAGCCCGCAGGCGCTTAGCGCCATCGCGCACTCGACGTGATCCCAGGCGTCGACGTGCCCGTCCGGCCACGCGATCGCCCCGGACCGTTCCTGCATCCGGGCGATGGACTCACCGGTCGCGAGCACGCCGGCCCGGTCCAGCGCGTCAGCCATCCGCGCGCCCCGGCTGAGGCTTCACGGCGTACACCACCAGGCTCTTCCCGATGATCGGGTTCAGCGCCTGCTCGGCCAGCCGGGTGACGGCCGGCTTGCGCATGATGTCCCAGACCAGCATCCGGTGGTACGCGCTGGCCAGCCGGTGCTTGTCGTCGTGGACGCCGACCGCGCACTTGAGCCACCAGTACGGCGAGTGCAGCCCGTGCGCGTGGTGGTGCCAGAGCGCGGTCAGCCCGGCCCTGGCCAGCTTGGCTTCCAGCTCGACCCGCGTGTAAATGCGCACATGCCCCCCGGGGACCTCGTGATACTCAGCGGACAACGACCAGCAGATGCGTTCGGGCAGGAAGCTCGGCACGGTGATGGCGGCCAGGCCGCCCGGCCGCAGCACCCGGGCGAGCTCGCTCATCGCCCGCTGATCGTCACCGATGTGCTCGAGGACCTCGGCCGCGATCACCCGGTCGAACATGCCGTCGCCGAACGGCATGGCGGTGGCGTCCCCCGAGATGGCCGTCGCGGCGGCCTGCTTGCCGGCTTCGCCCGCCACCCGCATCGCGCCGAACATGCTGGTCACCGGGGTGAGCTCGGCCGGGTCCAGGTCGAACGCCACCACGTCCGCGCCGCGCCGGTACACCTCGAACGCGTGCCGGCCGCCGCCGCAGCCCAGGTCGAGCACGCGCTGGCCGGGCCGGACAGGGAACCGGCGGAAATCGACGGTCAGCACGGGGGCAGCCCTTCCATCGTCGCCAGGTACTGCCCGGCGGTGGCCTGCGCCACGGCGGGCCAGGCGAACCGCTCGCGGACCCGGCGCAGCGCCCGGTCCGCCAGCGCGGCCCGCTCGGCGGGGGAGTCGTAGAGCCGCCGCAGCACGGCGGCGAGTTCCTCGTCCTCGCCCGGCGTGACCAGGACCGCGGCGTCGCCGGTGACTTCGGGCAGCGCCCCGGTGCGGCTGGCCACCAGCGGGGTGCCCGAGGCCATGTGCTCCACCGCGGGCAGCGAGAACCCCTCGTACAGCGACGGCACCACCGCCGTCTCCGCGCTGGCCAGCAGCGCGGAGAACGTCTCGTCGCCGAGCCCGTGGGTGAACGTGACCCGGTCGGCGAGGGAGAGCTGGGCGGCAAGCCGCTCGGTGCCGGGCGCGGGCTTGCCCACGATGACCAGGTGCGCGTCCCGGTCCGTGACCAGCTTGCCCACCGCCCGCAGCAGCGTGGCGATCCCCTTGATCGGGGAGTCGGCGCTGGCCACCGCCACGATCCGGCCCGGCACCCGGACCCCCTCACGGGGCCGGAACACCCGCGTGTCCACGCCCAGCGGGATGATGGGCACCTGCTCGGGCCGGACCCGGAAGTCGCGGCAGATGTCGCCCCTGGACGACTCGGACACGGTGATCAGCGGCCCGGACCTGGCGACCCGGCGGGCCACCCGGGCCTGCATCCGGACGAACCCGTACCAGCGCCGCTTGGACAGCGCGGTGAGCCGCCCGCACGACGCCAGGTCGATGCGCCTGTCCACGCTGATCGGGTGGTGGATGCTGGTCACCAGCGGCAGCCCGAGCCGCCGCACGCCGAGCATCCCGTAGCCGAGCCCCTGGTTGTCGTGGACCACGTCGAATTCCCCCGCGCGCGCCGCCAGCGCCCGCCGTGCCCGGATGCTGAACGTCAGCGGCTCGGGGAAGGCGCCGCCCCACATCATCGCGGTCTCCAGCACGTCGGCCCAGTCCCGGTACTCGCCCCAGCGCGGGGTGCGGAACGGGTCCTCGTCCCGGTACAGGTCGAGGCTGGGGATCTCGCGCAGCACCGGGCCGGGATCGAGGTCGGGGTACGGCTGACCGGAGAACACCTCGACGTGGTGCCCGAGCGCATGAAGTTCCCTGCTCAAATGGCGTACGTAGACACCCTGGCCGCCACAGTGCGGCTTGCTGCGGTACGACAGCAGCGCGATGCGAAGCGGGCGGTTCAAGATAACCACGGGGCACCTTACCACCCGGTAGCCATTGCGGCCCGGACCGGACCCGAGTAGACCGCCGCCAGCCTCGTTCTGTTCGGCCACAGCCGTACCGGCGCTCCCAGGCGAGAACCAGACCAAATCGGCCGAACGGCCGGGTTACCCGCAACACCGCCAGGCTCAGCGCCACCAGCAGGGCACCACCATCAGGGCACCCCCATCAGGGCGCCACCAGCAGGAAGCCATCGGGACCTGGAGCCTCCTCGCGGCCAAGAGGCCGGGGAACGTTTCCGCGGAAACGTCCGGGAGTACGATGCCCTTCCCCACGCCGTTTCCTGAGTGGAAATTTTTTTCCTTTCAGGCAACGCCACCAGGAACCCAAGGTACCCTCCGGGCGTCAGGACCGCCCAGATGATCAGATGACTGGGCCGGCCGGGCCCGCGCCGAGATAGCGAAGGACCGCGAGTACCCGCCGGTGGCCGGTGTCGCCGGGATACAGCTCGAGCTTGGCGAAGATCGAGTTGATGTGCTTGCTCACCGCGCTGTCGGTGATCACCAGGGCCGCGCCGATCTCCGCGTTGGAGCGGCCCTCCGCCATCATGGCCAGCACGTCACGTTCCCGCTGGGTCAGTTCGTCCAGCGGATCCCCGCCCCGGCGCACCAGCAGCTGGGCCACCACCTCCGGGTCAAGCGCGGTTCCGCCCGCCGCCACCCGGCGCAGCGCGTCGAGGAACTCGGCCACGTCGGCCACCCGGTCCTTCAGCAGGTAGCCGACGCCCCGGGTGTTGGCCGACAGCAGGTCGGCGGCGTACCGCTCCTCCACGTACTGCGACAGCACCAGGATCGCGATGTCCGGCCACTGGCTGCGGATCACCAGGGCGGCGCGGATGCCCTCGTCGGTGTGGCTGGGGGGCATCCGGACGTCGGCGATCACCACGTCGGGCCGTTCCCTGTCCACCGCCGCGAGCAGCCCGGAGGCGTCGCCCGCGGTGGCCGCGACCTCGAACCCGGCGCTCTCGAGCAGCTTGGTCAGGCCGGCCAGGAGCAGCACCGAGTCCTCGGCGATCACCACCCGGGGACGGCCCGGGCCGGCCGTCCCCGCTTCGCCAGTCACGGGTCCCACATTATGGCACCGTCCCCCGCTTCGCCGCTCTCGTCACTCGGCGCGCAGCGCCGTGGCCGGGCGGGCGCGGGCCGCCCAGCCCGCGGGCAGCAGCGCCCCGGCGGCCGCGATGACGAGCGCGGCCAGGGACAGCAGCGCGAGCCGGGAGGGCGGGAACACCTGGGTGAAGCTGGCCGGGATGCCGGTGTGCGCGGTGCCCGCCATGGCGCGCACGGTGGCGCTGTTCAGCGCGACCGCGGCGGGCGCCGCGATCACCGCGGCGATAACCGCGGGACCGGCCATCCAGCAGATCACCATGGTGAGCACCTGGCCTGGCCGCATGCCGAGCGCCTTGAAGATCCCGAGGTCGTGCACCCGGTCCCGGGTGGTCATCAGCACGGTGTTGAGCACGCCGAGGCCCGCGGCGACCGCGACCATGAGCGACAGGAGCCCGATCAGGCCGATGGCGATCTGGTAGAACTGGCCGTTGTCCGGGCCGGTGGCCCCCCACGGACTGCGCGAGCCCAGCCGTGCATTCACCGCCTGGATATACGCGGAGGCGCTGGTGCCGGGCCGCAACCCCACGTAGTACTCCTGCAGGTTCGCGGTCGTGGCGATGCCGGGCAGCGTCTGCGCGCTGCCGTAGAGCCTGGCCTCGTGGGACGGCTGGAACACCTCCCCGGCGATCCGCACGGTGACCGGATTGGTGCCGATCGACACCGTAGCGGTGTCGCCGACGGCGAGGCCGCTCTGTGTCAGGAACGCGGTGTTGACGTCCACCTCCCCCGGCGCGCCGTACCAGTGCCCGGCGATGAGGCCGAAGCCGGTCCAGGAGGCGTCGCCGCCGAACACGTTGGCGTTGACGTTCTGTGCGACGCCGGGCACCTTGACCTGCTCGCCGTACACGGCCACGTCGTGGAGCGTGCCCGGCTCGGCGCGCAGCGCGGCGGTCACCGCGGCGTTCTGGGCCGCGTCGGGTAGCTGCTGCGGGCCAGCCCCGGGGCCGAACTGCTGGATCTGCACCGGGACCGTGGCGGAACAGGGTCTGGCTGGCCGCGGCGCGGCTCAGCGAGGAGTGCAGCCCGAACGCGAAGATCACCGCGGTGGCGCCGAACGCGATCGCGGCGAGCGTCACCACGGTCCGCGCGGGCCGGGCGAACGGCGCCGCCAGGCCGAGGCCGACCGGACGGGGCAGGCGCAGCCGGGCGGCGAGCCGGTGCGCGGCGTAACCACGACCGGTCCGCGGGGCGCGGCCCGCGGCGATCGCCTGCACGGCGGACAGCCGTCCCGCACGCAGCGCGGGGCCGAGCGCGGCCAGCGCCGTCAGCCCGAGCAGCCCGGCCGGCGCGATGACCGAGGCCCACCACGGCACCTGCTGGCGGCCCACCCCATAGGCGGCGGCCGACTGGTGCAGCACCTCGACCGCCAGCAGGTTGCCCGCCACCACCCCGGCCACGCATCCGGCCAGGGCCGGCCAGCCGACCCGGCTCAGGTACGCGACCACGACCTGGGCCGGGGTCAGGCCGAGGCTCTTCAGCACGCCGATCCGGCGGTACCCGGCGACGACCGCCCCGCTGACCACGTTGCCGACGATAAGCACCGCCATCACCAGGCCGATCAGCGCGAACGCGACCACGAACGGCTCCATGATCGCCCCGTTGCCGGTCGCCTCGCTCTCCGCCGCGAGCCAGGAGCCCGCGCCGGTCACCGCGCCCGGCGGCAGCGCCCTGGTGACCTCCGCCACGTCGGCGCGGACCTGGGCGTAGTTGCCGGCGCTGGCGAACCGGTACAGCATCTGCGCGCTGCCCGGCGCGCCCGGCGCCCGCAGCCGGGCGACCTCGCCGGGGGTGACCCAGCCGTCAGCGGTGTTCGTGATCGAGTTGGCGAAACCGACGACGACCAGGGCAGCAGCTCCCGGTGCCCCGGTGACCGAGAGCGTGCTGCCCAGCCGCGGGCCGCCGCCGCCCCGACCCGCCGAGCTGCCGTCAAGCACCACCTGACCCGGACCGTCCGGCCAGCGCCCGGCGTTCAGCACCAGGTCGTCGGCCGGGCCCCCGGGCGAGGCGCGCCCGGCCAGCAGGAGCTGCCCGAACGGCTGACCGCCGGACTGCATCTGAACCGTGGCCGCGGCGAACGGCCCGGCCGCCGCGGTGACCCCGCCCAGGCGGCCGGTGGCGGCCAGCGCCGCCGAGCTGGCGCGCGCCGTGTTCGCGGTGACGGTCACGTCCGCACCGCGCTGGACGCCGAACGCGTGAACGAAGGGCGTGTTGCTGGCCGCGAGCAGCGCGAAGCCGAGCGTGGCCGAGGCGGTGGAGACCAGCAGCACCATGGCGATCACGACCGCCTGCATCTTGTGCCGCAGCATCCCGCCGGTGGCGGTCCTGATCGCGCTCCACCAGCTCATCGAGGGCCAGTTCACGCCCGGCCTCCCGCCGGGACGGCGTTTGAAGCGGGCGCCGCCGCGCCGGCCAGCTGGCCGTCCACGAGCCGAACCGTGCGGGCCGCGTACCGCTCGGCCAGGGCCGGATCGTGAGTGACCAGCACCAGCGTCTGCCCGCCCTGGTTGAGCTGCCGCAGCAGGCTGCCGATCTGCTGGCCGGTGGCGGTGTCCAGCGCCCCGGTCGGCTCGTCGGCCAGCAGCAGCTCCGGGGCGTTCACCAGCGCCCGGGCGATCGCCACCCGCTGCCGCTCTCCTCCCGACAGCCGCGCCGGGTAGGCGTTCTTGTGCTGATCGATGCCCATCCGCGCCAGCAGCTCGCCCGCCCGCGCCCGCGCCCGCTTGCGCGAGGCCCCCGCGAGCTGGGCGGGCAGCAGCACGTTGTCTTCCACGGTGAGGTCGTCCAGCAGGTTGAAGAACTGGAAGATGATCCCGACGTGCCTGGCCCGGAACCGGGCCAGGGCGCTCTCGCCGAGGGCGTCGATCCGCCGCCCCGCCACGGTGACCGCGCCGGCGGTGGGCCGGTCCAGCCCGGCGATGAGGTTGAGCAGCGTGGACTTCCCGCTGCCCGACGGGCCCATGACCGCCACCACGTCGCCGGGCGCCACGCTCATGCTCACGTCGGCCAGCGCGGGCGGGGAACCTGCCTGGTAGGTCTTGGTCACGCCCTCGAGCCGGATAACGTCGCCGGCCGCGGGCACGCTCTGTTGTCTCATGGGGCCACGGTGACACGTCCGGGTGACCGGGCGCATTGACCCAGGGGCCCGGATCGGGGGTGAAGCTAGCACCACCCCCGAACGTGAACTCTGCTGGATGGGCAGGCCCGAGCCGGGGGCATACCGTGGACCCCATGGTGACCATCGTCCAGCACCGTAACGGGCTTGCCCGGCCGTACCGCCGCGTCCCGTGGTCGCCGCGGGCCTGGGGCCACGCCCTGTACCTGGCGGGAGCCATTCCGGCGCAGCTCCTCGCGCTCATCGTGCTGGTCCCGTGGTGGGTCGCTGTCCTCGGGCACGGGGCCGGATGGAGGGCGAGGGCCTGGCAGGTAGTGCTGCTCATGCTGCTCATGCTGATCGTGTTCCTCGCGGTGCCGCTGTTCACCGCGATCCACCGCCACCGGCTGCGCGCCACCGCCGGGGTGCTGATACCGGCTCAGCCGGCCATGCCAGGCCGGCTGAGCGTGCCCGGGATCGTCGCGGCGGCCCGCGCCCGGGCGACCTGGCGCCAGCTCGCGTACCACCTGCTCGCTGCCCCGGCCCTGGCCGCCGGCGCGATCGCCGTCATCGGGGTGTGGCTGGCGGGCGTCCTCTATACCCTGGCGTACGCCTACGCCTGGACGCTGCCCGCGGGAAGCCTGCTCAGGCGCGGCCAGTCGGCGCCGCTGCCCGGGCATCTCCCGCCCTTCTCCTACATCCCGATGGACGTCTACCTCACCGCCTGCGGGATCGCCCTGCTGACGGCCGCGCCCTGGCTCACCAGCGCGATCGGGTCGCTGGACGCCAGGGCCGCCCGGGCGCTGCTCGGCCCGAGCCGCGCCGAAGAGCTGGAACACCGGGTGGAACACCTGGCCGAAACCCGGGCCGGCGTGGTCGACGCCGCCGACGCCGAGCGGCGCCGCCTGGAACGCGACCTGCACGACGGCACCCAGCAGCGGCTGGTCTCACTCGCGATGCGGCTCGGCCTGGCCCGCGCCGAACGACCCGGCGAGGAGCAGGCGCACCAGGTCATCGCCGAGGCTCACGAGGAGGCCAAGGCCGCCCTCGCCGAGCTCCGCCACCTGGTCCGCGGCCTGCATCCGGCCGTGCTGGAGGACCGCGGCCTGGACGCGGCGCTGTCCGGCGTGGCGGCACGGCTGCCGATCCCGGTCCGGCTGACCGTGGACGTGCCCCGCCGGCCGTCGCCCACCATCGAGGCGGTCGCCTACTTCGTGGTCTCCGAGGGTCTCACCAACATCGCCAAGCACGCCCAGGCGAGCCAGGCGGAGGTGTTCGTGCAACGCGCTCACGACCGGCTGCACATCATCGTCAGCGACGACGGCGTGGGGGGTGCCGACCCGGCCCGCGGCACCGGCCTGACCGGGCTGGCCAAACGCGCCGCGTCGGTCGACGGAACCTTCGAGATCGTCAGCCCGCCCGGCGGGCCGACCCTACTCACGGTGGAGCTTCCATGCGCACGGTAGCCACGTCCGGCCGCTGGATCTGGGGCTTGTCCGGCCTGATCACCACGGCGGTCCTCATCATCTCCGGTACCCTGCTGATCACCCCGGCCGGGCAGGCCGACAACGCGCAGCCGCAGAGCACCGGGACCCGGACGGTGACGGTGCCACAGCCAGTCACCAGCCTGACCGTGCAAAGCTACGGTGCCCCGGTCGAGGTGACGGCCGGACCCGTCCGCCACGTCCAGATCACGGAAACCTTCACGTACGACAGCCAGGCCGGCCCCCTGAGTGCCGTGCCCGCCAGCGCGTCACCCGCCAGCGCGTCACCCGGCGGGGCGCAGCCGGCGTCCGACGGCTCCCTGAGCGGTCTGCCCGCGGTGGATCAGTCGGTGTCCGGCGGCCGCCTCAGCCTGGCCGATCCCGGGTGTGAAACTTCCGACTGCAGCGTCAGCTTCGCGCTGATCGTGCCGTCGGATGTCACCGCCACGGTGACGACCGAGGGCGGCCCGGTGAGCGTCTCCGGCATCGCCGGGGCGAACCTGGACTCCGGCGGCGGCCCGGTGAGCGCCACCGAAACCAGCGGGCCGCTCACCGTCAGCACCGGCGGCGGGCCGCTGACGCTGGCCGGCCTGGCCCGCCCGCTGTCCGCTGACACCGGCGGCGGCCCGCTGAGCGCCCGGGGCGTCGCCGCCGCGGCCGCCACGGTCATCACCGGCGGGGGCGACGCGTGGATGGCCTTCTCCGCGGCACCTCACACGGTGCTGGTGAGCACCGACGGCGGCGCTGCGACGCTGAAGGTACCGGGCGGCCCGTACGCGCTGAACGCCGACAGCGACGGCGGCGGACCGGAGTCTGTGGGGATCGCGACCAACCCCGCCAGCCACAGCTCGATCTCGGTCAGCACCGGCGGCGGGTCGCTGTGGGTCGGCCCCTAGACGAGCCCCTAGACGAGCCCCTAGACGAGCCCCTAGACGAGCGCTGACCCGCGGGCCCTGTCTCCCGCGCCGGGGTGATGTTTTGGGTAAAGGCGCTGGTGTGCGTTACAACTGTGTCGGCAGCTCCGGCCGGCGCAGAAGATGGGGACGGTATCGACGTGACGCACAGGTTCCCCGCGCTGATCGCCGCTCCGGCCCCGGCCGCGGGACGGCTCTGGCTGACCGGGGCGCGGCTGTTCGACGGCACCCGGCCGGCCATGGGGCGTCGCTGCGCGAGAACACGGCGGTCCTGGTGGAGGACGGCGTCATCCGCCGGGTCGCGGACGACCGGGAACGATGCCCGGACGGCGCCCGCCCGCTGGACCTGGGCCAGCGGGTGCTCATGCCGGGGCTGACCGACGCGCACACGCACGCGTCGGGCCGCGTGCCGAAGACCGCCAAGGGCGCCGAGGAGCCGCTGCCGGAGGTCGCGGCGCATTTCCTGCAGGCCGAGCTCCGCGACTACCTGCGCTCCGGCGTGACCACCATCCGGGTCTGCGGGTCGCAGGGGCTGATGCCGCAGGCGGCCAGGCAGGCCATGCGCTACGGCGCGTTCCGCGGCCCCCGGCTGCTGACCTGCGGGAAGATCATCTCGGCCACGGCGCCGGGCGGCCGTTTCTACGGCGATATGTACCGGGAGGCGGACGGCCCCGACGACGTCAGGCGCGCGGTCAGGGAGCAGCTCAGGGCCGGCGCGGACTTCGTCAAGGTGATGACGACCGGCGCCCGCTCCAACGAGCTCGAGGACCCCGAGCCGCTCCAGTTCACCGAGCCGGAGCTGGCCGCCGTCACCGGCGAGGCGCACCGGCTGGGCTACCGGGTGGCCGCCCACGCCGAGGGCCTGGACGGCTGCGCGGCCGCGATCAGGCACGGCGTGGACACCATCGAGCACGGCATGTACCTGCACCGGCGGCCGGATCTGCTGGAGGCGATGGCCGCCGCCGGCCAGGTCCTGGTGCCCACGCTGTCGGGCTACTACTGGATGGCCGGCCTGGAGGAGGCGGTCGACCCGGCGGCCCGCACAGCAGCGGACGCCGGGGCGGCGCACGCCGACCCCGGGATGCCGCCGATGCTGTCCGGGCTGGCGCAGTACAACCTCGGCGAGGGCGCGGCCACCATGCGGGCCGCCCGGCTGGCCGGCGTGAAGATCGCGCTCGGCAGCGACGTGAGCCTGGCCACCGGGCTGGAGATCCAGCGGATGGTGCACCACGGGCTCACGCCGAGCTGAGGCCCTGATCGCCGCGACCCGGACCGCGGCCGAGGCGCTGGGCCTGGACGAGCACATCGGCACCGTGACCGAGGGCAGGCTCGCCGACCTGATCGTCGTGGACGGCGACCCGCTGGCCGAACCGCGCCTGCTCTCCGACCCCGGCCGCATCTGGCTGGTCCTGCAGTGCGGCGTCCCGGTCGCCGGCCGGGCCCTGACCAGCCCGGCCCTGACCAGCCCGGCCCCCTGACGTGGTGGCGCGGCGGCTGCGTCAGCGGTACGGCTTCGCCGCGGCGTACCTGGGCGGCTTCCTCGCCGTCGAGCTCGCCTACGCCCGGCTGGACCCGGACGCGCAGGCCAGGCTGATCGCCTGGGCCAGCACGAACGTGGCGAACCTGGAGCACGAGCCGGCTGGCCCGCTGCTGGTCTCCGCGTTCGTCACGCCCGGGTACTTCGCGATCTGGCCGGTGCTGATCGCGCTGGCCGTCTTCGGCGCGAACCGGGCGCTCGGCAACGCCAGGACGGCGCTGGTGTGCGGGGCCGGGCACGTGATGGGATCCCTGGTCAGCGAGGGCATCGTCGCCTACCGGGTCGACGCCGGCCAGCTTTCCGTCGCGAACAGGAACCTCAGCGACGTGGGTCCGTCCTACGTGGTGGTGTCGGCGGTGGTGATCGCGCTGGCCTGCGGGACCTGGCTCGCGCGCGCGCTGGCCGCCGTCGACCTCGTGATACTGGTGTTTCCCGGGCACATCTTCGGCGGCCTGAGCCAGCTCGACGTCGCCGCGGTCGGGCACCTGACCGCGGCGCTGACCGCCGCCGCGGCGGTAGCGCTCATCCGGAGCCGGGGATCAGGAGGCCACCTGGCCGACGGCCATCCCGATCAGGTAAGTGATCCCGGCGGCGGCGGCCCCCAGGACCAGCTGGCGCAGCGCGCCGCGCCAGAACGGCCGGTCGGTCAGCCGGGCCACCATCCCCCCGCCGACGATCGCGGCGACGGCGGCGAGCCCGAGCGAGACGGCCAGCACATCCAGGCCGAACAGGTACGGCGCCAGCGGGATGACCGCGCCGACCGCGAACGAGGCCAGCGAGGCGCCCGCCGCCACCACCGGCGAGGGCAGCTCGCTGGGATCCACCCCTAGCTCTTCCAGCGCGTGCACGGCCAGCGCCTTTTCCGGGTGCGCCGAGATCTCCGCGGCGGCCTGCCGCGCGGTGGCGGCGCTGACCCCGCGCGCCCGGAGCATGGTGGCCAGCTCGGCCTGCTCGAAGACGGGGTTGTTCTCCAGCTCGAGCCGTTCCTTGGCGACCTCGGCCTGGATGAGCTCGTTCTGCGAGGAGACCGACACGTACTCTCCGGCGGCCATCGAGCCGGCGCCCGCCGCCAGGCCGGCCAGGCCGGTGAGCACGATCGTGTGCACGTTCGCGCCGCCGCCGCCCACCCCGGCGATCAGCGACACGTTGGTCACCAGCCCGTCCATGGCGCCGAACACGGCCGGCCGCAGCCAGCCGCCGGACACGTCCCGGTGGTGGTGCCCGTGATCGTGTCCGTGCGCGTCGGTCCGGGCTCGGTTCTCGGTGGCCATCGGGACTGCCCTCCCTCTTGCGGTGCGCCGCGGGCGGCGCACCGCACGAAGGCCTAGCTCTTGGCCGCGTTGTACAGGAACAAGTGCCCGATCGCGGTCGGGTAGACACCGGTCACGTTCTTCGCCGTCGCCGTCAGGTAATTGTAGAAGTACCCGAAGATGATCGGGGTCTGGGCCAGCAGCAGCGTCTCGATCTGCCCGGCGAGGCTCTTCTGGGTGGACAGGTCGGAAGCGGCGATGTACTGCGCGACCAGCTTGTTGTACTGGGAGTTGTTGAAGTGGGCGGCGTTCCACGGGCCGGTGCCGGTCTTGGTGTTGATCGTCTCGAGCGGCGCGGTCAGGAACACGTTCGGCACGCTGCGGTGCCCGTAGTCGACCAGGCTCATGGTGGCGTCGAGCCAGTCGGAGTTCCCGAACGTGGCCTTGCCGTAGTACGCGCTCGAGCTCTCCACCTTCAAGGTGATGTTCACCCCGATCGCCTTGGCCGACTGCGCCACGATCTGGGCGTACTCGGGGATCTCGAGGAAGTTCTCGGTGACGAGCTGGGTGCTGAAGCCCGCGCTGTGCCCGGCCGCGGCGAGCAGCGACTTGGCCTTGGCCAGGTCCATCGTCCGCTGCGGCACGCTGGTGTTGGTGGAGGGGAAGACGGGCGCGAACGGGCTGTCGTTGCCGACATCGGCGAAGCCCTTGAACAGCGCCTGGACGATCGCGGGCCGGTTGATCGTGAGCGCGATCGCCTGCCGGACCCGCGGGTCGGTGAACGGCGCCTGGTCGCAGCGCATCGACAGCTGGCGGTGCGCGCTGGACTTCAGCTTGATGATGTTGTAGCTGCCGGTGAGCAGCTCCTGCGCGCCGGACACGGAGAACTGCCCGACCACGTCGATGGTCCCGCCGGTCAGGGCCAGGATCTCCGGGTTCTGGGTGTCGTAGAAGGTGAACTGGGTCTGCGCGGGCAGCGCCTTCTTGCCCCAGTACTGCTCGTTGCGGGTGAACGTGGCTCCCGACTTCGGCGTGTACGAGCCGAGCACGAACGGCCCGGTGCCGATGAAGGTGCTCTCCCACTTGGCCGGGTCGTAGCCCTTCGGGATGATGATCATGTTGTAGTTGTCGGAGGACGTCAGGTACGGGAAGTTCCCGTTCGGGGCGGCGAGGTGGAACTGCACCGTGAAGTCGTCGACCTTCTTCACGCCGGACGGGCTGAGCACCCCGGCGAAGGCGGACAGCGCGTTCGACCCGCCCTTGGGGTTGGTGTGCAGCTGGTAGGTGTACACCACGTCGTCGGCGGTCAGCGCGGCGCCGCCGTGGAACTTGACCCCCTGGCGGATCTTGAACGTCCAGACGTCGGAGGTGCTGTTCGGCGTCCACGACGTGGCCAGCACCGGCTGCAGGGCCAGCGTCTGGCCGGACAGGCACAGGTACTCGCCGGTCTGCGCGAGCATGTCCAGGCCGCCCTGGTCGGCCACGGTGACCGGGTTGATCGCCGCGGTCGGCGTGACGATGCCCGCCTTGATCGTCGCTCCGGCCGCGCCGGCCGCGGCGGAGGAGGACGTGCCCGTGGTGGCCGAGCTCGACCCGCTGCTGCCGCAGGCCGCGAGCACCGAGCCAAGCAGCGGCACCGACAGGCCGACGACGGTGCCGCGGCGGATGAAGTCGCGGCGGGAGAGCCGCCCGGCGGCGAACTCGTCGATTATGTGGTTAGCGATCTCGCCCTGGCCCTGGCGCAGTTGCCCGAGCCGGCTGTGATCGATATTCCTGGTCATTGGGAGCCTCCCTGGGATGGGGCGGATTCAGTGCGCTGGATATTTCGCAGTTCGGCGAGCGGGATGTGACAACGGATCAGGTGACCCGGCTCTTCTTCGAGCAGCGGCGGTTCGGTGGATTCGCAGATGCCGGTGGACAGCTTGCGCGGACAGCGGGTGTGGAACACGCAGCCAGCTGGCGGGTCGGCCGCGGACGGGATCTCGCCCTGCAGCCTGATCCGGTCGGGACGCTGGCCGTCGAGCGACGGCACCGCGGAGAACAGCGCCTCGGTGTACGGGTGGTGCGGTCCGGTGAAGACGGTCTCGGCCGGGCCGACCTCCATCACCCGCCCGAGGTACAGCACGACGATCCGGTCGGACAGGTACCTGACCAGGCCCAGGTCGTGCGAGATGAACAGGTAGGTGGCGTGTTCCTGCTGCTGCAGGTCGGCCAGCAGGTTGAGGATGGCCGCCTGCACGGACACGTCGAGCGCCGACGTCGGTTCGTCGCAGACCACTACGTCGGGCCGGACGCCGAAGGCGCGCGCGATCGCGACCCGCTGCTTCAGGCCGCCGGACAGCTGGCCGGGCCGCAGCGCCAGGTGGCGGTCCTCCAGCCGGACCGAGGTGATCAGCTCGGCCAGCCGGTCGCGCAGCGCCGTCCCGGAGAGCCCGGCCAGCCGGGTCAGCGGGCGGCTGATCAGGCTGCGCACCGAGTGCCGCCGGTTCAGCGCCGAGTCGGGGTTCTGGAACACGATCTGCAGCGCACGCAGGGTCTCCCGCGGCCGCCGCCGTGCGTCCGGGCTGAGCGGTTTCCCTTCCAGCGTGACGACCGAGCCCGGATCGGGCGCGGTCAGCCCGAGCAGGACCCGGGCCAGCGTGGTCTTGCCGCTGCCCGACTCGCCGACCAGGCCGAGCGTCTCGCCCCGGTGCACGGACAGGTCCACGCCGGCCAGCGCCTGGACGCCGCCCGCGAACGTCTTCGACAGCCCCTCGACGACCACCAGCGGGCCGCCGGCCCCGTCGGTCGCCAGCGACGCCACGGAGGCCGGGGTGGCCCGGGGCAGGTCCGGTGCCTGCTCGTGGAAGAAGCAGCGGGCGGTCCGCAGATCGCCGACGTCGAAGAACGGCGGCGCCTCCGAGCGGCAGCGGTCCTGCGCGAGCGCGCACCGCGGCGCGAACACGCATCCCGTCAGGCTGTGGCCGGGCGCGGGCAGGAAGCCGGGGATGGTGTCCAGCCGGTCGCGGTCCTTGCGCTGCCCGCGCCGCGGGATGCAACGCAGCAGCCCGACCGTGTACGGGTGCCGCGGGTCGTCGAACACCTGGCGGGCGGGGCCTTCCTCGACCAGCTCGCCCGCGTAGAGCACCCCGACCCGGTCGCACATCTTGGCGATCACGGCCAGGTTGTGGCTGATGAACAGCACCGAGGTGCGGAACTCCTGGCGCAGCGCCGCGACCAGGTCGAGTACTTCGGCCTCCACGGTCGCGTCGAGCGCGGTAGTCGGCTCGTCCAGGATCAGCAGCGACGGCGAGGCGGCCAGCGCCATCGCGATCACGGCCCGCTGGGCCATCCCGCCGGACAGCTCGTGCGGGTACCGCTGCATGACCCGGCCGGGGTCCGAAATCTGGACCTTGCGCAGCATGTCCTCGGCCGATTCCAGCGCCGAGCCGGACGACGCGCCGGCGATCTCGAACACCTCGGCGATCTGCCGGCCGACCCGCATCGACGGGTTCAGCGCCCGCCCGGGTTCCTGGTAGACCATCGAGACGGTGCGGGCCCGCAGGTCACGCAGCGCCCTGTTGCCCATCGTCAGCGGGTTCTGCCCGTTGATGCTGATCGTCCCGGCGCTCACCCGTCCGTTGCTGGGCAGGTACCGGACCAGCGCGAGCGCGGCCGTGGACTTGCCGGACCCCGACTCGCCCACCAGCCCGTACGATTCGCCCCGCCCGATGGAGAACGACACGTCGCGCAGCGCGAGGCGGTCCTGGCCCCGCACCTGGTAGGTAACGTCCAGGTTTGAGACGACCAGGGCCGCCTCCGGCTCAGTGCTTGCCCTGTCGGTGCTTGCCTCGTCCAGGGTCATGCGTTGAGCACCTGCTCGATCGAGTCCGTGATCAGGTTGACCGCGGTCACCAGCGAGGCGATGGCCAGCACCAGGAACAGCGTCTGCCACCAGTAGCCCGCCAGCAGGCCGCTGTAGTTGGCCTGGATGTCCGCGCCCCAGTCCGGAGTGGGCGGAAGTATGCCGAAACCGAGGAAAGACAGCGTGAGCAGGGCGAACACGGCGTAGCCCAGCCGCACAGTGAACTCCACCAGGATGGACGGCATGATGTTGGGCAGGATCTCGCCGAACATGACCCGGGCCGGGTTCTCCCCGAGCAGCCGGGCGGAGGACACGTAGTCCAGGTGTCGCTCGGCCAGTACGGCCGCCCGGACCGTGCGCGCGATCAGCGGCGTGAAGACGAGGCCGATGACGACAATCAGAGTCGTGACGGACGGGCCGAGGGCGACGACGAACAGGACCGCGATGATCACGATGGGCAGCGCCAGCAGGGCCTCCACGAGCCGTCCGGCCACCAGGTCGAAGTTGCCGCCGAAATAGCCCATGGCCAGCCCCAGGGCGGTGCCGAGGACGGTCCCGAGGATGGTGGCCAGCGGGGTGATGACCAGGATATCCCTGGCGCCGGCGATGACCCGGGACAGCACGTCCCTGCCGAGCGGGTCGGTACCGAACCAGTGCGCCCCGGACGGGGCGGTGTTGGCCAAGAGCAGGTTCTGTTCGAGCGGGTTGTACGGCGCGATCGCGTGCCCGAAGATGGCGCAGACCACCCAGAACAGCAAGATGCCCGCGCCGATGAAAAAAGTGGGCCTGCGCAGCAGCAGCCGCCACCGGGCCGGCGCCATCGGCCGGATCGGGGCCGCTGCGGCTCCCGCGACCGCTGCCGTC
Organism: uncultured Actinomycetes bacterium; assembly: GCA_963722275.1. Classification (GTDB taxonomy): domain Bacteria; phylum Actinomycetota; class Actinomycetes; order Streptosporangiales; family Streptosporangiaceae; genus Palsa-504. The sequence continues at coordinate 144,221 of CAVRMX010000013.1, read as the reverse complement.
TCCGTCCCGAGCGGCCCGAGCGGGTCAAAAGGCGCCGGAGCGTTCGGCTCGGCGGTGAAGTCAGTCATTCTGCGCCCCGATCCGCAGGCGAGGGTTGAGCGCGATCAGCAGCAGGTCCGCGGCCAGCGTCGCCAGCACGTAGACCACGCCGATGATGAGGACCCCGGCTTCCAGCATCGGGAAGTCCTTAGCCACCGCCGCCTTGTAGATCAGGTTCCCGAGGCCCTGGTAGTTGAAGAGCGTCTCCACCACCACCAGCCCGCCGATCAGGTACCCGGTCTGGGTGGCGATGACGGTGATGGTCGGCAGCAGCGAGTTGCGCAGGACGTGCCGGCGGATCGCGGTGGCTTGCGGCAGGCCCTTGAGCACCGCGGTGCGCGCGTAATCTGAGTTCAGCGCCTCGATGGTCCCCGCCCTGGCCATACGGGCAATGTAGCCGAATAGGACCAAGACGAGCGGTATAGCCGGCAATATCAGATGCCGGAACTGGCTCAGGTCCCCGGCGCCCGCCCCGGCCGAAGCGGTGACCGGCAGTACCTTCAGTTCAACGCCGAACACCAGGATCACCACGATGCCGGTCACGAACTCGGGCATGGCGGACAGAGAAAGTCCGGTCACGGAGATTACCCGGTCCACCCCGCGGCCCTCGTAGAGCGCGGCGACCACCCCGGCGATGATGCCGAGTGGCACCACGATTACGAACGCGAGCACGGCCAGCTTGACCGAATTGATCAGCGCCGCGCGGATGAAAGGCTCGACCGCGGTGCGGTAAGAGTAAGAGGTGCCGAAATTCCCGTGCAGCAGCCCGCCGATCCAGCTCAGGTAGCGCGTGAGCAGTGGTCGGTTGACACCGAGTTGCGTGTCGAGCGCATCTACAGAGCTCTTGGCGGCGAACGGCCCGAGGATGGCGCGACCGGGATCGCCTGGGAGGATCTGGCCGCCGAAGAATACGAGCAGGCTGAGAATCCACAACGTAAAGACCATCAACCCGAGGCGCTTCAGGAGGAACGTAGCCAAGATCGGGCCTCCTAGCTGCTGGGCCGCCACGCGCGAACGCCTCCGGGCGGCAAAGCCTAGCTCAGTTATAGATGGGTGAGCAATTAATGACGATCATGCTGAATGGAAGTGACCTGACTGTTACGCAGGCCGTCGCGGCCGCCCGGCATGGCGAGGCCGTCGCCCTGGCGCCCGCGGCGATCTCACCCCGGCGGCGTGACCGGCCGCGCCCCTGGATAGCATGCCCCCATGCGGGACCAGCGGGTGCCGAACGGACCGGGTGCGGAACATCGTGGATACAAATACCCCCCATGGGGGGTGTAACGATCCACGATGATGGAGCCCCCCTTTGGCAGGAGCCGCAGATGCCCGACGACGGTTTTACCATCGCGGCGAAGCCGGCCGTGCACGTCGGGGCGGGGGCCATCGCCCGGCTGCCCGAGGCGGTCCGCGCCACCGGCGCGGACCGGGTGGTCGTGGTGACCGACGCCGCGCTCGCCGCGACGCCGGTGATCGCGACGGTGCTCGCCGTGCTGGCCGACGCCCTGCTGCCGGCCCGCCTGTTCTCCGGCGTGCACCCGGACCCGACCACCGGCGACCTGGCCGCCGGCGCCGAAGCCGTCGCCGCGTCCGCGGCCGAGGCCGCCGCCGCCGCGTCAGCGTCAGCGTCCGCCGCCGCCGTGACCGCCATGCTCAAGGCCTCCCCGCCGGCGCGCCCCGCCCGTGCCCCCGCCGCCTCGCGGATCGCGCTGGTGGCGGTGGGCGGGGGAGCGCCGATCGACGCGGCCAAGGGGATCGCGGTCGCCGCGGCCGACCCGCGGCGCGGCCGGGACCTGGATCGCCGCGGCGACTTCACGGGGCCCGCGCTGCCCATCGTGGCGGTGCCGACCACGGCCGGGACGGGCGCCGAGGCCAGCGCGTTCGGCGTGGTCACCGACCCGGCGGCCCGCCGCGCGTTCTGCGTGGGCCACGCCAGCTCGCTGCCGGCCGCCGCCATCCTCGACCCGGCCCTGACCGCGGGCCTGCCGCCGGCCGCGACCGCCGCGGCCGGCCTGGACGCGCTGACCCGCGCGCTGGAGTCCTACCTGTCGGCGCGGCCCAACCCGTGGTCGGACGGGATCGCGCTGCAGGCGATCCGGATGATCGCGGCCAGCCTGCCGCGCGCCTGCGCGGACGGCACCGACCTGGCGGCCCGGTCGCAGCTGCTGCTCGCCGCGCATCTCGCCGGGGTCGCGGCGGCCAGCACGGGCCTCGGCCTCGGCCACGCCATCGGCCGCTCGCTCGGCGCCCGGTGCAACATCGCGCCCGGCGAGGCGCTGGCCGTGCTGCTGCCCGAGACCCTCCGGTTCAGCCTGCCGGCCCGCACCGAACGGATGGCCGACGTCGCCTTCGCCCTCGGCGCCGGCGATACCCGCGCGGACGCCCGGCGCAACGCGGCGGCCGCCATCGCCGCGGTCACCGCGCTGCGGGACGAGGCCGGGCTGAGCCGGCTGCTCGGCGACTTCGGCATCACCGAGGCCGACTTCGGCCCGATCGCCGCCGACACCCTGGCCGGCCAGACGCTGGCCGGCGCGGCGCTGGCCGGCGAGGGGCGCCCGCCGACCGGGGACGACATCCGCGCCATCCTCCGGGCCAGCTCCGGCCAGCAGTCGGCCGGCCGGCCGGGGCCGGCTAGTGGAGAGCACGCTGATCACCGGGATCGGTGAACTGGTCAGCAACGACGGGGACGGCGGCGCCTTCGCCGCGATGTCCGACGCGGCCCTGGTCATCGCCGGCGACACGGTGGCGTGGACCGGGCCGGCGGCGCGCGCGCCCGCCGCCGACACGGTGGTGGACGCGGCCGGGCGGGCCGTCCTGCCCGGGTTCGCCGACTCCCACGCGCACCTGGTCTTCGCCGGCGAGCGCAGCGCCGAGTTCGCCGCCCGGATGGCGGGCCGTGCCTACCGGGCGGGCGGCATCCTGGTCACGGTCGAGGCGACCCGCGCGGCCTCCGACGCCGTGCTGCGCGCCAACCTGCGGCGGCTGGCGGCCGAGATGCTCCGCCAGGGCACGACCACGTTCGAGTGCAAGTCCGGGTACGGGCTCACCGTGCCGGACGAGGCGCGCGGCCTGGCGCTGGCTGCCGAGGTCACCCCCGAGGTCACCTACCTCGGCGCGCACGTCGTGCCGCCCGAGTTCGCCGCCGACCCGGCCGCCTACGTCGACCTGGTGTGCGGCCCGATGCTGGACGCCTGCGCGCCGTCGGCCCGCTGGGTCGACGTGTTCTGCGAGGACGGGGCGTTCGGCGCGGACGAAGCCGCCGCGGTGCTCGCGGCGGGCCGGGCCGCGGGCCTGGACGCCCGGGTGCACGCCAACCAGCTCGGCCCGGGGCCCGGGGTCCGGGTGGCGGCCGAGGCGGGCGCCGCGTCGGCCGACCACTGCACGTTCCTGACCGACGCCGACGTGGACGCGCTCGTGTCCGCGCCGGTGGTGGCGACCCTGCTCCCGGGCGTGGAGTTCAGCTGCCGGCATCCGTTCCCCCAGGCGCGCCGGCTCCTCGACGCGGGCGCCACCGTGGCCCTGGCCACCGACTGCAACCCGGGTTCCTCGTTCACGTCCAGCATGCCGTTCTGCATCGCCCTGGCCGTGCGCGAGATGGGGATGACCACCGAGGAGGCGGTCTGGTCCGCCACCGCGGGCGGCGCCCGGGCGCTGCGCCGGACCGACATCGGGCATCTCGGCGCGGGCGCCCGGGCCGACCTGATCCTGCTGGACGCCCCGTCGCACGCCTACCTGGCCTACCGCCCAGGCGTCCCGCAGATCGCCGCCGTCTGGCAGGCCGGCCGCCTGGTCGCGGGCGCGCTTCCCTGACGGGCCACGCTAGCCCCTGGCGGGCAGGTAACGACGGCGGAAGCGGATAAGCGGCTCACCCGAGCCCGTCACGTACGGGACGCCCGTGACCTCCGCCATGACCAGCAGGTGATCCCCGGCGGTGATCAGCCGCTGGGCCGCGCACTCCAGCGCGGCCAGGCCGCCGTCCGGGATCAGCGCCCCGGAGGCAGGCCCGCGCCGGTGCGGCACGTCGTCGAGCATCAGCCGCGCGCCCGGCCGGCCCGCGGCGGCGAACCGGCCGGCCAGCACCCGCTGCCCGGCCGTGAGCAGCGTCACCGCGAACCGGGTGACCGGCTCGTCCGCCCGGCCGAACAGCTCGGCCGGGTAGGACCCGGCCATCAGCGACACCAGCACCAGCGGCGGCTCCGCCGACACCGGGCAGAACGCGCTGACCGTGGCCCCGATGTCGTCCCGCCCGTCCGCCACCGTCACCAGCGTGACCGCGGCCGCCCACGCCGCCCACGCCCCGGCCACGTCCGCGCCGGGGGTAGCCGGGGCGGGCGGCCCGGTTCGTTCGGTCAATGGATGACCCAGCGGCCCGGCAGCATCAGCGGTCCGTACGGCGACAGGCCGGCCTGGGCCGCGAGCCGCCAGGCCGGGCCCCACGCGTCGGCCAGGCCCAGCTCCAGCCGGGCCGCGGCGGCCGGGCGGGACTCGCTCGACTCCGGCGGGCGCAGCTGGTCAAGCGGGGTCAGCCGGGGGTAGACGCGCAGCGGCGCGCTGGCGGGCAGCCCGGCCCGGCGGCGGGCGATGTCGGCCGCGGCCGACATCCCGCCGAGCTCGTCGACCAGGCCGTTCTGGGCCGCGTCGGCGCCGGTCCAGACCCGCCCCCTGGCGACCTCGTGCACCCGCTCCACCGGCATCCGGCGGCCCGAGGCCACCTTCTCGGTGAAGTCCCGGTAGATCGCGTCGAGCCAGGTGTTGATCCGCTGCCACTCCTGCTCGCTGAACGGGTGGGTGGGCGCGAACATGGTCGCCCCGGCGCCCACGGACACCGTGTCGGTCGTGATGCCGGCCCGCCCGAACGCCTCCTCGAACACGGGCTTGCCCAGGATCACGCCGATCGACCCGGTCAGCGTGCCCGGCTGCGCCACGATGATGTCGGCGGCCATCGAGATGTAGTAGCCGCCGGAGGCCGCCACGTCGCTCATCGACACCACCACCGGCTTGCCCGCCGCGCGGGTCCTGACCACCTCGCGCCAGATCGTGTCGGACGCGACGGCGGACCCGCCCGGGCTGTTGACCCGCAGCAGCACCGCGCGGACCCGGTCGTCCGAGGTGGCCGAGCGCAGCGCGGCCGCCACCGTGTCCGAACCCATCGAGCTGCCGCCGACCGGGCTCCGGCTGCTGCGCCCCTGCCTGATCGGCCCGGACGCGTAGATCACCGCGACGAAGCGCTCGCGCGGGTTGGGCAGCTTCCTGGCCCGCTGGGCCAGCCCGTGCGTTCGCTGGTACCGGGCGACGTACTGCAGGATCGCGTCCGCTCCCGCCTCCTTGCGCACGTCCGCGTAGACCTCGTCCCGGTAGCCGAGCGCGTCCACCAGGCCCTCGGCCAGGGCGTCCTCGGCCAGGAACGGGCCGCGGTCGAGCAGCGCGCGCGCCTGCTCCGGGGTCTTGCCCCTGCGCTCGGCGATGGCCGCGGTGATCTGCTCGGCGACCGAGACGGCCATCCGTTCGGCCGCCTCCCGGGCCGGGCCGGTGAAGGCGCGCTCGGTCAGGTTGTCGGCCGCCGACTTGTACTCGTGCCGTTTCGCGCTCTGGAAGGCGACGCCGATCTTGGCCAGCGCGTCGTGCAGGAACAGCTGCTCGATGGCCACCCCGGTGAGCCCAAGCGAGCCCGACGGCTGCAGGTAGATCCGGTCGAACCCGGTCGCCAGGTAGTACGGCACGTTGCCGTGGGTGAACTCGCCGAAGCTCTCGGACCAGGCCACGGTGAGCTTGCCCGACTCGCGGAACGCGGTGATCGCCTCGCGGAGCTCCTGCATCCGGGCCAGCCCGATCCGGCCGCCGCCCACCTTGACCACGAGCGCCCGGACCCGGTCGTCCTGGCGCGCGCGGCGCAGGCCCTCGATGATGTCGGGCAGCCTCATCTTGCGCCGGGACATGAGCGCCGACAGCGGATCCGTGACCGGTCCCTCGGCGATACCGTCGGTCAGGTCGAGTTCGAGGATCAGCGGCGCCGTCTGGCGCTGCCGTAGCCTGGAGACCTGTTCGGTGAGTTGCCGGGCGAGGTTCGCGTCTGCCATGCGGTCAGCTTACGGTGCGAAGGAGACGGGAATCGGCGGGCATCTGGTGACAATCGTCGTAGACGTCGCCAACGTGATGGGTTCGCGTCCCGACGGCTGGTGGCGCGACCGGGCCGGCGCCGCGGTCCGGCTGCACGCCGAGATAGCCGCGCTGGCCGCGAGCGGCCGCGCGATCCTGGCGGACGAGCCAGGCCCGCCGGGGTTCGTCCTGGTGCTCGAGGGCGCGGCCAGGGCCGCCGCCGCGCGCATCGAGCCGGGAGAGGTGCGCCCGGGAGAAGTGAGCATCGTGCAGGCGCGCGGCTCGGGGGACGACGCGATCGTGGCGGTGGTGCGCGAGCTGGCCGGGCGGCGCGTGGTCGTGACCGCCGATCGCGAGCTGCGCGAGAGGTGCGTGGCGGCCGGCGCGGAAATTCTCGGGCCCGGCTGGCTGCTCGGCCTGCTGCGCGACTGAGCTTCGGGCCACCCGGCCCGTTCAACCGGGTGGCCCCACTTCCCCTCTCACCCCGGCAAACTGGGTCGCCGGAGCGAGCATCGTAGCAGCCGAAAAGCCTTGGCCGCCCGAGTTAGGGGCATAAGTGCGGTTTGGAAAATGCTGTGAGCACCGGCTTTACTGGGCCTGGGGACCGCCCCGAACGCCGGAACGGAAGTTGCCCGTGAGAGTGCTGATCGCTGTCGTAATTGTCCTGATTGTCTGCCTGCTGTTCGCCGCCGACCGGACGCTCAAGGTGATCAAGCGCGGGCGCCGCCGCCGCGAGTCCGCCCGGCGGCTCGCCGTCGCCGCGGCCGAGGGGGAAGCCAGGCACAAGCGGCGCAAGACGGCCGAACAGGCCAGCGGAGCGCTCACCTCGGTCCTGCCGACCATCCATGACGTCGATCCCCGCCACGTGGAGTAGCGCCCGGATACGCCACCGCCGCACGCAAGAACGCGCGCCGCCCAGCGGGAAGCTGGCCGGCGCGCGCCCGGTGAAACGCGGTTACTCAGTCCACCAGTCCTCGTCGTCTTCCTTGCCGTTGGCGCTCTGCTTGGCGCTGGCCTGGGCCGCGGCCGGGGCAAGAGAGCCGCCGTTGGCGGGACGCTGCTGCGCCTGGGCGGACGCCGGCGACACCTGGGTGGGCTGGTGAGCAGCGGGCTGCGCCGGCTGCACCGTGGTGGGGGCGGGCGGCGCGACGGCGCCGTTGCGCGGCGCGCCGGACGGGGCCGGCGGGGCCGGCGGGGCCGGCGGGATGGGGTCGGCGGTGATGGCCGGCTTGGGCGCCGCCGCCTGCATGGCGGCGTCCATGCCGGGCAGCTGGCCGCCGAGCAGCTGGCGCACCTGCGCCAGGTGGGTGGCGATGCTGTCCTTCTGCCGGGTGAGCTCGTCGACCTCGCGCTGCGCGGCCGCGCGGCGGCGATCGGCGTCCGCCTTGGTCTCGGCGAGCAGCTGGTCGGCCTGGGACTTGGCCTGGCTGACGATCTGGTCGGCGTTCTTCTTGGCGTTGCTGACCAGCTGCCGGGCGTGCGAGTCGGCGTCCCGCCGGGTCTGGTCGGCCTGGGCGCTGGCCTTGGCCGCACGCTGCTCGGCCGTGGAGGCCCGCTGCTCGGCTTCGGAGACGAGCTTCTGCGTGGCGGACTGGGCGGCGGAGAGCCGTTCGGCTTCCTGGCGCTCGGCTTCTTCCCGGCGCGCCGCGAGCTGGATCTCGAACTCGGCCTCGGCCTGGGCCCGCTGGGCCTCGCTCTCCTCCAGGATCCGCTGCGCCTGGCTGCGCATCTCGTCGGCCTGGCGCTTGGAGGTGGTGAGGATCTCGTCCCGCTCGCGCTTGGCGGTCGCCTTCAGCTGGGCCACTTCGCGCTCGGTGCTGGTGCGCAGCTTGGCGATGTCGCGCTCGGCCGCGGCCCGCTTGTCCGCAACCTCGTGGTCGGCGGTGGCGCGGAGCTTGGCCACCTCGCGCTCGGTGGTGTTGGTCAGCTCGTCGGCCTCGCGCCGGGCCGTGGTCCGGATCGAGTCGGCCTCGCGCTCGGCCGCGCCGCGCAGGTCGTCGGTCTCCCGCTTGGCGTTGGCCCGCAGCTCGGAGGCCTCGTTCTCGGCGGCGGCGCGGAACTCCGCCGCGTCAACCTTGGCCGCCGCCTTGATCTCGTTCGCTTCTGACCTGGCCGCCTGGACGAGCTCGGTGGCCTGCTCTTCGGCCAGCCTGAGCAGCTGCTCAATGCGGGCACCGAGACCGGAGTAGGTCGGTCGTTCCTGCTCCTGGATCTGGCGGTGCGCGTCAGTCAGCTGCTGCTTCATCGACTGGGTTTGCTCGCGGTGCTGGCGCACTTCGGCTTCGATCTGCCTGATGTGCTCATCGACCTGATGACGGTCGTAGCCCCGCATGACCGTCGCGAACTCGCGCGGCGGGGCCTCTTCGAAGAAGTTGGTCAGCTGGGCGTCAATGTCCGATTGCATGTGGCCTAATCCTGGCTAGACGTGAAGGCGACGGAATGTTTACGGCGGGTGTCAGCCATGCGGGTGCGACTCTCCCCCGGTGACAGGCAGACTACTCTTACTTGCGTGGTTTGGCGGAGCCTTCAGAGTTCTCTATCCTATGCGTCCCGCAAAATCCCGTTAGTGTCAATATGGGGCATCACGTGGAGCTGACGAACTGTACGAGTTCGGTCAGGACGCCCCCCAGATCGGCCGGGTGCAGGAAGGCGATGGACGCCCCCATGGACCCGTGCCTGGGCCGCTCGTCGACCAGCCGGACGCCGGTTCCGGCCACCGCGGCCAGCGCCGCGCCGATGTCGGCGACGCCGTATCCGATGTGGTGGATGCCCTCGCCCCGGCGGGCCAGGAACTTGCCCACCGGCGTGTCCGGCGCCAGCGGCTCGAGCAGCTGGACGTAGCCGGCCCCGGCCATGCCCGGCACCGGATCGGGCCCGACCGCCAGCATGGCCTCGCGGACTCCCTGCTCCTCGTTCACCTCCAGGCTCGCCACCTCGAGGCCGAACGTCCTCCGGTACAGGTCGATGGCCCGGTCCAGGTCGCGGCAGGCGATGCCGACGTGATCGATGCGAGTAAGCAGCGGTAGCACCATATTTCCTTCCGCAGCGGGCTAGGTATCGTTACTGACATGAGCGAACCACGTCAGCCGGTCATTGCCGGCGGGGCGAGAACACCGGTGGGCCGCCTGCTTGGCTCCCTCGCCAGCAAGTCTGCCAGTGAACTCGGCGGCGTCGCGATCGCGGCCGCGCTTGACCGGGCCGGCGTCGCCCCCGGCCAGGTCGAGTACGTGATCATGGGCCAGGTGCTGCAGGCGGGCGCGGGCCAGATCACCGCCCGGCAGGCCGCCGTGGCGGCCGGCATCGGCATGAGCGTCCCCGCGCTGACCGTGAACAAGGTGTGCCTGTCCGGTCTGGACGCCATCGCGCTCGCCGCGCAGCTGGTCCGGCTGGGCGAGTACGACGTCGTGGTGGCCGGCGGGATGGAGTCCATGACCCGCGCGCCGCACCTGCTGCTTAACTCCCGGGCCGGCTACAAGTACGGGCCGGTCACCGTCGAGGACTCGATGGCCCTGGACGGCCTGACCGACGCCTTCGATCACCTGTCCATGGGCGAGTCCACCGAGAACAGCGGCCGCAGGCTCGGCATCACCCGCGAGCAGCAGGACGAGTTCGCGGCCATGTCCCACCAGCGCGCGGCCGCGGCCGCCAAGAACGGCCTGTTCGCCGCCGAGATCGCCGCCGTCCCCGTGGCCGCCAAGGGCGAGCAGCTGCTCGTGACCGAGGACGAGGGCATCCGACCCGGCACGACCACCGAGGCACTGGCCAAGCTCAGGCCGGCCTTCGGCCGGGACGGCACGATCACCGCCGGGACCTCCTCGCAGATCTCGGACGGCGCGGCCGCCGTCGTGGTGATGTCCGCCGCGGCCGCCGAACGGGCCGGGCTTCCCGTCCTGGCCGAGATCGGCGCGCACGGCAACGTGGCCGGCCCGGACAACTCGCTGCACTCCCAGCCGGCCAACGCCATCAAGCAGGCGCTGGCCAAGGCCGGCCTGGCCGTCTCCGATCTGGACCTGATCGAGATCAACGAGGCGTTCGCGGCGGTGGCCATCCAGTCCATGCGCGAGCTGGGCGCCGGACCGGACCTGGTGAACGTCAACGGCGGCGCGATCGCCATCGGCCACCCCATCGGGGCGTCCGGCGCCCGGCTCGCGGTGCACCTGTGCTACGAGCTCGGCCGCCGCGGCGGCGGGCTCGGCGCGGCAGCCCTGTGCGGTGGCGGCGGCCAGGGCGAGGCGCTGCTGTTCCGGGTCCACGGCTAGTCGGCCCGTGGCCGAGACTAGCGCCGCCGAGCTGGGCAAGGCCCAGGCCGGGGACGTCCGTGCACTCGCCCGGCTCATCTCGCTGGTCGAAGACGAGTCACCGCAGGTCCGTTCGGTTATCAAGGAGCTTCTGCCGGACACCGGTCGGGCCCGGATCATCGGCCTGACCGGATCCCCCGGCGTGGGCAAGTCCACGGTGACCGGCGCGCTGCTGAGCGCGTTCCGCGCCCAGGGCCACCGCATCGCCGTGCTCGCGGTCGATCCGTCGTCGCCGTTCACCGGCGGTGCGCTGCTCGGCGACCGGATCCGCATGCAGGAGCACGCTACCGACGGTCACGTGTTCATCAGGTCGATGGCGAGCCGGGGCCACCTGGGCGGCCTGGCCGCCTCGACGCCGCAGGCCATCCGGGTGCTCGACGCGGCCGGGTTCGACCTGATCCTCATCGAGACAGTCGGCGTGGGACAGGCCGAGGTGGCGATCGCCTCGCTCGCGGACTCCGTACTAGTGCTGCTCGCGCCGGGGATGGGCGACGCCATCCAGGCGGCCAAGGCCGGCATCCTCGAGGTCGCCGACCTGTTCGTGGTGAACAAGGCGGACAAGCCGGACAGCCAGCAGGTGGTCAGGGACCTGCGGAACATGATCGCGCTCGCCCAGCACGGCCCGGACGACTGGAAACCGCTCATCGTCAGCACCGTGGCGGTCAAGGGCGAGGGCATCGAGGAGCTGGTCGGCCGCCTGGACCAGCACTGGTCCTGGCTCGGCTCCACCGGCGAGCTGAAGAAGCGGCGGCAGGCCCGGGCGCGCGAGGAGCTCACCGCGCTGGCCTTCGCCGGGCTCCGCGGCCGGCTCGCCGCGAGCCGCCTCGACGAGCTGGCCGGCCAGGTGGCCGAAGGGACCCTGGATCCCTTCACGGCCGCCGACGAGCTGCTTGCGCGGCCAGCACGCTGAGCGGGCATACGGTTATCCCGTGGGTAAGCCGCTGGAATTGCCGTTTGACCCGATCGACCGGGCGGCGCAGATCTGGGAACGCAGGTTCGGTCCCTCGCCGTCGATGGCCGCGGTCACCTCGATCATGCGCGCTCAGCAGATCCTGCTCGGCGAGCTGGACGCGCTGCTGCGGCCGTACGGGCTGACGTTCGCGCGGTACGAGGCGCTGGTCTTGCTCACCTTCAGCCGCCGCGGCGCGCTGCCCCTCGGGATGATCGGCGAGCGGCTGATGGTGCACCCCACCAGCGTCACCAACATCATCAGCCGCCTGGAACGGCAGCAGATGGTGGTCCGCAGGCCGAACCCGGCCGACGGCCGGGGCCGCCTCGCCGAGATCACCGACGCGGGCCGGGCCGTGGTGGAGCGGGCCACCCGGGACCTGATGGCGGCGGAGTTCGGGCTCGGCGGCTTCGGGCCCGGCCAGCTGAAGGAGATCTTCGACCTGTTCCGCGAGCTGCGGCTGGCGGCCGGCGACTTCGTCCCCGACGGGCCAGCCCCCAAGGCCTAGCAGTCCCGGGCCTAGCAGTCCCGGGCCTAGGAGTTACTGAGGCGGGAGGGCTGCCAGGTATGCCCGCCGTCGTAGGTGAACCAGACCGTGCCGGCCGACGGGTCGGCGGGCAGCGCGACGCCCTGGTCGTCGGTGGTCATGCCCACGTAGCCGAACCCCCCGGCCGGCCCGCCGCCCTTCAGGGTGGCCGCCTGCCACCCGATCTCGCCCTTGGGCAGCAGGCCGATGCCCTGGTCGGTGGCGAGCACCACGGTCTCCGACGGGCTGGCGGCCAGCCAGTAGGCGACCCCCGCAGCCGGCGCCGTGGCCAGCTGAAGCCAGCTGATCCCGCCGTTGGGCGAGGAGAAGATCCGCTTCTGCTGGCTCCGGCTGCCGCTGGCCGAGGCGCACGCCACGATCAGGTCACTCGCGTTCACCGCGGCGAGCAGCGCCCCGGCCGGCTGGCCGTCCATCTGCGCCGGGCCGACGGTGCAGGAGGAGACGAGCGAGCCCGCCTGCTGCCACGGCGCGCTGCCGTCGACCGGCCCGGCGTACAGCGCGCCGCCCGGCGCGAGCAGGTAGCCGCGGCGGCCGGAGAGCACCAGCGAGGCGGCCTCGCTGGCGGCGCCGTCGGTCAGCCCGGTGGTCGCGGTGCCCACCGGCGCCCAGCTGCCGCCCGCGGCGGGCGCGGAGTACAGCGTGAAGCTGGTGCACTGGCCGGCGAACGCGGGGCCGCCGCCGGTGCATGATGCCCACAGCGCGAACACCCGGTTGCCCACCGTCTCCAGGTCCGTGACCCGCAGCCCGTGGGTGTCGACCGGCGCCCAGGTCTTGCCGCCGGTATGGGTGACGAAAAGCTGGGGCCCGAACGCCCACCCGTTGTCCAGGTCGAGGAACCTGATCTTGCTCACCCCGGTCGCGCCGTCCGGCGGGCCGGCCAGCGGCGCGGGCACGCCGGCCCAGGTGCTGCCCGCGTCGTTGGTGCGCGCCACCGAGGTGCAGTACTGGGTGGCGCACTGGCCCGGGGTGCCGGCCTGGCCGATCACCCAGCCGGTGTTCGTGCCGACGAACGTCACCGAGCTGGGCCGGAAGTCAGGCGGCACCGGCGCCAGCACGGGCACGGCTGTGCTCGCCGCCGCCGATGACTGGCCGTGGCTGCCGCTCACGGTCGGCGTGGCGGAGGAGGCCCGGGACTGCCCGGCCGCCACGCTCGATTGAGGGCCCGGGCTCAGCACCGGCAGGTTGACCACCTGGGGCACGGTCACCGCCGCGGCCACGATCACCGCCGCCGAGGTCGCGGTGATGGCCAGCCTGGTGTACTTGCGGCGCCGTGCCCGGCGCTTGATCAGCTCGAACGTGCCCGGCGGCGGCGGCAGCGGCTCGATCCGCTCGCCCAGCCAGGCGTCGACGTCGTTGTCGCGGCGGTCAGCCATCACGTTCCCCCAGTGCCTTCTTCAGCCTGGCCCGCGCGGCGAACAGGTCCGCCTTGATGGTCCCCTCCGGCCGCCGCAGCAGCGTCGCGACCTCCCGGATCGCGAACCCCCCGTAATAGTGCAGCAGGAACGGGTCGCGCAGCCGCGGCGGCAGCGACGCGATGAGGTGGCGCACGTCCACGTCCTGCAGCGGGTAGGCCACCGGGTCCTGGGCGGCTCCCGCGGTGACGCTGCGGATGGCCCGCCGCTCCCGTTCGGTCTTGCGCCAGTGGTCGCGTATCAGGTTGGTCGCGATCATGTAGAGGTAGCTCTGCGGGCTGTCCACCTTGGTCCACCGGGCGAGCAGCCGGACGAACGCCTCGGACGCGATCTCGTGCGCGGTTTCGTCGTCGTCGACCAGCCGCCTGACCCAGCCGGCGAGCTTGGGGTAGACGCCCTTGAACAGCTCTTCGGCGGCGTCGGCGTAATCCTCATGGACCTCACCAGCGGTGCCCACCGGATCCCCCTTGACGAAGTTCCCGGCAGGCGGGAACAGCGCGGCCTCGCGCCCCGCGCGCCCGCCCGGCATGACCACCATGTCGGGGCCGGTCGGGGCGTCCTCGAGAACACCCGTGTGATACGGCAACTTCTACCACATTTCCTGTCCGGCGGCGTTACCCGCCGGAGCCCGCTCGTTGCCTGTGGCTCTGCTGGTTTCCTGGGGCTGGTTTTCCTGGGCTGGCTTTCCTGGGGCTGTTCGGCGTCTGGCCCGGGCGCGCCCCCGTGACGTCCGGGCCCCGCTGCACGCGAGGCCGATCCTGGCCTCGCGCTCTTAAGAGACGATGTAACTCGCTCATCGGTTGCACAGAAAGTTCTTTTTTTTCCGAACGGCCCGGCTGCATCCCCTGCCGCACGGCCCGCTCGCTCCGGCGGGTTACACTGAAAAAATAGTAGGACGTCCTACTATCTTGCCATGCTTACACCTTCCGGAGGCAGGAACATGGCCACTGACAGGGACCGCTGGCAGCGCCGCTTCGACCAGGCGGCCCAGGCGAGGCGGACAGAGCGCGACGCGGACTTCACCACGCTGTCCGGGCTCGAGGTCGACCCGGTTCTACGGGCCGCCGGACGGCGCGGTGGTGCCGGGCCTGGAGCGGATCGGCTGGCCGGGGGAGTACCCCTTTACCCGGGGCATCCACGCCACCGGCTACCGCGGCAAGCCGTGGACGATCCGCCAGTTCTCCGGGTTCGGCAACGCGCGGCAGACCAACGAGCGGTACAAGATGCTGCTGGCGGCCGGGGGCGCGGGCCTGTCCGTGGCCTTCGACATGCCGACCCTGATGGGCCGCGACTCCGACGAGCCGCGCTCGCTGGGCGAGGTGGGGCACTGCGGCGTGGCCATCGACTCGGCCGCCGACATGGACGTGCTGTTCGAGGGCATCCCGCTGGCCGGTACCACCACCTCGATGACGATCAGCGGCCCGGCCGTGCCCCTCTTCTGCATGTACCTGGTGGCCGCCGAACGCCAGGGCGCTGACCTGTCCAAGCTGGACGGGACCCTGCAGACCGACATCTTCAAGGAGTACATCGCGCAGAAGGAGTGGCTGTTCTCCCCGCGCCCGCACCTGCGCCTCATCGGCGACCTGATGGAGTACTGCGGCGAGAACATCCCGCGCTACAAGCCGCTGTCGGTGTCCGGCTACCACATCAGGGAGGCGGGTTCGACGGCCGCCCAGGAACTGGCCTTCACGCTGGCCGACGGGTTCGGCTACGTGGAGCTCGGCCTGGCCCGCGGCCTGGACGTGGACGAGTTCGCGCCGGGCCTGTCCTTCTTCTTCGACGCGCACATCGACTTCTTCGAGGAGATCGCCAAGTTCCGCGCCGCCCGGCGGATCTGGGCCCGGTGGCTGCGCGACGTCTACGGCGCCCGCACTGAGCGGGCGCAGTGGCTGCGCTTCCACACCCAGACGGCGGGCGTATCGCTGACCGCACAGCAGCCGGACAACAACATCGTCCGGACCGCCGTGGAGGCGCTGGCCGCGGTGCTGGGCGGGACGAACTCGCTGCACACCAACGCCCTGGACGAGGTGCTCGCGCTGCCCGGCGAGGCGGCGGCCGAGACCGCGCTGCGCACCCAGCAGGTGATCATGGAGGAGTCCGGCGTGCTGAACGTCTCCGACCCGCTCGGCGGGTCGTGGTACGTGGAGGCGCTGACCGACCGGATGGAGGCAGAAGCCGAGGCGATCTTCGCCCGGATTCGCGAGATGAGCTCGGACGGCTCGATGACCGACGGGATCCTGCAGGGCATCGAGAACGGCTGGTTCATCGGCGAGATCGCCGAGGCCTCGTTCACCTACCAGCAGCAGCTGGAGAAGGGCGAGAAGAAGATCGTCGGCGTGAACTGCCACGTCAACACCGTGGCTCAGCCGCTGGAGATCATGCGGATCAGCCCCGAGGTCGAGCGCGAGCAGGTGGCCATGCTCGTCCGCCGCCGGGCCGGACGCGACCAGCAGGCGGTCGACGCGGCCCTGGCCGCCCTGATCGCCGCGGCCCGCACCGAGGAGAACCTGGTGCCCCCCATGCTGGACGCCGCCCGCGCCGAGGCCACCCTCGGCGAGATCTGCGACGCCCTGCGCACCGAATGGGGCGCCTACACCGAGCCCGCCGCCTTCTAACCCCGCGTCCCTGCCGCCTGCCAACCCCCGCGCCCCCGGCGCCTGCCTGCCAAGCTTCGAGCCGTCCTCCCAGGAGTCTCCACAGTCCCATCTTTCACATAAATCGTTAATTGATTCGATTATCGGGGAAGATCCGGGCTCCGGGGACGATCCGGGGGCCTATGGTGCACTGGATCTTCCCCGGAGCCCTTTTCTTCCACGATCTTTTGCCGGCGGGTCTCACCACGGGCAGCTCAGGCCTCACGGCGCGCAGCCGTCACCCCGGATCCGCGAAACTCCGCGAACCAGCGCGAAACTCCGCGAACCAGCGCGAACCAGCGCGAAACTCCGCGAACCAGCGCGCCCGGGGAGCCGGAGCAGCCGCTAAGCCGAACCGGGGGAGGCGACCGGAAGGCCGGCGTCCCTGGCCGCGGCGAGCAGGCGCTCGTCGTAGGCCACGAACGCGGTCAGGTCCTGCTTCACGGCCAGCGCCGAGGCCAGGTGGATGGCCTGCGCCGGGCTCAGTTCCTGCGGCGGCAGGGTGGCCGAGTTGTCCAGCACGCCGGCGCTCAGCGCCACCCGCGCGATGCGCTTGATGACCTTGTAGCTGCGCGGCAATGCGCCGGGTTCGGCCAGCCAGACGGCCCGCGGCACCTCCGCCCGGTGCAGCGCGCTCGACACCAGCGGCTGCTCGGCGCGCTCGGCCAGCCAGTGCGCCAGCGGCGCCGATTCTGGCGCGGTCAGAGCCAGCTTGACCAGCGCGGAGGAGTCGAGGTAGATCATCGCCGGGCCGCTGGCATGCCCTGGCCCCTGGCCGGATAAGGCTCGAGGTCGCTGGCGCCGCCGGGCTCCTCGGCAGGCTCGATAATCCCGGCCGCGATCAGGCGTTCCAGCGGGCTGCCTGGCTCCCTGACCGGAACGAGCTGTGCTACCAGCCGCCCCCGGTTGGTGATGTCCACCGTGTAGCCCTTCTCCGCGAGGTCGACGTAGACGCTCGCGTGCTGGCGCAGCTCTCTGATCCCGATGCGGTGCCGGGCCGGCGTCCGTTCGGTGGCTTCGGCGCGCGACGCGGGCCGGCCAGGTTCCCGGGCCCGGGCGGCGCTCCCCGGCGGCCCGGCGCTCACGGGAAGCGGGTCCTCCGGGGTGCCACTCATCGTGCCACCGTAGCACAAGAGATGCTACCGGGGCGCGTGGTGCAGCCCGCTCCCGGCCGCCGCTAACCGGCCGCCGCTAACCGGCCGCCGCTAACCGGCCGCCGCTAACCGGCCCCGCAACCGCCCGCCGCTAACCGGCCGCTGCTAGTCCGTCCGCCGCTGGTCGATTCGGCGCTGCGCCTCGGCGATGACACGTCCCACGTCCCGGCCGAACCTCACGTCACACGGGTGCCCGGTCTGCCCGGCGCGGATGTTGGCGGCGAGTTCGGCCAGCGCGGTCCGCAGCGGCGGGAGCGGGTCGTTCGCCCCGGGCGGCGCGGCCGACCGGCCTGAGCTTCCCCACAGGAACGCCTCGAAGCCCCCGGCCGCCTCCCCGCCGTTCTGCGACACGGTAACCGTGCTGCTCGCCCCGCCCTGGTGGTGCAGGATCAGGTGGCTGACGTCGACCGGGCCCGCGTCGGCGGTCACCGACGTCACCGGCCCGAGGGCGGCCCACAGCAGCGCGACCAGGTGCGGGGCGATGTCCCACAGCGCGCCCTTGTCCCTTCGCCACGGGGTGTTGAACGGACTGGACTCGAGCAGTGACGACCCGAACCACCAGGCCAGGCCCCCCGACCAGCCGCCGTGTGCCGTGACGTCGGCCAGCCAGGCCCGGACGGCCGCCTGGAACCGCAGCGTGAAGAAGACGACCGACGCGACCTGGCCCTGGGTGATCGCCTCGACCAGTTCGTCCGCCCCGGCCTCGGTCGTCGCCAGCGGCTTCTCGAGCAGCAGGTGCTTGCCGGCCCGGGCGGCGGTCGCGGCGATGGGCGCCTGCACGTCCGGCGGGACCGCGAACGCGACGCCGTCGACGGCGGTCAGGAATGCCTCAAGATCCTCGTACGGAGTGGCGCCGTGGGCCTTCGCCAGCGCCGCCGCGGCCTGCGGGTCCCGGCCCCAGACCGCGGCGAACTCGATGCCCTCCGCGGAAGCCGAAGCCGAAGCCGAAGCCGAAGCCGAAGCCGAAGCGGAAGCGAGCGCGGGCGCGTGCGCGATGCGCGCCCAGTAGCCGGTGCCGACCAGGCCGAACCTCAGCGGTGCCGATGTCATCCCTGTCCCGTCCTCGGTTCCTCGCCTGGATGCCAGGCCATGTCCAAGGGTAACGAAATGCCCCGCGGACCCGGCAGGGCCCGCGGGACACGACGCCTGGCGGTGTCAGCGGGCGGTGTCAGCGGGCGCCCTCAGCGGGCGCTGACCGCGTGGCTCACGCCGGTCACGCCGGCCGGGACCCGGCCCCGCGAGGTGGCCGTGCGGGCCTTGACCGCGAGCATCCCGGTCCGGGCGAGCAGCATGGCGATGGACAGGAAGATGAGGCTGTCGGTCAGCGCGCCCACGGTGATGTGGGTCGTCGCCATCCAGCGGCCGAGCGAGGCGCCGAACACATGGGTGACGCCGTACGCGAAGTACAGCCGCGCGGCCACCACCGCGATCCAGACCAGCGCGTACGGCAGGCCCGCGCGGGAGACGGCCCGGTCGGCCTGCGCGTCGTAGCGAACCCGCATCAGCGTGGCGGCGAGGATGCCGAGGGCCAGGCCCGCGGCCGCCCCGGCGATCTCGAGGGCCAGGCCGTTGCCCGAGACCGCGGCGCCCTTGATGAAGAACGGGACCACGACCGCCGCGGTGATGAACGGGCGCAGCAGCCGCAGCGGGCCGACCTTGCGCTGGCCGAGGTCGCTGAACAGGACGGCGGCCAGGATGACCAGGTTGAGGATCCAGACGCTGGCGTCCATTTCGATCTCCTAAGTGAGGTGTTGTGCTGATGTCTGCCACGCTAGGAACGCAGTGGTAGGAGCCGCGTCGGCCTGCGGCTTGATCCGGGATGCAGCCCGGGTGGAGACCGCCGGGGCCGATCGCGTCCACCCGGTGTCAACCCCGGGTCAACCCGCCGGGACGAGCGCCCGCGGGCCGCGGCGAGCTACGTTTGGGACGTGTTCGGTTTCGCGACGCGGACGGACCTGACCACAGGCGCCCGCGTAGTCAACGTCACCCGGGTGATCGACATCATCCGGGCCGTCGGCCTCGCCGTCGTGATCATCACCGTCTCGCTGGCCAGCCCGCAGCCCGGCACGGACAGCGCCAGCGGCGTCGCGATCGCGGTCACGCTCGGCCTGTCCGCCGCCGCGTGGATCACCTGGATGGCCGCCGGGACCAGGAGCAGGACGAGCCTGGTGAGCCTGGTCGTGATGGGCGCCGCGGGCGGCGTGCTGGCCGGCCTGTCGCCGAACAGCCCGGCCGTGGCCGTCGGCTGCGCGGCGGTCTTCAGCGCGGGCGTGCGGCTGCGGACCGAGGCGTCGCTGGCCATCATGGCTGAGACCGTGGCCGCGTTCCTGGTCGCGGCGCTGGCCACCGGGGCGCCGACCGGAGCGCTGCTGGGTTTCCCGTTCGCCTACGCCGGGCTGTGGAGCGTCAGCCTGACCCGCCGCGAGTTCCTGGTCCGGGCCGAACAAGCCGAGCGCACCCTGGCCGAGACCCGCCGCGCCCGCGAAGCCGAGACGCACGCGGCGGCGCTCGCCGAGCGGGCGCGGATCGCCCGCGACATCCATGACGTGCTGGCCCACTCGCTGGCCGCGGTGTCGGTCAACCTGCAGGCCGCCGGGGGGCTGCTGGCCGCGGGCACGCTGCCCGCGGACAACCCCGAGCTGGCCAAGGCGGTGGAGTGCATCGACCGGGCCGGGACGCTGACCCGGGAGGGCCTGGCGGCGGCCCGCCGGGCCATCCTGGCCCTGCGCGACGACGCGGCGCCGCTGCCCGATCAGCTGGCGTCGCTGGCCGGCCAGTACCGCGAGGCCGGCGACCTGACGGTGGACTTCACCGTCAGCGGCGCGCCGCGGCCGCTGTCCGAGCAGGCCACCCAGGTCGCGTACCGGACGGCGCAGGAAGGGCTGACCAACGCGCGCAAGCACGCGCCCGGCCAGCCGGTGACCCTCGGCCTCGGCTTCGAGCCCGGCCAGATCACGGTCAGCGTGGCCAACCCGCTGCCCCCGGCCGGCGACCAGGGCCCGCTCGCCGCCACCGGGGCCGGGACCGGGCTGACCGGGCTGCGGGAGCGCGCCGCCCTGGCCGGCGGCACGCTCGAGGCGGGGCCGGCCGCCGGGACCTGGCGGGTATGCCTCAAGATGCCCACATGACCGAGAACACCGAGCCGGTCACCGTCGTCGTGGCGGACGACCAGTCCGCCGTCCGCGAGGGCCTGGTGCTGCTGCTCGGCACCGTGCCCGGGATCGCCGTGATCGGCGAGGCGGAGGACGGCGAGGCCGCCGCCGAGGTCGTCGCGGCGAAGAATCCGCAGGTCGTCCTCATGGACCTGAACATGCCGCGGTGCGACGGGGTGGAGGCGACGCGGCGCATCCGGGCCAGCCACCCGCAGACCCGGGTGGTCGTGCTGACCACCTACTCCGACGACGAGTCGATCATCAACGCCCTGCAGGCGGGCGCGCTCGGCTACCTGACCAAGGACGCCACCCGGGCCGAGATCGGCCGGGCCGTGCTGGCCGCCGCGGCCGGCCAGGCCGTGCTCGACCCTGAGGTGCAGCAGCGGCTGCTGTCCGCCGCCGTGCGCGCGCCCGCCGCGGCCGCCGGGCCGGACGGCGCCGGCGAGGACGACCTGACCCCGCGCGAGGCCGAGGTGCTCCGCCTCATCGCGGCGGGAAAGTCCAACCGGGAGATCGCGCGCGCCCTGTTCGTCAGCGATGCCACGGTGAAGACGCACGTCAACCGGATCTTCGCCAAGACCGGATCGCGGGACCGCAGCCAGGCCATGCGCTACGCCTACACCCGCGGCTTCGCGGATCCGCCGCGTTAACGGTTCTCGTCAGTCCTCGCGGCGGACCTCGTCCGGGGACTTGTCGATCCGCAGCCCGCGCCAGCTCGGCTGGCGCAGGATCCCGTCGGCGGTCCACTCGGCGAACGCGACCTCGCCGACCAGGCGGGGCTCCACCCACCGGGCGTCGCGGGCAGGCTGGGCCGGAACATTACTACCGAACGGGCTACTTTCACGCCCAAGCGCCGCCATCTGCTCCATCAGGTCGGCCAGCATGTCCTGGGTGAAGCCGGTGCCGACGTGTCCCGCGTAGCGGAGCTGGCCGCCGTCGTTGATGCCGACCAGCAGGGAGCCGATCGTGTCCGCGCGGCGGCCTTCGCCCGGTTTCCAGCCGCCGACGATGACCTCCTGCTGCTTGACGTTCTTGACCTTGATCCAGTCCCGGCGCCGGCCCGGGTGGTAGGCCGAGTCAAGCGGCTTGCCGACCACTCCCTCCAGGCCCTTCGCGACGCTCTCGGCCAGCACCTGGTCCGCGCCGCCGCGGTGCCACGGCGGGGTCCGGACCGGCTCGGAGTCCAGGCCGAGGGCCTCCAGCCGCGCCCGGCGCTCGGTGTAGGGCAGGCCGAGCAGCGAGTCTTCGCCCTGGTGCAGCAGGTCGAACACGTAGTACTGGACCGGCGCGCGCCGCACGAGCCCGTCGTCGGGCCGCAGGACGTGCATGCGCGACTGCAGCAGGCCGAAGTCGGGGCGCCCGCCGTGCAGCGCCACGATCTCCCCGTCCAGGATCACCGGGGCGCCGGCCCGCTCCGCGAGCACGCCGAGCTCGGGATAGCTCGCCACCATGTCCTTGTCGTTGCGCGACACCAGCCGGACCTCGCCCGCGCTGACGTAGGCGATCGCGCGCAGGCCGTCCCACTTGAGCTCCCAGCCGTAGCTCTCCTCGTCGGCCGGCAGCTCGTGGCGCAGGCTGGCCAGCATCGGCTTGATCAGTTTCGGCAGACCCGTCATCCCACCATCATGACCTGCCAGGGACGGACGGTGACGGCCAGGAACCCGGCCGCGACGCTGGCGTCGTCCTCGGTCGCGAGCCGCGTCGCCGTGCCGAGCTGACCGGGGCCGGGCGGCCGCAGGATGGTCATGCCCTCGCCGTCGGCGTCGCCTGGCCGACCTCGATCAGGTGGCCGTCCGGGTCGCGAATGTAGGCACGGATCTCGCGGCCGTGGTCCTTCGGCTCGGTCAGGAACTCGGCGCCCTTCGCCGACCACTCCGCGTACGCGGCAGCGATGTCGGCCACCCTGACGTTGAGGAAGGCGCTGGCGTGATCCGGGTCGGCCGGCGGCGCGAGCGTCACCGTCGGCTTGTCGTCGGTCGGGCCGCCGCCCGCGTTGAGGATGAGCCAGCTGTTGGCGATCTTCAGGATCACCGGGTCGCGTTCCGTCACCACCTTCGCCCCGAACACCGTGCGGTAGTACTCACGGGACCGGTCCTGGTCCGAGACCACCAGGAAGTGAGTGATCACGAACCCGCTCTCGGGGGCGGGGAAGTCGCCATCGGCCATGTACCCACCCTCTCACCTCGGCGGCCCTCTCAGCTCAGCGGTACCGCGCAGAGCTCACCGCGGCTCCGCGCCGGACGTTTCCGCGTTTCCTGCGTCCCACGAAATTGCGTCAGGCGTTTCCGCGGAGACGTCCGGGAGTCGTCAGGCGTTTCCGCGGAGACGTCCGGGAGTACGGTGTCCTTCCCCGCGTCGTTTCCTGAGTGGAAATTTTTTTCCCCTCAGGAAACGCCACCAGGAACCCAAGGCACCCTGCGGGCGCCCGCACGCGCGGAAACGTCCGGCGCATGCCCTGGCGCCAGGAAATGCGCTGCCGGCATCCGGTCGGCCTCGGGCCTGGTCAGGCGGTGATGGTGAGCGGCAGGACCGGGGTCCGCCGGCGGATGCGCTCCCGGAGATCCGGCGCGAGGCTCAGCGTGGCCTGGACGCCCCAGGTCCCCGGCGGCACCGCGTAGCCGAGCCGGGTCGTGCTGCTGGCCGTGCCGATGAGCAGCGGGATGCGCTCCGTTTCCCCGGGCGCCACCCGGAACATGACGAGCGGGAGGGTCTGCCACCCGGCGTACCCGCCCACCACCTCGCCCGTCGCGGGGTCGACCACGCCCGCGGTGACCTGGCCGTTCGTCGCGATCGCCAGCTCGGCGCCGGAGTGGTTGCGGATCAGTAGCCTATGGTGCAGCGTGCGCCCGGAGCGGACGACGGCCGGCCCGTCGAGTTCGGCCTCGGCCTCTCGCGGGTCGAGCAGGGGAGCGGGCTCGCCCGAGCGGGCCGGCGGTCGCCGAGGCCCGCGTGCCTGACGGCCCGGCGGGTAGGGGAGCGCCCCGACCGTCAGGGTCACGGCGTCGCCGAACTGCCTGCTCAGTTCGCCGGCCTCGGCCTCGGCCCAGGGTGCCAGCAGGATCTCGTACGGCGGCGTCCCGCTGTCGTCCCGGCTCGGATCCGGGTAACCCCTCAGGGCGCCGGGCCGCCCCTCGAGCAGCCGGGCCAGAGCCGCCCTGAGGTCGTCCCATACCGTCATGCCAGCCAGGCTAGGCGCCCGCCGCCTCGGTCAGGGTTCCAGGGCCGCGCTGACCAGGCCGGAAAGTTCGTCGTCGGTGATGGCCGCCGCGTCCTGGGGCCGCAGCCTGATCGTTGCCTTGCTGGTCTTCAGCTCGGGATGGCGGTCGGCGAAGCCGCCGTCGTTGCCCTGCTTCCAGCCGTAGATCGATATTCCGTGCTGCCAGGCGCCGACGTACAGCCGCCGCCGCCCGACCTTGTAGGTAGGCATCTCGTAAGACAGCACCACCTCGGCGCCGGGGTGCGCGGCCATGATCAGCCGGTGGACCCGGTTGAACAGCGGGCGATGCGCCGGGTCGACGCCGTTGATGTAACTCCGCACCGCTTCGTCCATGACCCCATTGTGACCGCCCGGGGCGCGCTCGACGGCTCCTGACATGGCATTCCTCCCTGGACGCCGCCCGCCCTGCTCGACCTCGACTTCCATCATGCCCTGTCGGCCGGGCCCAAGACCACGCCGTTCCCGGCCGCGGCCATCGAGCGCTCGCTCCGGCCCGGCCGGCCCTCACGGTGAGATGCCCTTCTCGAACCAGCGGTGCGCGTAGGGCTCGTCGTTGAAGGCAGGCACCTCGCGGTAGCCGGCCGAACGGTACAGGGCGATCGCCTCGGCCAGGGCCCGGTTCGTCTCCAGCCGCAGCAGGCCGGCGCCGTGCGCGGCGGCGCGGGTCTCCAGCTCGGCCAGGAGCCGGCGGCCCAGGCCCAGCCCGCGGGCCGGGGCGGCGACCCACATCCGCTTGATCTCGGCGGGCGCGCCCGCGTGGAACTTCAGCGCGCCGCAGCCGGCCGGCTCGCCGTGCAGGGTCGCGACCAGGAACAGGCCCGCGGGCGGGGTCATCTCGTGGTCCGCGGCGGAGATGCTCCGGGCCGGGTCGAAGCCGCCGTCGAAGCGGCCGGCCAGTTCCCGGACGTAGGCCCGCAGGCAGTGCCGGGCGTCCGGGTGCCGGGGGTCGCGCACGCTGATCACGACGGCCGAGGCGGTCAGCAGCCGCTCCACCTCGGCCATGGCGGTGACGAGGCGGTCGCGCTGCCGCCCGGTGAGCGGGCCGAGCAAGTCGGCGGCGGCCTGGTCGGAGCGGCGGTCGAGTTCGGCCCGTTCGGCCCTTCCGGCGGCGGTCAGCCGTACGGTCCTGAGCCTTCCGTCCGCCTCGTTCACCTCGACGGTGATCAGCCCGTCGCGCTCCAGCGCCCGCAGCAGCCTGCTCAGGTAGCCGGAGTCCAGGTCCAGCCGGGCGCGCAGGTCCCTGACGTCGCGGCCGTCGGGGCCGATCTCCCACAGCAGCCGCGCCTGGCCGAGCGGGCGGCCGCGGGCCAGGAAGGCGTCGCTGAGCGCGCCGGCGCGCTGCGTGACGGTCCGGTTGAACCTCCGGACCTGGTCGATCATGACCCGATTCATTCTCTGACTATAGTCAGAGAATGAATCGGACGGCAGCAGTGATCCGGCGTTACCGCGGGGCGGATCTCGGCGCGGTCTACGACGTCTGACGTGCTGACACGGGCATAGGAACGGGCGGCCGCGAGTTATCACACGGGTCAACGAGGGAGCCCTGGAACAGTAAGTGGCGCGAATACGGCAGGATGGAACCATGCAGCCGCGAGATTTTTCGCTTTACGGTGCCGTCGATCTGGGCGCGCGGCAGGTGGCCGCGCAGCGCAGGCAGCAGACCGCTCAGTCTCAGTCGCAGGACGGCGATCCGGCCTCGCCTGACGGCGGAGTCGTCATCGACGTCACCGAGGAAACCTTCAACACCGACGTAGTCGAGCGCTCCCGCACCACGCCCGTGATCATGGACCTGTGGGCGGAGTGGTGCGGGCCGTGCAAGCAGCTCTCCCCGGTGCTCGAGAAGCTCGCCACCGAGGCGGCGGGCCAGTGGATCCTCGCCAAGGTCGACGTGGACGCCAACCCCCAGCTGAGCGCGGCCCTGCAGGTGCAGAGCATTCCCATGGTGGTGGCGGTCCTCGGCGGCCAGCTGGTGGACGGTTTCCTCGGCGCCATGCCCGAGGCCCAGGTCCGCCAGTGGATCGGCCAGGTGCTGGCGGTCGCGGAGAAGATGGGCATGCCGGTGGCCTGCCCAGGCGCCGGCACCGACGCGGACGAGGACGAGGACGGGCAGGACGGCGCGGACGCCGCCGCCGACCGCGCCGGGGTCCCGGACGGCCCGCCGATACCGGCCGCCTACACCGAAGCCCGCGCGGCCATGGAGCGCGGCGACCTGGACGGCGCCGCGCAGGCGTTCGAGCAGGAGCTGGCGGCCAATCCCGCCGACCCGGTGGCCAAGACCGGGCTGGCCCAGGTCAACCTGATCCGCCGGGTCAGCTCCTACGACCAGGCCAGCGCCCGCCGCGACGCGGCCGAACGCCCCGCTGACGTCGCGGCCCAGATCCGGGTGGCGGACATCGAGCTGGCGAACGGGCGGATCGAGGAGGCGTTCGACCGCCTCCTCGGCGTGGTGCGCCGGACCTCAGGCGAGGAACGGGAGCAGGCGCGCAAGCACCTGGTCAGCCTGTTCGAGGTGCTCCCGCCGCGCGACCCGCACCTGGCCAAGGCCCGTTCGGCGCTGTCCGCGCTGCTCTTCTGAGCGGGCGCCGGGGCGGACGGCGCTAGCGGCCCCGCACCTCGGCCGGGCCGACCTCGGCCAGCTGCTCGAGCACGGGCAGCGCGTCGGCCAGCGCGGAGCGCTGCGCCGGGGTGAGCAGCCGCAGGCTCGCGGTCAGCACCATGGTGGTCTCGCCGCGCAGGCGTTCCAGCGTGTCGTGACCGCGCGGGGTGATGGCCAGGGTGCTGGCGCGCGCGTCGCTCGGGTCGGCGAACCGGCGCACGTAGCCGCTGTCCTCCAGCGCGGTCACCAGCCGGGTGAGCGTGGAGGGCGCGATGCCCTCGGCGGCGGCCAGGTCGCCCAGCCGCATCGGCCCGGACCGCTCGACGGTGGCCAGCGCCGCGAGCTGGGTGGGCGTCAGGCCGGCCAGCTGGTGCTTGCGCAGCCGGCGGGACAGCCGGGCCAGCGCGACCCGCAGCCGGGTGACGTCGACCGCGGGCCCGTCGCCAGGCGCCGGACCCGTATCGTCCGCTTCGTCAGGGGCGGCGGTAACGACCGATTCCGTGCTCACCTTCCCAGCCTACGCGGTGCCGGCCGTACCCTGGAGTCCAGCGAAAGGCGGAAACCAACGTGGCGATGGGGCCGAGCGTCTCCTACTCGATCACCGTACGGCTCGAGGTGGCCAGCCGCGGGCGCGCGGTCAGCGAGATCACCCGGGTGGTGGAGCAGGCCGGCGGCATGGTGACCGCGCTGGACGTGACCGCCGGGCGCGGCGACAAGCTGCGGGTCGACGTCACCTGCGCCGCGCGGGGCACCGACCACTCCGAGGCCATCGTGACCGCGCTCGGCGGCATCGACGGCGTGACCGTGCACAAGGTCAGCGACCGCACGTTCCTGCTGCACCTGGGCGGGAAGATCGAGATGCGCTCCAAGGTGCCGCTGCGGAACCGGGACGATCTGTCGATGGCCTACACCCCCGGCGTGGGCCGGGTCGCGATGGCCATCGCCGGGAACCGAGAGGACGCCCGCCGCCTGACCATCAAGCGGAACTCGGTGGCCGTGGTCACCGACGGCTCGGCCGTGCTCGGCCTGGGCAACATCGGGCCGTACGCCGCGCTGCCCGTGATGGAGGGCAAGGCCGCCCTGTTCAAGCGGTTCGCCGACATCGACGCCTGGCCGATCTGCCTGGACAGCCAGGACACCGACGAGATCGTCCGCACGGTGCAGCTGATCGCGCCCGGGTTCGGCGGCATCAACCTGGAGGACATCAGCGCGCCGCGCTGCTTCGAGGTGGAGCGCAGGCTGCGCGGGCTGCTCGACATCCCGGTGTTCCACGACGACCAGCACGGCACCGCGATCGTGGTGATGGCCGCGCTGACCAACGCGCTGCGGGTGGTGGGCAAGAAGCTGCCGGAGGTGCGCATCGCCATGGCCGGGGCGGGCGCCGCGGGCACCGCGGTGCTCAAGCTGCTGCTCGCTGCTCATAACGGGGCGGGTGCCGGAACCAACGGCGGCGACGTCGTGGTCTGCGACGACAAGGGCGCCGTGCACCTGGGCCGGGCGGGCCTGGACGACAGCCTGCGCTGGATCGCGGAGAACACCAACCGCGGCGGCTACGCGGGGGACCTGGCCGGGGCGGTGCGGGGCGCCGACGTGTTCATCGGGCTGTCCGCGCCGGGAATCCTGTCCGGGGACGATATCGCGGCCATGGCGGACTACGCCATCGTGTTCGCGCTGGCCAACCCCGATCCCGAGGTGGACCCGGAGGCGGCCATGGAGCACGCCGCCGTGGTGGCCACCGGCCGCAGCGACTTCCCCAACCAGATCAACAACGTGCTCGCCTTCCCGGGCGTGTTCCGCGGCCTGCTCGACGCGCAGAGCCGGCACGTCAGCGACGGCATGCTGATCGCCGCCGCGCAGGCCCTGGCCGACGTGGTGTCACCGGACGAGATCGGGCCGCACTACATCATCCCCTCGGTGTTCCACCCCGACGTCGCCTCGTCGGTCGCCGTCGCGGTCCGGGACGCCGCGACCCAGAACCCCGACCAGCTTGACCGATGATAGAAATATGGACGAAATGGCATCGGAAGACCTGGCAGGCCGCCTGCTCGTCGCCACCCCGGTGCTCGGCGATCCCAACTTCCGCCGCACCGTCGTCCTGATCGTCGAGCACGAGTCCGAGCAGGGCACCCTGGGCGTGGTGCTCAACCGGCCGACCAAGATCCCGGTGGGCCAGATCCTCGAGCCGTGGACGGAGCTGGCCACCGACCCGTCCGTGGTGTTCACCGGCGGCCCCGTGTCGCCGAACAGCGCCCTCGCCCTCGCCCACGTGCCGGGTACCGACGAGCCGGTGGGCTGGCACCCGCTGGACGCCGCCGCGCCGGCCGTGGCCCGGGTCGGCCTGGTCGACCTGGACGCGCCGCCCGGCCTGCTCGCCGCGGCCATCGTCTCGCTGCGGGTCTACGCGGGTTACGCCGGCTGGAGCGCCGGGCAGGTCGAGGCCGAGATCGAGGAGGGCGCCTGGTACGTGCTGCCCGCCGAGCAGGCCGACGCGTTCTGCCCCGACCCCGAGCGGCTATGGCCCGCCGTGCTGCGCCGCCAGGGCGGCGAACTCGCTTACGTGGCCACGTATCCCGACGACCCCGGCCTGAACTAGGCCGGCCTGCCCTGCTCACGCCCCGGCGGTCACCACGGCCTGCCGGAGCCGGACGATAACGGTGCGGCCGCGCGGGGCGGCGGTGTGGAACCAGTAGACCCGGCCATCCGCGATATCCGCGCGCGTGCAGGTGAACTGGCTGGTCATTAGGACGATCCACGCCGGGTTCGCCACGCACGCCCGTACCCCGGTCCGTTCCGCCTGCACGAGGAAGCCGGTGACGTCGGGCCAGGAACGGAAGTCGAACCGCAGCACGATCGTCCGGCCCCCCGCACGCGCGGCCAGCGCGGCGACGGCGCCGGGCAGCGCCGGGTCGGTGTCCGGGCCGCTGCTGAGCACGGCCGGATCGCTGCTATTGGTGCTGGTGCGCGTGTCCGGTGCCACCGCGAGGGCGGCGAGCGCGAGGCCCGACGCGGCGACGGCCAGGACGGCACCCAGCGGCAGCGGCATCGCCTCGACCACGCCCACCGTGATGACCAGCAGCGTGATGACCGGCGCCGACCAGTAGAAATAGCCGATGTAGTGCCGGGACAGGACATCTATCCCGGTCGCGGCGTAGTAAAGGAACGTCAGCGACGACATGGCGTTGATAGCGAGCAACGCGACCAGGAACCGGCGCAGCCGGACCGGGGCGAGCCACCTGACCACCGCCGCGGCGACCCCGTATCCCGCTACCGCGACCATCCCGGAGACCAGCGCGTTCCGGCAGGGCCACCAGTACCACAGTGCGTCCCGCACCGCCTGCGCCACGCTGTGGCCGCCGGCCCGCCGGGAGGACGCGTATGTGGCATAGTCACCGAACTGGCCCGGCCAGTGCAGCACCAGGTTCACCACGATCGGCACGGCGAAAACGGCACTGATGACCATCACGGGAACCCACGCCCGCCGCTGCGTGGTGAGGAAGGAACGCACCGAGGCGCCGAGGTGATGCCGCCGCGGCCACAGCACCGCCGCCAGTACGGCGCAGCCGATCACCGGCACGAACAGAAGAAAGCACGCGTGCCCGTGAATCAGGAACCAGCCGGTCAGCGCCAGCATCCACGCGTCCCGCGCAGCGCCCGCCGCCACCGAGGCCGCCGCGACGAGGAAGGCGGCATACGCCGGCACGTACAGGTACGGCATCCAGTCCGAGCTGAGCGCGGCCGGGTGCACGGACGCGAGGGCGATCACTGCCGCGAAGCAGGCCGCCGCCCCGCGCAGCGACCAGGTTCCAGCCGTAACCCACGCCGACGACGAGCGCCACGAACATGGCGTTCAGCCCGTACACCGCGAGCAGCTGGCCGTTCCACGCCGTCGGGACCACGTGCAGCCACGCCCAGAACAGGGATTCGCCGGCCGCCATGACGTACATGTACGCCGGCCCGGGATGGTGGAAGTGGTCCCGCGAGTAATTTCCGACCAGCAGCGTGAAGTGTCGTGCCTGCTCGACCAGGATCGAGTTCGCGCCCATGTCCGCGTCCTCGTACAGCCGGGTGGTGAACAGGAACCGGTTACGGACACACAGCAACGTGACCAGCGCCGCCGCCGATACGGCCGCCACCAGCCACCGTGGACGGGGCCGCCGCTTGCCAGCCGACGCGCGACTGGTCCGTGCCGTCACAACAGAAACGACCGTTACGCGCTCCTTTGCCAGGCCTTCATAGCGCTCTCCCCTTAACGGAGCTGCCGTCGCGGAGGTTCCCGTTTCGGGCGGAGATCGCTCAGCAGATTGCCGTTCCAGACCAGGATCGTGTAAGCGCCCGCGCGGTAGGTTCGCGCAGGCTGGCCGAACGTCGCCAGCGCAGCCCGCTCGCCGGTGAAGCCGGGATACCCGGCCACACCGGGGAAGAGCACCACGAAGTTCGCTGAATTCTGCGCTGGGTCGTACCACTGCGTCTTCGACTCAAAGGTGCTGGGGATGAGCCGGCTTTGCCGGCACTCACGGGCCCCATTGAACCATGTGGCCCCCGGGGCGCGCGGCGCCCGGACCGCGTAGACTCGCCAAGCGTGAGTGGTACTGAGGTTCTTCCCGAGCAGGAGACGCGCGTCCACGAAGACGTGCGGCCGAAGACGTCGCACGGCGACGGCGACCACGAGCGGTTCGCCCACTACGTCGACAAGAGCAAGATCGTCGACAGCATGGTGACGGGCACGCCGGTCACCGCGCTCTGCGGCAAGGTGTGGGTGCCCAGCCGGGACCCGAAACGCTACCCGGTCTGCCCCACCTGCAAGGAGATCTACGAGCACCTCCCCCCGGGCGGCGAGGGCGACGAGTAGGCCGGCGTGCCTTTGCCAGCGGATGTCGGTGGGGCCCGGTAGCATTTCGGCCTCGTGACCACCCCTCGATCTGACGCAGCTGATACCCAGACCGTTCGGGATGATCTCCTTCCTGGTCTCCGCGGCTGGCAGAAGGATGCCTATCACGAGTACTTCCGGCTGCCGAGGCGCGACTTCCTGCTGGTCGCCACGCCGGGAGCGGGCAAGACCACGTTCGCGCTGACGGCGGCGGCCGAACTGCTGGCCAGGCGCGAGGTCGCGTCCCTCACCGTCGTCACGCCGACCGAGCACCTCAAGCACCAGTGGGCGCAGGCGGCCGCCCGGTTCGGCATCGCGATCGACCCGTCCTACCGCAACGCCCAGGGCCGGGCCGGCGCCGACTTCGCCGGGGTCGCCGTCACCTACGCCCAGGTCGCCGCGCACCCGGCGCTGCACAGGCAGCGCACCGAGAACCGGCGCACGCTGGTCATCTTCGACGAGATCCACCACGCGGGCGACGCGCTGTCCTGGGGCGACGCGACCAAGGAGGCGTTCGACCCGGCCCGGCGCAGGCTCGCGCTGACCGGCACGCCGTTCCGCAGCGACGCGAACCCGATCCCGTTCGTCAGCTACCTCGACGAGCCGGGCGGCGGCAGGCGCAGCGCCTCGGACTACGTCTACGGCTACGGTCCCGCGCTGGAGGACGGCGTGGTCCGGCCGGTGATCTTCCTGGCCTACTCCGGCGAGATGCACTGGCGCACCCGGGCCGGAGACGAGATCACCGCCACCCTGGGCACGCCGATGACCAAGGACCAGATCGCGCAGGCCTGGCGGACCGCCCTGGACCCGGCGGGGGAGTGGGTCAGCCGGGTGCTCGAGGCCGCCGACAAGCGGCTGACCGAGGTGCGCCGCGGCATGCCGGACGCGGGCGGCCTGGTCATCGCGGGCGACCACGAGGACGCCCGGGCCTACGCCGGGCTGCTGCGCGGGCTTACCGGCAAGCGCCCGGTGGTGGTGCTGTCCGACGACAAGGCCGCGAGCAAGAAGATCTCCGCGTTCGCCGACTCTGACGATCGCTGGATGGTCGCGGTGCGGATGGTCTCCGAGGGCGTCGACATCCCCCGGCTGGCCGTCGGCGTGTACGCCACCAGCGTGTCCACCGCGCTGTTCTTCGCCCAGGCGGTGGGCCGCTTCGTCCGGGTCAGGCAGCGGGGGGAGACCGCGTTGGTCTTCCTGCCGTCCGTTCCCGTGCTGCTGGCCTACGCCGCCGAACTCGAGGCCGAACGGGACCACGTGCTCCGCGCTCCCGGCGCCGGCGGCGACGAGGAGGAACTCGCGCTCGCCGAGGCGCAGCGGCAGCGGGACACGCCGGACACGTTCGACGAGCCGGCCTTCCAGGCCCTCAACGCGTCCGCGCACTTCGACCGGGTGCTGTACGACGGCGGTGAGTTCGGCACCGCCACGACCGCCGGCTCGCCGGAGGAAGAGGACTTCCTCGGCCTGCCCGGCCTGCTCGAGCCAGACCAGGTCCGTACCCTCCTGCGCAAGCGCCAGGACGCCCAGCTAGCCGCCCGCAGCACCCCCGCCGCCGTCCCCGCTCCCGCCACCCGCGCTCCCGTCGCCGCTGCCCAGGTGTCCTCGTCCGCCACAACAGCCCCTCGAGCTCCAGAGGCCCCTCCCGCCGCGCCTCCGGTAAGCCGTCAGGCCCTGGCCGCGCTGCGGAAGGAACTCAACGGACTGGTCGGGGCGTGGAGCCACCGGACCGCCCAGCCGCACGGGGTCATCCACGCCGAACTGCGCCGGACCTGCGGCGGCCCGCCCCTGCCCCAGGCCACCGCCGACCAGATCCGCGCCCGCATCGATACGATCCGCCGCTGGGCCATCGCCGGCCGCTAGCCCGCCCCCGTAATCGTGGGTTAAAACCCCGCCATCAAGGCTGTCGCCGATCCCACGTGGCTCGCGCGTCCCACCCGCCCCCCGGGCCCGGCCTGCACGCGTTCCTGGCCCTAGGCCTAACCACCACGATGGAACATCGATGTCGCTGTGACGGCCACGATGGAGCATCGTTGTCGTTTGCCGGGGCAGCACGATGACGAGGGATGTGCACGCAGTGGCCCGTGGTGCGGGGGAGGCTGGCCACCGGCCGCCCGCCGGCGCCCCGGCTCCGCCCAACCGGGCACCGGCTAGGGCGCGCCGGCGACCGTGCCGGTGAGGGTGACGCCGGCCGCGCGCAGGTCCTCGATGGCCTTGGCGGTGGAGCCGGGGGCGACGCCGGCGGTGAGGTCGAGCCGGACGCGGGTGGCGAAGCCGGCCCGGACGGCGTTGGCGGCGGTGGCGTGCACGCAGTAGTCGGTGGCGATGCCCACCACGTCGACCTCGTCCACCTGGCGGGCGCGCAGCCAGTCGGCCAGCGGCGTCCCGGCCTCGTCGGCGCCCTCGAACCCGCTGTAGGCGGCCGCGTGCTGCCCCTTCAGGAACACCGCCTCCACCGTCCTGGTGTCCAGGTCCGGGTGGAAGTCGGCGCCGGCCGTGCCCGCCACGCAGTGCGGCGGCCAGGAGGCCGCGTAGTCCGGGTGGTCGGAGAAATGGGCACCCGGGTCCACGTGGAAATCCCTGGTGGCCACCACGTGCGCGTACTCGTGGCCGGCCGCGAGCCGCTCGCTGACCGCACGCGCCACGGCGGCGCCGCCCGCCACGGCGAGCGAGCCGCCCTCGCAGAAGTCGTTCTGGACGTCGACGATGATCAGTGCGCGCATGGGGCCAACGGTATCCTCCGGACGAGGCGCTAGTCGCCGACGTCGGCCGGGGTGCCGCCGGTGATGCGGATGAGCTCGGCGTAGGAGGTGGGGAAGACGGTGTGCGGGTGGCCCGCCGCCGCCCAGATCACGTCGCAGGAGTCCAGCCAGGTGTCGACCAGGGTCCTGATCGGGCTGGGGTGGCCGACCGGCGCGACGCCTCCGATGGCCTGACCCGTCCATTCACGGACCGAACGGGCATCGGCTCGCCGCACCTCCGCCACTCCGGTCAGCGCGGCCACCTTGGCCGTGTCCACCCGGTGGGCGCCGCTGGTCATGACCAGGAGCGGCGCCCCGTCGGCGCTGAACACGAGGCTGTTCGCGATCGCGCCGAGCTCGCAGCCGAGCTGGGCGGCCGCGGCCGCGGCGGTCGGCGCGCTCTCGGGAAGCTCCCGCACCGAGCCCGCGACGCCCAGGTCGCGGAGCACGGACGCGAATCTCGCGAAGTCAACTGGCATGCGAGCAGGCTAGCCGGGGCGTTGCCGCCCCGGCCAGCCAATATTCAGGACCGGTAGCAGTAGGAGTCCGAGGACGCGTCGCCGCCCTGCAGCCGGACCTGGTGCACCCGCCGGCCGCGGAACTCCTCGCCGCGCGGGAAGAACTTCTCGTCCAGCGTCAGCCCGCCGCCCGCGGCCGGGTCCGTGTCGATCTTGGCGAACCAGCTGCCCACGCCGTCCGGGTAGAACTGGTCGTCCCACGACCCGTACAGCGAGTTGGTCAGGTAGACCCGCTTGCCGTCCCGGCTGACCTCGACCATCTGCGGGCCGCCGGCGAGCCGCTCAGCTGGCGCAGCGGGGTGCGGCGTGCGCCCTGTGACGCCGCCGAGCCGGACCGAGCCGACCTCGCGCGGGCTGGCCGGGTCGCTCACGTCGTACTGCTTGAGCTCGCCGGTGCCCCAGCAGGAGACGTAAAGGAACTTGTCGTCGACGGACAGGTTGATGTCGGTGACCAGCGGCGGCACCGCGCCGAACGGCTTGAGGGCCGGGGGCAGGTCGTCCGCGTCAGCGGGTTCGGCCGGGATCGTGATCACCTTGTCGGCGCGCCAGCTTCCGCCCTCCTGGCTCCACCGCCACACCGAAGCGGACAGGTCCTCGGTGCTGACCACCACGCCGACGAAGCCCCAGGTCGCCTCGGGGTCGTGCGACGGGCGCAGCTCCAGGGCCATCTGGTGCTGCGGGCCCAGGTCGACCGTCTGCTGCAGCTTGCCCGCGGCCAGGTCCCAGAAGTGCAGCCGGTGCCCGTACTTCTGGCCGAGCAGCAGCTCGGGGATGACCCCGTCCTCGATCATCGACGGGGTGCCCCACTCGCTGGTGATCAGCGTGTTCTGGTTCAGGTGCCACCAGGCGTCGTAGGCCAGGTACTGGTCCCCGCGGTCGGTCTCCCAGGCCCGCAGCACGTCGAAGGTGTCGTGGTCGAGCAGGGCGATGCCGCCCGGGCCTTCCGCCCCGTTGCCGCCGCCGAGGCAGGACACGAAGATCCCGTCCGGGCCGCAGTGCAGCGTGTGCGGGCGGGAGTAGCCGGCCTTCTCGGCCAGTTCGGCCGCGGTGATCGTCTTGGCCAGGGTGGGCTGGCGCGGGTCGGGGTGGGTGTCGTAGACGTGGATGTTGGAGGACCGCAGCCCAGGCAGCAGCAGGTAGCGACGCTGCAGCCCGTCCGTGTGGTGCCCGGCGTGAGCGAACGCGCTGCTGCACGCGTTCCACCCGAAGTGGTGCAGCTCGTCTCCGCGGGTGGGCAGGTCGGCCCAGCCGACGACCCGGCCGTACTGCGCCGACGCCGCGTCGGTGTCGATCACCGCGAGCGCGTCGGGCAGCTGCGCCGCGCGGTCGAAGACGACCACGTAGGCCAGCTGCTCGGCCGGGGCGCTGATCGCGTCCGCCGGGCTGCGGTAGAAGGTCGGGTCGATGTCGTGCCCTGCGGAATGACCCATCAGCTCTCCTCGTCGAGATTTCCTAGTTATCCGACATGCTAACCACGGCGCACCGCAATCACGCCGGGATCACGCCGGGATCAGCCATGCCCGGCCACCTCCAGTTCGCGTTCGGCCCCGGCGGGCTCCCACACCCCGCGCCGGCGCAGTTCGGGCAGGACTCCCTCGCCGAACCAGTACGCCTCCTCCAGGTGCGGGTACCCGGACAGGATGAACTCCGAGATGCCAAGCGCCGCGTACTCCTCGATCAGGTCGGCCACCTGCGCGTGGCTGCCGACCAGCGCGGTGCTTCTCCGCCACCTGGGCCGGCGGCTCGCCCCAGGTCAGGTAGGTGTCGGCGTACCGGGCCGCGACCGGTCCCGCGGCGGCCGACGAGCCGCCGAAGTAGACGCCTGGCACCGGGTCAGGCGGCCGCATCACGGTGGCCTGCTCGACCTGGTAGTACCGGCCGGAGAAGTCGGTCGGCCGGCCGGACCAGGCGCCCCGCACGACGGCCAGGAACTCCCCGGTGCGCGCGTACCGCTCGTCGTGCGACAGGTGGTCGCCGAACCGGCGCTGCTCCTCGGCCTGGCCTCCGGTCACCACGTTGAGCAGCAGCCTGCCACGGGAGATCCGCTGGTAGCTGGCGGCCATCTGGGCCGCCAGGGTGGGGGAGATCAGCCCGGGCCGGAAGGCCACCAGGAACTTCAGCCTGCTGGTCTGCGTGATCAGCGCGGCCGTGGCCAGCCAGGCGTCCTCGCACCAGGTGCCGGTCGGGGTGAGCACCGCCGCGAACCCGAGCTGCTCGGCGGCCCTGGCCACCTGCCCCAGGTACTCGATATCCGGCGGCCGCGCGCCGGGAATGGGCAGGGCCTGCGCCTGGGCTATCGGCAGGCTGTGCCCCCGGCCGTAGATCGCCCGGCCGTCGCCCGAGGTGGGCAGGAACCAGTCGAAGGTCAGCGTCATAACCCCACGCTCGCCGTGTCGTTGAACGAGGTGACGATGTACTGGTTGAAGTCCACGTGCACCGGGATCAGTCCCGCCTTGGTAAACGCGTCGGAGACCTGCTGCTCCGAGGTGATGACCGCGGGCGTGATCGGCACGGCCAGCGAGGAGTCGTCACTGGCCGCCTTGACCATGACGGCATCCGGCAGCCCGCTCGCCTTGGCCCACACATCCGCCCAGGCCGACTGGTGGTTGGTAGCCCAGGCGTGCGCCTGCGCCACCAGCGCGAGGTAATCCTTGATCGCGGCGGCCCTGGCCGGGTCGGCCAGCGCGGCCCGGGACGCGACCGCGAACGAGTACGGGCTGCCGTACCCGGTCCCGGTGACCAGCGCCTTGGCGTTCTTCTGCACCTCGGCCTGCTCGACGAACGGCGACCAGATGTCCCACGCGTCGACGTGTCCCGAGGTCAGCGCGGCCAGCCCCTCGGCCGGCTGCAGGTAGGTCAGCGTCACGTCGTGCACGCTCAGGCCCGCCTTGGTCAGCACGGTGAGCAGGTGGTAGTCGGCCGAACTCCCCTGCGCCACCGCTATCCGCTTCCCGCGAAGCTGCGCCACCGAGGTGATCGGCGAGCCCTTCGGCACCAGCAGCGCGGACCCCAGCGGGTTGGCCTGGTAGGCGCCGACGATGGCGATCTTGCTGCCGCCCGCCGCGGCGAACACCGGCGGCGCGTTGCCCACGCCGCCGACGTCGACCGACCCGGCCCCCATGGCCTGCAGCATCGGCGGCCCCGAGGTGAAGTCGGACCAGGCCACCTTGAACGGCAGCTTGCCGATCAGCCCCGCCGCGGTCAGCAGGGCCTGCGCCCCGGTGCCGGCCTGGTCGCCCACGTGCAGGGTCACCCCGGACACGCTGACCTGGTTCGCGCTGCTCGTCCCGGACGAGCTCGCCGAGGCCCCGCCGCCCGCGGCGGAGGAGGACGAGGAGGACGAGCACGCGGTCAGCACGGCCAGGCTCGCGGCCGCCGCCAGGGCGAGTACCCGGTTCGTTCGGTTCATTATTGTCCTTCCGTATTGACGCCGAGCTCGGTCAGCAGCCTGTGCCGCAGCGCGGTGAGCCCGGGGTTGTCTCGGTCGCGCGGGCGGGTGACCTCCACCTGCCCGCTGAAGACGATCCGGCCGCTGGCCAGGACCAGCACCCGGTCGGCGAGGATGAGCGCCTCATCCACGTCATGGGTGACCAGCAGCACCGCGGGCCGGTGGCGCTCCCACAGCCGCAGCACCAGGCGGTGCATGGCGATCCTGGTCAGTGCGTCGAGCGCGCTGAACGGCTCGTCCAGCAGGAGCAGGCTGGGCTCGCGGACCAGGGCCCGGGCCAGCGCCGCCCGCTGGGCCTCGCCGCCGGACAGCGTCAGCGGCCAGGCGCCGGCCCGTTCGGTCAGGCCGACCTCCTCCAGCGCCCGGCCGGCCGCCGCGCCGGCGTCCGGCACGCGCAGCCCGAGGGCCACGTTGGCCAGCACCCGGCGCCACGGCAGCAGCCGCGGCTCCTGGAACGCCACCGCGACCGGCCCCGGCACGCTCAGGTCGCCGGTGACCTCGCGGTCGAGCCCGGCCAGCGCGCGCAGCAGCGTGGACTTGCCGGTCCCGCTCACGCCGAGCATGGCCACGAACCCACCGGGCTCGATGTCCAGGTCCACGCCGTCGAGCACCTGGCGGCCGCCGAACGCCCGGCTCAGCCCGCGCACCCGCGCGGCAGGCCCGGCCGAAACCGGCAGGCTGGCTACCCCAGGATCCCGCGTCGCCATGCCAGCGCCCTCCTTTCCAGCAGCCGGACCAGGGCGTCGGTGATCAGGCCGAGGACCGCGTAGACGGCCAGCGCGACCAGGATCACGTCGTTGCGCATGAACTGCGTGGCCTGGCTGATCATGAAGCCGAGGCCCGCGTTGGCATTGACCTGCTCGGCCACCACCAGGGCGAGCCAGGCCACGCCGAGGCTCTGCCGCAGCCCGGTCAGCGCCTGCGGCAGCGCGCCAGGCAGCACGATGTGCCGGATCGTCTCGGCCCGGGTCAGCCGTTGCACCCGGCCGACCTCGGCGAGCTTGGCGTCCACGCTGCGGATGCCGGCGAACGTGTTCAGGTAGAGCGGGATGGCGGCGCCCAGCGCGATCAGGATGACCTTCGGCAGCTCGCCGATCCCGAACCACACGATGAACACCGGGATCAGGCCGAACAGGGGCAGCATCCGGACGATCTGCAGCAGCGGGTCGATGGTGTTCTCGCCGAGCCTGCTCAGCCCGGCGACCAGGGCGAGCAGCACGGCGACGGTGGCGCCGGCGGCGAAGCCGACCGCCATCCGCTCCAGCGACACCAGCATCGCGTTCTGCAGCGTGCCGTAGGCGGGGGAGTCGGTCGTCACCAGGGTGACGGCGGTGTGCCAGACGGTGGTCGGCGGCGGCAGCTTGTCCGCCGGGATCAGCCCGGCCGAGCTGAGCAGCTGCCACAGCGCGACCACGGCCAGCGGGCTGACCAGCCGGTACCAGCCCCGGTGGCGCCGCCGCCTGGCCCGCGGCGCCGGCCCGGCGGCGAGCTGGCCGTCCGTGACGGAATGTGAGCCGAACGGCCCGTCGAGGGGCACGGCCGTCAGCGTGGGGGCGGTTTCAGGCATGGGAGAACCTCGGATCGAGCATGGGAGAACCTCAGATCGAGCGAGCGTGGGAAGGGACGGCAGGCGGGCTCGGGGCCCGCGGGAAGGCGCTCAGTGCTGGCCCGGGGAGACGACCGGCGGACAGGCCGCGCTGGACTGCCGCCCCAGGTCGGTGTACAGGCGCGCTACGAGCGGCTCGCGGTGACCCATGCCACCACCATAAGCCAATTACCTACAATGTCAATAGGTAATGTTGACAACGCCCGGGACGCCTTCGTCACCAGCCCGAACCGGGAACGATCAGGGCTCGGTCCCGTCGGGGTCGAACACGGTGGGGATGGCCGGGTAGCCGCGGGACAGCTGCAGCGCGTACGGCGGCAGCTCGGCCAGCGCCTCGCGGTGCCGCGCCCGCGCCTCCTCGGCCCCCGGCCGCCCGGTGACCTCGCCCGCCACCACCAGCGGCACGAGCAGTTCCCGGTCCAGCGGCCCGGGTTCGGGCGGCGACAGGCTGACCCGCTCGCTCAGCGCGGTGCCCTGCTGGTCGCGATGCCGCACCGCCCACTTGCGCCCGCCGCGCCCCGGCTTGCCCACCGACCGCTTGGCCACCGGCTCCATCACGTCGCCGTCACCGGCCGACGCCCGTGCCACCAGCTTGTACACCAGCGCCGCCGTGGGCGCGCCCGAGCCGGTGACCAGCGACGTGCCCACCCCGTAGCCGTCCACCGGGACGGCGGCCAGCGCCGCGATGGAGTACTCGTCCAGGTCGCCGGTCAGCACGATCCTGGTGCGGGTGGCACCCAGCTCGTCGAGTAGCGCGCGGACCTGCCGGGCCAGCGCCGGCAGGTCGCCGCTGTCGATCCGCACCGCGCCCAGGTCGCGGCCCGCCACCTCGACCGCGGTCCGCACCGCCCGCGGCACGTCGTAGGTGTCCACCAGCAGCGTGGTCGCCGGGCCGAGCGCCTCGAGCTGGCTGCTGAAGGCGTGCCGCTCGCTGTCGTGCACCAGCGTGAAGGCGTGCGCGCTGGTGCCCGCGGTGGGGATGCCGTGCTCGTAGCGCGCCCGCAGGTTCGAGGTGGACGCGAAGCCGGCGATGTACGCCGCCCGGGCGCTGGCCACCGCGGCCCGCTCGTGGGTCCGCCGCGAGCCCATCTCGATCAGCGGCCGGCCGCCGGCCGCGGTCACCATCCGGGACGCGGCGGACGCGATCGCGCAGTCGTGGTTGAGAATCGACAGGGTGACGGTCTCCAGCAGCACCGCTTCGGCGAACGTGCCCTCCACGACGAGGATCGGCGAGCCGGGGAAGTAACAATCCCCCTCGGAGTAACCCCAGATGTTTCCGCTGAAACGGTAAGATTGCAGGAAAGCCAGCGTCGGCTCGTCCACGATGCCCGCGCCGCCGAGGAACTCCAGGTCGGCCGGGCCGAAGCGGAACCGTTCTATCGCGCCGAGCAGCCGCCCGGTGCCTGCCACGACGCCGTACCTGCGGCCGTGCGGCAGGTGCCTGGCGAACACCTCGAAGACGGCCTTGCGGCCGGCCGCGCCGCTGCGCAGCGCCGCCTGCAGCATGGTGAGCTCGTAGTGGTCGGTCAGCAGTGCCGTACTCTGCGCGTCGGCGGCCGTCTCGGAACCGGGCGGGGGCTGGTGGTTCACGGGATTCGTCACAGGTGGAAGACTACGGAGTGGGAGGTGGGTAGTTGTGAGCGCGGCGCCCGCTGAGGTGGATCTTCCACGATCCGCAGACAAGCCATTGTCGGATAGGCCCTGGGTCACGATCGTCTGGAACGATCCGGTCAACCTGATGTCCTACGTCACGTACGTGTTCCAGCACGTTTTCGGCTACCCGAAGAAGAAGGCCACGAAGCTGATGCTTGACGTGCACCACAAGGGCAAGGCCGTGGTCGCCGCCGGGGCCAGGGAAGCGATGGAGCACAACGTCGAGGTCCTGCACGGCTACGGCCTGTGGGCCACGGTGAAGCAGGACAAGTAGCCCGCCCATATGGAGCCATTCCGGTCGGTTCGCGGCGGCGGCGCGCGCGCCTGGCTCGCCGCGGCCGAGGCATCCCTGCTGCGCAGCCTGGTCGGCCAGATCATCGCGCTGGTCGAGTCCGACAGCGACGACGAGCCGGGACCAGCCGAAGACGCCGAGCTGGCCGCCCTGGAGGCGATGGTGCACGGCCCGGGGGCCGACCAGCCGCCCGAGGACCCGGTGCTGGCGCGGCTGCTGCCGGACGCCTACCGCGACGACCCGGCCGCGGCAGGCGAGTTCCGCAAGTACACCGAGCCCGCGCTGCGCAGCGCCAAGCACCAGGCCGCCCAGGAGATGCTCGACACGCTGCCGGACGAGGGCGGCCGCATCCAGCTGACCCAGGACCAGGCCCTGTCCTGGCTCAAGGCGCTGAACGACGTCCGCCTCGCGCTCGGCGTCCGGCTCGGCGTCACCGAGGAGTTCGAGGAGCAGTGGGGCCGGCTGAAGGCGGACGACCCGCAGTGGAGCGCGTTCGAGGTGTACGCCTGGCTCGGTGCCGTGCAGGAATCCCTGGTCCAAGCGCTCAATTAATTAGGCTCGTTCGCCTCCGGGCCGCTCCATCTTCCCGCTCGCCTCCGGGCCGCTCTTTAGGTCCCGTCTTCCCTCGTCGCTCCTTCGTCGCTCCTCAGTCCAGACGGGACCGCGGCCCTTTGGCTCGCGGGGGAGGGGCCCCCGTAAGCTCATCATTCATGCTCACCATCCCGCGCGCGCTGTACGACCAGATCGTGGCCCACGCCCGGGCCGACCACCCGGACGAGGCCTGCGGCGTGCTGGCCGGCCGGCCGGGAGCGACCACCCGGAGCGGTTCATCGCCATGATGAACGCCGAACGGTCCCCGACCTTCTACCGCTTCGACTCGGCCGAGCAGTTCCGGGTCTGGCAGGAGATGGACGACCGGGACGAGGAACCGGTGGTCATCTACCATTCGCACACCGCCACCGAGGCGTACCCGTCCCGCACCGACATCTCCTACGCCAGCGAGCCGCACGCGCACTACGTGCTGGTATCGACCAGGGACGACGACCAGGCGGAGTTCCGCTCGTACCGGATCCTGGACGGCGCGGTCACCGAGGAGCCGGTGTCCGTGGTGGAATGATTCGGGCTGCCGGCGGGTTGGACGCCAAGGACCGACCAGATAACCCAGTGGAGCGTTGTTCATGGCCATCGAGGTTCGCATCCCGACGATCCTGCGTACGTACACCGACGGTGCCAAGCAAGTCGAGGGGAGCGGGTCCACGCTCGGCGAGCTGTTCACCGACCTGGAGCAGCGGCACGGCGGCCTGCGCGAACGCCTGGTCGACAACAGCGGCTTGCGGCGCTTCGTCAACGTGTACCTGAACGACGAGGACGTCCGTTTCCTGTCCGGGCTGGACACGCCGGTCAAGGACGGGGACACGGTCACGGTGCTGCCCGCGGTGGCCGGCGGCGACTCTTAATATCCCGAACGGACCGGGGTTCATGCGCTACGAGAACCTGCTCGACTCCCTCGGCCATACGCCCCTCGTCGGCCTGCCGCGCCTGTCTCCGTCCCCGGAGGTCCGGCTGTGGGCCAAGCTCGAGGACAGGAACCCGACGGGTTCGGTCAAGGACCGCGCCGCGTTCTTCATGGTCGCGCAGGCGGAAAAGGACGGCCTGCTTTCGCCGGGCTCGGTGATCCTGGAGCCCACCTCGGGGAACACCGGCATCTCCCTGGCCATGGTGGCCAGGCTGCGCGGTTACCGGCTGATCGTGGTCATGCCGGAGAACACCAGCGAGGAGCGCCGCCAGCTGCTGCGGATGTACGGCGCCGAGATCATCGGCTCGCCGGCCGCGGGCGGCTCCAACGAGGCGGTCCGGGTGGCCAGGCAGATCGCCGCCGAGCACCCCGAGTGGGTCATGCTCTACCAGTACGGCAACGAGGCGAACGTCCGCGCGCACTACGAGACGACCGGGCCGGAGATCCTGGCCGACCTGCCCGAGGTCACCCACTTCGTGGCCGGCCTTGGCACCACCGGCACGCTCATGGGCGTGGGCCGCTACCTGCGCGAGCACAAGCCAGACGTCAAGATCGTCGCGGCCGAGCCGCGGTACGGCGAGCTCGTCTACGGGCTGCGGAATGTGGACGAGGGCTTCGTCCCCGAGCTCTATGACGAGTCCGTGCTGACCACGAGGTTCTCCGTCTCGTCGGCCGACGCGCTGCGCCGCACCAGGGAGCTGATCGCCTCCGAGGGCATCTTCGCGGGCATCTCGGCCGGCGCCGCGACGCACGCCGGCCTGGGCATGGCGGACAAGGCGGTGGCCGCGGGCGAGCGCGCCGACATCGTGATCCTGGTCGCCGACGGCGGCTGGAAGTACCTGTCCACCGGCGCCTACTCCGGCACCCTGGACGAAGCCGAGGCCCGCCTGGAGGGCCAGCTCTGGGCGTGATTTCTGGCCCCGCTCGCTCTATCTTCCCGCTCGCCTCCTGGCGCCTTTTAAGGCCCCGCCTTCCCTCGTCGCTCCTTCGTCGCTCCTCAGTCCAGGCGGGGCCGGCGCCCTTTGGCTCGCGGGGGGCGGCTCGCCTCCGGCCTCACCCACCTCCCCGCCCCTTCACTCCGCTCACCTCCTGCCCCCCTCCTCTCCATACCTTTCACTGCGCCTCCTTTGGGGCGCGGGGCC
Source organism: uncultured Actinomycetes bacterium (assembly GCA_963722275.1). GTDB lineage: Bacteria > Actinomycetota > Actinomycetes > Streptosporangiales > Streptosporangiaceae > Palsa-504. The sequence goes on along the minus strand of CAVRMX010000013.1, from coordinate 100,354 downwards.
GGCATAATGGCTGGCATGCGCGTGATCGTGGTCGGATGTGCCGGCAGCTTCCCCGGGCCGGACAGCCCGGCGTCTTGTTACCTGCTCGAGGCCGAGGGCTTCCGGCTCGTCCTGGACCTGGGCAACGGCGCGCTCGGGGCGCTGCAGCGGCACACGGACCTCTTCGGCGTGGACGCGATCTGCGTTTCCCACCTGCACGCCGATCACTGCGTCGACCTGGGCGCCTACTGGGTGGCCCGGCAGTACGCCGCGGACGGGCCCCGGCCGCGCATCCCGGTACACGGCCCCAGGGGCACCGCGGAGCGGGTCGCGGGTTTCGGCGGCGAGGGCCTGGCGGCGGCGGATGCGCGCTTCGCCTTCCACGACCTCGCCCCCGGGCCCGTCGAGATCGGGCCGTTCCTGGTCACCGCCGATCGGATGAACCACCCGGTGGAGACGTTCGGCTTCCGGGTGGAGTACGCGGGCTGGCGGCTGGCCTACTCGGCCGACACGGGGGAGTCCGAGGCGCTGGTGCGGCTGGCCGCGGGCGCGGACATGCTGCTCTGCGAGGCGTCGTTCCTCGACGGGCAGGACACCCGCCCGGACCTGCACCTGACCGCACGGCAGGCGGCCGTCCACGCGGCCCGGGCCGGGGTCGGGGAACTGGTGCTCACCCACCTGGTGCCGTGGAACGACCGGAACCGGACGCTGGCCGAGGCGGCCGGGTCCTACCAGGGCCCGCTGTCGCTGGCCAGCTCCGGCTTGATGCTCGGGCCCGGCCGCCCACCCTCCGCCGGCCGATAGGCTGTGCCTCATGTCACGACCCGACGGACGATCCGTCACCGAACTGCGGCCGGTGAAGCTGACCCGGGGCTGGCTTGATCACGCCGAGGGCTCGGTGCTGGTGGAGTTCGGCCGCACCCGGGTACTGTGCGCGGCGAGCGTCACCGAGGACGTGCCGCGCTGGCGGCGGGGGAGCGGGCTCGGCTGGGTGACCGCCGAGTACGCCATGCTGCCCCGGGCCACGAACTCCAGGAACGACCGCGAGTCGGTCAAGGGCCGCCTGGGCGGCCGCACCCAGGAGATATCCCGCCTGGTCGGCCGTTCGCTGCGGGCCTGCGTGGACTACAAGGCGCTGGGCGAGAACACCATCGTCATCGACTGCGACGTGCTGCAGGCCGACGGCGGCACCCGCACCGCGGCGGTGACCGGCGGCTACGTCGCGCTGGCCGAGGCGGTGGCCTGGCTCAAGGGCCGGAAGCGGACCAAGGGCGACCCGCTGCTCACCTCGGTGTCCGCGGTCAGCGTCGGCATCGTGGACGGCGAGCCCCGGCTCGACCTGTGCTACGAGGAAGACGTGGCCGCACAGACCGACATGAACGTGGTCTGCACCGCCGCCGGCGACTTCGTGGAGATCCAGGGCACCGCCGAGCAGGAGCCGTTCAGCCGCGACCTGCTCGGCCAGTTGCTCGACCTCGCCGTGGCGGGCTGCGGCGAGCTGACCAGGCTGCAGCATGACGCCCTGGCCTTATCGCCGGGCACCCCGTGGCCGCCCCCCGTCCGGATCTGGCCGCCCCCGGGATCTGCCGCCGCCCGTCCGGATCTGACCGCCCCCCGCCCGGATCTGACCGCCGTGGCCGCTGACACCGTGGTGCTGGCCACCAGGAACGCCGCCAAGCTGCGCGAGCTGGCCCGGATCCTGGGCGCCCAGGACAGCGGCGGCGCGCAGATCAGGCTGGCTGGGCTCGACGAGTTCCCCGGCGCGCCCGACGTGCCGGAGACCGGGGCCACCTTCGAGGAAAACGCCCTGCTCAAGGCGCGCGCGATCGCGGCCTGCACCGGCCTGCCCGCGGTCGCCGACGATTCCGGGCTCTGCGTGGACGCGCTCAGCGGCATGCCCGGCGTGCTGTCCGCCCGCTGGGCGGGCGGACACGGCGACGACAAGGCCAACCTGGAACTGGTCCTGGCCCAGGTGGCCGACGTGCCCGACTCCCGCCTCGGCGCGCAGTTCGCCTGCGCCGCCGCACTGGTGGCGCCGGGATCCGGCGCCCGGGAATGGGTGGTGACCGGGCGGGTGGAGGGCCGCCTGATCCGCGCGCCGCGCGGTAGCGGGGGATTCGGCTACGACCCGATCTTCCTGCCAGACGGGTTCGACCAGACCACCGCCGAGATGACCGCCGAAGCCAAGGATGCGATCAGCCACCGCGGCCGCGCCTTCCGCGCCCTGACCCCGTTCATCACCCGCCTGACCCGTTCATCACCCGCCTGACCCGTTCATCACCCCCCTGACCCGTTCATCACCCGCCTGACCCGTTCATCACCCCCCTAACCTCAGGGAAGGTAGCGTTAGGCTCATGACGGACAAGCGACTCGCACCTGGCGACCCGGCCCCCGAGTTCACCTTGCTTGACGCCGACGGCAAAGAGGTCTCGCTCTCCTCGTTCCGCGGCCAGCGGGTGATCGTGTACTTCTATCCGGCCGCGATGACGCCCGGCTGCACCAAGGAAGCCTGCGATTTCCGCGACAGCCTGGCTGACCTGAACTCCGCGGGCATCACCGTGCTCGGAATCTCGCCCGACCAGCCGGCCAAGCTGGCCAAGTTCCGGGACAAGGAGGGCCTGACCTTCCCGCTGCTCTCCGACCCTGACCACGCCGTGCTCGAGGCTTACGGCGCCTACGGCGAGAAGAAGCTGTACGGCAAGACCACCGTCGGCGTGATCAGGTCCACCTTCGTGGTCGACGCGGACGGCAACCTCGAGAAGGCCCTGTACGGCGTCAAGGCCACCGGCCACGTCGCTCGGCTTCGGACCGAGGTCGGCGCCTAAGCGGTACCGTTACAAGCGGCCAGCCCCGCGCTGGCCCCAGCGGGCGTGGCGAAATGGCATACGCGGCAGGTTTAGGTCCTGTTGGTGGCGACACCGTGGGGGTTCGAATCCCCCCGCCCGCACCCGGCCGCCCCATCCAGCACGTCCCCACCCGCACCCGGCCGTCCTCCCCGATCTTTTCATCCGGACGCGCATCACAATTCGCTCGTGCACCACAGCACACCTGGGTATCGCCACGTAGACAGGGCAACCGGGCCTCTCGGACAGAATGCCTTCCGAGGGTGTTATCCCGCTGGCTGCTTTCCGCCGTAGCCGCCACGGCGGCCGTAGCCGCCACGGCGGCCGTAGCCGCCACGGCCGCCATAACCGCCGCAGCCGTCACAGGCACCGGGATCACCAGAACCGCCTGGCCCGGAGTCAGCACCCGGCCCCGCCAGAGCCAGCCCGCCTTCCCGAGAAGGGGCCAGCTCGCGTCCCCGGGCCAGAGCCAGCCCGCGCCCCCCGGGCCAGAGCCACACCGGTCGCGACCAGCACAGCCAGCCCGAACAGCACATACAGATCGCTAGCCGCCATCCGTCCCGCCCCGGCCGGGTGCCCCGGCCAGGGCAGTGGCATGAACCCGGAGAAGATGGCGGCGGCGATGGCCGCCATCAGCGCGCAGGCCGCAGAGCGGCGCCGCCAGGCGGCCACGGTCAGCCACACCAGCAACGGCACGGCCCAGACCCAGTGGTGTGTCCACGAGATCGGCGAGACCAGCAGTCCGGTGACGGCGCAGCACAGGAAGCCGGCCATCCGGTATCCGCGCCGGTGCGCCCAGACGGCGACGGCCAGGCCGGCCAGGCCGGCCGCTGCTGCGACCAGCCACCAGATGCGCGGCGGGTCCCCGGTTCCGGCCAGCCGGGCCACCGCCCCGGACAGGGACTGGTCCGACGGGTTGGCCGGATTGCCGATCCGGCTCTGGTTGTAGAACAACCCGCTCAGCCAGAACGTCCGGGCACGCGCGGGCAGCCAGATGAATCCCGCCGCGACCGTCACGGCGAACGTCGCGACCGCGGTCGCCGCGGCCCGGACGCGGCGGGTGAGCAGCAGGTAGGCCACGAAAATCAGCGGGGTGAGCTTGATCCCGGCGGCCAGACCGGTCCCGATGCCCTGCCACCAGACCCCGTCCTGGCGCCGCAGCAGGTCCTGGCGCCGCAGCAGGTCCGCGCCGATCAGCGCGGCCAGGATCAGGTTGATCTCGCCCAGGTGGAGTGTGTAGGTCACCGGCCAGGTCTCCAGGGCCAGCGCGGACACCGCGAAGATGGTCGCCGGACGCCGCTGCACCTCGCACGCGGCCAGCGCCTGCGCGCACAGTACCGGCAACGCGACCAGGCTCCCCAAGGTCAGGGCGATCTCCGTCGCGCCAAGCGGCGCGCCCGCGCCCGCCGCGAACAGCAGCGCGGCGAACGGCGGGTAGGTGAAGTTGAACGGCGCGCCGGGAGCGTACAGCGCCCCGCCGCCCGAGGCGGCCTGGTGGCCGCCCCACCAGTACACCCGCACGTCCCACAGCGGCCATTGCGCCGCCGGAGCCAGCAGCCCGGGCAGCAGGTACACCGCCAGCGCGGCCACCCCCACCAGCACCGCGGCCTTCCGCACCCCCCGCGCGTCCGGCGGCGACGTCATCCGGCCGGCCCAGCGGCGCGCCTGCGTCAGCACCGTCGCCGGCGCGCTGGCTTGTGTCACTACCCAAACGTGCCGCAGTCCGGTGCCCCGCCGCATCGGACTGCGGGCCACATCTGAGGCCGCGCCCGTCAGCCCGTGGGATTAGGCCAGCGGGCTGAAACAAGCAAGCTAAACAAGCCAGCGAGCCAAACCAGCAAAGCTAAACCCAGCAAAGCTAAACCAGCAAAGCCAAAACCAGCGGGGAAAATCAGCCAGCCGCTGCTGTCCCCCCGCCCGCGTCCCGTTCGTCATCAGGATCGCGGCGTGGAGACCCGGCCTTCAGGCCGGGGAGGAAACGCCGCGTCACCCCCCGGAAAATGTCGGTGGTATCCGATAGTGTGTTCGCATGTCCCGGTACCGGCTGCTCCCCACCCCCGCCCAAGAGGCGGTGCTGCAGGACCACTGCGGCCACGCCCGGTACGTCTGGAACCTGGCCGTCGAGCAACACTCTCACTGGCGCCCGGGCCGGCCTGGCGCGCCGGGTTACCTGGAGCAGTGCCGGCAGCTCACCGCCGCGCGGGCGGAGCACCCGTGGCTGGCCGCCGGCTCCCAGACGGTGCAGCAGCAGGCGCTGCGCGACTTCGCTCAGGCGATGACGGCGTTCTTCGACCCGGCGAACCCGGCCGGGCGGCCGTCGTGGCGCAAGGCCGGGCGGGATGAGGGATTCCGGATCGTGGGGCGGCGCGGGCGGCAGTGGGACGTGCGGCACGTGTCCCGTAAGGCCGGCCAGGTCTGGGTGCCCAAAGCCGGGTGGGTAAGGTTCCGCTGGTCCCGCGCGGTACCGCCGGGCGCGAAGTCCTACCGGGTGACGATGGACCGCGCCGGCCGGTGGCATGTCGCCTTCGCCGTGATCCCCGAGCCGGTCCCAGCACCCGGTAACGGCCAGGTCGTGGGCATCGACCGGGGCGTGGCGGTCTCCGCGGCGCTGTCCACCGGGGCGCTGCTGCACTGCCCCGGCCTGACCGGGCGGGAGCGGACCAGGCTGTGGCGGCTGCAGCGCAAACTCGCCCGTTCCCGGCGCGGCTCGGGCCGCCGCGGCCGGGTCAAGCACGCGATCGCCCGGCTGCGGGCCCGTGAGACGGACCGGCGCAAGGACTGGGCCGAGAAGGTCTCCACGGACATCGTGCGGCGCTTCGACGTGGTCAGGGTCGAGGACCTGCAGATCACGAACATGACCCGGTCCGCGACAGGCACGCGGGAGAACCCGGGCCGGAACGTCCGGCAGAAAGCCGGGCTGAACCGGGGGATCCTGCGGTCGGGGTGGGGCCTGCTGGCGCGCCGGCTCAAGGAGAAGGCCCCGGGCCGGGTGGAGAAGATCAGACCTGCGTTCACGAGCCAGCGGTGCTCGGCGTGCGGGCAGGTGGACCGGGACTCGCGTGAGAGCCAAGCCCTGTTCCGGTGCACGGCCTGCGGTTTCGCCTGCAATGCTGATGTGAACGCGGCTAAGAACATCGCGGCGGGGCACGCCGTGACTGCGCGGGGAGGCGACGGGGTTGCCCGGCCGGTGAACCGCGAACCTCAACTGCTGCTTCAATCGGCGTAGCAGCTGGAATCCCCCGCCTTCAGGCGGGGGAGGATGTCAAGGACACGACAAGATAGCCGCCGCCACCACCAGGAGGAAGGAGCCGCAGATGCAGTACGCCTTGCTGATCTACAGCAAGCCGGGGGCCGCCGAGGCGCTCAGCGCGGACGAGCAGGAAGCCAACCACCGGGAGTACCTGGACATCAAGAAGCTGCCCGGGGTGACCGGCGGGGCCGCCTTGCATCCGGTCGAGACCGCCACCACGGTCCGCGTCCAGGACGGGCAGACGCTGGTTACCGACGGCCCGTTCGCCGACACCAAGGAGATCTTCGCCGGCTTCTACCTAATCGAGGCCGATGACCTGGACCAGGCGACCGAGCTCGCGGCCCGGATCCCGGCCGCCCGGATCGGCGGTGCGGTCGAGATCCGCCCCGTCGTGACGGACCGGTCCTAGACAAGGGGTCCGCCCTGATCGAGCAGGTCTTCCGCGACGAGTGGGGCCGGGTGCTGGCCAGCCTGATCGGCTACTTCGGCGATTTCGACCTCGCCGAGGAAGCCGCCGCGGAGGCCTTCGCGGTCGCGGCGCAGCGCTGGCCGTCCGGCGGGATGCCGGACAATCCCGGCGCCTGGCTGATCATCACGGCCCGCCACCAGGCCATCGACCGGCTGCGCCGCGACCGCGTGCTGGCCGCCAAGCTCCCCCTGCTCGCGCCGGAGCTAGCCACCGGGGAGGAACCAGCCACGGGGGAGGAAGGGGAGAGCGCCGTGGCCGAGCCCGCCATCCCGGACGAGCGGCTCGAGCTCGTCTTCATGTGCTGCCACCCGGCGCTGGCCGTCGAGGCGCAGGTGGCGCTGACGCTGCGCGCGGTGGCCGGGCTGACCACGGAGGAGATCGCGCGGGCCTTCCTGGTCCCGGTCGAGACGATGAAGCGGCGGCTGACCCGCGCCAAGTCCAAGATCAAGATGGCCGGCATCCCGTTCGGCGTCCCGGCCGCGTCGCGGCTCCCCGAACGGCTCGGCGCGGTGCTCGCGGTCGTCTACCTCATCTTCAACGAGGGCTACGGCGAGCCGAACCGCGACTCAGGCCTGGCCAAAGAGGCGATCCGGCTCGGCCGGGTGCTGGCGGCGCTGCTCCCGGCCGAGCCGGAGGTGCTCGGGCTGCTGGCGCTGATGCTGCTGCACGACGCGCGCCGCGAGGCGCGGTTCGACGGCCAGGACCTCGTGCTGCTGCCGGCCCAGGACCGGTCGCGGTGGGACTGGCGGCAGATCTCCGAGGCCAGGGACCTGCTCGACCGCGCCTTGCTCGACCCGGCCCTGCAGATACAGCCGACCGCGCGCGGCCCGTACGCGCTGCAGGCCGCCATCGCTTCCCTCCAGGCGGAAACCCCCCTGGACTGGCCGCAGATCGCCGCGCTCTACGGCGAACTCGCCGACCGGACCGGCTCGGCGGTGGTCCGGCTGAACCGGGCCGTGGCGGTCTCCGAAGCCGACGGCCCGGCGGCGGCGCTGGCCATCGTCGACGGCCTGGACCTGCCCGGATACCAGTACTGGCACTCGACGCGGGCCGAACTCCTGCGCCGTCTCGGCCGCGCAGGCGAGGCCAGGGCCGCCTTCCGCGAGGCGCTCGCGCTGGCCCGAACCATCCCCGAGCGCCGGTTCCTAGCACGCCGCATCGCAGAGACAGAGACAGAAACGTAGGCCCAGGAAGCTGTCCCCTTCCCAGCCGCCCGCTCGTCGTGCCGGTGACAGAAGGAGAAACGATGGTCCTGCAAACCCGGCGGGGCGCCCCGCCGAAGGCCGGGAAACCGCCCCCGACTGGCTGATGCTGGCCGTCCTGCTGCTCGGCCAGTTCATGTGCCTGGTCGACGCTGTCCGCCTACGGGCGGTGCTCTCGGCCGGCACGGTGGCCGGGCTGGTGCTGGGTGGCGTGGTGGTGACCGCGAACCTGTGGCCGCCCGCGGCGGGGACCCGCTGCTGAACCTGGGCGTGCTGCGCGCTCCGGCCCTGCCGTCCGGCCTGGTCACGCTGGCCTTCACGCAGATCGGGTACGGCGGGCTGCTGTTCGCCTTCACGCTGCACCTGCAGCTGGGCCTGGGCCAGAGCGCGCTGCGGGCCGGCCTTTCCTACCTCTGCTGGCGGCGGCGGTCATGATCCGGTCCGTCCGGGGCCGGCGTCCGTAGCCCGGCCCCCGGTGATCCTCATGATTTTTATCCCGAACGGGCCTAGTGTCACGCCCTCCCCCCTCTCCCTGTGCTCCCCGCCCTGCCCGCCCTCAGGGCCCGGCCCGTCCTGCGCGCAGCCCATTGCGGTCAGCTCGCCCCCGCCGGCCAGCGCGGGCCTGACCGTGAGCGGCTCGTCCGCGTGGCTGGCCAGCACGGCGAACAGCGTGCCGTCGTCGCGGATCAGCGTGTCGCAGGCGACGCGTGGGTCGTCGACGGTGATCAGGCGGCGCGCCCCGGCGTGGGTGGCCAGCGCGTCGTAGAGCGTCACCGTGTCGTCGGGGTTGACCCGCGGGGTCAGCGCGGCCATGTGCTCGACCGGGTAGGTGCACAAGACGAGGGAACCGTGACCGGTCCGCCGCCGCAGCAGCGCGGGCCGGCCGTGGTCGTCGGTAGCGATGACCTCGGCCTCGGCCGGCTCGACGGGCAGGAACGCCCGGCTGTGCTGGTTGCCCGCCGCCCGGAAGGCGAGCGTGCTGCCGCGGGCCAGCCCGCCGAAGTCCTGGCGGAAGCTGAACGTCACGATGTCATCGTCGACCGGATGCGCCAGCCCCGCGTCGAGCTGGTGCCGCACGCCGAACGTCTCGTTCAGCCGCCCGTACGACGGCCCGCGGTGCCGTCCGGTGTGGCCTGGCGAGTAGGACAGGTAGACGCAGGCGCCGCCGGCCGCGAGCCGCTCCAGGGTAGCGGCGGTGGGCGCGAGCAGCTGCTTCACCGAGGGGGCCAGGTACAACCGAGCGTCGTCTCTTATGCCGCCGGTTTCCCTGGCCAGCGCCACCGGCAGGTCCGCAAGCCGGGCCGAGACGTAGGCCTGGGCGAGCGAGCGCGCGACGTGCGCCCGGTCGGCCGGGTCGGTGAACGGGTAGCTGGTGTCCAGGTAACTCGGGACGATCAGGGCGGCGTCGGTGTCGGTCCGCGCGCAGCGGCTCGCCTCGATCGTCGCCAGCGTCTCCGCGAACGCGCGCATCTCGCCCAGCGCCGGCTTGGGCCGCCCGGCCGCGTCGGTGAGGCCGAAGTTCTGCTCGAAGGCGTGATGCCGGTAGGGGTCCTGGCCGGGCAGGTCGAAGTCGGTGTTGTTCCAGGCGATCCAGCCGGACGCGCCGGCCAGCAGGCTGTGGTGCAGGACGTGCCGGTAGTAGCGGGCCGCGTTGGCCGCCGAGGCGAAATCGGAGCTGACCCCGAACTCCTCGAGCACCACCGGCTTGCCGAACGTGCCGGCCAGCTCGCACTGCCAGGCCGCCGCGTAGTGCTGCCGGACCTGGTCGTCGCCCACCGGGTACACGTGCGGGCCGAGGAAGTCGCACAGCCGCGCCGCGTCGGCGAGCCGGAACCCGTTCTCGCGGCCGGTGACCTCGATGCCCCAGGCGCCGTCGCCGAGCGAGAACGGCTGCTGGCCGCCGGCCGCGCGCACCGCGTCCCTGATGATCTGGGCCCAGGCGGCGACGACCTCGGGCGCCGCGTGGTCGCCGCCGTACAGCGGCATCTCGTTGGAGACCAGCCAGCCGGACACAGCCGGGTGCGGGCCGAACCGGCGCACCATCTCGCCCGCGAACCAGGCCTGGCGGCCGACCATCCAGACGTCGGAGTACAGGTCACGGCCATTCCGCCAGGCCGGGTCCCAGTTCTGGCCGGACATGTGGCCGACGATGAACGTCGGGACCGTGCTCAGCTGCTGCTCCGCGTGCTGGTCGAGGAAGTCGGCGAACCGGGCGGCCATGTCCTCGTCGATCACGTCCGGCTCCGGCATGAAATCGGGCCAGTAGAAGAACGACCTGGTCATCGTCAGGCCGTGCTCGCGCAGCACGCGCAGCTCGGCCTCGATGACGGCCGGGTCGTAGCGGCGCCACATGTGCGGGCCGCCGGTCCGCGACCAGAAGTTGGCCCCGAGCCAGCTGACCGGCTCCCCGGCCGCGATAATCCTGGCGCTGCTCCTGCGCATGCTCTATCTTCGCGCGCCATCGTCGCGCGCCGCGCCGCGGCCTGGCTCAGCCGTTACCCCTTGAATGGGTTACAGATGAACCATAGCGGTCCCCGATCCGGGGCCCGGAGGCGATCAGCGCGGGGTCGCTGCGCCCGGACGGGTCAGGCTGGATAGGTTCGGTCACCATGAGGGCGATGAGCGTGATCCCGGGTCGCCGCGGCTCGGAGCTGATCGCCGAGCGGCCGGATCCGCCACCCGCGGAAGGTTCCGTCCTGGCCGAGGGCCTGCTGGCCGGCATCTGCGGGACCGACCGCGAGATCCTCGAGGGTGCCGGGCAGCCGCCGGACGGCGGACCGCGCCTGGTGATCGGGCACGAGTCCCTCGGGCGGGTGCTCCAGGCCCCGGCGGACGCGCCGGTCCGGCCCGGTGACCTGGTGGCCGGCGTGGTCCGCCGCCCGGACCCCGCGCCCTGCCCGGCCTGCGCGGCCGGCCAGTGGGACTTCTGCGCGAACGGCCAGTACACCGAGCGCGGGATCAAGGGCCTCGACGGCTACGGCGCGACCCGCTGGCGGGTGAGCCCGCGGTTCGCGGTCAGGGTCCCGGAGCGGCTCGGCGACCTGGGCGTGCTCACCGAGCCGGGCAGCATCGTGGCCAAGGCCTGGGAGCAGGTCGACCGGATCGCCCGGCGCGCCCCCGGCCCGGGTTCACGGGTCCGGGTCGCGCTGGTCGCCGGGGCCGGCCCGATCGGCATGCTGGCCGCCCTGCTCGGCCGCCAGCGCGGCTACCAGGTGCACGTCCTCGACCGGGTCACGTCCGGGCCCAAGCCGGCTCTCGCCGCGGCGCTCGGCGCGGCCTACCACCATGGCCCGGCCAGCCGCCTGGACCTGCGCCCGGACGTCGTGCTCGAATGCACCGGCGCCGGCGAGCTGGTCGTCGAGCTGGCCGGAAAGCTCGCCCAGGCGGGCGTGATGTGCCTGATCGGCATCTCCTCCCGCCCCGGCCGCCTGCCGGTGGACATGAACCGGCTCGGCGCCTCGATGGTGCTGGAGAACTCGGTGATCTTCGGCACGGTGAGCGCGGCGCGCCGCCACTACGAGCAGGCCGTGGAGGCGCTGAGCCAGGCCGATCCGGCCTGGCTCAGCGGCCTGATCAGCCGTCGCGTGCCGCTGTCCATGTGGCAGGAGGGGCTCATCAGGCAGCCAGGTGATGTAAAGGTCGTGGTGGACCTGACAAGATAATCACCTCATCCCGAACGGCCGCGGTGACTGCACCAGGACAGCCCGGGGCCCAGCCAGGAAACGGAGTATCAGATGGCGGACGCGGACACCGACGCGATGCCCGTCGACCAGGATGCGCTGGTCGCGGGCATCGACCGCACCCGCGCGGAGCTGGCGCGCACCATCGACGCCATCTCCGAGCGGGTGAACCCGAAGAGGAACGTCGACCGGGCGATGGAGCAGGTCCGCGAGCGCGCCGGCCAGATCGACCCGCTGCTGGCCGGCGCCGCCGCCGCGGCCGTCGTGGTCGGCGTCACCGTCCTGTTCCTCTGGCGCCGCCGCAGGCGCTAGCCGGCGCTCTTGGTCAGCTCTTCGTACTCCGCGGCCGACAGCAGGTCGGTGGGCAGGGCAGCGTCGCCGTTGCCGCCGGTGGCCACGCGCACCCGGAACAGCCACCCGGCCGCGTAGGGCTCGGCGTTGACCAGGGAGGGGTCGTCCTCGAGCTCGCTGTTGACCTCGATGACCTCGCCGTCCACGGGGGAGTACAGGTCGCTGACGGACTTGACCGACTCCACCTCGCCGCACGGCTCGCCGGCGGTGACGGTCGCGCCGGGGGTCGGCAGCGAGATATAGACCACGTTGCCGAGCTGCTGGGCCGCGTACTCGGTGATGCCGACCGACACCGAAGTTCCCTCGACGGACATCCACTCGTGCTCGGGGGTGTAGCGGAGTTCGGCTGGAACGCTCATCGTTATTGTCTCCTCCGGTAAAACGGCAGGTCTGTCAGCAGGGCGGGCACCGTTTCTCCCCTGATACCCACGGCAAGCACGTGATCACCCTCGGCGGCAGGCTCCAGGTACGCCATGGCGATCGGCACGCCGAGGGTGGGGGACGGGGCGCCGCTCGTGACGGTGCCGCCGGCCTGCCCGTCGGCGAGGACAGGGTAGCCGTGCCTGGCGATCCGGCGGGAACCGATGGTCAGCCCGGCCAGCCGTTTCCGCGGTCCGGAAGCAGCGCGGGCGGCCAGGGCCTCACGGCCGACGAAGTCGCCCGGCTTGTCGAACTTCACCACCCGCCCTAGGCCCGCTTCGAAAGGTGTCACGTCCGGGCCGAGCTCGTTGCCGTACAGTGGCATGCCGGCCTCAAGCCGGAGCGTATCGCGGGCGGCCAGGCCGGCCGGGACCAGGCCGGCCGCAGCGCCCGCCGAGGCCAGCGCGGCCCAGATGTGCGCCGCGTCCTCCGGCCGGCAGTACACCTCGAAGCCGTCCTCGCCGGTGTACCCGGTGCGCGCCACCCAGGCCCTGCGCCCGGCCACCTCGCCGAAGGCCCCGGCGTAATACTTCACGGCGCCGAGGTCCAGGCCGCCGGCCAGCGGCCCGAGGATCCCGGCCGCTTCGGGGCCCTGGATGGCGATCAGCGCGTAGTCGCCGGTCGCGTCCGTGACCCGGGCGCCGTGGCCGGCCGCGCCGGCCCGGTCGCGGAGCGCCGCGAACACCACGCCCGTGTTGGCGGCGTTGGCGATGACCAGGAACTCGTCCTGGTCCTGCCGGTACACGACCAGGTTGTCGAGCACGCCGCCGTCTTCCGCGCAGATCATCGTGTACCTGGCCCGCCCCGGCCGCAGCGCGGACAGGTGCCCGATCAGCGCGTAGTCGAGCGCGGCCCCCGCCTCCGGCCCGCTGACCACGATCTCGCCCATGTGCGACAGGTCGAACAGCCCGGCCGCCCGACGCACCGCGTGGTGCTCGGCGGTCTCGCTGGCGTAGCGCAGCGGCATCTGCCAGCCTGCGAAGGAGGTCATGGTGGCGCCGAGCCGCTCATGGACCGCGTGCAGCGGCGTCTGCCTCGGCGGTTCCGCTGATGATGTCACTCGCGAATGGTATGCCGTAAGCATGAGCCTGCTCACCGAGACCCAGATCAGCGAAGAGCTCGCCACGGTCCCCGGGTGGACCCGTGACGGCAGCTCCATCACCACGGTCACCGAACGTGCCGACTTCCGCGACGCCCTGCTCTACCTGGGCGCCGTCGCCTACCTGGCCGAGACGGCCAGCCACCACCCCGACGTCACCATCAACTGGAACAAGGTGACGCTGACCCTCAGCACCCACTCGGCCGGCGGTCTCACCGCGAACGATTTCGCGCTGGCCCGCCAGATCTCAGCCCTGACGTAGCGCTGCTCGTTAGGGCCTGTTTGGAGGTTCTAACCATAATGTGACCATAGTTTCACCGGATTTACACAAAAAGACACCTCTAACCCTCTTATGAGTCGGCTGAAAGCGTGGCATCGTGGGCTCTCGCGCGGTGTCGGCTTGGGCGCGCCGTGCCTTACGCGTGAGAGGAATAGCTCATGAGGACAGGACGGGACGCGCGTCGGCGCGCAGGCCGCCAGGCGACCTGGCTCCGTGTCACCGCAGCCGCTAGCTCGGCGACGCTGCTCGGCACGCTGGGCCTGGCGGGAACCTCGATGGCGGCCGCCGGCACCGCGGCCGGCGCCGCGAAGACCGCGGCACGCGCCGGCACCGCCAGCACGTCGTGCCACCTGGGTAACGGCGTCAAGCACGTGGTGACGATCATGTTCGACAACGTGCACTACTTCCGGGACAACCCGAATGTCCCGTCCGACCTGGAACAGATGCCGAACCTGCTGAACTTCTTCAAGGACAACGGCACGTTCATGTCCAACAACCACACCCCGCTGATCGCGCACACCGCCGATGACATCCTGACCACGTTCACCGGCCTGTACGGCGACCGGCATGGCATGCCGATCTCGAATAGCTACCAGGCCTACAACGCCGATGGCGCGAACGGCAGCTTCAACACGACCGACCCGGCGGGCTCGTTCGCGTACTGGACCGACCCCGTCTTCGACACCAAGACGCCACCGAGCGCCGGGCACGACACCAATCCCAACATGGTCTACGCGCCGGTGCCCCCGGCCACCGCCGCGCACACCGTCGCGCCCAACACCATCACCCCGGCGCCCTGGGTGCCGTTCACCCGGGCCGGCTGTAACGTCGGCGAGGTGGCGACGGCCAATCAGGAGCTCGAGAACACCGCGGTCGACATCCCCAAGGTGTTCGGCGCCGGGTCGCCGGAAGACCAGCAACTGAACGCCGACCCGGACTCGTTCAAGGACGCGGAAACCGCCGACTACGTCGGCATCGGAGTGCACTGCGCCCAGGGCAGCGCGTTCTGCGCCGACGCCAAGGGGGTCAAGTTCGGCCAGACCAGCCCGTCGCCGACCGCGGTCGCCGACGTGCTGCCGGACGAGCCGGGCGGTTACCACGGGTTCCAGGCGCTTTTCGGCCACCGGTACGTCGCGCCGCAGCTGGGCGCGGGCACCCCGAACCTCACCCGCAACGGGATCCAGATCACCAACGCGGCCGGGAACCTGGTCGACGAGAACGGCAACCAGATCAACGGCGCGTTCCTGACGCCTCCCGCGCCTGGCTTCCCGGGCTTCGGCCCCATCAACGCGTCGCAGACGCTCGCCTACGCGGCCGACATGCTGGAATCCGGCGTCCCCGTGGTGAACAACTACATCGCCGACATCCACGGCAACGAGCACATTCCGGGCGTCACCGCGTGCAACGGCGCCCCCTCGGCGCTCGGCCCCGGCACCCCGTGCTACATCGCCCAGGCGAAGTACTACAACGCCGCGTTCGGCGCCTTCTTCCAGCGCCTGGCGGCCGACGGCATCAACTCGTCGAACACGACCTTCATCCTCAGCTCGGACGAGGGTGACCACGTGGCCGGCGCCAACGTCGGCCGGGCGCTCCAGCCCACCCCAGCCAACTGCAATGGCGTGACCGTGTCCTGCACCTACCCGGCCGGGACGTTCGGCGAGCTGAGCGGCAACATCACCGGCCTGCTCGCTACCCAGAAGAACAACACCACGCCGTTCACCCTGGAGTCGGACTCGGCGCCTGAGTTCTACGTCACCGGCAACCCGGGCCCGAACGCGCCGCCGGTGCGCACGCTGGAACGCGACGTGTCCAGCCTGACCGCCGACAACCCGTACGCCGGGGTGAAGAACCAGAAGATCGCGAACTACCTCGCCGACCCGACCGAAGAGGCGATCCTGCACATGGTCAACGCCGACCCGGCCCGGACGCCGACGTTCGCCCTGTTCGCCAAGCCGGACTACTTCCTGAGTCCCGGCGCGGCCAACTGCAGCACGCCCTGCGTCTCGGTGAACAGCGGGTTCGCCTACAACCACGGTGACTACGCGGCGGAGATCAACACCAACTACCTCGGCCTGGCCGGCCCCGGCGTCAAGCACCTCGGCCTCGACGGCCAGGCGCCGAACACCGGCCCGAGTTCCGCCGGGCCGAACAGCGGCCAGGTGGTCGTGGTCAACAGCGGCACCACGGGCACCTGGGTCGACGAGACCGACATCCGGCCGACCCTGATGTACCTGACCGGCCTGAAGGATGACTACGAGCACGACGGCCGGGTCATCACGCAGGTCCTGTCCGACCCGAACCGCGCGCTCGCCGCGCCGGGCGTGGCCAGCCTGGGGGCCTGCTACAAGCAGCTCAACTCCAGCGTCGGCCAGTTCGGCAACTTCACCCTGCAGGCCTCGACGGCCGCCGTCGGGTCCAGCACCGCGGGTGATGCCGAGTTCAGGACGGTCAACTCGGCGCTGTCCGGGCTCGAGCGGCTCCGCGACGCGCTCGCCCTGCGGGTCAAGGGCGAGCTCGAGGCGGCCGCGTTCGGTGGCCATCCGGTCATCGGCGCGCAGGTCCAGACGGCCGCCTGCCGGGGCATCATCGCCGCGGCGGGAGCGCTGGCGCATCACCTCTGAGTAGCACGGGACCGCGCCGCCGCCCGACGCAGACGTCAGGGCGGCGGCGCGGTCATGTCTCGGGGTAGCGGACAATGGACCGGTGGAAGCACAGCTGCCCGCCGGGCCGCCGCCCCGAGAGCCCCGCGAGGTCGTGATCCTCGGCTCCACCGGCTCGATCGGCACGCAGGCCCTCGACATCGTCCGCCGCAATCCCGGCCGGTTCCGGGTGGTGGCCCTGGCCGCGGGCGGCGGCCAGCCCGGCCTCCTGGCCCGGCAGGCCGCCGAGTTCGGCGTGGCGGCGGTGGCCGTCGCCAGCCCCGCCGCAGCCGCCGGGGTCCGGTCCCACCTCCAGTCCCACCGCCACCCCCAGCCCCAGATCCTCTCCGGGCCGGACGCGGTCAGCGAGGTGGCCGCCTGGCCGTGCGACGTGGTGCTCAACGGCGTGACCGGCGCGGCCGGGCTGCAGGCCACGCTGGCCGCGCTGGACGCCGGGCGGGTGCTCGCCCTGGCCAACAAGGAATCGCTGATCGTCGGCGGCCCGCTGGTCACCAGCCGGGCCAAGCCCGGGCAGATCGTCCCGGTCGACTCCGAGCACTCCACCATCGCCCAGTGCCTGCGCGCCGGGCGCGACTCCGAGGTGCTCCGCCTGGTGCTGACCGCCAGCGGCGGCCCATTCCGCGGCTGGCGCCGCGACCGGCTGGAGGATGTCACGCCGCAGCAGGCGCTCGCCCACCCCACCTGGAACATGGGCCCGCTGGTCACGATCAATTCGGCCACGCTGGTGAACAAGGGCCTCGAGGTGATCGAGGCCCACCTGCTGTTCGGCTTCGGGCTCGACCGGATCGACGTGGTGGTGCACCCGCAGTCGATCGTGCACTCGATGGTGGAGTTCTCCGACGGCGCGACGATCATCCAGGCGTCCCCGCCGGACATGCGGCTGCCGATCTCGCTCGGCCTGGCCTGGCCCGACCGGGTGCCCGGGGCCGCGCCGGGTCTTGACTGGTCGGCGGCGGCGACCTGGACCTTCGAGCCGCTCGACGACGCGGCCTTCCCCGCGGTCGCGCTGGCCCGGGAGGCGGCCGCGGCCGGCGGCACCGCGCCGGCGGTGTACAACGCGGCGAACGAGGCGTGCGTGGCGGACTTCCAGGCGGGAAGGATCCGCTTCCCCCGGATTGTTGACACCGTGGCACAGATAGTCTCGGAACATGACGCCGCGCGCACGGCCGTCACCACGGTGGCAGACGTGCTGGCGGTGGACGGCTGGGCCCGGCGCCGGGCGCGCGAACTTAACTCCTGAGGGAAGGACGACTGGATGGACCTGATCGGCTGGGTCATCTTCATCGTCGCCCTGCTCTTCTCCGTGATGCTGCACGAGTCCGGGCACTTCGTCATGGCGAAGAAGTTCGGCATGAAGGTCACCAGGTACTTCGTCGGCTTCGGGCCGACGATCTGGTCCACCTGGCGGGGCGAGACCGAGTACGGGATCAAGGCGCTGCCGCTCGGCGGCTTCGTCAAGATCATCGGGATGCACTCCCTCGACGACGTGGACGACCCGGCGGACGAGCCGAGGTCGTTCCGCCGCCACCCCGCCTGGCAGCGCGTCGTCGTGCTCTGCGCCGGCTCGTTCATGCACTTCGTGCTGGCCTTCCTGCTCATCTTCGGCCTGGCGCTCGGCATCGGCATCGAGAACACCACCCAGCTCGCCGCGGTCAGCCCGTGCGTGGCCTCCAGCGTCACCGCGCTGGACAACGGCACCTGCACCGCCTCGGACAAGCCGTCCCCGGCCCTGCTGGCCGGGCTGCGGCCCGGTGACGAGATCACCGCGTTCAACGGCACGCCGATGAGCACCTATGACCAGCTCAAAAGCGCGATCAGCCACGCGCGTCCCGGGTCGAAGGCGAGCATTACCGTGCGCCGCGACGGCAAGACGCTGACGCTGACGCCGACGCTGGCCGCGGTCCCTGGCCTCAGCGGCGCCTTCCTGGGCATCTTGGAGAGGACGTTCCAGTCCGCCTGCCCGCTCCGCGCCGTCTCCTACGCCGGGTCGGTGTTCGGCCAGGTGGTGACCGGCTCGGTCAAGGCGGTCGGGGCGCTGCCCGGCGCGCTGCCCAAGCTGTTCGCCAAGGACCGGGCGAACACGGCCGCCGGGCAGGTCAGCAGCATCGTGGGCGCGGCGAGGGACACCGGGACCGCGGTGGCCGCCAACGTCGGCTGGCAGTACAAGGTCAGCTTCGTGCTGCTGCTCATCGCCTCGCTCAACATCTTCGTCGGCCTGTTCAACATGCTGCCGCTGCTGCCGCTGGACGGCGGGCACGTCGCGGTGGTCCTCTGGGAGCGGATCCGGGCCTGGTTCGCCCGGCTGCGCGGGCGGCCCGACCCCGGCCTGGTGGACATGACCAAGCTGCTCCCGGTCAGCTTCAGCATCTTCATGGTGCTTATGTTCTTCGGCGTCGCGCTGATCCTGGCCGACATCGTGAACCCGGTGAATATCGCGGGTTAACAGCAGGTTCATCCCCGACGCGCCCGTCAGCGTCGGTCCCCGGCCGGGCGGCCGGGGATGGTTCAATGGCGGGGTGGAAGATCGGGGATCTGCCTACCGAAACGGATGGGGACTATGAGCACTGACCTCGGAATGCCGCAGGCGCCGCCGGCGCCGCTAGCCGAGCGCAGGCTGTCCCGCCAGATCATGGTGGGATCGGTGCCCGTCGGCGGGGGAGCGCCGGTGTCGGTGCAGTCGATGACGACGACGCTCACCGCCAACGTGAACGCCACCCTCCAGCAGATCGCCGAGCTGACCGCCTCCGGCTGCCAGATCGTCCGGGTCGCCGTGCCGTCCCAGGACGACGCCGACGCGCTGCCCGCCATCGCGAAGAAGTCGCAGATCCCGGTCATCGCCGACATCCACTTCCAGCCGAAGTACGTGTTCGCCGCGATCGACGCCGGCTGCGCGGCGGTCCGGGTGAACCCGGGCAACATCAAGCAGTTCGACGACAAGGTGGCCGAGATCGCCCGCGCGGCCAGCGACGCCGGCGTCCCGATCAGGATCGGCGTCAACGCGGGCTCGCTGGACAAGCGACTGCTGGCCAAGTACGGCAAGGCCACCCCCGAGGCGCTGGTCGAGTCGGCGCTGTGGGAGTGCTCCCTGTTCGAGGAGCACGGGTTCCGCGACATCAAGATCTCGGTGAAGCACCACGACCCGGTGGTGATGATCAACGCCTACCGGCTGCTCGCCCGGCAGTGCGACTACCCGCTGCACCTCGGCGTGACCGAGGCCGGGCCCACCTTCCAGGGCACGGTCAAGTCCGCGGTCGCGTTCGGCGCGCTGCTGGCCGAGGGCATCGGCGACACGATCCGGGTCTCGCTGTCCGCGCCTCCGGTGGAGGAGGTCAAGGTCGGCATCTCGATCCTGGAGTCGCTCGGCATGCGCCAGCGCAGGCTCGAGATCGTGTCCTGCCCGTCCTGCGGCCGGGCCCAGGTCGACGTGTACAAGCTGGCCGAGGAGGTGACCGCGGGCCTGGAGGGCATGGAGGTGCCGCTGCGGGTCGCGGTCATGGGCTGCGTGGTCAACGGCCCGGGCGAGGCCCGCGAGGCCGACCTCGGCGTCGCCTCGGGCAACGGCAAGGGCCAGATCTTCGTGCGCGGCAAGGTGATCGCCACCGTGCCGGAGTCCCAGATCGTCGAGACGCTGATCGAGGAGGCCATGCGCCTCGCCGAGCAGCTTACCGACGAGGGCGGCGCCGCCGGCGGCGCCGAGGGCCAGCCGGTCGTCACGGCCTACTGACTGACCCCTCCCCGGGGCGCCTCAGGCCGACTGCCTCGACACGTGGCTGTGCATCATGCTGTCCGCGTAGATGACCTCGCCGGCCTGCTCGGCGACCTGAGCCCTGGCGTCGGCCGGCAGCATGTCGTCGGTGATGAGCACGTCCACCTCGCTCAGCCGGGCGAACGAGCTCAGGCTGACCAGGCCCCACTTGGTGTGGTCGGCCAGCACGACGACGCGGCGCGCGACCCGGATCAGCGTCCGGTTGGTCTCCGCTTCCGCCAGGTTCGGCGTGGTCAGCCCGGCGTTGGTGTCGAAGCCGGAGCAGCCAAGGAAGAGCAGGTCGAAGTGGAGCGACCTGATGGTCAGGTCGGCCACCGGTCCGACCAGCGCGTCCGAGGGAGTCCGGACGCCGCCGGTCAGCACGACCGAGTTGGTCGTGCCGTCCAGGCCGCGGGTCCCGCTGAACAGGTTGGTCACCGGCAGCGAGTTCGTCACGATGGTCAGTCCGGGCACGTCGAGCAGGCACTGGGCCAGCGCGAACGTGGTCGTCCCCGCGGCCACCGCGATCGCGGTGCCCGGCGCGACCAGGCTGGCGGCGGCGCGGGCGATGGCGGATTTCTCCGGCCGCCCGAGCACCAGCTTGGTCTCGAAGCCCGGCTCGTGACTGGCGGGCGTCCCCGGCAGGACCGCGCCACCGTGCACCTTCTCGACCAGGCCGTCCCGGGCGAGAACCTCGAGATCCCTGCGGATGGTCATGTCCGAGACGCCGAGTCGCTGGGTGAGGTCGCTGACACGGGCGCTGCCATCGCTCCTGACGGCCTGCAGGATGAGCGATTGGCGGTGTCTGGCAAGCATGCTGCTTCCCCTCCTTGTCATTGGATGACGCCAGGGACGGGCGGTCGCCCCCGGGTTGCGTCATCCGTACCAAGTGAGACGTTTGCGAACCGTGTTCGGTTCCGGGCGTGCATGTCGGAACCCACGGGCTTTCCGTCACCCCGCCACCTCCGCCCTCCACAGGCCGCCCAGCCCGCTCCCCGCCGCCCGCTCGCCCGCCCTCGCAAGCGAGCGCGAGCCCTGGCAGAGCGGGCGCGAGCCCTGGCAGGAGGCGCGGGCGGGCGGGAGCGTATCGAGGGTGTTTCATGTTCGTTGCCGAATAGTGACTTGTTAGCGTTAACATCGTCGGACATGTTCTTGTCTGTGATGAACTGATTACCGTGGTACCGGCGAGGTTGGGGTTGCATTCAGTTACCGATGAGACAAGGTCTGGCACGGCCAGGGAAATGACCCGGACCGGTTCATCCGGCTGCGGCGCGAGGGGGGATGCGGCACACCCGAGGCCCACGGCAGCGATTGCTCGTTTCGCCCAGCGGGAAGGTACGTGCCTGTGCTGAGGCTGATATCGAAACGGGTTCGTTCGGCTATCGGGCCTGCGTGGTGCCTTGACAGGTGCTCATGAACAGAATTAGCGTCAGCGGCGGTTCGCCAGGTTGCGCTGAATACCGGTCGCATTATGACCACAGTGCGGTCACGCTGGGCGATCCGCCGGAGCGGACATCGGAATATAAAAGTTTCTTCGCCTTATCTCTCTCGCGACGAAGTTGACGGGACTCGGCGCGCACGCTGCGGGCTTGGCTCGGGAGGGTATCCCGTCCCAGGGAAAATTCCATGGAGGTTCTTAGATGAGGAAAAAGATCGACCCGGTAGTCGACGAAGCGATTGAGACCCTGAACATGAAGGACGGGCCTTCTCGTCGTCGGCTGCTCGAGGGGGCCGGCCTGTTCAGTGCGACGGCGGCCGCCTCCGCGCTCATCGCGGCGTGCAGTTCATCGAGTTCCAGCAGCGCTGCCCCGAATTCGTCGTCGTCGACGGCGGCGGCGGCTGCGGGCAACTTCCCCGCCACGCCCAAGTGGAAGTTCACCTTCGTGAACCACGTCACGGACAACTCCTTCTTCACCCCGACCCAGTACGGCATGGCCGACGCCGCCGCGCTGCTCGGCCTGCCCACGCCGGCCTGGACGGGCGCCCTGTCCACCCAGCCGACGAACTCCACCATGCTGTCGGCCTTCCAGGCCGCCGTCACGGCGAGCTCTCCAGGCATCGCGACCACCGTGGTCTCGGCCACCGCGTTCACCGCGCCCATCAACAGCGCGCTGCAGGCGGGCATCCCGGTGGTCACGTACAACGCGAACGGTGCCAACGCTAACCCCACCAACGGCCTGGCCTACATCGGCCAGGAGCTGTACATATCGGGCCAGGCGGTCGGCACGCGGCTCGCCTCGCTGATGAAGAAGGGTGACACGGCGGTCGGCGTCATCGCCCAGCCCGGCTCGCTGAACATCCAGCCCCGCATGGACGGCGCCACGCAGGCCCTGGAGGCGGCGGGCATGAAGGTCATGTTCGGCAGCAAGGGCCTCGACTCGGGCGCCTCGGCGACGCAGGAAGCCCAGACCATCCCGCAGTTCCTCCAGGCGAACGGGTCCAAAATCCAGGGCATCTTCGCCGTCGACGGCGGCAGCACCGCCCTGCTCGGCACTTCGCTGCAGAAGTACGGTCTGGTCGGCAAGGTGCAAGCCGGCGGCTTCGACCTGGAGCCGCAGACCCTGGCCGCCGTCAAGGCCGGCCAGATTGCCTTCACCGTCGACCAGTCGCCGTACCTGCAGGGCTTCCTGCCCACCATGTACCTCTACCTGTTCCAGCTCTCCGGCGGCCTGGTGTCGCCGCCGACCACGAACACCGGCCTGAAGTTCGTCGTCAAGGGCAACGTGGATCCGTACACCGCGACGCCGACCCGGTACGAGGGCTCGACGAAGAACCAGGTGTACATCAAGCACTCCGGGCCGATCTCCGTCTGACCGGATTGCGGGGATTGTGGCACGCTGAAAGTAGCAGGCCCGCGGCGGTTCACCTGTGCTACGAGCGACGGTGAACCGCCGCGGCGCCTGGGTATGACACTCTGGACACAGGCATCCGGCGACGCAGCAGGATAGGCAGGATTAGGGATGAGCGACGTGAGTGAGACTGCCGAACGCAGCCCGGAGATCATCGCCGCGCCTGGCGGGCGGAAAGGCCCGAGCGTCCTTAGCCGCGTCGGCATTATGTTCCTGAAGCAGCGCGAGGCCAGCATCCTGGCCATCGCCGTGGTGCTGTTCATCTACTTCGCGGTGACCACCCCCGCCTTCGTCAGCCACGGCAGCTTCGTCAACATCGCCCAGTTCATGGCCCCGTACGTGATCATCGGCATCGGCCTGGTCCTGCTGATGGTCTGCGGCGAGATCGACCTGTCGGTCGGGTTCGTCTGGACGCTGTCGCCGTACGTCATGCACTTCTTCGTCGACTCCGGCATCCCCACGTTCCTCGCCATCGTGATCACGATCCTGCTGCTAGCGGTCGTCATCGGGGGCATCAACGGCGTCGTCACGACGGTCTTCGGCGTCCCGTCGCTGATCACCACGCTCGCCACCGGCTTCATCATCTACGGCTACGCGCTGACGATCTCCTCCGCGCAGCAGATAAACCTCCCCACGGAATCACTGGGGTTCGGCCGCTGGTTCGGCGCCGAGGCGTGGTCGGAGATCATCTGGGCCACCATCCTGGTCCTGATCTTCCACGTCATCCTGACCAGGACCCGGTGGGGCCTGTACACCGTCTCCGTCGGCGGCAACCTGCTCGGCGCGAGGGAAGCCGGGATCAGGGTCAACCGGATCAAGGTCGGCAACTTCATGATGTGCGCCGGGTTCGGCGCGCTGGCCGGGATCATGGAAGCCTTCAAGAACAACATCATCGACCCGAGCGCCGGCCAGCTCACGGTGGTCCTCTATGCCCTGGCCGGAGTGGTCATCGGCGGCACGGCCATGCTGGGCGGCTCCGGCACGATGATCGGGCTCTGGCTCGGCGTGCTCGTGCTCGGCATCCTGTTTGACGGCTTCAACCTGCGCGGCATCAGCTCGAACAAGTTCCAGATCATCCTGGGCGCGGCGATCCTGCTCGCGATGATCGCGAACACCTATCTCACCCGGCTGCGGAGCGCGGGCCGATTGCAGTCCAGGGCATGATGCGGAGCCCGACCCGACCCACGGAGGCAGCCAAGTGAGCACACCGGAAACCGGCGACGTGGCGATGACGGCGCCGTCGGCCGACGACATCCTGCGGGTCGAGCACATCTCCAAGCGTTACGGCGCCGTGACCGCGCTGGTCGACGTGAGCCTGCGCCTGGAGCGGGGCGAAGTGCTCGGCCTGATCGGCGACAACGGCGCGGGCAAGTCCACCCTGATAAAGATCATCTGCGGCTTCCAGCCGCCGACCAGCGGGCGGATCCTGCTCAACGGCGAGGAGGTGCACCTCACCTCGGTGACGCAAGCCCGCTCGCTCGGCATCGACGTGGTCTACCAGGACCTGGCGCTGATCCCCCAGCTCACCGTGTACCACAACATGTTCCTCAACCGGGAGCAGGTGCGCTGGCCGTTGCTGCGTAACAAGGTCATGCGGAAGAAGGCCCAGGAGCAGCTGGACGCCATGGGGATCAAGACCCTGAAGTCGGTGGACCTCGAGGTGGCGAGCCTGTCCGGCGGGCAGCGGCAGGCCATCGCGGTGGCCCGCTCGGTCTACTCGGACGCGAAGGTGCTGCTGCTCGACGAGCCGCTGGCCGCCATGGGCGTCAAGGAAGGCGCGATGATCCTTGACCTGGTGCGCAGCCTCAAGGACAAGGGCATGTCGATCATCATGATCGCGCACAACTACGGCCAGGTGCTCGAGGTGTGCGACCGGGTGAACCTGCTGCAGGGCGGCAAGATCACGTTCGACAAGTACAAGCGCGACACCTCGCTCGAGGAGCTGACCGAGATGGTCGTCGCCGAATACCGCAAGGCCCTGGAGGAGCGCCACCGCGCCGCCGCGTCCTGACCGTTGCCGTTACCGCCAGCTAACGGCTCCCGTGTGACCGGGCGAGGCACCGGCTCGCGCCGGGCATGATGGAGGGCATGTCGATGTCACGCCTGGGCGGCCGCCCGCCCCGGGGCGCCGTAGCGGCGATGGCCATGGCGATAGCCGCTCTGCTCGGGGTCAGCGCCTGCTCCGGGTCCGCCACGTCCTCCAGTCCGGCGCCGGGGAGCACGCAGGCCGGGAGCACCCAGCCGGGCGGGGGCACGCCGCGGGCGGCCGGGCCGGCTCTCGGGATCATCCCGGAGCACAGCACGCTGCACTGGCATTCCTGCCCGGGCGAGCTGGGCCAGCAGGGCGTGCCGGACTGCGCCATGCTGAGCGTCCCGGTCAACTACGCCCAGCCCGCCGGCAGGCACATCAGCCTGGCCCTGGACATGATCCCGGCCACCGCGCCGAAGAGCCAGCAGCAGGGGATCATGCTGGTCAACCCGGGCGGGCCCGGCGGCAGCGGGCTGACGATGGCGGCCGAGGTGGCGCAGGGCATCAGCCCGGCCGTGGCCGCCGAGTACGACATCGTCGGCTTCGACCCGCGCGGCGTCGGGTCCTCGGTGCCCGAGCTCAGCTGCGATCCCGGCTTTTTCTCCGGCGTCCGCCCGAACTACATCCCGGCGAATCCCGCCGCCGAGCAGGTGCTCGTCAACAGGGCGAAAACGTACGCTGCCGATTGCCAGCAAAGGTTCGGCTGGCTGCTGCCCTATATGACCACCCAGAACGTGGCCCGCGATATGGACGCCATCCGCGCGGCGTTCGGCGTATCGAAAATGAATTATTACGCGTTCTCATACGGCACCTATATCGGCCAGGTTTACGCCACTCTTTTCCCGGACCGGGTGCGCCGGATGGTCCTGGACAGCGTGGTCGATCCGACCGGGGTCTGGTATGCCGACAATGTCGGCCAGGATTACGCGTTCCAGGGACGCATGGAGGCATTCTTCGCCTGGGTGGCGAAATACGACGGCACGTATCATCTCGGCACGACCGCCGCGCAGGTGCAGGCCGCGTGGTACCGGGCCCGCAGCCGGCTGCTCGCGCACCCGGTCAACTCCAGGATCGGGGCCGACGAGTTCGACGACACCTTCCTGCAGGGCGGCTACCTCGATCAGCTCTGGCCCGGGTTCGCGCAGGCGCTGTCGTCCTACCTGAACGACGGGCAGACCGGCGACCTGATCACCCAGTACCAGGGAAGCGGCACGCAGGACGAGAACGAGTTCGCCGTCTACAACGCGGTGCAGTGCTCGGACGTGAACTGGCCGCGCAGCTGGTCCTTCTGGACCTCGGACACCGAACGGGTCTACCGGACGGCCCCGTTCCAGGCCTGGGACAACGCCTGGTTCAACGCGGCGTGCGCGTTCTGGCCGGTGCGCGGCCCGGCCAAGCCGCTGCAGATCAAGGGGGCCGGGCTGCCCGGCATCCTGCTGCTGCAGGGCACGCTGGACCCGGCCACCCCGTACGCGGGCGCGCAGGACGCGCACAAGCTGCTGCCGTCCGCCCGGATGGTCGTGGTCGAGGGCGGCGGCAACCACGGGCAGTCCCTGGAGCAGCCCTCGAACTCCTGCGTGCAGGGCTACCTGAACTCCTACCTCGGCACCGGGGCGCTGCCGGCCGGGCCGGGGCTGGTCAACGCCACCTGCCCGGCCGTGCCCGCGCCGACGCCGGGAACCTTATGAGCGTTTCCTGCGCTATCGCCGCGTGTAGGCTGAGGCTATGTTGCGGGTGAAGCCGCCGTGGTCCGCCTCGGTGCGGCTGCTCGATGAGCGGGATCGCGGTGCCGTGCTCGCTGTCTGCGATCGCGATCCGGTGACGAACGTCTTCGTCAGCTCCCGGATCCGCGCCCTCGGCCTCGAGCCCGGCAGGCTCGGCGCGCAGATGTGGGGACACGCGCCCGGCGGGCGGCTGGAGTCGCTCTGCTACTCCGGCGCCAACCTGGTCCCCGTCGCCGCCACCCCGGACGCCGTGGTGGCGTTCGCGGACCGGGCGCTGCGGCAGGGGCGGCGGTGCTCGTCCGTGGTCGGGTCGGCCGCGGAGGTGCAGGCCCTGTGGGGGCTGCTGCGGCCGCACTGGGGGCCGGCCAGGGAGATCCGCCCGGTGCAGCCGGTCATGGTCACGGCCGGGCCGCCGCTGGTGCCGCCCGACCCGCTGGTCCGGCGGGTCCGGCCTGACCAGATCGACATCCTGTGGCCGGCCTGCGTGGCCATGTTCACCGAGGAGGTCGGCGTCTCGCCGGTCACCGGTGACGGCGGCGCGTCCTACCGGGCCCGGCTGGAGCAGCTCATCCGCGGCGGCCGGGCCTTCGCCCGGATCGAGGACGGCCAGGTCGTCTTCAAGGCGGAGATCGGCGCGGTCACGCCGCAGGTGTGCCAGGTGCAGGGGGTGTGGGTGCGGCCGCAGTCCCGCGGCCAGGGGCTGGCCGCGCCGGGCATGGCCGCGGTGGTGGCGGAGGCAGCCCGCTCGATCGCCCCGCTGGTGTCGCTGTACGTCAACGACTTCAACACCCCGGCCCGCGCGGCGTACCGCCGGGTCGGGTTCACCGAGGCCGGCCGGCTCATGTCGGTGCTGTTCTGAGGGGCCCAGTCTCTGCGGGACCCTAGTCGCGCTCGCGGATCTTGCGCAGGTACTCGACGATCGGCCCGAAGGCGTCCTTGATCTCCTCGAGCTGGCGCGGTGACAGCCGGTCGATGAAATGCCGCCGCACGTTCTCCACGTGATCTGGCGCGACCCGCTCGATGGCGGCCATGCCCTCGGCGGTCAGCACCGCGAACGTGCCCCGCTTGTCGCCCTCGCAGTCGTCGCGCCGGACCAGGCCGCGGTTCTCCATCCGCGAGACCTGATGCGAAAGCCGGCTCCGGGACTGGCTGGTGGCGTCGGCCAGCTCGGTCATCCGCAGCCGCTGGTCCTTTGCCTCGGACAGCTCGACCAGGATCTCGTAGTCGTGCCCGTTCAGCCCGTGCGCGTTCAGGTCACGGTCGAGCTGGCGCATGAGCAGCTGGGACAGGTTGACGGTGGCGCGCCATGCCTGCTGCTCGTCAGGGTTCAGCCAGCGCGGCTTTCCGTCGGTCCCGGGCATAACACGAATCTACCCTTGTCGCGCAGATACGGCGACAGCGTTTCAGCTGGCCGGGTCCCCGGGTCCTCGGGGTCCCTGGGGCGGGACGGCCGCGCGCTGCCAATGGCTGCTGGCAGGCCCGCCCCTCCCCAAGTAAATGCGCCCCGGCCAGCTCGGCCTGGCACGCGTCCAGCTGATGCCGTACGAGCGTCTCGTGCCTGGTCAGTCCCAGCTCATGCAGCAACGGCAGGCATGCCTCCAGGTAGCCGAGGGCGTGCCAGGGCTCACCGAGGGTGAGATGGCTGTCCGCTATCTTGAACAGGCACAAGGCGTACGAGCACTGGGAGCCCTGGGCGCGGAATCCCTCCGCCGCCTGCCGGTAGGCCTCGATAGCCGCCTCGTGACGGCCCAGGCCATTGTGGCCATCGCCGAGCAAGTCGAGGAAGTAGGCCTTGTCATGCGACGGCCGGCCGGCCGACCCGCCCCAAGAACTCCACAAGCCTTCCTGCATAATCATGGCGGCCCTTCTGGCTGGACGTATGTCCCCTTCATCCGTCCGACGTCGGTAATTAATCTGCCCACCATGCTGGCCTCGCCCCCGCCGCGAGAACAGGCATACCATAGCTGGCAAATGTCGCGCTTAGTTCTCAGCCCGCAGACACCGCGAACTGCCACCGAGGAGCCCGTGGCCGAGCCAAAGCCAGGAGATCCAGTCATGCCTACTGGCGCGCAGGCCGCCGCGGCGTACCTGCGCGAGCTGCTGCTCCGTCCCGGCCGGTACCGGCGGAAGTGGGAGCAGTACGCCGAGCGCAGCCGGGCCGGACAGGTGAACCAGCTCGCCGTCGCCGAGGTGCTCGCGCACTACCTGTGGGAGCACCCGAGGGCGCAGGGCGACGCCGACGTGCTGCCCAGGCAGCTCAAGGACACCGCCTCGCGGGCGCTGTCGGGCAAGCTGCTCAGCAAGGCCACGCTGACCCTGTTCACGGACGCGTTCGGGTTCGGCGCGTTCGAGCAGGAGCGGCTGCTGAAACTGTGGGAGGGCTCGGCCCACGTCCGCGTGCTCTCCGGGCCGCGGGCGATCCGCGAGGACAAGGCGAGCGCGCTCGGCCGCCCTCAGGTCAAGACGCTGTCCCTGCACGACCATCACTATCTCGGCCCGGACGGGCTGCCACAGCGGCACCGCGTCATCCACGTCATCGAGGCGGTCGTGGACGGAGTGGACCGGCTGCCCTACCGGGCCGACACCAACGCCCTGACCATCGAGACCGGGCAGGGGTTCAGCGGCCTCGCCGGACCCGTCTACCAGCCCATGGCCGAACTATTCGTGGTGGACATGCTGCTGGCCAAGCCGCTGTCGACCGGGGAGACGGCCACCCTGGAATACACGGCCAGCTTTCACTACCCGGCGCCGCCCCCGCCCGAGTTCCGCCGCGTCGTGCAGTCCTTCGTGGAGAACCTGGACATACGCGTGGAGTTTCACCCCGGCAAGCTGCCGGGCCACGTGGTGTGGGCGGTGTGGGACGGGATGGAAGGCCCGATCATCGAGCGGGAGAGCGTCACGCTGGACAGCCAGTTCGCCGTCCACCGCTACCTGCGGCTCGCCGAGAAGACCGCCGTCGGCTTCCACTGGGACTGGTAGCCGCGCGCGGGACGGGGACCAGGCATGGCACGATCGGAGTGTGCGGAAGGACGAAGGCGCGGCGACCACTAGTGCCGAGTTGCGCGCGCACAATCTCGCGCGGTTGCTGCGCGCGGTCCACGACGGCGGCGGCCAGTTCACCCGGGCGGAACTCACCAGGCAGCTCGGCCTGGCCCGGGGCACGGCCACTGTGCTGGTCAGGGACCTGGCCGGACGGCAGCTCATCGAGGAGCTGAGCAGCCCGGCCGGGGTCCAGGCCGGGATCAAGGTGCCGCGCACCCGGGGACGCCCGACCGGCGTGCCCTCGGCGCACCCGCAGGGGCCCGTCGCGCTGGCGGTCGACCTGCGGGACGACTCGTTCACCATCGCCGCCTTCGAGCTGACCGGGCGCTGCACCGTGCTCGACCGCCAGGAGCGAGAGGCCGTCTCTGGCACCGGGATGCTGGCCGGCGTCGCGGCCCGCCTGAAGATCCGCAACCGCCAGTTCGGCGACCGCGTGGTCGGCATCGGGGTCGCCGTCCCCTCCCCGGTGAGCGCGGGCCAGATGGTGCAGCCGACCCTGCCGGACTGGCAGGACGTGGACGTGGCCGGCGTGCTGGGCGGCGGGGGAGACGACGGGTGCCTGGGCCCGGTCCTGGCCGGCAACGACGCGACGCTGGCCGGCCTGGCCGAGGCCCGCCGCGGCGTGCTGCGGGGGGTCTCCGTCGCACTGCACCTGCACGTCGCGACCGGCATCGGCGGGGTGCTGCTGGCCGGCGGCCTGCCGGTGAACGGCGCTCACGGCTCGGCGGGGGAGTTCGGGCACATGCCGCTGACCGGAGGCAGCGAGCCGTGCCGTTGCGGTTCGGTGGGCTGCTGGGAGCTCGACGCCGGCGCCCGCGGGCTGCTCCGCGCGGCCGGCCTGCCCGAGGAGGGCGACCGGATGGTCCGCGCCGAGCAGGTCATCGCGGCGGCGCCCACCGACCCGGGCTGCAGCCGGGCGCTGGTGCGGGCGGCCGAGGCGCTCGGCCGCGGTATCGGCGCGCTGGTCAACGCGCAGGACCCGGAGGCCGTCGGGCTGTCCGGCCTGGCCGCCGAGGTGTACGAGGCCGCGCCGGACGCGGTCAGGTCCGGCTACCTGGCCACGCTGATGCGGTTCCGCAGGCCCGCCGCGCCCGCGCTGCTGCCGTCCACGCTCGGCGACCTCGGCGCCCTGACCGGCGCGTCCGAGCTGGTCTTCGACGCATTCCTCACCCCGCGCGGCCTCGGCGCCTGGCCCGCTGCCGAGGAGAAAACCGAGGAGAAAACCGCGTGACTTCTCCGTGACTACCTGGTAAGTTCCCGTCCTCGTGGCTGCGTCAAAAGCAAAAGAAAATCATTATGCCGAACGGTCCGGCGGTGACCCCGTCCTGACCGAGGAGCGCGACCAGTTGCGGCGCTCACGCGAGTTCCTCCGGCTGATGCGCGAGGACGTGCTGTCGCTGCGAGCGATGGGCGGCGATCCCGTCTCCGAGGAGTACCTCAAGGCGGACCTGTACCACCGGGCCGAAGCCCTGAAAGACATCCCAGACGCCCCGCTGTTCTTCGGCCGCCTCGACTACGCCGACCCCCCCGCATCCGGACAGGCCGAGGACGGCATCGCGGGGCACAGCTTCCACATCGGCCGCCGGCATGTGCACGCGCCGGACGGCACGGCCGCGGTGATCGACTGGCGGGCGCCGGTGTCGAGGCCGTTCTACCGGGCCAGCGCCGCGGACCCGATGAACCTCGCGCTGCGCCGGCGGTTCGGGTTCTCCGGCGGCGAGCTGACCGCCTACGAGGACGAGCCGTTCGCGGCCGGGGCTGGTGGCGGCGCCGGGGCGGGCAGCCCGGACCGTTCGGACCGGATGACGGGACCCCGGCCCAGCCAGATCCTGATCGACGAGATCGAGCGGCCGCGGTCGGGACCCATGCGGGACATCGTCGCCACCATCCAGCCCGACCAGGATGACATCGTGCGCGCCGACGCGGGGCAGACGGTCTGCGTGCAGGGCGCGCCCGGCACCGGGAAGACCGCCGTCGGGCTGCACCGGGTCGCCTACCTGCTGTACGCGTACCGGGAGCAGGTCCGGCGGCGCGGTGTGGTCATGGTCGGGCCGAACCGGGCCTTCCTCTCCTACATCCGCAACGTGCTGCCCGCGCTGGGCGAGATCGACGTCACCCAGACCACCGTCGGCGAGCTGGTCGGATCTGGAGGGTCGATTGCCGTACGCGGACGTGATGACGACGCGGCCGCGGTCGTCAAGGGCGACGCGCGGATGGCGGAGGTGCTGCGGCGGGCGCTGTGGGCGTCGGTCCGCACGCCGTCGGCCGCCGTGGTGCTGCCGCGCGGCTCGCGGCGCTGGCGGGTGGCCGCCTGGGAGATCGAGGAGCTCGTGCACGAGCTGCGGCACCGCGGCGTGCGGTACGGCGCGGCCCGCGAGCTGCTCGAGCACCGGATCGCGCACGTGATCCTGACCCAGATGGAGGCCGCCGGGGAGGCCTGCGACGACCGCACCCACGAGGCGGTACGGCGCTCCAGGCCGGTGCGCGCCGCGGTGGACGCGATATGGCCGAAGGTGGATCCGGTCCGGCTGGTGTTCGGGCTGCTGTCCTCGGCGGCGGCCCTGGCCGAGGCGGCCGAGGGCGTGCTGACCGCCGCGGAGCAGGCCGCGATCGTGTGGCCGGCCGCGCCGCGCGGGCCCGGCTCGGCCCGCTGGTCCGCGGCGGACGCGGTGCTCATCGACGAGGCACGCGACCTGATCACCCGGACGCCCAGCCTGGCGCACGTGGTGGTGGACGAGGCCCAGGACCTGTCCCCGATGGAGTGCCGGGCGCTCGGCCGCCGGTGTTCCACCGGCTCGGCCACCGTGCTCGGCGACCTCGCCCAGGGCACCACGCCGTGGGCGGCGCCGTCCTGGCCGTCGCTGCTGGCGAACCTGGGCAAGCCGGACACCGGCGTGCGGGAGCTCTCGGTGGGTTACCGCGTGCCCAGGCAGATCCTGGACTACGCCTCCACGCTGCTCGCGCAGATCGCCCCCGAGCTGAGGCCGGCCTCCTCGCTGCGGGCGGACCCCGGTGCCCTGGACCTCACCCGCGTGCCCGCCGCCGGGCTGGACCGGGCCGTGGTCACCGCCTGCCAGCAGGCCGGCGCCGGGCCGGCTCGGTGGCCGTCATCGCCGCCGACCCGCAGGTTCCCGCCCTGGCCCGCGCGCTCGACGCGGCGGGCGTGGCGCACGGCGCGCCCGGGGAGGACGCCGCGCTCACGCTGGTTCCCGTGACGCTGGCCAAGGGACTGGAATATGATCATGTGATCGTGGTGGAGCCCGCTCGCATCGCCCAGGCCGAGGCCAGGGGCCTGCAGCGACTCTACGTGGCGCTCACCCGGGCGGTGTCGCAGCTGACCGTGCTGTACTCCGAGCCGCTGCCTGCTCCCCTCCCATCGTGAGTTCCGGCCCGATTTAATGGTCTTAAAGTGAACCGATGACTGGGTCGGCACGTCCTTACTTAGGTAGGGAAAACGGGCGGGGCCCTGGGCGTCAATTTTCCTGAGCTGCGAATTTCCCGATGTGCGTTGCGTGGATGCCGATGCGGCGGCATGCTGGAAGTGGTGGCGACATTTAGTTCTGGACTGACTCCTAAACGTTACAACGGTGGTTAACGGTGGAAGCCAAACGAACCAGCGATCCGGACCAGATGCAGGCTGTCTATCTGGAGAAGCTAGCCGACGAACTGTCCCATCGGGGGCTTGAGGCCTGGCTGATGGCCCCGCCGGGGCGCAGGCCCAGCCTGTACGTGGTCAACCCGGCCGCGCGGGCGCTTGAGGAGAACGTGTTCGTCAGTTGCGGCAAGGACGGCATCTGGTGGTTCTGGTGGTCGTGGGCGGAGCGGATCGCCGTCGCCGACGACGTTGACCTGGCCGCCAGCACGATCGTCCGGGTGCTGGCCTCGCTGCTCCGCAATAACTGAGTGGACCTGTGCGCGACCCCGGCCGTTGAGCTCGCCCGGCTGATCCGATCCCGGGAGCTCTCCGCGACCGAGTTGCTCACCGCCGTGCTGGCCAGGATCGCCGAGGTCAACCCACCGATCAACGCGGTCGTCACGCTCGCCGCCGAGCAGGCCTTCGCCGTGGCGGCGGGGCTCGACGCGCGGGCGGCGCGCGGCTCGTTCGCCGGGCCGCTGCACGGGCTGCCGATCGCGGTGAAGGACCTGGCCGAGACGGCGGGGATCAGGACCACCTTCGGCTCGCCGGTCTTCGCCTCCTTCGTGCCGGCCTTCGACGCGCCGCACGTGGCCCGGCTCAAGCAGTCCGGCGCCGTGGTGATCGGGAAGACCAATACGCCCGAGTTCGGCGCCGGATCGCAGACGTTCAACCCGGTGTTCGGGCCGACCCGCAACCCGTTTGACACCCGGCTCACCCCCGGCGGCAGCAGCGGCGGCGCCGCGGCGGCCGTCGCGGCCGGGATGATCCCGTTCGCGGACGGCTCCGACCTGGCCGCCAGCGTGCGGAACCCGGCGTCCTTCTGCGGCCTGGTGGGGCTGCGGACCACGCCGGGCCTGGTGCCCGCCGGCCCGCTGGACCCGCTGGCCGTGGTCGGCCCGATCGCCCGCACCGCGGCGGACGCCGGGCTGCTGCTGGCCGGGATGTGCGGCTCGGATCCCGGGTTGCCCCTGGCGCGGCCCGACCGGGCCGCCGACTTCCTCGACCTGCGGCCGGCGCCGCTGCGCGGGCTGCGGGTGGCCTGGACGGACGACCTGGGGGACCTGCCGGTGCAGCCCGAGGTCCGCCAGGTGCTCGCGGCCATGCGCGAGTCGCTGGAGGGCGCCGGGTGCGCGGTGACCGACGCCGCGCCCGCCCTGTCCGACGCGGACGAGGTCTTCGGCGTCCTGCGGGCCGCGCTGATGGCCGGGATGGCGCCGCTGCTGCGCGCCCATCGCGAGCAGGTCAAGGCCACCCTGGCCTGGAACATCGAGAAGGGCATCGCCTTGGGCGGCGAGCAGATCGCGGCGGCGCGGGCCGGCCACGCCGAGATCTTCGGCCGGCTCAGGTCCTTCCTGGCCGACGGGCCGTACGAGGTGCTCGCCCTGCCCACCGTGCAGGTGGTCCCGTTCCCGGTCGAGCAGGAGTGGGTGACGGAGATCAACGGTGAGCCGATGGCCACCTACATCGACTGGATGCGCTCCTGCTCACGGATCACGGTGACGGCGCACCCCGCCGTCTCCGTGCAGGCCGGCCTGACGCCAGCGGGGCTGCCCGTCGGCCTGCAGCTGGTGGGCCGCTACGGCGCCGACCTGCGGCTACTCCAGATCGCGGCCGCGGTCATGGCACTGACGGCCGCCTCATGACGAGCTGAGGCCGGGGAAGGCCTGGGTGCTGCCGCGCCAGAACGCGGCGCGGCGCGCCGCGGCCTGCATGGCCAGCGCGCCGAAACGCCGCAGGCGCTGGTCGCTGACCGCGACCAGGCCGAGGTAAGCCTGGGTCACGCCGTCTTCGAGGTAGGCCGCGAGCGCCATCGCGCTTGTCGCGTCGTGCACCCGGAAGGGCAGCTGGTAGAAGGCCTGCGCGGCGGCCGGCGCCGCGCCGCGCCCGGAGATCATCGCGGCCAGGGTGTCGCGGGCCTGGTTGTGCGCGGTCCAGTCCCGTTCGGCCGCGGCCAGGCTGCTCCCGGCCAGGTGCGCGCCCGCCACCCCGTAGCCGAAGATGGCCGCGTCCTCGGCCGCGAGCGCGGCCTGCAGCGCGGACACCGCCATGGTCGCCATCGGGCCGCCCTATCCGCCCAGCACGGTCACGTGCGTGGCGTCGGAGGCGGCGATGCTCGCGAGCAGCTGGGCCAGGGCGGGCGGCGCGGTGGCCAGCCGCTGCACCAGGGCCGCCGCCGACGCGCGCTCGGCCGCCCGCAGCCGGGCGGTGCTGACGCGGGCGGGCGCCGTGCTGCCCGTGCCGGCCGGGCTGCCGCTCGCGGCCGGGCGGGCCGTCTCGGACATCCCGGGCGGCACGATGAGCCTGGCCCTGAGCTGCGCGAGGTGCTGCTCGTGCTGGGTGAGCAGCGGCCGGAGCGTCCGCGACCGGGTGGCCCCGGAATGCCCGCGATCGCCGGCGATGGCCGTCCGGTACAGATCGACCAGGCCTTCCTCCGCCGCGATGACCGCCTGCAGGGTCAGCACATCGTGGCCGAGGGGCGGCGGGCCCGCCAGCGGATCGGGGCCGGTGAACGCGTCCGAGGACCGGCAGCCGGCGGTGGCGAACAGCAACGGCAGCGCCGCCGCCGAGGCGAGCAGCATGCGGCGCCTCGGCACAATGTCGGACACACGGGCAAGCTACCACGTACGGTTTGGCGGGTCGGGCCGGTCCTATCCGCGAGATGGCCCAACCCCGGATAGGCTAGGTCTCAATCCCGCAGGTCGTGGACGAGGAGGTCGTGATGCCAGGAGGCCAGCGTCACGCGCCCAAACCAGGCCAGCTCAAACCAGGCCAGCCCAAACCAGGCCAGCCCCAGCCAGGCCAGCGCAGCCCTCGCCCGGCGGTAGCCGGCGGGTCGCCCGACGAGGGCAGGATCGCGGACGTCATCGGTCCCGTGGTCACCGCCGCGGGCATGGACCTGGAATCGGTCCGGGTGAGCGCCGCGGGCAGGCGGCGGCTGCTGCGGGTGGTGGTGGACAGCGACCAGGGCGTGAGCCTGGACGACGCCGCTGTGATCAGCCGCCAGCTGTCCGCCGTGCTCGACACGGCGCCGGTGATGGGCGACTTCCCGTACACGCTCGAGGTTTCCTCGCCCGGCGTAGACCGCCCGCTGACCGATCCGAGGCACTGGCGCCGCGCGGTGGGACGCCTGGTCCAGGTCACCGTCACGGATGCCGGAACGGTCTCCGGCCGGATCGTCGCGGCCGACGCGGACGGGGTGACCCTGGATGCCGGGGGCGACCGCCGCCGCTTCGGCTACGCCGCGCTGGGTGCCGGCGCCGTTCAGGTGGAGTTCGGGCATCCGCATACCGAGCTTGGAGCGACCCGTGATGGACATTGACCTGAGCGTGCTGCGCAGCCTGGAAAGCGAGAAGGACATCTCGCTCGACCAGGCCATCAAGGCCATCGAGGACGCACTGCTTGTCGCCTACCACAAGTCCGAGGGCGCGTCGTCGTCGGCGCGTGTCGAGGTGGACAGGAAGAGCGGGCACGTCACCGTGTGGGCCATCCAGACCGGCCCGGACGGGGCCGCCGAGCGGGAGTACGACGACACCCCGGCCGGCTTCGGCCGGATCGCCGCGACCACCGCCCGGCAGGTGATACTGCAGCGTCTGCGCGACGTCGAGGACGAGCTGACCTTCGGCGAGTACGCGGGCCGCGAGGGCGACATCGTGGCCGGGGTGATCCAGCAGGGCAAGGACCCCAGGACGGTGCTGGTCGACCTGGGCAAGCTGGAGGCGGTGCTGCCGCCCGCCGAGCAGGTGCCGGGCGAGCGGTACGTCCACGGCGAACGGATCCGCTGCTACGTGCTGCACGTACGCAAGGGGCACCGCGGGCCTTCGGTCACCCTGTCCCGGACCCACCCGGGCCTGGTGAAGAAGCTGTTCGCCCTGGAGGTGCCGGAGATCGCCGCCGGCGCGGTGGAGATCGTCGCGATCGCCCGCGAGGCCGGGCACCGCACCAAGATCGCGGTCCGGTCGCACCAGCAGGGGGTCAACGCCAAGGGCGCCTGCATCGGCCCCATGGGCAGCCGGGTGCGGAACGTGATGACCGAACTGCACGGCGAGAAGATCGACATCGTGGACTACTCCGACGACCCGGCCGGCTTCGTGGCCAACGCGCTGTCGCCGGCCCGGGTGAGCCGGGTCCACGTGATGGACGCCGCGGCCAGGGAGGCGCAGGTCATCGTGCCCGACTACCAGCTGTCGCTGGCGATCGGCAAAGAGGGCCAGAACGCCAGGCTGGCCGCCAGGCTCACCGGCTGGCGCATCGACATCAGATCCGACGCCGCGGTCCCGTCCCCGTAACCCCCCCGGGAGCCGATGAGCCGGGGCCGGTTTCCCGGCCGGTGCCGGCGAGCCGCGGACGGGGTAGACTTGAGGATGTAATGGCCATGCGAGCCGAGCGGCCTATCCCGGGTATGCCCGTGACGCGTACCTGTGTAGGCTGCAAGGAGCGTGCGGTCAAGTCCAGCCTGCTTCGCCTCGTAGCAGCTGGGGACGTCATCCAGCCTGACCCGCGGGCCCGGCTGCCTGGCCGGGGTGCGTACTTGCATCCCAGCCCGGCCTGCCTGGAACTCGCGCGGCGGCGACGGGCGTTCCCCCGGGCCTTGCGCGCCGCGGGATCGCTCAGCCTCGAACCACTGGCTGAGTATCTTTGCGGTGCGGAATCCCCGGAATAGCATTACCGGCGGCGGAACAACCTGGCTGGGCAGCAGGCTTAACGCTAGAAGGAAACACCTGTCGGAAAGCAGGTCGAGAAGCTGATGAGCGCTCGATGAGCACGCGGCGATGATCACCATAGGCTGAGGCCGGCCCGGAGCACGCTCTGCCCGGGCCAGGGTCCGGAAGGGGTCCAGGGGACTGGGCCGAGAAGGAGCGTAGTGGCGAAGGTCCGGGTTTACGAACTCGCGAAAGAGTTCGGTGTCGAGAGCAAGGCCGTCATGGACCAGCTCAAGGAAATGGGCGAGTTCGTACGGTCAGCCTCCTCGACGATAGAGGCGCCCGTGGTCCGGCGGCTCAAGGAGGCATTTTCTACCAAGGCGACGGAACAGCCGGTGCAGAGGTCCAGGCAGGCCGGGGCCGTGCCGCGCGACGGCGCAGCCGCCGCGCCTGGCGCCAGGCCGCGGCCTGACGCCGACGCGGGAACCGCGCCGGCTATTCGCGATGACCGTGCCGCCGCGGCGGCTGGCGCTGTGGCGGCTGGCGCCGGATCGGCTGGCCCCGGGTCGGCTGGCCCTGGTTCGGCTGGCCCTGGTTCGGCTGGCACCGCGCCGGCCCCCAGGACCGCGCCCGACGGGACCGCCAACGGCTCCGCGGAGCGGGCGATCGCGCCCGATGCCGCCGCCGCCAGCGGTACCGCCGCGGCTCCCGACGTAGCGGCCCGGCCGCTGCCGCCGGTCCCGCATACGCCCGCGTCCCGGCCCGGCCCGGACCCGAGCACCCAGGCGGCTCCCGGCGGTGCCGGTGCCCCGAGGGTGCCCGGGCCGCCGCGTACCCCGGCCAGCCCGGCCGATTTCCGC
Organism: uncultured Actinomycetes bacterium; assembly: GCA_963722275.1. GTDB lineage: Bacteria > Actinomycetota > Actinomycetes > Streptosporangiales > Streptosporangiaceae > Palsa-504. The sequence continues at coordinate 61,595 of CAVRMX010000013.1, read as the reverse complement.
AGCCCGGGCACGAGCCAGGCAGGCCAACCGGGCCAAGGGGCCCAGGGCCGGCCCTCGGGCCCGCGTCCCGGCGCGCCGGGCGGCCCTGCCGGGCAGCGCCCGGCTGCCCCCGCGGGCCGTCCCGACCAGCCTGGCCAGGGCACCAGGCCGTCCGCGCCGCGGACCCCGGGCCAGGGTGCTCCCCGTCCGGGGGCGCCCAGGCCGGGCGCACCTGGTCCGCGCCCGGGTGCCCCGCGTCCCGGCCCGAGGCCGGGCAACAACCCGTTCAGCTCGACCGCGACCGGCATGGGGTCGGCGCCTCCGGCGAGGCCCCAGGGTCCCAGCGTGCCTGGCCAGCCAGGTCGTCCCGGCCCTTCGGCTGGCGGCCCTGGCGGTCCTGGCGGCCCCGGCGGCCCGCGTCCGGCCGGCCGCGGCCCGGGCAGGCCCGGCATGTCCGACGGCGGCCCGCGTCCGGGCGGTCCCGGCGGCCCGCGTCCCGGCGGTCCCCGGCCCAGCCCGATGAACATGCCTTCCCGTCCGGCGCCGTCCGGCACGGGCCGTGGCGGTCCCGGCGGTGCCGGCCGTGGCGGTCCCGGCGGTGCGGGGGCAGGCCCCCGGCCCGGCGGCGGTGGCCGCGGACCCGGGGCCGGCGCTCCGCGGGCCGGAGGCGGGCCTGGTGCGGGTGCTCCCCGCGCCGGGGCTGGCGGTGGTCCACCGCGTCCAGGCGGCGGCCGTGGCCGCAGCGGCACCCAGGGTGCCTTCGGGCGTCCCGGCGGGCGTCCGTCGCGGGGCCGGAAGTCGAAGAAGCAGCGGCGTCAAGAGTTCGACAACATGCAGGCGCCGACGATCGGCGGCGTCCAGATCCGGCACGGCAACGGCCAGGTGATCCGGCTGTCCCGTGGCGCGTCGCTGAGCGACTTCGCCGACAAGATCGGCGCCAACCCCGCGTCGCTGGTCCAGGTCATGCTGGGCCTCGGCGAGATGGTGACCGCCACCCAGTCGGTCAACGACGAGACGCTCCAGCTGCTCGGCGCCGAGCTGAACTACAGCATCCAGGTCGTCTCGCCCGAGGAGGAGGACCGCGAGCTGCTCGAGTCGTTCGACATCGAGTTCGGCGAGGACGAGGGCGAGGAAGCCGACCTGGTGGCCCGCCCGCCGGTCGTCACCGTGATGGGTCACGTCGACCACGGCAAGACCAAGCTGCTCGACGCGATCAGGCACACCAACATGGTGGCCCGCGAGGCCGGCGGCATTACCCAGCACATTGGCGCGTACCAGGTGACCACCGAGGTGGACGGCGAAGAGCGCAAGATCACCTTCATCGACACCCCGGGTCACGAGGCGTTCACGGCCATGCGGGCCCGCGGCGCCGAGACCACCGACCTGGTGGTGCTGGTGGTGGCGGCCGACGACGGCGTGAAGCCGCAGACCACGGAGGCCCTGAACCACGCGCAGGCGGCGGGCGTGCCCATCGTCGTGGCCGTCAACAAGATCGACAAGGAGGGCGCCGACCCGCAGCGGGTGCGCGCCCAGCTGACCGAGTACGGGCTCGTCGCGGAGGAATTCGGCGGCGACACCCAGTTCGTGGACGTGTCCGCCACCAAGCGGAACGGCATCTCCGAGCTGCTCGAGGCGATCATCCTGACCGCCGACGCCTCGCTCGACCTGCGCGCGAACCCGAAGCAGGACGGGCAGGGCGTGGCCATCGAGGCGCATCTGGACAAGGGCCGCGGCCCGGTGGCCACCGTGCTGGTGCAGCGCGGCACGCTGCACGTCGGCGACTCGATCGTGTGCGGCGAGGCGTTCGGCCGGGTCCGGGCCATGCTGGACGAGAACAGCGAGCCCATTCCCGAGGCCCCGCCGTCCCGGCCGGTGCAGGTGCTCGGCCTGACCGCGGTGCCCGGCGCGGGCGACAACTTCCTCGTCGTCTCCGACGACCGGATGGCGCGGCAGATCGCCGAGCGGCGGGAGGCGCGCGAGCGCGTCGCCCAGTTCGCCCAGGGGCGGCGCCGGGTCACGCTCGAGGACCTGGAGTCGGCGTTCAAGGCCGGCGAGCGCGAGGAACTGCTGCTCATCATCAAGGGCGACGTGTCCGGCTCGGTGGAAGCCCTGGAGGACGCGCTGCTCCAGCTCGATGTGGGCGAAGAGGTCACCCTGCGGGTGATCGGCCGCGGCGTCGGCGCGATCACCCAGGACGACGTGAACCTGGCTATCGCCTCGGACGCGATCATCATCGGCTTCAACGTCCGGCCGGCCGGCCGGGCGGGGGAGCTGGCCCAGCGCGAGGGCGTGGAGATCCGCTACTACTCGATCATCTACCAGGCGATCGAAGAGGTCGAGGCCGCGCTCAAGGGCATGCTCAAGCCCGAGTTCGAGGAGGCTCAGCTCGGCACGGCCGAGATCCGGGAGGTCTTCCGGGTGCCCAGGATCGGCAACGTGGCCGGCTCCATCGTCCGCAGCGGCACGATCCACCGCGGCAACAAGGCGCGGCTGATCCGGGACGGCGTGGTGATCTCCGACAACCTGACGGTGGAGTCGCTGCGCCGGTTCAAGGAGGACGCGACCGAGGTCCGCGAGGGCTTCGAGTGCGGCATCGGCATCGGCTACAACGACGTCAGGATCGGCGACACGATCGAGACGTTCGAGATGAGGGAAAAGCCAAGGGCCTGACCAGGTACCCGGGTCCCGGGTACGGGCCGCGGAGGATGGCGTGTACGTCGCCGCGCTGACGCTGGACGTGCTGCTCGGCGACGTGCACTCGCTGAAGGCCAAGCGGGGCGTCGTCCGGCCGCTGGTCGCTGAGCTGCGCCGGTGCTATCCGGGTGTCGCGGTCGCCGAGACCGGGCACCTGGACCTGCACCGGCGCGCCGAGATAGGGGTGGCCGTCGTGTCCGCGACGGCCGCCAACGCGATGAGCGTGCTCGGCGAGTGCGAGCGCCTGGTGGCCCGGCACCCTGAGATCGAGCTGCTGTCGGCCCGGCAGCGGCTGTTCAACGAGGAGGAGTGACGGAGCATGGACGCCGCGAGGGCGCGCAAGCTGGCCGACCGGATCAGCCAGATCGTCGCGGAGATGCTTGAGCGCCGGGTCAAGGACCCCCGGCTCGGCTTCGTGACCGTCACCGAAGCCCGGCTGACCAACGACCTGCGCGAGGCCAAGGTGTTCTACACGGTGTACGGAACTGACCAGGAACGGGCCGACACGGCGACGGCGCTGCACAGCGCCACCGGCATCATCAGGTCCGAGGTGGGGCGGCAGCTCGGCCTGCGGCACACCCCGTCGCTTGAGTTCGTCGCGGACGTGCTCCCGGACAGCGCCAAGCGGATCGAGGACCTGGTCACCCAGGCCATGCACGCCGACGCCGAACTCGCCCGCAGCCGCGAGGGCGCCGTTCCGGCCGGCGACCCGGATCCCTACCGCAAGCCCGCCGAAGAATCCGAAGAAGAATGACTGAGCCGAAGGGGCTAAAAGGCGCCCCGGAGGCGACGGGCAAGCAGGGCGGCCTGGTCATCGTGGACAAGCCCGGCGGCATGACCTCGCACGACGTGGTGGCGCGGGTCCGGCGGCTGGCCGGCACCAGGAAAGTGGGGCACGCCGGGACGCTGGACCCGATGGCAACCGGCGTGCTGGTGGTCGGCGTGGAGAAGGCCACCAGGCTGCTCGGGTACCTGATGCTGACCGAGAAGGACTACGCCGCCACGATCAGGCTCGGCCAGTCGACCAGCACCGACGACGCGGAGGGCGAGATCACCGGCGGCGCCTCGGCTGCGGGCGTTTCCGCGGAAACGCTATCCGAGGCGGTGGCCGGGCTCACCGGCGAGATCGCGCAGGTGCCGCCCGCGGTCAGCGCGATCAAGGTGGACGGGCAGCGCGCCTACCGGCTGACCAGGGCGGGCGCGGCGCCGGAGCTCAAGGCGCGGCCGGTGACGGTGTACGAGTTCACGGTCACCGCGGTGCGCCGCGACGGCGACGTGCTCGACCTCGACGCCACCGTGCGCTGCTCGAGCGGCACCTACATCAGGGCCCTGGCGCGCGACCTCGGCGCCGCCCTGGGGACCGGCGGCCACCTGACCAGGCTGCGCCGCACCAGGGTGGGCGGGTACCGGGCCGAGGACGCCCGCACCCTGGAGCAGCTGGGCGACCGGTTCGAGGTGCTGCCGCTGGCCCAGGCGGCCTCGGCGGCCTTCCCGAGCCGGAGCCTGAGCGCGGACGAGGCCCGCCGGCTGGCCAACGGCGGCCGCCTGGCCCCGGTCACCGCGGGCGCACCCACCCCGGGCCCGACCGCCGCCTACGCGCCCGACGGCACCCTGATCGCCCTGGTCACCGAGGAGTCAGGACAAGCCAGACCGCTCGTCGTCTTCGCGTGAGGCTTTAGGCTTGTCCTCTGGCGGCACTTCGCGGCCTGGCGGCAAAGAAGGCGGCAAAGAAGGCGGCAAAGGAGGAACGGGGATCGTGTACCGCTGGTACGGCTTGGCCGAGGTGCCTTCCGACTGGGGTGCGTCCGTCGCGACGATTGGCGTGTTCGACGGCGTGCACCGCGGTCACCAGCTCATCATCGGCCGGGCCCGGGAGATCGCGCAGGCCAGGCACCTGCCGGTCGTGGTGATCACCTTCGATCCGCATCCGGACGAGGTCGTCCGGCCGGGTTCGCATCCGCCGCTCCTCACCACTTCCCGGCGGCAGGCCGAACTCCTCTCCGGCCTCGGCGCCGACGCGGTCTGCGTGCTCCCGTTCAACCTGGAATTCTCCCGGCTCAGCCCGGACGAGTTCGTCCGCGTGGTGCTTTCCGAACGGCTGCACGCCGCGGCCGTGGTGGTGGGGGAGAACTTCAGGTTCGGGCACAAGGCCGTGGGCGACGTGCCGCTGCTGGCTCAGCTGGGCGAGAAGTACGACTTCACCGCCGAGGGCGTGCCGCTGCTGGTGGCCGGCGGCGTGACGATCTCCTCGTCCTACATCAGGGAGCAGCTGGCCGCCGGCGACGTGGCCGCCGCCGCCAGCGCGCTTGGCCGGCCGCACCGGGTCGAGGGCGTCGTCGTCCGCGGTCACATGCGCGGCCGCGGGCTTGGCTTCCCGACCGCCAACCTGGAGACCCCGCCGCACACCGCGACTCCCGCCGACGGCGTCTACGCCGGCTGGCTGGCCAGCCTGGGCCTGGACGGCGCGGAGGCGAGCCGCTGGCCGGCCGCGATCTCGGTCGGCACCAACCCGACGTTCGGGATCGGCGACCGCACCGTCGAGGCGTACGCGCTCGACCGTGACGACCTGGACCTGTACGGCGCGCACGCCGCCATCGACTTCGCCGCCCGGCTCCGCGGCACGGAACGGTTCGACTCGGTCGAGGCCCTGATCACCCAGATGCACGAGGACGTCATCCAGGCCCGCGCCCTAACCGGAGCGGAGGAAAGGGGTCACAGCGACGCGTAGAGCGCCAGCTCGAAGTCGTTGTACATCGTCAGCGCCTCGGGCGTCGCGAACGGCAGGAAGTCGCTGTAGATGGCGCCGCAGACGCCGGTGGTGCGGTCCACCCAGAAGTGCGTGTTGCACAGCCCGGCCCACGCGCCGGACCAGGCCCGCCTCATGCCGGGGAAATCGGAGGTATTGAGCAGCAGCCCGTAGCCCCACTTGAAGCCGGGGCCCGCGTTGAAGTCGCAGGTCGCGGCGGGGTCGGTGGTCGGCAGCTCGGCGGGGAAGTCCAGGTCGCCGATCTGGTTGGTGAAGGCCTCGTCCACCGTGGACTGGCGCAGGATCCTGGTGCCGTCGAGCTCGCCGCCGCGGAGCAGCGCCCGCTGGAACTTGATGTAGTCGCTCGGCGGCCCGTAGAGCCCGTGGCCGCCGGCCCACCAGTCCGGCGCCTGATTCAGGATCTCCCCGACGGATACCCAGGCGCCGTCCTCGCCCTTGACGTGGACCGGGGTGGAGTTCGGCCGCTGGTCGTCGTTCATCAGGAACGTGGTCTGGTCCATGCCGAGCGGCCCGGTGACGCCCTGCTTGATCGCCACGTCCAGGCCGACGCCGGTGATCGCCTCCACCACCTTGCCGAGCCAGTCGATGTTGATGCCGTAGTTGAACGCCTCGCCCGGATCGGTCAGCATCGGGGCGGTAAAGGAGGCCCGGGACCCCGCGACGACGTTCGGGACGCCGGTAGCCTGCTCCCAGCGCACCAGTTGCTCGTTAAAGAACCAGTAGCCCAGGCCGGAGGTGTGCGTGATCAGGTTCTTGACGGTGGCTGGCCGGGCCGGGGGCCTGAGCCGAGGGGTATCTCCGTCGAAGCCGGCCAGCACCTGGACCTGGGCGAACTCGGGGCAGTACTCCGTGACCGGCGCGTCCAGGTCGAGGTTGCCCTGCTCCACCTGCTGCAGCGCGGCCACGGTGCACGGCATCTTGGTCATCGACATGATCCGGAACAGCGTGTCCACCGTGACCGGGTCGCTCTCCCCGACGGCCCGCGGCCCGGCCGCGCCCTGGTAGATGACGCCGTCGCGATCGGCCGCGATCGCGGCCGCGTGCGGTACCCCGCCGGAGTCCACCGCGTCCCGCAGGATCTTGTCGATGGCCGTCCCGTCGATGGAAGCGCTCATGCGTGACCTCCCGGAGGTGGAAAACGTAGTGTCACTGCGGTATTCCCCTAGTTATCAAGTCGGGATCAAGCCGCGAGTCTCATTCTGAGGTAATACCGCCGGGAAGGACAGAACGAGTCCGGGTTGCGGGGAAAACTTTTATGTCAGTTGACACTAACGTTAGCTAGTTCTAACGTTTAGCTGTCAGAGACGACGGAGGGAGAAACAATGGGCCAGCCAGTGGCGTACTTCGAGGTGACCAGCCCGGATCACGAGCGGGCGCAGAAGTTCTACCGTGAGCTGTTCAGCTGGCAGGTGGCGGCGGATCCGGCCATGGGCGGGTACGGCCTGGTCGACACCGGCGCCGGGGAAGGGGCGATCGGCGGCGGCATCGGCCCGGGTGACGGGCCGGACGACAAGGGCGTCAAGATCTACGTACGCGTCGATGACCTGGACGCCTACCTCGACCGCGCCGAACAGCTGGGCGGCCAGCGGCTGGTCCCGCCCACCGAGCTCCCCGGCGACGCCGGGAAGATCGCGGTCTTCACCGATCCGGACGGCAATCAGGTAGGCCTCTGGAGCTAAGCGCCTCACCCGGCGGCCAGCAGCGCCTCGAGCGCGGCCCGCAGCGGAGCCAGCCGCCCGGCGGCGGCCTCCCGGGCGGCCGCCAGCGAGCGGCCCGCGAGCGGCTCGACGATCTCGATGTAGCACTTGATCTTCGGTTCGGTGCCGCTCGGGCGCAGCACCACCCGGCCGCCGGCCAGCCGGTAGATCAGCACGTCGGCCCGCGGTACCGGCGCGCCAGGGACACCGCCCGCGGCGTCCCTGGCGAGGTCGGTGCGGCCCTGCACCGGCTCGCCGCCGAGGGCATCCGGCGGTGCCGACCTGAGCCGGCTCATGACCTGCGCCTGGTCGGCCGTCCGCAGGGTCAGCTGGGAGGTCAGGTGCACGCCGTGCACCCGCTCCAGGTCGTCGTAGACATCCAGGACCGAACGGCCCGCCGATTTCGCCCCCTCCGCCAGCCGGAGCATCGCCAGCGCGGCGCCGAACCCGTCCTTGTCGCGCACCACGTCGCCGACGGCGTAGCCGAGCGCCTCCTCGTAGCCGAAGACGAACCGCGCCCCGGGCACGCCGTCGGCGGCCCGGGCGATCCACTTGAACCCGGTCAGGGTCTCGGCGTACCGGACGCCGGCCGCCGCCGCGATCTTGGCCAGCAGCGTCGAGGAGACCACGGTGGAGGCCACCAGCCGCGCCTCCGGCGCCGCCTGGTCCGCCGTCCGCTCCAGCAGGCTGGCCCCCAGCAGGGCGCCCGCCTGGTCCCCGGTCAGCACCCGCCAGCCGGCCGCCGGGTCCGGGACGGCCACGGCGAGCCGGTCCCCGTCCGGGTCGCTGGCGACCACCAGGTCGGCGCCGAGCCGGCGGGCGTCGGCCAGCGCCAGGTCCAGGGCGCCCGGCTCCTCCGGGTTGGGGAAGGCGACGGTCGGGAAGTCCGGGTCCGGCTCCGCCTGCGCGGCCACCAGGTGCGGCGCCGCGAAGCCCGCCAGCCGCAGCGCCCGCAGCATGAGCTGGCCCGCCACGCCGTGCATCGGCGTGTAGACCACGCTCAGCTCCGGGCGTGGGCCGGCCGCGGGCGGCCCGGCCACGACCGCGGCCAGGTACGCCTGAGCGATCTCGTCGCCGTGCCGGGTGATCAGCGGGCTCCCGGCCGCGGCCACCGGGATCTGGGCCAGCGGCCCGAGGCCGGCGATGCGCTTCTCGATCTCGGCGTCGGCGGGCGGGATGACCTGGGCGCCGTCGCTCAGGTAGAGCTTGTACCCGTTGTCGGCGGCCGGATTGTGGCTGGCGGTGATCATCACCCCGGCCGCCGCGCCCAGGTGGCGGACCGCGAACGCGAGCAGGGGAGTGGGGCAGGGCCGCGGCAGCATGTGCACCGCGATGCCCGCCCCCGCCAGCACCCCGGCCACCTCCTCGGCGAACTCCGCCGACCGGTGCCGCGCGTCGCAGCCCACCACCACGCTGACCGCCCCGCCCCGGCCGGACCCGCCCCGCGCAGCCAGCCAGCCACGGCGGCGGTCGCCGCCCTGACCACGGCCCGGTTCATCCGGTTCGGCCCCGCCGCGACCACCCCGCGCAGCCCCGCCGTCCCGAAGTGCAGCCGGTCCGCGAACCGGTCCCGCAGTTCGCCCATCGCAGACTCAGCACTCCAGCCGCGCCAGGACCCAGGCCAGCATCCGCCCCGGACTCCGCGCCGGTTCCCGGCAGGCGAACGCCCGGTCGAGCAGCGCCTGCAGCTCGGCCCGGTCGCCCGCATCCGGGTCGTCCGCGATCCAGGCCTCGACCGCGCCCCGCAACTCAGCCTCAGCCGTCACTTACACCACTCATCCAACTCGCCCTCACCCGTCGCACATAACGGGGAGGAAATGGCTTATCGGGAGGATCTGGTACCCCAGGGGGCCCAGATCCTCCCCGGAGGCCGGATCCTCCCCGTTAATTCCGCCCCACGCCGGCCGACCCGGCCGGAGACGGCCCGCGACCGCCGGGGGCGCGCGACGCCACCGCGGCGGCGGGCGTTCCGGGAGGGCGGGTAACGCCATCCGTTCGGCATGATCGTTATGCCTTGACGTAGGGGATGCCTTCGGCCCGGGGACCGCGGACCTTGCCGACGAGCCCGGCCAGCACGATGATCGTGACGATGTACGGGCTCATCAGCAGCAGGTTCGACTGGATCGGCGTGTTGAGGGTGGACATGATCGACTGCAGCTGGGTCGTGAACCCGAACAGCAGGGCCGCCGCGACCGCGCCGAACGGCGTGTACCGCCCGAAGATCATCGCGGCGAGCGCGATGTAGCCCTCGCCTGAGGTCATGTCCTTGCCGAACGACCCGACCGAGCCGATCGTGAAGTAGGCGCCGCCGATGCCGGCGATGATCCCGGCCGCGATGACGTTGCGGTACCTCATCGCGATCACCGGGATGCCCACGGTGTCGGCCGCGACCGGGTGCTCGCCGATGGCCCGGGTGCGCAGTCCCCACCGGGTGCTGAACAGGCCCACCTGGACCCCGGCCAGCGCGATGTAGGTGAGGTACAGGAAGATCGTCGAGTCGAAGAAGACCGGGCCGATGATCGGGATGTCGCCGAGCAGCGGGATCTTGATGGCGGAGAACGTGGGCGGCGAGTTCAGCGTGTTCTGGTAGGGGATCATCAGGTCGTCGTACAGGTATCCGGTCAGGCCGAGGATCAGCGTGTTGATGACCACGCCGAGGACGACCTGGTCCACCCGGTACGCGATGGCGAAGACGGCGAGCAGCAGCCCCGACCAGGGACCCGGCCAGGGCGCCGCTGAGCAGCCCCAGCCACAGCGAGCCGGTGCCGCTGGCCACGATGGCCGCGGTGAAGGCGCCGAGCAGCAACTGGCCCTCGATGGCCACGTTGATCACGCCGGACCGGGAGCAGATGACGCCGGTCAGCGCGCCCAGCATGATCGGGATCGACCCGGCGAAGGTGCCCTGCAGCAGGTTCACCACGTTGACCCCGGTGGTCAGCCCGGCGTCGGCCCAGCAGAACAGCGAGACGATGAACAAGAACGTGACCAGCGCCATCGCCACCCGCCGCCACCACTTGCCCAGCGGCACGAAGGCGAGCAGCACCGCCAGCGCGATCGACACTGCCGCCGCACACGTAGCAGGTGAGGGCGGCGGGCAGCGTCAGGTTCGGCACGGTCACCTTGGCGAACGGCCTGGGAGAACTCGAAGGTCGCGTCACCCGGGTGGGAGTTCAGCCCGAGCACGAAGATGTTGATGAGCCCGAAGAACAGGAATGTCGCGGGTGCCAGCCAGCGCCGGAACGCGCTGACCGGGGCGCCGGCGGCCAGCACGGTGGGGACGCGCTCGGTGATCGTCATGCGTTCCACCCCTTGGACAGGACCTCGCCTACGCCGGCCGCCCTGGCGGCGCGGAGCCGGTATATGGCCCGGATCAGCGGCGGTGCCGCGATGAACAAGACCACCACCGCCTGCAGCACCTCCACCATGTCCACCGGGGTGCCGGTCTGGGCCTGCATGAGCGGCGCCCCGGCGTGCAGCGCGCCGAAGAGCAGGCCGGCGAACACGACGCCGAGCGGCCGGCCCCGGCCGAGCAGCGCCACCGTGATGGCGTCGATTCCGTAGGTTCCGAAGCTCTGGTTGTTGAGGGTGAAGTCGGTGCCCTGGATGACCGTCGCGCCGGCCAGCCCGGCCAGGCCGCCGGCGATCAGCATGACCAGGACCCAGTTGCGTTCCACGTTCATGCCCGCCACGCGGGCCGCGCTGGGGTTCTTGCCGATGCTGCGGAACTCGAACCCGGTGGTGGTCCGGCTCAGCAGCCACCCGATGCCCGCGGCGCAGGCCAGCGCGAGCAGGAAGCCGGCGTTGATGCGCAGGTGAGAGCCGAAAAGCAGGGGCAGGTGCGCGTTCCCCGCGATCGCCGCGGTGATCGGGTTGACGGTCTTCGGCGCCTGCATCAGGTAGCCGTAGGAGAGCAGGTAGGCCAGGAAATAGGCCATGATGTAGTTGAGCATGATCGTGACGATCACCTCGTGCGCGCCGGTCCGCGCCTTGAGCTCGCCGACGATCCAGCCGATCGCCGCGCCGCCGGCGAAACCGCCGATCACGCAGACGACCACGTGGACCACGACCGGCAGGCTGACGCCGTAGCCGAGGTAGGTGGCGACGATGGCGCCGCCGATGAACTGGCCCTCGGCGCCGATGTTGAACAGGCCCGCCTGGTACGGCAGCGCAACCGCGAGCCCGGCCAGGATGAGCGGCGTGGCCTGCACGCAGGTCTCCGAGAGCGGGTTGAAGACCGCGCTGAGGTAGCCGTCGTGGATCGCCGCGCTGATCGACGCCTGCTGGAACAGCGCCGCGACCGTGTGCGGGTTGAAGATCGAGCCCTCGAACAGCGCCACGTAGGCGCCCACCGCGGTGTCCCAGGCCAGCGCGATCGCGTGGCCGGGCGCCGAGAAGAAGTTGGCCCAGGCGTGCAGCACCGCGGTGTTGGTGAACGCGTTCAGCAGGCCGCCCACCACGAATGCGGTGAAGATCGCCAGGACGGTGATGGTGAACGTGTTGCCGCCGCGGAGCGAGTACCACAGCGCCCGGCCGCTCGCATACGGCGCCCGGGTGGCCGTGGGTCCTGGACCGCGGGTCATCCGGGCCTGGTGCCCGGGGAATCGGATGCTGGCGCTTGCTCGCTCATGGGCCTGCTCCCGGCGCCTCTGCCTGGCGCCTCTGCTTCTGTTGCTTCCGCTTCCGGCGCCGACCCTGACGCCGCGCCCGGTGCCAGCGCCTGAGCCCCGGAGTCCGCCTCGTCGGTTCCTCCGGCCATCAGCCGTCCGAGTTCCTCGGCCGGCACGTCCGGCGGCCGCTCACCGGTGATCTTGCCTTCGTACATGACGGCGATCCGGTCCGCGAGCGCGTAGATCTCGTCGAGTTCGGCGGAGACGATGAGCACGGCCACGCCGTGGTCGCGCTGCTCGACGATGCGCCGGTGCACGAACTCGATCGAGCCCACGTCGAGCCCGCGGGTGGGCTGGCTGGCGATGAGCACCTTGTGCTCGCGCGCGAGTTCCCTGGCCAGGATCACCTTCTGCTGGTTGCCGCCGGACAGCGTGCCCACCGGCACCTGCGGCGAGGAGGTGCGGACGTCGAATTCGCGTGATGCGCTCGGCCGCGTTGCTCGCGATCGCGTCGAGGTTGAGCCTGATGCCGGAGGCGAAGGGCGGCTGGTCGTACGCGTCGAGCACCATGTTGTCGGCCACCGAGAAGTCGCTGATCAGCCCGTCTTCCTGCCGGTCCTCGGGGACGTAGGCGATGCCCGCGTGCAGCCGCTGCTTCGGGGTGGCGTGGGTGAGGTCCCGGCCGTTCAGCACGACCTGGCCGGCCACCGTGGGCCGCAGGCCCATCAGCGCCTCGCACAGCTCGGTCTGCCCGTTGCCCTGCACCCCGGCCACGCCCAGGATCTCGCCCGAACGGACCTGCAAGGACGTTCCGTTCACCCAGACCCGGCCCGTCTCGTCGGCGACGGTCAGGTCGGTCACGTCGAGCATCACGTCGCCGGGCTTGGCCGGCTGCTTGCTCACCCGCAGCTGCACGTTCCGGCCCACCATCAGCGCGGCGAGCTCGTCCTCGCTGGCGGACGGCGGCCGCTCGCCGACGACCGCACCGCGGCGCAGCACGGTGATCGTGTCCGCGATGGCCTGGACTTCCTTGAGCTTGTGCGAGATGAAGACGACCGACGTGCCGCCGGCCTTCAGCTGCCTGATGATGCGGAACAGGTCCTGGGTCTCGGCCGGGGTGAGCACCGCGGTCGGCTCGTCGAGGATCAGCACCTTCGCCTGCCTGACCAGGGCCTTGACGATCTCCACCCGCTGCTGGATGCCGACCGGCAGGTTCTCCACCAGCGCGTCCGGGTCGATGTCAAGCCCGTAGCGGCGGGAAAGCTCCCGCACGTCCTTGCGGGTCTTGCGCCGGTCAAGCAGGCCGGGCGGTCGGGTCTCCTCGATGCCGAGGGTGACGTTCTCCGCCACGGTGAACACGGGCACGAGCATGAAGTGCTGGTGCACCATGCCGATGCCGGCCGCGATGGCGTCCCTGGGGGAATGAAACTGCACCGCCTTCCCGTCGATGAGGATCTCCCCCTCGTCGGGCTGCAGCAGCCCGTACAGCACGTTCATCAGCGTGGTCTTGCCGGCGCCGTTCTCGCCGAGCAGGGCGCGCACCTGACCAGGGGCCGCCGAGAGATCGATATGGTCGTTGGCCACCAGTGAACCGAAACGCTTGGTGATGCCCTTCAGCTCAAGTTCCACAGGTTCCCTCGTTCAGAGCGCCGATGTGGCAGCGGTGCGCCGTGACGCCGCACCGCTGCCACATTCACCCTTTTACCCGGACGGTGACCGGGCTCTTCGTCGGCGTCTGGATGGAGCCGCTCGCGATACCCGTTGCTATCTGGCCAGCTCCGCCTTGCAGCGAGGCCGGGACCGTGCTGGCGAAGTCGTGGAACGGAGCGAGCACGGCCCCGCCGTTGGCCAGCGTGCCGACGTAGGTGCCGCCCTTGAAGCTGCCGTTGGCGGCGCTCAGCACGGTGGCCTTCACCGACGCCGTGACGCCCTTCTCCACGCTGGTGATGAAGTACTTGCAGTACGTCGCCGCGCTGATGCAGCCGTCGACGTCCACCCACATCATGTTCACCTTGTTGCTGCCGGCCGCGCTGTCCGCGCTCTGGACCGCCTTGGCCGCGCCGAGCCCGACGTTGCCCGCGACCGGGAAGATGATGTCCGCGCCCTCGCTGATGAACGTCTGGGTCAGCGTCTGGCCCTTGGTCTGGTTGGTGAAGTCACCGGTGAACGAGCCCTTCTGGGTCTTCTCGCTCCAGCCGAGCACCTGCACGTGCGTGCTGTGCTTGGTGTTGTAGTACTGCACGCCGTCCCAGAAGCCGTCCATGTAGATCGTCACGGTCGGCAGCTCGATCCCGCCGAACGTCGCGACCTTGCCGGTCTTGGTCATGCCCGCGGCCAGGTATCCGCCGAGGAAACCGTCCTGCACGGTGTTGTACGTCAGCTGGTCGATGTTGGGTTCCTTGGTGCCGGTGAGGCAGCCCGTCGCGTAGGAGCAGTCCACGATGGCGAACTTCTGGCTCGGGTTGGCCTTGGCCGCGGCCTCCGTCGCGGCGCCCATCAGGAAGCCCACGGTGACGATGATGTTGCACTTCTCGCCGATGAACGTGTTGATGTTCGGCGTGTAGTCGCTCTGCGTCGTCGACTGCAGGTACTTGACGGTGACGTTGCTGTTGGCGCTCGCGGCCGCCTGCATGCCCGCCCACGACGAGGCGTTGAACGACCGGTCGTTGATGCCGCCGGTGTCGGTGACCATGCAGCCGAGGGTCTTGGTGCCCGTGGCCGCCGCGCCGAGCTGCCCGAGCTGGCCGGCGCGCTCGCTGAGGTGCTGCCGCCGGACGAGGCCGAGCTGTGGCTGCTGCCGCACGCGGCGATGACCATCGTCGCGGACACGGCCAGCGCCGCCGTGGCCCATGCGCTGTGTTTCACGCTTACCTCCACTGGGCCAGCACGCCGCAGCGCCTGGCCTCGCATTCGTCCTGGGTTGTCCCGCAGGCTATGCCTGGTGGTCTCCGCCTGGGAAGGGGACACGCGGCTATCTGGCCTGCTCGTTGCCGAATCGGAACCCGATCATGATGGCATTCCTGGCCTGCCAGACATACATCCGGGGTTTCCGCCCCGGGTGTTTGGTGCCTTCATACAAGGCCTCGGGCCTACAGGCTGGCGAGGTCCTGCGCGGGTGAGGGGTGCTCCGGGGCAGCGGTACCCGGGCTGTTAGACGCGGGCACGCCAGGGAAGTCCAGCACGACGGTGAGCCCGCCGCCCGGTGTCTCGGCCAGCCGGGCCCGGCCGCCGTTCGAGGTGACCAGGCGGTGCACGATGGCCAGGCCGAGCCCGGTGCCGTTCGGGTTCGAGGTGGTGAACCGCAGGAAGGCGCGCTCCCGGTCCTCGGGGCTCATGCCGGGGCCGTCGTCGGTCACGGTGATCTGCGCGCCGGCCGGGGTGACCGTCGTCGTCACCGCGACCTGACAGCCGGCGTCCAGCGCATCGAGCGCGTTGGCGATCAGGTTGTCCAGGACCTGCTCCAGGTGGCCCTCGCCCATCCAGGCCAGCACCGCCGGGCGCGGCCCGGCGCTGCCCATTTCTGGCGCCTCCAGGGTGATGCCCCGGTCGTCGGCCACCGGGTGCCAGGCCACGACCCGCTCCCTGGCCACCTCGGCCACGTCCACCGTCGTGGGCACCGGCACGACGTTCTCCGCGCGCGCCACCGCGAGCAGGCCGTCCACCAGCCGGGACAGCCGGGCCAGCTCCTCCAGCGCGCCGGCCAGCTCGTGCCCGGTCGCGGGGTCTGACTGAGCGGTGTCCGCGGCGAGCAGGTCGAGCCGCAGCCGCAGTGCGGCCAGCGGGGTGCGCAGCTGGTGCGACACGTCCGCGATGACGGCCCGGTTCCCGTGCACCAGGGCCTCGAGCCGCCCGGCCATGGTGTTGAACGTCCTCGCCAGGCGGCGCAGCTCCGGCGGCCCGGAGTCGGCCACGGCCCGGATGGCCAGGTCGCCGTCGGCCAGCCGGCCCGCCGCGTTGTCCAGCCCGGCCAGCGGCCTGCTCACCCACCGGGCCAGGCCGAACGCCAGCAAGGTCGCGCCGATCATCGCCACCACGGCGATCGTCCCCAGGATGACCCAGAGCTCGGTGATGTCGCCGTCAAGCGACCGGGTGGACCTGGCCAGGATCACGGTGCCGACCAGCCCGTACTTACCGCGCAGGTAGACGGGTACGGCCGCGGCGACCCACGATCCGCTGACGTCGGTGAACGGCTCGATGGGCTGGCGTGCCTTCCGGGCGAGCTCGCCGGCGTGGTTCGTCCTGAGGGCCAGCTGGACCCAGTTGCCGGCCGGCATGCCCCGGTTGACTATCGGCTTGCCCTTACGGGGATCGCCCTGGAAGATCAGCAGGCCGTCACCGGTCGCCTGCGCCTGGATCAGGGTGAGCAGCTGGGGATCGGCCCCTCCGTCCAGCCGCGCCTGGGCGACCGCGGCGTCCGAGCGTGCCATGCCCTGGCGTAGCCCCGATGAAGGACGTCCGGTCGTGGCTGGTCGCGTCGAGGGTCAGCGGGACCACCGCGGCCACCAGGATGGTGGCGGTGAAGGCCAGCAGGACGAGCAGGATCCGCCTGGTCACGGCGCACTGCCCTGGTCCGCGAGCCGGAAGCCGTGCCCGTAGACCGTCTCGATCAGGCCGGGGTCACCGAGTTTCTTCCGCAGCGCCGCCATGTGCACGTCGAGCACCTTGGTCGGGCCGTACCAGTGCTCGTCCCAGGCGCGCTCGAGCATCTCCTGGCGGCTGACCACCCGGCCCGGGTCGCTGGCCAGGCACTCCAGGATGCCGAACTCCTTGGGCGTCACGGCGATATGGTTCCCGTTCACGGTGACCTTGTGCGTGCGCAGGTCGACGGTGAGCGAGCCGTGCTGCAGCACCTGGCCGGCCGGCTGGCGGCTGCGGCGCAGCACCGCCCTGATCCTGGCCAGCAGCTCCTGCAACCCGAACGGCTTGATCAGGTAGTCGTCGGCCCCCTCGTCGAGGGCCAGCACGCGGTCGGATTCCTCGCCTCGCGCGGTCACGATGATGATGGCCGCGTCGCAGGCCTGGCGGAGCCGCCGGCAGACCTCCACGCCGTCGATGTCGGGCAGGCCGAGGTCGAGCAGCACCACGTCGGGTACCGGCCAGTCGAGCGCCGCCTTGCCGGTGGTGACGCTGCCGGTTTCGTAGCCGGCCCGGGTCAGCCCGCGGACCAGCTGAGTGGCGATGCCAGGGTCGTCTTCCACCACGAGGACCCGGCCTAGACGTGCGTTCACGGCCTCCACGTTAAGCACGAAACCGGGCTGCTCTGAACCCGGCGCAGATCTTAACCACATCTGAACTTCTTCCAGTGTGGGTCCTAGCAAGTAGTTGGGCATGATTTGTAGCAGAGTTCCTTGCTCTTAGCGCGGCTAGCTTCCCTGCAGCGGCCGCGCAGGACATGAGGAGGGTCCGTTCGGATAAGGCAACCCTGCAGCCTTATCCGAGCGGACCCTAGTCCTTTAAGGGCGGAGCCTTCAAGGACAGAGCCTTTAGAGTCATCACGTGATCATCGACTGGCCAGCGCTTCGCGCCGCCGCCGTGGCCGCGGCCGAACATGCCTACGCTCCTTATTCCGGGCTCAGGGTCGGCGCGGCCGGCCAGGCCGCCGACGGGCGGGTCGTCACCGGGTGCAACGTGGAGAACGCCTCCTACGGCCTGACCTTGTGCGCCGAATGCGGCCTGGTCAGTGCCCTGCACGCCTCCGGCGCCGCTGCCCTCCACGCCTCCGGCGCCGCTGCCCTGCACGCCGTCGCCGTCGTCGCGGGTGACGGCGAGCCGCTGCTGCCCTGCGGCCGCTGCCGCCAGCTGCTGCTCGAGGCCGGCGGCGGCGGCCTGCTGGTCGACACCGCGGAAGGCCCGGTCGAGCTCGGCGTCCTGCTCCCGGCCGCCTTCACCGGAACCGATCTGGCCCAGCGAAAGGAAACACGGCGAAAGGAAACACAGCGCGGGGAAACACAGCGATGACCGACGCGGCCACCCTGATCCGGGCCAAACGCGACGGGCAGCAGCTCGCCGACGACGACATCCGCTGGCTGTTCGAGGCGTACGCCCGGCACGAGGTCGCGGACGAGCAGATGTCCGCGCTGCTGATGGCGATCTTCTTCCGCGGGCTTGACGGCGCGGAGCTGCGGGCCTGGACCGCGGCCATGATCGACTCGGGGGACCGGCTTGACCTGTCCTCCATCAGCAGGCCGACGGTGGACAAGCACTCGACCGGCGGGGTGGGCGACAAGGTCAGCCTGATCCTGGCGCCCCTGGTCGCGGCCTGCGGCGCCGCCGTGCCGCAGCTGTCCGGGCGCGGCCTCGGGCACACCGGAGGCACCCTGGACAAGCTCGAGTCGATCCCCGGTTTCCGGGCCGGGCTGACCCCGGACGAGACGGTCGCCGTGCTGGCCGAGGCCGGCTGCGTGATCTGCGCGGCCGGGTCCGGCCTGGCCCCCGCGGACCGCAGGCTCTACGCGCTGCGCGACGTCACCGGGACGGTCGAGTCCATCCCGCTCATCGCCAGCTCGATCATGTCCAAGAAGATCGCCGAGGGGACCAGCGCGCTCGTCCTCGACGTCAAGGTCGGGACCGGCGCGTTCATGAAGAACCGGGACCAGGCCCGCGAGCTCGCCGAGACGATGGTCGCCCTGGGCGAGGAACACGGCGTGCGCACCAGGGCGCTGCTGACCCAGATGGACGTCCCGCTGGGCCGCGCCGTCGGCAACGCCGTCGAGGTGGAGGAATCCGTTCGGTCACTGCGCGGCGAGGGCCCGGCCGACCTGATGGAGGTCACCCTCGCGCTGGCCAGGCAGATGCTCGCCCTGGCCGGCCTCGCTGGTGACAAGGCTGGCGACCCCGCCGCCGCCATCGCGGACGGCCGGGCGCTGGCCGCCTACCGGGCGATGATCCGCGCGCAAGGCGGCGACCCGGACGCCCCGCTGCCCCAGGCGGCGCACACCCAGGTGCTGCCGGCTCCCGCGTCCGGCTGGCTGACCGGGCTCGACGCCCTCAAGGTGGGCACCGCGGCCTGGCGCCTCGGAGCCGGCCGGGCCCGCAAGGAGGACGACGTCAGCGCGGCCGCGGGCGTCATCTGCCTGGCCAAGCCGGGCGACCGGGTGCAGGCAGGCCAGCCCCTGCTGGAGCTCCGCGCCGACGACCGGGAGCGCTTCGGGCCCGCGCTGGCCGCCCTGCAGGGCGCGATCGCCGTCAGCCCGGACGGCGCCCCGCCGCAGGTCTCCCCGGTCCTCGAGTACATCTCAGCCGGGTAGCACAATGGGGGGATGCCGACACTTGCCGAGATCCGGGCTGTCCCGAAGGTCCTGCTGCACGACCACCTGGACGGCGGCCTGCGCCCGCAGACCGTCCTGGAGCTGGCCCGCGAGACCGGGTACGCCGACCTGCCAGGTGACAACGTAGAAGACCTGACCCAGCGCCTCACCGAGGGCGCGCACCGCGGTCACCTGGAAATTTACCTGGACGCGTTCCGGCATACGGTCGCGGTCATGCAGACCGCCGACGCGCTGCGGCGGGTGGCCGCCGAATGCGCCGAGGACCTGGCCGCCGACGGCGTCGTGTACGCCGAGGTGCGGTTCGCCCCCGAGCTGCACACCGAGCGCGGGCTGAGCCTGAACGAGGTGGTCGAGGCAGTGCTCGACGGTTTCCGCGAGGGCAGCTCGGGACGCGGCATCAAGGTGTATGCCCTGCTCACGGCCATGCGGACGGCGGCCAGGTCGCTGGAGATAGCCGAGCTCGCGGTCCGCTACCGTGACCGGGGCGTGGTCGGCTTCGACATCGCGGGCGCCGAGGCGGGCTGGCCGCCGAGCAGGCACCTGGACGCCTTCCAGTACATCAAGCGGGAGAACTTCCACATCACCATCCACGCGGGCGAGGGCTTCGGGCTGCCGTCGATCTGGGAGGCGGTGCAGTGGTGCGGTACCGAACGGCTCGGCCACGGCGTCCGCATCGTGGATGACATCCAGATCAGCAGCGAGGGCAGCGTCCGGCTCGGGCGGCTGGCCGCCTACGTCCGCGACCGCCGGATCGCGCTGGAGATGTGCCCGACCTCGAACGTCCAGACCGGCGCGGCCCCGTCGATCGCGCTGCACCCCCTGCGGCTGCTCCGCCAGCTGTCCTTCCGGGTCACGGTGAACACCGACAACCGGCTGATGAGCCAGGTCACGCTGAGTTCGGAGTTCCGCCGGCTGGCCGCCGAGTTCGGCTACGGCTGGTCCGACATCGAATGGCTGACGATCAACGCGATGAAGAGCGCGTTCGCGGGCTTCGACGAGCGGCTGCACCTCATCAACACCGTGATCAAGCCGGGCTTTGCCACCGCCCGCGCGATGAGCGACGCGGTGGTTCCGGTCAGCATTCTCGGTTCCCAGCCGTCAGGCTGATAAAACGAATAAACATCCCGAACGGGTGCTGGTTTCTCTCCTTCCTCACCCGCCACGAACGATGGGAAGGCCTGCACATTGCCGGAACGATTCGGCATGATGGAGGCAGGGTGAGGGAGGGCGGAGATGGCGTCCCAGCCGGGACGAGAGGCGTTGCGCAGGTGGGATCCGGAACGAATCGGGCCGTACGTGGTGCTCGGCCGTCTCGGCTCCGGGTCCATGGGGCAGGTCTTCCTGGGACGTTCGGCGGCGGGGCGGCTGGTCGCGGTCAAGACGATCAGGGTCGAGCTGGCCGAGGAGGCCGGCTTCCGTACCCGGTTCGCGCAGGAGGTGGCGGCCGCCCGTAAGGTGAGCGGCGTCTTCACCGCGGCGGTGGTCGAGGCGGACCCGGAGGCCGACCTGCCCTGGCTGGCCACGGCGTACGTCCCGGCGCCCTCGTTGTCCCGGCTGGTGCTGGCCTGCGGCCCGCTGCCGGTGAGCACGGTGCGGTGGCTGGCCGCCGGGTGCGCGGAGGCGCTCGCCTCGATTCACGGGGCCGGCATCGTGCACCGCGACCTGAAGCCGTCGAACGTGCTGGTCGCGCCCGACGGGCCGCGGGTCATCGACTTCGGCGTGGCCCGGGCGGCCGAGCGGATGGGCCGCACCACCTCGCGCGGGGCCGTCGGCACCCCCGCCTACATGGCGCCCGAACAGGCCAGGGACACCCACGAGGCGTCGGTGGCGAGCGACGTGTACTCGCTCGGCGCGACGCTGCTGTTCGCGGCCACCGGGCACCCGCCCTACTCCGGCGCCACGGTCATGGACGTGCTGGCCCGGCTGGCGACCGAGGAGCCCGACCTGTCCGGCCTGCCCGGCGAGCTCACCGAGCTCATCGCCGCCTGCATGCACCGCGTGCCGCGGCAGCGGCCGACCTCCTCGGCGATGCTGGTCCAGCTCGGGGACTTCACCGTGGCCCAGGGCGGCCCGGACGAGGAGCACTCCTACCTGCCGGACAAGGCGATGGCCCTGATCGGCCAGTACCACCAGCGCAGCCCCCAGCTTGGCCCGCCCGGCCAGCTAGGGGCCGGGCTCGGCGAGGACCGCGGCGACGACGCCACCTCCGCCTCCTACACCGAACTTCCCGCCTCCTACAAGCCCGCCCCCCGGCGCAGGCCAGCGGCCGCCGGGCCGGATCCGGGCGGGCCCGGCTGGCGGCGGTGGCTCAGATCGCACATGGCCTGGGCCGGGTGGGCCTCCGTCGGAGCGGCCCTGGTCGTGGTCGGCGTCATCCTCGGCGCCGCGCTCAGCAGTTCCAGTTCCCCGAACCCGGCGCGGTCGTCCGGTTCGGCGGGCGGGCTCCCGCCCGGCCCGCCGCTGCCGCCGAAGACGGTGTGCGGCTCGTCCGGCCACGCCGGCGGCGGACCCAACGTCTGCATGGTGGGCCAGAGCCTGGGCACCACCAGTACCGCGTGGCTGGTCGACGCGACCGGTTTCGCGCCGCGAACACCGGTCACGGTCACGCTGAGGTTCAGCAGCCCGCCCACGACGGTGCCGGTCCAGACGTTCACCCGCACCGCCCGGGTCAAGCCGGTCACCGGGCCGGACGGGACCGTCCGGCTGGACATCAATCAGCTCTTCCCCGGGGCGCTGCAACTCGGGATGTTCGACGTCCAGGTGAACGGACCGGGTGGCCGCGAGGCCACCACCACGTTCATCGTGCTACCGGCCGGGGCTTAACCCTGGGTCCACCAGAGGTCCTCCTGGCGGGAGCGCCAGGCGGGGTCGTCCAGCCGGCTCAGGTCGGCCGAGGTGATGATGCCGTGCTCGATCAGGATCCGGACGGCCACCTCGTCCGAGAGCCGGACGTCGGCGGCGGCCAGCCCGCGGTCGGCGATCTTCCGCCGGAGCACCTTGATGTGCTCGGCCACGCGGGCCGAGAGCAGGTCGCGGTACTCCGGGTCGGCGTCGAACCGTTCCAGCTCATGATAGGCGCCGGTGACCTCCAGGGCGCCGCGGGCGATCTCCGGCGTGCGCGGCAGCGGCCTGGTCGCGCTCGGATCGACCAGCCACGGCCGGCACCAGATCAGCGCGACGAGGAAGAGCTTCGTCATCGGGTCCAGGTAGAACGGCAGCAGCGTCCCGTCGCCGTCCCTGGCCGCCAGCCCCGGCCCGTCCAGTTCCCCCGTCTGGCCGGCCTCGGCCGGCTCCGTGTACGCCAGCCCGGCGTAGGCCAGCCCGGCGCCGGCGCGCCCGGCGTCTTCCGTCTCCGGCTGGGCGGCCGTGCTGGCGGCGTACACCTCGTCGGTCCACTCGCCCTCGTCGGCCAGTCCCGCCCCGGCCAGCCCAGCCCCGGCCGCTCCCGCGCCGGCGGCTCCCGCCCCGGCCAGCCCCGCGCCGTCCAGTCCTGCGCCAGCCGCTCCCGCCCCGGCCAGTCCCGCGCCGTCCAGTCCCGCCCCGGCCAGCTCAGCTTCGTCTGCCCAGCCGGCCCGGCGGCCCGGCTGACCTGACGCCGCCGGCTCCTGGTACTGGCCGGTGACCGTCACGACCAGCGACTGCCCGTCGTCGAGCATGGCGCGCGACCCGACCAGGGCCGTGCCCGCGTGCACGAACCAGCCGTTGGCGGGCTCGCCGTCATGCTCCATCCGGGGCAGCCTGACCTGGTAGCCGTCGCCCTCGACGTACAGCGCGTGGGTACGGCTGATGTTGGCGATCCAGGCGCCGGCCGCCATCGCGGTCACCAGGCCCGCCCGCCGGGAGAGCCCCCGGCCGGCCGCGACGATCAGGTCGACTCCTGGCCCCCGGCCGAACACCAGCCTGGTGCCCTCGGCGACCAGCATCTTCTGGCCTGACGCCGTGCTAACGTGCGAGCTCAGTGGCATGGTTCGGTCCCGGCAATCTGGCACGATATCGGTTTCCTGCCTGCGGTGTGGCGCTGACGGAGCGCGATCTGGTTAGTCTAGGCCGGATTCTCTTCGGCTGGCGGATCGGGGGTAACCCCGGACTCGGGGATATCCCTGGGGGATACGCCCTGATTAGCTCTAGTTGGCAGGGTGCTGGGTTCGGCGGTCAGGCATTACCCACCGTGGATGTGGGGGGCCAGTCCCGAGCGCAGGTGATGCCTGGTGGTACCGCACCAGAGCCCAGTGCCCTGCCCGTAACAGAGCCCGTACTAGCCGGCTAGATCTGGCCGAACAGGCGGTCGCCCGCGTCCCCGAGACCGGGCACGATGTACCCCCGGTCGTTCAGCCGCTCGTCGACCGCGGCGGTCACTACCCGTACCTCGTCGGCGGCGAAGGCCGCCTCGACGTGCCGCAGGCCCTCGGGCGCGGCGAGCAGGCAGATCGCGGTCACCGACGCCGCGCCGCGGTTGGCGAGCATGCTGATGACGGTGGCCAGCGTGCCGCCGGTGGCCAGCATCGGGTCGAGCACGAACGTGTCCCGCCCCGTCAGGTCGGCGGGCAGCCGGTCCGCGTAGGTCGAGGCGACCAGCGACTCCTCGTCCCGGCGCAGCCCGACGAAGCCGACGTCGGCCATCGGCAGCAGCCGGGTCATGCCGTCGAGCATGCCGATGCCGGCCCGCAGCACGGGCACGATGAGCGGTACCGGCCGGGCCAGCTTGACGCCGCTGGCCGTGCCCACCGGCGTCGTGACGGACACCGGCTGGACCCGCATCTCACGAGTCGCCTCGTAGGCGAGCAAGGTCACCAGTTCGGCCGTCAGGCTGCGGAAAGTGGCGGTGTCGCTGGCGGCGTCGCGCAGCGCGGTGAGCTTGTGGGTGACCAGGGGATGGTCGATGACGAGCGTACGCATAGGAAACTAGTGTGGCACTGTCGTCCTAACGTGGCACAGTCATCCGCTCGATGACGCGTCTGGCGTGGCCATCGGTCGCCTCGATCTCGGTCAGCGGCACCACTGCGACCCGCGCCCTGGTCAGCGGGCCGGGCAGCGGCAGGCCGTTGATCGAGGGCGGGATCGGTCAGGCGTTGGGGCGGGCTCGGACCGACGCGCGAGAGCGCGCCAGGTCGAGCTCGATGCGCCGCGCGGTGGCGAGCAGCGGCTGCAGCAGTTCCTCGACGATGCTGTTCAGCGTCCGCCGGCCGGCGTGGGTGGAGACGTTGATGGCGGCCATGACCTGGCCGTCGGCGTCGCGGATCGGGGCCGCGATTGACCGCAGCCCCTCTTCGAGCTCCTGGTCGACCAGGGCCCAGCCCTGCGCCCGGATCTTCCGCAGCTCGCGCCGGAGCGCGGTCGCGCTGGTGATCGTGTGCCCGGTCAGGCCGCGCAACCTGACCGATTCCAGGTACTGGTCGAGCCGTTCCTCGGACTGGGCGGCCAGCAGCACCCGGCCCATCGAGGTCGCGTAGGCGGGGAACCTGGTCCCGACGCTGATCGTCACGGTCATGATGCGCTTGGTCGGGACGCGGGCGATGTAGATCACGTCGTCCCCGTCGAGCTCGCACACCGACGAGGACTCGTGCACCTGCTCGACCAGCTGCTCCAGGTGCGGCATGGCCACCTCGGGCAGGGTCAGGCTGGACAGGTACGCGTAGCCGAGCTCGAGGATCTTGGGCCGGAGCGAGAACCTGCTCCCGTCACTGCGCATGTAACCGAGCTGGACCAGCGTGCGCAGGAACCTCCGGGCGGCGGCGCGGCTCAGGCCGGTGCTCGCGGCCACCTCGCTCAGCGTCAGCTTCGGGTGCTCGGCGTCGAAGGCCCGGATCACGGACAGGCCGCGCTCGAGCGACTGGACGAAGTCCCCGTCATGACTTTGATCCTGGTTGTCAGTCAAGGAGGGCCTCCCGGCTCGGTCGATGACATCATAGACCCGGCATCTGGCGTTCGCTTTCTGAACTATCGTTCGTCCTACGTACACCTGCGGGGCGGCTAACCTGGAGGCGTTCACGGAGCGACATCGGCCCCTCTACCCCATCTAGAGATGACAGTCAACTCACGTACTCAAGTCGGAATCGTCGGGGCTGGCCCGGCCGGCCTGCTGCTCTCGTACCTGCTGGCGCTGCGCGGGATCGACTCCATCGTGGTGGAGAACCGCAGCCGGGCCTACTGCGAGGCGCGGCAGCGGGCCGGCCTGCTCGAGGCCGGCACGGTCGAGCTGCTCCGCACGATCGGCCTCAGTGACCGGATGGACGCCGAGGGCCTCGAGCACGGCGGGATCTACCTGCAGTTCGAGGGCGAGCGGCACCACCTCGACTTCCGTGACCTGACTGGCGGCCGCTGGGTGACGATCTACGCCCAGACCGAGATCGTCAAGGACCTGATCCAGGCCAGGCTCGGGGCCGGGGCCATGATCGAGTTCGAGGTCTCGGATACCGAGGTCGGCGAGCTCGATACCGACCAGCCCGTGCTCCGCTTCACCGACGCCGCGGGAACCAGGCACGAAGTCACCTGCGACGCGATCGCCGGCTGTGACGGCTTCCACGGCATCTGCCGCGATTCGATGCCGCCCGGCCTGGTGACGGTGGCCGAGCGCGGGTACCCGTACTCCTGGCTCGGCATCCTGGCCACCGTGCCGCCGTCCACCGACGAGCTGATCTACGCCAGGCACGAGGACGGCTTCGCGCTGCACACCATGCGCACGCCGCAGGTCAGCCGGCTGTACCTGCAGGTGCCGGCCGACGAGGAGATCGAGCGGTGGCCCGACGACCGGATCTGGGCCGAGCTGCGGCACCGGCTCGGCGTGCCGGGATGGGACCTCAAAGAAGGCCCGATCACCGAGAAGGCCATCTCGCCGATGCGCAGCTTCGTCGCCTCGCCCATGCGCTACCGGCGGCTGTTCCTGGCCGGTGACGCGGCGCACATCGTGCCGCCCACCGGGGCCAAGGGCCTCAACCTGGCCCTCGCCGACGTGACCGCCCTGGCCAAGGCGCTGACCAGCCTGCTCAAGGACGGGCAGGCCGGGCCGGCCGACGCGTACTCGGACACCTGCCTGAGCCGGGTGTGGCGGGCCACCCACTTCTCCTGGTGGATGACGTCCATGCTGCACGTGGACCCGGACGCGGACCAGTTCGGGGCCGCGCTGCAGCTCGCCCAGCTGCGCTACGTCATCTCCTCGCGGGCGGCCGCCAGCACACTGGCCGAGAACTACACCGGGTACTTTCCGCTGACCTGGGCTCCGTTACCGGGTTAGCCGGGTTACCCCAAGCCGAGGTGATGCCTCGGGCGCAGGGCCCGCGCGAGCAGGGCGGACAGCGCCGCCGTGACCCCGGTCTCGGTCAGCGATAGCGGCGCGCTGAAGCTGCGTTCGGTGCCGAGGAGGTGCAGGGCCCACAGCCGGTGCCGCAGCGAGTAGAGCTCGGTGCGCACCGCGCTGGCCAGCCCGGTGCTGTGCAGCCCGGTGCCGTGCAGCCCGGTGCCGTGCCGTCCCGTCCCGGAGCTGGTGCCCCTGGCGGCCCAGCCCTCCACGCCGTGGATGTCGGTCAGCAGCCTGGTCAGCTCGTCGTACCCGGTCGGCCCGTTGGCCAGGATGAGCATCAGCGCGGCTTCGCGCACCGCGACCGAGAAGTCCGGCTGGGGGCCGTCGTCCGGGCCGATCAGCGCCGCGGTGCCGATGTGCCACCGGGCGGCGGGGTCCGCCGTCATGAGCTTGCCGGTCTTGGTGAGCACCAGGCTGGTGCCGCTGCGCCTGACGGCCCCCATCTCGCTCTGCACCATGCCGCGCAGCGTATGCAGCGGGAACACGTCGAGTTCCTGGCGGAGCGTGCCGACGAGCTGGTCGCGCCAGCCGAACTCCTCGACCGCCTCGGTGACGAGGGCGGGCGCGATGTAGTGCCTGGCGGTGAGGCGCAGGCCCTCGGCGGCGTGACCGAGCAGCCAGCGCAGCGTGGGCAGCGGGTCGTCCGGGACCGCGGGCGGCTCGAGCAGGCGCGGGATGAGGCCGCGGGCCAGCCGCGACCGCTCACCCGGCCGGCCGTGCGCCCACGCGTCGATCCGTTCGGCGCTGATCCGGCTGAGCCAGGTGTCGTTTCCCTGGCCGCCGTCCTGGGCCTGCCCCGTCTCGTCCGTTTCCGCGTCTTTGTCCAGGTCTTCCGCGGGGCGGCCGGTCAGCCAGCGGTTGACGATGTCCACGCGCCTGGTGCGCCAGCCGCGCGCGCCCACGCTCAGCTCGCCGGAGGCGAAGGCGAGTTCCAGGGCGGCCGCGCAGGCGTCGTAGGCGGCGCGCTCCTGTGATCCCATGACCGAACCCCAGGCCAGCAGCTCGGTGTCCGGCGGCGCCGCGTTCGACTCCTCGATGGCCTCGGTGTACGCGGCGATCCCTTCCTCGTGCCCGTCCGCGTAGGCGGTGATGATCTTCTCGGTGCCCGGTGACGAACACACTCCGGCGTACCGGTCCAGGCCCGCCAGCAGGAACAGGCGGCCCAGGGCCTTGGCCACGCCGACCCGCCCCGGAGTGGACATCGGCCACTTCACCGGGAGCGCGTACCAGAGGAACTCCTGCAGGCGCAGCAGCGAGATCGTCTCCAGCCCCTCGTCGCCGGTCAGCCAGGCCAGGGCAGCCCTCGCGTCACCGGCTGCTTCGGGGTCCTCCCGCGTCAGGGTCTCCAGCGCCTGGCTCTCTGTCATCATGCGGACAGTCTGCCGCAGGCCGATGCGTGAGGCTAGTGCACGTTACTTTGCACAGTCCGGATTGCCATTACTGGCCGCAGCCGACCCGGCCGGTGCCGCTCAGGCAGTTGCGTCCGGCATCATGGTCAGGTGCCCGGAATATATGACGAGCCTGAGTTTTACGAGGCCGCGTGTGCCTACCGTGACGTTCCGGCCGAGGTGGACGCGCTGCTGCGGTGGTCCGGTAAGCACCACGGACCGGATTCCGGCCAGCCCCGGTCGGTTCTCGAACTCGCCGCGGGCCCGGCGGAGCACGCGCGAAACCTGGCGCGGCGCGGGCTGGCGGCCACCGCGCTCGACCTCAGCCCGGCGATGTGCGCGCGGGCCCGCGACCTGGCGGCGGCGGCCGGGACCCAGCTGACCGTGGTCCAGGCCGACATGCGGGACTTCAGCCTGCCCGGCCGCTTCGACCTGGCCATCACGATGCTCAACTCGCTGTGCCACCTGCTCGTCCTCGACGACATGCTGCGCCACCTGGCCGCGGTGGCGCGCCACCTGGACCGGGGCGGCCTGTACATCATGGAGCTCGCGCATCCCGCGGACTTCTTCGGCGCCGAGCGCCGGACCAGCAGCGAATGGAGCAGCGAAACCGGTGGCGCCACGGTCAGCGTGCGCTGGGGCGCGCAAGACCAGATCGACCCGGTCACCCAAGTCACCCGGGAGCACGTCAGCGTCACCTGCCACAGGCGCGGCGGGCCGGTGCGGACGGTCACCGACGTCGTGCCGAACCGGTTCTGGACCGCGACCGAGCTGGCCGCCGCGATCAGGCTGGCCGGCGGCTTCACCCTCGAGGCCAGCTACGGCGATTTCGACACGGACTCGCCCGTCGACGCGGCCGACGCGTGGCGGATGATCCTCGTCTTGTGCCGCGAGTAGGCGGCCTCCGTCTTACGCCCGCTCACGGCGACCATGACGCCGGTCAAGACCAGGGCCACGCCGAGAAGCTGCAGGGGAGAAGGGCGCTCGCCCAGGATCACGTAGCTCAGCGCCACCGAGCCGGCGGGCTGGATCAGCAGCAGCGCGCCGATCATCCCGGCGGCCAGCCGCGGCATGGACACCGTGATCAGCAGCCAGCCGGCCACCTGCGAGGTCAGCGCGAGCAGCACCAGCCAGCCGAGCGCCGGCCACGCGCTGCCCAGGCGGAAGTCGTGCAGGACCAGGCCGAGCAGCACCGACCCGGCCGTCGCCCCGGCGGTCGCCTCGAACAGCGTCCCCACGAACGGCGCGGCGGGCCACGGCGGCCGACCTGGACGCGGTGCGAGCCCTGCGCCCCCGGCTGCGAGCGGTCTGGCAGGCCAGGGACCCCGAGAGTCTCGCGAACCTGGTCAACGAGCTGCTCGGCGATTCAGGCGCCCGGCCCCGGCTGGTCGACCACGGCGGCGGCTGGGGCTGGCACCTGCACGTCACCGGCCGTGACGCCGCGCTCGAGCACCGCCTCGCCGCTCAGGCCGGCTTCGCCCTCGCCGACCTGGTGCGGCTGGGCGAGGCGGACCGGCTCCGCGGCTGCGAGGCGCCGGACTGCGAGGCGGTCTTCGCCGACCTGTCCAAGAATCGTTCCCGTCGCTACTGCGATACCGGCAACTGCGGCAACAGGCAGCACGTGGCCGCCTACCGTGAGCGGCTGGCCTCCCGGGGCGGCGCCTTATCCCCGTCCGCCATGCCGTGCCTGAGATAACGGTCCAGGATGGCCTCGACCACCTGGGTGAGCGAGCTGCCCTCATCGGCCGCCGCCCGGTGCGCCGACGCGCGCAGCGTGTGGTCGATCTTGATCGTCAGGTGCGGCCGGAGGCCGGTCGCGCTGGCCTCCCGCCGCTGCGGGAACGGCGGCGGCGGGACGATGGGCACCATATGCTCGCGGAGCCCGGACAGAGCCCGGCGGCGAACCCGGGCCTGCACCGCTTGCCGGCTGATGCCGAGGGCGTCGGCGAGCGGGCGCAGCGGCCAGCCCGCCTCGTTCAGCGCGGCCAGCGACGCGGACAGCAGCTCGCTGCGCCCGGAGGAGCGGAGCTCGCGCAGCCGCGCGGCGACCCGCTCGGGCAGGACCGGCGTGCCCGCGCCCTCCGGGCCGGCGCCGTGGCGCGCGTGCTGCACGTACTGGCGCAGCCCGTGCGTCACCACCTCGGACATGGTCCGGCCGTCGCGGGCCAGGCGCGCCCTGAGCCGCTGCCGCTGCTCCTGGTCCAGCCGGAACGTCAGCAGCCGCCTGGTCCCCTGCGAGTTCATCTCGCCGCGGCGAGGGCCCGCTCGGGCACCGGGCCGGGCTCCAGGGCGATCACCGGCTGCTCGGCCTGGATCAGGTCGAGGTAGCGCCGCGTCTCGGCCGCGCGCCGCCGCCGGCTCCAGCCGAGCAGCCGGCCCATGATCACGCTCACGTCGGCCGCCGCCCCGGCGCCCGCGTCCGCCGACTCGATGAACAGCCGCGTCCGCCGCATGAGCACGTCCTCCACGTGCAGGGCGTTCTCGTGGGTGACCGCGTAGGCGACCTCGGCGCGCAGGTACGGGTGGCCCTCGGCCAGCAGGCGGGCCAGCCCGTCATCCGCCCTGACCAGGTTGAGCACCTCTTCGGCGAGCGTCCCGTACCGGCCGAGCAGGTGCTCCACCGCCGCGCGGGACACCCCGTAGTCCTCGGCCAGCCGCCCCGCCGCGTGCTGGACCGCGGCCAGCCCGTCGGCGCCGAGCAGCGGCACCTGGTCGGTGACCGACCCGGGCACCTCGCGGCCGAAGTCGGCCACGGCGGCGTCGACCACGTCCCTGGCCATCAGCCGGTAGGTGGTGAACTTGCCGCCCGCGATGCTGGCCAGGCCAGGGACCGGCACGTCGACCACGTGCTCACGGGACAGCTTGGTGGTGGGCTTGGAGCCGTTCTGATCGCTCGGATCGATCAGCGGCCGCAGGCCGGCGTACACGCCGATGACGTCCGCGCGGGCCAGCGGCTTGGCCAGCACCCGGTTCGCGGCGGTCAGGATGTACTCGATGTCCTCCTCGGTCGGCGCGGGCTCGGCCCGGTCACCGTCCCAGTCGGTGTCGGTGGTGCCGACGATCCAGTGCTCGCCCCACGGGATGAAGAACAGCACGCTCTTGTCGGTCCGCACGATCATCCCGGTGTTCGCGTCCACCGCCGCCCGCGGCACCACGATGTGCACCCCCTTGGACATCCGGACCTTGTAGCCGGCCTGCACGCCCGCCATCTCGTGCACCAGGTCGGTCCACACCCCGGCGCAGACCACCACACTGTCCGCGGCCACGCTAACCACGCGCCCGGACTCCTCGTCGCGTACCCGGGCGCCGGTCACCCGTTCCCCGTCGGCCGAACGCAGCAGCCCGACCGCGCTGACCCGGGTGGTCACGACCGCGCTGTGCGCCGCCGCCGTGCGGGCCACGGTGAGCGTGTGCCGCGCGTCGTCGACCTGCGCGTCGTAGTAGAGCATGGCGCCCGCGAGCCGGTCCGGCGACAGGGCCGGGGCCCGCTTCAGCGCGCCGCGGGCGGACAGGTGCCGGTGCCGCGGCACCGGCCTGCGGGTTCCCTCCATCGAGTCGTACAGGACCAGGCCCGCCCCGACGTAGGGACGCTCGACCACCTTCTTGTACAGCGGGTACATGAACGAGACCGGCTTGACCAGGTGCGGGGCGAGCTTGGACACGAGCAGGTCGCGTTCCCGCAGCGCCTCGTAGACCAGCTTGAAGTCGAACTGCTCCAGGTACCGCAGGCCGCCGTGGATGAGCTTGCTGGACCGGCTCGAGGTACCCGAGGCCAGGTCGCGCGCTTCCACCAGGGCCACCCGCAGGCCGCGGGACGCGGCGTCCAGGGCCGCCCCCGCGCCCGTGATGCCACCCCCGATGACCAGCACGTCGAACCGCTCGGTGGCCAGCCGGCTGAGCATCACGCCACGGTCGCGGGCGTCGAGAGCGCCGTTACTCGCCATCACCCATCCCCCAGATTTCGTTGTATCCCCAGTTCTAGAGTATGTACATCGTCAACCTACCCGCAAACCGTTACATGACGGTGAACTGCCGTCAAAGGGAGCTGGAGTGGCCGATTTCGTCGGGGCCATCGATCAGGGCACCACGAGCACGAGGTTCATGGTCTTCGATCATTCCGGCGCCGAAGTGGCCAGGCACCAGCTGGAGCACACGCAGATCATGCCCCGGCCCGGCTGGGTGGAACACAACCCCGTCGAGATCTGGGAGCGCACCAGCGCCGTCATCAAGACCGTGCTGAACTCGGAGAACCTGCGCACCACCGACCTGGCCGCGCTCGGCCTGACCAACCAGCGGGAAACCACGCTGGTGTGGAACCGGCGCACCGGGCGGCCGTACGGCAACGCGATCGTGTGGCAGGACACCAGGACCGACCGGATCGCCTCGGCCCTGGACCGGGACGGCCGCGGCGACGTGATCAGGCACAAGGCCGGCCTGCCGCCGGCCACCTACTTCTCCGGCGGCAAGCTGCAGTGGATGCTCGACAGCGTCGACGGCCTGCGCGCGGACGCCGACCGGGGCGACGCCATCTTCGGCACGGTCGACACCTGGCTGCTGTGGAACCTCACCGGCGGCGTCTCGGGCGGCGTGCACGTGACCGACGTCACCAACGCCAGCCGCACCATGCTGATGAACCTCCAGACGCTGGACTGGGACGACGAGCTGCTCGGCTTCTTCGCCGTCCCGCGGCAGATGCTGCCGCGGATCCTGCCGTCGTCGGCGCCCGAACCCTACGGGATGACGTCGCCCCGGGGCCCGTTCGGCGGCCAGCTGCCGATCACCGGCGCGCTGGGCGACCAGCAGGCCGCCACCGTCGGGCAGGTCTGCCTGGCCCCCGGCGAGGCCAAGAACACCTACGGCACGGGCAACTTCCTGCTGCTGAACACCGGCACGGACATCGTCCGTTCCTCCAGCGGCCTGCTCACCACGGTGTGCTTCAAGTTCGGCGCGGAGCCCGCCGTCTTCGCGCTCGAGGGGTCGATCGCGGTGACCGGCGCCGCGGTGCAGTGGCTGCGCGACCAGCTCGGCATCATCAGCGGCGCGGCGGCGAGCGAGGCGCTCGCCGCCCAGGTCGACGACACCGGGGGCGTCTACTTCGTGCCGGCCTTCTCCGGGTTGTTCGCGCCGTACTGGCGGGCCGACGCGCGCGGCGCGATCGTCGGCCTGTCCCGGTTCCATACCAGCGCGCACCTGGCCCGTGCCACCCTGGAGGCCATCGCCTACCAGACCAGGGACGTGGTGGAGGCGATGGAGCAGGACTCGGGCGTCCGCCTGGAGGTGCTCAAGGTGGACGGCGGGGTGACCGCCAACAACCTGTGCATGCAGCTGCAGGCCGACATCCTCGGCGTGCCGGTGAGCCGCCCGGTGGTCGCCGAGACCACCGCGCTCGGCGCCGCGTACGCGGCCGGGCTGGCCACCGGGTTCTGGCGGGACACCGCCGAACTGCGCGCCAACTGGCACGAGTCGAAGCGCTGGGCGCCGTCGTGGACGCCGGACCAGCGCGCGGGCGGCTACGCCGGCTGGCGCAAGGCCGTCCAGCGCACCCTCGACTGGGTGGACATCAGCTAGGGCGGAAGCCCTGCCCAGGGGTCGTAGTCGACTTCCAGGGGCTCCTGCGGCGGGCGTTCGGCCTCCGGGACGTGCTCCAGGTTGAGGCGGATCCGGTACCAGCTCGAGCTGCGGCCGCGCATCGAGTCGACCAGGACGTCGGCCGGCTCGAGCTTCGGCCACACCGCGGCGTGCCGCGCCTTCCATCGCTCCAGGCCCGCCATGGCCTCGTCCTTGCTGGCCGCCCGGGCCACCTCGATCAGCGGCTTGGTGCTCTGCCGCCGGCCCGTCGGGCTCCGGGCGCCGGAGGACCCGCCGCTGCGCCGCTTCGACGGCTGCACCCGGGGCGCCTCGCCGGCCTGCTTGTCATAGTGCGGCGGCCACGGCGCGTCGGGCAGGCCCGCCGCCTCGTCCCTGGCCGCCAGCTCGAGCAGCCCGTCCAGCGACCCGGCCGCCTCGTCCATCTCCGCCCAGGGGTCGCCGACGGCGGCGAACCGCGCCGGGACGGTGCCGATGGTGTGCTCCGCCGGGTCGCACGACGGCACCTCCGCCCAGGTCAGCGGCGTGGACACCCGGGCGTCTTGGACCGGGCGGAGGGAATAGGCGGACGCGACCGTGCGGTCCTTGGCGTTCTGGTTGTAGTCCACGAAGACGCCGTGCCGCTCTTCCTTCCACCACTTGGACGTGGCCAGCTCGGGCGCCCGCCGCTCGATCTCCCGCGCCACCGCCACCGCCGCGCGGCGCACCTCGCCGAACTCCCAGCGCGGCTGGATCCGGGCGTAGATATGCATGCCGCGCGACCCGGAGGTCTTCGGCCAGCCGGTCAGCCCGAAATCCGCCAGCACGTCCGGCGGCCACCAGGGCCACGTCCCTGATCTGCGGCCATTCCACCCCCGGCACCGGGTCCAGGTCGACCCGCAGCTCGTCCGGGTGGTCCATGTCGGCGGTGCGTACCGGGTGCGGGTTCAGGTCGATGCAGCCGAGGTTGATCACCCAGGCCAGCGCGGCCTCGTCGGTGACCACCACCTCGTCCGCGGTGCGGCCGGAGGGGAAGCGGAGCTCGACGGTCTCGATCCAGTCCGGCCGCTTCTCCGGCGCCCGCTTCTGGAAGAACGGCTCGCTCTCGGCGCCGTTCACGAACCGCTTCAGCGCCATCGGCCGCCCGCGGACGCCGCCCAGCGCCCCCGGCGCCACGGCCAGGTAGTAGCGCACCATGTCCAGCTTGGTGATCCCGGCCCGCGGGAAGAACACCTTGCTCGGATTGCTGATCGCGACCTCGCGGCCCGCCAGCTCCAGCACCATCTTCGGCTCAGCCATGCTGGCTCCTTGACGATCGGCCCCCCAGGATCTCGGCGAGGTTGAAGCTGACCGGCTCCTCCAGCTGGGCGTAGGTGCACGAGCGCGGCTCGCGGTCCGGCCGCCAGCGGACGAACTGCGCCGTATGCCGGAACCGCGCGCCCTCCATGTGGTCGTAGCGGACCTCGACCACGCGCTCCGGGCGCAGCGGGATGAACGACAGGTCCTTGTCCGCGTTCCACCGGCTGGCCATGGCCGCCCGCGGGGTCCGCTGGCCGGACTGGTGCTCCGCCCAGTTCCACGGGTGCTGGTCGAACGTGGTGACCAGCGGCTGCAGCTCGGTGAACAGCTCGATGCGCTTCTCCATCGCGGAACGCGCCGATCACGCCGACGCTGGCCAGCTTCCCGTCGTCCTGGTACAGGCCGAGCAGCAGCGACCCGATGCGGTCCTCGCCGCTCTTGTGGACCCGGTAGCCGGCCACCACGCAGTCCGCGGTGCGCTCGTGCTTGATCTTCTTCATCACCCGCTTGTCCGGCTCGTAGATCCCCCTCGCCGGCTTGGCGATCAGCCCGTCCAGGCCCGCCCCCTCGAACTGGCTGAACCAGCCGGCGGCGACCTCCCGGTCGGTGGTCGTCGGGGTCAGGTGGACGGAGGACCCGGCCGCGGCGAGGGCGCCCTCCAGCGCGGCCCGGCGCTCGGCGAACGGCCGTTCCATGTAGTCGGAATCCCCCAGCGCGAGCAGGTCGAACGCGATGAAGTGCCCCGGCGTCTGGGTCGAGAGCAGCTCCACCCGGCTGGCCGCGGGGTGGATCCGCAGCTGCAGCGCGTCGAAGTCCAGCCGCCTGCCCTCGGCGTCGGGGATCACGATCTCCCCGTCGATCACGCACCGCTCCGGCAGTTCGGCCTTGATCGCGGCCACCAGCTCGGGAAAGTAGCGCGTCATCGGCCGCTCGTTCCGGCTGCCGATCTCGACCTCGTCGCCGTCGCGGAACACGATCGACCGGAAGCCGTCCCACTTCGGCTCGAACACGTAGTCTCCGCTCGGGATCGCGTCCACCGGCTTGGCCAGCATCGGCGCCACCGGCGGGTTGACAGGAAGATCCATTCCCCCAGCTTCCATGGTCATGACCGCTACGCGGGGTTGTCTTGCCCACTACCTCTGACGATCATGCCGCACCAGGATCATCGGCGCATATGTCGGCCAGCAGCCCGGCGAGCTGGGTGCGGAGCGCGGCCAGCGCAGGGGCCGACCGTCGCTCCCACGCCGGCCAGCGCGTAGAAGGCGGTGCCTTCACCCGAACTCACGGGGACTGTGCTGCCAGGCGGGCTGAGCGTGCCCCAGTTACCTGGCCAGCGTTCCAGGCAACGTTTTATCCGGGAGGATCTGGCCTTCCGGGAGGATCCGGTACCCCCCAGAGGCCCGGATCCTCCCGGAGGGCCCGATCCTCCCGGTTATTTCCCGGTTCCAGTGGCGGGAGTGAACGGCGCGATGGAAGAGGACAGAGGGGTTCTGACGGGCAAGGGCCGAAGCGGCCGCTTCCCTGGTCCGCGAAGCGGCCGCTTCGCGGACCAGGGAAAACCGCCGCGCTTACGTCGCCGTCCACTCCTCGCTGCGCTTCCACAGCTCCGCGGCCAGCTCGGGCGTCGCCACCTCGCTCGGCGCGCGCGGCGCGCACTTGTCGTAGAACAGCCCGCTGTCCTGCGCCACCTCCGCCGAGGTCGCGCAGTACAGCGAGGTCGCGGCGCCCTCGGTCACAGACAGCATGCGCCTGGTCACAAGGGGGCGGACCGGCCACGGCACCCGCCGCCAGATGTCGGAGGCCACCACGCCGGGGTGCAGCGCGTACGCGGTGACCCCGGTGCCCGCGGTCCGGCGGGCGAGTTCGGCGGTGAACAGCACGTTGCACAGCTTGGAGACCGCGTACTCGCGCAGCCCGGTGAGGCCGCGCGCGGGCCGGCGCAGCGCCTCGAAGTCGATGCCGCGCGCCGCGTAGTGGGAGTCGCTGGACACCGTCACCACCCGGGCCGGCCCGCTGGCGGTGAGGCAGCCGAGCAGGGCGTTCGTCAGCGCGAAGTGGCCGAGGTGGTTGATGCCGAACGTCATCTCGAACCCCTGCCTGGTCAGGCCCCGGGCCCCGCCGACGCCGGCGTTGTTCACCAGTACGTGCAGCGGCTCGCCCAGGGCTACGAAGGCCGCCGCGCACGCCCGCACCGACTCCAGGTCGGCCAGGTCGAGCGGCAGGAACCCGACCGAGTCGCTGCCGGTCTCCGCCTTGATCCCGGCCACCGCCGCCTCGCCCTTGGCCCGGGACCTGGCCGCGATCCACACCCGCCCGCCCCGGCCGGCCAGCCCGGCCGCCGTGGCCCGCCCGATCCCGGTGTTCCCCCCCGTCACCAGGAAGTTGCGCCCTTCCAGCTCACTCACCGGCGAAACCTCCTCCTCGCAAAGATCGCAAAGATCGCAAAGATCGCAAAGATCGCGAAGGCTCTGGTACTCGCTGCGGTACCAGAGCCTTCGCGATCATGAAACGGACAGTTACTCGACCGGGATTTCCTTGTTGATCAGGGACAGGTCGATGCCCTGGCGGTTACGCACGATGCGGGCCCCCACGAAGATGACGATGGCGAGCACGTAGTTCGCGCCCATGTAGACGAGGGAGGACGAATAGTTCACGAAGTACAGGTCGTTCGACAGCCACTCGATGAGGCAGTACACGAGCAGCGCGATCGTCACCACCCCGGCCACCGGCACGATGGGCACGCCGAACAACTTCACCTTGCTGGCCGGCGAGGCGAACCACAGGTCCGGCTTGCGCAGCGGCAGGATGACCACCGCGATCGCGCTGAACAGGTACGTCACCGCGATGACCAGCGTGGCGTCCAGCGTGTAGGTGTGGAAATCGCTGTTGTACGAGTACAGCGCCGCCAGCCCGACGGCAGGCAGCAACATCAAGATCAGCGAATAGAACGGCACCCGGCGCTTCTCCGAGACCTCAGCCGCCCGGTCGGGGAGCACGCGGTCGAACGCGGCCGCGAAGATGACCCGGGTCGAGGACAGGAACAGGGTTCCCACCCAGCCGAAGAACCACAGGCTGAGCACCAGGATCAGCACCACCTGGAAGGCGGTGTTGTTCACCAGCCAGCCCGCGAACATGAACGGGTACGGCCAGATGCCGAACTGCGGGGTGAGGTTGTAGTCCAGCGAGTTGAGGTTCTGGTAGAAGCCCCAGCCGACGGTCTTGGCCATCAGCAGCAGGAAGATGATCGTGAAGGCGACCGTGAGCCACAGGCCGAAGAACATGCCGGCGAACACCCGTTTGAAGTCGCTCGCGCCGCGGACCTCTCCGTACAGCGTGGTGCCCCAGTTCGGCCACAGCAGGAAGAACATGAACGCCGGGATGAGCAGCATCGTCGGCCCGAGCGGGCCGAAGCCGATCGGCGATGTGGTGTAGCCGGCCTTGACGGCCGCCTTGTTGGTGGCCGCGTAGGCATTGTTGACGCCGAACAGGTGCTGCCCTTCCCGGTTGAACGCGGCGATGAAGTCGGCGTGTGAGTTGATCAGCAGCAGGATCACCACGACGGCGAAGCCGATCACGCCGCCGATGAAGCACCAGCGCTGGACCTTGGCGTAACCGGCCATGCCGATGGAGACCAGGAGGCCGGCCAGCGCGATCGTGATCAAGGTCACCACGAAGATCCCGTTGTGCGTGCCGAACCACGCGTAGCCGCCGCCCGGCCAGGTCCACTTGAGCGTCGCCCACAGCGGCTGGAACAGCTGCACCGCCAAGATGTTGCCGTAGATCGGCGCCCACAGCCAGAGAATGAACCACCAGCCGGTCGCGGCCATCACGAAGCCGATGCCGCTGCCCAGGATCCTGGTCTGCCAGACGTAGTCGCCGCCGGCCCGCGGGATCGTGACGACGAGCCCGGAATAGGCGATGACCAGGAACGAAACCCAGATTCCCCCGATGATCGTCGCCGTTATGAACTGGCCCTTCGGGAACGCCGGCCCGGCGAAGGTGAACTCGTAGATGCCGAGCGTCACGAAGTTGGTCGCCAGGCACGCGTAGATCAGCGAGTCCCGGACCGACCAGCCGCGGACCAGGCCCGTCGCCTTGCGGAGGAAGAGAGTCGGTCTCTCCTCCCCCAGTGCTCCTGCCGTCATTATGTATCCCTCCGGTTATCCTGATATATCCGATTTGTCCGATTGGACGAGGTGAGAAGGCTACATCTGGTGAATATGCGTTCATCTAGCGGCAATATAGGGCTTTCAGGAGCCTCTGGTGCTCCCGTTTGTGAAGTTGAGGACTTACGCTCCGCTATTTCTCGCTCGGCTAAGACGCCTGCGGATGCTCAGCTGCGCGGGGGCCTCAGCCGTTCACGAGAATGTACTTGGTGACCTTTCCCTTCTTCTCGTTCAGTTCGAGGAGCGCGCCCTGCAGCACGCCGTCGGTGTAGGAGCTGCCGGGGTTGATGGACAGGGTCCGGCTGCCGAGCTTCTTCACTCCCCGGCTCTCGTGGATGTGACCGTGCACCGACAGCGGCGGCTCGTACTTGAGGATGGCCTCCCTGACCGCCTTCGAGCCGACCGGCTTCATGACCGCGCCGCCGTGGATCGGCCGCATGTTCTCGTCCAGGGCCGGGGCCTCGTCCAGGCCGGTGCCGTACGGCGGCGCGTGGAAGTTGAATATCGCCCGGCCCATGTCGGGATCTGCGAGACCACGGCGTCGATCTTCGACGCCAGGACGTCCTCGGGCGCCTCGCGGAAGGTGTTCCACGGGGTCGGGTTGGTCCAGCCCATCGAGGCGAGATAGAACCCGCCGATGTCGAGCACCTTGCTTTCGGCGAAACTGACGGACGGGGACGCCTCGATGATCGCGTCGATGTCCCAGATGTCGTCGTTCCCGCCGTTGAGGACGCACGGGATGTCGCCGCCGCGCAGCTTGCCGTCGGCCATGTCCAGCCACCGGTCCAGGCCGCGGGTCATCTCCAGGGTGAACCTGCGGTCGACCGAGCCGTCCTCCTCGTTCAGCGCGTCGAGCTCCTCCGGGGCCATCACCGAGGGGTAGGAGCCGCGGTCGCGGATCTTGCGCTGGATCTCGTCGAGCTCGGCCCTGGTCTCCAGGCGCAGCCGCTGGCCGCCGAACGACACTTCCCAGTAGCCGGGCATGGCCAGGATGGGCACCAGGACCTTGCCGGTCACGTCCCCGCCGAGCACGACCATGTCCGCTTTATAGAAGGCGGCGGCGTTGAGGAATTTTCGCCAGCAGATCTCGGAGCCATGGATATCAGTGGCGAAGAAGACTTTCATCGCGCCTTCCTTCCGGATTGCTCAGCGTGCCGAGGAAGCGATCAGTGATCCACTTCTTCGGGTAGCTCGTACCAGCGGACCCGGTCGCCCACATTGGCCCTTAGTTTCCACTTCAGTCCCTTCGGTACCGTCTCGGCGACCTCGTGCAGCTGCTTCGCCTGCGTCAGGGCGTCGAACCGCGGGTACGGCGGCGCCAGGCCGGGTGAGGAGGAGAGCAGGTCGGGCAGCTTGGCCAGGTTGCCCGTCACCGTCCGCCACCAGCCCCAGTCGGCGGCGAGCACCGCGCCGAACCGGTCCGGGTCGATGGACGGGCGGGCGGAGTCCCGGCCCACCCGCAGCCCGGAAAGCAGGTGGAAGATGTCGTGCGCGTCCTTGGCGTTGAGCTCGACGATCTGCAGCTTGGACAGCAGCAGGTCGGCGGGGGCAAGGGTCATCGAGGCGGAGCCGAACGACGGCTTGAAGTCCAGCGTGTGGCACATCGACAGCCGGTCCACCATGACGTCGACGGGGCGTCCGGACGGGGCGGTGAAGTACATCTGCCGGTCCCCGTTGAGGTTGTTGAACCGGCGGTCGGGCTCGCAGCCCGCACTCTCCAGGTGGTCGGCTATCTTGCGCCGGCTCTTGCCGAGGCAGGCCAGGTCGATGTCCTGCCCGGCGCGCAGCCGGGGCGGGAAATCGGGGCACAGCACCCGGACCCCGAGGCCGCCGAGGATCTTGAGCTGGTGACCGGCCTCCGCCGCGCCGCGCACCAGCGCGGTCGCCTCAGGCAACGGGTCACTCGCGGCGTTGTCCCCGAAGCCGCCGAGGCCGTCGTTTGGTGTGGTCATGCCAGGTCGCTCCTCGTCTTACCCCGTGCCAGTTCGATCATGGTGACGGATGGCCGGTCTGTCTAGTTTTCGGGGAAATAATCCCACGTTGTGGGGTAGGGCAGGAACCCGGCCCGTTCGGTCAATTCAAAGGCCCCACCGAACCCCACGGAAAAGATCTATTAATCATCCGAACGGACCTGGTTCTCGCCGGCCCGCACCTGATCGCGGTCCCGGCGGAAGAACGCCACCGGCTCGGGCGGCAGCGGCGTATTGCCCAGTATCAGGTCGGCCGCCTTCTCCGCGGTCATCATGACCGGCGCGTAGATATTGCCGTTGGTGACGTAGGGCATGACCGAGGCGTCGACGACCCGGAGCCCCTGCAGCCCGTGTACCCGCAGGCTCGCCGGGTCGGTCACCGCCATCGGGTCGGTGCCCATCTTGGTCGTGCAGGACGGGTGCAGCGCGGTCTCGGCGTCCCTGGCCACCCAGGCCAGGATCTCCTCGTCGGTCTGCACCGACGGCCCGGGCGACAGTTCTCCCGCGCTGTAGTCGTCGAAGGCGGGCTGGGTCAGGATCTTCCTGGCGACCTGGATCGCCTCCACCCACTCCCGCCGGTCGGTCGGCGTGGACACGTAGTTGAACCGCAGCGCGGGATGGACGCGCGGGTCGCGCGAGGTGATCTTGCAGGTGCCGCGGGAGTCGGAGTACATCGGGCCGATGTGCACCTGGTACCCGTGCCCGCCCGCGGGCTGCGAGCCGTCGTAGCGGATCGCGATGGGCAGGAAGTGGAACATCAGGTTCGGGTAGATCACGTCGTCGTTGCTGCGGGCGAAGCCGCCGCCTTCGAAGTGGTTGGTGGCGCCAGGGCCGCTGCGCAGGAATAGCCACTTCGCGCCGACCACGGGGCGGTTGCGCCACTTGAGCGCGGGCGCCACCGAGACCGGCAGCTTCGAGCCGTACTGGACGTACACCTCCAGGTGGTCCTGCAGGTTCTCGCCCACGCCGGGCAGGTCGGCGACCACCTCGATGCCGAGCGCGGAGAGCTCGGCGGCGTTGCCGACGCCGGACAGCTGGAGCAGCTGGGGAGAGTTGATCGCCCCGCCGGACAGGATCAGCTCGCCGGACCGGACCCGCTTGTTCTTGCCCTCGTGCCGGAACTCGACGCCGACCGCGCGCGGGCCGTCGAAGATGATCTTGGTGACGAAGGCGCGGGTGGCCACGGTGAGGTTCGGCCGGTTCATCACCGGATACAGGTAGGCCCGCGCGGCGGACAGCCGCCGGCCGCGGTGGACGTTCCGGTCGAAGGGGGCGAAGCCCTCCTGCCGGTAGCCGTTCACGTCGTCGGTGAGCTCGTACCCGGCCTGCTGCACGGCCGCGAAGAACGCGCCGAACAGCGGGTTGGTGGCCGGACCCCGCTCGAGCACCAGCGGCCCGGTGTGCCCGCGGAACGGGTCGTCCGGCGCGGCCGCCAGGCAGTTCTCCATCCGCTTGAAGTACGGCAGGCAGTGCGCGAAGTCCCACTCGGCCATGCCGGGATCGGCCGCCCAGCGCTCGTAGTCCAGCGGGTTGCCGCGCTGGAAGATCATCCCGTTGATGCTGCTCGACCCGCCAAGGACCTTTCCCCGGGCGTGGTAGATGCGCCGCCCGTTCAGGTGCGGCTCCGGCTCGCTCTCGTATTTCCAGTCGTAGAAGCGGTTGCCGATCGGGATGGTGAGCGCGGCGGGCATGTGGATGAACGGGTCCCAGATGTAGTCCGGGCGGCCGGCCTCGAGCACGAGCACCCGCGCGCCCGGGTCGGCGGACAGCCGGTTCGCCAGGGCGCTGCCCGCCGATCCGCCGCCGGCGATGACGAAGTCGTAGGGACGAGCTGCCATGGGTACTGCCTCCGCTTGCCTCCGGGGCGCCCTTGCCGCGCCGCCTTCTCTATCTTCCCGCTCGCCTCCGGGCGCCCTTAGCCGCCTCCTTCCCTGCGCCCTTCGTCGCTCTGCCGGGCGCGCCGTCAGGCCTGGGTGGCGGCGTCGAGGTTCTCGCGCACCGTCTGGGTCATCTGGTGGTCGTTTCCTAGGTAACGCTCGCAGTCGGTCAGGGCGCGCTGCAAGACCGCGACCACCTCGGCGAGCCGCCCGGCCGTGTAGTAGGCGGTGGCGAGGTTGCAGCGGGTCGTCAGGGTCTCCAGGTCGCCGGGGCCGAGCATCCGCTCGCTGTCGGCCAGGGCGCGCTCGTACTGCGGGATCGCGTCGGCCATCCGGCGGGCCTGCTGGTAGGCCGCGGCCAGGTTGGAGCGCGCGGTCAGGGTGTCCCGGTGGTCCGGTCCCTGGACCCGCGCCCGGTCGGCCAGGGTGCGCTCGTAGTGCGGGATGGCCTCGCGCAGCCGCCCGGCGCCGCGGTAGGCGTAGGCCAGGTTGGCCCGGGCCGCGATGGCGTCCGGGTGGTCCGCGCCCTGCGCCCGCTCCCGGTCGGCCAGCACCCGCTCGTACTGCGCGATGGCGTCCTTGCCCTTGCCGGCCGCGCGGAGCGCCGAGGCCAGCACGGCCCGGGCGGCGATGGTGTCCGGATGGTCCGGCCCGTGCATCCGCTCCTGGTCCGCCAGCGCCCGCTGGTACTGCGCGATCGCCTCCTTGGCCCGGCCGCTGGCCGCGTAGGCGGCGCCCAGGCTGGCGCGCGCGCCCAGCGTGGTGGGATGGCCGACACCGAGGTGACGTTCGGCGTCGGCGAGCAGGATCTCGCAGGAGGCGATCGCCTCCCTGAGGTTTCCCGAC
This sequence comes from uncultured Actinomycetes bacterium, assembly GCA_963722275.1. Lineage (GTDB taxonomy): Bacteria > Actinomycetota > Actinomycetes > Streptosporangiales > Streptosporangiaceae > Palsa-504. The sequence continues at coordinate 18,175 of CAVRMX010000013.1, read as the reverse complement.
GCCTGGTAGGCCTCGGCCAGGCTGGCCCGTGCGTCCAGGGTGACCGGGTGAGCCGCGCCGAGCAGCCGCCCGGAGTCGGCCACCGTGCGCTCGTACAAGGCGATGGCGTCCGCGGGCCGGCCGGCCGAGGTGTAGGCGTGGGCCAGGTGGGCGCGGGCGGCGATGGTCTCGGTGTGCTCGGGTCCCTGGTTCTGCTCCCGTTCCGCCAGCGCGGTCTGGAACACCGCGATGGCGTCGGCGGACTTCCCGGCCGCCTCGTACGCCGCGGCGAGCCTGTCCCTGGCCACCACGGCGTTGGCGTGCGCCGGCCCGAGCAGCCGGGTGCTCGTGGCCACCATGGACTTCCAGTAGGTGATGGCCGCGTCCGACAGCCTGCTGTGCTCCAGCGACAGGCCGGCCCGGAACAGCAGCGGGTGGGCCTCCGGCTTCCACAGCATCGCCCCGTCGGCGGACCGCAGGGCCGCGGCGCCGTCCCGCAGGGCCTGCTCGAGCTGGGCCTGCTCACGCTGGTCCCCGGGCCCGGGCTCGTTGTCGGGCCAGGTCTCGAGCAGCGCGTCCGCCGCGGCCAGCACCGCCTGCTCCAGGTCGGCGGGCGGCAGGTAGGCCCGCACCGCGGCCTGCACGCTGGCGTGCATCTGCACCGTGCGCACCGGGCTGGCCGGGTCGATGGTGATCAGGCCGGCCTGGGCCAGGTTATTGATGGCGGCGCGCACCATGTTCTGGTCGGCCCCGTTCGCGGTGCTCGGCCGGCCGGCGATGTAGCCGCAGGCGGCCGGGCTGGTCAGCACCGCGCCCGGCACCCCGTGGTGATCCAGCATCGCGGCCAGCACCAGTGTCGGCCAGGCCAGCCCGGCCGGCGGCAGCTCGTGCGCGCACTCCGCGGCGATGGACCAGGTGGCCAGGACCGCCGCCGAGACGCCCGGCACGGCGGGCATGTGCGTGATCCGCTCGGCCAGCACCGCGCGGTACTCCCGGCAGCCCTGCCTGCGGGCGCTCATCACCGCGGTGGCCTGCGCCAGGCCGAGCGGCAGCCCGTCCAGGTCCTCGCCCAGGTCGAGCGCCTCGATCCGCTGGTCGGGGTAGTCGGTGAGCCTGGCGGCGACGTAGTCCAGCGCCTCGCGGCGGTTCAGCCCGGACACCGGGACCACCCGCAGGTCCTCACCCGCGAACGCGGTGCCCGCCAGAGCGCGGCCCCGTCGAAAGCGGAGGCCGGCAGCCGCGTGGTGATCACGACCCGGCCGGACGCGCCGGAGGGCCACAGCTCCTCCAGGTCGCTCAGCTCGGCCAGGTCGTCGAGGATCAGCGCCCACGGCCGCCGGGTGCGGGCCAGCCAGGACACGAAGCGGGCCGCGGCGGTCTCCGCGCCCTCGCCCGGCTCGCTGGCGTCGACCGTGTTCGCCGCCTGGGCGAACCCGGTGATGACAGATTCCCGGCTGGCGGCGGTCACCCAGACCAGGACCTCCACCGCCCGGGTGTTCCACATGGCGTGGGTGAACTCCACCGCCAGCTGGGTCTTGCCTGTGCCGCCCTGGGCGGCCGGCGCCAGCTCGGTGTCCTCGCCGTGGACCAGCACCACGGTCTCCCCGGGGCGCAGGCTGCTGGCCAGGTCGGGCCCGGTCTGCTGGCGCGGGAAATAGGCATCGGCGAGCGGCGGCACGGTCCCGGACAGCAGCACTCCAGACCCCGAAGCAGATACGGTTCCCGCTTGCTGCGCGACCATGATGGACAGCCTCTCTCGCCCCCTCGTCTCCCCGGCTTAGTTGAATCCGGTAACAATCCAGGTCGCAGGCCCCGGCTGGCCGTGCGGCCCGACGTAGATGGCATGATAATCACGTTGGCCCTCTGGTGGCTATATGTCGTGATAAGTCACGGTATGCGACCTTATAGCCGATGGATTGTGACTATCTGTGCACTCTCCGTATTGAGCACCGCGCTGCGATTGTAGTGCGATCTAATCGGCTGTATCCGGTTTTAGCCGGATCCCCGTCCGCCCATGGGTTCAGCGCCCGGGCGGCGGCCTCGAGGTTCTCGCGCACCGTCCTGGTCATCGGGTGATCCGGGCCGAGCATCCGCTCGCTGTCGGCCAGCGCCTGCTCGTAGTGGTGGATGGCGTCGCCGAGCCGCCCGGCCTGCTGGTAGGCCGCGGCCAGGCTGGCCCGCGCGGACCGGGTGTCCGCGTGGTCGGGTCCCTGCACCCGCTCCCGGTCGGCCAGGGTGCGCTCGTAGGCGGCGATCGCCTCCCGCACCTGGCCGGCGCTGCGGTAGGCGAAGGCCAGGTTGGCCCGGGCGGTGATCGCGTCCGGGTGATCGGCGCCGGCGATCCGCTCCCGGTCGGCCAGTATCCGCTGGTAAAGCGCGATCGCGTCCTTCGGCTTCCCGCCGCGGCGGTAGGCCGACGCCAGGCTGGCGCGCGCGGCGATCGTATTCGGATGATCGCGGCCGGCCGCCGCCTCGGCGTCCGCGACCAGCCGTTTGTACTGCTCGATGGCGTCCTTGGGCTGCCCGTTGGCCAGGAAGGCGGCGGCCAGGCTCTCCCGGGTGGCCAGCGCGCTCGGGTGCCGCGCGCCGAGCAGCCGTTCGGTGTCGGTCATCAGCATCTGGTACGCGGTCAGCGCCTCCTTACCCCGGTCGGCCGCCTGGTACGCGTCCGCCAGGTGCGCCCGCGCGGCCAGCGTGACCGGATGCCCGGCGCCGAGCTGGCGGCTGGCGCTGGCCACTATCTGCTCGTACAGCGCGACCGCCTCGGCCGTCCGGCCGGCGCTGCGTAGGCGTGGGCCAGGTACCCGCGCGCGGCGAGCGTGTCCGGGTGTTCGGGTCCCTGGTTGCGCTCCCGGTCGGCCAGCGCGCTGGAGAAGACCGCGATGGCGTCCCCGAACCGCCCGGCCGACTCGTAGGCGGCGGCCAGCCGGTCCCGGGCCGTCACCGCGTTGGCGTGCCCGTTGCCGAGCAGCCGGGTGCTGGTGATGAGCATGGTCTGCCAGTACGTGATGGCGGATTCGGCCAGCCCGCTGGTCTCCAGGCTCAGCCCCTTGCGGAACAGCACCGGGTGGGCTTCCTGCTGCCACAGCATGCTCCGGTGGGGCTGGGCTTGGGCGCCGTGCCGCGGGCCCGCGGCCTGCGCCCCGGCGGTACCCGCCGCGGCCATCGGGTCCGGCCGGGCGTGCTGGCCGCCCTCCGCCAGGCGCGGCGCGGCGCTGTCGGCCGCCCACAGCGCGCCGGCGCAGTCCCGCAGTGTTTGCTCGAGCTCCGCCCGCTCGAGCTGGTCCTGCTCGAGCTGGTCCGGCTCGACCGCGTCCAGCTGGAGCCAGTCCCGCTCGGGCGTGGCCTGGCTCCCGCCGGTTTCCGGCCAGGCCTGCAGCAGCGCCTCCGCCGCGGCGAGCACGGCCTGCTCGAAGTCCGCGGGCGGCAGGTAGGCGCGCACCGCGGCCTGGACGCTCGGGTGCATCCGCACCGTCCGGATCGCGCTGGCCGGGTCGATGCTGACCAGGCCGACCCGGGCCAGGTTGGTCATGGCCGCGTGCACCAGGGTCTGGTCCGCCGCTTCCGCGGCACTCGGCCGGCCGGCCACGTACCCGCACCCGGCCGGGCTGGTCAGCACGGCGCCAGGGATGCCGTGCGGGTCGAGCATGGCGGCCAGCGCGAGGGCCGGCCAGGCCGCGCCCGCGGGCGGCAGCTCGTGCGCGCACTCCGCCGCCAGCGACCAGGTGGCCAGCACGGCGGGGGAGACGCCGTCGACCCGGACCGCCGACATGTGCTCGCGCCGCTCGGCGAGCCGGCCGCGGTATTCGCGGCAGCTCAGCCGGTTCACGCTCATCACGGCGGCGGCCTGGGCCAGCGCGAGCGGCAGCCCGTCCAGGTCCTCGCCCAGGTCGAGGGCCTCGGCTCGCTGGTCGGGGAATTCGGTCAGCCGGGTGCTCAGGTACGCCAGCACCTCGCGGCGGCTGAACCCGCCGACCGGGGCGATCCGCGGCCCGGACGGCGGGGCGTTCCGCGGACTCTGGGACGAGCCCGGCCCGGCCCGGAAGACGGTCTCCGGCAGCCGGGTGGTGATGACGACCTGCCCGGCCTGGCCCGCGGGCCAGAGGTTCTCCAGGTCGGCCAGGCTGACCAGGTCGTCCAGGATCAGCGCCCACGGGCGCCTGGTGTGCGCCAGCCAGCCGGTGAAGCGGACCGCGGCGGCCTCGGCGGACAGCGTCTGATCGGCCGCGCCCACCGTCCTGGCGGCCTGCGCGAAGCCGGTGATGATCGCCTCCCGGCTGGTCGCCGAGACCCAGACCAGCGCGTCGACCGCGCGGGCGCCCCACAGCGCGTGGGTGAACGCCACCGCGATCTGCGTCTTGCCCGTACCGCCCTGGGCGGCGGGCGCGGAGGCGGTTTCCTCGCCGTGGGTCAGCACCACGGTGTCGCCCGGATACAGGCCCGCCCTGAGGTCCAGCCCGGTTTCCGGGCGCTGGTGGAAGGAGTCGGCCAGGGGCGGGATGATCCCCGACAGCTTGACCGGAGAATGCGGCGGCGTTCCGGTCCGCTCCGCAACCACGTCGACAGCCTCTCCCGTGTCGCCTCGGCGGCCAGGACCAAGATCCTGACGCGGCCACTCCTCAGTTTCCGGCAGGCCGCCACTACCCGCAGTCATGGCCGCCCGCGACGAACGCGATCCGTCCGCCGGCTTCCGGGGAGACTCGCCGAGTGCCCGGAGCTGGCGACGGGCACCGTTCTGCACGTGCATCACAGTCCGGTATAAGGAATGCTAGTGGTGATGCCGGGGCATGACCATATGTCGGGAAAGTCCGGGTAAAGCCCGGGATGGCTCTTCCCGTCAGGGCGTCGTGGCTCGTCAGCCCGCCGCCCCGGCCTGGCCGGACGCGCTGCTCCCGCGCCCTTTCGTTACGAACCCGAGACAGCCCCCTGCGCCAGGCTCGGCGGCGTCAAGCACCACTGAGATCTTCGCGTACCTGGTCACGCTCCTGGATAGCGGCGCCGTCGTACCGCCACAGGTACAGATCGCGCAGCAGCGCGACCTCGGCGCCGTGGTGCAGCATCTCCCGGTTGATGTGCAGGACGAGCTCCGCCATGGACGCCTGCGCCCACGGGCCTTCGGCCGGGCCGCACGCCCGGGCCAGCCCGTCCGGCCCGAGGCCGCGCACGCCGCCCATCCACCGGCGTAGGCCGCGTCGAGCTGGGTCAGCGCCGTCGCGGCGTCGCCGGGATAGCGGTGCGTGGCGTAGTCGAACGGCGGGCCGCCGAAGTGCGAGGCCACCCGCATGCCGAGCACCCCGACGACGATGTGCCCGAGCCGCCAGGCGATCGTGGTCACCGGCGGCGGATCCGGCTGCGGCATGGCGAAGTCGACGGTGAACTCGCCCGCGCCCACCGCGATCGGGGCCGTTCCCGTCCCGCGCGGCCGCACGTTCCACGCGCCGGGCACGGGCTCCCAGCGGTACTCCGCGTCGGTCATCCCGTCCAGCCGCGGCCGCAGCTGCTCGCGCCAGTGCCAGTCCAGCTGCTCGGCCAGCTGGAAGTTCCAGTCAATAGTCAGTCATGCCGCCCACCTTAGAAAGTAACCAGGACAGATCCGGTCCGCAAAGGCACGGCATGATGGGCAGGTGACCGATACCGCCGGGCGGCTGCTCGGCTGCTGCCGCTGCTGACGGCCAGGCCGAGCTGGCGCGGGGACGAGCTGGCGGCCCGCCTCGGCGTCACCACGCGTACCATCCGCCGCGACATCGACCGGCTCAGGGAGCTCGGCTACCCGGTGCACGCGATCCCCGGCCGCCAGGGCGGCTACGCGCTCGGCCCGGGCGGCACCCGGCTGCCGCCGCTGCTGCTCGACGAGGACTCTGCCGTCGCGGTCGCGCTCGGCCTGCGGGCCGCGGCGGCCGACCCGGGGCTGCGCGGCAACCAGGAGGCGGCCGCCCGCGCCGCGGCCGCCATCGACCAGGTCCTGCCGCCCCGGCTGCGCCGCCGGGTGGAGGCCCTCACCGCCGCGACCGTGCCCCTGGTCCCGGCCGAGCCCTCGATAGAGCCGAACGACCTCGCGCTGCTCGCCCTGGCCTGCCAGCGACGTCGAGCGGCTGCGGTTCCGCTACCGGAACGGCTCCGGGCAGGGCAGCCGCCGCCACGTCGAGCCGTACCGCCTGGTCTACACCGGCCGGCGCTGGTACCTGGTGGCGCATGACCTGGACAAGGGCGAGTGGCGCAGCTTCCGGCTGGACCGGATGGGGGACGTTCGGCCCACCGGCGCCCGGTCGCGTCCGGCCGACCCGCCGGACGCGGCCAGGTTCGTCAGCGAGGGCCTCTCCTCCGGGCCGTATCGCTGGCGGGCCCGGGTGCTGCTGGACGCGCCCGCCGGCGTGGTCGCGGCCATGGTGCCGTCCACGGTCGCGGTGGTCGAGGCGATCGGCGAGCGGCCGCTGCCTGCTCACCTCGGGCTCGGACTCCCTTGATTCGATCGCGCTGCACCTGGCCCTGCTGGACATCCCGTTCACCCCGCTCGAGCCCGCCCGAGCTCCGCGACCGCTGCGCCGTGCTCGCCGGACGCCTGAGTCAGGCCGCCCACCGCTACCCAGCTGAGGAACCAGCCGATGATTGATCTGGAGATCACAGAAGGCGTCGCGTTCATCACCCTGAACGCGCCCGCGACCAGGAACGCGCTGAACAACGAGCTGGCCGCCCAGTTCGTCACGGCCTGCGACGAGGCCGACCGCGACCTCTCGGTCGGGGCCGCGGTCATCAGGGGCGCCGGCGGCACGTTCTGCTCCGGGGCCGAGCGCGGCCACCTGGACGAGGTGGGCCGCGACCCGGCGGAGGAGGGCCGGTACGCGGCCCTCGGCGGCATCTACCGGGCCTTCACCAGGGTCGGCCAGCTGGAGGTGCCGACCATAGCCGCGGTCCGCGGCGCCGCGGTCGGGGCCGGGATCAACCTGATGCTCGCCACCGACCTGCGCATCGTCGCCGAGGACGCCCGGCTGATCAGCGGCTTCCTGCGGATCGGGCTGCACCCGGGCGGCGGCCACTTCGGGCTGCTGGCCGGGCGCGCGGGCGCCGAGGCGGCGGCGGCGGCCGGCATCTTCGGCGAGGAGATATCGGGCCGCCGCGCCGTGCAGCTCGGCCTGGCCTGGGAGGCCCTGCCGTCGGAGCAGGTCGAGGAGCGGGCCGCCGAACTCGCCCGCCGGGCGGCCCGCGACCCGCAGCTGGCCAGGAAGGCCACGGCGAGCCTGCGCACCGAGCTCGGGCCGCCCCGGCTGCCGTGGGCCGCCGCGCTGGAGGTCGAGCGCGGCGCCCAGCTCTGGTCGCTGCGCCGCCGGGTCTCCGCAATAGCCAATCCCGGCTCGTATCCGGCGCCCGCTCCGCCATTACCCGTGTCACATTGAGCGGGTCAATTCACTTAAATTCCGGCCGCATTTTCCGCGGTCATGCTGCCGCCCGGCGAGCCCGGCGCATACACTCCCAGCAGCCGGCGGCAATCGAATCCGGCCGGATCTGCTGGCTATAATATATTCGCGGTCCGGAGGGGGAGGTGCAGGTGCCCGTGCCGTTCTCTCAGCGAGCGTCGTCAGGATCAGCCTGAGGCCCTGCTGTCATACATCGAGAAGCGGATCAAACAGGCGGTTGTTTCTGGTGAGCTAAAGCCGGGAGCCAAGCTATCGCCCAGCGCGGTCGCGGCCGATCTGGGAGTATCGCATATCCCGGTGCGCGAGGCGCTCACCTCGCTGGCCGCGTCCGGATATCTCGAGCACAAGCCGCGGGTCGGCTTCTTCGTCCGCGTCCTGTCGTCAGATGACCTGGCCGATATTTACCACTGGCGCGAGGTACTCGAGCGCGAGGCATTCACGATGGCCATCCCCAGGCTCACCGGCGACGATATCGAGGAAATGCGCAGGCTGTGCGGCCAGATGCGGAAGCTGACCGCGCCCGGGCAGCGGCGTGAATACCTGAACCTTAATCGCCAGTTCCATTTCATCGCCTTCCGCCGGGCCGGCAGCGACCGGCTGCTTCGCTTCCTCACCTATCTCTGGGATGTCGCCGCCCCTTACACCTTTACCGGCCTGGTAGACACCGAGGAGGCGCACCAGGACCACGAGCGGATGATGGACCTGTTCGAGGCGCGCGACGTGGACGGGATCATCGAGATGATGACGCGGCACCGCGGTCTCGCGGTCGAGGCCGTCGCCCGCTGGGAGGCTCTCAAGCGCCCTGCCTCCTGATGGTCGAGAGTGCCGGTTTTTCAGCTATTCTCGGCCTCCGCTCGTCCACATGGCCGCCTGGTTCTCCACAGCCCCCGCTGCCGGCCGCTAAGGCGAGTCCGCGATCGTGTCCACAGCCGGCAGGTCGTTTTCCCCGCCTCGTCCACAGGTTGCCCGGCGTTGTGCACATGGCGATCCACAGACCTGCGGAGGTACCGTGCTTGTTCCTGGGCAGTGCGTATGACACCGATATGCGCCGGGCAGGGGCCCAGGTAGGGGTTGGGGTTTGGGGCGCGCGGCGAGGCGGGTCACTATGAGCAGAGCCGGCGACACCGCGATCGCTGCGGAGGTTCAGCACCGCCGCAGGGTCGTCGTGGACGTCATCCTCTTGCTGATGAGGAACGGACACATCCTGTTGCGGGAGCGGGCCAACACGGGCTACGGCGACGGTGCGTACGAACCGCCGACGGGCCAGCTGGCCGACCGGGAGACGATCGTCGAGACGGCGATCCGGGTCGCCTCGGCCGAGGCCGGCATCGCCATCCGCGCCGAGAACGTGTCGCTCGCGCACGTCATGCACGACGTGTCAGGCAGCGGCCGGATCGCCTTCTTCCTGACCGTGGCCGGCTGGCAGGGCGACTACACCTCGCCCGGCGCGCGCTGGTTCCCGGTCGGGAACCTGCCCACCAACATGCTCGACCGGTCCCGGGTGGCGCTGCGGAACTACGCCGAGGGGATGCGCTTCTCCACCTACCCGGCGTTCGGCCCGGCCGGGCCCCGCGCTGTTCAGCGCCTCGGGCCACTGGCAGGACGCCTTCAGCGCCTGACGCCCGGCACACGGCTGGGCCCGGATAGGCTGGCCGGGTGGCCGAGATCCTGAACGCGCACGGCTCGAAGAACGACATCTTCGTGGCCGCGATGACGCCGCGCGACTTCGCCTCCGACGATGACCTGCGCGCTTTCGTCCGCCGCCTGTGCGACCGGAACGGCCCGTTCGGCGGCGACGGCGTCTACTTCTACGACGCCGGCCCGCGGACTCCGCAGGCCTGGTTCTTCAACCCGGACGGCTCGTCCGCCGAGTTCTGCGGGAACGGCATGCGCTGCCTGGGCCGGGTCGTGCTGGACCGGCGTGGCGCCGACACCGCCGTGATCCGCAGCGGCCCGGCCGAGTACACGGTCCGCCGCGGCGCCACCACCGCGGAGGGCGTCCGCCAGATCAGCCTGGAGCACCCGGCGGTCGACTTCACGCCCCGCGGCCCCCGTGGTGGCCGGCCGGAACCCGCTGACCGAGGCCCGGCTGCCCGAACTGGACCCGGCGCTCGAGTTCACCGCCGTCACCATCCCGCAACCCCCATCTGGTCACCGTCATCGACAAGTACGTCGAGTCCGACCTGATCGCGATGGGGGAGCGGGTGGCGGCCCGGCCGGACCTGTTCCCGGCCGGCGCGAACCTGTCGGTGCTGCTCCCGCTCGGGCCCGCGGAGGTCTTCGTCCGGACGTTCGAGCGCGGCGCCGGGCTCACCGCCTCGTGCGGCTCCGGCATGGCCGCCTCCCGCGCGGTCTACTCCCGCGTCGGCCGGATCGACCCCGAGCGCCGGGTCGTCGTCCGCAACGCCGGCGGGATGGCCACGGTGTCGCTCGAGGTCCGCCAGGGCCGGTGGCACCCGGTCCTGGAGGGCAACGCCACGTTCGTCTACCGGGCCGAGGTCGACCCGGCCCGGCTGGACGGCGGCGACCGCGAGCCCTGCTCCGACGAGGTCCGCGCGTACGCCGCTCTCGACGAGCAGAACGCCAGGCGGCTCCGCGCGGCCGGAATCGAGACCGCGGCCTGGTCACACCAGGTGCGCCTCGCGGGTCTCGGGGCAACAGCGGCACGTACGCCATTCAACAACACCTATCCCGGCAGCCGCACGATGAGGGCGCCGGGGCGGACCGAGACGCTGAGCGTCCGGCCGGGTGCGATGATCTCGCCGTCGACCTGCCGCGGCAGGGCGGTGGCCGCGCTGACCTGGATCCGGCGCGCCTGGAAGCACTCCAGCGCCCGGTCCCCGTGGCGGTCTCCCCGGCCGGCCGGCCGCCGGCCGGGGGCCAGCACCCGGCCCGGCCACCCGGCACCCAGCCCCAGGTGCCGGAGGGCGCCAGGATGCCCACGTCGAGCCGCCCGTCGTCGAGTCTGGCCCCGGGCAGCAGGGTGAACCCGCCGGGCAGCAGCCCGGCGTTGGCCACCACCACGCACCGCGCCCGTCGCCGCAGCGGCTCGGCGTCGTCGAGGCGGACGTGAAGTCGCGTGGCGGCAGCGCCAGCCGGGTCACCCCGGCGGCCGCGTAGGCGACCCAGCCGAGCCGCCGCTTGAGCTGCTCGCGCGTCGCCGCCACGACGGCGGCGTCCAGGCCGATCCCGGCCATCGCGGCGAACCACGTCCCGCCCGCCCCGCCCCCGCCGACGCGTCCCGCCGGGTCCGCCGACGGCTCCCGTCGATGCGCTCCCGTCCATGCGGGCCAGGTCGATCGTGCGGTCCCGGCCGCCGAACCCGGCGTCGACCGCCCGCCCGGCGCGGCCCGGCACGCCCAGCGCCCGCGCGGTCAGGTTCGCGGTGCCGAGCGGCACGATCGCCAGCGGCACCCCGGTGCCGGCCAGCGCCTCGGCGCAGGCCCGGACGGTGCCGTCACCGCCGGCCGCGAACACCAGGCTCGCCCCGGCGGCCACCGCGCGGCGGGTCAGCGCCAGCCCGTTCTCCGCCCCGGTGGTCGGCCGAACCACGGTTCCCAGCCACGGTCCGCCGCCGCCGCCCGGCAGCGCTGCAGGAACCGCCGCGGATCGCGGAGCAGCGTCCGGTTGACCACGAACGCGACCAAGGCCATGCCCCCGACCGCCTAGGCTGGTCAGGCAGGTGCCACCGGTACGGCGAGATCAGCTTGTCGACCGACGGCGGGCCCCACGACCCCGGGTTCGTAGAGCTCCACGGGCGGCGGGTTCTCCAGCAGCGGCGCGGAGATCTCCCACACCCGCTCGACCCCGTCCGACCTGGTGAACAGCGACTGGTCGCCGATCATGGCGAGCAGGATGAGCCGTTCGTAGCCCTCGAGCGCGTTGGCGGCGGCGAACGAGTCCTTGTAGCTGAACACCATCTCGGAGTGGCCCAGGCTCAGCTCGGGGCCCGGCACCTTGGCCAGGAACTCGATGGTGATCGAGCCGGGGTCGGCGAAGTCGATGACGATCTCGTTCACCCGGCCGTCGGGGATGTCGTGCCGGTGCGCGCGGAACATGCGCAGCGGCGGCTCGCGGAAGCCGAGCGTCACGACCTGGCGCGAGTCGCCCATGCACTTGCCGGACCGCAGGAAGAACGGCACGCCGTGCCAGCGCCAGTTCTCCACCTCGACCCGCACCGCCGCCATGGTCTCGGTGTCGGAGTCGGCCGGCACGCCGGGCTCGGAGCGGTAGCCCCGGTACTGCCCGCGCACCACGTGCCGGGTGTCGATCGGCTTCAGCGCCTCGAAGACCTTCGCCTTCTCGTCCCGCAGGTGCTTGGCCGACAGCGACACCGGCGGCTCCATGGCCAGGAAGCCCATCACCTGGAACAGGTGCGTGACCACCATGTCCCGGTAGGCGCCGGTCGCGTCGTAGAACGCGGCCCGGCCCTCGATGGACAGCGTCTCCGGCACGTCGACCTGCACGTACCGGATGTGATCACGGTTCCAGACCGGCTCGAACAGCCCGTTCGCGAAGCGGAACGCGAGGATGTTGTCGACCGATTCCTTGCCCAGGAAGTGGTCGATGCGGAAGACCTGCGACTCGTCGAAGACCGCGTGCACCGCCTGGTTCAGCGCGCGCGCCGATGCCAGGTCGGTCCCGAACGGCTTCTCGATGATCACCCGGGTTTCGCCGGCGGCCAGGCCGGCGGCGCCGAGCATGCCGACGACCGAGGTGAACGCGGCCGGCGGGACAGCAAGATGAAATAGACGCCGAACGGGCCCGCCGATCTCCTTCTCCGCCCGCTGGATCGCCCCGGTGAGGTCGTCGGTGTTTCCTGGTTCGGCCGCCGCGAACGACAGGCGCTCGACGAAGGAGGGCCAGGACGGGTCCGTCGGCTTGGTGATGCAGAAGTCGGAGCAGGCCTGCTCGGCGTGCGCCCGGAACTCCTCGGTGGTCAGCGCGAACTTCGGCGGCGCGGTGCCGATGGCGCGGTACTCGCGCGGCAGCAGCCCGGCCGCGTGCAGGTGGAACAGGCCGGGCAGCAGCTTGCGCCTGGCCAGGTCACCGGTGGCCCCGAACAGCACGAAGACATGGTTGTCTGGCTTCGGGGATGCGTGCTCGCTCATCGACGGCTCAGGCCTTCTTCTCCGCGTGGCCGCCGAACTCCGAGCGCATCGCGGACAGGATCTTGCCGGTGAACGCGCCCATGTCCCTGGACTCGAACCGCTCGTACAGCGAGGCGGCGATGACCGAGGCGGGCACGCCCTCGTCCACCGCGGCCAGCACGGTCCACCGGCCCTCGCCGGAATCGGACACCCGGCCGCTGAAGTCGGCCAGGTCGGGCGACTTGGCGAAGGCGGCGGCGGTCAGGTCGACCAGCCAGGAGCTGACCACCGAACCGCGGCGCCACACCTCGGCGACCTCGCCGACGTCGATCGTGTACTGGTAGGCCCAGGGGTCGCGCAGCGGCGTGGTCTCCGCGTCGATCTCGCCCTGGTGCAGGCCCTCGTCGGCGTGCTTGATGATCGACAGGCCCTCGGCGATCGCGGCCATCATGCCGTACTCGATGCCGTTGTGCACCATCTTGACGAAGTGCCCGGCGCCGTTCGGCCCGCAGTGCAGGTACCCGTGCTCGGCGGTGCCGTGCCTGGTCCGTCCCGGGGTGGGCTCCTCGCAGCTCTCGCCCGGGGCGATGGTCATGAATATCGGGTCCAGGCGCCGCACCGGCTCGTCCTCGCCGCCGATCATCAGGCAGTAGCCCCGCTCCAGGCCCCAGACGCCGCCGCTGGTGCCGCAGTCCACGAAATGGATCCCGTCGCGCTTGAGGTCCTTGGCCCGGGTGATGTCGTCCCGGTAGTAGGAGTTCCCGCCGTCGATCACGATGTCGCCCGCCTCGAGCAGCGGCCGCAGCTCAACGAGCGTCTGCTCGACGATGCCGGCCGGCACCATGATCCAGATGTTGCGCGGCTTGTCCAGCTTGGCCACGAAGTCCGCCAGGCTCTCCGCCCCGGTGGCGCCCTCGGCTTCCAGCGCCTTGACCGCGTCCGGGTTGACGTCATAGGTCACGCAGCGGTGGCCGTCGCGCATCAGGCGGCGGACGAGGTTCGCGCCCATCCGGCCGAGCCCGATCATCCCCAGTTGCATCGGCGTATCAGTTGGCATGGCTGGTCCGTCCTTCTGTGCTCTTGTTAAGCCTGGCAGCGAGCCTGTCAGCGGGCCTTGAGCGCGCGGTAGCGGCGGATGAGCGCGTTGGTGGACGAGTCGTGATCGAGCGCCGGCTCCGGCGCGCTCGTCAGCTCGGGAATGATCTTGACCGCGAGGACCTTGCCGAGCTCGACGCCCCACTGGTCGAACGAGTCGATGTCCCAGATCGCTCCCTGGGTGAACACGCTGTGCTCGTACAGGGCGATCAGCGCGCCGAGGATCCGCGGCGTGAGGATCTCGGCGAGCAGCACGTTGCTCGGCCGGTTGCCTTCCATCACCCGGTGCGGCACCACGTGCTCCGGCGTGCCCTCGGCCCTGACCTCTTCCTCGGTCTTGCCGAAGGCCAGCGCCTGCGCCTGCGCGAACACGTTCGAGGACAGGATGTCGTGGTGGTCGCGGATCGGGTTCAGCGTCTTGCCGAAGCCGATCAGGTCGACCGGGATGATCGTGGTCCCCTGGTGGATGAGCTGGTAGAAGCTGTGCTGGCCGTTGGTGCCTGGCTCGCCCCAGAAGACCGCGCCCGTGTCGTAGCCGACCGGCTCCCCGGTCAGCGTGACGTGCTTGCCGTTGGACTCCATGGTGAGCTGCTGCAGGTAGGCCGGGAACCGCTTCAGGTACTGCTCGTACGGCATGACGCCGTACGTCTGGCAGCCGAAGAAGTCGCGGTACCACACCGCGAGCAGGCCCATCAGCACGGGCAGGTTCTGCTCGAGCGGCGCGGTCCTGAAGTGCTCGTCGATCTCGTGCGACCCGGCCAGCATCTCGCCGAACCGCTCCGGGCCGATCGCGACCATGGTGGACAGGCCGATCGCCGACTCCATCGAGTACCGGCCGCCAACCCAGTCCCAGAAGCCGAACATGTTGGCGGTGTCGATGCCGAACTTCGCGACCCGCTCGGCGTTGGTGGACACCGCGACGAAGTGCCTGGCCACCGCGTCCTGCGAGCCGAGCGCGGACACCACCCAGTCCCGCGCCGAGGTGGCGTTGGTCAGCGTCTCCAGCGTGCCGAACGTCTTGGACGAGATGATGAACAGCGTCTCGGCGGGGTCCAGGTCACGGGTCGCCTCGGCGAAGTCGGTGGAGTCGACGTTGGACACGAACCGGAACGTGATGTCCCGGGTGGCGTAGTGCCGCAGGGCCTCGTACGCCATCACCGGGCCGAGGTCCGACCCGCCGATGCCGACGTTGACGACGTTCCTGATCGGCTTGCCGGTGTAGCCCTTCCACTCGCCCGACCTGACCCGGCGCGCGAACTCCGGCCATCCGGCCGAGCACCTCGTGCACCTGCGCCACCACGTCGGTGCCGTCCACCACCAGCGGCTGCGCCGGCCGGCATGCGGAGGGCCACGTGCAGCACGGCGCGGCCCTCCGACACGTTGATGTGCTCGCCGCGGAACATGGCGTCCCGGCGCTCGGGCACGCCCGACTCCTGCGGCCAGCGCGACGAGCAGCCGCATGGTCTCGTCGGTGACCCGGTTCTTGGAGTAGTCGAGGTAGAGCCCGGCCGCCTCCGCGGTCAGCCGTTCGCCCCGGCCCGGGTCGCCGGCGAACAGGTCGCGCAGAGATGCGCCGGCGATCTCCTCCTGGTGCCGCCGAGCGCCTGCCATGCCTTCCGCTCGGGCAGTGGGGTGACCGCCATGTCCTGCCTCCTCCGCGTCGTGCTGCCTTCCCCACGGAATCGTTTCATGCCCTCGTCCGCGCGCTGTACGGGCAGGCGTCGGTCGATCCCACGGGGTAAGCAGTCTCATCGTCACCGAGCAGCAGCAGGATGTCGTCGCGGCCGCGGTCACCGACGTGATCGGCCAGGCTGGTGACGAGCGCGTCTGAGCAGGTGCGTGGTCGATCGGTCCCAGCGCCGCGGCGCCTCCTGGCCGGACTTCAGGGCCTCGGCCGTGAGCCTGGGCCAGCGGGAAGAACCGGCAGGCCGCGTCCCTGGCCTCGGAGACGCCGTCGGTGTAGAGCAGCAACTGGTCGCCGTCGCCGACCGGGATCATGCTCGCCCGGCACCATCCGTCGGCCAGGTCGAGCAGCCCGAGCGGCGGCGCGGCGTACGGCTCGATGAACGCCGCGGACCGCCGCGCAGCAGCAGCGGCGGCGGTGCCCGCAGCAGACGAGCTCGGCCCAGGACCCGGTGGCCGGGGCGGCCTCCCCGGTCCCGTCCAGGTCGCCGGTGACCGGGAAGTTCACCAGCAGCGCGGTGACGAACCGCTCCGGATGCTCGGAGCGGGCGATCAGCGTATGCAGCCGGACCGCGATGCCGGCCAGGCTCGGCTCGGTGCAGGCCAGGTCGCGCCAGGCGTTCAGCACGGACAGGCCGGTCCGGTTGGCGGGCAGGCCGGCGCCCATCACGTCGCCGATCAGCAGGCGGACACCGAACGGCGTGGCCATCACGTCGTGGATATCGCCACCGCCGCCCTGGGTGGCGGGCAGATGGCGTGACTCCACATACAGCCGACCGAGCATGTGTCGAGGTCGGAAAGGTCATGGTGGGATCTCCGGGGAGGGAACAGCATCGATTGTAGTCAGCCAACCACAACCTGTTGCGCAAACCGGGAAGTTCCGCGCACGCCGCCGCCGCCGCCGCGCCGCCGTCGCCGCGCCGCTGCTTCACCCGCCGTCGCCCGCGGTCATTTTCCCGCGGGGCGCCGTGGCGCGGGCGGCGCCCGTCCTGCCAGCGCCGATGCCGGGCCGCGAACTCATCGTCCTGGCCCAGCCGGCGCAGCATCTCGCGGCCGTACGCGCGCAGTGGCCGGCAGCAGGAAGCACGCGCGGCCGCCCTGCTGACCGGCCAGCAGGACAGAGCGCTCGGCGAGCAGGCTCAGGCCGGCCGCGACGGCCTCGTCGGGCAGCTCGCTGCTGGCGCACACGTCCTGGGCGTCCCGCGGCCCGAACGGCCCGGTGAAGACCGACAGCCGGGCCCACAGCAGGCGCTCGGACGGCGTGCACAGCCCGTGGCTCCAGCCGATCGCGGCCCGCAGCGTCCGGTGCCGTCCGTCCTCGCCGGATCCGCGCGGGAGGTCGTGGCCCGCCTCCAGACGAGCCAGCATCTCCGTCAGGGGCTCCCCAGGCTCTGCTCGCCTGGTCCGGCGAGTTCGGCCGCCGCCAGCTCGATGGCCAGCGGCAGCTTGTCCAGATGCACGCAGATCGAGGCCACGGCGGCCCGGTGCTGCGGCGCGATCTCGACCCCGGCCTGCGCCGCCCGCCGGCCGAACAGCTCCACCGCGTCCGCCAGCCGCAGCGGGCGCACCGCCACCGTCGCCTCACCGGGAACCCGGAGCGGTTCCCGGCTGGTCGCCAGGACCTGCATCTTGGGGCAGGGCAGCAGCAGCGCCGCGACCAGCGCGGCGCAGGCGCCGAGCAGGTGCTCGCAGGTGTCCAGGATGAGCAGCAGGTGCCGGTCGCGCAGCTGGTCGACCAGCACCTCGAGACGGCTGCGGGTGAACTGGTCGGGTAGCCGCAGCGCCGCCGCGATGGTGTGCGGCAGCAGCGCCTCGTCCCGCAGCGTGTCCAGCCGCAGCAGCAGGCTGCCGTCGGCGAAGCTCCCGGCGGCCGCGCTGGCCACCGCCAGGCTCACCGCGGTCTTGCCCACCCCGGGCGGCCCGGTCACGGTGACCAGCCGGGCGCCGTCGAGCGCGTACCGGATCGTGGCGGCCTCGGCGGCCCTGCCGATGAGGCCACCCGGCGGCTCGCCTGGCATCGGCCGTCCTCTCCACCTGCACGACGGATCCCCGCGTTCGCGGAGAGTGCGCAGCTTCGCAGGACCATGGTCCGGCACGAGCCGCCCGGGCGGCATCTGTAGTAATGCCTATTCGCATACCTAAACCCGGCTAGCCGAAGGCGGGGGGCCGGCCCCGACGGGACGCCGCAGCGCCGCCCGCACGATAGCCGCGGGGCCTGAAGCGGTCCTGGTACGGCGCTGAGACGCCGGGCGCGTTGAACCGGAGGCCGCTGCCGCACGTCTTTAACAACGGGGTCTTGTACACG
This sequence comes from uncultured Actinomycetes bacterium, assembly GCA_963722275.1. GTDB lineage: Bacteria > Actinomycetota > Actinomycetes > Streptosporangiales > Streptosporangiaceae > Palsa-504. Next base: position 611 of record CAVRMX010000013.1, on the reverse strand, counting down.
GATGAGGACGGGGGGCCGTGGTGCGAGTTCGGCTGTTGGGGCCGGTCGATTCGTGGTGGACGGTGAAGTCCGGCTGGTCCGCGGGCTGCGGCGGCGGGCGGTGCTGGCTACCTTGGCGCTGCACGATGGCGAGGTGGTCGGTACCGGCCGCCTGGCGGACGCGGTCTGGGGCCGGACCGCGCCGCTGACCTCGCTGAACACGCTGCAAAGTCACGTGTCGTACGTGCGTACCCTGCTGGGCGGCCAGGCCGCGATTCTCGCCCGCTCGCCCGGTTACGTGCTGGAGCTCGGTGACGATGACGCACGGTGCGGCTGGCCGAGAGGCTGCTGCGTCAGGGCAGGCAGGCCGCTGATCCCGTCCAGGGTGCCAGGGACCTGCGGGAGGCGCTGGCGCTTTGGCGCGGGCGGCCGCTGGCGGATCTGGCCGGGCTTTCCTGGCTGGAGGAGCAGGCGGAGCGGCTGGACCTGCTCGGCGAGCAGATCAGGCGGGCGCTGTCTGAGGCGAGGCTGGCCGCCGGGGAACATCTGCAGCTGGTGCCCGAACTGGAACGGATGGCGACCGATCACCGGCTGGATGAGCAGGTCCACGCCCAGCTCATGGTGGCGCTCTA
>CAVRMX010000012.1:0-369953 GCA_963722275.1 uncultured Actinomycetes bacterium | reverse complement strand
ACGTTGCCGACCCGGTAGCGAGGCACGCCGGCCTGCTCGCTCGCGGCCAGCAGCGTCGCGCGCTCGAGCGCCCGCACGGCGTCGGGGATGTCCAGCCAGCTCAGCAGCCGGGGAAGGTTGGCTCGTTGAGCGTCACGGCCCAGCCGATGCCGTCCGCGACCGTGCTCGGTGACGACGTTGCAGTAGCGCGCGAAGACCGCCGGCGCCTGCGGGTCGAGCCACCCGCCGCGCCGCGCGAACCAGTGGGGCGAGGTGAAGTGGTTGTACGTGACCATCGGGGTGATCCCCGACGCGAGGCAGTGGTCGACGATCGCCCGGTAGTGCGCGAGGTCCTGCGCCGAGAACTCGCCCTCGGCCCGGCTCGACCCTGGCCCACTCGACCGAGAACCGGTAGGTGTCCAGGCCCAGCGCCACCACCAGGTCGACGTCCTCCCGCCAGCGCGCGTAGCTGTCGCAGGCCCGGCCCGACGGCTCCCGGAAGACCGTCGGCCGCACGTGTTCCAGGAACCACGTGTCGCTCAGCGTGTTGCCACCCTCGGTCTGATGGCCGGCGGAGGCGACCCCCCAGCGGAAGCCAGGCGGGAATGCTCTGCGCACGCGGCAAAATTACCAAAGATCCCTACGCCGAACGAACCAGGCGCGTGCCATCGCGCCGCGCACGCCCGCCCCGCAAACCAGGCGCTCCGCGGTGTGCATCTGCCGCCGGTCTGATTTAGAGTTCCCACGGAGCAAACAGGCCAGAGGAATGAGCGGAGACAGCGGTGAGCGCGCAGACGGAACAGGAGAGCTTCAGCTTCCAGGCGGAGGTCGTCCAGATCCTGGACCTGATGGTCCACTCGCTGTACAGCAACAAGGAGATCTTCCTGCGCGAGCTGATCTCGAACGCCTCGGACGCGATCGACCGGCTCCGCCTGGAACTGCTCTCGCAGTCCGAACTTCCCGACGCCGACGGCCCGCTGCGGATCCGGGTCAGCTATGACTCCGGCGCGCGGACGATCACCGTCGCCGACAACGGCATCGGCATGAGCCGCCAGGAGGTCATCGAGCACATCGGGACCATCGCCAAGTCGGGGACGCGCGAGTTCCTGAGGTCCCTGACCGGCGACCAGCGTAAGGACGCGTCGCTGATCGGCCAGTTCGGCGTGGGCTTCTACTCCGCGTTCATCGTGGCCGACCGGGTGACGCTGACCACCCGCCGGGAGGGCCTGGACGCGGCCGAAGGCGTCCGGTGGGAGTCGGACGGCCGGGGCCAGTACACGCTGGAGGCCGTCGAGGCGCCGGCCCGCGGCACCACGATCGTGCTGCACCTGCGCGAGGGCGAGGACGACCTGCTCAACGGCTTCCGGCTGCGCACGATCATCAAGAAGTACTCCGACCACATCAGCCTGCCCATCGTGATGCCGCCCGAGCCCGCGGAGGCCTCGGCCGAGGAGCCGCGGCGAGGCCGCGAGGAGCGCCTGCCGAGGAGGTGCCGGTCAACCAGGCGTCGGCGCTGTGGGCCCGGCCCAAGAGCGAGCTCTCCGAGCAGGACTACCGCGACTTCTACCGGCACGTCGCCGGCGACTTCACCGACCCGCTGGCCTGGCTGCACGCCAAGATCGAGGGGACGTACGAGTACACGCTGCTGCTGTTCGTCCCGTCCCGCGCGCCCTTCGACCTGTGGATGCCGCAGGTCGGCCGGGGCGTCAAGCTGCACATCAGGCGGGTCTTCGTGCTGGAGGACGCCGGCCAGCTGCTGCCGCAGTACCTGCGGTTCATCCGCGGCGTGATCGACTCGAGCGACCTGCCGCTCAACGTCTCCCGCGAGCTGCTGCAGGGCAGCCGGGTCGTGGACAACATCCGGTCCAACGCGACCAAGAAGGTGCTGCGGCTGCTGGCCGACCTCGCGGAGAAGGAGCCGGAGAAGTACGCCGCGTTCTGGAAGGAGTTCGGCGCCGTCCTCAAGGAGGGCCTGGCCGAAGACTACGGGAACCGGGACGACATCGCCCGGCTGCTCCGCTTCACCTCCACCAAGTCCGCCTCGGACGAGCCGGACGTCTCGCTCGCCGACTACGTGGGCCGGATGAAGGAAGGCCAGCAGCAGATCTACTACCTGCTGGCGCCGGGCCTGGCCGCCGCCCAGGCCAGCCCGCACCTGGAGGCGTTCCGCCAGAAGGGCATCGAGGTCCTGCTGCTGCCCGACGGCGAGGGCATCGACAACTGGGTCGTGGCCAGCCTGCGTGACTTCGACGGCAAGCGCCTGCAGTCGGTCGCCCAGGGCAGCGGCGACCTGTCCGAGCTCGAGGACGAGGCAGAAGCCGCGGCCAAGGAGCAGGCCACCGCCGAGTTCGCCGGGCTGGTCGGCCAGCTGAAGACGGCCCTGGCCGGCCGGGCCTTCGACGTCCGGGTGAGCAGCCGGCTGACCACCTCGCCGGCCTGCATCGTGGCCAACGAGGCCGAGATCGACATCAACCTGGCCCGGCGGCTGCGCGGCTCCGGCCTGCCCAGCCAGCCGGTGCTCGAGATCAACCCGCAGCACCCGCTGGTCCAGCGGCTCAACCGCGAGCCCGCCGACCCGCACCTGACCGAATGGGCGAACGTCCTGTTCGACCAGGCCGTGCTCACCCTGGGGGCGCGGATCGAGGAACCCGCCGCGTTCGTCGGCCACCTCAACGATCTCCTGGTGGCCCTCAGCGCAAGATGCCCCCGACGACCTCAATCACCCCCAGACGCAGGCCCCCCAGACGTAAGCCCCCCAGACCAGGAGCCTTAGCCGTGCCGCCGGGGAAGCTCCTGGCCGTCAGCGACCTGCACGTGTCCTACCCGCGGAACCGGCAGTGGGTGCAGGACCTGCCGCCCGGCTCGCCGGATGACTGGCTGCTCGTGGTCGGCGACGTGGCCGAGAAGGTCGCGGATATCGAGTGGACGCTGCGGACGCTGGCCAGCCGGTTCGGCACCGTGGCGTGGGTCCCCGGCAACCACGACCTGTGGTCTCACCCCAAGGACCCGGTCCGGCTGCGCGGCGAGGAACGCTACCGGCACCTGGTGGCCCTGTGCCGCGGGCTCGGCGTGATCACCCCGGAGGACCCCTACCCGGTGTGGCGAGGCGCCGGCGGCCCGGTGGTGATCGTCCCGCTGTTCCTGCTCTACGACTACACGTTCCGCCCGGACGGCGCGCACACCAAGGCCGAGGGGCTGGCCGTGGCCTACCAGCGCGGGGTCGTGGGCACGGACGAGCGAATGCTGCACCCCGATCCGTACCCGAGCCGGGAAGCGTGGTGCCAGGCGCGCCTCGCCGCGACCGCGCCCCGGCTCGCGGCCCTGGACCCGGCCCTGCCGACCATCCTGGTCAACCACTTTCCGCTCACCCGCGAGCCCACCCGCATCCTGCGCTATCCGGAGTTCGCCCAGTGGTGCGGCACTGACCAGACGGCCGACTGGCACCTGCGCTACCGCGCCCTGGCCGTGGTCTACGGCCACCTGCACATCCCCAGGACCACCTGGCAGGACGGCGTGCGCTTCGAGGAGGTGTCCCTGGGCTACCCCCAGGAGCAGGACAGGTACCCGAACCGCCCGCGCAGGCTGACCCAGATCCTGCCGTCCGCACCAGCGTCGACGGTGGCCGCCGCCGTGGTGTAATGTGCACCGGTGCCGGGGCGGTAGCTCAGCCGGTCAGAGCAGCGGACTCATAATCCGCCGGTCGTGGGTTCGAGCCCCACCCGCCCCACCAGCTCTGACCTGGAGGATACGCTAATTACCCGGCTCTGTGGCCGTGCGCCGGGCTGGTTTCTGGCCCGACGGACGCGAAATGCAATTCTGGGTGGCCCAAGACTGTCGCATGCAATCGGTCCCAGGGCTCGCAAGCGACGAGCGGAAGCTGAGCTGATGCGTCTGGATCAGGCGGCCGGGCCATGCCGGGCTGGCGCTAGGCGGCCTGATCGGCGCTGGCGTCCTTGACCGGGCGCGGGCTGATACTGGTGGTTCCTCGATGTGGGCACATTCCCCGGCGGGCGCCCGGCGTTGCAGCACCTGGTTCCGCATGCGGTGGCGGACGTATGATGTTGGCGCCGCGCGGTTGAGCAGGGCCGGTGGCCTTTGCGGCCGGTGCGGTTGGCGTCAATCTCGATGAGGGGCCGTGGGCTGGTGGCCACGCAGACGCTGATGTCCTTGTTCGTCGGCACCGAGGGTGCCGCGGCGTTGTCGCAGCGGCTGGGGGATGTGTACGCGGGGGTGCTGGCCGGTCATCGCCGGCTGACCTGGGCGGGCCGGGCTGCGCATGGCGGATAACCCGGGGCTGCTGAGCAACTTGCCGGTGCAGGTGTCCAGTTTCATCGGCCGGGAGGCTGAGCTGGCCGCGGTGCGCGCCCTGGTGGGCGGGTCGCGGCTGGTCACGCTGACCGGCGCGGGTGGGGCGGGCAAGACCCGGCTCGGGCTGCAGGTGGCGGCCGGGCTGGCCGACGGGACGGGGGACGGGGTGTGGTTCGCCGACCTGGCCCCGCTGGGCGACCCGGACCTGGTTGCGGTGACGGTGGCCGATGTGCTGGGCGTGCGGCAGGAGCCGGGCCGCCCGGTGGTGGACAGCCTGGTGGAGGCGGTGGGCGGGCGGAGCCTGCTGGTGCTGCTGGATAACTGTGAGCATGTGATCGGGGCGTGCGCCAAGCTGGCTGATGCGCTGCTGCGGGGCTGCCCGAACCTGGCGCTGCTGGCCACCAGCCGGGAGCCGCTGGGCATCGGCGGGGAGCACGTGTACCGGGTGCCCTCCCTCCAGATGCCGGCCGACGGCGATGACATGGATGCGATCCGGGCCGCCGAGGCGGTGCGGCTGCTGGAAGACCGCGCCACGGCGCAGGGGGTGCCGCTGGCCCGGGACGAGGAGACCACCGCGGCGGCCGGGCGGATCTGCCGGCGGCTGGATGGCATCCCGCTGGCCATCGAGCTGGCCGCGGCCCGGCTGCGGGCGATGCCGCCGGCCGAGCTGGATGCCCGGCTGGATGAGCGGTTCGCGCTGCTGACCGGCGGGTCGCGGGCGGGGCTGCCGCGGCAGCGGACGCTGCGGGCCATGGTGGACTGGTCCTGGGAGCTGCTGACCGGCGCCGAGCGGGCGGTGCTGGCCCGGCTGTCGGCCTTCGCCGGGGGGTTCGGCCTCGCCGCGGCCGAGGCGGTCGCCGTGGGTGAGGATGTGCCCGCCGGGGAGGTGCTGGGTTATCTGGGCGCGCTGGTGGACAAGAGCCTGGTCCAGTTCGACCGCACCGCGACCGGCCTGGGCCGGTACCGGCTGCTGGAAACCGTCCGGCAATACGCGGCCGAGCGGCTAGACGCGCAGGGCCCGGCGCTAGCGGATGCTGCCCGGATCGCCCACCGCGGTTACTACCTTGCCCTGGCCGAGGCGGCCGCCACGCAGCTCAGGGGGGCTGATCAGGCCGAATGGCTGGACAGGCTCGATGCCGAGCTGGGCAACCTGCGGGCCGCGATCGCCTTTAGCCTGATCCAGCCCGACCCTGAGCCAGGCCTGCGGCTGGCCGCCTCGCTGCGGGTGTTCTGGCGGGCGCGCGGGCACGCTGCCGAGGGAGCCGGCGCGCTGCGGGCGCTGCTGGACGGGCCCGCCGCCCAGCAGGCGACGCTGCCGCGCGCCCGGGCGCTGGCCGCAGCGGCCCGCCTCCTCCAGCAGACGGGTGATTACGCGACCGCCGGGGACTACTGCCAGGAGGCGCTGGCCATTGCCCGCGCCGCCGGCGACGACTACCTGGTCGCCGAGCTGCTGCGAATACGCGCTGTCATCCTGCTGCGCCAGGGGCAACCCGGCGCCGCGCTGCCCGCGATCGAGTCCGGCCTGGGCCTGGCCTACCGTCTCGACGAACCCTACCTGACCGCCCGCCTGCTGTCCGCCCGGGCGTTCGCCGCGGACGTTGAGGGGAACCATGCGGCCGCGGCCTGCGATGCGGCCGAGTCCGCGCGGCTCTTCCGCCAGGCCGGTGACCGGCTGGGAGTGGGGCAGATGCTCGGCAACCTGGGCTACTACGAGCTGTCGGCGGGCGACCTGGATGCCGCCCGCCGCCACCTGGCCGAGTCGCACGACATCGCCCGGCCGCTAAACGACCGCTACAGCATCGTCCACACGACGTTCAACCTCGGCCTGGCCGAGTACCTCGGCGGCTCGCCGGAGGCCGCCGGGGCCTTGTTCGCCGAATCACTGGACCTAGCCCAGCGCACGGGGATGAGGGCGATGATGGCCTACGCGCTGCTCGGCCTGGCCCTGGCCGGCCGCGGCGGGACCGGCCCGGGCTGGTCGGCCCGGCTGCACGGCGCAGCCGACCAAGCCCTCGCGGATCTGGGCCACGCCCTCCAGCCGCTGGAAGAACGGCTGGCCGGCCAGGACCGCCAGCGGCTGCGCGCCGCGATGGGCGACGAGGCCTTCGAGGCCGAATATGCCGCCGGCCGCACCCTTGACCCGGCGCAGGTGCTGGCCGCGCCCGGCCGCACAGACACCGCGGCCGGGCAGGCTCGGCCGGCCGTGCCACGTGAGGCCGCGTCGGTGCTGACAGCTCGTGAGCTGGACGTTCTCAAGCTGGTCGCGCAGGGATTGAGCAACTCTGACATCGCCCAGCGGCTGGTGCTGAGTGAGCACACGGTGCACCGGCACCTGGCCAACATCCTCCGTAAGCTCGGCCTGTCCTCCCGTGCGGCAGCCGCGGCCTGGAGCGTGCGCACCGGGCTGGTGTGAGCCTGGCCCGATCGGGCCATCTGCCGCGGCCGCGCGAATCTGGCCCGGACGGGCGAAGCAGCCGCGGCGTGTCGCGGGATATCACTGACACAACAGGGGCTACTGCCTTGCCGGGTCAACCGCATCCTCGGAAAGTCACCGCCCACCAGGCCATACCGAGGAGACCGCGGTGCACCACACCATCAGCTACCAGCTGGCGCAGGCCCACATAGCCGACCTGCGCCAGCGGGCCCAACGGAACACCCTGGCCCGCGCCGCCCGCCGGGTGCGGCCAGGCCGCGTGGCCGCCCGCCATGCGCTCGAGCGGGCGTCGGCCAGCCTCGTCGCCTAAGCCGGAACAGAAGGGAAACCACGATGGCCAAGACGGTCACCGGAGGCCGCCGGCCGGATACCACGGCTGGTACCGACGCGATCTACCGCAGACTGTTCGATTCGTTCAACCCGGACTCCGGCGGGCGGATCTCTCCGCTGGAGGTGCTGAGCCGGCTGGAGCGCGCCGGGCTGCGGCCCGACGATCCGCGCATCGCCGAGGCCCTGACCGGGCTGGTCGGCGCCGAGGGCGGATCCCGGCAGATCACTTTCACGCAGTTCAAATCCCTCGCCCAGCACAACAGCAGCCTGATCAGGCGCGCGGTCGAGGGCAACCTCGCGGTCCCGGACTTCGCCGCGCTGACCGCCGACATCGACCGGATGTACGCCGAGCTGCTGGCGGTCTGGTCCGGCATGGTGGCCGATTACATTCCGCAGCTCAAGCGCGTCGACCCGGACCAGCTGGCGATCGCCGTGTGCACGGTGGACGGCCAGCGGTTCTCGGTGGGCGATGCGGCGACGGCGTTCTGCCTGCAGTCGGTGTCGAAGACGGTCAGCTACTGCCTGGCCCTGGACGAGCACGGCACCGAAGGGGTGCACCGGCACGTCGGCCGGGAGCCGTCCGGCCAGTCCTTCAACGAGCTGGCCCTGAACCGCAATGGCCTGCCGCACAACCCGATGGTCAACGCCGGCGCGATCATGACGACGTCGCTGATCCGCCCGGCCGATGACATCGCCGACCGGTTCGACCACGTGGCCGCAACCTGGGCCCGGCTGGCCGGCGGTGCCCGGCCCGGGTTCAACAACGCGGTCTACCTGTCCGAGCGGGCCACCGCGGACCGGAACTTCGCCCTGGGCTACTCGATGCGGGAGGCCGGCGCGTTCCGCCCGGGCACCGACCTGACCCAGACGCTGGAGTTCTACTTCCAGTGCTGCTCGATCGAGGTCGACGCGCAGATGCTGGCGGTCGCCGCCGGGTCGCTGGCCAACGCCGGGGTATGCCCGCTGACCGAGGACCCGGTGTTCACCCCCGGCACCGTGCAGTCCTGCCTGTCGATGATGTCCTCGTGCGGCATGTACGACTTTTCCGGGGAGTTCGCGTTCACCATTGGGCTGCCCGCCAAGAGCGGCGTGTCCGGCGCGGTGATGCTGGTCATCCCCGGGCTAATGGGCATCGGCATCTGGTCGCCGCGGCTAGATGAGCACGGCAACTCGGTGCGCGGCATCGAGTTCTGCCGCAAGCTGGTCGCCGCCTACAACGTGCACGCATTCGACTCACTGCACGCCGGCCCGGCCAAGCGGGACCTGCGGCGGAAGAAGAACCAGGCCCGCACCGAGGCCGTGGTCGCGCTGACCTGGGCGGCCAGCCAGGGTGACCTGGACGAGGTGCGTGCCCTGATCGCCGCCGGGGTCCAGCCGGGCACCGCCGACTACGACGGGCGCACCCCGATGCACCTAGCCGCCGCCGAAGGCCAGCTCCAGGTAGCCCGCTACCTGCTGGCGGCCGGCGCCGACCCGCGGCCGGTGGACCGCTGGGGCGGCACCCCGCTGACCGACGCCGAGGCGGGCGGCCACACCGAGATCGCCGCGCTGCTCCGCCTGCACGCAGAACCCCCGCACCGCACAGACAAGCGAGAGGCAGCAGCGGTATGAGTGACAACAACGTGGCTGGCGGCACCGTGATCGCGGTCCTGCTGGCGGACGGCTGGCACCGGATCGTCCCGGGCTCGTTCCGCGCCGGCCCACTGAGCTTCGGAGCGGAAGCCGGTCCTGGCACGCTCGGCTTCCGCTTCGAGGAGGCCGACGCCGGCCGCCCGTATCAGCCCGCTGTGCTGGCCGGCCCGCTGGAGGCCATCATCGCGGTCCGACAGGTCACACCGGCCGTGCGGCGCATCGCCGATCTGGACCGGGCCCGGGCCGCGCACGACGGTCAGCGGGCGGATCAAGGCGCACGGTTGCGAGTGCATGCGGGCCGGCCGTAGCAGAGATAAGGGCAAAGCATCATGAACACGTCCGCCGCGACCGCCAGCCCGGCTCGCGACTACCGCCGGCACTGGCGGGACCACGCCGCCTGCCGGGACGCCGACCCGGAGCTGTTCTTCCCCGATGGCGACATCAGGTCCGCCCGGGCCCAGGTCAAGAGGGCCAAGCTGATCTGCCGTGGCTGCCCCGTCAGCGCCGCGTGCCTGAGCTGGGCGCTGGCCGACGGCCAGGAGGCCGGCATCTGGGGCGGCCTGGCCGAAGACGAACGACGCCGGCTGAGCGGCCGCGCCCGCAGCTTCCGGCCAGCCGCAGCGGCACTGATCCGGGAAATATCATGACCAGAACCCTGTCAGAACGGCCCGGCCTGTCCGCCAGCGCCGGGAACGGCCAGCCGCCAGAGCCGGCCGGCTTCCTCTCCGCCTATCCCGGCTACCACAGCACGGCGCTGCTGGACGAGCTGCGGGCAGCCGAGTACTCCTACCTCGACGCGGACGGGCACGTCTACCTCGACTACGCCGGCGCGGGTCTACCGGCCCAGGCCCAGCTGGCGGCGCACGCCGAGCGGTTGCGCGGCCAGTGCTTCGGGAACCCGCACTCGGAAAACCCAGCCTCCGCCGCGTCGACCGAACTGATCGAGCGGGCCCGGCTCGCGGTCCTGGCGCACTTCAATGCGCCGCCGGAGGAGTACGCGGCCATCTTCACCCCGAACGCCTCCGGTGCGTGTCGGCTGGTCGGGGAGGCCTACCCGTTCAGCCGACCCACCAGGCTGGTCCTGACCGGCGACAATCACAATTCGGTCAACGGCATCCGGGAATTCGCCGCCTCACGTGGCGCGAGCACGCAGTACGTGCCGTTCGGCTCGCCCGAGCTGCGGGTGGACGACGACGCGATCCGCCAGGCACTGGCCCGTCCTGGGCCGGGCCCGCTGGGCGCCTGGGGACGGCGCGCCCGGCAGCGTCGCGGGCTGCTGGCCTACCCGGCGCAGAGCAACGTCAGCGGTGTGCAGCATCCCCTGCGCTGGATCCAGACGGCGCATGAGCATGGCTACGACGTCCTGCTGGACGCGGCAGCCTACGTGCCGTCGAACCGGCTGGACCTGTCGGTGGTCAAGCCCAACTTCGTCCCGATCAGCTGGTACAAGGTGCTCGGCTACCCGACCGGCGTCGGCTGCCTGATCGCGCGGCGGGAGGCGCTGGCGCGGCTGCGGCGTCCCTGGTTCGCCGGCGGGTCGGTTTACATGGCCAGCGTGCTGGCCGACTGGCACACGCTGGCCGCGGACGAGGCCCGGTTCGAGGACGGCACGCCCAGCTTCCAACAGATCCCCGATCTGGAGTTCGGGCTGGCCTGGATCAGTCGCATCGGGATCGACCGGATCCATCAGCGGGTGACCTGCCTGACCGGCTGGCTCCTCGACCGGCTCGCGGCGCTGCGCCACGGCAACGGGGAGCCGATGGCGCGGATCTACGGGCCCGTCACCACCCGCGACCGCGGCGGCGTCGTCGCCTTCAACCTGCTGGATCCCGGCGGCCGCATCGTGGACGAGCGCGCGGTCGCGCAGGATACCGCCGCCGCCGGGATCTCGATACGTACCGGGTGCTTCTGCAACCCGGGCGTCATCGAAGGGGTGTTCCAGCTCACCACGGCCAACTGGCGCACCGCCCTGCGCGGGCCAGCCCGGACGATGGATCAGTACCTCGGCCTGCTCGGCATGCCCAGCGGCGGGGCGCTGCGCGCATCGGTGGGCTTGGCCTCCACCGTCGGCGACGTGGAACGGTTCCTGGCCTTCGTGGAGCTGACGTACCGGGATCGCGTGATCGGCACCGCCGGCCTGCCACCCCGGCGGGGCTGCTGAGTCACCGGAGGTAATGATGGACAACGGACCCGGCTCAGCGCGGCGGCTGCTCGGCGTCTTCGCGCACCCGGACGACGAGGTGTTCTGCGCGGCCGGCACCATGGCCCAGGCGGCCGAGGCGGGCGCCGAGGTGATGATCGTCTCGGCCACCCGCGGGGAGCAGGGGCAGATCCGCGATCCCGCCGCCGCGACCCGGCGCACGCTCGGTGCCGTCCGGGAGCGCGAGCTGCGCGCGGCGGCCGCCGAACTCGGCGTGCGGCGTGTGCAGTTGCTGGGTTACCCGGACGGCACCCTGCCGAAGCATCGGTCCTCGCTGGGCGCCGCGATCACCGGCATCGTGCGGCGATTCGATCCGGACACGGTCATCACCTTCGGCGCGGACGGCGGGTACGGCCATCCGGACCACGTCGCGATCTCCGGGCTGACCACCCAGGCGTTCCGGGCGCTGGTCCGCGACCACAACCGAGGGCAACGGCTGTACCAGGCCGTCTTCCCGCCCCGGCGTACCTCCATGGCCGACGAACTGGCGCACTGGATTGCCGGCTCGGGGCAGCGTGCCACCGATCGCACCGAGCTGGCGGCGATCACCCTGTTCGCGGCCGAGTCAGCCACTATGCGGCTGGCCCGGGACGACGTGCGCGTGCAGTGGTTTCCCTCGGGCACCTGCGTCATCGAGCCGGGTGACCCGGCCGATGCGCTGTACCTGATCCTCAGCGGGACCGCCGATCGTCTCCTGGAGGATCCCGGCGGCCAGGTGATCCACGTGCGGCCGATGCAGGCGGGCGACTTCTTCGGCGAGCGTGGCCTGGTGGTGGGCCAGCGCATAGAGCGTGTCGTCGCCCGCGAGAGCCTCACCTGCCTCGTCCTGTCGCGCACCCCAATCACCCCGTACGCCGGACGCGGCGCTGGCGCCGTCGGCACGGCCGAGCCTCCCGCGGCCGGCCCGCCGAGAGGGATCTGCGCGGTGGATGTGGCCAGCCACCTGGACCGCAAACTCGCGGCGCTGACGCGGCACCGCACCCAGTACCCGGTCGTTCCGTCGATGCTTCCCCGCAGCCTGCTGCAGAGCATGCTCGGCACCGAATTCTTCCGCCGGGTTCCTGGCGGCAGCCCGGACGCCGCCGCCTGCCGCTGCGCGAAGACGCTGCGTGACCGGCGATCAGCGGGCCGCCCGTCAGCGCGGCGATGGCATCGTGGCCCCGCACGAAGGAGACCGCCGGTTTCACAGATGAACTGGAAACCGAGACTGGCGGCGGGCGGGTCACCGAGGTCGCCGGTGTCGTGGCCAGTGCGCGCGTTCGGCGGCGTGCGCGCGCTGGTCCCGGGATCAGCTGGTGAAGTCGTTGTGCGGGCCGCCGGAGCCCGGGTCGAGAATCTGCGGGTAGATTCCGGCCAGTCGTCGGCCGCCCACCCGTACTGCCTCATGTCCGGCCACACGCCGGTGGCGATGTCATGGTCGACCGCGCGTAGCAGGTTCACGGCGACGCCGTTCTTCTCCATGATCGCGGTGCTGCGGTCGATCAGGCCCTGGGTATGGCTGAGCTCGGGCGAGCGTTTCAGCATGCAGTTGATGAAACAGCGCGCCGGTCATCGAATCGCCCGGGAAGGCGGCGGCACCGCCAGATGCGGGCATGACGAGCTCCTGAGTTCTGAGTGGACGTGTCGGCCACGCCCGGCACATAGTTCGTCTCACAGGTGGTCCCCGCCGTTACGCTAAAGGGCAACGGTCATAGCAAGCAGGCGGCTCTACCGATCTGCATCCGCGAGCAGCAGGAGTGGGTCCGGGAACGCTGGAACCGCGGGTTGCCACTACGGAGCACCGCAGACCGCGCAAAGAGGATGGCGGCCATCCGCGTGCAGCTCGTGAAAGACATACTGCATCTGCACGACGGAACCGTCCGGGGTCTCCGGCCCAACGACCATTCCATCTCCGGCGAGAGCAGGCAGGCCGGTGATCACAGCGGATCGCCTGCCCGCAGCCGCGTGCGCGGCGCGGCCGAGATCGCCGCGACACGGCCGTCAGGGAGCAGCGCACTATGGTCGTCGAAGACGAGCGCGCCGTTGCACAGCAAGGTCCAGCCCTGGCCGGGCTGCTCGGCGATGTTGCGAGCGGCCCACCAGTCGATCGCGTCTGCGGCCGGACAGGCCGGGTCATGGGCGCACATGACGGCGGCCCGGGCTAGGTAGTGGCTGAGGGTAGGGTGCATCGAGGTCTCCTGGGATTGACCTGGCGGGCGGCGCCTTCCGAGGATGGCGTACCTGCCAGTGGCAGTCTGCGGCGGAGCCGTTGCCGCCGTCGTGTCAGTGCTATCCGGCGGCACGGCGCTGCCGCTTCGCCCGTCCGGGCCAAGTTCGCGCGGCCGCTACAGATGGCCCGGTCGGGCCAGACTCACACCGGCCCGGCGCGCACGCCCCAGGCCGCGGCCGCGCCGTGCAGCCGGGCGGACCAGCCCGGGTCGGTCCCGCCCTGGCCGGCCAGGGCCAGGGCGATCAGCGCATAGCCGATGATCGCTCTTATCCCCACGCGCCGGGCCAGATCGAGTGATTCGGCGAACAAGGCCTCGGCCGCATCGCGGGGCCGCGCCCGCATCTCTCCCACAGCGAACGGGATATGGGCACAGGGCTCGTTTGCGTGTGGCCTGATCGGGCCATCTCTGGCGGCCGCGGGAAGTTGGCCCATACAGGCGAAGCAGGCACGCGGCCCTCAGCCCGACAGTCGAGGTAATCCCGCAACGGGGAAAGCAGACCATGCGAAAGGTAACCAGCATGAGTATTTTCGTGGTGCATCAGGGCGAAGGGAACGACGGCCAGATCTGGCAGAACGCCTACGATGGCCAGAACTGGGCAGGGGACCGGCGAGTCGGGAACTACGGCATCAGTGCCAGCCCCTCCGCCGTGATCTTCAACGGCCAGCTCTACTACTTCCATCAGGGCCTCGGGCAAGACGGCCAGCTCTGGTACACCTCCACCGCCGACGGCCAGAACTTCGCCGGGGACCAGCAGGTCCCGAACCTCGGCATGAGCGAAAGCCCCTCCGCGGTGGTCTACAACGGGCAGCTGTACGTCTTCCATCAAGGCGGAGGGGAAGACGGCCAGCTGTGGTACACCCACACCGGCGACGGCCAGAACTTCGCCGGGGACACGCAGGTCCCGAACCTCGGCATGTCGGCCAGCCCTTCCGCCGTGGTCTTCAACGGGCTGCTGTACGTCTTCCATCAAGGCGAAGGGAACGACGGCCAGCTGTGGTACAACTCCTACGACGGCCAGAACTTCGCCGGGGACACGCAGGTCCCGAACCTCGGCATGTCGGCCAGCCCTTCCGCCGTGGTCTTCAACGGGCTGCTGTACGTCTTCCATCAAGGCGAAGGGAACGACGGCCAGCTGTGGTACACCTCTTTCGACGGGGAGAAGTGGGCCGGGGATCGGCAGGTCCCGAACCTCGGCATGAGTGAAGGCCCCTCCGCGGTGGTCGACGGGCAGCTGTACGTCTTCCATCAGGGCGGAGGGGAAGACGGCCAGCTGTGGTGTACCTCCACCGCCGACGGCGAGAACTGGGCCGGGGACACGCAGGTGAACCCCGTCGGCATGTCAGTCAGCCCCGCCGCGGTGGCCTGGATAGGAGTGTCCCTGCCGTAGTAGGGCTACGCGGCGCTCGTGCGGAGTGACCGCCAGCCGCCGAGCGTGCTTACCGGACGTGACGCCACCGGGCCAGGCTTACACCAGCCCGGTGCGCACGCCCCAGGCCGCGGCCGCGGCGCGGGAGGTGAGACCGAGCTTGCGCAAGATGTTGGCCAGGTGCCGGTGGACGGTGTGCTTGCTAAGAAAAAGCCGCTGGGCGATGTCGGAGTTGCTCAGTCCCTGCGCGACGAGCTTGAGCACGTCCAGCTCGCGAGGCGTCAGCACCGTCACGGTTTCGTCTGACCCGGCTCCCCGCGGCGGCCCGGCCGCCGTGTCCGCGAGCTCGAGCGCGGCCAGCACCTGGGGCAGGCCGGCGGCGCGGCCCGCGCAGTATTCGACCTCGAAGGCCTCGGCGCCCATCGCGTCGCGCAGCCGCTGGCGGTCCAGGCCGACCAGCCGGGCTTCCAGCGGCTGAAGGGTGTGGCCAAGGTCCGCCAGGGCCTGGTCGGCGGCACCGTGCAGCCGGGCGGACCAGCCCGGGTCGGCCCCGCCGCGGCCGACCAAGGCGAGGCCGAGCAGCGCGTAGGCGGTATGCCGCTTCATCGCCATGCGCCTGGCCAGGTCGAGCGATTCCGCGAACAAGGTCTCGGCCGCGCCCGGCGAGCCGCCGAGGTACTCGGCCAGGCCCAGGTTGAAGGTCCCGATGACGGCGCTACTGCGGGCGTCGAGCGCTCGGGCGATGTCGAGCGACTCGGCCAGGTGGAGGCGGGCGGCGTCCAGGTCGCCCGTCCACAGCTCGTAGTCGCTGAGGTTGTTGAGCGTCGTCCCCGTAAGGAGCCGGTCACCGGCCTGGCGGAACAGCCGCAGGGCCTCGGCATTGTCGCGGGCCGCACTCGCAGGCTCCCCCGCGACGGTCGTGGCGTACGCCCGGGCGGAAAGCAGGCGGCCGGTCAGGTGGGGTTCCCCTAGGTGGCGGGCCAGGCTCAGGCCCTGCTCGATGAGCGGCAGCGCGGCGCCGGCCTGTCCCTGGCGCGCCACGACCCAGGCCCGGTCAGACAGCAACTCGGCGACCAGGCAGTCATCGTCGGCGGCCCGGACGATGGCTAGCGCCTCCTTGCAGTAGTCCCCGGCGATCGCGTAATCGCCAGTGTGCTGGAGGAGGTGAGCCGCCGTGGCCAGCGCCCGGGCGCGCGGCAGCGTCGCCTCCTGGGCGGCCGGCATGTCCAGCAGCGTCCGCAGCACGCCGGCCCCTTCGGCGGGCCCGCGGACCAGCCAGTACACCCGCAGGGAGGCGGCCAGCCGTAGGCCCGGCTCGGGGTCCGGCTGGGCCTGGCTGAAGGCGATCGCGGCCCGCAGGTTGCCCAGGTCGGCGTCTAGCCGGTCCAGCCACTCGGCCTGGTCGTGTGCTATGAGGTGCGGGGCGGCCGCCTCGGTCAGGGCCAGGTAATAGTCGCGGTGCGCGGTCCGGGCCTTGTTTACCGCCGCCGCGTCCCGCGCGGCCAGCTGCCCGGCCGCATACTGCCGGACCGTCTCCAGCAGCCGGTAGCGGCCCACTCCGGCCCCGGCGTCCCCGAACTGGAGCAGGCTCTTGTCCACCAGCGCGATCACGTGCCCGGTCACCTCGGCGGCGGGCACGTCCGAACCCGCCGCGACCGCCTCGGCCGCCGCCAGGCCGAACCCCCCGGCGAAGACCGACAGGCGGGCCAGCACCGCCCGCTCGGAGCCGGTCAGCAGTTCCCACGACCAGTCGACCATGGCCCGCAGCGTCCGCTGCCGCGGCAGCCCGGCCCGCGACCCCCCGGTCAGCAGCGCAAAGCGCTCATCCAGCCGGGCTTCCAGCTCGTCCGCGGTCATCATCCGCAGCCGCGCCGCGGCCAGCTCAAGGGCCAGCGGGATGCCATCCAGCCGTCGGCAGATCCGCCCCAGCACCGCCGCGGCCGGCCCGTCCCAGGCGAGCACGGCCCCCTGCGCGGCGGCGCGGTCCTCGAACAGCCGCACCGCCTCGGCAGCCCGGACCGCCTCGGCGTCATCCCCATCGGCCGGGACACTCATCGACGGGACCCGGTATACTCGCTCCCCGTCGATGCCCAGCGGTTCCCGGCTGGTGGCCAGCAGCGTCAGGTTCGGGCAGCCGCGCATTAGCGCGTCGGCCAGCTTGGCGCACGCCCCGATCAGGTGCTCGCAGTTGTCCAGCAGCACCAGCAGGCGCTGCCCGCCCACCGCCTCGGCCACCGTATCCAGCACCGGCCGGCCCGGCTCCAGCCGGACGCCCATCACACCGGCCACGGTCACCGCCACCAGGTCCGGGTCACCCAACGGGGCCAGATCGGCGAACCACACCCCGTTCCCGGTGCCGTCGGCCAGCACGGCCGCCACCTGCAGCCCGAGCCGGGTCTTGCCCGCCCCGCCCGTCCCGGTCAGCGTGACCAGCCGCGACCCGCCGACCAGGGCGCGCACCTCGGCCAGCTCGGTCTCCCGGCCGATGAAACTGGAGACCGGCATCGGCAAGTTGGTCAGCAAGCCCCGGCTATCGGCCATGCGCGGCCAGGCCGGGCCGGAATGACAGCGTCTGCGTGGCCACCAGCCCCAGGCCCCTCATCGGAATTGACGCCAACCGCACCGGCCAGGAACCCACCGGCCTCCTCAATCGCGCGGCCACACCATCATACGCTCGCCGCCGCTCGCGGGAGTGGTCGTCGGGATCGCGGTACGTGAGGATCGGCGTGGCACGATACCCGTCACTGCGACCATGGACCGTTCGGCCGAAAAAAGACGTTACGGGCGTATCGGGAATCAGCCAGACGCGGGACCTGCGGTAGCGCGACCATGGGATAACCGGTCGGTGACCGGCGCGAAAGACGCCCCAGGCGGCTGCTCGTGCTGGGCGGCGGCGCCGTCGGCGTGGAGATGGCCCAGGCGTTCAACCGGCTTGGGTGTTGGGAGGTCGTGGTCCGGCCGTAAGCCGCAGGCTGATTCGGTGCCGCGGGATAGTCATGCGGTGTTCGACCCGCCGCCGGACCGGCCGACCCGGTGGCCCTGCTGGAGGAGCAGGCGGCAACCCGCGTGCCGGAGCTGGTGCCGGTGCGGCAGGGCCGGATGATGGTCTTCGTGGTATCCGTGCAGGCAGGGCACCCGGAGCACCGGGCCGTACTTCTCATAATCCGCCGGTCGTGGGTTCGAGCCCCACCCGCCCCACCTAACAGGACCTGAATAAAGAACCGAAAATCCGCTTGGGTTAGTTTATCCAGTTCACCTGGATGATGACCACGCGTTCGCCGCGGACGTCGGTCAGGTGGACGAGCATCAGCGGGCCTCGCTGGACGGTGCGCAGTCCTGGCGGCTCGCCTGTGAACTCCCGCCCGTCGAGAAAGATCATCGATTCGCGGACGGTCAGTTCCTCGGCTACCTGACGGACCGCTGCCAGTGCAGCAGGTGGCAGCCCGTCGAGCAGGTCATCGGTGACGGGCGCCCAGTGCCAGTCAGCCACCTACGACCTCGCGGTAAGCCGCCTGGACGATCTCGGCGGCTGCCCGGATCGCCTGGTCCCGGACAGCGGGGTCGGGGTCGGCGAGGGCTCGTTCGGCGGCGTGGAGCCGGGCGGCGACCGAGGGCCGCCGCTCGATGGCGATGGCAGCGCCCCAGCGCTGGTAGAAGTGGCGGATGGGGAAGACGCTGTCTTCCTCGCCTGCTTGGGTGAAGGCGTCCTGGATTTCCTGGAAGAACTCCGGCAGCCGGGACGGCGCGACCGTGGCGACCGCCTGGCGCAAAGCGGGGAGCGACAGGGCAGGCATGGGGATCAGCGGCTCGTCTCCCTGTGGGTGCTCAGCAGTCATCCAGCCCGCCTCCTCTCAGATCCAGCAACAGAATAAACCGTGCCACGCCTCGGGGCGGAGTCTTGCTATTCGCTCGCGCGGACGTAGGCGGAGCGCTCCTGGTGATGTTACGCACAGTAGCGGAACGGGAGGAGATCAGCGCTTGCCGTGGACCGGTTCGTGGACCGACCCACCCGGCAATCGGTGCAATCAGGGTTATCGGCGGCGTGACTCCGTGGTATCCGTGCAGTTAGCGCTTCCGGAGCGTCGCGCCAGGCGCCTCATAATCCGCCGGTCGTGGGTTCGAGCCCCACCCGCCCCACCTGCAGTACACCGAGCGGACACATAGGGCAACTGCCGAGCGGGTCCTGGCGCGCCAAGGTCTACGCCGGAACCGACCCGCTGACGGGCCGTGAGATCCGGTTCCGCAAGACGTGCAAGACCGAGCGGGCCGCGCAGATCGAGCTCGGCACGCTGCTCGAGCAGGCCGTAGCGGGACGCCAGCCCGACTCGGGCGTCACCGTGGCCCGGCTGCTCGACCAGTACGTGTCAACAGCCGAGTGGGACGTGTCCACCCCGGAAAGCAACCTCGGGCATATCCGCCGGACCATTAAACCTGCCCTCGGGTCCACGCAGGTCCGCAAGGTCCGCGGCCCGCTGCTGGACACGTTGTACGCCCGCGCGGATGGATAGATTAGGGCATTGCAATTAAGTTTGCGAAGTAGAGTTCCAAAACGTCGGTCATCCCATTGCAAGGATGCGCAGCTGCGCGCAGAACAGCCGATTATGGCACCAGCTCTGGCGAGGTGGTTTCGGGTCCTGCCACGGTCCGGGTATCTGACCGGAGGCGGGACGGCGGGATTGACCCCGCCACGGAAGGCGACGCGGCGCCCGGCGGAATTAAGGACGTCCGGGAACGATGACCGCGGGTGGCTGGCTCTCGGTGCCGCGGGCATGCGCTGGGGGCAATGGCTGCGGCAGGGAGCGGGCCAGCGAGTCGAGCAGGAGATGGCCGGCGCGGAAGTAGGCTGCGGTGGGCCGGACGCGCCCGCAGGGGATGAGCTCGAGAGCGGTGGATGAGGAGGACCAGCGGTCGATGTTCAGTCGCATGCGCAGGAGTGGCCGCAGCGGTCCCCGGGCCAGGCGGACCTCGATCCGGTGTGTACCTGAGTCGCGATCGTGCTCGATCGGCCCGCGCAATCGGCTTTCGCCGATTCGCAGTTCGCCATCCGGCCCTGTGCGCTGTCCGCTCTCAACTGCGGCCAGACACGTGTCGAACGGGACGTCAACGATCCGCCGGAACGGCAGCGGTCCCAGGACCGGGCAGGGGCCCGCGCTCATGCTTGCCTCACCACCCGGCTAGCGGGCGCGGCGGCGCCGGCGAGCACGGCGTCGGGCAGCGGGGCGCGGATTCGCGGTCTTGCCATTGTCGTTGCTCCCTTGCTGGCTACTGTTGCGGAATGTCGGCGGTGCCGCGGTTCTGCGCTAGACGCGCGCCGGGGGAAGGTCGAAGTCGTCGTTGCTCATGCGGAGCAGGGCGACACTGGCGCCGCCGAAGCCGATCGCGGCGATAAGGAGCCCGATGGCGGTGGGGATGGGGCCGGGCAGGAACGGGTGGGTGAAGCCGCCGACGGCGAGCGCAATGCCGGCCCAGGCGGGGGCTGCGTGGCTGCGCCACAGGGCGATGCCGAGAAGCACGGACCCGACGAGGAGTCCGCAGATGAACAGGAGGCCGCCGAGACCGGCCACGGGGTTGTTCTGCAGTGCTGTGTCGAGTTGGGCGATCACAGCGGGGTCGAAGTGGTGGGCTGCGGCGGTGTACGCGAGCCGGTCGTCATTGATATTAAGGCCGATGCCGCCCAGGAAGCCCGCGATGAGCAGCAGGGCGCCGATCGTGGCGAGGCGCGGCGCCCCGCGACGGGCAACCCAGGCCACGGTGAACGCGGCCGGCACGATCAACATCACGAATGCCGCGTCGAGCCACTGCAGCGTCGCGTATGTGTTCGGGTGGGCCGCGTTCCAGGCGACGAGATCCCTGAACGTGCCGGTGCTGTTCGGCATGATCGCGTAGTACACGGCCCTGGCCACCCACGGCAGCGGGGCGAGGATCGCGAGCAGGATCCGCCAGAAACCGCGGGTGTCGTGCAACGGCTTGACGGTCGACGCGGTTGGGACGGAAGCGGCGCTGGTAACCATCGTTTGTCTCCTCGGTGTGAACTGGTACGGCCCACCGTGCGCCATATTCGGCCGAGGCGGCAGGTCGCCGGGTCACGCCGGGATCGGGAGAGTTGCACGGCGTTCTAGTGGCTGGCCACTATGCCCAGTCCGGTTTATCCAGCGATCATGGAGGCGTGTCCTACCGCTGGCTGAACAGCCCCATCGCCGTTGTGGCGGGCATGCTCGTCGTGGCGGCGGCCGGCTTGGCGGTCGTGGCCACGGTGGCGTCGGGCGCCGATCGGCAGTTGGTACTGCACGGGTTGACGCCGAGCAACACAGTGATCGGGCTCGGGCTCGCGGCCGCCGGATGGCCGATCGCGTACTTCCGCCCGCGTAATGCGCTGGGGTGGCTGCTTCTCGCCGGTGGCCTGGGCTATGTGGTCTCAGCCGCCGGCTTTTCGCTGCTGGCCGCCGTGACGTCACCGGGCGAGCACCGGCAGGCATGGCGGGTGGTCGCCACCGCGACCGACATCGGCTGGCCGTGGACTGTGGCGTTGGTCCTGCCGGCGGTGCTGCTGCTGTTTCCCGACGGACGACTGCCCTCGCGCCGCTGGCGGTGGCTGGTCGTAGTGATCGGCCTGTCCGGGTTGCTGTTCGCGTCGATGTCGGCGTTCGCCCGGCAGTTGTACACCGACGAGGCCGAGGTCGGGGTACACGGATACGGCTCGTGGGCGTGGTTCGACCGGCAGCAATGGGTGGGTCCGCTGTGGGTGGTCGTGGCGTTCGTCGCCTACGCCGGCGCCGTCGTCGCCCTCGTCCAGCGCTATCGCGGCGGTGGCAACCGGGTCCGCGAGCAGATCCTCTGGCCGCTGTGGGGCGGGCTGGTCACGCTGACGTTGTTCGTCGCCAGCGCCCTGCTCAACACGAACCAGTACCTGTCGATCTATCCAGTGCTGGTCGTGCCGGTCTGCGTGAGCGTGGCGGTGCTGCGCTACCGGCTGCTCGACATCCGGTTGGTGGTCTCGCGCTCGCTGCTGTACGTCCTGCTGAGCGCGCTGGCGGTTACCGCGTACCTGGGCATCGTGGCGGCCACCGACAGCCTGCTCCGCGGCATCGGCTCCTCAGCCCTGGCCGCCCTCGCTCTCGCAGCCGCGTTCAACCCGGTCCGCGTGGCCCTGCAACGCAGGATCGACCGGCTGTTCTTCGGCGCCCGCCGTGATCCGGTCCGCGCCCTCGCGGCAGTCGGCGCCCGGCTGGAAGAACCACCGTCGGCCGGCCTGTCCGGCGTCCTGGAGGGGCTGTGCCAGGTGATGCGACTGCCTTGGGCGTCCCTGACCGCCGGCGGCCAGGAGATCGCCTTCCATGGTGATGCTCCGGAGCGACGCCACGCGGTCTGCCTACGGCAGTCAGGCGACATCGTCGGCGAACTGACCATCGGCCTGCGGCCCGGCGAATCCAGGCTCGATCCGGCCGACGAGCAGATCATCCGGCTCCTTTCGACGTCACTCGCCGTCGCCGTACAGGCCACCCTGCTCGCCGCCGAACTGAGCCGGGCTCGTGGCGCCTTGGTCACCGCTCGCGAAGAAGAACGGCGGCGCATCCGCCGCGACCTGCACGACGGACTCGGACCGGCCCTGACCGCGGTTGTCCTGCGGGCGGACGTGGCTCGCCGCCTCGCGCCCAAAGACCCGGCCGCGGCCGCGGCGATGATGACCGAGTTGCGCCTGCAGGCAACCGACGCGATCAGCAGCGTCCGCCGCCTCGTCCACGAACTACGTCCGCCCGCGCTCGACGGCCTCGGCCTGGCCGGTGCGCTCCGCGAACAGGCCACCATGCTCACCCACCGGTTCGACGGAACCCCGCTCACCGTCACGGTCGACGTCGCCGAACAGTTCACGCCGCTTCCCGCCGCAGTCGAGGTCGCGGCCTACCGCATCGCGGCCGAGGCACTGACCAACATCACCCGGCACGCCGATGCCACCACCGCCAACGTCCAGTTGCGGACCGCCGCCGGAGAGCTTCGGCTCATCATCTGCGACAACGGCGCCTCCGCGGCACCATGGCGGCCGGGCGTCGGTCTTTCGTCCATGCGCGATCGTGCCACGGAACTGGGCGGTACCTGCACCGCCGGCCCCGAGGCGACCGGTGGCCGGGTAACAGTCACCCTCCCGCTGGCGGCCCGATGACCATCCGCATCGTGATCGCCGACGACCACGCCATCGTCCGTGAAGGACTTCGCGGGCTCATCGCCGCCATCGACGGCTACGAACTGGTGGGCACCGCCGCCACCGGCCATGAGGCGGTCCGCGCCGCCGTCACGCTCCACCCCGACGTCCTCGTCATGGACATCAGCATGCCCGGCGGCACCGGAATCGCAGCGACCCGCGAGATCACCCGAGTCGCCCCGAAAGTCGCCGTTCTAATGCTCACCATGTTCGACGACGACGATTCCGTCTTCGCCGCAGTCCGCGCTGGCGCTCTCGGCTACGTCCTCAAAGGCAACGACCCCGAAGACATCGTCCGCGCGATCACCAGCGTCGCCGCCGGCGAAGCCGTATTCGGCCCCGGCATTGCCCGGCGCGCGCTGACATTCCTCGGTGCTCCCGGCGCCCAGCCCGTGCTACCCGCCCTCACCCCACGCGAACGCGAAGTGCTCACCCTTATCGCGACAGGTCTGGGCAACGCCACGATCGCCGATCAACTCGGGGTATCACCCAACACGATTGCCAACCACGTCTCCAGTATCTTCCGTAAGCTACAGGTCGACACCCGCGCGGAAGCCATCGTCACCGCCCGCGACGCCGGCCTCGGCACACGCGCGCAGCAACATCCCGACATCACCAGCATCCAGCGTCGGCAGTAGAACAGAGCCATACCCGAGGCCGCTCCGGCGCCAAGGCGGATCGCGGGCCACCCCTCCCTGCCGGTTTTCGCGACCAGGAATCGACCCCTAGCTGGCTGAACGGAACCGCGCCGAGGTCCCTCAAGTGGCATCGCTATGCAGGCGTTTTGCGTTGAGCCTCGGTGCAGACGCCCGGGTGGTGGGGGATGTAATGCTGACTGCTCATCCTTGTTGCAGGTGACACCGCCTTGACCCGCGCGTCGGCGGCGTGGCGAAAGTTGTGCCGCTCGAATACTCGATTGTGTCGCTGACCTGCACTGTCACCAGCCAGTTTGACGCCGTGATGGCTGGCTTGCCGGATGCAGCTCAAGATCGTCTACGTGATAGTTCGCCGCCCTCGATGATGGTGATAAGCCGGGACGGCAGGCCGGCGCGGCGACCGCCAGCGGGTCGGGCGGGGCAACAGCAGCGCCCAGGGCGGTGCCAGCCGCCAGGCCCACCCCGGGGACAAACAGGTCAATGCCCCGCCGACGACCAATGCGGTGGCCAGCACGAGCCCGATGGACAAGCTGACTACTCGCAGGTTCTTCCGGATGACCAGCAGGGAGGAGTTGAGCGCTGCGCTGTAGATCAGCGGCGGGATCACGAACGTCAGGATCACGCCCGGATCCAGCCTGACGTCCGGACCCGGGAGAACAGCATAGATCAGCCCGCTGACGGTGAGCAGCGCAGCAGCCGGCAGGCCCGTCTTGTCGGCCAGAACCTGGACAACCACGATGACCGCGACAGCGGCGAGAACGAACGCCAGTGCCTCAAGCACGGGACCTCCCGCCAACCTCATTCGCTCGAACGTCCCCATACCCGGCGAAAGCGGAGGTCAGTACAACGACCTGGCGTTGGCGGGAACCAGTGCGCGGGCCGCATAGGGTCGGAGGGTGGCCAACGCTGATCATGCTGGCGCTCACCGCCCAGAGGCCGTCCCGTGGCCTGGCGTTCTGCTGCACGTCACTGTCACTTGGTGTGCCTAGCCGCCGTGTTTGGTCAGTTCACGCAGCTGGTCTCGGAAGCGTCCGGGTGGGCGTACGGCATTGTCTTCCTCTTCGCCTTCCTGGATGTGCTCGTGCCGGTAGTACCGAGCGAGGCTTCGGTGATCACGGCGGGCGTGGTGGCCGCGGCAGGCGGCCTCTACCTGCCGCTGATCATCGTCGCCGCGGCCTGCGGCGCATTTCTCGGCGACAACACCGCCTACCTGGTCGGTCGCCGGTTCGGCACCCGCGCGACCAAACGCTTCTTGCGCGGCGGCAAGGCACAGAAGACCCTCGACTGGGCCGAGCGCCAGCTCACCCAGCGCGGAGGCGAACTGATCCTGGTCGCCCGCTTCATCCCGGGCGGGCGGACCGCCGTCACCCTGGCGGCGGGAACCCTGGCGTTCCCATGGCGGCGCTTCGCCGTGTTCGATGCCATTGCGGCGCTCATCTGGGCCTTGTACGCGTCGCTCCTCGGATACGCCGGCGGGCGGGTGTTCGAGAATGCGGCCTGGAAAGGGCTCCTGGTCGCGCTTGGGATCGCCTTTGCCGTGGCCGCCGGCGTTGAAATCGTGCGCTGGTACCTCAAGCGGCGCCGGGCAGCCAGCCAAGCCCGGGCGGACGGATGACCTCGCTGGCGGCAGCCCTGTCCGTCACGTTACAGCCGCCCAGCGCGGCACGTCGCGACCTTCACCGAGTGCCGGTAGCAATCGAGCCGTGAGCACCGCTACGGCGTCCAGTTTCCTGAACACGGCTGGCAGGCTGGGCGGGTGACGATCAGCGAGCGGATCGCGGCGGCCCGGCGGGAGCGGCGGGTCCTAACCCGTGTCTCCCGTGCCGCGTGGCGGCTGGACCAGGCAGAACGGGAACGCACGTGGGCCCTGGTCTCGGCCCGCGCCGAGGGAATCTCGATCCGCACCCTGGCCACTGTGCTCACTCCTTGCTCTTGGCCTCGGGTGCGATGGGCGCGTCGATGTTGTAGCGGATGCCCGCTAGCCGGATCAGGAAGCAGGCCAGGGCGGCTCCGAGAGCGGCGGGGACGCCGTAGACCCCGGTACGCACGGCGGTTACCGCGATCGCGGCGCCTACCAGGGCGGGGATGGCGTACAGGCCGCTGGTGAGGACGGTAGGGACCCGCCGCACCAGGACGTCCCGGATCGTCCCGCCGCCGACGGCGGTGACGGCTCCGAGAATGACGGCCTGTCCGGGGCCGAGGCCGTACTCCAGGGATTTGGTCGCGCCGGTGACACAGAACAGGCTCAGCCCGGCGGCGTCCAGCAGCAGGATGTCCGGGGTGAATCGCCGCAGTTGCCGGCTGAGGAAGAACGCGATCAGCGCCCCGCCAGCGGCTACCGCCAGGTAGGGCCAGGAGCTGAATGTGGCCGGCGGCAGCGCGTTGATGAGGATGTCGCGCAGGATGCCGCCGCCGAGGGCCGTGACCATGCCGAGTGTCAGCATCCCGACGATGTTCAAGCTTCGCTGCTTCCAGGCCTGTCATCGCGCCATTGAGCGCAAACGCGAACGTGCCGGCCAGGTCAAACGCGAGCAGCAGCGGCGGTTCGGTCATGACTGCCAGCATGCCGCATTGCCTGGCCGGTTACGATCCTGAGTGCGGCGCCAGCCAGGCCAGGGCGGCAGCGGTCAGGGCCTCGGTGCCGGTCCGCAGGGTGGGCTGCAGCGGGGGCAGGAATTTCGGGGAATGGTTCGCCGGCAGGTCGTCCAGGTGCTCGCTCTTCTCGGCGGTGCGGTACGTCTGCGGGTCGGTGCCGCCGATGGCCCAGTAGCTGTACGGGATGCCGGCGGCCCGGGGAATATTGCTGAAGTCCTCGCTGGCGGTCTGCTGTTCCCATTGCAGGGCGCGGTCGCCGAAGTGCGCACTGAAGGCGGCGGCCACCCGGCGGGTTGTGCCGGCGTCGTTGTCGGTGAGCGGGTAGCTGTCGAGGGCCTCGAAGTCAGGGTCCTGGGGCGAGCCGGCGGCCTGGCACTCGGCGCGCACGATCCGCTGGATCGCGGCCAGCATGCGCTGGCGGGTCTGCTGCGAGTAGCTGCGTGTATTGAGCTGCAGCACGGCGTGGTCGGGGATGACGTTGCTCGTGGTGCCGGCCTGGCTGCTGCCGACGGTCAGCACCGCGGTCTGGCCGGGCGCGATCTCGCGGGATACGACGGTCTGCAGCCGGACGACGATCATGGCGGCGAGCACCACCGGATCGATGGTGTTCTGCGGCATGGAACCGTGGCCGCCACGGCCGTGCACGGTGATCTTGATGCTGTCAGCGGCCGACAAAAAGGGCCCGGAACGTGTCCCTGCCGTGCCGGCGACGCCCCGGAGGACATGCTGGGCCAGGGCAACGTCCGGGGCAGGGATGCGCGTGAGCAGGCCGTCGTCGACCATTGCCTGGGCACCGTCGCCGGTCTCCTCGGCGGGCTGGAACAACGCAAGCAGGGTGCCGTTCCACTGGCCGGGGTGATCGGCCATGAGCTTGGTCATGCCAAGCAGGCAGGACACATGGATGTCGTGGCCGCAGGCGTGGGCCACCGGTACCTCGTTGCCGTCGGCGTCCTGGGCGGTCGCGGTGCTCGCGTAATCCGCGCCGGTCTCCTCTTTGACCGGCAGTGCGTCCATGTCAGCCCGAAGCAGCACGGTGGGCCCACCTCCGTTGGACAGCACGCCGACCACGCCGGTGCCGCCGATGCCGGCCTGGACCGTGCAGCCATATTGCTGCAGTTGCCCGGCGACGCGCTGGGCGGTGCGCTGTTCCTGGTGGGACAGCTCGGGGTGCTGGTGCAGATCCCGGTAGTACGCCTCCTGGGCGGCCTGGAGGCCGTCGTAGCCGGCCAGGATCTCCTGGGCGCTGCTCATGGCCACCGTCCTTTGCACTGGGGTGCGTAGCGCGGACGCTCCCAAGCGCGAGGGTGTCCCGCTAGGTCAACTGTAACCAGGCCGCGATGGGCAGGGTAGGACGGCTGGGGGCCGGTGACGGCGCTCGCGGCCGCCCGCGCGGTCTGGGCCTGGCCGGCCGTGGAGGCTGCGTGGGAAGCTGGCCAGGCGGCGCCGGGATGGGCTCGCGCGCCGCGGTCGGCGCCCAGGCACCTGGCGGGCATGGGGAGGCTTGCATGAGGGCTGTTGTGTTCAAGGCGACCCGGGAGGTGGCGGTGGAGGATGTGCCGGATGCCAGGGTCGAGCGGGATGACGATGTGGTGGTCCGGGTCACCTCCAGCGCGCTGTGCGGCACTGACCTGCACATGTATGACGGCCGTACCGGGGCGGCGCCTGGCATGGTGCTCGGTCACGAAGGGCTCGGAATCGTCGAGGACGTCGGCCGGGCCGTGCACCGCGTGCAGCGCGGTGACCGTGTTGTGCTGCCCGCGCATATCTACTGCGGTGTGTGCTTCAACTGTGCGCGCGGCGACAGCGCCGCGTGCCTGCGGGTGCATCCAGAGCATGTGGGCGGCGCGTACGCGATGCCGGGCATGGGGCCGTTCCGCGGTTCGCAGGCGGAGCTGGTGCGGGTTCCGTTCGCGGATGCGAACTGCGTGGTGGTGCCCGGTGCCCCCGGTGATGAGCATGAGGACGATTTCGTCCTCATTGCTGACGCGTGGGTGACGGGATGGCACGCCACCGAGCTGGCCGGTGTCCGGGCGGCGGACACCGTCGCGGTGTTCGGCGCGGGCGCGGTCGGCCTGCTGGCCGCCTACAGCGCGCTGCTGCGGGGAGCCAGCGAGGTGTACTCGGTCGACCTGATCGATGAGCGCCTAGACAAGGCCGCCGAGCTGGGCTTTGTCCCAGTCGACGTCCGCCAGGGAGACCCGGTCGAGCAGATCTGCGAGCTGCGCCGGGCGCGGCCGGGGGAGCGCCTGCCGGGGGAGGAGGAGATGCCAGGGGTGATGGCGGGCATCGACGCCGTCGGCTTCCAGGCCCGCGACCGATCCCATCTGGACAAGGAGGATCCCCGGCAGGTGATCAACGACCTGGCCCGCCTGGTCAACCCCACCGGGCGGCTGGGCATCGCCGGCGTGTTCACCACTACCGACGCGGCACCGGCGCCGGAGGGCGGTCACGCCGACGGGTCGCTGCAGGTGCCCTGGGCGGCGTTGTTCAACAAAGGTGTCACCGTCGGGTTCGGGCGCACGCACGACCGCCGGTACACCACGCACCTGCGTGACCTGATCATCAGCGGGCGTGCCCGGCCCGGTCAGATCGTCACCCACCACGAGTCACTGGAGAACGCACCCAGCACCTATGACCGCTTCGACCGCCGGGTGGACGGCATCGTGAAGGCCGTGTTCCACCACTGAGTCCGGTCGGCGGCACCGCTCAGCGGAGCGCGGCTGTCACGTGATCCGGGGCTGCCCGTCCCGGCGGTGTCACATCCAGATGTATTCCTCGGCGATGGCGCCGTCGCGCCACTTCGCCACGGTTACCATCCGGCTGCCGTCCTCGAATTCTCCGACTACGCATGTCCAGTCACCGGATCCGGACTTGATCGGATGGGACCTGATCTGTGCCGGCGTCCCACCGGTGGCCTGGACCATGACCTTCATGGCGTCGATATGTTCCTCGATGCCGTGGGTCGAAGCCTGCCCGTGAACATCGACGAGCACGTCGTCGGTGACCTCATCGTCTGCCATGTCAACGCTCCTTCGGGTCCCGCCGGTCCGGCTGGCTTAGCCACGACTCCAGCCTGCCGGGTGCCAGAACTCGTGTGGAGCACCTGAGCTGGGCTTCTATCCTCGGCGCTCGTGCTCTTCCGCCTCGTATACCTCGCCGTGTCCCGTGTGTTCGCATGGCTTGCACTGCTCACCGTAGCGACGCCTCGAAAGACCTTGAGATCTTGGTGTTGCGGGTCCCCAGGCGGGACAACCGCACCCACCGGCCGCGGACAATGTCGCGGTGCCAGCGCAAAATCGTCGCGGTGCCGCACTGCCCGGCGTCCGGTAGCGTGGCCGGGCCTGGGCTTTCGGTCCAGGGCGTTAGTAAGTTCAGCGTGAAGGACCGCGGATCGAGTCACCGGTGGGGCACCAGAGACCCGATGGCGCGTCCGCTGTCACCGCGATGTCGCAGCCGAAGACCATCCACGACTTCTACGGCTTCCCCGATGAGCTGTTGCCACCCAGTACCGTGCGCTGGAGATCCGCAACGCCGTTGAGGCTGACCACGCTGGACAGATCCCCTGCAGGTCCATCCCAATTACGGGGACTCCTTTTCCAGCGAGGACAACCAGGAGGGATCTAGTTATGCCGGCTTCAACCCCGAATTCGCCGACGTGGTCTCGGCGCGGCTGAACGACCTGCGTGACGGGCGGATCGAGGAAATGGACGCCGCGGGCATCGACCTCGCGGTCCTGTCCCACATCATTGGAGGGGTCGAAGGGATCCCCGACCCAGTCGTTGCGGTGAGCACAGCGAGGCGGGTCAACGACTTCCTCGCCGCCGAGGTCGCCGGCAGCGGCGGCCGCTTCGCCGCTATCGCGCTGCAGGTCGTCGGCGCGGCAGTAAAGGAGCTGACCCGCGCGGTCACCGGACTCGGCCTCCGCGGTGTCATGGTGAACGGGTACAGCAACCTTGGACCGGACAACTTGTATCTCGACGAGAACCGGTTCGAGCCGTTCTGGACAGCGCTGGAAGAGCTGCAGGTGCCGCTCTACCTGCATCCACGGTTACCCTCGCGGGCCGTGCAGTGTCAGACAACATCTGGGTGACCACCAGCGGGAACTTCAGTGACCAGGCGCTCATTACCACCCTGCTCGCGGTCGGTCCGATCACATCATGTTCGCCAGCGACTATCCCTACGAGATGGCCACCGATGCGGCCCGGTGGATCGAGACGGCGCCGATCAGTGAAAACGACCGCCGCAAAATCTGCTACGGCAACGCGGCGGCACTATTCGGCCTCCCCAGGTAAGTCCACGTCACCACCATCCGTGCAGCTCTCAAGCCGGCACAGGGCATAATCTGACCAAACGGGGTGGCTATCCCGCCTCCCTCAGCCGATTTGCCCCCGGATGGTGCCGCCATGGCCGGCCTGCCAGACTTGATAGCGCTGCTCTACCGGGCCGACTGGACCCGCCTGTCCCTGTCGGCCGAGCTGCGCGCCGAATATGGCCCGGAGCCGCTCCCGCCTCCGCCTCCGCCCCCGCTCCCGCGCTCACCGCGAAAGTACCGGTCACGCTGGTACCGCGACTGGCCGGGCCAGAGGCAAGACAACGGCCGCTACGTGGCACACGGAGCGCTCCTGATCGGTCCGGGTGGCCGGTGGCGCCTGGTGTGCCCAGACCCCGGCCGGAGCGCCGGGGGAGAGGCCGCCGAGGGCAACGACGGCGAGCACGTCTGGTCGTGGCGGCCGCTGGAGATGGGAGGTCCTGCGCCGCTCCCGGTCAGGGAGAGCGGCGCCTATCTGCCGGTGCCCGAGCTGCTCTGCCCCTCCCGCCTGCTCGGCGGGTACACCCTGGAAGAGCTGGGACCGGTGACCGTCGCCGGCCGCGACGCGATCGCGGTCGCGGCCACGCCGCGCCGTGATGCGCTCGGATTCCGTCCCGCCCGGCAGGCCTATGACCGCATTGAGGTCGCCGTGGACGCCGAGCTCGGCATCCTGCTCCGCCGGATCGAGACGTCCGCCGGTGAGCTGGTCACCCTCACCGAGCTGACCGACGTGACGATGAACCCGCCGGAGGCCGCCGACCCGGCCCGGTTCGCTCCGCGACCGGGCAGCCACTTCGGCGATGCCAAGGGAGAGAAGCCGCCATCAGGTCCTGGCTGGGCGGCCGCGAACCTGACGGCGAGTGGCCTCGACGCGCTGACCAGGTATCTGCCCAGCTGGTCCGTTCGCGGCGCGCCCGTCGAGCAGCCGGTGGCGATGCCATCGCCCGATCCAGCCCCACTTGGGTTGGCCGGCGGCTCACCGCCGCCCGACGAGGTCCTTGAGCTGCTGTACCGCAGCGGCGAGCCCCAGGTCCTCAGCGCTACGGCGCGGCAGTGGCTCGACTTCGCCGCCATCGCCAGGCCGATGTCAGAAGAAATGCGCGCCGGGGGAGGCGGCTTCGCTTCCCTCCTCGACACGGTGACCAGCGCCATGAACGTGACCCGCACCGAAGCCCGGCTGCGTGTCAGCGGCCCGGACCGGTACCGCCTGGACTATTCCGCCCGCCCGCGCCCCGCAGATGCGACGACGGTCTCCTGCGATGGCGAGCGCTGCTGGCGGGTCTTCCAGGACCGGACCGTGGTCGGCCCGGCCACTTCCCTACGGGAGCCGATTTTGTCCCTGGCCGAGTCGTCCTGGCTGCTCCGCCTCCGGCTATCCGGCGGCGCGGAGCTCACCTACCGGGGCCGGCCCGCCCGCCAGCTCCGCGTGACTTCCTCGGGTGGCGAGCTTCACGTCCCGGGGCTGCTGATGAGTTTCCCCGCCGACGCGATCGTGGACGCCGAGACCGGCTGCCTGCTCCGCCTGCTCTGCTACGCCGACGACACGCTGGCGGTCTGGTCGGAGCTGGATGACATCAGCACCGAGCCCATCGACCCGGACGAGTTCCAGGTGCACGTCCCGCCCGGTACCCGCATCGTCGAGGCGACCGGCAATCTGATCACCGACGCCGTCGCGGCCATACCCGGGGTGAAGGGAACCGCGGCTCGCGCCGCCGCCGAGGCCGTCAACCGCACCGCCGGCGCCGTCTCCGCCGCCCGCAGCTTCTGGGACGACCTGCGCGGCCAGCGCTAGTCAGCAGCGCGCCGCAGGCTAGCGGTCGTAGACCTCGCTCCGGTGACCAATCTGGTCGTCGGCGATGCCTAGCTCGGCCCAGACCTCCTCAGCCGGGATGTCTTCACCAGGCTCAGCCATGGCTGCCTGGGCCCGCGGCGATGTCGGCGGCATCCTCGGCATCCTCGATCCCGCAGCGACGTCCACGGGCACGATCGCGGCCAGACGGCGCCCGCCACGGGTCAGGTAGATCACCTCGCCCGTCGCAGCGCTCTCGTTGGCGACCTCGTCTAGGTGGCTGGTGGCCTCCGAAATCGGCACCTCGCCCCATGACTTCAGCGTACGGTGCCACAGATGGCCATCTCCGGGCGTGGCCCGGGGCCTTACCGCGGCTCTTGTCTCTTTCTCCGTCCGTGTCCTCGTGGACCAGGTGGTCACCGTCAACCGCGGGGATGCGGCCTGCCTGTCCGCTGGAGACGGGGAGCACGGGGACATCTACGCACCGATGCCTTAATCGCGGGTTAAGGCCGCGCTGTCACGCTGCTGCTTAAGCGCGATAGGTTATTGACAGGACTGCGAGGTCACCATGTACGACCCCTACCCGTCCAGCGGCGAGCCGGCCGGGCCGCTGCGGCCTCCTGCTCCCGCGCCGGTGCTGACCGCGGTCAAGCTCATGTACGCGGGCGCCGCCGTCAGCGCCGTCTACCTGATCATCTTGCTGGCCATAGTCATCGGCGACACCAAGGCCATACACGCATCATGGAACGGGCACCGACTCGCCACGGCCCCGACCATCACGCTGGGATAGTCCCAGGCCTGGTCGTGATCGCCCTGTGGCTATGGATGGCGCGGGCGAACGGTCAGGGCCGGAACTGGGCGCGCATCCTGTCCACGGTGCTGTTCGGCCTGGCGACCCTGCAGCTGATCAAGCTGATCGACCACTCGCAGCAGCCGGTGAGCCATGCCGGGTTCGGCGCGACGGTGCTCAACTACGGCGGCATCGCGCTGTTCGCCGCGGCCTGGCTGGCCGGCGCCGCTGCGGTGTGGCTGCTGTGGCGCCCGGCCTCCAGCGCGTTCTTCAAGCCGCAGGGCTTCACGCAGACCGGGTCAGGCGCGCAGCTGTCTTCCCGGATTCGATCGTCCGGCTCACGGTGGCCGCGTCGTTTGTGAGCCGTGTTGATCTGCGCACCTGCGCGGGTGTGGCGCGCCATGCCGGCGGGCTCGGGGTCAAGGCCGCGCTGGCACGTGCTGGTCACAGTGGTCGCGCTCAACCCACTGGGAGGGGAAGGAAGACATGCTGCCAGACCCGGCCCGCTATGAGGAACGCTACCGGCCGACCGGTGCCGCCCTGGGCCTGGCCTCGGCCCTGCTCGCGCTTGGCCTCGGCTTCCTCTGGCATACGCAGCTGATCTTCGCCGTGCTCACCGTGCTGCTCGCCATACCGGCCGTGCTCGCGATAGCCCGCCGCCCGGTCGCGTTCCGCGCCGACCACGCGGGCATCACCCTCGGATCGGACCGGCAGCTGCCCCGCCGCCCGGCCGTGTTCATCCCCTGGGCGGACGCCGAGAAGATCATCGTCTACCCCGGCTACACCAGCAGCGGCGGCCAAGCCCAGTACGTCGGAGTCCAGCGCCGGGAAGGAGCTCCGCCCCTGCCCTACGGCAACGAGCAGGTTCCCTGGTACCCGGTGCCTGGCGTCGCGGCCGGCGTGTGAACCATCTTGATCTGCGCGCCCGCCGGTGGGTGGCCCGGCGTGCGGCGGGCGGGGCTGTCGGTCCGGGCGTTGGCCCGTAGGTATGGGGTGCACTGGCGGCTGGTGCGGGAGGCGCTGAGGCATGCTGAGCCAGGCCGCCGTGAGCGTCTTCCCGCATGAGATCTACAAGGCCCCGAGCAGCTGGGCCGACCGGGCCTACCCCAACCTCATCTACTTCAACGAGGTTGACCGGGGCAATCACTTCGCTGCCTGCCAGGAACCGACGCTGTTTACCACCGAGGTCGGCGCCGCGTTCTGGTCATTGCGCTAGCGGGGTGCCCCGGTAATTTACGGCACGGTTGACGGCCCGATCTGGTTGCTGCCATTCTCCCCGCATGGGCTTGGGGGAACGCGTTCGCTACCAGACCTCCTTTACGGACTCGGCCCGCTGGGATGGGTTCGTGTTCCGTCCCGGCGACATCGTGATCAGCGCCCCGGCGAAGTGCGGCACGACCTGGCTGCAGATGATCTGCGCCCTGGAGATCTTCAAAAGCGCGACATTCGGCCGGCCGCTCGACCAGGTCTCGCCGTGGCTGGACGTCCTGCTGCGCCCGCTCACTGGAGTGCTGGCCGACCTCGAGGCACAGGCGCACCGGCGATTCATCAAGACCCATACGCCCCTCGACGGATTGCCCTTCGACGACCGGGTCACCTACCTCTGCGCAAGCCGGGACCCCCGGGATGTG
The DNA here is from genome assembly GCA_963722275.1 of uncultured Actinomycetes bacterium. Lineage (GTDB taxonomy): Bacteria > Actinomycetota > Actinomycetes > Streptosporangiales > Streptosporangiaceae > Palsa-504. The sequence goes on along the minus strand of CAVRMX010000012.1, from coordinate 335,527 downwards.
GCCGTGTCCTTGGACAGCCATACCAGCAACACCGACCGGGCCGTGTCCCTCGCATTGCGGAAGGATGCCGTGGGCGCCGTGGTCCTTGACGAGCTGCTGGCCGCCGCTCCGTCCCTGCCGAGCGGGACCGCGCGCGAGCGCTTCTGGTCCTGGGTCAATCCGGCCGCGCCCGGAAAGACCGTGTCCGACCTGGAGATCATGCTTCACCATCTGGACACGTTCTGGCAGGTCCGCGACCAGCCGAACATCGTGCTGCTGCGCTATGAGGACCTCCTTGATGACCTCGAAGGGCAGATGCGCTACATAGCCGCCCGGCTCGGGATCGCCATCACCGAGACAGCCTGGCCGGACCTGGTCCAGGCCGCCACGTTCGCGGTCATGAAGGGCCGGGCCGGCGAGCTCGCGCCCGAAGCCAGCCACGACGGCTTCTATCACGACCGCAGCCAGTTCTTCCACAGCGGATCAACAGGCCAGTGGCGGCAGGTCCTCAGCGAGGAGGAGCTTCCCCGGTACGCCGCCCGAGTCGCCGAATGCGCGCCCGCAGACCTTGCCGCCTGGATCCATCGGCCCGCGCTGCCGGCGGCAGGCAACCTCTAAAGGGCGCGGTGCATGAGTGAAGACGCGCCGGAACTGACCGCGGAACTGGTGGACGGCGTCGTGCCGTCGCAGCCGGTGATCTCGTCCGACGGGTGCGGGGTTGCCTACGTCGTCGCTCCGGCCCGGCCAGGGACCGCACAGCGGCGACGACACCTACGACCTCATCGACCACGCGCTTCACCAGCTCGCCGAGCGCCGCGGCGCCTGGCTCGGCGACGACCTGACCGCCAGCCTCATCGACCAGGCCGAGCGCTTCCTGCCCGAACTCGTGACCAGCTCGCCGGGTGCAAGCCGGTCCCGCCGCAGTTGGTCCCTTACGGCGCTAGGCCCAGGGGCCATACCGGGCGGAGTCACCAACACCCGGCTCGTCCTATACAGCAGATCCGTTAGCACGATCAACCTCCTCCTTAGGGGGAGTCGGTCGCCGGGCTGGTCCCGGCCGCCAGGGCACACCGCGCGCCCGTGCGTGAGGGGCTGGTCGAGCTTTACAGGTGTGATTGGATGGGCCTTCTGTGCCGATTACACGCGTATGTGCAGGGTGTGGCATAGAGGCAAGGGCCGTCACTTGGAGGACAAAGGTCCTCAGCTATGGCGAACTGCCAATTTCCGCAAAGAATGAGGTCCCGGGCCATGCGTGGCCCGGGACCTCGTGCGAGACGGTCTGACAGGCGATTCGTCTCGCCCATACCATGCCTTGCCACGAACCACACGGTTAACCGACTTCGACTTCCCTGCCGAGGTCGCCGGGCGGCTGTGGTGCCCGTAATGGGCGTTTTTTACCGGCGGCGGTTCAAGGTGAACGGCATCTTGACTACCCCCTTGAGAACAGAATATTGGCTTTCCGTCCGCCCTCCAGAGGCAGTAACCCCCAAAATTGAAGATCGGTTAGCAGGTCAGCTGCGCAGGGTCTGGCTGGGCGGCAGGCCGAAGTGGCGCCGGGAGGCGGCGCTGAACTGGTTCGGGCTGGCCCAGCCCCAATGGCGTTGCTTTAGGTGAGCTGCAAGGGGCAGAGCAGGTAGAACTCGATTCTGCGGGTGATGTGCCTGAAGGCAGGCTCGCCGGGCCTGCTCCGGGTTGCCCTCGCGTGGACGCCTGGCCGCTGGTCACGGTTCGACAGGCACCGGGAAGAGGTGGCGATGCGCCGGAATGCGGTTGTCGGTCCGCCCGGTCACTTCCAGGGCCGTGACCACTCCGGCTCACGGCCCAGTTCGGGATGCCGGCATCAGTTGCCGCTGGCCCCGCCGGGTTCTTCCTCTAGATATACGAGCCCGTTGCCGTCCGGGTCGGCGAAAAAGAACATCGGCGGGTAGCCGTCGATGTGCACGACTTCGTCGTTGTGCAGCCTCGCGCCCGCCTGGCGAAGCCGCGTGTAGGCGGTCTCGGTGTTGGTCGTGCCCAACCGTACGGCCATCGGGATTTCGCTGTCCGGGGGCAGTAGCACCAGGCCGACGCTCGACCCGGGGGGCACCACTTCCACCAGCCTGGCCCCGGGCCACACCTCGATGTCGGTGCGCAGCTCGCAGCAGAGCACCTCTGTGTAAAACGCCAGTGCCCGGTCCTGATCGGCCACCGGGATCGACACGCTCTGGACTCTCGTCGTCATAGTCATGCTCGGTAAGACCGGCGGCCGCCAGGAAAATCATCGCACCGGAAGGCTCCCATCCGTCATGTCCCGATGGCGTTGCTTTCAGGTGAGCTGCCAGGGGCAGAGCAGGTGGAACTCGATTGTGCGGGTGACTTTGGTGACGCTGGGCTCACCTGGCTTGCGGGCGGGGAAGTCGCCGGCCTTCTTGGTCTTGCGCGGGCTGGCCCGGCCGGGGCGGTCGTGGGTGAAGAAGGCGGGCATGAGGATCTTGGCCAGGAACATGGCGAAGGCGAGGTCGGCCTGCTCAGGGGAGGAAGCCGCCACAGTGGCGGTCGCGGCGGCCAGGGCGTGCGGGAAGCTGATCTGGTCCGGGGGGATGCCCGCCGCGTCCGCGGCGATCCCGGTGAACCGGCTGATGGCCTGGTAGACGGCGAACAGCGCCCAGATCTCCTGCATGACGCCCTCGGGGCCGCCGGAGCGCAGGACGGGCTGGCCCTCGCCCATGTCGGTCTTGTGGTGGCCGGTGACTGTCTCGCAGCCCCAGCGCAAGGGGTACGCGCAGGCCAGGTCCAGCGCCGGGTACTCCTCCACGTCGAGCAGGTTGGTGACCAGGCAGAACACCTCCGAGGTCTGCTCGCCGCCGTCTCCTGCCGTGGTGTGCACGGTGTACTCGATGACGCGGACGGTGACCGGGGGCCCGTCTTTCTTCCGGGGTGGCTTCAGCTCCGCCAGGTACGTGCCGTCCGCTAGGACCTGCACCGGCTTGAGGGTGAACGACGCCGAGGCGCGCCACAGGAGGTGCGCGCCGGTGGCCAGGAAGGCGCGGGCGGCGGCCCAGGACAAGAACTTGCGGTCCGCGAGCACCAGCATGCCCGGGCCGAAGCAGCCCAGCAGGTCCGCGGCCAGCGGCTGCTCGGCGTCGGTGTACCGGCCGATCGCGGCGCCCAGCAGGCTGCCGGTCCCGGACTCCGCCGCCGCGACCCACCGGGCCTGCGGGAACGCCCCGTCCCGGGACTGGTTGGAGGGCCGGCCGAAGAACGCGGCGTTCTTCGGGCTGTCCGGCACGTCCGTGACCGACCCGTCCATGGAGACCACCCGCAGCCCGCAGCAGAACACCCCCGGCGCCCCGTCCGCCCCGGTCAGCCCCGCCACGTGCTCGAACAACATCCGCACCGGATCGGCACCCATGGTAAGCCGTGGACCGGGTTCGTGGACCGAGCCACCCGTGTAAACGGTGCAATCAGGGCCATCAGTGACACTGCTTCGTGGTATTCGTGCAGCTAGCGCGCACAATGCACGAAGCCGTACTTCTCATAATCCGCCGGTCGTGGGTTCGAGCCCCACCCGCCCCACCCTCTCGGCTCCCTACATGCTCCCGGTCACACCCCGGGGAGCGTGAGGACGAACCCGGAATAGGCGGAGGCCAGCCAGTCGTTGGTCGCCGCGGTGGGCATGGCGGCGAGGTCTGGCATCTCGAACACCTGGCTCCGCTCGGCGAATTCAGCGAACGGCACGACCTGGGCAGCGACCTGGAGCTGGGCCTGACTCCACCGGCGGAGAGCATCATCAACGGCCGGAGCGCCGACGAGAGCGTCCGCCAATGAGGTGGCATTGGCCACTGCCTTGAGCACGCCGCTAGAGGTGAACGGGGGGAACACCGCACCGGCGTCGCCGACCAGGCACAGGCGATCGCGGGCGTAGCTGCGGGGCACAACGGAGTAAATGGCCTGGATCGCCGATTTGCTGCTCTGGCGCACCAGCTCGAAGAGCAGCGGGGGCAACAGGTCCGCCAGGCGGGACTCCAGGCACGCCCTGACCTGCGGATGCACCTTCCCGAACGGCACCGAGCTTGACTGCTGCCGCGCTTGATCATCAACCAGCACCGAGGGCAGCGCGTCCTCCGGAACCTGGAGGTTGTAACCCCACTTGAGAAGGCGTTTGCCCGGTTCGGCGCTCGGCCCGGATCCGGGGATGTAATACAAGACCCCGTGTCCTCCCTGGTATCCGACCCGCAGCAGATCGCAGCCGTCGAGGGGATCGGCGCGGAGGTCGCTCTCATGGAGGAGCCCGCGCCACGACACCATTCCCCGGTAGTGCAGTGCGGCGTCGGGGTCAATGAGCCTGCGTCCGATCGAGCGATAGCCGTCGGCGCAGACGACTAGGTCAAAGTCCAACGAGCCGCCCGGGTCGAGATGCAACGTCGTGCCGTCAGGCCGCGCGTCGATCAGCTCGACAGCCGAGGCACTGCGGTACAGCTCGTCGGGGACGCCCCGCCGAAGCCACTGGTACAGATGGGCCCAGTTGACCAGCATCACGCCGCCCTGGAGCTGGGCGTCGCCCAGCCATCGCTGCTGGCTGGTCCCCGATCCACGGGTGACGAACCGCATGGAGTCGATCCGGAAGGCGGTGAGAGTCTCATCGATCAGACCGCGCGCCATCATGTCCTGCCACACGGCCGTCGGCGTACCGATCCCGGCACCCCGGCTTACCAGGTCGGACTCGGACCGCTCGAAGACGGTTACGTCGTGGCCGGCCCGGTGCAAGAGCGCTGCTGTCGCGCAGCCGGCGATCGATCCCCCGATAATGCCGACTCTCATGCCTATCGCGCGTCCCTTCTATGTCCCGTACGCCGTTGACAGGATCAGCAACTGGTGCGCTCGAGCCTGGTCAGTAGCTGAACGTTGTCGCGTCTTCATCGCCGATCCATTCCCACAGCTGGACCGTTCCGGCGAGTTCAGCGTTAGGCAGCAGGCTGCCCTTGTCGAGGTGCTTGGCGTTGAAGCAGACCGGGCAGACCATGTACCGCCCGCCCGACTTGTGATACCGGGCGAGTAGGTCAGGCAGCGCTGGGCATGCGTCGCAGGCGACGCCGACGGCGACCCCGTCGAGGGCGAGGCGGACGGCTTCCTTGGTCTGGAACATCAGGGTCGGCCGCCCGGATTCGGCGGCGCCTACCGCGACAAGGAAGGCCACGGCTACCTTCTCCGGGTCTTCCAGGCCGGTACTGAGACTGATCACTGCCTTTCCAGCCATGGCTGTCTCGCTTTCGTCAGGGTGCTTCCTTCCCGGGTGCCAGTGTGTACGGCCTGTGTTCACAGCTGCTATCCGATGTTCTGCGGATGGCTAGGCCGGTACAGCCGGAGTAAAATGGCCGGGGGGTGTTTCGTGGTGTCTCCCGCGGTGGCCAGCGAACGGGATCTGCGCGCTCTGGCGGCTATCGTGAGCGAGAACCGCCCCGACCTGCCGGACGGGGAAGGGCTGCCGCCGTCCTTGCTGGCTGACCTGATGGGCCAGATCCGCTGCGACGGAATCTCCCTCGATCTCCTCGACAGCGGGCGGCATGCGTACTCGCTCCTGCAGGCCATCCCCGCTCTGAGCGACGACGAACTCAAGGCATTCGAGAACGTGGACCCAGCGCTCTGGGAGCACTGGTGGGCCTGCCGCTGGGACTGCCAATCTAACGTCTATCCCGAGCGCACCGGTGACCGGCGCACTGTCGTCAAACCCTCTGACTTCTACTCCGCGCGGCAATGGCACAGCACCGGTATGTACTGCGACTATCACCGGCCGCACGGGATAGAGCATGAGCTCCAGCTGTGCCTGCCCGAGCCCGCGGGGCTGAGCGCCGGACCCGGGCGGAACATCCGGCTGTATCTCTACCGCGGGCCCGGGCCGGATTTCTCGGAGCGGGACCGGGCGGTGCTCACGCTGCTGCGCCCGCACCTGTATCGGGCCTACCTGGATGCCGAGCGCCGCCGCCACCCTGTCCGCCGGCTGACTCCCCGGCAGACGGAACTGCTGAGTCTGGTGGCCGCCGGGCACACCAACACCCAGATCGCCCGCCGCCTGGGCGTGACCGAGGGGACTGTGCGGACCCACCTGGAAAACATCTACGAAAGGCTAGACGTCTCCAGTCGCATCGCCGCCGTCACCCGTGCCTTTCCCGGCACCTTAGCCCCATTCGGCGGTAACTTTCCGTAACTGGTATCCGGCTATCGCCCTGGTGAAGCGTGGACCGGCTCGTGGACCGAGACAACCCCCGTCCTCCGTCCCCGCGTCGGTCGAAGCCGCGGTAATGGCCAGGGCGGGGATGATGAGCGGGTGTCCCCGGCCATCGAGAGCGATGACAAGGTACGTTACCTCCGGGTCAGCGCGGGCAATGGCCGTTAGAACGCTCACATCGAGCACCCACGGCGTCGGGGTCGTGGTAACCCGGCCCTCGTCGCTCATCTCTCGGCGAGCGCAGCGGCCTGTGCGTCGACGTGCGCTATCATCCGGGCGACCTTCGCAGGGTCGGCCCGCGCGGCAGTCTCCCTCAGGCGGTCGACAGCATCGCGGCCGACCTTCTCGGAAAGAGCGTCGTTGACCACTGCCGAGACATCCGGGGCCTTCCCGGCCTCCACGAGCTGCTTGGCGTAAGCCACGAGACCTGGGTCCACGTCCACGGTCAGGCTTGTCTTCCTGTCGCCCATGTCCGGATCATACGTCGGGTCGCTCAGGGCAGATATGAACCACGCGGAGCGCGCTCAGGATGCGCCCACTGCTTCAAACTTGACAACTCAACAGTGCTTACCAGGTTGTTCAGGCTCGGCAGTAAGACAGCGGTCGGGCGAACTTGTCGGCGCTCAGAGGCTCGCAAGCTTAGGGCTGCCGACTGCTGCCCTCACGAGCGAGGGACCGAAGCCGCGCTTCGCGCGCGTCCCAGCAGTACACGACTGCAGTATCGGCGATGACGTCGTGCAGCGCGCGGCGATCACGCCCCAGCAGGATGCCGAGGAAGCCCAGCCCCAGCAGGAGGAAGCTCAGCGGAAACGCAAGCGTTCGCAGGAACCCGCGCTTGGTGCCCACGCTGCTGCCGTCCTGGCCGACAACCTGCACCCCGAGCAGCACCATGCCGGGCGTCTTGCCACTCGCGGTCCAGAAGTAGGCGTAATAGAAGAACTCCCAGGCGAAGAACGCGACCACCACCCACGTGTTGGCCCTGCTCCAGTGGATGGAACTCCCGGTCAACACGCTGGCGGCGAACGAGGCAGCGCCTAGGACCAGCATGAACACCCCAATGCTTACGGCGCAGTCGACTATGAACGCGATGAAACGCGAGGCGAACCCGGCGTGCTGGCCACGCAGGTTTTCTGTTTCCCCCGTGCTGACCGGAACGTGTGGCTGAGGGCTGCCGCCGAGAGGCACGGGTTGCGATACGCCGACGCGACTGGGCACTGGTTCCAGCAGGCCAGCATCTGCATCGTCAGGCGCGGTCATGGCTCTTCCGGGGTGTTCGGCAACTCGGGCGGCTCAGCTCGTCCCGTATGGTTATGCCGGATCCTGCTGACCAAGCGTGCGATGGTGTCGTCCATGCTGACCGCGTGGCTGCGTCCCTGGTCAACCGCCTCGGTGGCGAGAGAGCTAGAGGAACTGACCATGATGGCACCCAGATCGGTGTTCTTCACCAGCGCCTCGATATCGATCTGGCTCACGATCTGGTTGATGTCGACCCGGGCCATGAGCCTATTCAAATCCAGCTTGTCGACGATCTGGTCCAGGTCTATCCGGTCGACTACTTCGTTGAGATCCACTCGTCCCAGCACGACATTCAGGTCAATCCGGGCGATCAGCGCGTTCATGTCCAGCGACTCGACCACGAGATCGAGCACGCGCTGCGCGACTCCCTGTGCGATTGACTCCATCTGCTCGGCGAGCCGCCTAGGCGCCGAGCGTCTGAACCGTTCACCCGGATCCATAACCTCAGTATGGCGAACGCCGAGTTATCGTGTCTCCCCCGCGGAGAGTGATGCGCGGCGGGACCAGTAACCGAACAGATCCACACGGGTAGTTCTGGCAGATGCGAAATACAAGGCCAGCGAGCTCTCGATGCATCCGACGGTTACCAGCTCTTCGCCTACAGTCACCTGGCAGGCCTCGCGGGCGCCCCGTCGGATATGGGCCTTGCACTGTACCCCGTGCCCCCCGAAGTGAGGCCAGGCAGCAACAATGGATCCGGCTCCCTGACCGCGAGTTCCCCTCGTGGCTAGTCAGCGTGCCGCTCAACCGCTTGCATGATCCACAGCTCTCGACCAGACGGCGGGCTTCCTCCGCGACGATCCCGTCGGTGTCGCTGCGCTCTGGGGACGCTGTCAGCCAACTCGGCGATGAGCCGCGGCCGCCGGAGTCGTTCCCTTACGGGTCGCCGGATCTGCGGCGCCTGCGGGCTGGTAGTCCAGATCGACCACGTCGCCCGCCTGCCGTAGCCCTGGCATATCAAGCCCTTGTCGGCCCCACCCGCCCCACTTGCGATCTTACTGGAAGTACCGGTCGTTGCTCGGTATTGTTGGCTGGCGCTATGTACCTGCTCATAGCTTAATCTCGAACGCTCAGCTGCGGCAGATTCCGGCTTGGTGATCCGGAATCTGCCGTATCGGAATGCCAGTGCGTGTGGTCCCTTGACCGGGAGTTCACGGTGGGTTTCAGCCGAAGACGCGGCGCTGGATCTCGCGGCGGTAGTCCTCGAGGGTGTTGTTCAGGTGCACGGAGGTGGCCTGGGCGGCTGCTTCGGGCTCGCCGTCCCGGATCGCCCGGTAGATCGCCTCGTGCTCGTCGACGGCGGCGTCGGCGTGGCCGCCTACCCCGCGCAGGCCGATGACGCTGGCCTGGCGCTGCAGCATGCGGGCCTCGCGGACGGCGGAGACGAGGAAGAAGTTGTGCGAGGCGGCGGCGACGCCGAGATGGAAGGCGTCATCGCCCTGGTCGAACTCTGCGTTGTTGCCGCTGGTGTAGCCGTGGCGGCAGGTCCCGACCGCGGCCTCGATCACCCGTAGCTCGGACGGGCTGGCGCGCCTGGCGGCCAGCCTGCTGGCCTGCATCTCCTGGATACGCCGGAACTCGAAGAGCATAAAGATGTGGTCCAGGTTGGTGGGCACGAAGAACCCGCCCCACTGCCTGGCCCCGAGCATGCTCTCGCCGTCCGCGACGTACAGGCCGCGGCCCTTCTGGGCGCTGACCCGGCCGGTCGCCGAAAGGATCTTGACCGCCTCGCGTACCACGGTGCGGCTGGTGCCCAGCCGGGAGGCCAGGTCCTTCTCGGTGGGCATCCGGTCGCCGGGATGCAGGGCGAGCTCGCCGATCAGCTGCAGGATCTCCTCGGCCACCAGCTCGTAGCGGGGCCGGTAGACGCCGGATGCCCCGCGCTCGGGGTCGTCCGCCGCAGGCACCTCCGCCTGGTCGCTCGTCAGGGGTACACCATCCACGGGTTCTATCTTCCATCCTCGGCGGGCATGCACCGCAATCCCCGGCTGGCCTCACAGCTGATCTTATCCATCTACCATCTTTCTGACAAGATAAATATTACTCATTTTGATGTTCAGATTCCGGCAAATCATCACTTTCTTCCCATAACGCCTGCAGTACTGCCCACTATCTGAAAATAGGTACTCTTATGACCTTGACGGACCCGAGCCCCTCCTGCCCTAATTATGCATGGAAACATGCAGCTCATGATCAGGTGGTGAGATCTGACGGCCAGACGGCGGACAGGTCTTGTCATATGCGCGAAGAGTGCCAGGATAGTTAGCACTCATTAAACCCTGTCGTCCTCCCGACACGGCAGTGAAGAGGGCGATCTTGTCACACGGAGGAGAGATATGAGGATTTTCCACGGGGCCACGGCACTGTGGCCCTGGTCGCGTCGGCTGAGACGGACGATACTGACATTGCTGGTCGCGGCCGGGCTGGCCGTCGCCGCCGGAGCTTGCTCCAGCAGCTCAGCGACATCGAGCGCTCCCGCCGCTTCGGCGTCAGGAAAGGTCGGCGGTTCGCTGACTGTCTGGGTCGACTCGGTCCGGTTGCCGGTGGCGCAGGCTTACGCCCAAGCGCATCCGAACGTGCACGTGCACATCGTCACCTTTGACGGCGACGCCAACGGCGCGACGTCGTTGCAGGCCAAGATCCAGCTGTGGAACCGGACCGGCAGCGGCTGGCCGGATGTCGTCTTCAGCGAGCAGGTCAATGACCCGGTGTGGATGGCGAAGCCCCCGTTCAACTTCGCCGCGCCGATCAACGGCCTCATCCCGCAGAGCACCCTCAGTCAGTGGCCTTCACCCTCGACCACGCAGTGCACGGTCAACGGCACGCAGTACTGCCTCCAGGACAACCTGGCCCAGGTGGTGCTCTGGTACAACAAGAAGCTGATGAGCCAGTTCGGCTACACAGTTCCGACGACGTGGCAGCAGTGGGCGGCGCTCGGCCAGAAGGTCGCCACCCAGCACCCGGGCTACGTCATCGGGACCAGCGGGGAGTCGTTCAGCCACTGGATCTACTTCTGGGGCAACCAGTGCCCGCTCGAGAAGCTGCAAGGCAGCCAACTGCTGATCAACACCTCCGATACGCACTGCACCGAGATGGCCAGCCTGCTCACCCCGCTCATCAAGAACGGGACGGTGCCGCCGTTGAGCGTGTTCACCCCCGACTTCGCCAAGAAGTACGGCGGAGCCAACGACAAGGTCCTGATGATGCCGGGGCCGAGCTGGTATGCGCAGGCCGTCTTCCAGGCCGCGCTGCACATCCCGGCCGGGCAGATCACCGCCGCGATGCCGTTGCAGTGGAACAACGAGACGCCGATCACGACCGGCCAGGTCGGCGGCGGCCCGTGGATCATCTCCCGGCATTCGAAGAACCTGGCCACGGCGGCCAACTTCGTCCAGTGGGCCACGACCGTGTTCAATCCGTCCGGCGCGAACGCGAGGCCCGGTTACCCGGCCTATGAGCCCTTGGCCGACAGCTGGCTGAAGGCCCTGGCCGCGAACCCCTACTTCGCCGCTGACCCGACGCCGGCGCTGAAGGCCGCGGCGTCTCTGATCTGGTCAGGGTGGAACCTGGTCACCTACCCCGACCAGCCGGTGTGGTCCAACACCGTCGTCACGGCGCTGGTCGCGGGCAAGTCGCTGAGCTCGCTGATGCCCGCGTTCGGCAGCGCGCTCGGACAGGCGGCGCAAGCGGCCGGGTATCAGGTCACCAAGTGAGTTTGCCCGCTCTGACCTCGAGGCAAGCGGAGGCCGCGCAGCCGCGCGGCCTCCGCGCCGCGCGGCTGCGCGGCCGCCGCGTACCACGGGGCTTGCCGTTCATCCTGCCGTATCTGCCGTTCCTGATCGCGTTCGGCGTCGCGCCGATGCTCTACGCGCTCGATCTCGCCTTCACCAACGCCAGCGGCGGCGTGGCCGGCTTCCACAACTTCGTGCGGACGTTCGAGGACTACCGCTTCGTCCCCGCGTTGGAGCACGTCCTGTTGTACACGGGCGTCTGGCTCGGGTCGCTCATGGTCTTCGTCGTCGGGCTGGCGCTGCTCCTGCACGGGCGCGCGAGCCGGACCTCGTCGACCTTCCGCTTCCTGTTCTACCTGCCGGGCGCGCTGGCCGGCGCGGCGTCCGTCCTGGTCTGGCTGTTCATGCTCGACCCGGCCGTCAGCCCCGGCTCGTTCCTGCTGCGCCACGTGTTCGGGGCGCAGCTGTTCGTCCAGTCGATCGCGCCCGGGCACCTGCCGTACGTCTTCGCGATGATCGCGTTCTGGACCGGCGCCGGCGGCTGGATCGTCGTCATGTACGGCGCGCTGAACACGATCCCGGACGAACTCGAGGAGGCCGCGCGCATCGACGGGGCGGGCCCGGTCACCATCGCACTGCGGCTGAAGCTGCCGCTGATCCGCAAGTGGATCGCCTACATGATCATCCTGTCGTTCGCGACCGGGACGCAGCTGTTCATCGAGCCGCAGCTCGTGAACGAGGCGAGCCTGGGCCTGGTCCCCGACACGTGGTCGTCGAACCAGCTGGCGTACCAGCTGGCCTTCCGGTACGGGGACTTCAACGCGGCCGCCGCCATCGCCGTCGATCTGCTCCTGATCGGCCTGCTCGCCGCGGTGCTGATCGTGACGCGCACCGGGTTGTTCCGGAGGGAGGACTGATGCGTTTCGCAGCGCGCGGCGTCCGGCTGGTGATCCTCGCGGCGTTCGCCGTCTTCTTCGTGATACCCGTCCTCTGGCTGATCCTCGCCCCGACCAAGGCCGACGGCGCGCTCGTCACCAGCAGCCCGCTCTCCTTCGGCAGCTTCCACCAGCTCGCCCTGGCCTGGGACCACCTCGACGCCTTCAGCGACCACATCTACCGCACCTGGATCGGCAACTCGCTGCTGTACGCGTTCAGCGCGACGGCGATCGTGCTGGTGACGGCGATCCCGGCCGGCTACGGCCTGGCCCTCGGGAACTTCCCCGGCCGCAGGGTCGTGCTGACGCTGACGCTCGTCGTGATGATCATGCCGGCGGCGGCGCTGGTGCTCCCGATCTTCCTCGAGCTCAATTCGGTGCACCTGATCGGGAGCGTGTTCTCGGTCATCCTGCCGTTCTCGTTCTTCCCGTTCGGGGTATACCTCGCGTACATCTACTACGCGACCACGATGCCACGCGACCTGCTCGACGCAGCGCGCGTGGACGGCGCCAGCGAGTGGCAGACGTTCCGCCGCGTCGCGCTGCCGCTGGCCAAGCCCATCGTCGCGCTCGTCTTCTTCTTCAGCTTCGTGGCCGACTGGAACAACTTCTTCCTCCCGTTCGCCGTGCTCGCGGACTCGTCGCAGTACCCTATCCAGGTCGGTCTCTCGGACCTGCTGTCGTCGACCCCCTCGTTCAACCCGGCCCAGGGCGGCGGCGGTCAGCAGGTGAACATCTTCCGGCCGGAGCTGGCGCTCGCCACGCTGCTCGCCGTCGTCCCCGTCGCGATCGTGTTCCTGCTGTCGCAGCGTGCGCTGGTGCGCGGAATGCTCGGCGGAGCGGTGAAGCAGTGATACATGGCTGAGCGCTTCCTGATCGCCGCGCTGCTGGCCAGGGCCTCGAAGGGGTGACCATGACGCATACCGACATCACGGCCTCGGTGCCGCTGCTCGAGCCGCCCGGCTGGGCGCTGGCTGAGCGGCAGCTGCTCGACCTGCTCGACCATGCCTGGCGTCGCTTCGCCCGGGATTTCACCGGCCCGGACGGGCGGCTGAACTACCGGTACGCGCTCACCTCCCGCGACGGCGTGGACGACTTCTACGAGGTGTTCTTCAACTGGCCGCAGCTGTACCTGCTGGGGGGCGCCGACGACCTGCTGCCCGAGGCCGAACGGCACTGGGAGGGAGTGACCGCGCAGCTGACCGAGCTCGGCATGCTGAAGGACGAATACGAGCGCGGATACGACTGGTTCCACCAGGGCGAGAGCCTGCTCCTGCTGTACTTCCTGACCATGGCCAACCCGGCCCGGTGGGCCGAGCGGGCGGTGCGGTTCGCCGAGCTTTACGTCGATCCCGCGCACGGCAACTACGACCCGGCCCGCCGCATCATCCGCCGTCCCCACAACGGCTCGGACCCTGGCCGCACCGGCCTGTTCGACGGGACGCACTACCCCTGGCTACCCCAGGAGGCACGCTCGTACGGCTTCCCGCTCGACTGGCTGGTGCCCGACGGCGCGCCCGAGCCCGAACGGGCCCGGGACCCGCGGCTGACCGGCGAGATGACCGCCCGCATGGGCGCGGGGGACACCGCGGTCAACCTCGCGGCCGCCGGGCTCGTCCTGAACGCCTGGATCCTGACCGGCGAACCGCGCTACCGGGACTGGATCGAACGGTACGTCGGCGCGTGGCGGGAGCGCGCCGCCGAGAACGACGGGATCGTGCCGGATAACACCGGCCCGGACGGGGTGGTCGGCGGCCTGCTCGGCGGGCGCTGGTACGGCGGGCACTACGGCTGGTCCTGGCCGCACGGCTGGTACAGCGTCGGCTCCGCCGCTGTCGTCGCCGCCCTGGCCGCCGCCACCACCGGCGACGACGGCTATCTGGATCTGCTGCGCCCGGCCCTGGACGCGATGATCGCCCGCGGCAAGGTGATGGCGTTCACCGAGTCCGACTCCTCCCTTTCCTCTAAGTGGTACCCGCAGCTGGCCGAGACCGTAACCATCCCGACGATGCTGGTCCCGTTCCGGCACAGCGACCGCGGCTGGTTCGACTACAACCCGATGCTGGCGTCCGTCCCGATGGCCCTCTGGCACCACGGTGGCCACCTGGCCGACAGGCGCCGGCTGGAGGAGCTGCGCGAGGCAGCCGGATACGACTGGCGGACCGTCCGCTCCTTCCGCAGCAAGGAGGAGGCCGGCCACGAAGAACCATGGTTCACGTTCCTCACCGGCGACAACCCGGACTACCCAGAGAAGATCCTCGCCGCGGCCCAGGCCCAGGTCCGTCACCGGCTCGCCCGCATGCGGGCCCACCGCGACATCGACGTAACCGAGGCCGACATCCACCTGTGGCAGCAGTGCAACCCGGTCGTCACCGAGGCCCTGGTCCAGCTGACCTGGGGCGGCCCGCAGGTGATCTACAACGGGGGACTGCAGCAGGCCAGGGTCCGCTACTACGACGCCAGCGGGCGCCGCCCCGGCCTGCCCGACTCGGTAGCCGCCCTGGTCTCCGGCATCGACCCGCTGGCCACCGTCGTTGACCTGGTTAACCTGCACCCGGAACAAGGCCGCACCGTGATCGTGCAGGCCGGCGCGTTCGCCGAGCACACCATCGAGGCGGTGCGCTACACCGCCTGCCCGGATCGCTCCTGGCTCGGCGGCCTCTACGACTACGGGCACAGCCAGCCGGCCGTCACCGAGCACCAGGCTGACATCCACGGGCCGTGGCTGTCCGTACACCTGCCCGCCTCCACCCGCATCCGGCTGACCCTGACGCTCGCCCTGCGCACCCGGACCCCGTCCTACGCCACGCCCTTCGACGGACCCAGGCCGGCCGAGTAAGGCCAGATTGATGCCGAACGAGCAGGTGGACCCGGCCCGGTACGACGCGGCATGCTTTCCCGCCACTGAGCAGGGCGAACTCGGCACGCTGGAGCTGCCATGATCCGGAAGTGTTACCACTGCTCGTCGGTGAACTGCTCGCGGGCGGAGAAGAAGTCCGTGCCGAGCGCCTCCCCGAGATGGGTGCTCATGGCCTCTTCCTTTGGTCGAGCCTTTCAGCGGGCTGCTCAGCCCGTGAGGGCGATGGTCAGGTAAGCCAGGGTGAGGAGGAGGGCGACCCAGGCGGGCGCCATCTCCTTGGGGCTATCGGCTGCCTTCCGGTGGGCGATGATGGCGCCGAGCAGCAGCAGGGCCATCCCGGCGGCCGCGGCCAGGCCGAGGGGGTGCCACCACAGGCCGGTCAGGATGCCTGCGGCGGCGGCTAGTTCGGCTACGCCGATGAGCCGGTAGCGGGGCCAGGGGATGCCGAAGTGCGCGGCGGATTTCCGCATCTTGGGCTGGCCTGTGAGCTTGCCGGCTGCGGGGAGCAGGCAGGCCGCGGCCAGCAGCAGCGAGATGGTGACGAACATGGGAACTCCTAGGGGGTAGTCGTGACGGGAAAGGCGGATTCGGGATGGGCGGCCGGGGGCGCCGTGGCCGGGCGTTCCGGCCCGGCGGTGGCTGGGATGTTCCAGGGCAGGCGCGGCGGCCGGGACCGGGTCCCTACCGCTGCCACCACGCGGTCCGGGCGGACGAGGACGGTCAGCGCCGGGTCGGCTGCCAGGGCGCGCAGGCCGGCGGGCGTTGCGTCGCCGGCGAGACGGATGTCGATCCAGCCGGCGTCCTGCTGGGCGCCCGGTCCTGGGGGCGTGCCGGTCCCGGGTGCGCTTATCCGGGCGAGGACCAGGCCGTGCCGGCGGCAGAAACCGGCCAGTTCGGCGCTGGGGCGTCGTGCGGTCAGCACGGCGGAGCGTCCGGCCAGGATGGTGTCCAGCCGGGCCGGCGTGCCGTCGCCGGCGGATACCAGCGGGTTGGGGATCAGGCCGCCGGCCCGCAGCGCTGGGGGAATGCCGGACGGGAGGAAGCGCCGCCGGGATAGCTGCAGGGCGCCGGCCTTGAGCCGCGGGGTGGCGGTGGAGCCCATGGCCTGGCAGATGCGGTCGCTGCGGACCGCGGCCGCCAGGGCGATCCGGCGGGCGGCGGCGGCGCGGTCCTGCCCGCCGGTCATCGCCCAGCCGACCCGGACGGCCTTTTTTATCAGGGCCCGGGCGTGCGGGCGGCGTTCGGTCTCGTAGCTGGCCAGCAGGTCCGGCCCGGCCCGGCCGGTCAGCACGTAGGCGAGCTTCCAGGCCAGGTTGTCAGCGTCACGCAGCCCGGCGGCCAGGCCCTGGCCGATGAACGGCGGGGTGAGGTGGGCGGCGTCGCCGAGCAGGAAGACCCGCCCGGTACGGAAGCGGGACGCCAGCCGGGCCCGGAACGTGTAGCTGACGCTGCGGATGATCTCCAGGCCGTCCAGGTCGCCGCGCCCGGTCCACGGGCGCAGCAGGGCGCCGAGGGCGGCCGGGGTGATCAGGTCGGCTTCGTCCTCGCCGTCGCGCAGCTGGAACTCCCAGCGGTACCTGTCGCCGGTGACCTGCATGAAGGTGGCGGGCCGGGCCGGGTCGCAGATCTGCTCCACCCCGTCCCAGGTATCCAGGCCGGTCTCGGCCTTGATGTCGACCACGAGCCAGCGCTCGGTGAAGCCCAGGTCCTCCATGCTGATCCCGGCCAGCTGGCGGATCGTGCTGTTGGCGCCGTCGCAGCCCAGCACGACCCGGCCGGTGAACGTCTGCGTTTCCCCGGCGACGCGGGCGTGTACCCGGACCGGGGCCACGCCGACGGGGCCTTGGGTGCCTTCCAGCCCGGTCACCTCGGCGCCGCGGCGGAGGCTGATCAGCGGGTGCCGGCCGACCCGGGCGAGCAGCAGCTCTTCCAGGTCGGGCTGGTGGAACATGTTGGCTTGGGGGAAGCCGTGCTGGCCAGGCTGCTGGTCACGGCGGAACTCGGCCATCACGCGGTGCCTGGCGTCCAGCAGGCGCAGTCCGCTGCCGGGCCGGGAACGGGCCAGGAAGCCCTCGCTCACGCCGATCCGGTCCAGGACCCTTGCGACTTCGTCGTCCAGGTGCACCGCCCGGGGCAGCGGGTGGGGTTGCGGGTAGCGTTCCAGCAGGGTGACGGGAATCCCGGAGTCGGCGAGCAGGAGGGCCGCGGTACACCCGGCCGGGCCGGCGCCGACGACGATGACGGGCCGGGAGTTCGCGGGGTACTGGTTATTCATGGTCGTGGTCCCTTTCTGCGGGTCATTTCACGGCGATCTGGGGGGCCGCCGCCGGCCCGCAGCGGACGGTCAGGGCGAATCCGGCGACCGCGTCGCGCACGCGGTCCGGGTCGGCGCCGGTCACGGTGAGGACCAGCCGTCCGTCTTCGTGCGCGGCGGTGACCTGGGCGCCGGCCAGGTCCGCCGCGGTCAGGGCATCGGTCGCGACGCGGACGGCGGCGTCGGCGGCCAGCGCGGGCTTGAAGGGCTTGCCCACCGAGGTGAGCGGGATGGCGTCGATCGGGTGGATGTGCTTGGGGCGGGCGGCGGGCTCGCCGATGGCGGTGCCGGCCCAGGCCAGCAGTTCGGTCTCGTCGAAGGTGCCGGGGCCGGCCGGGACGACGTAGGCCACCGGGACCTCGCCGGAGTGCCGGTCGGGGCGGCCCACGGCCGCCGCGGCGGCGACGGCGGGGTGGGCCAGCAGCGCGTCCTCGATCACCCGGGGGTCGATGTTGTGGCCGCCGCGGATGATCAGGTCCTTGGCCCGCCCGGTCAGGTACACGAATCCGCCGTCGTCGATCTGGCCCAGGTCGCCGGTGTCCAGCCAGCCGTCTCGCACGATGCCGTCCCGGCTGACCCGGGGACCGCCGAGAGCGGGGTCGGTGACGTACCCGGCGAACACGGTCGGCCCGCCGATGACCAGCACCCCTGTCTGGCCCGGGCCGCAGTCGGTCCAGGACCCGCCGGCGCCGGTCGTGACGGCCTTGATCTGCTGCCCGGGCAGGACGCGGCCGACCGATCCGGGGCGTTCCTCGCCCGGCCTGGTCCAGGTGGTGGCGCAGGTGGCCTCGGTCAGCCCGTAGCCTTCCAGCAGGCGCCGCCCGGTGTGCGCGGCGAAGTCCTCGCGCACCGAGCCGGGCAGCGGGGACGCGCCTGCGATCGGCATCCGCAGCGTGGCGATGTCGGCGTCGACCGGGACCTGCGCCAGGGTGCCGTAGACGGTGGGGACGGCCGACATCGCCGCGATCTGGTAGTGCTCGATGATCTGTCCAGAACCGGGCGTAGAGGGCCTTGTCGCGGTAGCCGGCCGGGCCGGGCCACACGACCCGGGCGCCGCTGAACATCGGGGCGATGCCGGTGACGATCAGGGCGTTGACGTGGAACAGCGGCAGGCCGCCGAGCATCGCCTCCCCGGGCGCCAGGCCGCTGCACTCGGCGATCCCCCGGGCGCAGGCCAGCTGGTTGGCGTGGGTGTGCGCGGCGACCTTCGGGGCGCCGGTGGTCCCGCCGGTGTGCACGAACGCGGCCAGATCGCCCGCCTTGGGCAGGTCCGCGCCGGCCAGGTGGCCGGATGGCTGCCCGGCGATCACCTCGTCCAGGTAGGCCACGGTCAGCGGGAGGCCGTCCGGGCCGCCGTCACTGGCCGGGTCGAGGACAGGCGGGACGCCGCGGGCGCCGTCGGGCCGCAGCGCCAGGACGGCGGTCATCCCGGCCTGGCGGGCCACCTCGAGCAGCCGCGCCCACAGCTGCGGGTCCAGCTCCGGCCCGGCCGTGACCAGGACCCGGGATCCGGTCCGGCGGACCAGCTCGGTGATCCGCTCGCTGGACAGTGCGGGGTTGACCGGGGCGGCGATCCCGACGGCCTGCGCGGCCAGCGTGGCCGCGTACAGCATGGAGGTGCTGGCGCCGGCCAGCGTCACCGCGTCACCGCGCCGCACCCCCAGGGCGGTCAGCGCGTTGGCGATCCGCGTCGCCGTGCCCGCCAGCTCGGCGTAGGTCCAGTCCAGGCAGCGGGTGTGATCGGCCGGGTCCGGGATCCACTGGGTGGCGATGCCGTCCGGCCAGGCGCGGGCGGCGTCGAGCAGCAGCTGGTAGGTCGAGGCCGGCAGCGGCAGGATTTCTTTCGTGGTCATGGCGTCTTCCCGATGACGGTGTTGTGCTGGGTGCCCAGGTCGAGCTGGCCGTCGGGGGAGGTGATCGTCGCGGTAATGACGTCGCCGTCGTGCAGGTAGCGGGGGCTGGCCGCCTGCCGCCTGAAGAACAGCTTCCACCGGGTGGCGGGCGGCAGCAGCCCGGCGGCCAGCCCGGCGATCTTGGCCGGTGCCTGCAGCGCGGTGCCGCCGGGGGTGCCGGTCAGCAGCAGGTCGCCCGGGGCCATCGGCTGGAACCGGGACAGCAGGGTCAGCGCCTGCGCGGGCCGGACGATCATGTCCGCGGTGGTGCTGTCCTGCCGTATCTCGCCGTTGACCCGCAGGGTCAGCCGCAGCGAGCCCAGCCGGGCCAGGTCGGCCGCGTCGACCAGGGTCAGCCACGGTCCGACCGGGGTGAAGGTGGGGTAGGACTTGGACTCGTAGAACTGGGTCTTGACCAGCTGGACCTGCCGGGCGCTGACGTCATCGGCGACCACCAGGGCCGCGACATAGCGGGCCAGGTCCGCCTCGGTCACCGTGGTGCCCACCGGCATGTCCGCGCCGATGACCAGGCCGAGCTCGACCTCGTAGTCCAGGAACCCGACCCCGCCGGGGCGGATGATGTCCCCGGCCGGCCCGGTGATGGAGTGTGAGGCCTTGCGGAAGAACGCCGGGGGGACCCTGTCCGGGTCGAATCCGGAGTCGACCGCGTGGGATCGGTAGTTCACCGCCTGCGCGACCACCCGGGCCGGGGCGGTCACCGGGCTGAGCAGGTCCAGCGATCCCGCGGAAACCGCGTCCTGAGCGCTGGCGGCATGCGCGGCCTCGATGGCGGCCGCCAGCGCCGCCGGGTCGGCCAGCAGCCCGGCCGTGGTGGTAGCGGGCAGGCCGAGCCGGACCAGCCCGGCCGGCGTCACGGCCCACCAGCCGTCCGCGGTCCGGGCCAGGCTGGTGCTCATGAGCCCATCGCCTTGATCAGGCCGCGCAGCGCGTGCAGGTCGATCTCGTTGCCCTTATCCCGCAGGGCCTTGATGGCCGCCACGACCACGCGCGGATCCTTGGTGCCGGTGAACTCCGCGGTCGCCTTCGGGCCCCACTGGGCCAGGCCGCTGACCGACATCGGGGCCCAGCCGGGCTCCATCGCGGCGTCGAATACGTCGCCGTCGGTGTAGTGCTCGAACATGATCTTGTCCGGGTCGCGCCAGTAGTCGAAGATCTGGCTGCCCTGGATGTGCCGGCCCAGGCCCCACGCGTGCCGGTAGCCGCGCTCGCGGAGGTACTCCCCGCTGGCCGCGACCTCGTCGATGTCGGCGACCTGGTAAGCCGAGTGCAGGTAGCCGGTCTGCGGCATCAGCGCCATGGCCAGGGTGTGATGGTCTGAGGGGACGCTGCCCAGGTCGCAGCGGATGAACGCCATCGCCGGGCCGCGGTCGCGCTGCCCGTCCAGGTACAGGAAGTCGGACACGATCAGCCCGAGGGTGTCCAGGTACCAGTCCAGGGCCGCGCCGAACCGGGTGGTGCCCAGCGCCACGTGTCCCAGCCGCTGGATCTGCGCCGGCCGCTGGGCCGGCCGCTGGGTCGCGTTGGCCCGCACCGGCCCGGCCTCGAATTGCCCGACAGTTCATGGGCAGCGGGGCGCGTTCGGGCAGCGCGGGCAGCTCCGGGACGCCGTGGATCACGCGCACCGGGTACCCGCTGGGGTCGCGCAGCAGCACGCCGTGGCCACCCCAGTGCGCGGTGACCGTCCCGCCCGTGCCGCGGGCCAGCCGGTCGAGGTCATCGCGGGCAGCCGCGGCGAAGGCAGCCCCTGCGAAACGGGGACGCGGGCCGCGGCGCACCACCAGGCACGCGGCAGCCGCCCACCGGCCGCGCAGCAGCAAGGCTTCCGGGGTACGGTCCGCCACGGTGAAGCCGAAGTCGGCGTAGAACCGCTCGGCGCGGTCCAGGTCCGGCTTCTCGAACTCCAGCCAGGCCAGCCCGGCCACCTTGACCAGGGGATTGCCCGACCGGCCTGGGTGCTCTGCGGGCCGTGCCCCGGTCTCGCTGTGCAGCGAGCGGTGCGGGTCCCGGACCGGTTCCGGGCCGCCCTGGACCTGTATCTGCGTGTCCTGTTCCATCACGATCGACTCCTTCGCACCCGATTTTTCGTCAGGAAAACTCAGTTCTGTGATCCATTATCAGTCATGATTGAATAATCGTCAAGTTCGATTTCGGGCTGGATCTCCCGGCGTCACGGCTGGCCGGGAGGAAGGCAGCCCGGCGCTGGCCGGGGCAGTCCGGAGGGCCGTGACCTTGGGCCCTAGCCGGAACAGCGCGCGAGAGCTAGGGCACCGAGAAGCTGAATAAGCGAGGTGACCATGGCAGTTGCCGTCCGTAACCCAAGGAAGGCGTCGCTGTCCCGTCACCGGTCAAAGCGGCCGAGAGCGCCGCGCTGCCAGCCGACGATGTCCTAGCCCCGCTAGCAGCGGAACGCCAGGCCTGCCGGGGGACGAAGCGGCACGGCGACTGCAGGTGGTGGGCCCGAACTCTTCGGTGATCTCAGCGATGCTGGCCCGGTTGCCGCGGCCCTCGGCGATCAGCCGTACCGCGGCATCGATCAGGGCCTGCCGTGTCCGGGCCTTACGCCGGTCCAGCCGGCTGGCTCTCGGCACACCGCCTGCCGCAGCCGCCTCCACCATCGTTGTCCTCCCATCTCCCCTGGACGACCGCGTGACTGCGGACGACCTACCCCGCACTCAGGCCGACTGGGATAGCCGGTCATCCCCTCCTGAAATACTTAGTCAATACTGATGAATTATCACAGGATTGATCTGATAGCTAATCCTGGCTGCCGCGCGGCGGGGGCAGGGGGCCGGGAAGGCGGAGGCGCGCCGATGGCGACGCGCCCGGATGGCGCGAGGAGATCCGGACGCGCAGCGCGGCCGGCCGGATGGCGAATCGCAGCGGCGGGCTGAGGTCCGCCGCCTCGCCGTCGACCCCGGCGGGTACCGCAGTCGGGGCACTTACCTCCAGGCGCGACGCGGTCCAGGCCCGTCCGGGGTGGAGGGAGGTGTCGCCGAGGACGACGATCCCGAGCCTGGCCCGTGTCGAGCGCCGGGCGGGTGCCGGGAGCCAGCGGGTTGTCCAGGGCATAGGGATTGTTCGACACGAGTACCACGGCGGGATCGCGGTGCTCGCGTCCCGCGTCGTCGACCAGGCGCAGCGCGGGCGCCTCCCCGCTCGGCCCCAGCACCTCCTCCGCGGTCGCCAGGAGCGTGCGCACTTTGGCATCCCGGTAGGCCGACCGGCGGACCGCCTGGCCGTAGATTCCGAGCGAGACGTTGTTGAGGAACACGCGGCCGTTGACCTCCGCCACGTCGATCTGGCGCTCGACCCCATCGGTGAACGCGTCGAGCGCGCCGGTCAGGTCGTGCCGGTCCACGCCCACGTCGAGCGCGAAGTGGTTGCGGGTCCCGGCCGGAACGCACGCGAACGCGATCCCGTGCGCAGCCGCCACCTCGGCCACCACCGCCAGTGACCCGTCGCCGCCGGCCACCCCCAGCGCGTCCGCGCCGCCCGCCGCGGCGCCACGGGCCAGCGCGGCCAGGTCCTGCCCCGGGTCCAGGATGACGGCTTGGACCCCTCGCTCGCGGGCCCGCTCGGCGAGCCCGGCGCGCGCGGCCTTGCCGCCACCCGACCTCGGATTGACGAACAACACCGGCCGGCGCGGCGGATCGACAGGCCGCCAGCCTGAGGCGGATCCCGCCGGGGTGTGAGGCAGATTCATCGGGGCTTCCTAACGGATTCTCGTGTTCTGATTCTTCAAACGCGCAGCGCGGGCCGCCCGCGGCCGTTCCGCCGCGGCGGCGCGCGGCGGGCCGGCGTATCCGGCGGGTACCTGTCTCGACCGTGACGACCTCCCGTGGGGGTCGGCTCGATGAGTGGTGCCCGCCGGGGCCGGCCCGGCCGCGCATCGCTGTTTCCGTCAGCCTGCGACGGTCGTGCCATCGGATCAGGCCGCCGTCGTTTGCCTTGCCGGGAAGGCGGAGCGGATGGTCTTGCCGGTCTGGCGCAGCTCGATGCCCTGCACGAGCGTCCGGGCGCCGTAGACCAGGTTGTACAGGCCGAACAGCAGCGCCAGGGTGATCGCGCCGACGCCCGGGCGGGCGTACAGCACCGCGCCGAACGCGATCGACACCAGCCCGCCGAGGATGAACAGCGCCCGCGTCCCGGTCGGCTCGCCGGCGGCGAAGGCGGCGCCGATCTCCACGAAGCCGGCGATGACCGCCCAGGTGCCTACGATCAGCACGAGCACGAGAGCGGTGGGCCCGGGCCAGGCCAGGGCGACCACTCCGGCCGCGAGATCCACCAGCCCGAGGAGCAGGTGCCCGAACACGGGCCCCGCGCCGGGGCTGCTGAACGCCCGCATGGCCTCCAGGCCGGCCGCGATGAACGCGTACACGGCGAACAGGATGACCAGGGCGAGCACCGTGACCTGTGGCCAGGCCAGCGCCATGATGCCGACTGCGACGGCGAGGATGCCGCGGAGGATCAGGGAGGTGCTGAGTGACTTGAACATGACAGGGTTCCTTTCCTTTGCTCGCTGCCCTGGACGCCCGAGGTTGTCACGGCCCGAGCTCGTCGATGCTCCAGGTCGGCAGCCCACCGGCTGCAAGGGCAACTATCACTTTTGATTAACTATCACAAAAATGATTCTTCATGTCAACACCTGCGGGACGGCCAGGAGCCAGCGAGAAATCACCGGCCTGCTTGCCTTCGCCGCAGCGCTGCGGCCGTCCCGAAGGCTGGCACCCAGGTCCGTTCGGATCAAAGATCTTTTTCCGAACGGACCGGGTGCTACGGACCTCTACCGGTGCTCGCCCGGCGCGGCCGGGAACGGCGGCGCCAGACGGCTGACGCGGTCAGCTACCTGACGAGCGAGGTCTGCCCGGTCATGGCGCGCCAGCCCGGCCGCGATCGCCAGGTCTGCGCCAGCGGGCCGTCTGCGGGTCGGCCCGGACCTGAATGCTGGCCAGCGCGAATGACACGCGGGAGGCAGCAGGGAACACTTAGACGATGACCGCCGTCCCCACGCCCACCCTGTACCACCGATGGCTCGGCTGGCACGCCCCCGCCATGCGGCGTGCGATCACGGTCCTGATCGCAGGGCTGATCGTCGCTGTTGCCCTCCTGCCGTTCATAACGTGGGGGCTGGCGCTGGTCGGAGGCTGGAACGCCGGCGCGGTGACCTTCCTCCTGACCACCTGGTTGATCATCATCCGAGCCGATAGCTCACGCGCGCCGCAGCTCGCCGCCCGCGAAGACCAGACAGAAGGCTCCGCGAGGGTGCTTCTGGTCGGGGCCAGCGTGGCCAGCCTCCTGGGGGCGGGTTATGCACTTCACCTCGCGGGACAGAAGAGCGGCGCACCGCGGATGCTGCTGATCGGCGCCGCCGTGCTGACCGTGGTGCTGTCATGGGCCGTGATCAACACCGTTTACACCCTGCGCTACGCCGACCAGCACTTCCGGTCCAAGCCCGGCGGCATCGCGTTCGGCGCCGAAGACGGCCTGCAACATCCCAGCTACCGCGACTTCGCCTACGTCGCCTTCACCATCGGCATGTGCTACCAGGTGTCCGACACCACGCTGCGCGACCCCCAGATCCGGCGCACGGTGCTTGCCCACGCCATCCTGTCCTACGTGTTCGGCGTCGTCATCGTCGCAGGCTCGGTCAACCTCATCTCCGGGCTGTTCCGGTAAACCCCGCCGCTCCCGCGGCAGGTACGCGGACGCTCTTGCTGCCCGCATCGCGGCCTACATACGGTCGGTTCGGGGAAACATGGACTGGCGCCTGACGGCATCGTCGCGGCTGTTACCAGGCCTCAATGGTAGGGAGCGGGAGGGCGGTGAGGCGGGCGGCTTCGTCGGCGGGGACTCCGAGCAAGCGCAGCTCAGCCTCGGCGAGCTGGTCGACCGTGGTCTCCGAGACGCGGTTGGGGTGCCGCTGGCACATCCGCAGCAACCCGATCAGGCCTCCGGCCACCGCGCTGAGCGCGATCTCCGGATCGGGCACGGTGAACCGGCCCGCCGCCTGCCCCGCCTCGATGTCGCGCAGCGCCCGCGGCGCCAGGCCGCCGGGGATGTCCAGGGCGTCCAGGCCGGCGCCGGTGAGGAACCCGGCGATGTCGGGGTGGGTCCAGCCCAGCTGCCCGGAGATCCGCGTGCCCGCCGCAAACCGCTCGGCCGGGTCGGTGATGCCGGCGGTGGCCCGGTCGATCAGCTGTCCCCAGCGTTCGAGCACCTCTTCTGAGGCGGTCTGGAACAGCTGCTCCTTGCTGTCGAAGTGGTTGTAGAAGGACCCGAAGCCGATGTCGGCTTCCTCAGTGATCTCGGCGATGCTGGCCCGGTCCCCGCGGCCCTCGGCGATCAGCCGTACCGCGGCGTCGATCAGGGCCTGCCGGGTCTGGGCCTTACGCCGGTCCAGCCGCGATGCCCTTGGCGCCTCGCTTGCCGGTACGGCCTCTGCCATCACTGTTCCTCCTACCGCGCCATCTCGCCGAGTTTCCGTCAGTGCTGATAGTTTAATACAAGACTGATTCAGTTTACCCTACCGGCCGGGCCCGGCGATGCCCAGGGCGATGGCGAACAGATTCGGCGTCCTCCAGCCGGCAGAACGTCGTCAGGTCAGCAGGGCAGAAGGTAGCGTCGTCCGGTGGCGTTTGGCCTGTCAGGCGCGGTCGTGCAGAGTGACCTGGTAGCCGTCGGGGTCGGCGAAGGTAAATGTCCGGCCGAAGGGGCCGTCGACCGGTGCGGAGACGATGGTGTGACCGTCGGCAACGAGATCATCGTGAATGGCCTGGACGTCTGTGGCGTGGAGCCAGATCGCGGCACCGATACCGGGCTGGGCAGCGGATGCGAGATCGGTGCCGGGGACGACGTCGCGAAGTGCGAACGCGATCGGCTTCGTCTCGAAGACGACGGCGTGCGGAGGTCCGGCCTGCGAGCGGACGAGGCCGAGGTACTGCTCGTAGAACGCCTGCGAAGCGCCGAGATCGCGCGTCTGGAGCGAGATGAAGTCGGGGCCGGTGACGGGCATGAGATGCTCCTTCTTTCGTGTCAGTTTTCTGACACAGGTCAATCTATGTCAGAATACTGACATGAGTCAAGAACGGTGTCGACCTGGAGACGTCACTGGGCTACCTGCTGAAAGAGGCGTCGAGCGCGCTCCGCGCAGCCATGGAGGAGGTGCTGCGGCCGCTCGGGATGAGCGTGACGCACTACTCCTGCCTCGAGTTGCTGGCTCAACGGCCGGGCTTGTCGAACTCCGAGCTCGCGCGAGGCGCGTTCGTGACACGGCAGACGATGAACGTGCTGCTCCAGGCCCTGGAACGAGACGGCTACGTGACCAGGCCTGCGGAGGCACCCGTCGGGAAGGTTCTCCCCACGCGGCTCACGCCTCGCGGCCGACGGAGCCTCGAGAAGGCGACCGTAGCGGTCCGGTCCGTCGAGGTCAGAATGCTGGCCGGCATGACCGAGACCGAGCAGTCAGATGCGTTCCGGATCCTGCAGAGCATGATCCATTCCCTGCGCGATGGCAACGACGGTGCATAGCTCGCTCCCCGGCGCACGTCTCGTCGCGCCCGGTGCCACTGATGACGGGCGTGCCGCGCGGCTCGATGAGCTGCAGTCCCGCGTGGACGAGGCCGCACGCTGCATCGACGCGCAACGGGCAGAACTCAACGCCAGCAGTGAGCACACTGCGCGGATCGAGCGCTGCTCTCAGCGAGACTGCCGCAGGCTTCCACGGTCCACGGTCCACCGTTCCACCACCGCCATCGAGCGCGACACTTCGGCTTCGCTTGATGTGCGACAGTCCCTAGGTGTGCTGGTGAATCGGGAGGCGCCTTACGCTGCGTACCAAGCACAGACGCGGGTCACCGTCACACGAGCAGCGCCTCGAGCTCCGGAAGTCGGCCGAACAGGTCGGGGAGGCCGCGCACGCCCCTGCGCACGGACTCGTGCGACAGCGCGAGGTCAGGGCCGGTGCTCGCCTCGACACCGGCGAGGCACCGGAGGATGTTCCACCTCGTGTGCCCCAGCCAGCCGCCGATCATGAATACAAACCAGCTTGGACCTGACGGCGGCAGCGCTCCGCCCTCCGCGACATAGCCGTCGAGGACCGAGCGGAAGATGGCGGGCTTGATGTCGTCGAAGCCAGGTCCCTTCGCGAGGCTCAGCGCGGTCGAGCCGAGCTCACTGGACAGGTCGAGCATCCCCGAGAGCTCCCAGTCGAGCACCACCGGCCGACCCTCTCGAGCGAGCAGGTTCCACGGTTGGATGTCCTTATGGGTCAGCACGACGGGGCCTGGCCGTTCGCAGGTGTCGACGAAGTGGGCAATCGCGAGGAACGTCTCGACGTGAGAGGCGAGTTCGTCGGCCCACGGCTGTCCGGTCGCCGCCGCCCGCGCGGCGAGCTCGGGCCAGTCCCGTGACGTCGGATCCTCGATCGACACATGGGTCCACGCGACGTCGAGCGCGTGGATGCGCGCGAGGATCTCACCGATCTCAAACGCGTACGCCGCCGACACCGGTGCTTCGGGCACCGTTTCTCCCTCGACCCACCGGTGAACGAGCGTGTAGTGGCTGGCCGAGATCGGCTCTGGCATCGGGATGCCGGCGGCGAAGGCCGCCCGCTCAAACCTGAACACGTCCTCGACGCGATAGGTCCAGCGGCGGTCGACGAGGTTCAACTCCTTCACCGCGAACGACCCTTGGTCGGTGTCGAGCCGGTACATCCGGTTGGCGAACCCGCCGTGGACGCGGATCATCGGCCCGATCGGCGCGCCGAGATGCGAAAGGTTCACCCACGCACCCTAGGGGCCGGCAGTTCATCGAATCACCGGATTTCCCGCGATGCATGCTCGGTTCAGGTGGTCACATACGGTCGTTTTCGGTGAAGCCGGCCGACTAGGGTCGAGCCGACGTTCCAGTCCACGCGGGCGCGCAGCCGGTCCAGGTCGGCGCGCAGCAGCGGATCAGTGGCATCCGGACGGGCCGCGTCGGCCAGGGCGCGGGCGCGGGTCGGCTGCGCCGCGTGCCACGCCGCCTGCGCGGCGCCGCCTAGTCGCCGGGCCCGGACCGCCGGGTCGGCGGTGAGCTCGGATGCGCGCGACCAGGCAGCCGCGGCTGCCTCGTGGCCGCCGCGGGCGGTGGCCCGGTCGGCCACGGCATCAAGCGCGCCGGCCACGGCATCGTCCGGACGGTCGGAGGCGGCGGCGAGGTGCCAGGCGCGCCGGTCGGCATCGCCGCCTAGGGCGCCGGCCAGGGCCCGGTGGACGGCGCGACGTTGTGCGCTGGTGGCCGCGCGGTAGACCGCCGAACGCACCAGCGGGTGGTACAGCGTGACCACGTCGCCGTCGACGCGCAGCAGGCCGGCTTGCTCGACCGCGTCGAGGGCATCGTCACCGGCGTCGAGGCGGCCGGCGGCGTCCCGGACCACGGGCAGCCGGGCGGTGTCATCGGCGGCGACCACCAGCAGGAATCGCTGCGCGGCCTCGGGCAGCCTTCGGCACCGGTCCAGGAACGCCCGTTCGACACCGCCGGTAAGCGGCAGCTGCTCCGGCAGCGGGGCCCGGCCGGACAGCTGGTCAGCGGACAGCACCTCGGACAGCTCGCCGAGCGCCAGCGGATTGCCGCCGGTGGCGGCGACGATCTGATCCCGCACCGCGGCGTCCACGTCCACTGGCGCGTGGCGGCGGAGCAGCTGACCGGCAGCCTCGCCGCTCAGCCCGCCAAGGGTGAGGCACGGCAACTCGCCGGCGTCGAAGGCGGCCGCGACGCCGTCGCGCGCGGCGAACAGCAAGGCGACCCGTTCGGCTTGCAGTCGGCGGGCGACGAACAACAGCGCGTTGGCCGAGGCCTCGTCGAGCCAGTGGGCATCGTCGGCGATCACGAGGACCGGGCGCTCCTCGGCGGCGTCGTCGAGCAGGCTGAGGGTTCCGAGGAAGGCGAGGAATCGGTCCCCCTCACCCTCGACCTCACCAAAGGCCGCCTGCAACGCAGTCCGCTGTGGCGCCGGAAGCCCGCCCACGCCCTTGCGCAGCGGCCACAGCAGCCGATGCAGCGCGGCGAACGCCAGCGGGGACTCCGACTCGACACCCTGGGTGCGGAGCACCGTCATGTCGGCGGCCGACGCGGCCGCGTCGGCCAGCAGCGCCGACTTTCCGCTGCCCGCCACGCCGCGGATCACGAGTGCGCCGCCAGAGGAGCCACGGGCAGCCTCGAGCAGGGCGGCGATGCCCGCCCGTTCGGCATCCCGGCCAACCAGCACCCAAGCCAGGGTACAGAACCCGGCGGTTTCGCCGGTGTCAGCCGGCCGCCCGGGCGGCGACAGTGACAGCTACACACCCACCGCCGACCTCGAGGAGGAGACATGCTCGAGAACACGCCACGCACCTTCATCGGCGCCACCACGTTCCAGGTCACCGGCATGACCTGCGGCCACTGCCAGCGCGCCGTGACCGAGGAGATCAGCCGGATCCCCGGCATCGCGGGCGTCACCGTCGACCTGGCCACCGGCAGCGTCACGGTCACCGCCACGCAACCGGTCGACCGCACCGACGTCGCCCACGCCGTCGGCGAGGCCGGCTACACCCTCATCCCCTAAGGAACGACGATGACCACCGCCACCAGCTCCATCTGCACCCTCGACATCGGCGGCATGACCTGCGCCTCCTGCGTGCGGCGCGTCGAGAAGGCGCTGTCGCGTATCGACGGCGTCGACAGTGCCGAGGTGAACCTGGCCACCGAGGCCGCCACGGTCAGCTTCGACCCGCAGACCGCGGGGCTGAGTGAGCTCACCGCCG
The DNA here is from genome assembly GCA_963722275.1 of uncultured Actinomycetes bacterium. Classification (GTDB taxonomy): domain Bacteria; phylum Actinomycetota; class Actinomycetes; order Streptosporangiales; family Streptosporangiaceae; genus Palsa-504. The sequence continues at coordinate 305,513 of CAVRMX010000012.1, read as the reverse complement.
CGGTCGCCGCGGCCGGTTACACTGCCACACCCCGCCACGCCGCCACCCCCCGCCACGTCGCCGGCCCTCAGCCGGCGCCGCGGGACGATCAGGACGCGGCGACCAGGGCCGACACCGCGCATGACGCGCAGTTGCGTGACCTCAAGCGCAAATGGCAGGTCACCCTGACGGCCGGTCTGGGGCTGATGGTGCTGATGTACCTGCCGCTGAGCCTGGACACCATGGACTGGCTGATGCCGGCCATCTTCGTCGTCGCAACCGTCCTGCAATTCTGGGCTGGCCGTGGCTTCTACGCCGCCGCGTGGGCGGCCGCCATGCACGGCGCGACCAACATGAACACCCTGGTCGCTCTCGGCACCGCCGTGGCCTGGGGCTACAGCGCCTTCGTCACCCTGTGGCCCGGTATTGCCGAACGAGCCGGGCTGCCGCTGCACCTGTACTTCGAGACCTCTCTGGTGATCATCGCCTTGATCCTGATGGGCCGGTGGATGGAACTGCGCGCCAAGACGCGTTCTTGTTCCGCGCGACGGCCGTGGGCCAGGACACCGCACTCGCGCAGATCGTCCGGCTGGTCGAGGACGCGCAGGGTGCCAAGCCGCCGATGCAGCGCCTGGCCGACACCGTCTCGGCGTGGTTCGTGCCCGGCGTCCTGATCGCCGCTGTCGTCACGTTCACCGTCTGGACCCTGGCCGGACCGGCCGGCAACCACTGGACCATGGCGATCGGCACTGCCATCGCGGTGCTGATTATCGCCTGCCCCTGCGCGCTCGGCCTGGCCACCCCGACTGCGGTCATGGTGGGCACCGGCAAGGCCGCCGAGCTCGACGTCCTGATCGGCAACGGTGACGCGCTCGAGCAATCTCGCCGGCTGACCGCGATCGTCCTGGACAAGACCGGCACGATCACCCAGGGCCGGCCCGCCGTGACCCGGATCCGCGCCGCCGGCCACTGGGACGCGGCGTCCCTGCTCGCGATCGTCGCGGCCGCCGAGACCGGCAGCGAGCACCCGCTGGGCGCGGCGATCGTCACCCCGGCCCGCGACCGCGACCTGGCGCTGCCGTCAGCCGAGCGCTTCACCGCCATCCCCGGCCGGGGCATCGACGCCATGGTCGAGGGCCGCCGTGTCCTGGCCGGCAACGCCGCACTCCTCACCGAGGCGGGCATCGACGTCACGGCGCTGACTCCAGAGGCCGGGCAGGCGGCCGCCGCCGGCCGACATCACCCTCGTCGGCGGTGACCTGCGCGGCGTCGTCGCCGCGATCGCGCTGTCCCGGCGCACCGTCACCACCATCAAGCAGGGCCTAGGGTGGGCCTTCGCCTACAACATCCTGCTCATCCCGGTGGCAGCCGGAGCGCTGTTCGCCTGGCGCGGCATCCTGCTCAACCCGGTCCTCGCCGCTGCCGCGATGGCAATGAGTTCGGTGAGCGTGGTCAGCAACGCGCAGCGGCTGCGCCGCTTCCGCCGGCCCGCCAGCGCACACGAGATCTTGCACCCGCCACTGCGCGCCAGGCTCGGTCAGTACAGCTACCTCACGACGGTGGCGGCGGCCGCCATCGCCGTCGGCCGGGACCGCGGGCGAGTTCGCCGTCGAGATGACCTTCCCCACCCCCCGGCCGGTACATCGTGAACACCGAGTTCCGCCGCAACGGGCAAATGGCCGACATCCACGACCGGCAACTCGTCACGATCGCCGGACCGGCACCGGCCCGGCAACCGGTCACCCCCGGGCCGCGGTCCATCACCGTCGACGGCGTCCGCGTCGAGCTGCACGGCCAGGCACAGGCCGGCGTGACCAGCGACCTGACATTCAGCCTCACCGATGCACGCACGGGGCAGCCGCTGCGCAACCTCCAGCCCTACCTGGCCGCCGCTGGCCACGTCGTCATCATGCGCGCCGACGGGCAGACCTTCGCCCACGAGCACGCCGATGTCCGCGACAGCTCCGGCGCCCCGGTCTTCGCGCTCCCCGGCACCACGTTCGGGCCCGACCTGCCCGTGCACGTCCACTTCGACACGCCAGGCGCATACCGGTTGTGGGGCCAGTTCCGACTCAGCAGCGGCCAGGTCATCACCGCCCCATTCACCGTCGAAGCCTCCATGAATCACTAGCCACGACCGATCCAAAGCCGCTCCTCCGGCGGCAACCCGCCCCACGCCGGGGCCTGGTCTCACCACGAGGCCGGGCCCCGGCGTTCACCCAATGACCAGGAGCGCGGTACCGACTCGCCGACCTTCCGCTTTCCGGCCGGGCATCTCCCGAGTCGTGACGCAACGTGCGAGTGTCGCCGGGTGCTGCCGACCGTCCTGCCGCATCACGCCTGAGCGGACTTGGCGTCGGCCTCGATCCCGGCGGTGTCGGCCTTCAGCTCCCTGGCCTCCACCTTCCGCGCCTGCTTCATCGCCCGCTCGACCTTCGCCCCCATATCCGACACCGCGACCACCACCAGGCCGGCCTGCCCGGCATCCAGGTGCTCGCCGAGCTCCTTCAGATCCTTGCGGCTCATCCCGGCCGCCGCGTGACCGGCCACCGCGCCCAGCACCGCGCCGCCCCCGGTGGCGACCGCGAGCAGGCCCCCGCCGATCGCGGCGAACGGGAACAGGACCACCACCAGGCCGGTGGCCAGCCCCACCCCGCCGCCCAGCACGCCGCCGACCCGGGTCGGCGTCTCATGTTTCTTGGTGATCTTGACCTTCCCGTCGGCCCGCCGCTCGATCACCGCGGCGTCATAGGCATCGATCACGCCCGCCTTGGTATGCAGGTCCTTGACCGCCTCGTAATCGGCGTCCGCGTCGGCGGCGTTGTCATATACCCCGACATACGCCACGAACGTGTCAACTGACATCGTTATACCTCCCGTACCCGCCAGATGGGCCGGTCCTGCTATCACTGCAGGGACCCCAGCCCGGCAGTTACCCGGGCCGGTGACCCATCGCGGCAGGCATCGCGGACCACCTGCCCGGCGGCCGTCCGCCGGCCATTAGTAACCAGGACCCTACCGCTAACCCGCCGCACCCCTGATCATTCGTAACGGGTGACCCGGGCTTCCAGCGCATCAGCAGCCAGACTACGGATCATCCCGCGCATATAATGGGCCTGCATTGCCGTCCTGACGGCCGCCGCCGTAGCTGGCTCCTGCCCATGCCGGTTACCCGGCTGTACGGGCGGCGGCTTTAGCCTCGCGATGGTCGGGCGACTTGTCGGGATGATCGAGCGTACCGTCTGGCCAGATTCCGACTGCCTTGCGCGTCCACTCGGCGGCGCCGCGATCGACAGCCGTCTTGACCAGCGCGTATATCGCGCCATGCAGGACTGAGGCGAGCAGGACCTCCCCCCAGCCCCGCCCTGAATCCAGCGGCGCGGGCGGGTCAGATCCCCGGCCGACGACCTTCCAGAGGTTCTTGAAGATCAACCCGGACAGCACACTACCGAGGATCCCGGCCACGATGGCCACCGGCTTGTACAGCAACTTGAACATCGCCGCCTCCACCCCGCGTGATAACCGCCCAGGGCCATCCCCGGGATCTAGCGTCTATCCGACCTCAGTGCCCGCCGCCCGCGGCGAAGCACCTTCACGTCGTGGGCCTGGCTTTGCACGTTATACCAGGCGGCCGCGCGCCGCACCGGGCGCGCCTGGTTGTTCTTGGTCACGCTGCCCAGCGCGTACGCCCCGATGACGCCGGTAATGACCGTTGCGTGGAAGCGGCGATCGTGCAGGACAATGTGCGTGATCACCGCGACCCAGATCCCGTACCTGGCCATGCGATCAGGGAGGCTGGGCCGCGCGGGCCCGGGCTCAGCCGGGCCTCCTGGCACCACCCCAGCCAGGCCGGGCGCTGTCTCCGCCGTCATGATGCCCTCCTCCGGTCCCGCAGTCTCCTGACCGCGGCCCGGAAGGCCAGGCCCGGCCCTTTTTATCAATTGTCGTCCGGTAGTCCCGGTCTGGCCAGGCCCAGAAGTCCCTGATATCCGTGGGGTCACCCGGCCGCCGTGCCGGGTGGCAGCGGCGGGCGGCACCCAGACGCGGGACCCAGCTGAGCGGGCACCGGGTGGGGCTCCCCGGCGAAGCTGATCACGTGACCAGCCCAGGTCTAGCGGTCCGCGACCTGACCAATCGGTCGGATCCCGCTAGAACTGGGCTTTGAGCTGGTCGATCTCGTGGACCCGTTCCTGGAGCTGGGCGTACGCCGGGCGCTCGCGGATGCGGCCCACGGCCCAGCGCAAGACCTCGGCGCGGCTGTTCGCGATGCCCGCAGTGATCAAGGTGTCCACGGTGGCCAGGTCCGCGGGCCCGAGCCGGGTCATGACCGGGGTCAGTTCCTCCGCCGCCTCACCCGGCGGGCACTCCCGGCCCCGGTCGCCTCCGATCTTGAGCTTGAGCATGGGGCCGTGAGGCCTCGCCGGGTCGGCCGGGCGGTCGGGGCGGAACTCGATCCACCCGATGAAAGGGGGGAGGTCATGGCGCAGCCTCTTGATTGCCGCGCGGTTCGCCTCATGGAAGTCCCTCAGGTTCTCCCCGGCGGCCTCTTCGTCCTCGGGTGGGCCTGACGTTATGAGGACCCGGATCGCGGTCTCTCCTGGCTCGACCTCCGGGTCGTCGCCGTACTCCAGTACCTGCACCCGTTCGATTGCGTCTTCGGGGAAACCCGACCGCACCTGGCCTTCGATGCGGTCAGCCGCTGCTTTATCCACGCGCTACCTCTGCCTATCGCTCGTCTTACCTGTGTTACATATATGAGAATAGTAATACGTGTTATACGGGCGCAGGTACCTGGTCACGGCCCTGGGGATGGCCGGCAACGGCCCTAGAGCGCTGGGGACGACGGGGTAGGAGCAAGGAGATGCAAGGTAGCCTGAGGAACGTCTATCGGCATATGCCCACGTCAAAGCGACCAAGCCGCTATCAAGGCCGGGAATGCCGACACCCTGACACAGAGGTCACTCGGTTCGGCAATTCACACCGAATCCACACATGGTCCTGCGGCCGGCTAGGGTCGCGCGGCCATAGTCTGCAGGCATGACCGCGGTCGCGCAGGGTCCGGAGGTGGCGCGGCCAGCGGCCAGGACCGTGTGGGATGTCGCCGAACCGTGCCTGGCCGCCGCCGCCTTCGCGGTGCTGTGCGTCGTTGTGCTCAGGGCTGCGCCGTATCTTCCCGAGCCAGACGATTACGCCTATCGTGCCTCGATCGTGGTGATGACCGACGGGCACTTCTTCACCCTGTCGGGGGCGCAGGCGCACGCGCTGGCCGAGCGGCTGGCCCCTCAGCTGGGCGGCAGCCGGCTGGGTCCCGGCCCGGGCGGCGGCCCGGTCCAGTGGGTGCAGTTGCCGGGAGGCAGGTGGATCAGCGAGAAGGACCCTGGCTACCCGTACCTGGCCGTGGCGTTCCAGGCGCTCGGCCTGATCCGGCTGACACCGCTTTTCTACGGCGCGCTGGCCTGCCTGAGCTTGTACGTCGGCGGCAGGCGCTGGCTGGGCGGGTTCGGCGGCGCGGCCGCCGTCGGCCTGTACTGCTCCTCTGGTGCGGCGATCTTGTTCGCCTGGCGTGATTACCTGCCGACCTTCACCGAAGCCTCGCTGATCGCGGCGGGTACCGGGGCCCTGCTGTGGGCGGTGCTGGCGGCCGGGGCGAGCGCCAGGCGCAGGACCTGGGCCGGGCTGGCTGGCTTCGTGGCGCTGGAGGCAGCTACGTTCAGCCGGTACACCAACATCGTGGTGCTGGGCTGCGCGGTCATCGCGGTGCTGGTGGCGTGGCGGCTGCGGGCCGGGCGGCTGGCCGGTAGCGCGGTCGCCTGGTGGCTTGCGTCGGTGGGCGTGTTCGGCGCCGGCGTCGCGGTCTTCGACACGCTGATCTACGGCGGCCCGCTGCGGTCCGGCTACCGGCCCGGGGAGATCACCTTCAGCCTGGGCGCCCTGGGTGCCAACCTGCGGTACATGCCGGCCCACCTGATCCAGGCGATGCCCATGCTGGTGCTCGGCCTGGGCGCGCTGGCGGGCATCGCCGCAACCTGGCTGCGCGGCCGCCGGGCAGGCAGCCAGCAGGCCGCGGCGGCCAGGCGTGACCTGGCGGTCGCGCTCGCGCTGGCCGCCTGCTGGGCCGCTATCTGGGTCTTGTACGCCACCTATACCTGGACCGCGGCGCCGGGCCTGAGCACGCTGCAGGCGGTTCGGTTCTACGTGCCGGCCCTGGGCGCCATCTCGCTGCTCGGCGCCTGGCTGCTGGTCCGCGTGCCGCGCAGGCAACCGTTTATCGCGATCACCACGCTCGCGGTCGTCGCGGCGCTGTTCGGGCTGGGCGGCTGGGCCTTCCATGACATGTACCAGTTCCCGTTCGGGTCGCAGATCCTCGTGGTGCCCGGACCTGGCGGCACGATCGAACTCGAGCCAGGCCCAGGAGCCGTGATCGGCAGACCTTGATCCCGGGCGGACACTGGGCTCGCCAGACGGCCCGATGCGGACGGCCCGGCCGGGGCCGCCGGGCGTTAAGCTGCCTGCGATGGCCAGCGACGGCCGCGGGCTGTTCGTGGAACGGGTCGTGGAACGGCCCGCCGCGAAATCCCAGTGCAATCAGTGCCATCGCTGCGATCCGCCGTGCTATCTGTGCAGGTCACGCCATAGGAGCGGGGGAGCGGGCCCCTCGTAATGCGTAGCTCTGCCGCGCCGCTTCCGGTCCTCGGGCCTGGTGGCCCTGCGGTCCGGGTCGGCTTGGCACCGGACGATCTGGGCTGCGCGGACAGCAGCAGCAGCAGCGACCAACAGCAAGCGACGGCGATCGGCGACAGTACGGGACGCTCGTACATCTCGTGACGACTTGGGTTATGCCGGCCTGAAAAAGTGGAAGGTCGAGGGCCGATGCCGAACCCCTGTGGCTGCTGCCAAGCCACTCCTACGAATCAGAAGGTCCGAATCAGGCCGTTGCAGATGTCGGACGGCATGGGCGTACGGTTACTTCGGTTTCCCGTCCTGATGCTGCTGAGATTCCTCCGCTCGCTGGGTCCAGGCGGCCAGGTTGGCGCGAGTGGTGAGCGTGTCGGGGTGCTCGATGCCCAGGACCCGCTCCTGCACCGTTAGCAGCGCGGCGTACTGGTCGCGGGCGGCAGTCGCCCGGTCTGATTCATGCGGATCGAACTTCAGCTGAATACTGCTATTGAGCATCGATTCCTGAGGGAATGGAGTATGACTCCATAGATAAAGGAAAAAAAACCAAGCAGAGCGTAGGTAATTGTCAGTCCTATGCCGTACGCTGCGCTCGACGCTTGTCCACCAAGAGGTGCCTTCATGTTCTCAGCCAGTTTCGTCAGAACCGGCAAAGAGCGACCGATCTGCACGAGGCCAACGCCAACGATGATTTTCGTCAACCAATCGGATACCTGATACAGGTTGGTGTTGTCGTGCGGCACATTGCCAGTCGATGTAGCGGAACCTTGCACTGGCTGTGGGATTCCGAACAAGAAGCCAACGATCCCGCCCGTAAAGAAGGCGGCACTAGCTATTGCCAGGGCGGTCGCGAAGACGCTCCACCGATTCCTCAGCCGGAGCGTCTGTCAACTCGTCACCTCCGTGGGGTGGCCCCACGGCCGACGCCAGGCCTCACGCAACGGCCCGGCCAGCGCCAATCCCGCCCCGTGTGCGTCACCACAAGCCGTGCGGGTCCCAGGGCGGCACAGGGCATAATTTGACCGAACGGGATGGCGTTCCCGCCTCCCCGCCAGTGACTTGCCTCGGATGGTGCCGCCATGGCCGGCCTGCCAGAAGTGATCGGGTTGCTCTACCGGGCCGACTGGACCCGCTTGTCCCTGTCGGCCGGGTTGCGCTCCGAGACCGACCGGGAGCCGCTCCCGCGCCTGTCGCGCGAGCGCCGGTCTCGCTGGTACCGCGCCTGGCCGGCGCAGCGGCAAGACGACGGCCGCTACCTGAGGCGCGGAGCGCTGCTGATCGGTCCCGGTGGCCGGTGGCGCCTGGAGTGCCCGGTTCCCGGCCGGGGCGCCGAGGGCGAGGCCGCCGAGGGTAATGACGGCGAGCGCGGCTGGTCGTGGCGGCCGCCGGAAGGAGGCGGTCCTCCGGGGCTCCCGATCGGGGTGGGCGTCGCCTATCCGCCGCCGCCCGAGTTGTTCTGTCCCTCCGGCCTGCTCGGCGGGTTCACCCTGGAAGTGCTGGGGCCGGTGACCGTCGCCGGCCGCGACGCGATCGCGGTCGCGGCCGCGCCGCGCCGTGATGTGCTCGGATCCGGTTCCGCCGAACGGCTCTATGACCGCATCGAGGTCGCCGTGGACGCCGGGCTCGGCATCCTGCTCCGCCGGATCGAGACGTCCGGGGGCGAGCTAGTCACCCGCACCGAGCTGACAGACGTGACGATGAACCCGCCGCAGGCGGCCGACCCCGCCCGGTTCGCGCCGCCACCGGGCAGCCACCGCGGCGAAACCCTGGGGGAGAACCGGAGGGAAACGCTCAGCGGTCCTGGCTGGGCCGCCGCGGACCTGGCGGCGGGCGGCCTCGGCGCCCTGATCAGGCATGTGCCGCAGCTGCTCGGTCGCGGCGGGGCCGGCGGGCAGGCGGAGGCGATGCCGTCGCCCGACCCGGCCCCGCTCGGGCCGGCCGACGGCTCACCGCCCACCGACGAGGTGCTTGACCTGCTCTACCGCAGCGGTGAGCCTCGTGACCTCGGCATCACGGCGCGGCAGTGGCTCGATCTGTTCGCCATGGCGGCACCGCTGCCAGAAGGATTCCGCGCCGCCGGGCGCGGCGGCCTCGGCGACCTCTTCGACGCGATGACCCGCGGAACGGCCGTGGCCTGCACGGAAGCCCGGCTGCGCGTCAGCGGCCCGGACCGGTACCGCCTCGACTTCTCGTCCCGCCGGCGTCGCATAGATTCCACGACGATCGCCTGTGACGGCGAGCGCCGCTGGCAGGTCTTCCAGGACCGGATCCTGGTCGGCCCGGCCGCCCCCCTGCGCGACAACATCGCGTTCCTGGCCGACTCGTGCTGGCTGCTCCGCCGCCGGCTGTCCGGCGGCGCGGAGCTCACCTACCGTGGCCGGCCCGCCCGCCAGCTCCGCGTCACTCCCGTCCCCGGCGACGCGGAGGTGGCCCCGGGGCCGCTGATGACCTTCACCACCGACGCGATCGTGGACGCCCCCACCGACGCGATCGTGGACGCGGAGACCGGCTGCCTGCTCCGCCTGATCTCCTACTCCGGCGACACGCTCGTGATCTGGTCGGAGCTGGACGACATCAGCACCGAGCCCGCCGGCCCGGACGAGTTCCGGGTGCACGTCCCGCCCGGTACCCGCATCGTGGAGGAAACCGGCAACCTGATCGCCGACGCCGCCGCGGTCATGCCCGGCGTGAAGGGAACCGCGGCCCGCGCCGCCGCCGAGGCCGTCAACCGCACCGCCGGCGCCGTCTCCGCCGCCCGGAGCTTCCTGGACGACCTGCGCGGCCATCGCTAGACAGGAGCACGCCGCGTTGCTTACCGCGGCTGCCGGCGCGAGAGGGCGCCTCCGGGTCCGCGGGCAGGACATAGTCCGCCTCTGCGGGCAAAGAAGCAGATCACGGCGGTCTCCCTTGCCGGGCCTGCCGTGCGGATCGTCGGCCGGTGAAGGAGACGTCATGGCGGATCTTCCGTCCAGGCCCAGCCTCGATCATCTGCGCCGCCAGACCCGGGACCTGCTGCGCGCCGCTCGGGCGGGCGACAGCACGGCCGCCGGCCGCATCCGGGCGGTGGCGGACGTGCTGACCCTGGCCAGCGCACAGCTGGCCATGGCCCGCGACACCGGCCGCGTCCAGACTGAGCTCGGCCGGGATCCCGGCCTGTGTACGCGCGCTTACGTTTGGACGCGCGCGAAGGGCGCGAAGGGACGATCGGCGTATTGAGAAGTACGTTCTCGTGCCGTTACCCACAACTCGCGTACCGGGGATGTGATGTGACTGCTGTCTGACGGTGGACGCGCTTATGCTGGGCGAAAGGCCGTGGGCTAGGCGCTCCTGGCGACGTTACGCACAGTCGCAGGACGAGAGAAGGCCGGCGCTTTGCTGTGGACCGGTTCGTGGACCGAGCCATCGGTGCAAACAGTGCGATCAGGACCATCGGCGGCATGGCTCCGTGGTATCCGTGCAGGTAGTGCGCTCGTAGCGCCGGGCCAGGCTTCTCGGCCACTACTGGTCTTGGTCTTGGATCTCAGCAATCGATGCGACCGTGTTGAAGAGGTCCGCCTGTCTAACGAACTCGCCGGGCGCCAGCGCGGATGCCTGGGAAGTGAGGAACCTGCGATCCAGGCGGGTGATCCGCATGATCTTGATCAGTCTCGGGCTGGGTGAGGCAAGCCGGAATGGGCAGCCATTCCGCTCCGCGTGACCGGCCATGCGCTCCAGGGCGGCTAGGCCCCGGGCATCGCAGAAAGCCAGTGCGGTTAGGTTCACCGTCACCGGGCCACGGTGGCGATCGATAACATCCGTGACGTAGTTGACGGCCACGTCGGCGCTGAGGATATCTAGGTCGCCGCCAAGGTCCACCACGGCCTCGCCAGTAGGGCAGATCCGGTGGTCCAGCTTCATCGGCGCGGTTCGCTCCAGCTCGCTCCGTGCCGCCACGACTACTTCTTCCTCAACTGCTCTTGCATCAGTAACGCATCTGAGCATCGTGGCCCCCCTTCCTCAGCTACTATCCTGCGTCCGCCCGTCCGCGGAGGTTCCTTCCTCTAGCCTTGTCCGTTGACAGACACGGCCAGCGGGAGTCGTTAATACGCGCCTTGTTACTCTTTCGAACCGCTGGCGGATGGTGGCCAGCAGCGCCCAGGTTTGTACGACCAGCATGCACGCCGGCTAAGGGCTGGGTAATCACCCGAAATCGGGTGATTACCCAGCCTCAGGTCTCGGCGCCATGGCCGGCGACCTGCGCTTCCGTTGATCTGGCCAGGGTTGGCGGCCTCGGTTGACCACCACGGCGGCTCAGAGCTAGCGGTTACTGCAGGGATGGGCGCGCCCTTCAGGGTGCCGGACAGGTCGGCGCGTTGGTGCCTGTCCCACCGCTAGCCCGCCCAGCCGCGGCCCTCTCGGCATGGAGGCCGAGCTGGGGTCAGTCGTCCCGTGCTATAGGATGCCGGTGACATCGATCGATCGATCTGCCAGCCAGAATGGCTGAGAAAGCTCTCTTTCAGAGCCTGTAATGCTGAAGGCGCCCCACATCGGGACTCCCCGGATTATTCGATTTCCAAGGCGAGGTAGTACGTGGCCCGCTCTGCGAGTGTGAGGGTCGAGGTATTTGCCGACCTGCATGCCGATGTGGGCGAGGCGCCGCATTGGGACGAGCGGACACAGACGCTGCTGTTCGTCGACTTGACCGCAGGTGTGGTCTTCCGTTATGACCGGTCCGGGGTGAAGCTGGGGTCTTTTCCCGTCGGCCAAGAGGTAGGCGCGGTTGTTCCCCGACGCGGTGGCGGGCTTGTGCTTGCAGTGCGCGACGGTATCGCCGCGGTTTCAGATACCGGGGAGGGTTTCGAGCTGACCGCGCCGGTCGAGCGGGATATCCCAGGCAACCGGATGAATGATGCGAAGTGCGACCCCGCTGGGCGGCTCTTCGCCGGAACGACCGCGTTTGACTTCTCGCCGCATTCCGCGGCACTCTACCGTGTTGAACCGGACTGGTCATTCGGGCAAGTAGTTCGCGTCGTAACCCAATCGAACGGCATCGCATGGAGCCCCGGCGGTAGCCGGATGTACTTCATCGACTCGGCCACTCAGGGTGTCGACGTTTTCGACTTCGACGTCGGCACCGGCTCGGTCGGCAACAGGCGACGGCTCGTCACTGTCGAGCGCGCGCACGGCGTACCCGATGGGATGACCACCGATAACAGGGGTAACCTCTGGGTTGCGTGCTTCGGCGGCGCAGCGGTCCGCTGCTTTTCACCAGCCGGAGTACTGCTGGACGAAGTTCTCTTTCCGGTTACCCAGGTGACGAGCTGTACTTTCGGCGGTCCCGATCTGGCGGACCTGTACGTGACGTCGGCCGCCTACCGGCTGAGCACCGACCAGCTGAAGAAAGAGCCGCATGCGGGTGCGACATTCGTATGCCGCCCGGGGGCGGTGGGCGTCCCTGCGTCATCGTTCGCCGGGTAAACGACATACCGCGCTTTCCTCCAGACACCGGAAAACCGCCCCAGGCCACCCGGAAGTCCTGCTGAGGCGCGGCTTTGAGAGACGCAGGGAAGCTAGATCACAGAATGCCCAGCGAGGCCGCACGCTTGACGGCGGAAGAGCGGGAGGTGACGCCGAGCTTCATGTAGGCGTGGCGCAGGTGCGTTTTCACTGTATTGAGGGACAAGTACAGGTCGGATGCTATCTCGGTATAGGTGAGCCGCTCGGACAGCTTCTCCAGCACGCGGATCTCGGCGGTAGTCAGCGGATCAAGGAGTTTACCCTGCCGTGGAGCGGACCCGGCGCGTTTGCGCGCTTTGAGACCCGCGGTGATCAGTGCCGTCAGCTGCCTGGTCCGGGGATAAAGGTGCGGGTCGGAGATGACATGCTCGACTAGCTGAGGAGCTGTGTCCACGACGGTTTGGATGAAACCGTGGCGTTCGGCTACGGCGAGAGCCTGTCTGATCAGGATGGGTGCCTGGGGTGAGGATTGGCCGATGGCGATGCTCGCGCGCAGCAGCCGCAGTTCCAGATCGGACCGGATCGTGGCTCCCTCAGCCGGGGCGCTGCTCAGGGCTTGGGCCGCTTGCCCAGGATTCCCGGCGGCGAGAGCGGCGATCGCTGACATGACGATGCGCCGGTCCCCCGGGAGCCGCTCGATGACGCTTGCGGCGCCGCTCTGGTCACCGAGACCGATGCGGATGCGGGCTTCTAGCTCGTCGGCCTCGGCGAGAAGGACGGAGTGGCCGCTTTTGAGCGCCGACCGCGCCGCGGGCAGCGAGGCGAGGGCTTCATCGTAGTTGCCGCCTGCCGCCCATATCCGGGCCCGGTCCAGTTGGGCAAAGTAGTTGAAGGCGGGCCGGGCGCCGCTGACTATCTCCAGTGCGCGTTCTACCGGTTCAGCGGCCGTGGCCAGATCGTGTCGCTCCAGAGCGAGCAGAGCTGTTGTCCGCAGCGCGTGAAAGGCGAAATAGTGGCGGTCAAAATGGAGGCGGCGGGCCGCGCTGAGAGTGCCAGCGGCCAGAGCGCCGCCCTCTTCGAGGGCTCCCTCGATGAAGGCGGCCTGGCTGATTACCCCGGGGCAGAGAACCTCGGTCAGCGGAGCGCTCACCTGAGCCGACATGAGGGCATCGGCGAGCTGCCGGGCTTCGCTGAAGTGGCCCAGGTAGGTGTGGCAGTACATGGCCAGGGTGTCGAGCGTCACGATCCAGTCGCTGACCCCATCGGCCTCGGCCTCGAACGGCCGCGCCCGCTCCCTGTGCGCCAGTGCCTCGTCAAACTGGCCGGTGAACGTGCAGTGAAGCATGTTCACCAGCGCCAGCCGCACGGCCAGCTCAGGTTGCCTGGCCCGGGTCGATATGGCACTTCCGGGCGAGTGTGACAGCCCGCGAACCTCGCTCGAACGCCCCCCGCCACAGCAGCTCAGCCGCCAACGGCAACAGGAACTCCGGAGCGCCTGCGAACACCTCCGGCCGGATCTCGTCAAGGTCGAGTGCGCTGCTGACGGCCGGGTTGGTCAGCACGTCGCGCACAACCCCCTCGCTGAGCAGGCTGAACGCCGCAGCCTGGTCACCGGAGGCCAGCAGATGCCGCGCTGCCGCACCGGCCTGGCCAGCCTCGATGAGATACTGCGCGGCGGCCTCGTGAATCCGCTTTTCCCGGGCCGGATCCCGGGCGTGCAACTCGGTCTGGAGAACTTCCCTGATCAAATGGTGATACCGGTAGGTACGGGCCTCATCGTCCACGATCGCCACGAACATGTGCGTGCCGTAGAGGAACTCGAGCATCTTCGCTGATCCCTGACCGCACAGCGCGGTGCAGGCGGGCACAGAAAGCTCATCGAGGACCGAGGTGGCCAGCATGAACTCGGCGACCTCAGGAGGCTGGTGGGAGAGGACCTCCTCCAAGAAGTAGTCGGCAACCGTATGACGGTGCAGCCGTACCCGGCCAGCCGCAGTGGCGCGATCAGGCGAACCCTGGATCGAGATCGCAGCCATCTGCAACCCGGCCGCCCATCCCTCGCTGCGCCGGTGAACCAGAGCCAGCTCTGGTTCGTCCAGCCGAACCCCGAACCCGGCAAGCAAACTCTCGGTCTCCTCCACGGAGAAGGCCAGGTCCCCGTCCCGCAGCTCGACCAGATCCTGGTGCGCCCGCATACGGTGCACCCTCAGCGGCGGGTCAACCCGGCTGGCCACAACCAGCTGCAGCGACGGCGGATGGTACTCCACCAGCCAGCGCAGGGTATCGGCGCTGGCCGCCCCGGCCAGGTGAAAATCATCAATGACCAGTACCCGCACCATGTCCGGCACGTCAAGGTCGTCGGCCAGGGCAGCGACCGCATCGGCCGATACCTCGCCATCGAGGCGGATCAGCTGGCGGGCATCCTCGCCGATCGATAGCTCACCAAAGCCATACCGCGCGGCCTCGATGACGGCAGCGACGAACCGCGCCGGGTCGGCATCGGCCGCATCGCAGCTCAGCCAGGCCGACGGACGCTGCGGGCGGGCCGCCAGCCAGTCGGCGAGGAGCATGGTCTTGCCTGCCCCCGCCGGGCCCACAACCAGGGCGAGGCGAACCTGGTCTCCCCGGTCCAGCGGATCGAGCAACCTTGACCGGCGCACGAGCCCCGGCATCAGCCTGGGGACACGGAACTTCGAGGACGGGAACCGGGGAGTGCGCGGGCCGGGCTCAGCCGTCACTGTCGCCTGCGACACTCTGCCTTGGCCTCCCGTAACGCAACCCACCCGGCTTCGCCGTCAGGAGGAGCACAAGGCCAGTCCCGGGCGATGGAACGATATTACGCATGGCGGCAGGATCAAAACCACCATGTTGACATCATGCCCCGCCCGGACGTGCCGAAGCCCGGGGCATCCTAGGTCACAGGAACCACACGGGCCCTCCCCTGTCTCGCAGTGGGCAACCCGCTGGGCGGCAGTCAACTGGCCACCGTGCATGATCACCCTCCGGCAGCATCTAACGCACACGCACGCCAGGTCATCAGCTCGTCTAGCGACGCCCACTGCAGGTGCCCCGCGCAGCATGATCTCCGGAGGCAAGCTCGATCCTGGCCCGCATAGGCACGATGGGCCGGTGCGCCCAACCGGATCACCCAATATCGGGTGACGACTCTGACCTCACCGTCAGGCACCCTGATGGCCAGCGTCAACCACCAATTGCGAGGCATAATCCCAGTGCGATCACCGATGTATGAGATCACTTTCAGCGGCCAGGCCGGCAGAACGCTGCGCGCGCAATTCGACGACTGCCAGGTCACCACACGCCCGGATACGACCACCCTCCGCGCCGAGTTGCCCGACCAGGCTGCCCTCCCCGGGCTTGTAGAGCGGATCGTCGGCCTCGGTCTTGAAATCATCGATGTGCACCTGGTGACACAGCCACCGGCGCCATGACCGGCCTCGCGCACATGCAGAGACCAAGAGCCACTTGCTGCCAGGCCCGCAGAGTCACCATGTCCGATCCTGGGAGCGGAATGGGAGCGGCGGGACGCTGGCAGGCGCGGTCAGAAGCGGTCACCGTGCCCCGGCTGGATTCCTCTGACGTGCAGGAGGTGGCCGAGCTGGTAGCGGGCCAGCTCGCTGGTCTTGCGGTCGTGGTCTGCGGCCTGCTCTTAGGCGGCGGTGCGGGCCAGCGGTCCCGGTTCAGCAGCGTGCGGGGTGTGCACGGGCAGTAGAGGCTGCCGTTGGCGATGATGGCGCCGTGGTGGGTGCCCTGCGGGCCGCGGTCGAGCGGGTTCAGGTCCTGGACGTGCTGCGCGCCGACGGCCCGCAGCGGCACGGCCCAGGCACCGGCACGGTGCGCGGCCGGGCTCCGCGCCACTCAAGCTCGGAATCTATGGCCAGGTCCCTAGGTTCCGCTTCACCGTTTCGTGCGGCCCCACTCGTGGCGGGTGAATTCTTGTCACCCGGGTGAGACCGGGTGAGATAGGTCGGGGGTGATGATTTCTCATAGCCCGATAAGAGAGAAATGGCTTAGCGGGCTAGCACGCGCGTCTATTCCGGAGAGGGGAATGCGGATGTCCAGGCCGGATACGCACGGGTCAACCCGTTCGCGAGGGCGCGCGGACGCTTACGATCCAGTTCTGACCGCAAAGGTCACCGTGCCTGACCTGCCGGGCTGGGCAGTCGCCCGGCCGCGCATCGATAAGCTCATCGCCGATGGCACGCGAGGGCCGCTGACCCTGGTGTCTGGGCCGCCCGGCGCCGGCAAGACCATGGCCATCGCGGCGTGGGCTGCCGGCAGCCGCAATCCCGGCGCCTTGGCCTGGCTCACCGTCGATGGCCACGACAACCGGCCGAGTTTGTTCTGGTCCTATGTCGTGGCCGCCCTGCGGCGGGCAGGTGTCGCGGTGCCGCGGGTCCGTTTCGGACCCGGCCGGGTGGCGGTCGATCACGCGTTCCTGGCCAATCTCGCGGCAGTCCTGGCTGCGCACGACCCACCCGCGGTGCTGGTCCTCGACGACCTCCATCTGCTGGCCGAGCCGGCGGTCCTGGACGGTCTGGCCTACGTGCTGCGGAATGCCAGCCCGGGCCTGCATCTCGTGGTCGCCTCCCGGATGGACCCCATGCTGCCGTTGCATCGGTACCGGCTCGCCGGGCAACTGGCCGAAATACGAGCCGATGACCTCGCCTTCAGCACCGAGGAGTCCGCACTGCTGCTCGCGCATCACGGTATCGCCCTGTCCGCGGACACGCTGGACCGGATCACCGGCCGGATCGAGGGCTGGGCCGCAGGCATGCGCCTGGCCGCGATGTCCCTGCAAGGACGCGACGACCCTGACCAGTTCGCGAAGGAACTGGAGACCGGGGAAACCGCCATCACCAGCTATCTGGTGGAGGAGGTACTCGACGCTCAGCCGGCTCCGGTCCGTGAGATGCTGCTCCGGACCAGCATCCTGGACAGCGTCAACGCCGAGCTCGCCGGCGAGCTGACTGATAACCAGCCGGAAGCAGGCATCCTGCCGGATCTCGCCCGGGCGAATGCCTTCGTCAGCCCGCTCGGACAGGGATGGTACCGGTACCACTCGCTGCTGGCCACGGTATTGCGCCTCAAGCTCCGGATCGAACGCAGGGGACTGATCCCCGACCTGTACCGGCGGGCGGCCCGGTGGTACCAGCTCAACGGACGACTTGACGAAGCAGTGTGGTATGCCGCCGAATCGGGTGACTGGCCGTTCGCCGCCGGAGTGGTGGTGGACGAGTTCGCCACAGGTCAGCTGACCGAACCATGCAGCCACCGGCCGCTGGCTGAAGCGTTTCAGCGCATGCCCACGCATCCGGCCTGGACCCAACCGCAACCATTGCTGGTACTGGCCGCAGCGGGGCTGTCCCGGGTCAGCAGTGACGCAGTCACTACCTCCCTCATCGCCGCGGAGAGCATGCTCGACCGCCTGCCTGACAACGAGGAGATCCCGGCCCGGCTGGCGGCCGCGCAGATCCGGCTGGCGCTGGCCCGCCGCACCGGGAATTTCGGTCTAGCCACGGCCGCCGCCGAACGAGCGGAGGCCCTAATCGATCAGCTGCCCCAGGAGGTACACGACCGGTACCCGGGGATCCGGGCGCAGATGCTGGTGGGCTACGGAGCAGCGGATCTGTGGGCGGGCCGGCTGGATGAGGCGGCGGTCCGGTTCGAGGCGGGCGTGGCCGCCGCTCCACTTGCGGGGCATGAACGGGCCGATGGCTTGGGGTATCTCGCGCTGGCAGAGGCGCTGGCGGGCAGGCTGAGCAGTGCCGTCGTCCGGGCTGACCAGGCGGCTGACGCGATGAGCAGCGGTGGCGACGACCTGACCGAGCATGTCATCCCCAGCGTGGACGTGGCGTTGGCCTGGGTGTACTTGCAGCGGGGTGATATGCAGAGGGCGCACGCCCGGCTGAAGCAGGCCGAGGCCTCCCTGCGGATCTGCCCGGACAGATTGGTGAGCGCGCTAGCCTGCACGGTCGCGGCCCAGCGCCGCTTGGCCGAAGGCCACGTTTCACGCGCGATGGAGATGGTCCGACAGGCGCGCCAGGACTGGTCACCACCCGCCTGGCTCGAGCTCAAGCTGACCATCCTAGAATCGCGCGTCTGTATGGCGGCGGACGACGTCCCGGCGGCCTTGGCCGCGGCGCAACGCGCCGATCCGCACTCGGTACCCGATGCTGCGGCTGCACTCGCCCATGCCTGGCTGGCTACAGGAGACCAACAAGCGGCCCGGCGCGTTCTGGACAACGTGACGGAGAACCTCGGCGGGACGACTCACCGACTTGGCCTGGCGGGATGGGTGGCTGAAGCGCGGCTCAGCTACGAAACCGGCGACGGCGTGCGAGGTCGCCGCTGTCTGGAGCGCGGCCTCGAGCTAGCCAAAGCTGAGCAGACAAGGCTGCCCTTTGTGATGGAGCGGACCTGGCTGCGGCAGGTGCTGCGGCGCGACCCTGAGCTGGCTCATCACTATCACGAACTGGTCGCGCCCCCCGTCATGAGCCCGGGTGCGGTTCCGTTCCAGAGAAAGGCGCCACCGTTCGACCAGGCGCCACCAGTGCTCGCCGAGCGGCTCAGCGAGCGTGAGCGCGAGGTCCTCACTCACGCCTCGAGGATGCTCAACACGGCCGAGATCGCCACTGAGATGTACATTTCGGTGAACACCGTCAAGACGCACCTCAGGAGCATCTACCGCAAGCTATCCGCGACCCACCGTAGCGAGGCGGTCCGTCGTGCGCGGCAGCTGCAGCTGATCTGAGAGGTCTGGCGTGTCGCCGCTACCGATTTGGCCGTCGGCGGATCTCTTGCTCGTCAATCTTCACCTAACGCTCCCTACGCGTGGCCCGGAACCGGGCGATGAGACGCCAAGACAGATGCCGCTAGCGATTGACCGCAGCATGTCGGTGCGCTACTCAGGTCTGCGGCTCGATGACGTTACGCACAGTAGCAGGATCACCCGCCAGGAAACCCGCGGAACCACCCGCCAAGATCGTGACTGTCGTGCTGTGAAGGCTGCACGCTCATGGTTGGTATGCCTGTGATCGTGAGGCACCAGGATCGAGGCGCACTGCGCCTCGATCACAGGCATGATCAGGCATTATGCCGCCGGAGGGCAGTGATCTGATCTTTGATCACCGGCATAATGCCACGATGCTAGCTCGCCGCGCCGCCAACCCGGCCGTCTCGACAGCGAGCGCGCCGGAACCCCACAGTTCGTGATGGGGCCGGTCTGGGTAGCGTCGGGCGGATTGAGGCTGTCAGCTCGCGGGGTTATGCGCTAGTCCGGCGAGAAAGGTGAGCAGATGGGGCCATAGCAGTGCGCGTGCCTGCTGGTCGGTGGCGTAGTCAGGGTCTGCGGCGGGGGAAGCGGGCTCATAGGGGACGAGTGTCCCAACCGGATGTCCGGCGCCGGGGTAGGCGTACAGCACGTGTGCCCAGCGATCGTGATGGGCGTCGAGCAGGCGGAGTATGGCCTGGGCGTATGGGCATGAGGTCCATGTCTGATCCGCCTCGCCGCAGTCTAGGAACACCGGGCCTTGTATCCGCTGGTCCGGGATGACCGCGGCCGGGTTCTCAGTGGGGCTGGGGTTGTCGAATTCCTTGGTGTAGGGAAGCGCCTGGCCGTGTAGGGTCCAGGCCGGGCCCGTGCAGCCAGGGTAGGAGCAGTTGGCAACGTTGCTGGGTACTGAGGCGATGACGGCATGCACCAGACTGGGGTAGTACACGCCGAGCAGTTGCGCGGCCTCGCTGCCGCGGGAGACGCCTAGCACGGCGATGTGCGCCGGGTCGACACCTGGCTGGCGTGCCAGCCAGCGCAGGGCCCCGGCGAAGTATTCGAGCGGGATTCTGGATAGCGTCTGCGGCAGGCCAGGCTCGGCAAAATAGGCGACACCCAGGGCTGGATAGCCGCTGCTGGCCAGCAGTGCCGGGAGCAGCACGCCCGGTAGGCCGCCTTCCGACCCGCCGAGGACCAGCACGGCCAGGCGCCGGGCCACGGTATTAGCCGGATGCCAGAGCTCGCCTACGAACCCGTCATCTGTCAGCGATTCCATCGTCTCGGCGATCGCACCGGCCGAGAACTTGCGCTGGAAGCTCGCCGACGCGACCTGTGTGCCGTTTGCGCTCACCGCCAGCGTGAACGCGAGTGGCGCATCACCACCCCAGAAGTAGGCGCCCGCCGGGTCTGGCTTCAGCGCATGCATAGACCAGATCAGGCCCATGCCGGAAATGCCGTGGTAGCTACCCGAGATTGCCGCCGCTGTGCTCAGGTCCACGTCGCCGCCCGGATCCGCGCGGTAGGCGGCCGATGCCTGCCACGGCACGCCGTGTGCGTCGGTCGAGCTGAGTTGGACATTCACCAGCTCGCCAGGGCTCAGTCCGGTGATCCCTATCTGCACGGCCTGGTCAGCGAGTGAGGAGCCCGGCCGCACGGCAACGCTGGCTGTGTGCTCAGGCTGCGACGCCGAGCTTGTGCAGCCCGACAGCAGCCCGGCGAACACCAGGGCGATGACCATGCACCCTGTCATAGCGAGCCGCGAAGCACCCAACACTTTGCCAGCTCCTCACTGCGGGCAATTCCTGGCGACACAGTGCTATCCGCCCTCTGATCTGAGAACAGGGCGTTATCCGGCGCTACCCTGAGATTAGTAGGCGACGGCAGGTGTGTCATCAGTGCAATGACCGGTGCCGTCGGTGCAGCTAGGGCGTGGGCCGCTCGGAAGCATGCCTCTCATGATCACCGGTCGTGGGTTCAAGCCCCACCCGCCCCACCTGACACTCACGGAGCCGTGTGCACGGTCGAGCAGATCATTAGTGTCGTCGCCCGCTGCCGGATCATCACACCACTCCTTTGAGTTGTCACGGGCATGGCGGGGTCGGGCCGCGCTACCGTCCCGAAGGGCGGGGAGCGAATCGCTGCGGCGGTGTCTACGGCTGGATGGTGAGGCTTCGTCGGTGAGCTGCGGATGCAGCTCACCGACGCAGTCCCGGGACTCCCGGCGTGTGCCGGAGTTAACCCGGCGTCGGCCGTTCAGTAATGACGCTTGCAGGAGGCTTGGATCACGACGGGCACGGTTTCGGTCTGCGTGGTGGTGCCATCGCTAGCCCACAGCGTGATGTTGAACGACGAATTCGCCTGACGGCCAGACGATACCGTCAACGCCACGTATCCTTCCGCATCCAGTGTGTAGTTTTGCGGGTCAGGTTGCGGGACCACTCTGACCGGCCCGGTCCCGTTGCTCCAGCCAGCAGGGATCGGCGCAGTGACGTAGCTCACCCCATAGCCGCCGAGCGTGTAGTAGTAGAAGTCGATGACGGGGGTGCTCGCAACGGAAACGCCCGCCGGCAGGCCGGACGCGCCGATATTGATCGGCGCGGACCAGTTGCCGTTCAGATCGATCGCCAGGTTGTTCGTCCCCCCGGCGGGGGTGTAGCAGGCGGGATGACTGGTGTATTCGTCGACGAGCTGCCAGCTTGGGCTGGCGGACGCCGAAGAAGCCGCGGTGACCAGCGCTGCAAGCATCATCGCAGCGCAAGCAGCCATTGCCAGTGCGCGTCGTCGCAAAGATCTCATGGTGGTCCTCCTCCTGTGTCTGTTCGTTCTGCTAGATGGTGTGAATAATCCCGGGCTTCCCGCAGCCGGCCGCTCCGTCCGGCGTGAATCAGGCGGGCGGGCGGTAGATCCTGGGCGCGGACACTAGCTGGGTGAGCAGGAACGCGTGCTCCTGGCCTTGGGCGTCTTGGCGGCTAGTACTGCAACGGCACTTGCGGGATCTGCAGGGCGTAATGCTGGCGACTGGGCTGCCTCAACAGCGTTGAGCCAGTATTCGGTGAAGGTGCCGGAGTCCAGATCTGTCAGCATCCGCATGGGCCGTCCGGCAGTCCCGGGCCGGAACCGCACGAGCTCGCCGTCGTGAACTAGCTGCACCCGTGTTTCCTCTACGATCGCGCCCGGCCAGCCGAGCGCCACGGCGCAGGCCACTGGGTCGTACTGGAAATTGAGCAGGTCATCAGGCAACCCCGCGTGGAGCCGTCCCATCTGGGCCATCTGGAAGTCGTGGCCGTGTGCCTCGCCCTGGCGGGCGAGAAGCTCGCCGAGCGGACCCGAGGCACGAAGGCGCGGCAGGTCGGCGGCGCGCAGATGCGCCGTGAGCGTGACGGGCAGCGGAACCAGGGTCAGGTCGGCGGTGGCTGCGACGATCTCGGCGGCCCTGGTGTCCCATTGCACGTTGAAATCCATCTCCGGACCCCACGGAGGCAGGCCGGCGGCCAGCCCGGTCCATCCGCCCGTTGCCACGACCGGCGCCCGGCTCAGGCTGCCGGGCCGGGCGATCTCCAGCAGGGCCAGGTTGGTCCACGGGCCGGTCGCGGCCAGTGTCGCGCCCCGCTCGAGGTTGCGGAGCAGCAGGTCAAGCGCGGCTCCCGGCGGTGACGGACAGCACGGCAGGCCACCGGGCCAGTAGCGCTCGTCACCGGCCGCCGGCTCGGCGGATTGCGGCGTGGTCATCGACAGCCCGGCCCCCGCGATCACCGGGATGCCGTCGCGTCCGGCGAGGCGCAGGCAGTGGCGGGCGTACCCGGCTCTGCGTCCGGCCCGGTCGGCAACTGTCGTGATGCCGGCCAGTTCTACTCCGGCCTGGCCCAGCAGCAGGGCCAGCGCGCAGGCGTCGTCGGTGTCACCGCCCAGATCAGTGTCGAGATGGACCAGCATGACCTCCAGCATGCCCGCGACGATCCCGGTCCGGCAGCCCGGCACGGCGCCTGCCTAGGTCAGCGCGTAGCCGCGTCGCCGGTAATGGCACAGCCGGGCCTGGTACTGCCGTCGCCGGCGCCACCGGGACCAGCACCACCCGTGCCCGGGGTCGGGTGCGGAGGCGTGGACCAGGCTGATCAGCAGGCGGCGGATCTCCGGCAGGGTGTAGCCGGTCATGCCGGGGTCGCTGGTGCCGATCCCTTTTTTTGGCCTGGGCCCGGCTGGCGGCCAGCCAGGCCAGGGCGAGCATGGACAAGGTGATGTGGGCATACCAGGCCCGCCAGCTGCGGACCTGGTACTGATCGAGCCCGGCCTCGTTTTTGGCCTGCTGGAAGCACTCTTCGATGTGCCACCTGCTGCCCGCGATCCAGGCCAGGTCGGCGGTGCTGGAGCGGCGGGGCCCGTAGCAGGCGTAATAGGCGATCTCTTCCGGGTCGCTCAGCGAGCGGCGGGCCAGCAGCCAGCGCCCGCGGCCGCGCGTCCAGCCGGGCCGGACCGGGATCCGCGCCCAGTCGTACTCGCGCGGGCCGTGCGCCCCCGCCCCGGCCGAAATCCTCTGCCAGGCCCGGGACGGGAGGGCCGCGATCAGGTCGTCGGCCCGCCGCTCACCGGCGGGCATGGTCAGCGTGTCGCTGCACCGGATCGCCATCACATAGGACACGTCCCGGCCTTCCAGCCAAGCCTGCAAGTACTTGGCCTGCCCGTAGGCCTCATCGGCAGTGACCCACGAAAACGGCACCCCGGCCGCGATCGCCCGGGCGATCATCGCCTGGGCCTGCCGCGGCTTGGTGGTGAACTCCGCCTCCGGCGGGATGCCCGCCGCCCGGCACCGCTCCGGGTCACCGGTCCAGGACTGCGGCAGGTACAGCTCCCGGTCGATCAGCGCGTGCCCGTGCGCCGAGGCGTACGCCAGGAACACCCCGACCTGGCAGTTCTCCGTCCGCCCCGCAGTCCCGGAGTACTGCCTTTGCACGCCGGCCGACCGGGTGCCCTTCTTCAGGAACCCGGTGTCATCAGCGATCAGCACCCCGTCCGGCCCGCCCAGCTGCTCCACCACGTAAGCCCGGACATCGTCGCGGACCCCGTCCACATCCCAGTCCGCCCGGCGCAGCAGCCGCTGCATCCCATCCGGGCTGACCTCGCCCGCCCATTCGGCCAGCGTCCACCCGTTCTTCCGCTCCAGGCCCGTGACCAGCCCGGACACATACTCCCGCACCCGGGACCGCGGCTCAGAACGGGCGAACCGGCCCGCGATCCGCTCGTGCAGCTGGTCCAGCCCGGCCACGACAACATCCATCATCATGCACTCAATGATGCCCCACCGGCTCAGCTAAGTGCCGTTGCAGTACTAGGTGTCATCAGTCGTCCCGTGCGGGCGGAGGAGTTCGGTCAGGGCGGCGAGCCCGGCGGCCAGCGCCGTCCGGCGCTGGCCGGTGATGCGCACCCCGGTCCCCGGTCGGCGTCCGGCGTAACTTTCTCCACCTGGAGAAGTGCTTCAGCGGTGATCGTGAGAATGCCCAGCCTGAGCGCTGACAGTTCGATTTCAGGCCCGCCACCAAACCCATCCGCGGATACATGCCAGGGGCTGCCATCAGCTGCTGGCCTGAGGAAGCTGGCCGGCCAGGCATTCACCGGGCAACCCTCCGACCACCTCGATCTGCGCATCCGCGTGGACCGCGCCGGGCAACTGGGGTGCCCCGCCGGATACGGGCAGTCGATGCGCCGCGTTTGGGGCAGTGCTCTCGTTGCGCGGCGCTCTTATAATTCGCCGGTCGCGGGTTTGAGCCCCACCTGGCCCCACCGTTTGATGGGCCCTGACGTCCACCTCGCGGGCGCGGCCGGGGAGGGCTCATCCGTGCGGGGTGATGCTGCCATGCAGTCTGGATTCTTACGATCGCATTATCTGCCAGTCCCGGGAGGTTGTGCGGTGGCTAACGAGGGTTCCGCGTCGGCGAGCTTGTTCCCGCCGATTGCCGACTACGGGTTCTTGTCGAATTGCGAGCAGAACTGCCTGGTCGCGCCGGACGGGTCGGTGGAGTGGCTGTGCCTGCCTCGCCCCGATTCCCCGAGTGTATTCGGCGCGCTGCTGGACCGTACCGCCGGCCTGTTCCGGTTCGGTCCCGGCACCACAAATGTGCCCCAGCATCGCCGGTATGTGCCGGGGACGATGGTGCTGGAGACGACCTGGCAGACCCCGACGGGGTGGATGACCGTGCATGACCTGCTGGCCGTCGGCCCGGTCAAGCACGAGGGGCGGCGGCCGGATTATCACCGGGCTCCGGCTGATTTCGGTGCGGTCGGCGTGCTGGTCCGGATCGCAACGTGCATCAGCGGCCGGGTCGAGGCCGTCGTGAACTGCGGCCCACAGTTTAACTACGGGACCACCGGCGGCACGTGGAGCTATAAGGGTGACGGCTACGACTCGATGACCATCACCCCGGCGGAGGGGGATGTGCACCTGGAGATAGCGGGCAGCATCCCGCTCGGCGTGCTGGGCGCCCGCTGTTACGGCCGCACCACGCTCACGCAGGGCCAATCGGCCTTCGTCGCGCTGTCCTGGGGAGGCGCCGACGTCCCGGCTAACCAGGACGAGGCGTTCGCCATGCTGAACACGACGGTCGATTTCTGGCGCGACTGGCTGAGCTCGGCCAAGATCCCCGACCATCCGTGGAAGCCCTACCTGGACCGCAGCGCGCTCACCCTGAAGGGGCTCAGCTACGCTCCCACCGGCGCCATCATGGCCGCCTCGACGACCTCGCTGCCGGAAACCCCCGGCGGGGCACGCAACTGGGACTACCGGTTCACCTGGATCAGGGACTCGTCGTTCATGCTCCGCTCGCTGTACCGGCTGGGCTTCGCCTGGGAAGCGATCGAGTACTGGGGCTTCGTCATCAACGCGGTCAGCGGCGGTGACCTCAACCGCCGGTTCGAACTGCAGATCATGTACGGCATCGGCGGGGAACGCGACCTGACCGAACGGACGCTGGACCACCTGTCCGGATGGCGCGGGGCACGTCCGGTCCGGGTCGGCAACGGCGCCTGGAACCAGCAGCAGCACGACGTCTGGGGCATGATCGTCGACGCCCTGGACGTCCAGTTCCACCGCGGAGCCAGCCAGATCGTCGCGCCGGTGTGGGAAGGGGTGGCCGGATTCGTGGACGCCGCCCTGCAGCACTGGCGTGAGCCCGACCAGGGCATCTGGGAAGTCCGCGGCGACCCCCAGCACTTCACGGCATCCAAGGTCATGTGCTGGGTCGCGGCCGCGCGCGGCGCTGATATCGCCGCCGAACGGGGCGATGACGAACGGGCCAAGCGCTGGCGGGCAGGTGCCGACGAGATCAAGGCCGAGGTGCTGGACAAGGGCGTTTCCGAACGGGGAGTGTTCCGGCAGCATTACGAGACCGACGATCTGGACGCCTCGCTGCTGCTGCTGCTCATCATGGGATTCCTGCCCCCCGACGACAAGCGCATCCAATCGACCGTGCTGGCCATCGCCGACGAGCTGACCCAGGACGGCCTGGTCCTGCGCTACAAGGTCGAGGGAACGGACACCGGGTTCGAGGGCAAGGAGGGAACCTTCACCATCTGCTCGTTCTGGCTGGTGACCGCGCTGGCCATGATCGGCGAAACCGACCGCGCCCATGCCCTGTGCCAGAAGCTGCTGTCGTTCGCCGGGCCGCTGCAGCTTTACGCCGAAGAGATCGACACCACGACGGGCCAGCATCTCGGGAATTTCCCGCAGGCATTCACCCACCTGGCCCTCATCGAAGCCGTATCGCTGCTCATCGACTCCGGACAGGAGGCCAGCCCCGCCTCCAGCGCATAAAGGCGCAACCCGGACACGCCCGCAGGACAGCCATCAGGCGGTGCGACTGGCCTGGATCACCGGAGGCAAGCTTCCGGCATGTCCCTGCCCAGGATCGTCTTCCTCCCGGTCAAGGAAGTACATGTCGTCGCCCGGGAGCGCTCTTGCGGCATTCCCCGTGCCCGGCCTGCGCGCCATCCGGGCCCCGGGCCTAACCGCCACGACGGAACATTGATGTCGCTGGAACGACAACGATGGAGCATCGGGGTCGTTTGCCGGGGCAGGCTGGGGCGGGTTCAGGGCAGGAGAGGCGCCATGCGGGGCACGGAAGGCGTTGTACAGCGCACCGGCCACCCACACGACAACGACCACGCCGACGCACACGGCAATGCCAACCGCTGCGAGCACGTGGGCCACCTCAGGGTCGGCCGGCGGCGGGGAACGTCGTCACGACGACAGCACAGCAATCATCATTCCTGCAGTATGAGCGCAGCCCACATCACCTTGTCGACGCAGTTTGCCGGGGGTGCCGACGGGCGGCTTCGCCGCGACTGACAGTGTGATCCACGTGATAAGCCCGCCAAAGTCTGCTCACGCAAAGCGATGAAGCTCGCCATGCTCGCGCCGATCGCCTGGCGCACGCCGCCCGAACACTATGGGCCGTGGGAGTCGATCGCCAGCCTGCTCACCGAGGGGCTTATCGCGCGAGGAGTCGATGTCACGCTTTTCGCAACGCTCGACTCGGTGACGGCGGCAGCCCTCGACGGCGTCTGCCCGCACGGCTACGCAACCGATGCCCAGCTGGACGGCCGGGTCTGGGAGGCGCTGCACGTCTCGCATGCCCTGGCCCGATCGGGCGAGTTCGAGCTTGTGCACAACCACCTCGACTGGCTGCCGCTCGCCTTCGGCGATCACGCGCGGGCGCCGATGGTGACGACGATCCACGGCTTCTCCGGCGCGGGCATCCTTCCTGCCTACACGCGGTCGCGCTCAGCGTTCGTCGCGATCTCAGATTCCGACCGCTACCCCGGGCTCGACTATGCCGCAACCATCCATCACGGCATCGACCTCGGGATGCTCCCGTACCGCGCGACTGGAGGGGATTACCTCGTCTCGTTCGGGCGCATCCATCCCGACAAGGGAACAGCTGACGCCATCGAGATCGCCCGTCGCGCGGGACGCCGCCTGGTGATCTGCGGCATCGTGCAGGACGAACGGTATTTCGCCGACGCCGTGGAGCCGCATGTCGACGGGGATCAGGTCATCTTCCTCGGCTCGGTCGGCCCGCGGCGCCGCGCGGATGTCCTCGGCGATGCGGCTGCGCTGCTGCACCCGATCTACTTCGACGAGCCGTTCGGCCTGTCCGTCGTGGAGGCCATGGCGTGCGGCACCCCGGTCGTCGCTTACCGGCGCGGCTCCATGCCCGAGGTGGTGGACGAGGGCGTGACCGGGTACCTGGCCCACGACATCGAGTCGTCGGCTGACGCCGTCCGCGCGGCCGTGCGGCTGGACCGCTCGGTCGTCCATGCCCGCGCCGTCGCGCGGTTCGGCGCCGACCGCATGGTTGAGGACTATCTCCGCACCTACGAGGCGCTGCTCATGTCGGCCAGCACCTCGCCGAGCGGCGCGTAAGCCACCCCGATACGGGAGTCATCTATGCCGTAGGGAATCCACACCAGGCCGTCGTGCAGGAAGGCTCCGCACGAGTACAGGACGTTAGGGACGTAGCCGTCCTGCTCATCCCGGCCGGGGGACAGCAGCGGAGTCCTCGAATAGCCCACGACGCGCGTCGGGTCATCGAGGTCGAGCAGGAGCGTGCCGATGACGTAGACCCGCATCGGACCGACGCCGTGGGTGAGCACGAGCCAGCCCCGTTCGGTCTCGATCGGCGGCCCGCAGTTGCCGACCTGCAGCATCTCCCACGGCGCTGACGGTTCCTGCAGGACCACTGGCTTGTCCCACACGTAACCGTCCGCCGAGCTGGCCAGGCTAGTACTCTCGCCGTCGGAGCGGCACAGGGCGAGGTGCTGTCCGTGCACTTTCCTGGGGAACAGCGCCATGCCCTTGTTCCTGGCGGCCGGCCCGGCCAGCCGATGAGCACGGAACACCCGCAGGTCCGAGCTGATGAGCAGGCGCGGGGCGATCCGCCGCCCGTCATAGGCCGTGTAGGTGGCGCGGTACTCGGCGGTCCCGTCATCGTCGGTGAACCGCGTGAACCGCGCGTCTTCCATGCCGTTGCTCTCCTCCTCAGCGGACGGCGACAAGATCCGCTGCCCGAGGTCGGTGTCGCGGGCGAAGGAGGCGTCGTAGGCCGACGAGACCACCTTGCGCAGCAGGTCGACGGTACCGGCGGAACCCGCCCGGGTCAGCAGGTCGCGGTGCGCCTCCGCCAGCGTCCGCTCAAGGTCAGCGCCCTCGAACTCGACGGGGAGGGCGTGCAGCACGGCCTCGGCGAGTTCATCGAGATGGCCCTGGTCGGCTAGGACGGCCTGCAGGTGCGCCTGGCGCCAGCGGGCCGGCGTCGTGTCCGCCACGGAGACCGGCAGGGGCCGCCGCTCGAAGGACCACTGCGCGCCCGGGCCGACGACGGCCGAGCAGAAGCCGATCGAGGAGATGTGCCCTTCACCGATGCCCCGCACACTGAGCGCCACCCGAGCCTGGCCAGCGTGCAGGCCGCCCTGGTCGGGGGCCAGCACCGCGCTCGGGTTGCACAGGGCCGCGGCCTCCGTCGCGTACTCCGCGGTGAAGGTGGCTCCCAGCAGCAAGGTGCGCGCCGCCGTCAGCTCACGCGCCTCCTCGATGTGCGCGGAGACGATCGACGCATGCCGCCGCAGGAGCGCCTGATAATCGTGGTGGCGGCCGCCGAAGTCGCGGAGCAGGCCCGCCGCCAGCCGCTCGACCTCGTCTTCGGCCAGGCTCATGACGCGGCCGACGACCTGGCTGGCCCGCGAATGGGCACGGTGCAGCTCCTCGCCGGGCAGGAAAAGCCGCGCGACGACGCGGGCCGGATCGGGGCGCAGCCCGGCCTGGATGCGGTGCGCGATCACTCCAGCTCGCTGATCTGACGTGCCTGCTGCGCGGTCGCGAGCATCGCCAGGGTGGACTCGGCGCCCTGGTTGAGGTTGCGGCCGTGACGTTCCAGGCCGTCATAGCCGCCACCGGTACGAGGGTCGAACATCGGCGTTTGGCTGTCGTTGTCACCACCGAACCAGTCCCACGCGAGCCTGACGCCCGTCAGCCAGGACGACTGGTGCGTGATCCGGAATGCGCTCCCGCAGGCATCAGCGAGCGCGGACACCTCGATGGGCTGCTGGTCGTAGCCGGGGCCTACGTCGTCGCGGCCGCGGCCGCCCACGGGAGTCACCGACAGGTGGCCATCGCGGGTCTCGGTGCGCAGCAGGAACTCCAGGAGCCTCAGGCCGCGGTTGAGGGCTGACTCATTAGGAAGGGCGTCACCCGCGACGATCAGCGCCTCGGCGACAGACGCGTTTCCGTAGCTCAGCCGTTCCTCCGGCCAGGGCCAGCCGGGATCGTGGACCTTCGGCCTGCCGATCGCGGCCAGCATGTCCGTGAGCAGCGCTCGCGCCGCCATTTCATCCGGTCGTTTGCCGAGCAGCTCGGCGGCGCCCAGTGCGGCAAACGCCATCGACCGGATGTGCGGGGAGCGACACTGCGCCGCTATGCGGAACCCGCCGAGCGCCCGGGCCCGCATGCCCGGCGTCTGCGCACTCGCGGCTGCGACACCGAGGCCCCATAGCGCCCGTCCCCACCAGTCGCCCACCGCCGCCTCGTCGCGCCATTGCCCGTCGACGGCCATCCTGTTGTGACAGGCCCCCGTGGGATCGAGCGCGTCGAGGACGAAGGCGAGATAGCAGCGGGCCAGGCGGCGGGCGGCCGGCCCGGGAACCGGCTCATGGCACACGACGACCAGCCCGCGGGCGACGTCGTCGACGCAATAGCCGTGCTCACGCCGGGGGACCGTGTGAAGGGCGTGCTCGAAGAGCCCGCGGTCGTCAGTGAGCCGTTCGAGGTGATCGAACACCGGCTGGTGAACGTCGCTCGCAGGAGTCACGCTGCGGACGGTCATGCCGCCACGCTCGCCGTGATCAGCCGGCCGGCCAGCTCGCGGTACTGGTCGGCGATGACCGGCCACAGCAGCTGCGGCGCTGTCGCGGCGGCGGCGGCGGTCATCCTCGTCATCACGTCCCTGCGCATGATCACCGAGCGGAGCGCTGCCGCGATCGCGGCCGGATCGCGGTGCGGCACGAGCAGGCCAGCTCCCCCCGCGAGCACCTCTCTGGCGTGCGGGAACTGCGTCGCCACCACCGGCTTGCCGGCCGCCAGCGCCTCGATGAGCACCCCCGAGGTGACCTGCTCGGTCGAGTCGTAGGGCAGCAGAACCACGTCGGCGGAGCGGACGAGGGAGGCCAGCGCGCTGGTGTTCCGGTAGTGACCGTCGAAGGTAACCCAGGGTCCCAGCTCGGCCTGCCGAACCTGCTGGTGGAGGCGATCACGGTAGACGTCGCCTTCGTGGAGCAGCACCTTCGGGTGCGTCTGGCCGGCGACCACGTAGCGTGGCATGGGTGCCAGGTCGCGCAGCATCGCCATGGCCTCGATGCCCCACTCGATGCCCTTGCCGGGGCCGAGCAGGCCCCACGTCAGGACGGTGAACTGCCCCGTGCGGAACGTCGGCTCCGCCATCGTCGTCTGCAAGGCGGCCGCGCCGTGCGCGATGATGGCGACTTTCGTCATGTCGACGGCGTACCCGGCCGCGAGCCGTTCGCGCGCAGTCATCGTCATCGCGACCACGGCATCGGCCTTCGCCATCACCGACTCGAGGACCTGACGCTGGTGTGGCGTCGGGTTGGCCAGCACGGTGTGCAGGACGACGACGCATGGCACCCGGACCTGGTCCAGCAGGTGCAGGATCTGGCTGCCGTCGGCGCCGCCGTAGATGCCGTACTCATGCTGCAGGATGGCGACGTCGCACAGGTTCAGCTGCGCGGCCGCCCAGCGGAGCGAGGCGGAGTCGTCCGTGATGAGCTGGGCCACCACCTCGTCGCCGGGTCGTGGTGCGGGCGCGTCGACCAGGCGAACCACCCAGCCCTCGTCGGTGGTGGAGTCCATGAGGGCGCCGCGCAGGGCGGCGGTGAAAGTTGCCAGTCCGCACTGGGTGGGCGGGAACGTGCTGACAAAACCGAATCGCGTGCTCATATTTCAGGTGCCTTCCGATCGGACAGGCCCCGAGAGAACCGAGAACGAAGCCTCACGCAATAAGATGGTCCGGCTCGCGGGCAGCGTGTTTGCCCGACCAACCGCCGTGACACGTCTACGTTCCTGGCGCCGACCAAGAGGGGTCAGTATCCGCTGCGCAGCAACTGCCAGCCTCACCAGGCGCACCCATGGTGCGAATGATGTCAGCCTATCCCAATACGGGATGGCTGGTGACGGCAGCCGGGCGGAAGCGGACGGTGCCAGTGTCGTCGGACCTACAGATCCAGTACGAGCCGATCGGTGCAAGAGCGCGAGATGCAGATCATCATGCAGTCGCCTGCCCGGCGCTCCTCCTGGGTGAGGACCGAGTCCCGGTGGTCGGGCAGGCCGCCGAGCACGGCGGTCTCGCAGGTGCCGCAGGTCCCCTCGGCGCAGGACGACAGGACCCCGACTCCGGCTTCCTCGACCACGTCCAGGATCGAGCGGTCCGGGGGAACGGTGAGGGTCAGCTCGCTGCGAGCCAGTTCCACCTCGAAGGCCTCGGCGCGCACCGGCGCGGTCAGCGGCCGGGCGCTGAACCGCTCCACGTGCAGTGACTGGGCCGGCCAGGCGCCGCAGCGTTCCTCGACGGCGGCCAGCAGCGGCTCCGGGCCGCAGCAGTAGACCAGGGTGTCCGGCTGCGGGGTGCCCAGCAGCGAGTCCAGGTCGAGCAGCCCGGTCTCGTCCTGGGGCGCCACGGTGACGCGGTCGCCGTAGCGGGCGAGCTCGCCGAGGAACGCCATTGAGGCTCGCTGGCGGCCGCCGTACAGGAGCCGCCAGTCCGCGCCCGCCGCGTCGGCGGCCGCGATCATCGGCAGGATCGGGGTGATGCCGATACCGCCCGCGATGAACAGGTAGCGCGGCGAGGCGGCCAGCTCGAAGTTGTTCCGCGGGCCGCGGACCCGGACCGTGTCGCCGGCCCGCAGCTGGTCGTGGACGAAGCGGGAGCCGCCGCCGCCCGCCGCGTCCCGCAGGATGCCCAGCCGCCACAGGTGGTGGTCGGCCGGGTCGCCGCAGAGCGAGTACTGCCGGGTCGGCACGCCGTCCAGGATCAGGTCGACGTGCGCGCCCGGCGACCACTGCGGCAGCGGGCTGTCGGCGATCTGCCGCAACGTCAGGGCCGCGACCCCGTCCGCGGCCTGGAGCTTGCTCTCCACCCGGACGTCGGCCTCGAACTCGCGGGAGACCACGGTGACGCTGGTGGTGTGGTGCTGCACGGTCTCCACGTGCGGGTGGTGCTCGGGCCCGGCCGGGGCGACGGGGAACGACAGGTGCAGGTGTTCCCAGACGTACATGTTCGGAGTGGTCCGGTAGCGCTCCGGCGGCGCGGCGATCGTGTAGTCGCCCAGGACGGGCAGCGCCTCCTCCAGGGCGACCTTCGCCTCGAGCCGGGCCAGCGGCGCGCCGAGGCAGCCGTGCATCCCCTCGCCGAACCCGAGGTGGCGGAACCGGCCGCGCGTCACGTCGAATCGGTCCGGATCGGCGAAGCGGCGCTCGTCGCGGTTCGCCGCGCCGTAGACCAGGACCACCCGGCCGCCCGCCGGGATCGTCACCCCGTGCAGCGTGACCTCGCGCGAAGTCGTCCGCCCGACCAGCTGCAACGGGGTGGCCAGCCGGATCGCCTCCTCGACCGCGTCCGGGATGAGCGCCGGGTTCTCTCGCAGCAGCGCGCGCTGGTCCGGGTTCTCGGCGAGCAGCTTGAACAGCGTCCCGGTGAGCCCGGCGGTGCTCTCCACCCCGCCGAGGAACAGCACCATCATCAGGCCGAGGACCTCCGAAGCAGGCCCGAAGTCCTCCTCGGCGAACGGCGTCCCGTCGATCTCGGCGGTGACGATGTGAGTCACCAGGTCCGCGCGCGGGCGGGCCTGCCGCTCGTGCAGCAGGTCCACGAAGTAGCTCTGGATGCCGGCCGTGGCGGCCTTGGCCACCGGGGTGAGCCGGGCGTCGTCGGGCTTGCGGTCCTTGAGCTCGTGCACCCACCGCTCCAGCTGGCCGCGGCCCTCCTGCCGGGCGGTGGGCAGGCCGAGCAGGTCGAAGAACACCTCGTTGGGCATC
Source organism: uncultured Actinomycetes bacterium (assembly GCA_963722275.1). Taxonomy (GTDB): domain Bacteria; phylum Actinomycetota; class Actinomycetes; order Streptosporangiales; family Streptosporangiaceae; genus Palsa-504. Next base: position 271,545 of record CAVRMX010000012.1, on the reverse strand, counting down.
GGCCAGGCCAGTTCCTGGGCCAGGTCCACGGTGCCCCGGTGCCGCCAGGCGTCGACCAGGCCGCGCACCACCGCGCGGACGGCGTCCTCACGTCCGGCGATGCGGTTGGGCAGCAGCTGCGGCTGGATCATCCGGCGGATCTGGTCGTGACGCGGGTTGTCGATGTCCGGCAGGAACCCGGGGCCGCTCTGGTCCTTCGCGGTGTCGTCGATGTCGATGCCCTCGTAGCTGAGGAACGTCTGCGGGTCCGTCGCGGCCGCCCGGACGTCCTCGAACCGGGACAGCGCCCACCAGTTCCACTTCTCGTTGTAGAACACCGGCGCCTCGTCCCGCATCCAGCGGTACACCGGGAACGGGTCGGCCTGGAACTGGGGGCTGAACGGGTCGTACTCCATGACCCGTGACGTGGTGCTGATCATGCTCGACCTCCGCAAGGCGGCCCGGCCCGCCACTGGTTGGACAACTGTTGGAAATAATGGATCGTTCCAACAAGATACAGAATCCCCGATTCACCACCTTCTGTCAAGACCTGGCTGGTAAATACGTCCAGCGGCCCGGTCATGCGCGTGATCCGGAGCCCTGGACTATGCTACGAACGCAGTAGATCGTTCCATTACCGCTGCAGGAGGTCCCTATGCCGGCCAACGGTGATCAGCCCGGCCCCCGGCCGACCATCCGCGATGTAGCCGAACGGGCCGGTGTCTCCAAGTCCCTGGTCTCACTCGTCCTGCAGGGTTCGCCGAAGGTCGGCGCCGACCGGCGGGCGGCCGTGGACCGGGCGATCGCCGAGCTGGGCTACCGTCCCAACGCCGCGGCGCGCACATTGCGCGAGGGACGCAGCCGGGCGATCGGAGTGCTCCTCAACGACGTCCGCCACCCCTGGTTCGCCGACCTCCTCGACGGGCTGATCTCCGTCCTGGAGGCCGAAGGGAGGCACCTGGTGCTCAGCGGCGGCGGCCGGCTCGACCGGCGCACGGACGACTCGGTGCTGCGCGGCTTCCTCGGAATCGAGGCCGATGGCTTCATCCTGGCCGGCACCCAGGCGAACTCGCCGGTCATCACCGAGATCGCCAACGTCGTCCCCACGATCACGGTCGGCTGGCGCGACATCGACCTGCCGCGGGTGGACGCGGTCGCGAACGACGACCTGGCCGGCGCGACGCTCGCCACCCGTCACCTGATCGAACTCGGCCACCGCAGGATCGCGCACATCTCCGGGCGCGTGTCCGGGACCAGCAACGTCATCGGGAGGCTGCGCCAGCAGGGCTACGAGGACACCATGCGGGCCGCCGGGCTCGGCGAGCACATCAGGGTCGAGGCGGGGGACTTCACCGAGGACGCCGGCTATCGCGCCACCGTACGCCTGCTCAGTGCCAGCCCGCAGGGCGGCCAGCCGCCGACCGCGATCTTCGCCGTCGACGACCTGACCTGCCTCGGCGCGCAGTCGGCCGCCTCGGAGATGAACGTCGGCGTCCCGGGCCGGATCTCGCTCGTCGGCTACGACAACTCCTACCTGTCCCGGCTGCGGTCGATCTGGCTCACCAGCGTGGACAGCGCCGGCTTCGACTGCGGGCGGCTCGCCGCCCGCACCCTGCTGGCCCGGGTGGCCGACCCGTTCCGCCCCGCCGAGGTCCACCTGCTGGCCCCCACCCTCCAGGTCCGCGGCTCCACCGCGCCCCCTTCCCCAGCCGCTGAGCCCCAGTAGTGCTTGGTCAGGTAACTTGGGTAAGTCCGGTCCGCCTGGAATCACGGGCCCCGTGAGCCCGGCAGCGAGCGGCGGCCCGGCCGTCCGCCAGGGCCCGGGGCCTGGCCAGGCGCCGCATTTAACGGGGAGGATATGGCTTACCGGGAGGATCCGGGCAACCCTGGGGTACCTTTTCCTCCCCGCAGGCCGGATCCTCCCCGTTATCCGGGACCCGGACGCCGGCCCGGCAGCCCAGGAGCCCGCCTGGCCCCACCGGCCCCGTCCATCTGACCTTCCCCGCCGCCACCCTGCTCGAGCAGGCCGACCGGCCCGGCGAGATCCCCGGCATCGGCCCCCTCGACCCCGCCCGGGCCAAGGCGGCCGCGCGGGACCGGGAACCGGGATGGCCCGGGATTCTCCCTCACGGCCACGAGCCAGGACGGGCCGCCCACCCGCTACCCCATCTAAGGGGCAAGGTGAAGTATCACGTCTGGCTCCGCGCCAACCGGGTCTCCGGGCTGGGATCCAGATCGATCCGAATGGTTAGGGGGGTGGTGGCGAGGGCCCTGCCGATGGCGGCGTCCCAGCGGTAGGGGAGCGTACGGGAGCGCTGCTGCGTGTCGTCGCCGGGCAGGGGCACCGCGATGCCGGATCGCCAGGTCCGGCCGACCTTCACTCGCACCCTCGGCTCGGCGATCAGGTTGCGCACATAGTCGGCTTGCCGGCCGTGCGCGGCGATCAGCCAGAACCGCTCGCCGTCCAGGCCGTTGCCGATGGGAGTGTGCCGTGGCTGGCCGGACCGTCGGCCCGTGGTCTCCAGCAGCGCGAACGCCCGCGGCGCGACCCAGCTCCGCAGTGCCAGGCACAGCGCGTAATTGCCGCCCCGCAGCAGGATCCGGAGCACACGGTATTTCAGGGTCCGGCCAGGCGCCTGATCACCCGTCATGCCCCGATTGTGCCAACTTCACCGTCATCTGCCAGCGCCTGCGTAACCACCCGCGGCCCTCGCCGCCGGGCCCTGACCCGCAGCACCAGCGCCGGGATGCCGAGAACGGCCGCGGCGGCCCCGGCCGCCGGGACGGCCGCCACCGCGCTGACCGCCGCCCCGGCGACCCGGAGCACGGGGGCTCCTGCGGCCCCGGCGTGCAGCGCGGCCTGCTGGAACGTGGCGGGGATCGGCAGGTCACCGAACTGCGACGGCGGCCAGATGATCAAGAAGGCGCGGCCTGCCACCTCGCTCTCGGGAACGGTCCCCTTGTCCGGGAAGCTGCCGAACATGTGCCCCCGCGAGTCATCGGAAATCGCCCGGTTGTCGCCCATGACCCAGAGCCGCCCGGGCGGGACGACGACGTTGAACCCCTGCTGGGAAGGGCTCGCGCCGGGGAACAGGTAGGGCGTCTCCTCCAGCGGGACCCCGTTGACCGTCACCCGGCCGTTCGCGCAGCACACCACGTGGTCGCCGGGCAGGCCGATGACCCGCTTGATGTAGTACGTCTGCGTGCTGTACACCCCGATATCGGCGAGCACGTCATCCGCCACCCGCAGCAGCGGGTTGCCCGGCGGGGCGGGATCCGGCGCGCCCGTAATGGTGCCCCACGAGCCCTGCCCGCTGAACACCACGATGTCGCCGCGGCCGATGCCGCGGACGTGGTAGACCAGCTTGTTCACCAGCACCCGGTCGCCGGTGAGGAGGGTGTCCTCCATCGAGGCCGAGGGGATCCGGTACACCTGGACGACGAACGCCTTGATGACCAGCATGAGGACGATCGCCGCCACCACGATGATCATCAGCTGGCGCCAGGACTTCTTCTTCCGCCTGCCGCCCCCCGGGCTCCCGCCGAGGGCCGCGTCGTCCGCGGCCGCGACGCCCGGCGCGGCGGCGCCGGCGCGGCGGCGCCCGGCCGGCAGCCCGGTCAGGTTGCCGGGCGTGCCGTCCTCGCGGGCGCGCCGGAGCGAGCGCCGCGGGATCGCGCTGATCGCCGGCGGTCTGGCCGTCGCCCACCGTCAGCGGCCTGTCCGGCCGCACCTGGGCCTGCCCGATTGGATGATCGCGATCTGCATGACACCGGCGTCCTCAGTGGTAGTCGCGTGCCGTGCTCTGGCGTGAGCCGGCCGGCGCCCGGGACCCTCATACATGCCCGGACGGCGGCGGCTTTCAGTGTGTCATATCTTGTGGTGAGAATTCCGCCGGTCGCGGCTTCGATCATGCTCGTTGAGCACCGGGAGGGAGGACGATCCCGTTGGGTCACGCCGGCGGCATCAGCTTCACCCGCGCCGAACTGAAGTCGTTCACCGGCGCCACCTTGCCGGACCTGATCGCCGAGGGCGTCCGGCTGCTGTTCGTCGGCATCAACCCTGGCCTGCGCAGCGTCGCCGTGCAGGGTCACTTCGCGCCGCGCGGCAACCGGTTCTACTCGGCGCTGCTGCGGGCCGGCATCACCGATCACCTGATCGATGCGTCGGCCGGGCTCACCGCCAGCGACCGGGATTACCTCCTCGGCCGGGGGCTCGGCATCACCAGCCTGGTCGCCCGGGCGACCGCCAGCGCCGACGAGATCGGTCCCGCGGAGCTGGCCGAGGGCGCCCGGGTCCTGGCCGGCAAGGTCCGCCGGTTCCGCCCGCGGGCGGTCGCCATCCTGGGGATCACCGCCTACCGGACCGCGTTCGGGCATCCCCGGGCCGTCCTCGGCCGCCAGCCGGAGCAGCTGGACGGCACCCAGCTATGGGTGGTGCCGAACCCCAGCGGGCGCAACGCCCACGCGCCCCTGGACACGCTCGCCGCCGCCTACCGCCAGGTAGCGCTGGCCGCCGCCATCGACCTCAGCGCCCTTTAAGCAGCGCCCTTTAAGCAGCGCCCTTTAAGCAGCGCCCTTTCTTTTAAGCAGCGTCACGCGGGCCCGGCGTGCGGCCGCCGCCGCAAGAAGCGCCACCGGCGCCGGGAGCGAGACGGGGCGATGGTCGCCACTGAAGCCGCCTGCAGCCCGTCAGCCTCGGGTTCCGCGGAGAGCGCCATCGGCGGCCGGGTGGGCGGGCGAGGCCGCCTCGGCTCGCGCACGCCGGCCAGTCCCGGCCCGCCGCGGTGGCGGACGAACGGAACGTGCTCCCAGACCCAGGCCAGCCACCGTCTCAGGCCGGGCCACGGTCGATGCAGCGCCACCCCTTCAGGCTAGCGTGGACCCGATCGCCGAGACCAGGGGAGCGCGGATGACCAGCACCCAGCATGTGCGCGTGGAGGGCACCAGCTACCAGCGCGGCCGCCAGTACGGCCACCAGGCCGCGGCCCGCGTGCGGCTGTCGGTCCAGGCCTACCAGCAGGTCTTCGCGCACTTCGCGGGGTGGGACTGGGCCACCGTCAGGCGCGAGGCGGCCCGGTTCGAGGCGCCGGTCGGCGCGTTCCGGCCCGCGTACCTGGAGGAGATGCGCGGCATCGCGGACGGCGCCGGCCTCGACCTGACCGACGTGCTGGCGATCAACGTGCGCACCGAGGTGATGTACGCGGCCAAGGCCCGCCAGGCGCCGCGAGCAGGAAAGCCGCGAGCCGCCAAGCGAGCCCCCGCCGAGTGCAGTGCCTTCGCGCATGTCCCGGGCCCGGGTCAGCCAGGTCCCGCGGGCCCGGGTCAGCCAGGTCCCGCGATCCTGGGCCAGAACTGGGACTGGCTCCTGCACTCGGCCCGGACCCTGGTCGTGCTGGAGGCCCGGCCGGACGAGGGCCCGGACTTCGTCACGGTGGTCGAGGCCGGCCTGCTGGCCAAGGCCGGGATGAACGCCGCCGGCCTCGGCCTGGTCACCAACGCCCTGGTCACCGACGCGGACACCGGCGAGCCCGGGCTGCCGTACCACGTGCTGCTGCGCGCCGTGCTCGACTGCGCCACGGTCACCGAAGCCCTCAAGGTCCTGGCGGTCGCGCCGCGGGCCTCGTCGGCCAACTACCTGATCGCCCACGCCAGCGGCGCCGCCCTTGATATCGAGGCGGCGCCGGGCGACTTCACCCGGCTGTACCCGCTGTTCCCCGAGGACGGCCTGCTCCTGCACACCAACCACTTCCTGGCCCCGCGCACCGGCCCGGTCGACCTGGCCCTGTGGGCCATGCCCAGCACCGCGGTCCGGCTGCAGCGCCTGCGGGCCGCGAGAACGGCCCGGACTCTCGACGGCTTCCGCGCCCTGCTGGCCGACCACGCGGACTACCCGCACAGCATCTGCGCCCACCCCGACCCGGCCGAGCACCCGTGCGAGCAGGGCGCCACCATCGCCTCGGTCCTGATGGACCTGAACGCCCGCCACCTGTGGCTCGCCGCGGGCAACCCGTGCCAGGTGCCCTACGAGCGCCTGGACGTCACCCTGTGAACACTGTGAGCGGGCAGCCCGTCTCGCTGGCCCGGCCGCGCGCCCTGAAACCGGGAGACCGGGTGGCGGTGCTCTGCGTCAGCAGCCCGGTCGCACCGGACGCGCTGGCGGCCGGGCTGGACGCGCTGCGGTTCGCGGGCCTGGACCCGGTCACCTACCCGTCCGCGCACGACCCCGGCACCATGCGTCCCTACCTGGCCGGGGACGACGCCATGCGGGCCGGCGACCTGCGGTCCGCGCTCACCGACCCGGGCATCGCCGGGATCCTGTTCGCCCGGGGCGGCTCCGGTGCGCAGCGCACCCTGGAGGCGATGGACTGGGACGGCATAGGCCCAGAGACCGGGATGCCGCCCAAGGTGCTGGCCGGCTACTCCGATGTCACGGCGGTGCTGGAGGCGGTGGCGGTCAGGCTGGGCTGGGCGTCCGTGTTCGGGCCGATGGTGGCCATCCGGGAGGGCGCGTCGCATTACTCGTTCGGCTCATTGCTCCGCACCCTGATGCGGCCGGAACAGGCCACCGTGATCCACTACCCGCAGGCCGTCACCGTGGTCCCCGGCCTGGCCCGCGGCGTCACCACCGGCGGCACGCTGAGCCTGCTCGCCTCCTCGCTGGGCACGTGCACGTCCCGGCCGGCCCGCGGCGGCATCCTGCTGCTCGAGGACGTCGGCGAGGAGGACTACCGCGTCGACCGGATGCTGACCCAGCTGCGGCGCTCGGGCTACCTCGACGGGGTGGCCGGGATCGTGGCCGGCACCTTCACCGACTGCGGCCCGGAGGAGCAGATCCTTCAGATCCTGGCCGAACGACTCGGGTCCCTGCACGTGCCCATGATCGCGTGGGCCAACGTGGGTCACGGCGGCCAGTTCCAGACGTTCCCCTACGGCATCGCGGCCGAACTCGACACCGGCGCCGCCACCTTGCGCCTGCTGGACCCGCCCCTCAGCTGAGCGAGGAAAGCCCGGCCGCCCTGGCCCGCCTGGCCAGCCCGGCGTGCATCCGCCGCGGCCACAGCGGCCCGCCGTAGACGAACCCGGTGTAGGCCTGCACCAGCGTCGCGCCGGCCCGCAGCCGCTCCCAGGCGTCGTCCGGGGTCTCGATCCCGCCGGCCGCGATGAGCACCAGCCGGTCCCCGGCCCGGGCCCGCAGCCGGGTCAGCACGGCGAGCGCCGGGGCCCGCAACGGCGGCCCGGACAGGCCGCCCGCCCCGGCCGCCGCCACCTCGGCCGCCGGGCTGGCCAGCCCGGCGCGGGAGGTGGTGGTGTTGGTGGCGATGATCCCGTCCAGCCCGAGCTCGAGCGCCAGGTCGGCGACCGCGTCCACGTCCGCGTCGGCCAGGTCCGGCGCGATCTTGACCAGCAGCGGCACTCGCCGGCCGGGTGAGGCCGCGTCCAGGGCCGCGCGCACCGCGGCCAGCACCGGCCGGAGCCGGCCCGCCGCCTGCAGGTCGCGCAGCCCGGGCGTGTTCGGCGAGCTGACGTTGACCACCACGTAGTCGGCCACCCCCGCCACCGCCCGCGCGCTCGCCGCGTAGTCGGCGGCCGCCTCCTGGTCCGGCACGGCACGGGTCTTGCCGATGTTCACCCCGATGACCGGGCCGCCCCGGTGCCGCGACCGCCCCAGCCGGGCCGCCGCCGCGGCGGCCCCGGCATTGTTGAACCCCATCCGGTTGACCAGCGCCCGGTCCGCGGTCAGCCGGAACATCCGCGGCGGCGGGTTCCCCGGCTGGGCCCGCGCGGTCACCGTGCCGACCTCGACGAACCCGAACCCGAACGCGGCCAGCCCCCGCGTCCCGCGCGCGTCCTTGTCGAAGCCGGCCGCCAGCCCGAGCGGCCCGGGAAACTCCAGCCCCAGCGCCCGCACCCGCAGCACCGGGTCACGGGGCGCCAGCCACCGCCCGAGCAGCCGCGCCGCCCCCGGCACCCGCGCCACCCCCCGGATCAGCCCGAAGGCCGCCAGGTGCGCCGCCTCCGCGGGCACCCGCCGTAGCACCATCCGGTAGAGCAGCCGGTACATCCCTCACCCCGGTCAGCATTATCCCGAACGGACCTGGTGTCTGCCCGGCCTACGCGACGAGCTCGGACTCGCCGGTGAAGGCGTCCCACAGGGCGGCGTAGGTACCGTCGGCGGCGAGCAGCTCGTCGTGGGTGCCTGCCTCGGCGATGCGGCCCTGGTCCAGGACCATGATCCGGTCCGCGCGGGCGGCGGTGGTCAGCCGGTGCGCGACCACGATCGTGGTGCGGGCCGCGGTCAGCTCGCTGATCGCGTGGTTCACCGCGGCCTCGGCGGCCAGGTCCAGCGCGGCGGTGGCCTCGTCGAGCAGCAGGATGGCCGGGTCGGCCAGCTGGGCCCGGGCCAGCGCGATCAGCTGGCGCTGGCCGGCCGACAGGTTGCGGCCCCGTTCGGCCACCTCGTGGGCGTAGCCGCCGGCCAGCCGGGTGATCATGTCGTGCGCGCCGGTCGCCCGGGCCGCCGCCTCGACGTCGGCGTCGCTGGCGTCCGGCCTGGCGTATGCGATCGAGTCACGGACCGTCCCCGCGAACAGGTACGACTCCTGCGGGACGACGCCGAGCTGGTGCCGGTAGCTGGCCAGGTCGAAGTCGCGGACGTCGGTGCCGTCCACCAGGACCTGCCCGCCGGTCGCGTCGTAGAACCTGGCGATGAGCTTGACCAGCGTGGACTTGCCCGCACCGGTCTGGCCGACCAGGGCGACGGTCTCGCCGGGCTCGATGGCCAGGCTGATCCCGGACAGCGCGTTCGCCTGGCTGCCGCCTCCATAGCCGAAGTCCACGTCACGCAGCTCGATCCGGCCGTCCAGCCGGCCCGCGGTGACCGGCCGCCGGGGCGGCGGCGTCGAGGTGCCCAGCCGCAGCAGGTCGGTGATCCGGTGCAGCCCCACCATGGCCTGCTGGTAGCCGTCGAAGACCTGGGACAGCTGCTGGACGGGGGCGAACACCATATCGATGTAGAGCAGGTAGGCGATCAGCACGCCCGCGGTCAGCGCGCCGCTTTGCATCTGGCTGGTCGCGAGTACCAGCACGACGGCGCCCGCGGCCGTGGACAGGGTTTGCACGAACGGGAAGTAGATCGCGATGTACCGCTGGGCGCGCAGCCGGGTCACCAGGAACGCCTGGCTCAGTCCGCCGAACCGGTTCCGGTTGGCCTGCTCGCGGCGGAATGCCTGCGTCACCCGCAGGCCGGCCACGTTCTCCGCGAAGTAGGCGTTGACCGAGGCGACGCGTTCCCGCGACTCGGCGTAGGCGCGCGCCGACTTGGACCGGAACAACAGCGTGGCCGCCACCAGCACCGGCAAGATGCACAGCACCGCCAGGCCGAGCTGCAGGTCGATGATCAGCAGCGCGGCGAGCACGCCGAAGAAGGTGAGCACCGAGCTGACCATGGTGACCAGCCCGGTCTGCAGGAACGTGGACAGCGCGTCCACGTCGGTGGTCATCCTGGTCATGATCCGGCCGGACATCTCGCGCTCGTAGAAGTCCAGGCCGAGGCGCTGGAGCTGGGCGAACAGCTTGACCCGCAGGGTGAACAGGAGCCGTTCCCCGTTCCGCCCGACCACCATCGTCTCGGCCCAGTTGACCAGCCAGTCGGCCAGCACGATGGCCAGCCCGACGAGCGAGACCATGAGGATCGCGTGGAAGACCTTGGTCTCCACCCCGTGGTCGATGCCGTTCCTGATCAGCGCGGGCAGCGCCAGCCCGGCCAGCGCGTCCAGGCCGTCCAGGACCAGCCCGATGATCAGCGCGACGGTGAGCGGCCGCAGCAGCCTGCGCAGCGTGAAGTGCCGGTCGCCGGCCCGCGCCGCGGTCAGCTCGATGTCCGGCTGGTCGTTCGCCGGCGGCAGCGCGTCGACCTGGGCGAGCAGCTCGGGGGAGGGCGGCAGGCTGACGAGCGCCCCGGTCACGGGCCCGGCGGCTGCGCTGGCGGCGGCCCGGTAGCGGGTCCGCGGAGGCCGCCCGGCACCGGCTGCCGCGCCCGCGGCTATCGCCCGGTCGTCGAGCACCTCTTCGACGGTGCGGACCGCTTCGTCGTCGTACTCCCCGCTGACGATGAGCCGCCGGTACAGCGGGCAGCGCTCCTCGAGCTCGGCGTGCGTGCCGGTGTCGGCGACCCGGCCGGAGTCCAGGACCACGATCCGGTCGGCCAGGTTCAGCGTCGACCGGCGGTGCGCGATGATCAGCGTGGTCCGGCCCCGCATCACCTCGCGCAGCGCGTCGTGGATCTCGGCCTCAAGGCGCGGGTCGATGGCCGAGGTCGCGTCGTCGAGCAGCAGCACCCGGGGGTCGGTGATCAGCGCCCGGGCCAGCGCCACCCGCTGCCGCTGGCCGCCGGACAGGGTGAGGCCCTGCTCGCCCACCACGGTGTCATAGCCCTGCGGCAGCCTGGTGATGAACTCGTGCGCCTGGGCGGCCCGGGCCACCGCGATGACCTGCTCGTCGGCCGCGTCCGGCCGGCCGTAGGCGATGTTGGCCCGGATCGTGTCGGAGAACAGGAAGCTGTCCTCCATGACCAGCCCGATCGCGGCGCGCAGCGAATCGCGGGTCACGCCGGCGACGTCGTGCCCGCCGATCCGGACCGAGCCGGCCTGGGGGTCGTAGAACCGCGGCAGCAGCAGCGCCAGGGTGGACTTGCCCGAGCCGGACGCGCCGACCACGGCGACCGTCTCGCCCGGCTCGACCCGGAGCGACAGGCCGCGCAGCACCGGCTCGGACGGCCGGTAGCCGAACCGGACGTCGTTGAAGCTCAGCCCGGCCGCGTCCGGCGGGAGCTCGATCGCGTCCGGCTTGTCGGTGATGGCCGGCCGCGAGTCGATGATGTCGAATACCCGGATGACGCTGGCCCGCGCCTCCTGCCCGAGCGTGACCATGTAGGTGAACATGCGCACCGGGCCGGCCATCTGGGCCAGGTAGGCGGAAAACGCCAGGAAGGTGCCCAGCGTGATCGAGCCGTGGATGGCCAGCCAGCCGCCGAGCGCGAGCACGCCCACTATGCCCAGCGACGGGATAGCGGTCAGCGCGGGGTTGTACCTGGCGGCGAGCCGGATCATCCGCAGCCGGGACGCGAACAGCTTCTCGCTCGCCGCCTCCAGCCGCTCCTGCTCCTGCTCCTCCTGGCCGAACCCCTTGACCACCCGTACCCCGCCGATGGCCTCGTCCACCACCCCGGCGACCTCGCCGGACTGCTGCTGCGCGTCCCAGCTCGCCGGGAACAGCTTGCGCCGCGACGCGAGCGCGATGATCCACAGCGCGGGCGCGACCAAGACGGTGACGAGGGTGAGCACCGGTGACAGGACCACCATGATGCCGAGGGTCAGCACGAACAGCACGAGGTTGCCGAGCGTGACCGGCACCATGGACAGGATGCCCTGCACCATGTTCAGGTCCGAGATGGACCGGCCGACCAGCTGCCCGGTGCGGATCTCGTCCTGGCGCGTGCCGTCCAGCCTGGACAGCGCGGCGAAGAGCTCGGTGCGCAGGTCGTGCTGGACGTCGAGGGAGAGCCGGCCGCCACGGTAGCGGCGCAGGTAGATGCCGCCGAAGTTCACCACGGCCGCGACGATGAGCAGCCCGGCCAGCGGCCAGATGGACTGCTGGTGGGTCACGATCACGTTGTCGATGATCTGCCGCTGCACGAGGGGTATCGCCGCGGTCGCGGCGGTCGCCGCGAGCGCGCCCGCCATCGCGACGAGCACCGTCCGGCGATAACGCCAGCAATATCCCGCCAGCCGTCGCAGCCACCTGTGCTCCGAAGCCCGCGTCCCAGCCGTGTCCACTGTCCTCCCTGACAGCGCTGAACCCCGTAATCCGCGCAGACAAGTTAACAGCCGGGACCCCAGATTCATTTCCCTAGCTAACCACCCAGGCCCATTCGCGGCGGGTGCGGCCGTCAGGAGTAACCGTCGCCCGGGATGCGCGAGGGCGGGTAGGCGGGCCGCTCGCGGCGCACGACATAGCGTCGCGTGGCGCGCAGCGAGACCCCGTAGACCAGCGACCAGATGGCCACGCCGATCACCAGGTTGACCAGGGCGGTGGCGGCCTTCTGGGACACCGGGGCGGTGGAGCTGAACGGGAACACCACGGCGACCACCGTCCCGAGCGCCATGATGAAGCCGAAGAACATCCGCGGCCGCGGGGTGGAGAGCAGCAGCAGGTGCATCATCCCCGTCGCGGCCAGCGCGATGGCGGCGGACGCGAACACGTATCCCGCCGTCGACGCGTTGCCCCAGGCGCCCTCCTTGCGCGGAGACAAGATCGGGATCTTGAACAGCCACCGGCACACCAGGATCCCGACCAGCGCGATCAGGCCCGCGACGACCGCCGTCGCCACGCCGCCCGACCAGAGCATTTTCCCGTCGACCCGGCGCCGCGTCTCCAGCTCAGGCTCAGGACCGCGCATCGGAATTGTCATCGGCTTGCCTCACCTTGAAAAGGGGGTCTCTACCTAAGGTAACCAACGGCGGCGGTCCGAAACTCCCCGGGCGCGGGATAGGTAAGGTAGGCGCCATGCCCAAGCCCCTCCTGCAGGTCATCATCGGCAGCTACGGCGCCGTCGCGGCCGGCACCCGGGCCGCGCAGATGCTCAAGCAGGTGCTGTCCGCGGTCAGGATCGTGACGATGACCGACTCGGTGAACATCCCGTTCATCCGCGAGAAGCTGGACGAGGACGGCCGGCTGAAGCCGAACGAGATCATGGAGCAGGCCGCCGCCGTCATGCTCGGCGAGCTGGCCCGCTACGCCGAGGCCCTGCGCTCGCTGCGGTCCGGCGCTACGACACCGTGACCGAGACCGTGGGATAGCCGCTGGCCCCGTTGGGTTCGGGCTGGGCCTGGGCGCTGGTCTGGGTGTAGCCGGTCTTGTCGGTGGCCCGCGCCTCGAGCACGTGCTGCCCCGCGGCGGCGTCCCACTCCCAGACCCACTGCCGCCAGGTATCGAGGCCGGGGACGGCGGCCAGCCGGGCCTCGTTCCACGGTCCCTGGTCCACCCGCACCTGGACGGCCTCGATGCCCTTGTGCTGCGCCCAGGCCACGCCGGCCACCGCCGTGGTGCCTGACTGGATGTCGTTCAGGCCGTTCGGCACGTCGATGCGGCACTCGGTCTTGATCGGCGCCTGCTGCGACCAGCCGCGCTGCGCCCAGTAGGCGTAGTTGCCCGCGAACGTGGTCACGTTGATGTCCGTCACCCACTTGGTCGCGGACACGTACCCGTACAGCCCGGGCACCACCATGCGGGCCGGGAAACCGTGCGCGACCGGCAGCGGCTGGCCGTTCATCGCCACCGCGAGCAGCGCGTCCCGGCCGTCCATCACGGTCTGCACCGGCGTGCCCGAGGTGAACCCGTCCACCGAGGTGCACATCAGCTGGTCCGCGCCGGCCTTGATCCCGGCCTCGCGCAGCACGGCGCGCAGGCTGGCCCCCAGCCACTTGGCGTTGCCGATGTACGGGCCGCCGATCGGGTTGGACACGCAGCACAAGGTGATGTAGTCCTCGATCAGCGGCCGCTTGATCAGCTCCTCGAAGCTCAGCGTGATCTCGCGGTTCACCATGCCGTGGATCCGCAGCTGCCAGCTCGCCGGGTCGACCTGCGGCAGGACGAGCGCGGTGTCCACCCGGTAGAAGCTGGTGTTGGACGTGACGAACGGCGCGAGTCCCGGGATGTCCAGGTCGACGCCGGGCGGCAGGCTCTGCGTGGTGACCGCGGGCCTGGGGATGCGCACGGACCGCTGCGCGCTGGCCACGCTGCTCCGCTCGGTCAGCAGCCGGCCCGCCAGCCCGGCCCCGGCCGCGATGCCCGCCGTCGCCGCGCCGGCCGCGAGGAAGCTGCGCCGCCGCGGCTCCGCGGGCCCGGAGTCCGCCGCGCCGGCCGGCTCCAGCGCCCCGGATTCCTCCGGCGCCCCGTATCCTTCCGGCGGCCCGGATTCCTCCGCCTCGGCCGCGGGGAAAGCGGTCACCGGGTCGTAGGAGACCGCCCGGGCCGCCGCGATGCCCGGCGGCCTCACCAGCGGGATCAGCACCAGCAGCACCACCGCCGCGGCCGCCGTGGCGGCCAGGGTCGGCAGCAGGCTGGCGGCCGTCGCGGTCGGCCGGGTCGCCGCCGCGGTCAGCCCGACCGCCGCGAACACCGCGAGGCCTGCCATGCCGTAGGCCATCCGCCGGATGGCCGCCGCGCCGATGATCGCCGCGAAGAGGCCCAGCACCACCAGGATCCCGCCGACCAGGACGAGCTTGTCGTCCGCGCCGAAGTCGGTGATGGCGAAGTTCTTCAGCCACGGCGGCGTGAAATCGATCTGCAGCTCGCCGACCACCACCACTGGTGACCCGCTGGCGCCGGTCAGCCCGGCCACGAACTGCCCCACGCCCAGCGCGGCGCCCGCGGCCAGCACCCCGGCGATGGCGCCGAGGCCTTCGCTCCGCCCGTCCGGGCGACCCCTCCCGCTCTTGCTCATGACCTTTATTCGGTGCGGTGGCTCCGCGGGTTTGCCCGGCCAGGCAAAATTTCGCCGCGAATGCGGCCGCGGATTGCCCGGGGGAGGCAATCCCCGGCGGCGGCTGCTACGAATATCAATCATGACGGCCATCGAACGCCCCGAGCCGGGCGGCGCCCGGCCCGGCGTCACCGCGGATCTCGCGGCGCGGATCCGCCTGGTGGCGCGCGGTGACGCGGATGCCTTCGACGCCGTCTACGACCAGGTCGCCGCGTCGGTGCTCGGCATCGTCCGGCGGGTGGTCCGCGACCCGGCCCAGTCCGAGGAGGTCACCCAGGATGTGCTGCTCGAGGTCTGGCGGAACGCGGCCAGGTTCGACCAGGAACGGGGCAGCGCGATCGCCTGGGTGATGACGCTGGCGCACCGCCGGGCGGTCGACCGGGTCCGTTCGGTACAGAAGGAGTCCGAACGCGAGCGGCGTCACGCGACGGCGGACATCCCCTACGACGAGGTGGCCGAGGCCGTCGAGTCGAGCCTGGAGCGCGAGCGGGTCCGGCGCTGCCTGGGCTCCCTCACCGCACTGCAGCGCGAGTCGGTCACCCTCGCCTACTACGGCGGCTATACCTACGGGCAGGTGGCCAGCCTGCTCGGGGTGCCGGCCGGCACGATCAAGACCAGGATGCGGGACGCGCTCGTCCGGCTGCGGGACTGCATGGGGGTGGCAGATTGAGCCGGCGCCAGCGGGAGGAGCACACCCTGGCCGGGCCGTACGCGATGGACGCGATCTCCGCGCCGGACCGGGCCAGGTTCGAGCGCCACCTGGCCGGGTGCCAGGAGTGCGCACGGGAGGTCGCCAGCCTGCGCGAGGCCACCGCCCGGCTGGCCACCGCCACCGCCGTTTCCCCGCCTGCCGCCCTGAAGGAACGGGTCATGGCGGCCGCGGCCGCGACCAGGCAGCAGCCGCCCGCGGCGGAACGGGATCCGGCGGCCCGCAGCTGGCGGATCAGCCGCGGGCTCCGGGTCAGCCGCGGGCTCCGGGTCCGGCCGGCCGTGGCGGCCGCCGCCGCTGTGGTGGCCGCTGCGGCGGTGGTGTTCGGGGTCAGCAACGGCAGCATGCGGGACCAGCTCGACCAGGCCCAGGCCAGCAGCCAGCAGATCGCCGCCGTGCTGACCGCGCGGGACGCCACCATGATGACCGGCGCGGTGAAAGGCGGCGGCACGGTCACCATCGTGATGTCCCACTCCCGGCACGCGCTGGTGTTCACCGCCGCGGACCTGCGCGGGCTGCCCGCGTCGCGCGGCTACGAGCTCTGGCTGATCGGCCCGGCCGGCGACCGGCCGGTGACCATGCTCCCGCCGGGCCGCCACGACATGACCGGCCCGGTCATCGCCTCCGGGCTGCGTCCGGGTGATCATCTGGCCCTCACCGCGGAACCCGCCGGCGGCACCCCCCGCCCCACCACCGTGATGATGCTCTACGTCGTGCTGTTAAATCGTCCTGTTAAATGCTGTCCATCCCGGCCGGCGGCGTTCGTCGTTGAGATGATGGATGAGGGAGGCAGCCCATGAAGTACATGCTCATTCACTGCATCGACGAGTCCCGCGAGCGCGACCCCAATGCGGCGCGCGTGCCCGAGGCTCCGGCGATCCAGGACTGGCTCGAGGAGATGGAGGGCCGGGGCGTGCTCCTGCACGGCGACCGGCTCAGGTATATCAGCGACGCCACCACGGTGCGGGTCCGCAGCCAGGAACTGCTCGTCAGCGACGGGCCGTTCGCCGAGACCAAGGAACAGATCGCCGGCTACGACGTGATCGACTGCGCCGACCTGGACGAGGCCATCGAGGTGGCGTCCAAGCACCCGACGGCATTTTACGGAACGATCGAGGTCCGGCCGGTCGCGGGGAATCACTGCGGAGACGCCGTGCTCGACTGAGGCCGCGCCTGATCCCGGTCCGGCTGGTGCCCATGTATCGTGCTATGTCGTGAGGGAAGGGGGTGACCAGGGTTGGGCACGCTGAAGAGCACGATGTACGCCCGCCTGGAGGAGATGAGCTTCCGCTCGGGCGCCGCCATTACCGGCGGGGTGCTCGCCGCCGCCGGGGTGGCGATCACGCTGACGGTGCTGCTCGGCGGCCACAGTGACGCCGCGGCCAGCGGCCCGGCCCCCGACGCCGCGGTGCCCCCGGCATCGGCGCTCCCGTACGTGGCGCCGGCCGCCGCCTCGCCCTCGGCCGCGCCGCGGGCACGCCGGACGCCGGCCCCCGCGACAGCCGCCCCCGCGACAGCCGCCCCGGCCTACCAGCCATCCCGGGTCCCCGCGCCGGCGACCCCGCACGTCGCGGCGACCCCGGCGCCCGCCCGCACCACCCCGTGGCAGCCGCTGCACCCGACGCACCCGCCGCAGTCGTTCCAGAACGGCTACGGGGGCTGGTCCTGGAATCAGTCGCAGCCGTGGCCGTAGGGCAGGCCTGTGACGGCATGCTCGGCGTCGGCTCCTGACTCGTGGGTTAGGCCGCGCGCCGGCTGGGTAGCCGGTGGCGATGGCGGCAGGCGAGTCAGAGCGAATTCTGGCCGGGCGGTACCGGCTCGGTGCCGTCATCGGCCGCGGCGGGATGGGCGCGGTGTGGCGGGCGCGCGACGAACTGCTCAACCGGGACGTGGCGGTCAAGGAGATCATCTGGCCGCCGCAGCTGGACGCGGAGGAGCGGGAGATCGCCCGCCGCCGGGCCGTGCGGGAAGCGCAGCTGGCCGCGCGGCTTCGCCACCCGAACGTCGTCAGCGTGTACGACATCGTCGAGGAAGACGGCCGCCCGGCCGTGGTCATGGAGCTGGTGCCGTTCCGTTCGCTGCGCGATGCCGTGGCCGAAGACGGGCCCATGGCCCCGGCCGAGGCGGCCCGGGTCGGCCTGAGCGTCCTGGCCGCCCTCCAGGCCGTGCACGAGGCGGGCGTGGTGCACCGTGACGTCAAGCCAGCCAACATCCTGCTCGGTCCCGGGGGCCGGGTGGTGCTGGCCGACTTCGGGATCGCGAAGGCCGCCGACAGCCCGGCCCTGACCGTATCGGGGGTGCTGCTCGGTTCGCCGTCCTTCCTCGCGCCCGAACGCGCCCGCGGCGGACGCGCGGGCGCCGCCGCGGACCTGTGGGCGCTGGGTGCCTCGCTGTACGCGGCGGTCGAGGGCCAGCCGCCGTTCGAGCGGGACGGGGTGCTTGCCAGCCTGACCGCCGTGGTGACCGACGAACTCGAACCGTCGTCCCGCGCAGGCCCGTTGTGGCCGGTGATCGAGGGCTTGCTTCGCAAGGACCCTGCGGACCGCCTCGAGGCCGCCGCGGCGGAGCAGATGCTGAACCGGGTCGTGACGGACGGTGACCCCGCTCGCGACGAAGACGGGCAGGACGAGACTAACGGCTTGGCCGCCCGTGACCCGGTGACGGATGACGTCGCCGCCCCGCCGGAGCGTCCGGACGCCGCACCTGCGGATACCGGAACCCACCCCACGCTGGATCGTCCGCTCGAGTCCGCACCGCCGGCCCAGCCCCCACCGCGGGTACCGGGGAGCCGGACGGGTGGTTCCCGTCGTTTCCGCGGGGGCCTGGCCGCGCTCACCGCTGTCGCGGCGATCACGGTGATCGCCGCGGGCATCGCCATGGTGTTCGGCCGGCCGCCTCATCATCAGGCCGCCCAGCAGGCTAATCCGGGGGCGTCCGGTATCGCGTCCCAGTCGGCGCCGGCGAGCAGAGCGCCGTTTCCGTCCTCCGCGGGCCCGTCGCCCTCTGTAGCCACGTCCACCCCGTCTGCGGCCGCGTCGGGTAGCAGCGGGTCAAGCGCCCTGCCGGCCGGATATTACCGGTTCATCAATTCGACTGGCTTCTCGATCGGAGTCCCGCGCGGCTGGCAGGTCTCGCACGATGGCCACTACGTATATATCCGAGATCCCGCCAACAGCGGCATATTCCTGCTGATTGACCAGTCCGACCAGCCCAAGCCCAACCCGCTGGCCGACTGGCAGCAGCAGGCGGCAAATCGCCAGGGTACATACCCTGGCTACCACCTCATCCTGCTCCGGGCTGTTCGCTATACGCAGGCAGAGAAGGCGGCCGACTGGGAATTCACCTACGACAGGAACGGCGTCACGGTCCAGGTGCTGAACCGGAACATCCTGGCGAACGCGCGTCATGCTTACGCGCTGTACTGGTCGACGCCGGTCAGCGACTGGAATGCTTACTACCACTACTTCCAGGTCTTCGCCGCTACCTTCAGGCCGGCGAGCTGATGATCGCCACGGCCGGCTGACCGGCCCGCCCAGCGTGGGCCGCGCACCCAGCGAACGGTCATCGACTCTTTGTTTGAGACAATCATGCCAGAACGTCTATTATAGGATAAGAGAACGAAGTTTGCCGACCGGCAGGTGCTCGTCGTGTACGAGCGCTCTTCCATTTACGAGGGCAAGATGGACGAAGACGGGATTACTGTCACTCGCCTGACCAGCACGGCCCGGCGGTGCGTGCCCGGTCGTGAGCCCAGCGAGGCGGAAACAGCGGCCGCAGCAGATGACCTGCGAGAGATAGCCGGGAACCGTGGCGATCTGCTAGCCGAGGTGGCCGGGCTGCTCATCGGCTTCTACCAGGGAACGACCGAGGAGCTGAGGGCCAACGCCGCCGCCTGCTTCTGCCAGGCGGCTGGTGCCGATCCGAACCTGATCCCGCAGTGGGTCGAGGTGGGGCGGCGCCGGGCCGTGAACGCACGGACCCCTTAAGGGCAGCCAAGGCCAGCAAAAGGTAGAACCCCGGCCGTTCGGGAAGGTTGCCCGCACGCGACATGCGTACACTAACGACACAGAGGCGACACGTGGCGGGTCCATAGCGCCGGAACCGAGAGTGTTGCCTGGCCACGGCGGGTCCAACGGGGAAGAGCAGAGCGCGACCGCGAACCGCTGCCCGGACGCGGCGTGCGTACGTTACCGCAGTGTGAATGCGACCGACGGCAGGCAGGGCGAGTCAGCTTTAGGGGACGGGCTAACCGTGAAACCGGACGACGGATCCGACCCGGGTGGTCCGACAGCGGATCCTTCGGCATCGGCCGGCCATGTCGCGGATGTCCCGGTGGCGGCGAGCAGCGTGCGCTGGGAGCGGCCCACCGCGCGAAGCTTCTGGAACGCGCTGGCTGACCCCGAACGGGAGGCGCTGGCGGCGGCCGGGGTGGAGGAGTTCTTCCGGGCCGGGGCGGTGCTGTGCCGCGCGGGCGAGGACACCTCCCAGGTCATGGTCATCGACTCGGGCTGGGTCAAGGTCAGCGTGCGGGAGGGGCCGGGCAGCACGGAGAAGATCCTGGCCGTCCGCGGCCAGGGCGACGTGGTGGGGGAGCGGGCCGCGCTGACCACGCAGGTCCGTTCGGCCACGGTGACCGCGCTGGACGAGGTCTCGGCCATGGTGGTCCCGGCCGAGCGGTTCGCCGAGTTCCTGCGCGGCCATCCGCGCGCGGCCGAGGTGCTGGAACGCCAGGTGACCGAGCGCCGCGAGGAAGACCGGATGCGGCTGTTCCCCGGTGACCGGGCCGGTGCCGAGCGGCGGCTGGCCTGGCTGCTGTCCGACCTGGCCCAGCGCCGGGGCGGCTACCAGCACACCGCCGCGGCCGTGTTCACCTTGCCGATGTCACAGCAGGAACTCGCGGACTGGACCGGGACGAGCGCGGACGCGGTCAGCCGGTTCCTGCGGACATGGCGGGACCGCGGGATCGTCGCCCGCAGTGAGCGGTCCCGCCGGCTGACCGTCATCGACCTGGACGGCCTCGCCTCGCTGTGCGACGTCGCGCCGCCGGACATCCGCGCCGGCCGGGCGCCGAACGGATCCAACGCCGCGGCCGATCCGGGCCCGCAATGGCAGCGGGACTGGCGCGAGCCGCTGAACTGCTCGATCGTCTTCACCGACGTGGCCGGGTTCTCAGATCCGGTGCGCAACGACGGCGACCGCGACGTGGTGCGCGCGGCGATGTACGAGATCCTGCGGTCCGCGTTCGATGCGTCAGGGGTGCCGTGGGAGGCCTGCTACCGCGAGGACCGCGGCGACGGCGCCGTCATCGTGGTGCCGCCGACGATCTCCACGCACCGCGTCGTCGACCCGCTGGCGGCCGAGCTGGCGGACCGGCTGCGCCAGTACAACCGCCGGGCCAGCGAGGTGGTGCGGATCCAGCTGCGGGTCGCGCTGCACGTCGGGCCGGTCGGGCGCGACGCCGAGGGGCTTACCGGGCAGGCGGTGATCGCCGCGGCGCGCATCGTCGACGCTCCGGTGATCAAGGCCAGGCTCGCCGCCGAGCAGGCGGACCTGGTCTTCGCGGCGTCGGACTACGTCTACGACCACGTGGTGCGCAACTGCGCCGGGCGGGTGGATCCGGCGGTCTTCGAGCACGTGGAGTGCCAGGTCAAGGAGATGCTGGTATCGGCGTGGGTGCACCTGGCCGGGCGGGTGGCCCCGCCGCCTGGCCTGGGCCTGGTGCCCCCGCCGTCGCGGGAAAGCGTCCCGGGCCCGCTGCCGGTCGCGGCGCCGCTCGGCAAGCTGCCGCCCGACGTGCGCGGCCGCGACGGGCTGATCGGCGAGCTGCGCCGGGCGCTGCGGCCCTACCCGTGGCGGGCCAGCCGGGCGTTCGTGATCGCGGGCATGGCCGGGCTTGGCAAGTCCACCGTCGCGCTGACCGCGGCCCGGATGGCCAAGGAGCGCGGCTACCGCGTGTGGTGGGTGCGGGCGGCGGACACGGCGCTGCTGACCAGCGGGATGCTCGAGGTGCTGCGCGAGCTCGGCGCGCCGGAATCTGTGACGGTGCCGGTGCGGGAGGGCGCGCGGACCGCGCCGGCCCGGGCCTGGGAGTTCCTCAACGGCGACCACGTCGCGGGCCGCCGCTGGCTGCTGGTGTTCGAGGGCGCCGACAACCCCGCGGTGCTGGCGGGCGCGGACGCGGCCACGCCGGCCGACGGCACCGGCTGGCTGCGGGCCGACCCGGCCGGGATGGTGATCGTGACCACCCGGCTGCGGGACCCGCAGGTCTGGGGCACCCGGGTCACGCTGCGTGAGCTCAAGCCACTGGACGACGAGGCCGGCGCCGAGGTGCTGCGGGACCTGGCCCCCGAGGTGGCCGATCCCGGCGGCCATGAGGCGCGTGAGCTGTCCCGCCGCCTGGGCGGCCTGCCGCTGGCGCTGCACCTGGCGGGTGCCTATCTGGGGTCGCCGTTCGCGCGCTGGTCCAGCTTCGCCGGCTACCGGCAGGCACTGGACGGGGTCGAGCTGCCGGCGGCGCTGACAGACATCGAGGAGCAGGGCGCGGACATCCACGCGACCGTCCAGCGCACCTGGGACCTGTCCCTGGACGCGCTGGCCGCCGAGGGCAGGCCGCAGGCCCGCCCGCTGCTGCTGGTGCTGTCCTGCTTCGCGCCCGCCACGCCCATCCCGGCCTGGCTGCTGCAGCTGCCGCCGCTCGCCGAGCTGCTCGCCGCCCCGGCCGGGCCGGACCAAGACAACGGAGCCGAACGGCGCGGGCTCCGCGCCGGCCTGCAAGGCCTCTCGCATACCGGGCTGATCGACATCTCGAACAGTGGCGGCCCGGCCGGCGTGCACGCCGTCACCGTGCACCCGGTGGTGGCCGACGCGAACCGGATCCGGCTCGCGGCCAGCGCCGACGCGGAGCACGCGGCCGTGCAGGGGACCGCGGTGGCGCTGCTGGAGACGGCCACGGCCGGGCTCGACCCGGTCCGGCCCGGCGACTGGCCCACCTGGCGGCTGCTGGTGCCGCACGTGAACGCCGCCATCGACCTGCTCGCCGACGACCTGGACCCCGCGGTGCTGGCCCGGCTGCTCATCGTCAGCGCGACCGGCACCGAGGCGCTGCTCGGCGCCGGGCGGCTGGCCGCGGCGCAGAAGCTCGCGCAGGCCAGCGTCGCGGCCGCGACCTTCCTGAGCCGGGACGAGCCGGCCGCGCTGACCGCGCGCGGCTACCTGGCCCGGACCCTGGTCCGCCGGGGCCGCAGCGGCGACGCCGAGACGATCTACCGCGAGCTGCTCGCCGACCGGCTCCGGGTCCAGGGCGAAGACCACCTCGACACCCTGGCCACCCGGCACGACCTGGCCGCCGCGCTGGGGGTGCAGGGCCGGTTCGGTGACGCCGAGCAGCTGTACCGGCAGCTGCTCGCCGACGACGACCGGCTGCGCGGGCCCGACCACAGGGAAACCCTGGCCGCCCGGTACAACCTGGCCCGGATGATCGGCCTGCAGGGCCGCTACGCCGAGGCGGAGGAGCTGGGCCGCCAGGTCCTCGACGCCCAGCGCCGGGTGCTCGGCCCGGACCATCTCGACTGCCTGGCCAGCCGCCAGAACCTGGCCCGGCTCACCGAGAAGGCCGGCCGGTACGCCGAGGCGGAGCAGATGTACCGCCGGGTCCTCCGGGACCGGCGGCGCGTCCTCGGCGACGACCATCCCGACACCCTGGCCACCCGCCACCGGCTGGCCCGGATCGTCGGCCTGCAGGGCCGCTACGCCGACGCGGAGGAACTGTGCCACCAGGTCCTGAGGGACCGGCTGCGGCTGCTCAGCGAGGACCACCCGGACAACCTGTCCACCAGGCACCGGCTGGCGCGGATGCTCGGGCTGCAGGGCCGCTACGCCGACGCCGAGCCGATGTTCCGGCAGGTGCTCGCGGCCCGGCGCCGCACCCTGGGCGCCGAGCACCCCGACACCCTGTCCACCGAGCACCGGCTCGGCTGGCTGGTCGGCCGCCAGGGCCGCTACACCGAGGCCATGGACATCGTCAACCAGGTCCTGGGCGGGCGCCGGAACGTCCTGGGCGACGACCACCCCGACACGCTGGCCGCCCGCGAGACCCTGGCCTGGCTGACCGGCCTGCGCGGCAAGCCCGCCGAGGCCGGCGAGCTGGCCCGCGAGGTGCTGGCCGGCCGCCGCCGCGTGCTGGGCGAGGACCATCCCGACACCCTCACCACCCGCGGCACCCTGGCCTGGACGGCCGAGCTGCGGGGCCGCTACGCCGACGCCGAGCAGCAGTACCGCGGCCTGCTCGCCGACCGGGAACGCATCCTGGGCGCCAGCCACCCCGACACCCTCATCGCCCGCCAGGACGTGGCCCGGATGCTCGGCCTGCAGGGCCGCTACGCCGACGCCGAGCAGCTGAGCCGCGAGGTCCTGGCCGACCGCCACCGGCTGCTAGGCGACGACCACCCGGACACCCTGACCTCGCGCGCCACCCTGGCCCGGCTGGCCGCCCGCCAGGGGCGCCGGGCCGAGGCCGAGGAGCTCTACCGCCAGGTCCTCGCCGATCGCACCCGCGTCCTGGGCGCCCACCACCCCGACACCGCGGCCGTCCGCACCGAGCTAGCCCAGGCAGTATCGCCATGATTGGGGCCGGCTGAACGCCCGCACCCGCGCCGTGTCCCTGACAACGGGCGGGCGGATCTGATGGAATGGCCCGATGGCGCGCGAAGGCCCGTTCTGGGACGTGATGGCGGGCCGGGCCGCGCCGCCTCCCGCGGCGGGCGTGCTCGGCTGGGAGCTGGTGGCGGTCGACCCGGACGCCGGGACGATCGAGGTCGCGTTCACCGCCAGTGATCGGTTTCTGAACCCCGCGGGGGTGATTCAGGGCGGGTTCCTGGCGGCGATGCTGGACGACACCCTGGGCCCGGCGCTGGTCGCCACGCTGGGTCCGGGCCAGTTCGCGCCCACCACCGACCTGCACGTGCAGTTCCTGCGCCCGGCCCGCCCGGGCCGGCTCACCGGCCGCGGCCGGATCGTGCGGCGCGGCCGGGACATGGCGTTCCTGGCCGGCGAACTGCTCGATGACTCCGGCCAGGTCGTGGCCGTGGCCATGGCTACGGCCACGATTCGCGCCCTGCCTTCCTGAGCCCCGCTGGCTTACCAGCGGCCCCGGTGCACGACCTCGCTGAACGGCCGCCGCATAGGGTGGCGGACCGGGACCAGCGGCCGGTCAGCGGGATAGCCGAGCGAGATGAGGAACGCCCAGTCGCGGTCCTCGGGGAACCCAAGCAGTTCGCGGGCGAGCCCGATGTCGGCGACGCCCGCGTGGCAGCTGCCGATGCCCAGGTCAGCCGCCGCCAGCAGCATCGCCATCGTCGCCTGGCCCAGGTCGAGCTGGGCCCGGGCGAACTCGTTGTCGGCCGCGGGGCCGATCACTACGATCGTGGCCGCCGAGCCGGCCACGTGACCGGCCCCCCGCCAGACCCTGGCCAGCTCGCCGAGCTGCCCGCGGTCGGTGACGACGATGAAGTCCCACGGCTGCCAGTTCTGCGAGGACGGGGACCGGCGGCCCGCCTCCAGGATCTGGTCCAGGTCGGCCGCCGGGATCGGGCGGTCGGCGAAGGACCGGACGTTGCGGCGTGAGGTAATCGCCTCCCAGGTCTGCATGCTGCTCTCCTTCACTCCGAGGGGGTTCACTCCGAGGGGGTTCACTCCGAGGGGGTTCACTCCGAGGGGTTCACTCCGAGGGGTTCACTCCGAGGGGTTCACTCCGAGGGTGCGAACGGAGGGCCGGGCGGCTCGCCCCACCAGCCGCGCAGGAACCCTGCGGCCTGCTCGCAGGCCCCGGCGAGCGGGCCGGAGGGATGGCCGAGCGCCGCGCGGATGAGCTCGGCGATCCTGGCTTCGACGGCCGCCAGGACCTGGGCCGGGGTGGCGTCGGCCGCGGACCGGTAGCCGATCACCGCGCCCGCGTTGCAGACGAAGTTGGGC
Source organism: uncultured Actinomycetes bacterium (assembly GCA_963722275.1). Lineage (GTDB taxonomy): Bacteria > Actinomycetota > Actinomycetes > Streptosporangiales > Streptosporangiaceae > Palsa-504. The sequence goes on along the minus strand of CAVRMX010000012.1, from coordinate 246,346 downwards.
AGCGCCACGATGCCGCGCCCGCGCAGCACGCCGGCTCCCGCCTCGGTATAGGGGGCGTTCGCCGCGGGCGCGACGACCCGGACACCCGGCGGCAGCGATCCGGCCACGCGGGCGCCGATCGTCCCCGGCCGGGTCCCGGGGACCAGGACATCGACGTTCACCTCGGTGAACAGGTGGTGCGGCGGCAGGACCGGCCGGCCGTAGCGCAGCACGCACGCGTCGCCGTGTGCGCGGCGCAGCTCGAGCAGCCGCTCGACGTCCAGGCCCGACGGGTCCGCGACGCACCCGGCCACGGTGGACACCGCGGCCACCCGGCCCCCGCGGCGGGCGACTTCGCGCGCCACCCCGCCGCCGACCTTGCCGAACCCCTCGATGGCCACCGAACGGCCGTCCCAGCCCCGGCTCCCCGCCGCACCCGCCGAGGCGCCTCGGCCCGTCGCCGCGCTCCCGGCGGCGCCCAGCGCCGTCTCGGCGGCCACCGCGACGCCGTAGCCGGTCAGCACGTCCTCGAACGGCACGCCTCCCATGACGGCGCGCATGGCCGAGGGCGCGGCCCGGCGCTCGCGCAGCGGCGCGAAATCCTCCTCGCCGGTGCCCATGTCCGGCCCGGTCAGGAACCGGCCCGCGTCGGTCAGCGGCCGGACCTCCGCGCAGAACCGGGCCATCAGGGCGGCCCTGCCCGCGCGGTCCGCAGGATCCCCGCGCACGCCCGCCTTAGCGCCGCCGACCCGCTCACCAAGTGCGGCGAACTTGTAGGTCATCGACCGCGCCAGCACCGCCACCTCGGCCACGCTGACATCGGGCGCCAGCCGCGTCCCGCCGGCCGACAGCGGCACCCCGGGCAGGTCGAACACCACGAACCCGGGCACCGAGCGGAGCTCGACGATCTCCGGACCTCCGCCATCGCGTCCCGCCCGCGGTTCGCCTGCCATGCCGCCGCCTCCGATGAGCCGATCACCCGCACCCGACACGCTTCCCGCCGCGGCGATACCGCGGCCAGTCCACCCTATGATCACTCCGGGGGCCACCGGAGCCCGTTGGAGGCCGCGCATGCCGCTCGATCCGCAGTTCCGCGCCATCCTGGACACGCTGGACAGCGCCGGGTTGCTGCCGCTGGTCCAGGGGGACGCAGCGCAGACCAGGGCCCACTACCGCAGGCTCGTGCTGAGCCGCCGCGGCCCGCAGTTCGTGCCGGAACCGGTGGCATCGGCGGCCGATCTGCGGACGCCGGGCGGCGTGCCGGTGCGGGTCTTCGAGCCGCTGCGGCCGGGCGCCGGCACGCTGGTCTACCTACACGGCGGCGGCTGGGTCGTCGGGGACGTGGAGACGCACGATCCGCTCTGCCGCCGGGTCGCGAACGTGACCGGGGCGCGGGTCGTGTCGGTCGACTACCGGCTCGCGCCCGAGCACCCGTTCCCGGCGGGCCTGGATGACGCCGAGGAGGTGCTGCGCTGGCTGCGGGCCGCGGAACCGGACCGGACGGTGGGCGTGGCGGGTGACTCCGCCGGGGCGTCGCTGGCCGCGGGCCTGGCCATCCGGGCGCGCGACCGGCAGATCCCGCTGGCGGCCCAGCTGCTGCTGTACCCGGCGACGGACCCCGCGATGACCAGCGCGTCGATCACCGAGAACGGCGAGGGCTACTTCCTGACCCGGCACGACATGGCCTGGTTCTACCGGCAGTACCTGCCGGGTGGCACGTCCAGCGCCGCGGCGGCGGACCTGGCCCATGCCGATGTGGCCGGAGTGGCTCCCGCCATCGTGGCCACCGCGGAATTCGACCCGCTGCGGGACGAGGGCGCGGCCTACGCCGCCCGCCTGCGGGCGGCCAGGGTGCCGGCCGAGCACGTGCCCGGCCCCGGGCTCATCCACGGCTTCGCCGGGTTCCTCGGCGTCGTCGACGCGGCCGACGCCAGCCTCACGGCCATCCTGGAAGCCCTGCGCGCCGCGCTCAGCTGAGCTCCGCCCGCCTCCGGCACCGGGGACCCCGACAGGGCGTCGAAGATCACCCAGGCCGGCTCGTCGTCCAGGCCGGACTCGCGGAAGCGCGGGATCGCGATGCCGGCCTCGGCGGCGGCCCCCGGCCTCGGCGGCGGCCCCCGGCCTCGGCGGCGCCCCCCGGCCTCGGCGGCGCCCCCCGGCCTCGGCGGCGGCCCTCGGCATCCAGGCGATGCCCGCGCCCGGCCCCGGCCACGGCTTTCCCGCATGCCCCGTAAGCCCCGCCCGCCCCGCACCAGAACCCGCCCCGGCCTGCTCCCGGCAAACGACAACGATGCTCCATCGTTGTCGTTGCAGCGACATCGATGCTCCATCGTGGCCGTTAAGGCCCGGGCCAGGACGGCGCGCAGGCCGGGCGCAAATGGGCGGGCGGGGCGGGCGAGACACGTGAGGCAGGCGATAGCCTCGCATGAGCGAAACGGGCCGTCAGCTTGACCAACCAGCACCACAAGCGACAGCCTCGCGGTTGGTGAAGCCCTAAGCGACAGCCTCGCGGTTGGTGAAGCCCTACCCGGCCTTCGCCACTGCGCTGACCGGCCGCGCCAGCACGCCCTCGATCGCGACCTGGTCCGGGTCGCCGGCGGCCACCGCCGGCGTTAGCTGGCCCGCCGGTAGGCGCGCACCGCGAGCGGCAGGAACACCACGAAGATGCCGATCAGCCAGACCAGGCTCTTCCACAGGCTGGCCCAGACCGGGCCGCCGACGGCCAGTGCGCGCATGGTGTCGACGACGTAGGTCATCGGCTGGTTGTTGGCGAAGGCCTGCAGCCAGCCGGGCATAGTAGCGATCGGCACGAACGCCGAGGACACGAAGGTGACCGGGAACAGCCAGATCAACCCGAACGCCTGTACCGACTCCTCGTCTCCGATGGCCAGCCCGGTGTAGGCGGCGATGCAGCAGATGGCCATGCCGAACACGATCGCCAGCAGGACCATGGCCACGGCAGCCGCGAAGCCGTTGAGGAACCTGAATCCGACTGCGTAACCCACCCCGATGATGATCAGGATGGTCACCGTCATCCGCCCGGTGTCGGCCACCAGCCGCCCGGCCAGCACCGCCGAACGGGCCATCGGCATCGATCGCAGCCGGTCGATCACGCCCTTCTTCAGCTCCATGGCCAGCGCGATGGCGGTGCCGAACGTAGCGAACGCCGCGGTCTGCGCGATGATCCCCGGCATCAGGAAGTCGACGTAGCCACCGCGGACCTTCACCGGGATGGCTCCGCCGAAAACGTACCGGAACATCAGCACGAACAGCACCGGCTGGATCACGGTGAACACCAGGTAGGCGGGCACCCGCATCCAGACCAGCAGGTTGCGCCGGGTGATGGTGAGCGTGTCAGACACCGCCCAGCCGAACCTCTCGCGCAGGCCGGGCCCCTCGTGCGCACCGTACGCGCCGACCGGTTCGGCGACCGCGGTCATGATGCCGTCCTTTCTACTTCCTTTTCCTTGCTTCGCCGACCGCCCCGGCGCCCGCGACGGCGCCCGGCCGGCTCCTCTTCCTCGGCGGCGTGCCCGGTGAGGGCCAGGAACACGTCGTCGAGCGAGGGCCGGCGCAGCGCCAGATGGCGGACCTCGACGCCCGCGCCGTCCAGGGCGCGCACCGCCTCGATCAGCGCGTCCGAGCCGCGGCTGCCGACCCTGATGCTGACCACGCCGGTTTCCTTGTCGGCCAGCGGCTCGCTCTCGCCGATCTTCGCGACCGCCGCGACCGCGTCGCTGATCCGGCTGCGGTCCGGCACGGTGAACTCGATGACGTCGCCGCCGACGCGGCCCTTCAGTTCGCCGGCCGTCCCGGCGGCGATGACCAGGCCGTGGTCGATGACCACGATCTCGTCCGCCAGTTCGTCGGCCTCGTCGAGGTACTGGGTCGTCAGCAGCAGCGTGGTCCCGTCGGCGCGCAGCGACCGGATGATGTCCCACATGCCCAGCCTCGACCGCGGGTCCAGGCCGGTGGTGGGCTCGTCCAGGAACAGCACCTTCGGCAGGCCGACCAGGCTGGCGGCCAGGTCCAGCCGCCGCTGCATGCCGCCGGAGTAGTTCTTGGCCGCCCGGTCGGCCGCATCGCTCAGGCCGAACTGCTCGAGCAGCTCGGTGGCGCGGGTGCGGGTCCGCGGCCGGCTCAGGTGGTACAGCCGCCCGACGATCTCCAGGTTCTCCCGGCCGGTGAGCTCCTCCTGGATGGCGGCCGACTGGCCGGACAGCCCGATCGACCGGCGGACCGCGGCCGCATCGCGCACCACGTCATAGCCCTCGACCAGCGCCTGCCCCCCGTCGGGCTGCAGCAGGGTGGTCAGGATCCGCACCGCGGTGGTCTTCCCCGCCCCGTTCGGACCGAGCACGCCGAGCACCGTCCCGCGCGGTACCGACAGGTCGATACCGCGCAGCGCGTGCACCTCGCCGAACGACTTGGTCAAGCCCTCCACGAGGATCGCAGGCTGCCCGCCGGCTCCGTTGACCTGTGACATCCATCCTCCCGTACCGACCGTAAAACGGACTCGCGACCCAAACCTCAAATTTTACCGGCAATGCGGCCGCCCCAGCGAACCAAATATCGGCCACCGCCGACATCCCTGGCAGATGATGCCATCGACCTGGGGCATGATTGAACACGTCCGCCAGGGAGAGGAGCAGAGGATGCCTGACGAGACACGCCACGAATCCGCTGACCTCGAGGACTACCAGACCGAGGACGCGTCGGACACGCTGCAGGGAAACCCGGGCGACGACCCGCTTGACCGGGGCGTCGCCCCGCCGGAGCGGTGGTCGGCCGGGGTCAAGTTCGGGTCGACGGCCGACGAGCAGGCGTCCGGCGAGTCCCTCGATCAGCTGCTCGCCGAGGAGGAGCCCGACACTCCCTTCGACACCGACGATGAGCTGCCCGAAGACAGCGACGACGACGACGAAGCCGACGAGTACCTCGACGGGCTGCTGCTCGACGACGGCCAGGATCCCCGGGCGGGGCGGCTGGTGGCCGAGGACGAGGGCGCCCATCCCGACGACGAGGCCGATCTCGTCGCCCGCGACGTCGGCATCGACGGCGGGGCCGCCAGCGCCGAGGAAGCCGCGGTCCACGTCGTGGAGGACGACGACACCGACATCCGCGGCTGAGCGGAGAGGCGACGCAGGAGCACGCGCCCGGTCCGTTAGGGATAGGAAATAACATTTGCCACCCCTGATGGGGGAGAATCTCGCCAGGGTCGGAACGGGAACAGGCCCGGCCGCCGGGACGGCGGGGCCTGGATGAGGGGAGAGGTCGCATGCTGCCGGTCGCTGAGCTGCACATTCATATCGAGGGCACGCTGGAGCCCGAGCTGCTCGTCAAGCTCGCGACGCGTAACGGCACCTGGATGCCGACCCTGGACGTGGACGAGCTGCGGGCCAAGTACCGCTTCGACGGCCTGCAGTCCTTCCTCGATCTGCACTACGCCAACCTGCGGGTACTCAAGATCGAGCAGGACTTCTACGATCTGGCCAGCGCCTACCTAGCCCGCGCCGCGGCCGCCGGGGTGCGCCGGGCGGAGATCTTCTTCGACCCGCAGACGCACCTGGCCAACGGGGTGCCGCTGGAGGAGCTGTTCGGCGGGCTGACGGCCGCCCTGGCCGACGGCGCCAGGGACCACGGGATCTCCGCCGACTTGATCATGTGCTTCCTGCGGGACCTGGGCGCGGACGCCGCCGACGCGATGTTGCGGGCTTGCCTGCCGTTCCGGGACGAGTTCATCGGCGTCGGCCTGGACTCCACCGAGGTCGGCTACCCGCCCGCGCTGTTCACCAAGGTCTACCAGCTGGCGGCGGCCGAGGGGCTGCGGCTGGTGGCCCACGCCGGGGAAGAGGGCGGCCCGGACTACGTGCGCGAGGCGCTCGAGCAGCTCCGCGTGGAACGCGTCGACCACGGGGTCCGGTCCATGGAAGATCCCGAACTGGTGGCCAGGCTGCGCGACGAGCGGATCGCGCTGACCATCTGCCCGCTGTCCAACGTGGCGCTGCGCGTGGTCGGCACGCTCGCCGGCCACCCGCTGCCCGCCATGCTGGACGCCGGCCTGCTCGCCACCGTGAACAGCGACGACCCGGCCTATTTCGGCGGGTACGTGGACGACAACCTGGCCGCGGTGCGAGACGCGTTCGGGTACGACGACGCGCAGCTCGCCGCGCTGGCCAGGAACTCCTTCGATGCCTGCTTCGCGCCCGAGGCGGACACGCGGAAGTGGAAGGCCGAGGTCGACAGCTGGCTCGCCGCCCGCGGCACCGCCGTGGGCAGCGCCGCCAGCTAGAGCCCGCTAGCTAGAAACCGCTGAGGAACTTCGCCACGATCGGGCCGCAGGTCGGCCCGCCGTTCCCGGCGGAGTTGACCACCAGCGCGGCGAACGCGATGTTGCCCTTGAAGCCCATCAGCCAGGCGTCGGTCTTCAGCGGCTTGGTCGTCCCGTACTGCGCGGTCCCGGTCTTGGCGTAGGTGCCGGCCGGCAGGCCCTGGCCGGCCGCGGTGCCCCGGGCCACCACCGAGGCCATCATCTCGTGCAGGTCGCTGACCAGCGAGGCGGACAGCTGGCGGCCCGGCGAGCTGGCGCTGGCCGCGGTGGCGCCGCCGGTCACCAGCTGCGCCGCGCGCACGGTGCCGGTGTCGGCGGCCGCCGCGACCATGGCCATGGCCAGCGGCGAGACCAGCACCCGCCCCTGCCCGATGGAGGTGGCGGCCAGGTCAGCCTCGTCGTTCGGCCGCGGCACCGAGCCGCCGAAGGCGACCAGCCCGATGTGCGGCTTCCGGCCGAGCCCGAACATCTCCGCCGTGGACGGGAAGTCCGACGGCGACAGGTGCCCGGTGGCCAGCCGGATGAAGGCGGTGTTGCACGACTCGGTGAACGCCTGCAGCAGGTTGCTCACCGGTGACTCGCTCTCGGCGTTGTGGAACACCTCGCCGTCGACGGTGGCCGTGCCCGGGCAGCTGGCCGCCGACCGCGGGGTGAGCCCGTGGCTGATCAGCGCGGTCGACGTGATCACCTTGAACGTCGAGCCGGGCGGGAAGCCGCCGTCGATGGCCTGGTCGAACCCGCCGGCGTTGACCGACACCGCGGCGAGCACCGCCCCGGTGGAGGCGTTCACCGCGACCAGCGCGGCGCTCTTCTTCTCCGCGGCCAGCGCCGCCTCGGCCGCCCGCTGCACGGACGGCTCGATCGTCGTGCTGACCGGGGTGCCCGGATGCGCGGCCAGCGTGGCCAGGGTGGCGACGTGCGCGCCGCCGGAGGACACCACCGAGACGGTGGCGCCTGGCGTGCCGGCCAGCTGGCGCTCGTCCGCCTGCTCCAGGCCGGTCTGGCCGACGGAGTCCTGGGCGGTGTACGGCGCGCCGAGCTGGCTGAGCTCCTGCGCCGTCACCGGGCCGACGGTGCCGACCACCCCGGCGGTCAGGCCCGGCGTGAGCGCGGTCAGCGCGGTGCTGGCCTGGAACACCGTGCCTGGCAGCGGATAGATGGTCGGCTCGAGCTGGTTGTAGCGCGCCCGGGTCACGGTGAAGACCGGCTCGAAGAACGTCGGGTGGGCTTTGGCCGCGATGATCGCGCTGCCGGCCGCCGCGGCGGGGGCGCCCGCGGCGACCAGCGCTGACTTCAGCGAGGCGGAATTCTTGATCCGGGCCCCCTCGACGCCGATCGTCACCACCTGGCCCTGGCTGGTCAGCGGCGTGCCGTGCGGGCCGAGGATGGCCGCGCGGGCCGGCCAGCTCGTCTTCAGGGACAGCTGGTCACCGGCGCGCAACTGCGGCGCGATCGTGGCCGGCGACCACTTCACCAGCCACTTGCCCTGGGCCAGCACGAGGTGCAGGGCGGACTTGATGGTGATGGTGCCCAGGCCGGCCAGCGTGAGCCGTTCGGTGATCGGCGCGCTCGCCGTCGCGTTGCCCTTCTGCATGGTGCCGGCCGTGAAGGCGGCCTGCCGGACGGCCAGGTTGGTGAACGCCGCCTGGTTCACCGGGGTGAAATCGGCCGGCGGGGCGCTGGTCAGCTGCCGCATCGCGGCCCAGTCCTGCTTGGCCCAGGCGGCCAGGTAGGCGTTCGCCGTCGTCTGCGGCAGCGGCTGCGAGCTGCTGCAGCCGCTGAGCAGCCCGGCGGTCAGGGTCAGGGCCAGGACGGCCAGATGTCGCCGCTGCGCGCTCATGAAGATTGCGGCGACCAGGCCCGCCTGCTGGGACTGGGAGGAAACGCCGCTTCGCCTCCTCTGGAATGTCAGTGCGAAGTGATATCTTAGAGCTGTCCGCAAGAGCCATGCGGACACTCGCATCATCTGGTATGGAACCGCGGCAGGGCATGCCGTGGCTGCGCGGGGAGGCTTCCGGGATGCCGGGCCGGTGAACCGCGAACCGACAGATCGGCCCCGGTCGCGGCTGGAATCCCCACCCTTCAGGGCGGCGGAGGATGCCAAGAGCAGCTAGGTACGCACTGCGACCGTTGCGGCTACGTTCATCCCCATATGGCGGTGAATGTCATATGGGGATGAATAGTGCGGCAGCCGGCGCGTACCCCGGCGTAATGTCGGTGCCCTCGGCTAGGGTCCGGCCCATGCGACTGCTGCACACCTCGGACTGGCACCTGGGCCGGTCACTGCACCGCGCGGATCTGCGGGCGGCGCAGTCAGCATTCCTCGATCACCTGGTGGACACCGCGCGCGCCGAGAAGGTGGACGCGGTCCTGGTCGCCGGGGACATCTACGACCGTGCGGTGCCGCCGGTGGACGCCGTCGAGCTGTGCGAGGACGCCCTGCTCCGGCTGCACGACACCGGGGCCGCCATCGTGCTGATCAGCGGCAACCACGACTCGGCCCGCCGGCTCGGGTTCGGCAGCGGCCTGCTGGAGAAGGCTGGCGTGCACCTGCGCACCCGGCCTGGCGCCCTGGCCCGGCCGGTCCTGCTGGAGGACGCGCACGGGCCGGTGGCCGTGTACGGGGTGCCGTACCTGGAACCGGACGCGGTCCGCGGCGAACTACCGGAAGCCGGCGGCGGCCAGGAGATCCCCCGTGGGCACGCCGGGGTGCTCGGGCACGCGGTCGCCTGCATCCGCGCCGACGCCGGCGCTCGCGGCATCCAGCGCCGCGTCGTCATGGCGCACGGCTGGGTCTGCGGGGGAGCGGCCAGCGAATCCGAGCGCGACATCACCGTCGGCGGCGTCGGCCAGGTGCCCGCGGAGCTGTTCGCCGGGTTCGGCTACGTGGCCCTCGGCCACCTGCACGGCCAGCAGACCGTCGCCCCGCACCTGCGCTACAGCGGCTCTCCGCTGCCGTACTCGTTCTCCGAGGCGTCGCACCGCAAGGGCAGCTGGCTGGTCGAGCTGGACGGCAGCGGGACGGCGCGCGCGGAGCGGGTGCCCGCGCCGGCCTGCCGCTGGCTGAGCGTGCTCCGCGGCCGGCTCGCCGACCTGATCGGCTCGGCCGCCTACGGCCAGTACGAGGACGACTTCGTGTCCGTCACGCTCACCGACCCGGGCCGCCCGGAGGGGGCGATGGACGCGCTGCGCGCCCGCTTCCCGCACGTGCTGGTGCTCGCGTTCGAGCCGGAGGGCGCCGGGACCGACGGGCGCGGCTACCGGGCCAGGACCGCGGGTCGCGACGACCTGTCCGTCGCCGCCGAGTTCGTCAGGCACGTCAGCCACGCGCCGCCCACTCCGGGCGAGGAACGGCTGCTCTCCAGCGCCTTCGCGGCCGTCCGGACCGAAGAGGCGGCAGGCTGATGCGCCCGCACCGGCTGCGCGTGAATGCGTTCGGCGCGTTCGGCGGCACCGTGGAGGTCAGCTTCGACGACCTGGCCTTCTCCGGGCTTTTCCTGCTGCACGGCGAGACGGGGGCGGGCAAGACCACGCTGCTTGACGCCATCGGGTTCGCCTTGTACGGCCGGGTGCCCGGCGAGCGCGGCAAGGCCAGGCGGCTGCGCTCGGATCACGCCGCGCCGGGCACGCCGACCGAGGTCCAGCTCGAGGCGACGCTCGGCGGCCGGCGGATGCGGATCACCCGCAAGCCGGAGCAGGAACGCGCCAAGCTCCGCGGCACCGGCACCACGACCGAGCAGGCGAAGGTGCTGCTCGAGGAGTTCACCGGCGGATCCTGGCACGCCGTCTCCACCCGGGTGGGCGAGGCGGACACCGAGATCGCCGACCTGATGGGGATGTCCGCCGACCAGTTCTTCCAGGTCGTGCTGCTGCCGCAGGGCGAGTTCGCGCGGTTCCTGCACGCCGACGCCGGCGACCGGGCCAAGCTGCTGCAGCGGCTGTTCGGCACCGACCGGTTCCACGCGGTGGAGGAGTGGCTCGCCCGCCGCCGCAAGGCCACCGCGGACGAGGTCCTCCAGGCTAAGCTCGGGCTCTCCGGGCTGCTCGCCCGGGTCGCCCAGGCCGCCGGCGTCCCGCTGCCGGGTGACGGCGTGCTGGGTGACAGCGTGCAGGCCGGTGACGGCGTGCTGGGTGACGGCGTGCACGCCGGTGACGTGCTATCCAGTGAGGTGCCGGGCGGTGACGCGGTGCCGTCCTCGGCGCCGTGGGCCGCGCGGCTCGCCGAGACCGCGGCCGCGGAAGCGGAAGCCTGCCGCGGCCAGGTCGCCGCCTGCCGCCAGGACCTCGACCGGGCGCTGGACCGGCAGCGCGAGACCGGGCACCTCGCCGACCGGCAGCGGCGCCGCGCCGAGGCCCTCAGGACCAGGGACAACCTGGCCGCGGCCGAAGCCGGCCTCAGCGACCGCCGGGCCGGGCTCGCCGCCGCCGTCCGCGCCGCCGACGTCGCCCACGCGCTCACCGAGGCCGAACGGACCGGCACCGCGCTCGCCCATGCCCGCGCCGCCGAGAAGCGGGCCAGGGACGCCGCCGGCGCCGCTCCCGGTGCCACCGCGGCCGGGCTGAGGGCAGCCGCCGAGGAGCACGTCACGCAGCTCGGCCGGCTCGAGGCGCTCCGGTCGGTGTCCCGGCAGGCAGCCGACGAGGACCAGGCCGCCGAGACCGCCCGGACCGCCGCGGCGACGCTGACCGCCCAGATCGACGCCGCCGCCGCCGAGCTCGCCGGCCGGCAGCGGCAGCGTCCCGAGCTGAGCCGCGAACGCGACCAGGCCGCCGAGGCCGGCCAGCGGCTCCCCGCCGCCCAGGCCGAAGCCGACCGCTATGGCCGGGCCGCGGACGACGCCGCCGCGCTGGCCGGGGCCCGGGCCGACGCCAGCCGTCAGGAACAGGCCTACTTCACCGCGAAAATGGAGTATCTCGAGTTCTTCGAGGACGCCTCGCGGTTGCGCCGGGCGCGCATCGACGGCATGCGGGCCGAGCTGGCGGCCACCCTCGTGGAGGGCGCCCCCTGCCCGGTCTGCGGCTCGCTCGACCATCCCGAGCTGTGCGAGCTCCGCGGCGAGCGGGTGACCCGCGAGCAGGAAGAGGCCGCGGACGCCGAGGCCGCCCAGGCCTCGGAGAAGGCCGAGATGATCGGCGCGAAGCTGGGCGCCGCCGACGTCCGCGTCACCGACCTCTCGGCCCGGCTGCAGGATGCTGGGTTCACCGTCGGCGGCGACCTGGCCTCGCTGCGGGCCGACGCGGCCGGGCTCGCGGCGGCCGCCCGCGACCGGCAGGCCGAGATGGCCCGGCTGGCCGCCGCCGCGGCCAGGCACGGTGAGCTCCAGGCGGCGCTCGAGGCCCTCGACCAGGCCATCGCCGCCACCGGGACGCGCCTGGCCGAGCTGACCGAACAGCGCGAATCGGGTTTCCGCCAGGCCGCCGAGGCCGGGCAGCGGGCCGGGCGCCACCGCGAGTCGCTGCTGGCCCAGCTCGGCGGCCGGCCCGATCTGGACGCCGCGCTGAGCGCCGCCCGCCAGGCCGCCGACGCCCTCATCGCCGCCGCGGACGCGGCCGACGCCACCGCCCGGGCCGGGGCCGACGCCAGCCGCGCCGGGGACCTGGCCGTCCGGGCTGCGGTCGAGGCCGGATTCGCCGGCCTGGACGCGGCCAGGAGCGCCCGGCGGGACGCCGGCTGGCGGGCCGCGGCCGAGCAGGCCATCCGGGAGCACGAAGCCTCGTCGGGGGCCGTCGCCGAGCTGCTCGCCGACCCCGATCTGGACGTGCCGCTCGACCCGGCCGCCGACCAGCCCGGCGCGCAGGCGGCGGTCGAGGCGGCGCGCAAGGCCCACGACGACGCCGTGGCCGCCTACGACCGCGCCCAGCACAAGGCCGAGCAGCTCGCCGAGCTCACCCCTCAGCTCACCGCGCGGCTGGACGCCCTGAAGCCGCTGGCCGAGCAGGCCGCCGAGGCCAAGCGGCTCGCCGACCTGGCGGCGGGCCTGGGCGCGAACACGCTGCGCATGACCCTGTCCTCGTTCGTCCTCGCCGCCCGCCTGGAGGAGGTCGCGGCCGCAGCCAGCGAGCGGCTGGTCAAGATGACCTCCGGCCGCTACTCGCTGGTGCACACCGACGCCCGCCGCGGCGCGGGCCGGTCCGGCCTCGGCCTGCTCGCCTGCGACGGCTGGACCGGGGTCGACCGCGACACCAGCACCCTGTCCGGCGGCGAGACGTTCCTGGCCAGCCTGGCCCTTGCCCTCGGCCTGGCCGACGTGGTCACCGCCGAGGCAGGCGGCACCAGGATCGAGGCGCTGTTCGTCGACGAGGGCTTCGGCAGCCTGGACGAGGACACCCTCGAAGAGGTGATGACCGTGCTCGACGGCCTGCGCGAAGGCGGCCGCATGGTCGGTATCGTCAGCCACGTCGCCGAGCTCAGGCAGCGTATCCCCGCCCAGGTCCAGGTGCGCAAGGGCCAGTCCGGCAGCCACCTGACCGTCCGCACCCAGAGCAGCTAGAGCATCACAGCCCCCCATGAGCCCTGAGGCGAGCCGCGGGTGACCACTTGACGGTGCTCCGAGCCCCGGCGAATTGGACGCGGCGGCGGGCCCGGCGCACCATGGGGGGATGCGTGCCATCGCCTGGTGGGGCGGCCTGAGCCGCAGGCGGCGGCTGCTCGTCGCCGTCCTGGCCCTGGTCGTGGCGGCGGGCGCCACCGCCGGCGCGGTGCGCGCCCTGGCCGGGCCGCCCGCCGTTCCGGCCGCGGACGCCGGCCACCCGGGTGACGTGCTGCTCGTGCCGGGCTACGGCGGGAGCACCACCGCGCTCGACGCGCTGGCCGGCCGGATCGCGGCCGCCGGCGGCCACGCCATCGTGGTCAAGCTGGCCGGCGACGGCACCGGAGACCTGCAGTTGCAGGCGAACGTGCTGAACGGGTACGTGAACAAGGCGCTGGCCGCGGGCTCAGGCCCGGTGACCGTGATCGGCTACTCGGCCGGGGGCGTGGTGGCCTGGCTCTGGGACGTCGACTACGACGGCGTGGCCAAGGCCCGCCAGATCATCACCCTGGGCTCGCCGCTGCACGGCGCCGACCTCGCCGCCGTCGGCGCGGCCAGCCTGCCCGGCGCGTGCCCGGCCGCGTGCGAGGAACTCGCGCCCGGCAGTTCCATGCTGGACCGCCTGCAGGGCACCGCCTCGGCCACCCGGCCGCCGTGGCTGTCCCTGTGGACCACCGATGACCGGGTGGTCCAGCCGCCCGATTCGGCGAGGCTGCCCGGCGCGGTGAACGTCCCGCTGCAGTCGATCTGCCCGGGCGTGTCCATCGGGCACGGCCAGCTCCCAACCGCCCCGCTCGTCATCGGAATTGTCTTGCGTACCTTGCGTAACACCGGTCTAATCCAGCCTCAGCCTGCCGATTGCCGTTCGCTGCAGGCCCTCGGTGATAACGGTACATAGCGGGTGAATATGACCATTCCGCACACTCGGCGGCCTGCCGGAGGCCCTGCCGGGCCTCCGGCCTTCTGGAGGCCCGGCCGGGCCTCCAGAAGGAGCCGTCACGCGGTGATGTCCTTGGTGGCGAAGTTCGCCCACGCGGCGGCCAGGAACACCACGACGTAGACCGCCTGGATCCCGAACCCCCGCTGGATATCTCGCCAGAAGATGGGCTGCCGGAAGAAGTCGATCCAGGCCAGCCAGTACCGCGTCGGCAGGTAAGGCTGGACCGCGGTGGCCGCGTTGAGCGTGACCAGGATTTCGCTGGCCACCAGCGCGGCCAGCGCGCCGAGCGCCGAGCCGAGGGCCGAATCGGTGATGGTGGACAGGAACAGCGCGATCGCGGCCACGCCGAGCATGGACACGGTGATGAAGGCGATCGCTCCCGCGATCCGTTCGGTCAGCTGGAGGAGGCTGAGCGGCGCGCCGGACAGCGACGTGACGGCCCCGCCCGCCGCCTGCCCCGCGGTCGGCGCCTGCCCGGCCAGCCCCGGCCCGGCGCCGCCGGCCCCGGCCCCGGCTGCGCCGCCGCCCGCGGGACCCTGGCCGACGGCCGCGGCCTGGGACGGCCCCAGCAGGAACACCCCGGTCGCGTAGGCGGTGAAGGTCACCGCCAGCACCACGAGCAGCACGTACACGGTGACCGAGATGAGCTTGGCGACCAGCAGCCTGGTCCGCCCGACCGGGCGCACCAGCAGGTAGCGGAGCGTGCCCGTGCTGGCCTCGCCCGCGATGGAGTCGCCGGCCACGACGGCCACCGCGACCGGCAGGAAGACCGGCAGCACGAGGGCCAGCGCGGCCGCCGGGTAGAGCGCGCCGTCCTGCAGCACGGCGGACAGGAACGCGCTGCCCTGACCGGGCGGCGGGACCAGGTGCGTGATCGTGACGAAGACCGCCACCATGAACGGCAGCGCGCAGGTCAGCACGACGCTGATCCAGGTGCGCGGCCGGCGCAGCAGCTTGACCAGCTCGACCCCGATCACGAGATCTGATCCGAACCAGTGCCGGTCACCGCGAGCACGATCTCCTCGAGCGTGCGCTGGTGCACGCCGATCGCGCTGACCCGCAGCCCGGCCCCGACCAGCCGCGCGTTGAGCGCGGCCGCGTCCTCGTAGCGGACCAGCAACTGCTGGCCGTCCCGGTGCTCCACCTGCCCGTCGAGCAGCGCGGCCACCTGGTCGGCGTCCGGGGTGTCCACCAGGATCCGGCCGGTCGGCGCGCGCAGTACCGCCAGGTCGTCCTCGAGCACCAGGCGCCCGCCGTCCAGCACCCCGACCCGGGTGCACAGCTGCTCGACCTCGGCCAGCAGGTGACTGGACAGGAAGACGGTGGCCCCGTCCTCGTTCAGTCCGATGATGAGTTCCCGCAGGTCCCTGATCCCGCGCGGGTCCAGGCCGTTGCCCGGCTCGTCCAGGATGAGCAGGCGCGGCCGCCGTATCAGCGCGGCGGCCAGGCCGAGGCGCTGCCGCATGCCGAGCGAGTAGGCCTTCACCGGCCGGCGGCCCACCCCAGCCAGGCCTACCTGCTCCAGCGCCTCGTCGATCCGCTTGCGCCGGGTGCGCCGGGCGGCCAGGCCGCCCGGGCCGGCCGCGTCCAGCAGCGCCAGGTTCACCCGGCCGGACAGGTGCGGGTAGGCCGCGGGTTCCTCGATCAGCGCCCCGATCTGCGGCAGCACCTCGCGCGCGTGCCGGGGAATCCGCTGGCCCATCACCTCGATCTCGCCGCTGGTGGCGTAGACCAGGCCGAGCAGCATGCGGACCAGCGTGGTCTTGCCCGAGCCGTTCGGGCCGAGCAGGCCGTACCGGTCGCCTTCGCGGACCTCGAGGTCAACCGACTGCACCGCGGTGACGGCGCCGTAGCGCTTGGTCAGGGCCCTGGTGGTGATCACGACAGGGTCACCTGCTCGGTCAGCGTGGTCGCCGCCTGCTCGAGCACCTGGGTGCTGACCGTTCCGGCGATCAGGAAGGTGATGAAGAAGTCGGGCGGCCGGACGATGACCACGTTGATCAGCGGCGCCTCGATCGCGACGCCCGATCCGCCCGCTATGGTCAGCGGCGTGCCGCCTGCCGAGACCGCGTCCGGGACCAGGCTGCGGGCGGCGCTGCCGCGGACGCCGACCACGACGAACGTCGTCAGTCCGCCCCCGTATGCCCCGATCGCCTCGAACCCGGGCTGCACCGGGAGCCGGATACGGCCGGCCAGCTCAGCGGGCAGCGCCACCAGCCCCAGGTTGCTCAGCGCCCCGGCCAGGCTCCCAGCATTGGTCACGGAGAGCCCCGTTCCGGAAGAACGCACCGGCGTCAGAACTCGCGGATCCGGCCGCCACGGGCTGACCTGGAAGAACTGGCTTTCCAGCGCCGGGCGGGCCGAACCGCGGCTGAAGATCTCGACCATCAGCGGCAGCCCGCTCGACGGGCTGGCCCAGATATCCACCTGGCCGACGGTGGACGCCGGATCGGCCGGCGTCATCCGCAGCCCGGCCGCATCCTGGCCCGCGACCCGCTGCGGCGCGATCACGCTGTACCTGGCCTGGCGGCCGCCCTCGGACAGCAGGCGCTGCGCCAGGGCCGGCGGCACCAGGTCGGCCGGACGCGGCAGCCGGTACGTCTGCCGGCCGCGGACCTCGGTGAGCAGCTGGGCGCCGGAATCCCAGATGTAGGAGCGGCACCCGCTGAGCTGGTAGGTGTCGCGCTCGCCCGCGTCGGAGAGCACATCGACCCGCCACCGGGCCGGCGTCGCCTGCCAGACCCGCATCTTGGTCACGCCGTTGAACAGCGAGGTCAGCCCGGTCAGGCCGGCCACCGGGGGCAGCCCGAACGTCGCGTTGCTCTCCGCGTACCCCGCGTAGGACTCATCCGCCGAGGCCAGGATGCGCGCGCGGAGCTGGCCGGCGGTCAGCGGGGGCACGCTCACTGGCAGCGCGCTGGCGATCACCGGCAGGCCGCAGAGCAGGGCCAGGCCGACGGCTACCGCCGCCCACCTGCGCACGCTCCGGACCTTCACCAAGATCCTCGCAAGACTGTTACTAGCGGGACAAGGCGGTCAGATGATCTATTTCGCCCGGACACCCAATAACGGTACGATAACCGCCGCGTCCCGGCGACGTGTCGCGCCGACCACAAAAGCGGTTCGCGCCTCTCGTCAGGAGACCTTCTCCGGTCTAGGATCGGAAACTGTCAGTAACGATCAAAAACTCTGACGAGATGGCTGTGGCGGGACAGCCCGCTGGGTCAGAGGTGGCGAACGGATAAGGATTCGTCATGACAATAGATTCCGGTGACCGGCGGATCGTCGTCGGCGTAGATGGCTCCGCGGAGTCCGTGGCCGCGCTCAGATGGGCGTGCCGCGAGGCGAGCCTGCGCGCTGCCGAGGTCCTCGCCGTGCTGGCCCTGGAGTCCGCATGTCATCAGGTAGCGAGCTACGCCGTCCCGGCGCCCAGGCAGTCGGGCGGAAGCTGGGGCGCCGCCCGTGACGTGCTACGACGCTCGGTCAGCGAGGCGCTGGGCATGTTCCCTGGCGTCAGCGTGCGCACCGAGATCGCGGAGGGGCTCGCCGCGCGGGTGCTGCTCGACCAGGCGGCGGACGCCGACATGCTGGTCCTCGGGAGGAACTCGAGCGGCCCCGACCCGTACCGGGCCGCGGGGCCCGTCATCCGGGTCTGCCTGCGCGCCGCCCGGTGCCCGGTGGTCGTCATCGGCGCGGTGGACTCGCTCGCGCCGAACCCGGCCGATCACGTGCCCGAGTCGTGGCGGCGGGCGCTGCAGGGCTCCGGCGCGGCCAGGTAAACCGTAACGCAGGGTAACCAGATCTGGCTCTACCGGTCCCGCGTGGCTACTGACCCCGCATGGCCCCGCCAGTGAGACAATCGTTCGCGTGCCGTCCCTGGTAGAGGTGTCCCCTCCGGTTAGCGCCGCGTTGCGGGCCGGCTCGCCGGTCGTCGCGCTCGAGTCCACGATCATCTCGCACGGCCTGCCGCGCCCGGGCAACCTGGACGCCGCCCGGGAGTTCGAGGCGATCCTGGCCGCCCAGGGCGTGACCGCGGCCACGATCGCGCTCATCGACGGCGTGCCCAAGGTCGGCCTGACGCCGGACGAGCTCGGCCGCATCGCCGCCGACGAGTCGGTGGTCAAGGTCAGCAGCCGCGACATCGCCATCGCGATGGCCAGGAAGGCGACCGGCGGCACCACGGTGGCGGCCACGTCCGTGCTGGCCGCCCGGGCGGGCATCCGGGTGTTCGCGACCGGCGGCCTCGGCGGCGTGCACCGCGGCGCCAGCGAGACCTTCGACGAGTCGGCGGACCTGACCGTGCTGTCCCGGACGCCGATCACGGTGGTCTCGGCCGGGGTGAAGTCCATCCTGGACATCCCGGCCACGCTGGAACGGCTGGAGACCCTCGGCGTCGCGGTCGTCGGCTACCGCACCTCGCGCTTCCCCGCCTTCTGGCTCTCCGATTCCGGATGTGACCTCGACTGGCGTGTCGAAACCCCGGCGGAGGTCGCCGACATCATGGTCGCCAGGCAGGCGTTCGGGGAGCCGTCGGCGCTGCTCGTCGCCAACCCGCTGCCGCCCGCTAGGCAGCTCGACCCGGAGGTGCTCAGCGGTGCGCTTGAGGCGGCTCTGATGGCCGCCGCCGAGGCCGGCATCCGCGGCAAGGCGGTCAGTCCGTTCCTGCTCGACCGCATCCAGCAAGTCACCGGCGGCGCCAGCGTCGGGGTGAACCTGGACATCGCCCGCGGCAACATCGGCCTGGCCGCCAGAATCTCACGATCTTGGTCCGAACGATCCGCCGCGCGTGCCGCCTCCTAGCACCACCGGCACCCCCCGGGTCGTCGTCTGCGGGGACGTGATCAACGACCTGCTGGTCAAGCCGCTGGACGGCGTTACACCGGGCAGCGACACCCCGGCCGCGATCCTGGCTAGGCCGGGCGGCGCCGCGGCCAACCAGGCCGCGTGGATGGCCCATCTCGGCGCCGACGTGGCGTTCGCCGGGCGGGCGGGCGCCCGTGACGTGGCCTACCACCGGCGGGAACTGGCGCGGGCCGGCGTTCGCGCGCACCTGTCCGCCGACCGCGAGGCCGAGACCGGCTCGATCGTGATCATGGTGGCGCCGGACGGCGAGCGGACCATGTTCACCGACCGGGGCGCGAACCTGCGGCTGCGCCGCTCCGACGTGCCGGCCGCCCTGCTCGACGGCGCGGCCGCCCTGCACCTCACCGGGTACACGTTCTGCGAGCCGCCGCTGCTCGAGGTGGCG
This sequence comes from uncultured Actinomycetes bacterium, assembly GCA_963722275.1. GTDB lineage: Bacteria > Actinomycetota > Actinomycetes > Streptosporangiales > Streptosporangiaceae > Palsa-504. The sequence goes on along the minus strand of CAVRMX010000012.1, from coordinate 227,318 downwards.
CTCTGGCTGCTCGGCGAGGCCCGGGCCCGGGGGCTTGCCGTCACCATCGACCCGGGTTCGGCCGCCTTCCTGGCCCGGATGGAGCCGGCCGCGTTCCTGCGCTGGACCGAAGGCGCCGCCGTCTGCTTCCCCAACCGCGACGAGGCCGCCGTGCTCACCGGCGAACCCGATCCGCTCCTCATGGCGGCCCGCCTGACCAGGCACTACGGCGTCGTGGTGGTAAAGCTCGGCGGCGCGGGCTGCGTGCTGGCCACCCCCGGCGAGGCGCCGGTCCTGATCGCCGCGCACCCGGCGAAGGCCACCGACACCACCGGCGCCGGCGACGCCTTCTGCGGCGCCTTCATGAGCCGGTGGCTGGCCGCCGGGCCTGCCCCCGACCTGGTCGGCGCGGCGGAGTTCGCGGTCCGGGTTGCCGCCACGGTCGTGACCCGCTTCGGCGCCCGCCCCGGGTAAACGGGCTGCTCCGCCTCACGCGGTAGTCGATGAAGGGACTGCATTCCCCGGCGGCGGCGGAAACGTGAAATTGCACGAGCACCACGGTTTACCGGCGCAGCCAGTCGAGCAGCAGCTCGTTCAGCTTTTCCGGCGCATCGAGCGGCACCCAGTGGCTCGCGTCCGGAATTTCCTCGTAACGCCACGGCCCCTGGACGAATGACGCCGATTTCTGCATCCGCTCACCGTCGAGATAATGGTCTCCGGCCGACCAGATGGCCAGGGTCGGCGCGGTGACCGGCGGCAGCTTGGGCACGGGCCCGGGCATGCGCGGCGCGAGGTTCGCCCGGTACCAGTTCAGCGACGCGGTCAGCGCCCCTGGCCGGGACAGGTCCGCGATGGCCTGGGTGAGGTCCCCGTCGCCGCGGCTGAACGTGCGCAGCCAGGCCCAGTCGTCATGTGAGATGGTCGCCTCCGCGACGCCGTAGAACTGGAAGAAGAGCTGGTACCAGGCCATCTCGTACTGCCGCACGGTGGGCGGCGCGAGCGGGTGCGGCACCGAGATCACGGTCAGCGTACGGACGCGGTCCGGGCAGAGGATGGCGGTGAGCCAGGCCACCGCCGCGCCCCAGTCGTGCCCGACCACGTGCGCCGCCTGCACGCCGAGCCCGTCGAGGAGCGCGCTGACGTCGCCGACCACGTTCCGCAGCCCGTAGGAGCGGACCTCACCCGGGCGCTCCGAGCGCCCGAAACCGCGCATGTCCGGCGTGATGACCCGGTAGCCGCCGGCCGTCAGGACCGGGACCTGATGCCGCCAGAGCCGGGCCGAATCCGGCCAGCCGTGCAGCAGCAGAACCGGGACGCCGTTGCCGTGATCCTCGACGTAGAGAGAGATGCCGTTGGCCTCGATGACCCGGCCGTCGTCAGTGCTGCCATCATTAGCGCTGCCATCATTAGCGCTGCCATCATCTGGGCTCGCCATGACCCGATCATGACACGGCCGGACTTAGCGGTGCTCGCGCCGCCAGAGCACGACCAGCACGGCCACGATGCAGACGAACAGCACGGCCGATCCGATGTAGTCAATCATGCCGCGCGCATCTCCATCTTGGCAGCGTAGCAGCACCGCCCGGCTGGCCAGCCAGCCGCTATCGCGGGTCTTTCGCCCGGGGCACGACCAGGCCCGTCTCGTACGCGGTGACCACGGCCTGCGTCCGGTCCCGCAGCCCGAGCTTGTTAAGCATCCGGCTGACGTGCGTTTTCACGGTCTCCTCGGTGACCACCAGGCGGGCGGCGATCTCCGGGTTGGACAGGCCCTCCGCGACGAGCCGCAGCACCTGGGTCTCGCGCGGGGTGAGGGTGGCCAGGGCGCCCGCGGGCAGGGCGTCGGGCGCCGGGCGCAGCCGGGTGAACTCGCTGATCAGGCGCCGGGTGACGGCGGGCGCGAGCAGCGCCTCGCCGGCCGCGACGACTCGCACGGCCTCGAACAGCCGCTCGGCGGTGACGTCCTTGAGCAGGAAGCCGCTGGCGCCGGCGCACAGTGCGTCGTAGACGTAGGCATCCAGGTCGAAGGTGGTCAGGATCAGGATGCGCGGGCCGCCCGGTCCTTCTCCGGTGAGCTGCCTGGTGGCCTCGATGCCGTCCATCACGGGCATCCGCACGTCCATCAGCACGACGTCGGGGGACAGCTCGCGGCCGAGCCGCACCGCCTCGGTCCCGTCGCAGGCCGTGCCGACGACCGTGAAGTCCGGCTGGGTGTCGAGCAGCGCGGCGAAGCCGGTGCGCACCACGTGGTGATCATCGGCCACGATGATCCGGACCGGCTCCGCGGGCGCGGTCATCCGGCTACCTCCGGCTTGGTCGGCAGGACGGCATCGATCAGGAAACCACCGCCGTGCGCGGCACCGATCCGCAACTCGCCGCTGGCCGCCGCGGCGCGTTCGCGCATCCCCGTCAGCCCGTGGCCGGTGGCGCCGTCGCTCGGGCCGGGGCCGTTGTCGCGGATGCGCAGCCGCAGGGCATCGTCGGCGTAGTGCAGTTCCACGTCGACAGCCGCGCCGGGCGCGTGCCTGCGGGCATTGGTCAGGGCTTCCTGGACGATGCGGTAGGCGGCCAGTTCGACGCCGGGGTCCAGGGTGGCCGGCGGGCCCCGGACGATGAGCCTGGCCGCCGCGCCCGAGGCGTCTCTGGCCTCGTCGAGCAGCTCGTTGAGCTGCTGAAGGCCCGGCTGGGGATGCCGGTCGGCGCCCAGCTGGCCCGGGTCGGCCCGGGCGTCTTCGCGCAGCACCCCGAGCAGCCGCCGCATCTCGGTCAGGCCCGCCCGCGCGGTATCGCCGATCTGCAGCAGTCGCTGAGCTCCCGCGGCGGGCATCCCCGGGGTGGCCAGCCGGGCCGTCTCCGCCTGCACCGCGATCATGGAGATATGGTGCGCGACCACGTCGTGCAGCTCGCGGACGATGCGCGCCCGCTCCCCGCGAGCCATGTGCTCGACCAGGGTGTCGGTGATGCCCTGCCGGGCCTGGCTGTGCACCAGCGCCTCGCCGCGCGCCCGCTGCGCGATCCCGGCCAGGGCCGCCGCCGGGGCCAGCGCGGCGAGCAGTACCACCAGGACGTCTTCCTCCGAGCCCGCGTGCCCGGTGGCAACGGGTCCCGCCAGCGCGAGCACCAGGAACGGCACGGCCAGGGCCGGCGCCAGGAACTGGGCCGCATCCCATCGAGCCCCGTTTCGCCGGCCTTCGGTCCCCGCTGCGCCGCTGCGGCCCAGCCGGTACAGGGCGATCAGCAGCGCGGCCAGGGCCGCCACCGTCAGCGTCTGGAAGGCCGCGACAGAAAGCACGCTCGCCGCGCAGATAGCCACGGCGGCCGCGGCTGGCCCGAGGAAAGCCAGCGGCACCGTGGTGAACAGCGCGAGCGCGGACACGCCGGCCAGGCTGACCACGCTCATCCGGGGGCCGGCCCCTCGTGCGATCGCTTCGGTCAACGCCGCCAGCCCGAGCAGGGCCCCGGCCACGGCGGGCGCGGCCGGGGACGTGACGATCCGCCGGCCCCATCCCGGCCATCCGCCGCCCCGGTCACCTGCCGTGCCCATGTCAAACATTGTCGCCGCTCAGCCCGGGCATAGCGTCACCCAGGCCGGGGATACCGCCGTCCCTCCTGCGAGGGACGGGCCGCGGACGTCCCTCGTGCCAGCGACGGCGAAGACCGCTCCTGGGCGTGACGACCGCTCAGGCCGCCGTTCCCTAGCCTTACCTGGCATGGAAGCAACTATCGAAGTCAGCGGCCTGCGTAAGCGGTTCGGGTCGACGCTGGCGCTTGACGGGATGTCGTTCACCGTCCGGCCGGGGCAGGTCACCGGCTTTGTCGGGCCGAACGGCGCCGGGAAGTCCACGACGATGCGGGTGGTCCTGGGGCTGGATGCGGCGGATGCGGGCAGCGCGCTGATCGGCGGCCAGCCGTATGCGAGCCTGCGGCATCCGCTGAGCCAGGTGGGGTCGCTGCTGGATGCGGGCGCGCTGCAGCCGAGCCGGTCCGCCCGCAATCACCTGCTGTGGCTGGCCCACTCCCAGGGCCTGGGGGCGAAGCGGGTGGATGAGGTGATCGGGCAGGCCGGGCTGTCGTCGGCGGCGCGGCGGAAGGCGGGCGGCTACTCGCTGGGCATGCGGCAGCGGCTGGGGATCGCGGCGGCGCTGCTGGGTGATCCGCCGGTGCTGATGATGGACGAGCCGTTCAACGGGATGGATCCGGAGGGCATCGTGTGGATGCGCGGGTTCTTGCGGTCGCTGGCCGCGCAGGGCCGCGCGGTGCTGGTGTCCAGTCACCTGATGAGCGAGCTGCAGGACACCGCGCAGCACCTGGTGGTGGTCGGCCGCGGCCGCGTCATCGCCGACACCAGCGTGGCGGAACTGATCGCGACCGCGTCCAGCGGCCGGGTCACGGTGCGGACCGCCGCACGGTCGGAGGCGATGACGGTGCTGGCGCACGCGGGGGCCATCGTCGCCGCCACCGACCTGGACACGCTCACCGTCTCCGGCCTGGCCGCCGAGAAGATCGTGGCGCTGCTCGGCGAGAGCGGGGTGCCGTTCTCCGAGGTGTCGGCGCACCGCGCGACGCTCGAGGAGGCCTATATGGAGCTCACCAGGGACGCGGTCGAGTTCCGTGCCGCCATGCCGCCCGGGGCCAGCATTCCTTCCGGGACCAACACTGAGGAGGCCGCGCGATGACCGCCGGCACGGTTACGCCCTTCCGGCCGGGCCGCCACGCCGGGCGAGACGGCTTCGCGCAGCTCCTGCGCGCGGAATGGACCAAGCTCAGGACCGTACGCGGCTGGGTCATCGGCATGATAGTCGCCCTCCTGGTGACGGCGGGGATCGGGCTGCTCGCCAGCGGCACCGCCAGCAGCTCCTGTCAGAGCACGAGTGGCTCGAGCAGCGGCCCGGCCCGCACCGGCTCTGCCTGCGGTACTGCTGCCTTCCCGGTGGGACCGGGCGGCGTGCCGGTGGACGACAGCTTCTACTTCGTGCGCCAGCCGCTCACCGGGAACGGCAGCATCACCGTCCAGGTGACCTCGCTGACCGGCCTGCTCCCTCCGGCAAACCCCAACGCCCCGGTCAGCCCGAACGGGCCGGCCGACACCCGTCCCGGCCTGGTGCCGTGGGCCAAGGCCGGGCTCATCATCAAGAACGGCACCAGCCAGGGATCGGCGTACGCGGCGATGATGGTCACCGGCGACCACGGGGTGCGCATGCAGGACAACTTCACCAACGACACGGCGGGCCAGCCGGGCGCGGTCTCCCCGGCGTCCCCGCGCTGGCTGCGGCTGACCCGCTCCGGTGACACGATCACCGGCTACGACTCGGCCGATGGCACGCACTGGACTCAGGTCGGCACCGTCCGCCTGGCCGGCCTGTCATCCACCGTCCAGGCCGGACTGTTCGCCACCTCCCCTGCCTACACGGTGGAATCCCAGGGCTTCGGCGGCGGCACCGACGGGTCTAGCCTCTCCAGCCAGGCCACCGCCGCCTTCGATCACGTCACCCGGTCGGGCACGTGGCCGGGCGGCACGTGGGCCGGCGACTACATCGGAGCCGGCGACGCGTCGGGGACCGGCGGCTACCATCAGGCCGGCGGCCGGTTCACCGTGACCGGCTCCGGCGACATCGCGCCGGTCATCGCCGGATCCGGCAACGAAGGCGACCTCGACAGTACCCTCACGGACTACCTCGCGGGCACGTTCGCCGGGCTGATCGCGGTGATCGTGGTCGCGACGATGTTCATCACCGCCGAATACCGGCGGGGCCTGATCCGCATCACCCTGGCCGCGAGCCCCCAGCGGGGCCGGGTGCTGGCGGCGAAGGCGATCGTGATCGGCTCGGTCGCGTTCGTGGCCGGGCTGGTGGCCGCCGCGGCCGCAGTGATCATCGGGGCCCAGCTATCCCGCCATAACGGCAGGTACGTGTTCCCGGCATCCTGGGCGACCGAACTGCGCGTGATCGCCGGGACCGCGGCGCTCCTCGCGGTCGCCGCCGTGCTCGCCCTCGCCCTCGGCACCGTGCTGCGCCGCAGCGCCGCCGCGGTCACCCTCGTCATCGTGGTCATCTTCCTGCCGTACATCATGGGCGTCGCCTCCGTCCTGCCGGCCAGCGCCTCGGACTGGCTGCTGCGGATCACCCCGGCCGCCGCCTTCGCCATGCTGCAGGCCGCACCGCAGTACCCGCAGGTCACCGCGATCTACACGCCGACGTCCGGCTACTTTCCGCTGGCGCCGTGGGCCGGCCTCGCCGTATTGTGCGCTTACGCCGCGCTCGCCCTGAGCCTGGCCGCTATCCTGCTCTGCCGGAGGGACGCATGAGCCAGGCTCTGCCCGCCGGGCCGCCGGGCCTGCCCGTCGCGCGGCGTGCGGAAGTGACGGGCCTGCGGGACACGCTCCACGCGGAGTGGACCAAGCTGCGTACCGTGTCCGGGCCGGCCTGGCTGCTGGCCGGCCTCATCGCGGCGACCGTGGCGGTCAGCGCGGCGGCCACGGCCGCGGTCCGATGCCCGGCCGGTACCGCCTGCCCGGTGGACACCCCCAAGCTCAGCCTCACCGGGATCGAGTTCGGCCAGGCGATCGTCGTCATCCTGGCCGTGCTGGCGATCAGTGCCGAATACAGCACCGGCATGATCCGCATCACGCTGACGGCGATGCCGCGCCGGTCCGCCGTGCTGGCCGCCAAGGCGGTCCTCGCGGCGGGCCTGGTGCTGGCCGCCGGGACCATCGCCGTCGGCGGATCCCTGCTGGCCGGGCGCGTCATCCTGCCCGGCCACGGCTTCACCCCGGCGCGCGGCTTCCCGCTGGAGTCCCTGGCCGACGGGCCGACGCTGCGTGCCGCGGCCGGCTCGGTCCTGTACCTCGCGCTGATCGCCCTGCTCAGCCTCGGCATCGCCACCGTCGTGCGCGACTCCGCCGTCGCCATCGGCATCGTTCTTGGGCTGCTCTACCTCTCGCCGATCATCATTTCCGTCGTGGCCGGCGACCCGGTCTGGTACCACCGCCTCGAGCGGTACGCGCCGATGAGCGCCGGGCTCACCATCCAGGACACCATCGGCCTGCGCGGGCTGCCCATCAGCCCGTGGGGCGGACTCGGCGTGCTCGCCGTCTGGGCGGCGGCCGCGATGCTGGCCGGCGGCCTCGTACTGCGGTGGCGTGACGCGTGAGCGGAGCCCTGACCGGCGTGGCCGCCGTATCCAGACCGCCGTGGCCGGTCAGGAGGCTGTTCCCGCTGCTCGCCACCATCATCATGGCCGCCATCGGGATGGCGGGCACGATATGGGGCCCCCGGTTCTACGGCAAGACCGCCTGGGCGCTGCCCGATGACCTGTGGGGAACGCTGATCGCTGCCCAGCGCCTCGTGCACCTGAACCTGGGCGGCCTGTACACCTCGCCCACCCAGCTGGTCTCGCTGCCGGGAGCGGCGCTGATCCTGGTCCCGGCCGTCGCCGTCATCGACGTGACCGGGCTCCGGCTGGGGCTGCCGTCGGCGCACGGCGCCTTTCCCGGCGTCTGGCTGCTCGCCGGGCCGTACCAGGTCGCCATCTCGGCCGTGACGCTGTTCGCCGCCGACGCGATCGCCGAACGCCTGGGCGCGACCCGGCCCAGGCGTTTCTGGCTGGCCGCCGCGGGCGCCACGGCCCTGTGGAGCGTCACCGTGCGCTGGGGCCATCCGGAAGACGCCGTGGCGACCGGCCTGCTGCTGTACGCCGTCCTGGCCCTGGCCGACGGCCGGACCAGCCGGTCCGCGTGGCTGGCCGGGGCGGCGGTGGCCGTGCAGCCGCTCGTCCTGCTCGCGTTCCCGCTCCTGGCCGCCGCGGTCGAGCCGCGGCGGCTGGCCGGCTACGTCGCCCGTGCGGCCACCCCGGCTGCGCTGCTGCTGGCCGCCGCGGCCGCGGCCAACTGGGCGGCAACCGTCCACGCCATCACGAACCAGCCCAACTACCCGGTCATCGACCACCCCACCCCCTGGATTTACCTGGCCCCGCACATGGTCGGCGGCGAGGTGGCGGCCGGTCCCGCCAGGATCTTGTCCATCGCGGCGGCGTGCGGATGCGCGCTGGTGGTGGCGCGCCGCTGGCGGGCGGCGCGGCCGGCCGGGCGGTGGGATCACCAGGCGCTGACGGAGCTGCTCTGGTGGACCGCGGTCGTGCTGGCCGTCCGGTCGGCGTTCGAGCCGGTGATGGTGGCTTACTACCTGTGGCCGCCGCTGGCGGTGGCGCTCGCCGCCGCGGCCAGGGACTGGTCGCGGCTCATCCCGACCGGGTGCGCCGCCGTGGCCCTCACGTTCCTTTCGCAGGTCCAGTGGCGCAACCCGTGGGCCTGGTGGACGCCGATGGTCGCCGGGCTGGCCCTAGCCCTGTTCTTCGCCCGCCCCCGCCGCGCCGCCGCGGTGCCGCAGGTGCTGCCAGAGCCGGGGGAGCAGCTCGCCGCCGGCGGCGCGCCATGAGGCGATCTCGGCGGCGGACAGCGGGGTGACCGGGTTGGCCCCGGACGCGGCCAGGGCCGCCAGGTAGACGTCGCAGGCCGCCGCGAGCAGCCACATCCTGGCGACCGCGAGCCCGGGCGTCGCGCCAAGGGTGAGGGCGCCGTTCCCGCGCAGCAGCAGCGCCTCGCCAGCGGGGAGGCAGCCAGCCGCCCGTTCGGCCTGATCCGCGGACCTGAGCAGCGTGGCATCGTCGTACACCGGCACCGATTCACCGAGCCAGGCGGCCTGCCCGTGCAGTGGGACCATGACGGTGACCGCGGCCGCCACGGCGAACGCGCCCGGCGGCTGGGCCCGGGCGATCGCCGCCGCGTCCGGCCGGGCGCGGTACAGCGCGAGGTGCGCCCATGCCTCCGCCGGCGCCCCCGCGGGCAGCCTCCCGGCCGGCGTCGCCAGCGGCACCTCGATCAGGCCGGCCCCGGTGGCGCCGGCCAGGTCGGCGGCCGGCGTGATCAGCATCGACGCCCCGGCCCGGGCGGACACGTGCCCGTAGGCGGTGACCAGCCCCAGCCGGGCCAGCACGTTCGCCGCCCCGGCGATCTCATCGCGCAGCCGCGCGTCCGGTCCCGGAATCACCGCGAGCTTCCCCTTCCCAGACGCCCGGCTACGTGTCTAAACTGTATGCAGTTTTTACTGTATGCACTTTGCCGGTGAAGGGGAAGGGCCGTGATCTCAGGGCTGCACCACTACGCGCTGGAAGTGCCGGACCTGGCGGTGGCCGAGGGCTTCCTGCAGGACTTCGGCCTGGAGACCGGGGAGAAGGACGGATCGCTGGTGGCCACGTGCCCAGGCCGCGATCAGGAGCAGGTGCGGCTGGTGCAGGCGCCGGCCAAGCGGCTGCACCACGTCACGTTCACGCTCCGGCCGGGCACCATGGACGCGGTCCGCGAAGCGCTGGAGCGGTCCGGCACGCCGGTCATCGAGCCGCCGCCCGGCGCCACCGAGGACGGCCTGTGGCTGCGCGACCCCGACGGCACCGCCGTGCAGCTGCTCGACGAGCCCCAGGCCCCGGCCCGGCCGGCCGCCGAGGTGCTGGTCAACATGGGCGGCAGCCGCCAGCGGATCGGCGTCGCGCAGTGGACAGAAGCCACCAGGGACGTGCTGCCGCAGCGGCTCGGGCACTCGCTGCTGTTCACCGCGCAGCCCCAGCGGATGACCGAGTTCTACACCCAGGTGCTCGGGCTGCGGGTCAGCGACACGATCCACCACGACCTGGTGACGTTCCTCAACGCCGGGCCGGGCGACCACCACATCTTCGGGTTCATCGCCAGCACCCACCGCGGCTTCCACCACGCCAGCTTCGAGGTCCCGTCCATCGACGCGATCGCGGCCGGCGCCGACCGGATGCGAACCAAGGGGCACCAGGCGGGCTGGGGCCTGGGCCGCCACACCATCGGATCGAACTTCTTCCACTACAACCCCGATCCGTGGGGCTCGTGGATCGAGTGGTTCTCCGACATCGACCAGATCGACGACTGCTGGGTCGCGGGCGACTGGGACGTCCCCCCGCACCTGTGGGGCACGCCGCCGCCCGAGACCTTCCTCGCCAACCAAGAGCCCGCCCTCACGAAGGAGTGAATCATGAGCCGTGACGTAGCCCCGATTTTCGCCGACATCGACGGCATGGACGCCGACAAGTTCGTCGCGCACCTCACGCCCGACGCGAGGTTCCGCTTCGCCAACGCCGACCCGGCCGTCGGGCGGGCGGCCATCAAGGAAGGCGTGCTGGGTTTCTGGGCCATGATCGAGGGCCTCACCCACCACATCCGTCAAGGTCTACGAGGTCGGCGACACCGTCATCGCGCAGATCGACGTGGAGTACCGCCGCAAGGACGGTAAGTCGGTCACCGTGCCCAACTGCGACGTCCTGGTCTTCGACGGCGACCTGGTGCGCGACTGGCAGATCTACATCGACCTGGCTCCCGTGTTCGCCTGACCCAGGGCAGGCCCGATGATCACGCTGACCGATATCGCCTACGTCAGGTCAGGCGTCGCCGACCTGGACGCCGCGACCCGCTTCGCCACCGGCATCGTCGGCCTGGAGCTGGTGACGCCCACCGAGGTGGGCGTCACCCACCTGCGCGCGGACCGCCGGCACCACTGCCTGGCCCTCGTCGAAGGCCCCTCCGGGGTCATCTCCTCGGGCTTCAGCGTGGCAGGCTCCGACGCGCTCGACGCCGCCGAGACCGAGCTGGAGCGATCCGGCATCAGCGTGCACCGCGGCTCGGCCGCCGAAGCCAGGTCCCGGCGCGTCCGTGAGTTCATCGCCTTCGACGACCCGTTCGGCAACCGGCTGGAGCTGGTGAGCCAGCAGGAGACGGTGGCCCGGCCGGTGGCCTTCAGCCGCGGCGCCGGGATCACCGAGTTCGGCCACCTCTGCCTGGACGCGCCCGACGTGCACGAGGCCTACCGGTTCTGGAGCACGCGTTTCAACGCCCGGGTCTCTGACTGGCTCGGTGACGCGGCCTGCCTGATGCGGATCGATCCCGTACACCACAAGCTCGCCGTCTTCCGCGGCGGCGATCCCGGGCTCTGCCACATGAACTTCCAGGTGGAGAGCATCGACGACCTGTTCAGGAACTGGCACTACCTGGTCGAGCACGACGTCGAGATCGAGATGGGCCCGGGACGCCACCCGCAGTCGGGCGCGATCTTCCTGTACTTCCTCGGCCCGGAGGGGTTCACCTACGAGTACTCCTTCGGCGTGCGGCGGATCGAGGACGACGCCGCCTGGGTGCCCCGCACCTTCGACCCGGCCGAACCCGGTTCCATCGACATGTGGCTCGGCCCCACCGCCCGTCCCGTCACCCAGCCCCAGCTACGGCGGGCCGCGCGGCCGAGGCCGGCCGCCCCGATCAGGCCCCTGCTCGAGTCCGACCATGATCGTGGATAGTTATACCCCTTATAGGGATTTCACCTCGTTCCGGTAGCTGCTCGCCGCCGAGTTCCGTGTCCAGACCGGCGAGTAATTTCTCATCTTCCAGTACCGCGCCGACATCTCCTGTTTCCAGAACTGTCAGCAGCGCATCAGCCAATCCCTATACACTTTCACTTTACTGCTATTCATCATCACCCCTATCTTTTTCCGCATCCAGCATTTCCGCTCCGAGTCCGAGCAGTTCCTCTACCAGTAACTCTAGGTCTGCCGTGACGACCTTATCCTACCATTCTACTACTTCAGCACCCCCCATATCTATGACCCTAACCTCCGCTACTCCTACCCTCTGGCGGCCTCCCTGTCCTCCCCTCAGCACTCCGACTTGCGCGAGCTGCCTTCGAGCCGACCACCACCCCATCCGCCCTCCGTGCCATCGCGCATCTGGCCACTCTGATGCTCGACACTTTCTGTCACCCGCCCTCCATCACCCCATCTCTTTCCCTTACCTTCCCTTCAGACCCTTCCTTTCCTCTTTCACTTCTCAACTTCTACCCCATCTCTCTTCTCCTCCATTACGAGTCGCCGACTCATTGGTGTACCCCTTCCACCGGGGTGATTTCATCATTATCAGCGAAGCCTTCAATACTTCTCTGCCCTTAAATCTCATCCTATTTCTTCTCTTTCTCTACCCGAGATCTTGGTGATCTACAATCCCCTATATATCCTCTGTGACATCCCTGCCTCCTACATTCAGTTCCACGCGCTTGACTCCCATGTGTCGTGTTCCGGGCCAGCATCGGCCGGACGCCAATCTGACCCTGCTTCATCCGTCCGCGAGGACACCTGTTACAGCGTGTACATCTGCCATTGTCTCCTGGAACTTGAGAGCTGCGACATCACCAGCCAGCGACGCGTGCGTATCCATTCTCTTCTGCGCCGACCCGCTCCTGCGTCGCAACACCATCCACTACGGTCATTCGGTGCGTCGTCTTGGTCTATGAGCAGTGTCTGGGGATCCTCGAAGACAACGACATCACCGCCAACGCCTATGCTATCGTATCTATCTTTACCGCGTGAACCCCACGCTGCTCCGTTACACCATCCACTACTGCTATCGATGCCTGCGTCCACTTCTATGAGCAGGGGCTGTGAATCCTCGAAGATAACGACATCACCGCCAACGCCTACTCTATCGTGTCTATCATGACCAGCTTTAACCCACGCTGCGCCGCAACACCATCCACTACTTCCAGTATCCGTCGTTTACGTCTATGAGCAGTTGCTGTATATTCTCTAATACTATGACATCATCTCCAACTCCCTCGCGAGCGTATACTATCAATACCATCTTCAATCCCACCCTGCTCCGCTACACCATCCACCACTGTCAGTCTGCTTGTTCGTCCGTGTCCATGTCCAGTCTCTATGGATTCTCGGAGACTACGACATCACCGCCAACTCCAGCGCTTTCTTTTCTATCTTTACCGCGGCAACCCCACGCTGCACCTTAACCGGATCAACCTCTATGAGCTTCATTCGGTAAATATTTACCAAAGCGGAAAAAGCGTTTTCGGAGAAGCGACCTGACAGATAACAAGCAAAGCTCCTGTAATATCTAAATCTATTCCCGAGTGAACGTGACACGTGCTCGTAACCGTGAATAATATCCAAGGTCTCTATACAGCTTTGAATAACTTCTATTACGGGGTGTAACTATCCACGATCAGGGGATGGGCCCTGCGGACAGTGCTCATCGGCACCATAAGGAACAGCGGGCCCGGTGAAGTGCCTCAGCGTGCTCCGGTCAGGCGGAGCGGGGCGGGGGCCTGGCGGTCGATGAGCGCCACCGCGTGCGGCACCGCGATCGGCACGAAGTCGGGCGCGCAGTCGGTCAGCACCCGCAGCGCGGTGCGCTCCAGGTGGTGCGCCATCTCGGTCAGCGCGCCCTGCTCGTCGTCGCCGATCAGCGCCTCCAGGATCGCGGCGTGCTCGGCATCGCCGGCCGCCTGCCAGCTGCCCGGCTCGGACAGCTGGTAGATGCGGATGTAGCGGGTGGTCCGGTCGGCGAAGGCGCGCAGCTGGCGCTGCAGCGCGTCGCCGGCCGCCGCGGTGCAGATCCGGTGGTAGTCGGCATGCGCCGCGAACCAGGCGTCGAAGTCGCCGGCCTTGGCCGCGTGCCGCATCGCGGTCAGCATCCGCTTGGCCTCGGCGCGGGCCTTGGCCCCGAAATGCCCGATGGTCATCGACAGCGCCAGCGTCTCCAGCAGGATCCGGCTCGCGTAGACGTCGTCGAGTTCCTGCGGGTCCAGGCCCGCCACCCGGGTCCGCTGGTTCGGCTCGATCTCGACCAGGCCCTCCTCCTGCAGCATCCGCAGCACCTCCCGGAGCGGGGTGCGGCTGATGCCGAGCTGGGCGGCCAGGCTCACCTGGGACAGCTTGGTGCCCGGCGACAGGGTGCCGTCGAGGATGCACTCCCGCAGGTAGGCATGGACGTGCGGGATGGCCTGCCGGGCTTCGGGCAGGTCGACCTTGCGGATGTCAGGGACCTGCACGACTCGAGGCATGGCCAACATTCTCCCCGATCTGACGGTGGCCGGACACAGTTCACGGCTACAGCGGACAACTGCATACAGTTTACCCGCTGACGGGCCGTACTCACGCGCCCCGCTCACGCCGACCCGCGCACGCGCCCCGCCGGCCAGCCAGCACCAAAAGTGCATGCAGTTTCCGGGTCCAGGCCCTTGAACGCGCCCGGCAAACTGCATACAGTTTAGCTACGGCAGCCATCGGCAGCTCGGCGCAGCGAGGAGGCAGCGATGGACCGAGTCGGCGTGATCGGCCTGGGCCAGATGGGCCTGCCCATCGCCATGAACCTGATGTCGCGCGGCTTCCACGTCACCGGCTACCGGCGCAGCGGCTCGCCCGAGCTGGTCAAGGCGGGCGGCGACCGTGGCCGCCAGCGCGGCCGAAGTCGCGGCGCGAAGCCGACGTGCATCCTCTCCATCGTCCCCACCGCCGAGGACGTCGAGGAGATCATCGCAGGGCCGGCAGGCACGCTCGGCGCAGCTAAGGGAAGGCACCATCCACATCGAGATGAGCACCATCGACGTGGACCGCAAGGCCCGCCTCCGCGACCAGGTGCGAGCCAAGGGCGGGGACCTGCTCGACTGCCCGATCAGCGGCAGCCCCGGCATGGTCGCGCCGCGGCTGGCCACCACGTTCGCCTCGGGCGACCAGGACAGCGTCAAAACGGTCAGCGCGGTGCTCGACGCCATCTCGGGTCCGTGGGTCTACACCGGCGCGTTCGGTACCGGGGCCCAGATGAAGTACATCGCCAACCTGCTGCTCGCGGTGCACACCGTGGCCGCCGCCGAGGCGATGGCGCTGGCCCGGCGCAGCGGCCTGGACCTCGAGCTCGTGCACAAGACCCTGGACAACTCCATCGCGAGCTCGGCGATCTGGAAGCAGCGCGGCCCCCTGATGGCCGAACGCACCTGGTCTCCCGCCCCGGGCCCGGTCAGCACGCTGCACCCGATCCTGACGCAGATCGAGGAGCTACGCCGCCCAGACGGGCCTGCCCACGTCGGTGTTCGCCGCCGCCAAGGAGGTCTTCGACAAGGCCCTGGCCGACGGCTGGGGCGACCTGGACATCGCCTGCGTGCACGATCAGGTGTCCGGCGTATCGGCCCTGGAGGAACAGGCATGACCTGGTCGCTGGCCAGCTACACCGCCGATGGCACCGCAGGGTTTCGGGGTGCTGCGCGAGGACGGCACGCTCGTCGCGCCGACCGAGCTCAAGCGCTGGTCAGGCCCGCTGGAACTGCTCGAGGACTGGCCCGCCGCCGAGGCCGTGCTCCGCGACCTCGACATCCGGACACGCGCCGCCGGTCACCTCGACGCGCTGCTCCCGCCGCTGCGGTGGCCGCGCAAGGTGATCTGCGCCGGCGTCAACTACCGCAAGCACATGCGCGAGATGGGCGGCGAGATCCCGGAGACGGGCTGGCGGCCGTTCTTCTTCCTCAAGGCCCCCACCACCTCGGTCATCGGGCCCCGGGACCCGATCGTGATCAGCTCGGCGGCCCGGGCCCGGTACGACTGGGAGGCCGAGCTGGCCGTGGTCATCGGGGTCAAGGGCAAGAACATTGATCCCGAACGGGCCGGGTTTCACGTCGCGGCCTACTGCGTGTCCAACGACATCACGGCGCGCGGCTACCACCAGCGCGACGCCGTACCCGCGGACGCGTTCCGCTACGACTGGTTCGCGGCCAAGTCCATGGAGGGCTCGCTGCCCCTCGGGCCGGGCCTGACCCCGGCCTTCCTGGTGCCCGACCCGCAGGACCTGCGGCTGCGGCTGTGGGTGAACGGCGAGCTGCAGCAGGACGAGTCCACCGCCAACATGGTCTGCCCGGTGGCCGAGCTGATCGCGGCCGCCAGCGAGGTCGTCACGCTCGAGCCCGGCGACGTCATCGCCACCGGCACGCCGTCCGGGGTCGGCGCGGGCCGGGGCCTGTACCTGCGCGGCGGCAACGTCGTCCGGGTCACCATCGACGGGCTCGGCACCCTGGAGAACACCGTGATCGATCCGACGGAGGAAACATCATGATCTTCGTGACCCATCAGCTGCCGGTCAACGTGGACGGCGAGCCGCGGCTCGACCGCGCCGCCGTCTGGGACGGCCTGGTGCTCAAGGCCAACAACGCGCTGCCGTTCGTGCCCAGCATGACCTACTGCGAGGTCACCGAGCGGTACAGCGACACCGTCTTCGACCGCGACATCGACTTCAGGGGCGCGCGCTTCACCGAGCGGATCACGCTCGAGGCGCCGTACCGGGTGACGTTCACCCGCATCGCCGGCCCGGTCCTCGGCACGATCGCCAACGAGATCGAGGGCCCGGCGGACGACCTCAAGCTCCGCTTCAGTTTCGCCCTGGTCGTGGCGGGCGTCGAAGGCGGGTCGGCCCAGGAGCAGGAGTACGCCGACTCGATGACCGGCGACTACCTCAAGGCCGTCGCGGCCACCCTGAACGCCATGCGGCGTCTGGCCCAGGTCTCGGCGTAAAGGAAGGAACCTCCCCATGTCTGTGACCACGTCTGCTTCCTCCGCTTCGACGAGCAGGACCGCGTGGTCGAGGCCCTCGGCGGCGCGGAGAAGTACGCCGAACTGGCCCGCCTCAAGGCCCGGTACGACCCGCAGAACCTCTTCCGGATGAACTACAACGTCCCCCCGGCCTCCTGACAGGTGCGCCTGCACTGTTATTCAGCTGATGGTCAGCTGACAGTCAGCTACTGGTCGGTAATTTGACAGTGCGCGATGAGCATTGTTTCAGTTCTCGCTCAGATTCAACCCCGATCCTCAGGACGAGATATCACGGGGAACGTGCGCCACTGCCGGACGGGGATGCCCGCTAGGGATCCGCTGTGAGCGGTGGAAGGCGGCCCGGCGGACGAAGGGTTGGGAATTAAAGTGATGACGGCTGATCAGAACAGACCACACGGCTCTGGCGCACGCTGGGAAGAGGCGGAGAGAGCCCCGCGGAACCTGCACATGAGGTTGCCGGCCGCCGCCCATGCTGCGCGGCTGGCCCGGCAGGCCACTCGCGGCGCGCTGGCCACATGGCGGCTGGCCTGCCTGGAGGAAACCGCTGTGCTGCTTGTGTCTGAGCTGGTCACCAATGCGGTCCGGCACGCCAGGGGCACTGACGCGGTAGCGCTGGAACTGAACAGCGCGGGGACCTGGCTGCGGATCGAGGTCCAGGACGCCGACCCGTGCTGGCCGGAGCCGCGCATCCCCGCCGGGTTGGACAGGTCTGGTTTCGGGTTGGTGCTCGTGGATGCCATGGCCGACAAGTGGGGAGTGCGGGAGACAGCAACGGGCAAAGCCGTGTGGGCGGAGCTGGATGCGTGGCAGGCCGGCCAGCCGGGCACCCCGGGCGGGTCGGCGGCGGAGATGCGGTGCCCCTGAGCCGACCTCCGCGGCGGGCGGTAGGTTGGGGCCATGGGTAGCGGGTGCTGAATGGGAGGCGACACTAAGCCGCCGGCGCACGTGGCGCCGCCGGGAACCGAGAAGCCGCGCCGCTTCCGCCCGAAGCTGCGCTACGAGCTGATCGGCTGCGGGCTGCACGGCCACGAGATCCTGGGCACGGACGCGGCCGCGCTGCGCGCCGAGGACGAGCTATTCGCCCGTGAGTCCGGCGGCCTGCGCTGGTACCGGTGCATGCGCTGCGACTCTTGGGTGGCGCTGCCCCTGCCGGAGCATCCCACCAGGAAGTACCCGCAGGACCGGGACGAGATCATGCTGCCGCTGCGGGGCAAGCCGCTGCGGGACCGCTACGTGCTGCGGCTGATCGCCCTGGACCGCCTGGTGCATTTCCTGGCCCTGAGCGGGCTGGCCGCCGCCGTCCTGCTGTTCGCCAGCGACCGCGCCGCGCTGAACGCGGAGTTCACCCGCATCCTCAAGGACCTGCAGGGCGGCCTGGGCGGCCCGGTCGCCAGCAGCAACCACGGCATCGTGCACGACCTGCAGTACCTGTTCGCCGTCAACATCAGGAACCTGTACCTCGTCGGTGCCGCTATCGCCGGATACGGGGTGCTTGAGGGCGTCGAGGCGGTCGGCCTCTGGTTCGCCAAGCGGTGGGCGGAGTACCTGACGTTCGTGGCGACCATCGTCTTCGTGCCGTACGAGATATACGAGCTGATCAATAGAGTCACCGCGCTGAAGGTGCTGGCGCTGATCATCAACCTGGCCGTCGCCGCCTACCTGCTGTTCGCCAAGCGCCTGTTCGGCCTGCACGGTGGCGGCCGGGCCGAGCGAGCCGAGCGCGAGGCGGACACCGGGTGGAACGCGATCGAGCGGGCCACCCCCAGGAGCACTTCCGAGCCGCTGTTACCGGGCGCCGGCACCCGCGGCGGCGAGCCGGCCGAGGTGGGTGCCTGACAGCCGCAGGGTCGCGGGCCCGGCGGCGCCCAGCGCGACGTCGTGGCGGGTGGCGGGTTCCCAGCTGCCGTCCGGGTAACGGCGGACGAACTGCAGGCTGGCCTGCCCGGCCAGATCGGCCGGGGTGAGGGTGACCCCGAACAGCCCGAGGCCCAGGGCCTGCGCGTCCCGTTCGGAGATCGTCACCGGGGCCCAGTCGTTGAAGCCGTAGTGCAGGGTGAACGGTCCCGGGCCGGCCACCACCAGGCTCCGGCCGGCGGGCAGGGCGAGGACGGGCGTGGCGTCGCGCCAGAACCAGGTCTGCGAGGCGGGCACGGCCGCGTGATACCGGTCGCTGACCAGGCTGAGCAGCTCGACCGGCTTCTTCGCCGCGACGGCCACGGCGAGCTTGATCAGCTCGCTGTGCGCCCAGGCCAGCGGCATCGCGCTGCCGGTGGGCTGGCCCGGCCGCAGGTGCTGCCAGGGGAGCTGGCCGGCGTCCCAGATCTGCTCGGGCAGCAGGCCGCCGCGGCCGCGCATGGCCAGCATCGCCCGCAGCTGGACGCTCGCGTCCCCGCCGGACAGGACGTCTAGGTGGCCCCGTTCGCCGGCCAGCAGCGGCCAGGGCCGCCCGATGCCGAACTTGCGGACCGGCCAGCCGCTGCCGTCCAGCCATTCTCCGTAACCGTCGATGTCGTAACGGTGGTAGGCGCGCCCGCTGGGGGTGTCGGCGCCGAGCATCGCCTCGACGATCGCCAGCGTGTCGGTGACCCGCTTGTCGGCCGGATCGCGCAGCCCGAGCCGCGGCAGGTAGCCGAACTCCAGGCCCACCAGGGCCGCGGCGTCGACGGGCTGGGTTCCCTGCGGCTGGTTGGCCAGCGCGACCCGCCCGCCGCCGGCCAGCCCGATCCTGACGTAGTGCCCGTCGGTGCCGAACGCCTGGTCGACCTCGTCGCCGGCCACGTAGGTGAACTCCTCAAGGCGCTCGTTCCAGTTGTCCGCCAGCGCGAGGGCGAGGGCCTGTTCCGGGCCGGTCAGCCGGGTGGCGGCGACGAGCATCGCGACGATCTCCAGGCCGATGGTGAAGGGGCTCGCGCCCGGGTTCTCCTCCCACCGGTCCACGTCCTGGCCGGACACCGGGCCGTTCTGGGCCAGGTAGCCCGCGGCCTTGGTGATCGCGTTGGCGGTGCCCGCGGGCAGCGGCACGCCGAGCTCGCTGAGCTTGCCCGCCAGCAGCAGCGGGAACGCCACCTCGTCCAGCTGGATCGCCGCCTGCGGGTCAAAGGCATCGGGTACCGGGCTGACGAAGAAGCACCGCGGCCACGATCCGTCCGGATTCTGCCGTCCGGCCAGGTAGCCGAGCGCGGCCGCGGCGTCGTCGGCATGCCCGGCCGCCGCGAGCGCGAGCGCGGTCTCCCCGCCGTCGCGGCACCACACCATGTGGTAGCCGCCGGGGTCGTTGGTGTCCTTCCCCCACGGAATCGCAAGCCCGGCCACGTACGCGCCGGTCACGGTGTGGTCGGCGTGGGTGCGCAGCACCACCGCCGACTCCCGCAGCGCGCCGGCCAGCCCGGGCGGCGCAGTGGCCAGCTGGGCCGGCCCGGGCAGGGTCAGGCCCGCCGTCCAGGCCTGCCAGCCCTGGGTGAACGCCGCCGCCGTCGCGTCGTACCCGGCGTCGAGGCTCGCCTGCGCCGCGGCGCGGGCGGCGGCCTGGCCGTCCCCGAATCCCAGCGCGAGCAGCCCGGAGCCTGCGGCCAGCTCCCCGGTCAGCGCGACCACCCCGGGACCGGCCTGGCTGTAGGTCAGGGTCATCGACTGGTTGCGGCTGAAGTCGGTCCAGCCGTCGGTGTCGCCCACGTAGCCGGCTCCGGCGCGGGTGAAACCGGGCTGCGCCAGCAGGCACAGGAAGCGGCCGCTGCCGCTGGCGAACATGGCCAGGTCCGCCGGGTCGGCCCAGGCCTGGTTGTCGGCCCCGAGCGTGCCCCACTGCGATTCCGGGGTGATCTGGCAGATGCCCAGGTGCGGGGCCAGCAGCGGGTAGAGGCGGACCCCCGCGCCGGCCAGGTCGTAGGCGATGAGCAGCGCGTCGTGGCCGGGGTCCACCACGGGCCGCAGCGTCAGCTGGTACGCCTGGGCCGGATCCGTCCCGGCGTGCACGATGGTCGGCAGCGGCAGCCCGGCGTCCGGGGTGGACAGCGTGTAGCTGTCCGCCCGCTTGACCTCCTGCCACCAGCCCGCGCCGCCGATGAGGAACCCGAAGTCCTTCACCTGGGGCTGGTCGACGGCGGGCCAGTAGATCTCGTTGAGGATCCCCTGGCCGGCCGTCGCCCATACCCGGCTTGTCCCCAGCGCGGTCATGACCAGGTCCTTCGCCCCGGACGTCCACGACTGGGCCGCCTGCGCCTGCGGAACCGGTGCCGGGCCAGCTGCCATCAGAACCCCCTCAGGAGAATCATCACCGGAGGTGAGCTTAGAGCGTTCAGCCGTCCCAGAGGGAGCCGAGGGCCGCGTCGACCTTCGTGGCCAGGGACCCGACCGCGGGCAGTGCTGGCGCCGGCGGCGCGGCGGTGACGGAGTCGCAGGCAGCCAGCGCCTCGGCGGGCAGGAACCTGGTCAGCTGGCCGAACCCGTGCCGGTCGTCGCGGCCGCGGCGGTGGTAGTGCAGCCGCTGCGGCACGTACAGGTACAGCTGGTCGCGGGCCCGGGTGATGGCCACGTAGAACAGCCGGTGCTCCTCGGCCAGCCCGCCGGGGTCGCCGAGGGCCATGTCGCTGGGGAGCGCGCCGTCCACCAGGTGGGGCAGGTGGACGACCGGCCATTCCAGGCCCTTGGCGGCGTGGATGGTGGAGATGGTCAGGTAGTCCTCGTCCAGCCGGGGCGGCCCGGCCAGGTCGGACGCGGAGACCGGCGGGTCCAGGGTCAGCTCGGCCAGCGCGTCGTGCAGCGACGGCTGCGCCGCGGCCGCGTCGGCGAGCCGCTGCAGGTCGGTGATCCGGACCGCGGCGTCCGGGTAGCGGGCGCGGATCAGCGGGTCAAGCAGCGCCAGGATCGCCGCCGCCGCCGTGGCCGGCGTGACCGCCGCCGGAGCCGCCATGCCCGCCGCCGTAGCCGTGGCAGGCCGGGCCGCGTCGGCGAGCCGCCCGAGGGTGGCCGTGAGGGCCCGCCGGGACCGGGCGGGTGCCGCCTCGATGGCCTGGGCCCAGCTGTCCGGGCCGTCCCAGCCGTCTACTGGGCCGTCTGCCGGGCCGTCCGGCCCGGAGAACAAGGCGTCCAGGACGCGGCGGGCGTGCACCGGGCCGATGCCCTCGTGCAGCCGCAGCAGCCGGAACCAGGCCAGGTCGTCGGCGGGATTGGACAGGATCCTGGCGGCGGCGAGGAAGTCCTTGACGTGGGCGGTGTCGGTGAACCGCAGTCCGCCGAACTTCACGTACGGGATCTTGCGCGCGCTGAGCTCGATCTCCAGGATGTCGCTGTGGTGCGCGGCGCGGACCAGGACCGCCTGGTCGCGCAGCGCGGCGCCCTCCTCGTGCGCGTCGAGCACCCGGGCGCAGATCTCCCGGGCCTGGGTCGCCTCGTCGTGGCAGCGGACCAGCAGCGGCGCCATCCCCTGGCCGCGGTCCCCGGTCAGCGTCAGGTCCAGGCCCGGCGCGGACGGGCGGATGAGATTGGCCAGGCCGAGGACGCCCTGCCGGGACCGGTAGTTGCGGTCCAGCCGGACGATGTCCAGCCCGGGGTAGTCGGCGGTGAGCCGCCGCAGGTGCGCCGGGTCGGCGCCGCGGAACCCGTAGATGGCCTGCGCGTCATCGCCCACGCAGGTGAGCTGCTTCCCGTCCGGCTGCAGCAGCCGGACGATGCTGGCCTGGACCGCGTTGACGTCCTGGTACTCGTCGACCAGGACGGCGTCGAACATGCCGCGCAGCACCGGCCCGGCCACCGGGTCGGCCAGCGCCGCCTGCCACAGCAGCAGCAGGTCGTCGAAGTCCAGCAGGTGCCGGGCCCGCTTGCGCGCGGTGTAGGCCCGGAACAGCCCGGCCAGCTGGCTGGTGTACGGCGCGCACCAGGGGAAGCTGGCCGTCACCACCTCGCTCACCGGCCGCCCGGTGTTCACGCACCGGGTGTAGACATCGGCGCACGCCGCCGCCCGCGGCGTCCTGCCAGCTAGCCCCGGCTCGGCCAGCCCGTGATCCGGCCGCAGGACGTCCAGGACGTCGACGACGTCGCCCGGATCCAGGATGGTGAACTGCGGCGGCAGCGAGAACGACTCCGCGTGCTGCCGGATGATCTTGTGCGCGATGGCGTGGAACGTCCCGCCGCAGATCCGCTCGGCCCCGCCGCCCGGGCCGTCCCACCCGGCCGCGGCGCGGGCCAGCATGTCGCTGGCCGCGCGGCGGGTGAAGGTCAGCAGCAGGATCCGGTTGGCCGGCACGCCCTGGCTGCCGCGCAGCCACGCCGCCCGCGCCACCAGCGTCCGGGTCTTCCCGGTGCCCGCCCCGGCCAGCACGAGCAGCGGCCCGCCCTGGTGCGTGACCGCCCGCCGCTGCTGCTCGTTCAGCCCGTCCAGCACCGCGCTCTCGTCGAACATGCATATGAACATAACCAGCCCGGCCGCCGCGGGCCCGCACGCCGCGCCGGCCCGGCCCCGGCCGGCCCGCCGGGTTTGAGCGGTTTGCGGCCGGGCATCGGACGATCGTGACGGGCAGCGGCATTGACCCGAACGGACCGGCGGGTCCGCAGCCGTCACGGGCCGACAAGCGCTGGTATTTCGCGCTCATGGCGACCTGCATCAGCTTGTTCGTGCTCGCCTGGGCGGTGATCGACCGGTACTCGGCGCTCGCGGCCGTGATCGTCTCGGCGGTGGCGCTGGTGATCCCGCCGTTCGCCGTGATCGTCGCGAACGTGGCCAGCGCCACCGACCGCCGCCGCAGGTAGCGACGCCGAATCCGGCGGGACGGTGCTCAGCCCGCCTTGGTGAGCCCTACCACGTGCCCTTGCGGGTCGGCGATCAGCGCGAAGGCGACGCCGAGCACGGTTCCGACGGTCGGCTGCGGCCGGCTGCCTGGTCAGGCCGCCAGCCACGCCTGGTAGCCGCCGATGAGGTCGGACACGTCGGCGAAGGCCGACGCGCGGAGCAGGCTGGCCGCGATGGAAGACCGGTAGCCGCCGGCGCAGTACGTGACGACCGGCCGGGCCGGGTCGAGCTCGCCGATCCGGTCCCGTAGCTGGCCCAGGGGGATGTGCACGCTGTCCTCGATGTAGCCCTGCTCCCGCTCGCCGGGGCCGCGCACGTCCAGCAGCACCAGGCCGGGGACGGCGGCCCGGGCGTCGGCCAGCTGGCGCGCGGTCAGGCGGCTGGCGGTGCCGGTGACCTCGGGGTGCCGGATGAAGGCGGGCGCCGGCTGGTCGAGGGCTCCGATGACGGCGTCCAGGCCCACCCGGGCCAGGCGCAGGCGGGCGTCGCGGGCCCGGCCGGGGTCGCACACGATGATGATGTCGCCGCCGACCACCTGCGCGGCGTACTCGGCGAATCGGCCGTCGAGCCCCACGTTGACCGAGCCGCGCAGGTGCCCGCGGGCGAAATCCTCCGGGGACCGGACGTCGAGCACGGCCGCGCCGTCCGCCTGCTGCCGCAGCACCTCCTCCAGCGGCAGCAGGGCCGGTTCCTCGACGTGGGCCAGCTGGTGGGGTTCCCGGTTGAGCTCGGCCACCCGGGCGAAGTAGCCGGGCTGAGGCGGCTGGCCCTCGGTCACCGCCGCCACGAAGTCCTCGGCGGTGCCAAGCCGCAGCGCGTAGTTGCTGCGGCGCTGCTCGCCGATGGTCGACGCCTTCTCGGTGGAGAGGTTCTTCCCGCACGCGGAGCCCGCCCCGTGGGCCGGGTAGACCCGGGTCGCGTCGGGCAGGGTCAGCAGGCTCGTGTGCAGCGACCGGTAGAGCTGGCGGGCCAGGTCCTCGGGACTCTGCCCCTGGGCGGAGAGCAGGTCCGGGCGGCCGACATCCCCGATGAACAAGGTGTCGCCGGTCAGCACCCCGTACGGGGTGTCCGCGCCGGGCCTCTCCCACACCACGATGCAGATCGACTCGGGGGTGTGGCCCGGGGTGGCCCGGAACTCCAGGCCGACCTGGCCGAGCTCGATGCGCTCGCCGTCGGCGACCTTCCGGTGCGGGAAGTGCAGGTCTGCGGCCTCCCCGTAGACGATGGCGGCGCCAGTCGCGGCGGCCAGCTCCTGGTGCCCGGAGAGGAAGTCGGCGTGCACGTGGGTTTCGATGACGTACTCGATGCTCAGCCCGCCGGCGGCCGCGTCGTCCAGGTACTCCTGGACGTCTCGCCTGGGGTCCACCACGGCCGCCCGCCCGCTGGTCTCGTCGCCGATCAGGTAGGAAGCCTGCGACAGGCAGTCGAGGTAGTACTGAACGAATCTCACTGAGCCATCGTAGTTCGTCACGTCCGGATATCCGAGCAGCTCAGCGAGCGTGAACCGGCCGGGCTGAACGCCCCGCTGCTCGCCTTGGCCTTCGTCCTCGCCCTGGCGGCCGCGGTCGCAGCCGCGCTCGGCCAGCGAGAAACCCGGGTGGGCGCGGACGATAGCGGGGCACGCGCCCGGTCCGTTCGGTAAAAAAGGAGACAGCGCCGGGGCGGAGCGGGCCGATGGCTACGGCGCCCAGCCCCCGGAGGAGGTCAGGCGTTGAGCGCGTGGACGCGGCGGCGGGTGCTTGACGCGGCGATCGCCATGGAGTGGCGGCCCGACGGCGCCGTCGAGGTGCTGACCGGCGACTACCGGCTGATCCGGTACCCGGACTGGGCGCTCGACCCGACGTTGCCTGCCGCTCACGTCACCCGGTCGCGGGGGGGCCGGCCCGCGGCGGAGGTCGTCGACGAGGTGACCGCGCGGGTCCGCCGGTGGGGCCTGCACGGGGTGGCCTGGTGGGTCTCGTCCGCGACCTTGCCCGCGGACACCGAGGCGACGCTGCGCGCCCGGGGCGGCAAGCGGATCGACGCGGTGCATATCCTGGCCCGCGCGCTGGACGGCCTGCCGGACCTGGCTGTCCCGGCGGACGTGAGCGTCGAGCTGGTCGCCGACGAGCGCACGTTCCGCGCCGCGTCGATGGTCAGCGTGCGCGGCTGGGGCCGGAGGGAGCCCACCCGCGCCGCGCTCGCCCGTGAGTTCGCCGAGGCGATCCGGGACCTGGGGACCTGGTCCAGCTTCCGCGTGCTGGCCTCGGTGAACGGCCAGCCCGCCTCGTCCGGCGGGTGCACGGTACGCGGCGAGGTCGCGCAGCTATGGGGCGCGGTCACCCTGCGGGAGTACCGGCGCCGCGGCAGTTACCGGGCGGTGCTGGCCGAACGGCTGCGGCTGGCCCGCGAGCACGGCGCGGAGCTGGCCCTGGTGAAAGGACGCGCCGACACGTCGGGGCCGATCCTGCTCCGGGCCGGCTTCGCCGACCACGACGAGGAACGCTGCTACTGGCTGGCGATATAGGAATCCGCTGGCCGCAGGGTTGTGCATTGGATCCCGCCATGCTCTCATGCACCCATGACCGAGGTGAAGCAGGAAGCCACCAGCCTGGACGCGCTGGCCGAGATCGAGCGCCAGGTGCTCTGGCTGTCCACGGCGATCGTCCACCACGCGAACCGGGTCCGGCCCAATCCCGGCGGGCTGAAGGTCGGCGGCCATCAGGCGTCGTCCGCGTCGATGGTCTCGATCATGACCTCGCTGTGGTTCCGGCACCTGCTCGCCGAGGACCGGGTGTCGGTCAAGCCGCACGCCTCGCCCGTGCTGCACGCGATCAACTACCTGCTAGGTGAGCTCGATGAGTCGTATCTGCCGATGCTGCGGGCGTTCGGTGGCCTGCAGAGCTATCCGAGCCGGGTCAAGGACCCCGATCCGGTCGACTACTCCACCGGATCCGTCGGCATCGGCGCGACCGCCCCCATCTGGGGCGCGGTGGCCCGCAGGTACCTGAACGGCAGGTTCGTCAGCGACAGCGCCCCCGGCCGCCAGTACTCGCTGCTAGGTGACGCCGAACTGGACGAGGGCGCCGTCTGGGAGGCCGTCGTCGACCCCGGCGTGGCCGAACTCGGCGAGGTCGTCTGGGTCGTCGACGTGAACCGCCAGTCGCTGGACCGCGTGGTCCCGCTGATGGCCGCCGACCGGCTGCGGGGCATGTTCACCGCGGCGGGCTGGCAGGTCATCACGCTGAAGTACGGCCGTCTGCTCGAGGAGCTGTTCACCCGGCCGGGCGGGGAGGCGCTGCGGCACCGGATCGACGCCATGCCCAACCCCGAATACCAGCGGCTGCTCCGCTGTCACCCGGACGAGCTGCGCGGCCGCCTGCCGGGCGGGGACGAGTCCCTGGCCGGGCTCGTCGCCGACCTGGATGACACTGCCCTCGCCCGGGCCATCCGCAACCTCGGCGGTCACGACCTGAGCTCCCTGGACGAGGCCTTCGGGGCCATCAACGACAGCCGTCCCACGATCATCCTGGCCTACACGATCAAGGGCTACGGCCTGACCGTCGAGGGGCACCCGCAGAATCACTCGGCGCTGCTGACCGAGGCCCAGCTCGGCGAGCTCGCGGCGCAGCTCGGCGCCGACCCCGGCCAGCCGTGGAACCGGGGCGCGCCGGACAGCGCGGCGGGCGCGCTGTCCGCCGAGGTGGCCCGGCGGCTGCGCCGTCCGGCCTCGCCCTGGCAGGCCCCGCCCGCCGTGCCGGCCGACCTCGGCCGCACGCCGGCCGGGGTGGCCACCACCCAGGCGGCGCTGGGCCGGGCGCTGCTCGACCTGACCAGGGAGGCGCCCGAGGCGGCCCGCCGGGTGGTGACGGTGAGCCCGGACGTCAGCTCGAGCACCAACCTGGGCGGCTGGGTGAACAAAGTCGGCGTGTGGTCCGCCCGGGAACGGACCGACTGGTTCGCCGACGACGCCGAGACCATCCTGCACTGGCGGGAGAAGCCGACCGGGCAGCACATCGAGCTCGGCATCGCGGAAACCAACCTGGTCGGCCTGCTCGGCGAGCTCGGCGCGACCTGGAGCCGCTGGGGCCAGCCGCTGTTCCCGATCGGGGTGCTGTACGACCCGTTCGTGGAGCGGGCGCTCGAGCCATGGTCGTTCGGCATCTACGCGGGCGGCCAGTCGATCCTGGTCGGTACGCCGTCCGGTGTCTCGCTCGCCCCCGAGGGCGGGGCGCACCAGTCGATCACCACCCCGTCCATCGGGATCGAGCAGCCGGGCTGCGTGAGCTACGAGCCGGCCTTCGCCACCGACACCGAGTGGTGCCTGCTGGCCAGCCTGGCCCGGCTGGGCCGGCCCGAAGGCAGTTCGGCCTACCTGCGGCTGTCCACCCGGCCGGTCAGCCAGAAGCTGGCCGCGATCCCGGCCGATCCCGCGGCCAGGGAACGCCGCCGCCGCCAGGTGGTGGCCGGCGCGTACCCGCTGCGCCGGGCCGCTACTGGGGCCTCCGCGGGCCCGGCCGTGACGATCGCGGTGATGGGCGCGGTCGTGCCCGAGGCGCTGGCCGCCGCCGAGCGGCTGTCGGAGATCGGCACACCCGCCGACGTCGTCTGCGTGACCAGCCCGGGGCTGCTGTTCCGCGCGCTGCGCGCCCGCCAGGGCCTGGCGCAGGACGGGCCGGCCGGCGAGCCCTGGATCCTCGAGCAGGCGTTCCCCGCGGCCCGCGCCACGCCGCTGGTCACCGTCCTGGACGGGCATCCGCACACGCTGTCGTTCCTGGCCACCGTCAACCAGGTGCGGCACGCCGCCCTGGGCGTCGCGCAGTTCGGCCAGTCCGGGTCGATCGAGGACCTGTACCGCTACAACGGCATCGACACCGACAGCATCATCCGGGCCGCGCTGGATCTTTCTGAGTTACGTCCCCGCACGATCGGGTCGCAGCCGCCCGGTGGTCCACGCCATGGACCATCGGGCGCGTCACCAACCGTGAGCCGAACGGCCTCGGCAGGTCGCTCACCGCCGCAAGATCCCGCCAGGACGCGCCACATGGCTCCCACCGCAGCCCCCGAGGGTAGCGTAAGGTCACAGCACTGATCACGCCGCAGCGTGAGGAACATTACGACGTACATCGATAACACCAAGGGAGTAACAGCCATGCGGCTGAGCGCGCGGAACCAGATCTCGGCCCGTGTCACCGGCATCAACAAGGGCGAGGCCACCGCCAACGTCGAACTGGACGCGGGCGGCACCCGCCTGGTGGCCTCGATCACGGTGGAAGCGGTCGAGCAACTCGGCATAGCCGTCGGTTCGGAGGTCATCGCCGTGATCAAGGCGTCGGACGTCATCCTCGCGACTGACTGACCGAAGGCAACCCAGCACCGAGGGCGATGACACTAAAGGCGGCGCGACAGCAGTGACGGCGAACACGCAGCGGACCGCCCGGACGCCCGACGGCCGCACGCTGGCCATCGAGGAGGCCGGGGATCCCGGCGGCCGGCCGGTGCTGGTGCATAACGGCACGCCGAACTCCCGCCACCTGTACGCCCCGGCCGCCGCCGACGCCGCGGCCCGCGGCCTGCGCCTGATCAGTTACGACCGGCCCGGCTACGGCGGCTCGACGCCCCAGCCGGGCCGGTCCGTGGCCGACTGCGCGGCGGACGTCCGGGCCATCTGCGCCGAGCTCGGCATCGGACGGCTGGCCATGTGGGGCGTCTCCGGCGGCGGCCCGCACGTGCTCGCCTGCGCGGCGCTGCTGCCCGACCTGGTCACGGCCGCCGCCTCGCTCGCCTCGCTGGCCCCGGCGGACGCCGAAGGGCTCGAATGGTTCGACGGCATGGGCCAGGAGAACGCCGACGACTTCAAGCTGCTGAAAAGCGATCCGGACGCGTGCCGCGCGAAGCTGGAAACAGAACGCGACCAGACCATGGCCGCCAATGCGGACGACCTGGCCGAGCTGCTGAAGACGCTGCTGACGCCGACCGACGCGGCCGTCCTGACCGGCGAGTTCGCCGAATATCTGGTCTACACCGGCCGCGAGGGCCTGGCGCCAGGCAGTCAGGGGTGGTGGGACGACGGCGTGGCCCACGCCAGCCCGTGGGGCTTCGAGCTGTCCGCGATCCGCGTCCCCGTCCTGCTGATGCACGGCCGCCACGACCAGTTCGTCCCGTTCGGCCACGGCCAGTGGCTCGCCTCTCGCATCCCCGGCGTGGAGGCCAGGCTGCTCGACGACGACGGTCATCTCACCCTGGAGACCGCCCGCATCGGCGAGGTGCACGCCTGGCTGGCGGATCGCCTATAGCAACGGAACCGGACCAGGCCGGAGACGTCGTCGCGATCGACCGGCTGCCGCCAGAGTTCCCGGGCGGCGATGAGGCCGGAGGCGTGATCTTATAATGCATGCTCGCAGGCAATTGAATGGGAGCGCCGGGCATGGACAATGACACGGTCATCCGCTTGAGGCGTGTCGTCCTGAAGCTGGCGCGGCAGCTCAACGCCGCTTCCCGGGAAGAAGGACTGACCCCGACGCAGGCCTCGGTGCTGGGCATAACCACCATCCGCGGACCGCTCAGCCTGGCCGAACTCACCGAAATCGAGGGCATCAACCCGACGATGCTTTCCCGTGTCATCGGCAAGCTCGATTCCTATGGCCTGATAAACCGGCTGCGCGACCCCGATGATTCCCGCGCGGCCCGGGTCGAGGTCACGGCGAGAGGCCAGGGCGTCTACGAGCGGATCGCCGCGCAGCGAAGCGCCGTCATCACCGAATCGGTGACCGGCCTGCCCGCCGGCCAGCAGGCCGCGCTGCTCGCGGCGCTCCCGGCACTGGAGAACCTGGCCGAGGACCTGCGGGACACGGTCCGGCGCGGCCGGGACCGGCTCCGGGACGCGCCGCCGCCCGGCTGACCGACCCGGCCATCTTTTAATCCCGAACGGTCCGGCTGCCAGCCACTCCGCATCCTCCCGGGCCGCCATCGCCGTGTCCGAAACCCGCCAGCTTGCCCCCGCGCCGGTTCCTAGCCTCACCGCCGACTGGAGATGTGCCATCAGGCCGGGCAGGGCAAGAGCGCGCAGAGCCTGCTGCGCTACCAGGCCGGGGACTGGAACGCCCTGCACCGCGACGTCTTCGGCGACCTGGTCTTCCCGCTGCAGGTCCACAGCGGCCAGGATGACGCTGGCGCCGGGTCCGCTCGAGCCCCGTAACGCTTCCGGAACGCTTCGCTCGTAGAGTGGGCTCGTCCGGTGAGCAACGTCCCCAGGCGGTAGATGTCGGTGAGCGCCACAATCAGGCCTATGGCCGTCCTTGCGGGCCGCCGCCGGGCGCAAGCCGCCTCCTGGGCGCTGGCGGGACTCGCGGTCCTCCTGTCGGTGGCCGCGCTGGTCCTGACCGGGCTCAATGGCGGCCATCTGGCGGCGGGCCGGACCGGCACCTACGTCCTGCTGGCCCTGACGGTCGGCTTGTACGCAGGCACCGGCCGCCTCATCGTCAGCCGTCTGCCTGGCAACGCCATCGGCTGGCTGCTCGGCCTGATCGGGCTGTCGCTGGCGGTCACCATGCTGACCGAGCAGTATGCGCTGTACGGCCTGGCCACGGCCCCGGGTTCGTTGCCCGCGGCCCGGCTGGCCGGCTGGTGCTCGGGGACCACGGCCGCGCTGACGATCGAGCTGGTGTTTTTCCTCGTGCTGCTCTTCCCGGACGGGCGGCTGCCGTCGCGCCGGTGGCGGCCGGTGCTGTGGGCGATGTTCGTCGTCGTGGCGGGCGGGGTGGCGGGGCAGTTGCAGGCCGGTAACTACATTTCCGGCGGCATCACCGATGCGCTGGACGCGGCGCGCGTGAGCTACCCGAACCCGCTCGGGTTCATGCCCCGATATGGCTGGTTCCGTGACCTGATCGCGGGCATCTTCGTCCTCGCGCTGATCTGCGGTGTCCTGGCGGTGGCCTCGGTTTTCGTGCGGCGGCGCGGCGCCAGCGCCGAACGGCGCAAGCAACTGGCCTGGCTTGGCTACGTCGGCGTGATGACCTTCGGCTGGGCCGCGGTCCTGTTCCTGGCCAGCCCGTTCCTGCCTCCCGGAAACAGCTTGATCGGCACCGCTATATGGAGCTTCATGTTGCTGACGCCGGTAGTGGGTATCCCGCTGGCCTGCGTGGTGGCGGTGCTGAAGTACCGGCTCTACGAGATCGACCGGCTGATCTCCCGGACCGTGGCCTACGCGATCGTGACCGGCCTGCTGGTCGGCGTGTACGCCGGGCTGGTGCTGCTCGCCACCCACGCGCTGCCGTTGCGCGGTTCGGTCGCGGTGGCAGGAGCGACGCTGGTCGCGGCGGCGCTGTTCAGCCCGCTGCGGCGGCGGGTGCAGCGTGTGGTGGACCGCCGGTTCAACCGGAGCCGCTATGACGCCGACCTGATGATCACCGCCTTCGCCGCCCGGCTGCAGGACGCCACCGACCTGGACACGGTCCGGGCGGACCTGGCCGGCACGGTGCACCAGGCCCTGGAGCCCGCGCACCTGACGCTGTGGTCCGCCCCGGCGCAGCGATGACCGCCCGGCGGCTTACCGCTTCACGGTCACCTGAGCCCACCCAGTCGCGTGCGCGCCCAGGGTGGCCGTCGCCGTGACGACGATTGTGCCCGGCGCGGTCTGGACGGCGGCCTGGAAGCGGCCAGCGGCGTTCGCGGCCGTGCTCACCACGGACGTGCTGTTCGCCGGGGACATCGGCTGGCCGGCCGAGATCACGACGGTAGCCCCCGGTGCGGCGGTGCCGGTGACTACGATCTGGGATCCGGTGACGATGGCGCCCTGGGCCGGCGATGTAATAGCCGTTCTCAGCGCCGCGGGCGGCTTGCTCCCGACGTAGCGGTCGGCGGTGATGGCCGGCTGGTCAAGCAGCGACCCGCTCCGCAGGTCCGTCACCAGCCGGAGATACTGGGCCTGGGCCCAGATGAGCGGCGAAGCCGAGCCCGCCGGCTTGCCGTTGACGAAGCCGATCGAGGCCGTCGCCGGGTCCGAGCCATAGGGCGAGGCGGCCACGGCGGGGTCTTCCCAGGCCTGCTCGGGTACCAGGCCCAGCCCGGAGGTCATGTTCTGCATCGCCTGCAGCAGGGAACCGGCCGGGCCGGCCGCCCCGGTCTGCAGATCCTGCTCGGCCCGCTCGCCGTCGAGCAGCGGCCACGGATGCCCGGACCCCTTGGCGGTGGGGAACCAGGGGGCGCCGGAGGGCGAGCAGGACGTCGGGTCGGGGACGTAGCAGTCGCCGTAACCGTCGGTGCTGCCGCTGGCCTCGATCCCGTACCGGTGCCAGCCCGGGCCCGAGGCGGTCTGCGACTCGATGACCGAATCGACGACCCGGAGCGAGGCGAGCACGTCAGGGTCGTTAGCCGGGAGCTCGCCCAGCCGGGTCAGCTCCAGGAACCCGGCGTCGATCACCTTGCGCTGGTCGACCTGGGACAGGCTGCCGTTGCCCAGGTCGTAGGCTTCCGCCGTGTTGGGATGGCCGGTCGGTGACAGCCGGATGAAGTACCGCCCGGTGCCGTACGGGCCGGTGCTGGTCACGGTCCACGTCTTCACGTTGCGCTGGTAGTCGTCCGCGGTGGCCAGGTACAGCGCGGCCCGCACCGGATCACCCGCGGCCTGGGCCAGGTGCGATGCGGCCACCAGGCCGGCGATCTCCGCCGCGATCGTGGATGGCGAGTACCCGGGATGCTCCTCCCACCGTTCCACTCCGTACGCCGGCCCGTGGTCGACGATGAAGTCGGCATCGGGGCGGATGTGGTCCCGGTAGAACGAGACGTTCCCGGCGAAGCCGCCCTCCCACGCCATCAGCAGCGGATAGGCGTCCTCGTCGATCTCGAACAGCCCGAACGTGTCCGGCGCCACCGCCCCGTTGACCAGCGAGTTGCGGGGAAAGCTCCCGTCGGGCTGCTGCGTGCGGTCGAACAGGAACCGGACCATCGCCCGGGCGCTCGCCACGTCCCCGTCCGCGAGCAGCCCGGTGAAGGTCTCGTAATTGTCCCTGGCGAACACCTCGCGGTAAGTCCAGCCCGGGTGCGTCGTCGTCGCGGGGACGGACTGGCCCCACGGGTCGGTGGGCGACGCCACGAACGCGCCCGGGTATGTCTTGTCCTCGTCCGCCTTCATCACGTTCGCCGACAGCCAGTACATCGCCCGCATCCGCCCGCTGGCGGCCGCCGACAGCCCGGGCAGGGAGGCGGGCGGCGGGCGGAGGGTCCGGTCATAGGCGCGCCAGCCGTTCACGTAGGCCCCCAGGATGTGACCGAACGGTGCCGTGGCGCTTGCCCGGGCCACGCTGATCGCCGCCGTGGCGCTGGCGCCGAACCCGAGGGCCAGCGTGAACGCCTGGCCCGGCTTGGCGTCCACCAGCGCGGTCTGCACCACGTTGCCGTCGGTCGCCGCCCTGTACTGGCTGACCAGCCGGTGGTGCGCGTCGAGCTGTGCCAGGCCGTCGCTCGGCGTGCCGGCGAAGCCGCTTGACTCCGCCAGGAACGGCCGGCTTGCCAGCACCGCGCCGGTGACCTGGGCCGCGAACGGGCCGCTGGGTGCCTTGGTGTCGGCGGCGACCAGCGCGGTGGTGGCGGGGTCGATCGTCGCGTCGTTGGCTCCGGCGTTCTTGGCGCCCCCGCCCCCGGTGTTGTCGATGGTGGCGTCCCAGCGGGCATAGACCTTCAGGCCGGCCACCGAGGCCCCGTCGCCGTGCAGTGCCAGCAGGCGGGTCCGCATGACCACGCTGGCCTGGTCCGGGTCGGTGAGGTAGTCGGTGACCAGCTTGAAGCCGTGCGCTGCGTCGGTACTGGTCACCTCGCACACCATGCCGCTCGGATCCGGCGAGCTCACCGTGTAGGTCATGTCCCGCTGCTGCAGGGCGGCGAAGCTCTTGCCGTCGGTGACGATGTACTGCAGCGTGGCGTCATTGCTGTTCTCGATGGTGGGGCCGTAAGCATCGGAGAGCACGCCGTCTGCCACGGTGTACCACGCCTTCGACGTGCTGTTCGCCGCCGTGCCGAAGCAGTCCTTCCTGGCCGTATCCATATAGGCCTGGGTGCCGGGGCCGCCGGGCGCGGCACCGCTCGGCGCGCCAGCCGGCCCGCCGGCCGGCCCGAGGCCGCCAGCTTGCGCCGCCGACGCGATCACGAGCAACGACGAAGCCGCCAAGGCGGCCGCGCTTACCGTGGCGACGTAGCTCTTCACGGCCGTCGCCCCCGCTCGTCATCTGCTGCGGCGGCGGCGATGGGATGGCGCGGCTGGGAAGTCATGGCGTGGCCACTGCCCAGCCGCCGCCGTCTCACACCGGGGAATTCGAGCTAGGCGTTTATCAGCGCGGCGACAGACGGGTGTCGGCGCATCTTGTCCAGGTAGCGGCTGCGGTTCGGGCCGATGCTGCCGACCGGGATGCCCAGCCGGGCGCTGATGTCGGCGTACGGCACCGGCGGGTCGGCGATGAGCAGGGCGATCAGCTGCTGGCCGTTCGGCGGCAGCTGGCCGAACGCCTCGCGCAGCGCCGCATGGCGTTCGGCCGCGAGCAGTCCCTGGTCGGCCAGCCTGGCCCGCTCGTCAGGAAGGCTGTCGACGTCCCGCGCGTACATGGCGGCGTGCGGTCCCTGTGCCGTGCACAGCACCCGGAGGCATTCCCGCCGGACGGTGGTGGCCAGCCAGCCGGGCAGCGCGGCCGGATCGCGGACCCGGTCCAGCTGGCTCAGCAGGCGCAGCCAGACGCTCTGGCCCACGTCGTCGGCATCGGCGCGGCTGAGCCGGTGCCTGCGGCATATCGACCAGATGAGCGGGGCGTACCGCTCGACCAGGGCGTCCCACGCCTGCTTGTCGCCATCTTTAGCGCGGGCCACCAGATCAGTGACGGTCGGCTCGGCCGGGGAATTCTCCGGCCCGGGTGATATCAGGGTGCAGGTTGCCGCAACGGTCATGATCCGGTTCTCCTCATGCTGGCCGAGTCATCGATCACAGCTTCGGCGACCGTGCGTCCCGTCGTCATGGGGTACCCGTCACGATGTGCCCGGGAAATAATCCGGGTGCCGGCCGGGAGAACGGCGGCGAATGTCCCTCAGACCCGGGACTGGTGTCCCAGGCCCGCGTCCCTGGCCTGGACGATGGCCTGGGCCCGGTCGGCGACCTGCAGCTTGGTCAGGATGTTCGAGACGTGATTGCGCACCGTCTTCTGGCTCAGCCCCAGCTTGGCCGCGATCGCCGGGTTGGCCCGGCCCTGGGCGACCAGGTCGAGCACCTCGCGTTCCCGGTCGGTCAGCTGCGGGAACACCTGCGGCGGGGCGGTGGGCGCGGTGAAGTAGGCGAGCATGCGGGCGGCCAGCTGCGTGCCGAAAATGATCTCGCCGTTGGCGGCGGCCCGGACGGCGGCGCGGATCTGTTCCTGGTCGGCGCCCTTGAGCAGGTAGCCGCGGGCGCCGGCCCGCAGCGCGGAGAAGATCGAGTCGTCGTCGTCGAACATGGTCAGCACGAGCACCCTGATGTGCGGGCTGTCGGCCACGATGCGGCGGGTGGCCTCGACACCGTTCAGGCCGGGCATGTGCAGGTCCATGATGACCACGTCCGGCTGGGTTTCCCTGGCCAGCTCGACGGCTTCGGTCCCGCTGCTGGCGGCCCCGGCGAGCTCGGTGTCCTGGCCGTCGCTCAGCAGGGCGGTCAGGCCGTCGCGGAACAGCGGGTGATCGTCGGCGATCAGGACCCTGATCGGTTCGGTCATGTTTGCTCCCGGACGGGCAGGCAGGCATTGATCCTGGTTCCGTGCGGAATGCTGGCTTCGATCACCAGGTGCCCGCCCAGTTCGGTGACGCGCTCGCGCATCGATGCGATGCCGACGCCGGCCCGCCAGCCTTCCGGCAGGCCCACCCCGTCATCGCTTACCTCCACGTCCAGGTCATGGTTCAGCCGTATCCGCACCGAGCACCGCGTGGCGTGCGCGTGCCTGGTGACGTTGGTCAGCGCCTCGGTCACGATCCGGTAGCAGGCCACCTCGGCCGCCGCGGGCAGGTCGGCCAGGCCATCGGCCGGAGCGTCCAGGGTAACCGTGAGCGCGGGTGCCTCGTACTGCAGCCGCCCGACCTCTTCGCGCAGCGACCCGACCAGGCCGAACTCATCCAGCGCGGGCGGTCGCAGCCCGTACACGATACGGCGGATATCGGTCACCGCCCGCTGTGTCTCCGCCTTGAGCTTGCCCAGCAGCTTCTGGAGTTCCGGCTGTTCGGCTGACCGGGCCCGGGCGATATCCAGGCCCAGCGTCAGCCCGGCCAGCGTCGGGCCAAGGCCGTCGTGCAGGTCACGGCGCAGCCGCCGCCGTTCTTCTTCCCGCGCGGTGACCAGGCCCGCCCGGGACGCGGCCAGCGCCCGCCGCAGCGCCACCGCGTGGGTGGCCGGGCCGGCCTGACGGGCCAGGTCGGCCAGCAGCCGCTCGTCGTCTGGGGCGAGTTGCTCGCCCGGGGCCCGCGTGCCCACCAGCAGCCGCCCGACGGTTTCACCGTGGGAGGTCAGCGGAAACGCGATCACCTGCGCCGGGGTCTCGCCGTACGCGGCCGCCGGGCTCCACCCGTCGCCGAGCCGCAGCTCGAGGGCCGCGTACGGCAGCCGCAGGCTGTCCGCGATGGTCTTGACCACCGAATTCAGCGCCGTTTCGGTGTCGGCGGCCTCCTCGACGCGGCGGCCGAGCCGGGCCAGGGCTTCATAAGGTGCGCCCCGGTCGCCGTAGAACAGCCGGTCCACCCGGCGCTGGGCCCGGTCGTGCAGCGGCCACAGGGCGGCGGCGGCCAGCACGGTGGCGATGACCTGGACGGCGAGGCCGCGGCCCTGCACCCCGAACAGCGCCCGGGCCGCCACCACGACGCCCAGGTAGACCGCGGCCATCCCCGCGGTCAGCGAGCCGTAAAGCACCGCCCGGTTCAGCAGGATGTCGATCTCGTACAGCTTGTACCGCAGCACCGCGATCCCGATGGCCACCGGCATCAAGATGCCGGGCGGCACTCCGAGCGCCAGGCTCAGCGTGCCCGGAGCGACCAGGGTCGCGATGAGGGAGGCAATCGTCAGCGGCAGCACGGCCAGGAACCACTTGAGCTGCTGGCGCCCGACCCGGTCGGCCCGGCGCCAGCGCAGCGTCACGCTCGCCGCCCCGCCCGCGCCGGCCACCAGCCCGCACACGATGGCCAGGGCCTGGCACGCCTCGAACAAGGCGTCAAACCGGGGCGTCGCGTACGGGTTCGACAGGTTGCGGAACAGGACGCCCAGATTCTGCGGGATGAAGGCGTAGCCGGCCACGGAAAACACAATGAAAGCCAGCGCCGCCCACAGCGCGGGCCGCCACCGCCGCGACAGCAGCCTCCCCTCGGGGAAGACCAGCAGCAGGACCATGCCGCCCAGGCTGGTGGCCGGCGCGTACGCCCAGGTGTTCACCCACAGCATCGCGGTCGAGAACGGCAGCGAACCAGGCGAGTGGACCAGGGCGTACCGAACGTACGCGTACGGCAGGACGCCGATCACGTCGGCCAGCCCGATCAGGCAGAGCAGCGGGCCCATGGGGTGACCGGGCCGCCTGGCCAGCAGCACGCACCCCATCCACG
Source organism: uncultured Actinomycetes bacterium (assembly GCA_963722275.1). GTDB lineage: Bacteria > Actinomycetota > Actinomycetes > Streptosporangiales > Streptosporangiaceae > Palsa-504. The sequence goes on along the minus strand of CAVRMX010000012.1, from coordinate 189,547 downwards.
CGTAGGTGAGAGGGGCCGGCACCAGGAGTATCGACACATCGCGGCCGAGCACGGCCAGCACCGCCGCCCCGAAGGCCAGGATCGTCGTGACCACGGCAGCCGCCCAGGCCAGACCGGCATACGTCACCCGCCGGGCCGGTGCTACGGCTACCGGCCGTTCCTGAAGGCCCAGACTCACAGTCCTACGATGGGGCCTTTTCGTCCCGCTGTCACGGGACACGTGTCCCGGGCCGCCCAGGAGAATTTGGCCCAGGCCCCGCGGGCCGCCCTCAGGCCGCGGCGACGGCGCGCAGCAGGAAGCCGGTCAGCTGGCCGGCGTAGGCTCCGGGCGTAACGTGTCCTTCCGGATCACCGGCGCCCGGATCGAGGCGCTCGAACGCCGTCGTCACTGGAGGGAGCACTCCTGATGAGAACCGCCTTCACCGACCTGGTCGGCGTGCCGCATCCGATCGTCGGCTTCAACCGCTCGCCCGGCGTGGTGGCCGCGGTCACCAACGCCGGCGGCTTCGGCGTGCTGGGCGCGTCGGCCTACACCCCGGCCGAACTCGACGCCCAGCTGACCTGGATCGACGAGCAGACCGGGGGCAAGCCGTACGGCGTCGACCTGCTCGTCCCTGAGAAGTTCGCGACGGGCGACCCGGGCAACCTGGTGGCGAGCCTGCGCGCCCAGATCCCCGACGGGCACCTGGCCTTCGTCGCAGGCCTGCTCGACCGCTACGGGATTCCCGATGTCGCGGGAAACCCCGAGCACGACGAGATCGCGGCCAGCCTCAACCCCGACGGCGCCGCCCCCCTGCTCGACGTGGCGTTCCGCCATCCGATCCGGCTCATCGCCAACGCCCTGGGCCCGCCGCCGCCCGGCCTGGTCGACCGGGCCAGGAAGCAGGGCGTGCCCGTCGCCGCCCTGGTCGGCCAGCCCAGGCACGCGGTCAGGCAGATCGAGGCGGGCGTGGACCTGCTGATCGCGCAGGGCACCGAGGCGGGCGGCCACACCGGCACCATCGCCACCATGGTCCTCACCCCGGAGATCGTCGACATCGCCGCCGGACGCCCGGTGCTGGCCGCGGGCGGCATCGCGTCCGGCCGCCAGATGGCCGCCGCCCTGGCCCTCGGCGCGGCCGGCGTCTGGTGCGGTTCGGTCTGGCTGTCCAGTGAGGAGGACGTCGCCAATCAGGCCATCAAGGCCAAGTTCCTGGACGCCACCAGCTCGGACACGGTGCGCTCGCCGGCCAGGACCGGCAAGCCCGCCCGGCAGCTGCGCAGCGCCTGGCACGAGGAGTGGGAACGGCCGGGCAGCCCGCCGCCGCTGCCCATGCCGCTGCAGCCGATGCTGGTCAACGAGGCGTGGCAGCGGATCGACGCGGCCGCCCGGGCCGGCCACGAGGGCGCGCTCCGCCTGGAGTCGTTCTTCGTCGGCCAGGTCGTCGGCTCCTTCGAGCAGATCAGGCCCGCAGGCGAGATCACCCGCCAGATCGTCGCCGAGTGCGAGCAGCGGATCCGTGAGCTCGCGGACCTGGAGGCCAGCTCATGACCCAGCCGCCCGCGGATCCCCGCACGCCGGTAGCCCACCCCTCCCTCGACCCCGGCACGCCGGTAGCCCACCCCTCCCTCGACCCCCGCACGCCGGTCGTCGTGGGGGTCGGGCAGGCCTCCGAGCGCCTCGGCGCGCCCGGCTACCGCCAGCGCTCGCCCGTCGACCTGGCCGCCGACGCGGCCGCCGGCGCGCTGGCCGACACCGGAGCCGACCCGGCCGCCATCGCGGCGGCGATCGACACCGTGGTCGGCATCCGCCAGTTCGAGAATTCCCATCCGCGAGCACGGGCACCCCTGGGCCGTTCGGATAATTATCCCCGGTCCGTGGCCGGCCGGATCGCCGCGAGCCCGGCCCGCGCGGTCCTGGAGGTGAGCGGCGGGCAGGCCCCGCAGCACCTGGTCAACGAGTTCGCCGCGGTGATCGCGGGCGGCGGCAGCGAGGTGACGCTGATCTTCGGGTCGGAGGCCATCTCCACCATCGAGCACTTCGCCCGGGCCGCCGCCAGGCCCGACTTCACCGAGCACGCCGAGGGCAGCCTGGAAGACCGCGGCTACGGGCTGGCCGGCATGATCTCGCGGCATCGGGCCGCGCACGGGCTGACCGGCGCGCCGAGCCAGTACGCGCTGATTGACAACGCCCGGCGGGCCCGCCTCGGGCAGACCCGCCAGGAGTACGCGGCCGCCATGGGCGCGCTGTTCGCGCCGTTCACCCGGGTCGCGGCGGCCAGCCCGCACGCCGCCGCTCCGGTCGAGCGCAGCGCGGAAGAGCTGGTCACGCCGACCGAGGCGAACCGGCCCATCGCCGACCCGTACACCCGCTACATCGTGGCGCGGGAAAAGGTCAACCAGGGCGCCGCCGTGCTGCTGATGTCGGTGGCCGCGGCGCGGCGGCTCGGGGTTCCCCCGGACCGGTGGGTGTTCCTGCACGGCCACGCCGACCTGCGCGAACGGGACCTGATGGACCGCGCCGACCTCTCGGCGGGCCCGGCCTCGGTGATGGCCGTCCAGCACGCCCTCGACCAGGCGGGCATCGGCGCGGGCGACCTGGCCACGATCGACCTGTACAGCTGCTTTCCCGCGCCGGTGTTCAACATCTGCGACGGCCTCGGCCTTGATCCCGCCGATCCGCGCGGCCTGACCGTCACCGGCGGGCTGCCGTTCTTCGGCGGCGCGGGCAACAACTACTCCATGCACGCCATCGCCGAGACCGTCCAGCGGGCTCGGCGCGCCCCCGGCAGCTACGGGCTGGTCGGCGCCAACGGCGGCATCATGAGCAAGTACTCGGCCGGCGTGTACTCCACCGCCCCGGCCGCCTGGACTCCGGACCGCGGCGCCGTCCGGCAGGCCGAGATCGACGGCTGGGCCGCGCCGGAACAGGCCCGCTACGCCGACGGCCCGGCCGTCATCGAGACCTACACGGTCAAGCACGCCCGTGACGGCGCCCGGACCGGCATCGTCGTCGGCCGGCTCGACCGCGATGGCCGCCGCTTCGTGGCCATGGGCGACGACCCCGGCCTCCTCGACCTGCTGACCGGCGCGAAGGAGCCGATCGGCCAGGCGGTCTGTGTCAGGTCGTTCGGCTTCGGCAACCGCGTCACCACCACCAGGGCCCGGATGGACGAGCTGTTCCCGCCGGAGCCGCCGGTCCTGCGCGAGGCGTACGAGCACGTGCTGGTCCGCCGCGACGGCCACCTGCTCGAGGTCACCATCAACCGCCCCGAGTCGAGAAACAGCCTGCACCCGATGGCGAACGACGAGCTCGATCACGTCTTCGACGCCTACTTCGCCGACGACGACCTGTGGGTCGCCATCCTTGCCGGAGCGGGGGAGAAGGCCTTCTCCGCGGGCAACGACCTGGTCTACTCGGCGTCCGGGAAGCCCATGTGGGTGCCAAGGAACGGGTTCGCCGGCCTGACCAGCCGTCCCTCCATGACCAAGCCGGTCATCGCCGCGGTCAACGGCTTCGCCATGGGCGGCGGCTGCGAGATCGCGCTGGCCTGTCACCTGGTCGTGGCCGACGCCACCGCCCAGTTCGCGCTCAGCGAGGTCCGGGTCGGCCTGGTGGCGGGCGCCGGCGGCCTGATCCGGCTGCCGCGCACCGTCCCGCCCAAGGTCGCCACCGAGATGATCCTCACCGGCCGCCGCCTCACCGCCGACGAGGCCCTGGCGTACGGCCTGGCCAACCGGGTGGTCCCCGCCGGGACCGCGCTCGACGGCGCCCGCGCCCTGGCCGCCGCTGTCCTCGAGGGCTCGCCCACCTCGGTGCGGATCTCGCTGCGGGTCATGGAGGAGACCCGCGGCATCCCGGATGTCGTCGAGGCCGTCGACTACCCGAGCGCCGCCCTCGACGACCTCATGGCCAGCGAAGACGCCCTCGAGGGCATGACCGCGTTCGCGGCCAAGCGCCCCCCTGTGTGGCGCAACAGGTAAACCCCCGCGCCCGGACCTGGAGCGCGACGGCCCGCACGGCCCGGAGCGAATGCCGGTTCTCACCTGTATGGGGTGATTCCGGTGGTGGCAAGTCGTGCTTGCCTAGTGGCAGCAGCAGGGCTATACGTGGTGCGTACCGAGCGAGCGGTGGATTGCTAGAGAACTCCCAGGAGGTTCAAATGTCTGTCGTGAGCAGTAAGCGTGAGGCCGAGACCGCGGACACGCGCCGCCGCATGCAGCAACTGGCCTGGGCGGCGGCGCTGGCGAGGGCAGCCGTGCCGATGGCGCAGACCGCCGGGATGGCTGCACGGGACGGCGCCAGGAGGACCGCGACGTGGGCTGCGCCGCGTGTCAACGGGGCGCGGGCGTGGACCGCGCCGCGTATCGAGCGGAGCGGCCTCGCGATCAGGGACAGCATCGCGCCGAAGATCAGCGACACGCTCACGGCCGCGGCACGCCGCGTGGATGTCCCCGCGCCCGTCGTCGTGAACGTGACTGTGCGCAGGCGCTGGCCAAAGTTCATAGTCGGAACGGCCGTGCTAGCGGCCGCCGGCGCGGCCGCGGTCCTCGTGCTCCGGCGCAGGAACAATGATGGCACCTGCGAGAAATCCGCGGAAACGGCCGAGACGGGCAGCGCCCCGCAGGCCGCACAAGACGATCATGAAAACCCCGAGCCCTAGGCGTCTCGCAGGGCCGCCTTGAGGATCTTGCCGGACGGGCCCTTCGGGAGCTCGGCCATGAACCGGATCTCGCGCGGATACTTGTACGCGGCCAGCCGCTCCCGGCAGTAGGCGATGATCTCCTCCGCGCTCACGGACGAGCCCGGACGCAGCGCCAGCACGGCCACGACCTCCTCGCCGAGCCGCTCGTCCGGCTTGCCGATCACCGCTGCCTCCAGCACCGCGGGGTGGGCGTAGAGGACCTCCTCGATCTCCCGCGGGTAGACGTTGAACCCGCCGCGGATCACCAGGTCCTTGGCCCGGTCCACGATGAAGTAGAAGCCGTCGGAGTCCACGTAGCCCAGGTCGCCGGTGTGCAGCCAGCCGCCGCGCAGCGTCTCCGCGGTGGCCTCGGGGCGCCCGAGATAGCTCTTCATCACGTTGTGCCCGCGGATCAGGATCTCGCCGACGTGCTCGCGCCCGGGCGGCAGCGGCTGATCAGAAGAATCAGCCACCCGCATCCGGACGCCCCACAGCGGCTTGCCGATGGACAGCACCTTCCGGTCACCCGGCCGGTTGAACGAGCACGAGCTCGCGGTCTCGGTCATCCCGTAGCCTTCGAGCACCTCGATGCCGTACTTGTCCTCGAAGGTGCGCATGATGTCTTCCGGCAGCGACGCGCCGCCGGACACCGCGACCCGCAGCGCCGACAGGTCGCGGCCGGTGATGTCCAGCCGCGCCAGGGCGTGCAGCATGGTCGGCACGCCGGGCAGCACCGTGCACCGGTCGGCCTCCATGGCGTCAAGCACCGCGGCGGGCTGGAACCGCGGCACGATGGACAGGCAGGCGCCGTACCGGACGGCCACGTTGATCACCGACGACATCCCGAACACGTGGAAGAACGGCAGCACCGCCAGCACCACGTCGTCGCTCCGGGCGCCGAACAGCCCGCCCGCCACCGTGCAGTTCATGTAGAGCTGGAAATGGGTGAGCTCGGCGCCCTTCGGCTTGCCCGTGGTGCCGCTGGTGTAGACGAGCACGGCGGTGTCGTCGGGGCCGCGGGCCGCGACGTCCCCGCCCGGCTCGTCCAGCGGCGCCGAGCTGACCAGCTCGGCAAAAGGCCGGCCAGGCAGTGCATCGGAACCCATGCTGACTAGGTACAGCGGCACTCCGGTCGTCTCGCAGGCCTTGGCCGCCTCGGCGTGCATGCCCTCGAACCCGATCAGCAAGCTGGCCGCCGAGTCGGTCAGGTGGTACTCGAGCTCGGGCGCCATCAGCAGCGGGTTCAGCGGCAGCACCACGAGCCCCGCCTTGAGCGCCCCGAAGTAGGCGGCCAGGAACTGCGGGACGTTCGGCAGCTGCAGCGCCACCACCTGCCCGGGGGCCAGGCCCGCCGACCGCAGGCCGGCCGCCAGGCGGCCCGATTGCTCGTCGAGCTCGCGGTAGGTGGTCGTGGTCCCGGCGATGCGGCAGACCGGGGCGTCCGGCGCGGCCAGCGTCGTCTCGGTCAGGATGGTCGCGAGGTTGAAGCTCATCCCGCCCCCTAATGGCGCATCCTTGCTGGAGGGGCATTTTGTCAGTGAGACATATATTAAGTGTGTATCACCACCTTGCCTAGGTTCTCGCGACGACGCGGGCGGAGGGAACGGCGATGTATCTCGTTCGGGGAAGATCCAGGGGGAGCGGTGATGCCGCGCCGGCCGGCCCAGACGGCGGGCCGCCCGGCAGGCCGTCGGCCGGGCTGCTGCTGACCGAGCCCATCCGCGGCCTGGCCGACCTGACGGCGCTGCTGCTGGCGGCGCCCGGCTTGCTGGCCGCCCCGCGCGGTGACGGTCACGGGGTACTGGTGTTCCCCGGCCTGCTGGCCGGCGATTCGAGCACGGTTCCGCTGCGCGGCTTCCTGCGCTGGCTCGGCTACGACGTCCACGGCTGGGATCTCGGCCGTAATACCGGGCCGACCGGGGCGGTGCTGGCCGGCCTGCCCCGGGCCCTCCTCGATCATGCCGAACGGACCGGGCGCCAGGTATCCCTGGTCGGCTGGAGCCTGGGCGGCATTTACGCCAGGGAGATGGCGCGCCGCTATCCCCGCCAGGTCCGCCAGGTCATCACCCTCGGCAGCCCCTACGCCCTGCGCGACCCGCGGCAGACCCACGCTCACGGCCCCTACCAGCGCCTCAGCTTCCTGCACGCCCCCGGCGCCGCGCTGCCCTCCCGCGAGCAGCGGTCCCGGCCCGTCAGCGTCCCGTCGACCTCGGTCTACTCCCGCTGGGACGGCGTCGTGTCCTGGCAGGCGTGCGTGGAGCCGGAGACGGCCACGCACCAGAACGTGGAGGTCAGGTGCAGCCACGTCGGCTTCGGCGTGGACCCGGCGACCCTCTGGCTGGTCGCCGACCGGCTGGCCGTCCCGGCGGGCCAGCGCGTTCCGTTCCGGCCGCCGCTGGCGCTGCGGCCCCTCTACCCCCGATGAGGGCGACACCCGCGATGAAGCCGGCGCCGTGGGCGTTCGCGGCGCCGTGGGGAGCGCGCGGCTACGTCACCGACCTCGACGGTCCCGTGCACTGGGTCGAATTCGGCCCCGGCCCGGAGGCCCGCCAGGATCAGGCGCCGATCGTGTTCGTGCACGGCCTGGGCGGCTCGCACCTGAACTGGTGCCTCATCGGGCCCGGGCTGGCGGCCGGACGCCGGGTGGTCGCGCTGGACCTGCACGGGTTCGGCCTGACACCGGGCACCCGAGCCACGTCCACCGTCCAGCGCAACGCCCGGCTGCTCGACCGGTTCGTCCGGGAGATCACCGGCACGCCGGTGATCCTGGCCGGGAACTCCATGGGCGGGCTGATCTCCATCCTGCAGGCGGCCGCCGCGCCGGACACCGTCCGGGGACTGGTGCTGATCGACCCGGCCCTGCCGCCGCCGCCCCGCGCCCCGAACTGGCAGGCGGGGAGCCAGTTCCTGCTGTACGCACTGCCCGGCCTGGGTGAGGTCTACCTCCGGTCGGTGCTGTCCCGCCGGCCGCCGCAGCTGGCCGTCCAGCGCGTCGTCGAGCTCTGCTTCGCCGACCCGTCCCGGATCGACCCGGCCATGCTCACCGCGTCGATCGCCCTGGCCGCCGAGCGCCAGAGCCAGGACCCGCGCGCCAGGGACGAGTCCTTCCTAGCCGCGTCCCGGTCGCTGATGCGGGTGGTTGGCGCGCGGCGGCGCTACTGGGAGATGATGGCCTCTGTGCGGGTCCCGGTCCTGCTCATCGGCGGCGAGGCCGACCGGCTGGTGCCGGCGGCCAGCATGCGCCGGGCGGCGGCCCGCAACCCGGGCTGGGAGACAGTTATCCTGCCCGGAGTCGGCCACACCCCGCAGCTCGAGGTTCCGGATGCGGTCGGCGGCACGCTGCGGGACTGGCTGGGCCGGAACTTCGCCCCGGCCGCAGGCTTAGGACCACGAGGAGGAACAGGATATGCAGCAGCTCACCGGACTGGATGCCTCCTTCCTCGCGCTGGAGAGCGCCAACACCACCGGCCACGTCGGGGGCCTGAGCGTGCTCGATCCCAGCGACGCCCCCAGGCCGCTGACCCTGGCCCGGCTCACCGAGGTCATGACCGAACGGGTGACGCTCGTGCCCGTGCTCCGGTGCAAGCTGCTGAACGTGCCGTTCGGCCTGGACCAGCCCTACTGGATCGACGACGCGGACTTCGACATCGAGTACCACGTCCGGGAGATCGCGCTGCCGCGCCCGGGCTCGGACGCCCAGCTGACCGAACAGGTCAGCCGGCTGCACGCCCGGCCGCTCGACCGCAGCCGCCCGCTGTGGGAGATCTACCTGATCACCGGGCTGGCCAAGAAGCGCGCCGCGGTCTACACCAAGATCCACCACGCCGCGATCGACGGGGCCTCCGGCGCCGAGCTGCTGACCGTCCTGCTCGACCTCACCCCGGCCGGGCGTGAGCTGCCCCCGGCCGAGCCGTTCCGGCCCGCCAGGCCGCCCGCCCTGCCGGTCCTGGCCGCGAAGGCGGCCGCGCGGCTGGCCTGGCGCCCGGTGCAGACCGTCCGCCTGACCAACGAGCTGGTCAAGGTGCTGCCGACCCTGGCCCCGGCGGTGAATACGCTGGTCGGCGGCATGCTCGGGCTGAACCACGGCGACGGCGCGGTCATCGCCACCCGGCCCTTGCGCGCGCCCGCGACGCCGTTCAACAAGCAGATCACGCCGCACCGCAGGTTCGCGTTTCGCAGCGTCAGCCTGGACACGGTCAAGATGGTGAAGAGCACCTTCGGCGTCTCGGTCAACGATGTGGTGATGGCGATGTGCGCCGGGGCGCTGCGGCGCTGGCTCATCGACCATGACGCGCTGCCCGACCAGCCGCTGGTCGCGATGATCCCGGTGTCGGTGCGCGACCCGGACAGCAAGGGCGCGATGGGCAACCGGGTGTCGGCGATGCTGGCCACGCTGCCGACCAGCGTCACCGACCCGGGCTTGCGGCTGGAGATCGTGCACGCCGCGACGAAGATCGCCAAGGCGCAGCAGGCCGCGATCCCGCAGGGCCTGGTCGATCAGATCAGCGACTTCACCCCGCCCGCGCTGACCGCGCGGGCCGCCCGCGTGGTGTTCGCCACCGGCCTGCTGCACCGGCTGCCGCCGTTCAACATCACGATCTCCAACGTGCCCGGCCCGAATACCCCGGTCTACCTGTGCGGGGCCAGGCTCATCGCCCACTACCCGGTATCGGTGATCACGGACGGCCAGGGCCTGAACATCACCCTGGTCGGCTACCTCGGCCAGCTGCACTTCGGCCTGGTCAGCTGCCGGGAGCTGGTCCCCGACATCGACGTGCTGGCCGGTTACCTGACCGACGAGCTCGCGCTGCTCGCCGAGGCGGCCGGCAAGCGCGCCGCTAACGGGAGAGGCGCGGCCAGCCCATGAGCCCGCTGCCAGGCGATGACGACGTCCGGGCCATCCTGCCCGGGGGAGCGGCGGTGCCCGCGCGGATCCCGGCCGAGATCTTCGCGGCCGCCGTGGACACCTTCGTCGCCGAGCAGCGGCTGGACATGCGGTCGCTGGCCCGGCGCCTCGGCGTGGCCCGCGCCACGCTGTACCGGCGGGCCGGCAACCGCGAGCAGCTGCTCGACGAGCTGCTCTGGTGGCGGGCCCGCCGCCTGCTCGTGGACCAGGTGCAGGCCGCCGCGTCGCTGGCGGGCACCGAGCGGCTGGTCGCGGTGATAGGCGGCGTGCTCCGCGCGATCGCCAGGGACCGCCCGCTGCGGGCGTTCCTGGAGTCTGACCCGGAGACCGCGCTGCGGCTGCTGACCGGAGCCCGCAGCACCGTGCACCGGGGCACGGCCAGCGCGCTGGAGAAGCTCATCGACCTCGAGCGCGGCCGCGGCCGCTTCGACGCCAGCCTGGACACCCCGACGCTGGCCTACGCGATCGTGCGGATCAGCGAGGGCTTCCTGTACGCCGACGTGATCGCCGATCGCGCGCCCGACGCCGACCGCGCCAGCACAGTCATCGAGGCCCTGCTCACCGGCCTGGACACCCGGTCAGCTGGCAACCGGTCAGCTCTCATCTAGGGCGAGCACCAGCTTGCCGGTGTTCACCCCGTCGAACAGCATCAGCAGCGTCTCGGGGAAGTCGGCCACGCCGCCGTGCACGACGTGCTCGCGGGAGACGATCTTCCCGTCCCGGAGCCAGCCGGCCAGCTCGGCCATGGCCTGCGGATACTGGGCCTGGTAGTCGAACACCAGCATGCCGGTCATGGAGGCCCGCGCCACCAGCAGCATCATGTAGTTCGCCGGGCCGCGCACCTGGGTCTCGTTGTACTGCGAGATCGCGCCGCAGATGACCACCCGGGCGCCGCGGGCCAGGCAGGTCAGCACGGCGTCCAGGATCTCGCCGCCCACGTTGTCGAAGTAGACGTCGACCCCGCCCGGGGCGTACTCGCGCAGGGCCTTGCGCAGGTTCCCTGACCGGTAGTCGATCGCGGCGTCGAAGCCGAACTCCTCCACCAGCGCGCGGCACTTCTCCGGCCCGCCCGCGATGCCGATGGCCCGGCAGCCCTTGATCTTGGCGATCTGGCCGACCACGCTGCCCACCGCGCCGGCCGCGCCGGACACGACCACCGTGTCGCCCGCCTTCAGCCGGCCGGTGTCCAGCAAGCCGAAGTAGGCGGTGAGCCCGGTCATCCCCAGGGCGCCCAGGTACGTCGCCGGCCCGGCCAGCGAGGTGTCGATCTTGATCACGCCCCGGCCGTCGGAGGTCGCGTACTCCTGCACGCCGAACGTCCCGTAAACGTCGTCGCCCACGGCGAACTCCGGGTGCTCCGAGACGGTGACCCGGCCGACCGCGCCGGCCCGCATGACCGCGCCGATCTCCACCGGCGGGACGTAGGAGGCGCCGGCGTTCATCCAGCCCCGCATGGCCGGATCGATGGACAGGTGCGAGACCTTCGCGGTGAACTGCCCGGGACCGGGTGCCGGCACGGGCTCGCTGGTGAACTCCCAGTCGGTCGCCCTCGGCAGCCCGGACGGCCGGGCCGCCAGTCGCACCTGGTGGTTGGTCTCTGCGCTGACGGGCATGGGGCGGCTCCCGGGACGAGGCTGGACTTGCTGATCGGACGCTAGCGCCCGCGAGGGCCGCAAGACAACCTCAGCGCGGCGGGGCGGAAGCATTGGTGCCTCCTTCAAGGGTTCGCCGGCTTATGAGCGGGGCTTCCGGTTACCAGACGAGCGGGACCAGGCGCTTGTGCTGCGCGGCGTAGCCGCCGTACCGGTCGCCGAGCGTTGCCGTCAGCGCACGCTCCTCCGCGCGGATGCGCCACAGGATCGCCGTCAGCGGCAGGACGGCCATGGCGGCCAGGCCGACCCAGTTCGCCGACGCCAGGCCGACTCCGGTGAAGGCCAGCAGGAGCCCGGTATAGCTGGGGTGGCGCAGCACGCGGTATGGCCCGGCGGTCACCACCGGCTGGCCGGCGCCCACCATCACCGTGCCGGTGAAGTACTCACCCAGGGTCTTGATCGACCACCCGCGCAGCCCGAGCCCGGCCATCAGGATCACCATCCCGCCGGCGAAAGCGGCGGCTCCGGGCCGGATCGCGGCCGCCGGCACGAGGCGCGGGGCCAGGTAGAGCAGGACGTTCGCGGCGATTATGAACGGCCAGATCACGAACTGCGGCCGGCGCCGCCGACCTTGGTGGCTCCTTCCCGGCTCCGGCCGAGACGAGCGGTTTCCATCGCGCCCCAGCACAGCACGGTGAACATGAATAGCAGGCCGGCGAGATGATTGGTGTCGAAGTAGGGCTTCATCACTCCTCCATTTACTGGTGGTGCGCCGCCGGAGGGCTTTCCTCGGGACGGGTGGCGCGAACGAACAGGTCCGCGAGCTCGCGGGCATGGTGGCTGACGTCTAGGTCGGGATTACGGGTAAGCAGGGGCGCCACGCCGTCGATGGCGGCCCGGATCGCCATCGCCATCACCAGCGGGTCGAAACCGGCCCCGAAGTCGCCGGTGCCCTGGAAATGGACGAGCAGCTCCCGGGTCGCGGCCACCGATGCGTCGTGGATCGCCGAATCGAAGAGACGGCTGCCGTCGGCGGCCCGGGCGTTGAGCGCGATCTCCACGATCGCCGCCACGTGGTTGCGGTTCTCGGCCAGGAACGCCAGGTTGGCCTCTATGTAGGCGCGGAGCATGCCCGCGCCGGTCTGCTCGGCCTCGATCAGGGGGCGCATGTACGCAGCCCCTCTGGCGGGCAGCTCGGCGACCAGGTCCCTGATCAGCTCGTCCTTGCCGCCGAAATGGTAGATGATCACGCCCTTGCTCGTGCCGGCCGCCTCGGCGATCCGCGCCAGGGAGGCTTGCCCGTATCCCAGCCCGGCGATCGTGTCGATGGCGGCCGCCATGATCTGCGCGCGGCGCGCGGTCTCGGTGAACGTCCGGTTCACTCTCTGACCATCCGAATCGATCTTTGACCGCATGGTCAAGAAATAACACGGTCGGTCAGCTCATGTCAACCGGGTGACTCGCGGCGAGATGTATCAGGATCGGGAGTCGAGCCTCTGGCAGACGAAGGCACAGCGCAAGGCCGCCCGCCTGATCGCCACGGCCGGATCACCGCGGATAGTGGTCGGTGTCCGCGCGTTCGGTGCCCGGGGCTGCGCGGCAGTGGTGGCCCAGGCTTACGGCGAGCACCCGGAGACCGCAGTCCGGCGGATGCGCTGGGCGCGCACCGCGGTCACCGGCGTGTCCGGCGTGGCCCGGCCAGAGCCCATGCATCCCCCCGTGCCCGCTCAGCGCGCTATTCCCCTCACCTGCTGCGCAGCGTGAGCCACCGGAACCGCGGCGAGCGACGCCGGCCCGCGTGCCGGACAGGCCGGCGACCAGGCCTTCGCAGCCGCCCAGCGCCTGGCCCTGCCGCCCGGCTCGATCAGCCGGTAGCCCCTCCGCCGGCGGCTTAGCCGGGGCGAGGGCCGCGACCGGCACGCCGACGGCGGCCACCGCCGCGGCGACCCACTCGGCGGGCCGGAACCCGTCGATGAACGCGGCCGGAGAAGAGTAGCTGCCGCGGGCGGCGAACACGGCGGCGAGGATCGCGATGCCGAACACGCCGCCGAGAGCGTTCAGCGCGTTGTTCGTGCCTGCCGCCACGCCCACGTCGGCGGGCGGAACGGCGGCGGTGACGGCGTTGGCCACCGTGGGAAAGCACATCGCGATGCCGGCGCCCGCGACGATCAGCGGCGCGACCAGCGTCCCGTAGCCGACTCCCGGCCTGGTCACGGCGGCCAGCCAGCCCAGCCCGGCGGCCTGCATGGCCAGCCCCGAGAACATGAACGGCCGGTTGCCGACCCGGTCGGCGAGCGCGCCGGCCACCGGCGCCACCAGCATCGGCATGGCCATCCAGACCAGGATCCGCAGGCCCGCGCCGAGCGGTGAGTAGCCCAGCCCGACCTGGAACAGCTGGGTGATGAAGAACAGCGACCCGATCAGCGAGATGAACTGGAAGAAGATCACTCCGTTGGCGGTGGCGAAGCCGCGGCGGCGGAAGTAGGCCAGCGGCAGCATCGGGTACCGGGCTCGCCGCTCCCACGCCACGAAGGCGAGCATCAGGACCACGCCGGCGGCGAGCGCGCCGGTCACCTCGGTGCTGGCCCAGCCCACCGCGGGCGCCCGCACCGCCGCCCAGGTCAGCGCGAGCAGGCCGGCGCCGGCCAGGACCAGCCCGGCGATGTCGAGCTGCGGCCGCGGGCCGCGGCTCTCCCGCAGCCGCGACGCCGACAGCGCCGCGACGATGAGCCCCACCGGGACGTTCAGCCAGAAGATCCACTGCCAGGAGATGCCCTGCACGACGGCCCCGCCGACCACCGGCCCGGCGGCCACGCCCAGGCCGGTGATGCCGCCCCAGATCCCGATGGCGGCGCCTCGCTTCTCCACGCCGAACGCATCGCTGATCAAGGTCAGCGTCAGCGGCACCAGCACGGCCCCGCCTGCGCCCTGCACGACCCGCGCCGCGATGAGCAGCCCGGCCCCGGGCGAGAGCGCGGCCAGGACCGAGCCGGCGGTGAATACCACCAGGCCCAGGACGTACATGCGGCGCCGGCCGAACCGGTCGCCCAGCGCGGCGCCGGTCAGCATCAGGCAGCCGAGGGCCAGGTTGTAGGCGTTGATCGTCCATTCCAGATCCGCCAGGCTGGCGCCGAGCCGCGTCCGCATCGTCGGCAGCGCCGTCGCCACCACCACCACGTCCAGCGCGGACATGAACGCGCCCAGCCCGGCCAGGGCCAGCGTCCATCGCCTGCGCGCGGGGGTCATATCCGAAGGCACGCGGCCGTCGGCCAGCGCTATCGCCGGCCCGGCCGCGCTCGTTATCTCGGGCATTACCGTTCTCCGTTCGGTCTGTCGTTGCCGTTCAGCCATACCGATCCGGGGGGGCACGCGAAATCAACGGCCAGCGGCCGGTGAGTTTTCCGGCCGGGCGGGATCTGTACTGGTAAGGGCGCGACACGGGAAACGGAGCAGCGATGCGGGCGGATATGGCCAGGCCGGGCAGCGACGAGTTCGCGCGGCTGACCGACCCGTTCCGTGGTGAACTGCTGGCCTACTGCTACCGCATGCTCGGCTCGGTCCACGACGCCGAGGACCAGCTGCAGGAAACGCTGACGCGGGCCTGGCGCTCCTACGGCGAGTTCGAGGGGCGCTCCTCGCTGCGGACCTGGCTGTACCGGATCGCCACCATGCAGTACCTGCCCGCCCGCCAGCGGGCCGTGCTGATCCTGCGCGACGTGCTCGGCTGGCGGTCAGCCGAGGTGGCCGGGCTGCTCGGCACCAGCACCGTCGCGGTGAACAGCGCGCTGCTGCGGGCCAGGGCGCACCTCGCGCAGGCGGCCCCCGCCGAAGAGCAGATCAGCGAGCCGGACGACCCCGCCGTCCAGGCGCTGCTCGGCCAGTACGCCGCGGCGTTCGAGAACGCCGACGTGACGGGCCTGATCCGGCTGCTGCGTGACGACGCCATCTTCGAGATGCCCCCGATGGCCACCTGGTACGCAGGCCGCGAGCCGGTCGGCCGCTTCCTGGCCGCGCAGGTCATGCGCCGGCCGGGAAAGTTCCGCATGGTTCCGGTGGCGGCCAACGGCCAGCCCGCGTTCGCTGCCTACTTGCGCGGAAACGACGGCGCCTACCGTGCGCACGCCGTCCAGGTGCTCACCGTCACCCCGTCCGGCGTGTCGCGGCTCGTCTCGTTCAACGACCCGGGCCTGTTCGCCGCCTTCGGCCTGCCCGCCGTGGCGGCATGAACCCTAGTCGGCCAGCCGGAACGCGAGCTGGGTCTGCCACTTGCCCA
Source organism: uncultured Actinomycetes bacterium (assembly GCA_963722275.1). Taxonomy (GTDB): domain Bacteria; phylum Actinomycetota; class Actinomycetes; order Streptosporangiales; family Streptosporangiaceae; genus Palsa-504. Next base: position 174,112 of record CAVRMX010000012.1, on the reverse strand, counting down.
TGTCAGGCTCCTCGCCGGGGTCGGTCAGGTAGAACTCCAGCCGGGCGCCCCACCGGTCGCCGTCCTCGGTCGGCGACATGTCCCAGGTCAGGCCCTGCTCTTCCGCCCAGTCCAGCAGGGCCTTGGTGACCTCCGCGAGCTCGCTGGGGTGGCCCGTGTACGTGACAGTCGCGTACCGCCCGGCGGGAAGCACCCCGGACACCACGTGGTCATCACCGTCCACGGCCGCCGCGACCGGCACGCCCGTCTCCATCTCGAGCTCTCGCATCATGTCGATGACGTTGTACTTGAAGAACGGCGGCCCCGCGGGCGCCAGGCCGCGGGCGCCCAGCCAGCCGAACACCTCCCGGGTGCGGGCGGCGAACGCGCCGATCCCGGCCATGCTCACCTTGGCCCTGATCGCCACGTAGGGCTGCTCGGCGCGTGTCTCGATCTCCGGTGTTGCTGACATCTCCTCATCCTCCGGTCGTCAGGATTGGCTGCTGCAGTTCGGTAACCCACTGATCAGGGTCAGCGGACCACTCGAGGGTGACCTCACGGGTGTAGCCGGCCGAGCGGTACCCGTTGGCGTCGATCCACCGCGCCAGCGCCTGGCCGGTCGGCATCACGTCGTCCATGGACCCGTGGTGAATGATGACGGCGGCGGCTTCCACCGCCGGCAGGTCCACGATGCTGAAGCCCGGATCCCGCCCGGCCCCGGCGGCCACGGGCACGGCGGCGTGCACGACGATGGCGCCCTCGCCACCGGGCGCGTCCTCGTAGTACGCGACGGCCGGGCCCGCCGCGGCGACCTCGGCGCCGGCCATCCGCTGCCACAGGTCGCAGTACAGCGGACCGATGACCGGCGTGATGGCCTCCGGCTCCCAGCCCGCGGCCTCGGCGGTCAGCTCGCCCACCCGGACCGGGGCGAGGCGCTTGATGACGACCCCGTCGGCCGGCGCGCGGGCCTCGTCCTCGATCGTCATCAGCCGCGCCTCGACCCGGGCCAGCCGGGTCGTTTCGGCCTCGAGCAGGGTCTGGATCTCGGCCCGGCGCAGCTTGAGCATCCCGCGGAGTTCGGCCGCGCTCACCTTCTCCGCCAGGATTGCCTGCACCTGCTGCAGGGTGAAGCCGAGCTCCTTCAGGGCGATGACGCGGTTCAGCTCGGCGAGCTGGCTCGCCTGGTAGAAGCGGTATCCGCTGGCCGGATCGACGCAGGCGGGCCGGAGCAGGCCGATGGTGTCGTAGTGCCGGAGCATCCGGACCGAGACCCGGCCGTGCCGCGCGAACTCCCCGATGCTGAACATGACCTAACCAGGTTTACCCCCTCACACGGTGTCAGGGTCAACCTCGGACGTCTCAGCTCTTGGTGGCGATGATGTAGGCGTTGACGATGTCACCGTCGATGCGTTTCGCCTCAACTGAGGTGAAGCCCGCCTCGCCGAGCATCTTGCGCGCCGTCTGCTCGCCCCACATCGTGCCCAGGCCCATCCCGCCGTCGGCGAGGGAGACGGTCATGCAGTGCATGCACGAGACGGTGTACAGGAACGTCGCGAGCGGGTGGTTCAGATTGTCCGCCAGCTTGCTGGACGCGGAGGTGTCGACGCAGAGGTAGATACCGCCGGGCCGCAGGGCGGCGGCGATCCCGGCCAGCATCAGGTCCGGCCGGGCCTGGTCGTGCACCGCGTCGAAGGTGGTGATGAAGTCGAACCGGGCAGCCTCGCCCAGCTGCGCGGCATCGCGCTGCTCGAAGCGCGCGTTCCCCAGGCCGTTGCGTCCGGCCTCGGCGCGGGCGGCGGCGATCCCGGCCGCGGAGAAGTCGAAGCCGGTGAACCGCGACCGGGGAAACGCCCCGGCCATCAGGTTGACGGCGTGGCCGGACCCGCACCCGACGTCCGCGACGTCGATGCCGTCACCGAGCCGATCGGCTAGCCCGGGAACGAGCGGCAGCGTCACGTCGATCAGGGTGGCGTCGTGGACGGCGCCGCTGTCCTCGGCCATGACGGCCTGGAACCTCGGGAAGGCCGAGTACGGCACCCCGCCGCCATGGCGGAAGCACTCCACGATCTGGTCTTCCACCGTCGCCATCAGCCCGATGTACTGCATCCCGGTGGCGAGGTTCTGCATGCCGGCCTCCCGGGTGAGCCAGGCGGCGTGCCCGGCGGGCAGCCGGTAGGTGCCCGCCGCGCCGTCGTGCTCGACGATCCGGCCGGTCGTCATCACCGCCAGCCACTCCCGGACATACCGCTCGTCGAGCCCGGCCGCCGAGGCGATCCCGGCGCTCGTCGCCGCGGGCATCCCCGCCATGGCGTCGAACAGCCCGGTCCGGTGGCCGACGCTCACCATCAGGGCCAGAGCGGCCTCGTTCATCGTGCGGAGCATCCGCTCCGCGAACTCCGTCCCGCCCCTAGCCTCTGCGTCCGTCATCCCGACCTGCGCCCCCGATCCGCCCCGGGTCTGCGGGCTACATGTAAAGGCCGCCGTTGACCGGGTAGACCTGGCCGGTGATGTACCCCGATTCGGGGTCGGCGAGGAACTCCACCACCCGGGCGACCTCGTTGGCCTCGCCAAGCCGGCCCACCGGGATCCGCTCGACCAGCTTGTCCATCACGTTGGCGGGCACGGCCGCGGTCATCTCGGTGGTGATGTACCCCGGGGTGACGGTGTTGACGGTGATGCCCTTGCTGGCCGTCTCCAGGGCCAGGCTCATCGTCAGGCCGAACATGCCCGACTTGGCCGCGGCGTAGTTGGCCTGGCCGAACCCGCCGGCCGAGCCGATCACCGAGGAGATGCTGATGATCCGGCCGTAGCCGCGGTCGAGCATGTGCTGCAGGATCGCCCGGGACATGTAGAACGCGCCGGACAGGTTGACGTGGATGACGTGGTCCCACTCGGCCGGGGTCATCTTCCGCACGGTCTTGTCCACCGTGATGCCGGCGTTGTTGATCAGGATGTCCAGGTGCCCGTGCCGGTCCAGGACCTCGCCGATGGTCCGCTCGCAGTCGGCGTTGGAGCCGATGTTGCCCTGGTGGATGCTGACGCCGTGGTCGGCATACTTGTCTGCGAACTGCTGAGCGGCGTCGTGGTTGCTCGAGTACCCGGCCGCGACCGTGACGCCGCGGTTCATCAGCCGCTCGCTGATGGCCAGTCCGATCCCTCGGATCCCGCCAGTTACCAGTGCGACCTGCCCGTTCATGTCTGCCATGGTGTTAACTCCGTTCGGTGTGGTCGGCAGGCGCAGGCCTGCGGTCAGCCGAACACGTACTCTCCGGGAGCGTCCGCGATGGCCGGGTGCTGCCTGCTGCCCATGTGCGGCGGCTTGATGAGCGCGCCCGCGCGGGACTCGGACCAGGCGGTCCAGTCCTCCCACCACGAGCCGCGCTGCTTGCTGTTGCCACGGCGCCAGGTTTCCGGGTCCTGGCCGGTGTAGTCGGCGGCCTCGTGCCAGGCCTTCGGGCCGGGCGGGTTGACGATGCCGGCGATGTGCCCTCCGCTGGACAGCACGTAGCGCACCTTGCCGCCCATCAGCCCGCCGGTCTTGTAGGACCCGTGCCAGGGCACGATGTGATCGTTGATCGCGCCGACCACGTACGTGTCGTTCTTCACCGAGGACAGCGACAGCTCCTGGCCGAGCAACTCCAGGTCGCCCCGCGCCAGCTCGTTGCGCATGTACAGCGAGCGCAGGTAGAACGAGTGCATGGCGGACGGCATGCGGGTGCTGTCGCCGTTCCAGGCCAGGATGTCGAAGGCCGGCGGATCCTGGCCCATCAGCCAGTTGGACACCACGTAGCTGAAGATCAGGTCGTTCGCGCGCAGCATGTCGAAGGTACCGGCCATCTGGCTGGCCTCAAGCACGCCCTTCTCCGCCATCTGCTTCTCCAGCCGCCGCACCGTCTTCTCGTCGGTGAAGGCGCCGAGGACACCGGGCTCGCTGTAGTCGAGCAGCGTGTTGAGCAGCGTGATCGAGCCGATCCTGTCGTCGCCCTTCTCGGCGAGGTAGGCGGCGAGCATAGCGGTCAGCGCGCCGCCCAGGCACAGGCCGATGATGTCGATCTTGGGCGCGCCGGTGATCTCGGCGATGACGTCGAGCGCTTCCCGCGGGCCGTGGATGAGATAGTCGTCCAGGGTCGTACCGCCCATGGAGGGATCCGGGTTGCGATAGGAGATCGCGAACACGGTGCGCTCGTGCTGGACCGCCCACTCCAGGAAGCTCCGGCTGGGGGCCAGGTCCATGACGTAGTACTTGTTGATCCACGGCGGGCTGGCCAGCACCGGGACCGCATGGACCTTCGGCGTCTGCGGCGCGTACTGGATGAGCTCCATCAGGTCGTTCCTGAACACGACCTTGCCCGGGGTGGCGGCGAGATTCTCGCCGACCCGGAACGGCCGGGTGTCGACCTGGCGCGGCCGGCCGTTGTTGTTGAGCATGTCATCGACGAAGTGGCTAGCCCCGGCGACCAGGCTGGCCCCGCCGGTCTCGAACATCCGCTTCAGCGCGGCCGGGTTGGTCAGCAGGAAATTGGTCGGCGCGAGCGCGTCCATCAGGAAGCCGGTCGCGAGCGCGGCCTTGGCGTCGTCCACAGCGTTCCCGGAGCCCGCCTCCATGAGGTCGCTGACCAGCCTCGACGTGGCCAGGTGAGCCTGCCGGACGGCGTAGAAGGCCGGGTTGTCCGCCCACGTCCGGTCCGCGAACCGCTTGTCGTTTTCCGGGACCGGAACCGGCGGCGGCGCGTCCATCCCCATCCAGCGGGCGGCGGCGACCGGCCCGGCCATCGCCACGCTGGTCCAGAAGCGCATCGCCGCGGACGCCGTGGCGGTTGGCTTGGCCGCGGCGCGGCGCATCACCGCGAAGGTGGAGGCGCCCAGCCCGGCCGCATCCACCGATGCGAGTACGTCGGCGTCCGGGGCGAGCACCGCCGCGGCCGATCCCGCGGCTTGCCACGCCGTTTCCTGTGCGGTCATGTCCATGCCCTCCTGAGTGCGGCCCTGCGCAGGGAACCCCTTCGACGCTACTTCCCCCCGGGTACGCGCGTAAAGATGACCTTACGCGGGCCGCTGGACGCGGCGAAGAGCCGAACGTCCCATGCGTAACAGTCATTAGCACTGTGCCGGACAGGCTGCCCCACGGCAGCGCCCTGAAACCTGGCCTCCACGGCCCCATGTACCGACCCTCATCGCCAGTGGGTGAGGGGCACCGGGCCGCGGCTCAGCACGGTGCGGATGGCGAACGTGGTGTGGGCCTGGGTGACGCCAGGGACGGCCAGGACCTGGTCGAGCAGCACCCGCTCGTAGTCGGCCAGGTCCTGCGCCGCCACCTCGACCATGAAGTCGTCCCCGCCCGAGGTCACATGGCAGCCGACCACGGCCGGGATGGCGGTCAGCCCCTGCTCGATCTGCTGCGACATGGCGCGGGAATGGCCCTCGACCCGCAGGCCGATGAAGGCCGTCAGGTCCAGCCCGGCCTTGGCCCGGCTGATCTCGGCGCGGTAGCCCTCGATGATGCCGCTGGCCTCCAGCGCCTTGACCCGGCGCAGGCAGGCCGACGGGGAGAGCGAGACCGCCTCGGCCAGGTCGATGTTGGCGATGCGCCCGTCACGCTGCAGCGTGGCAAGGATGGCACGATCGAGACGGTCTCCAGATGGCGGCATAAAAATAAGAGTATCGCCGGATCTATCGCACAGCATTGCGCAATAGGCCATCAACAGCACAATCTTTGCCATCGCGTGCGAGCTGGCTTCGCCGATTATTGATATATGACCACCTCGCCTGCGCAAGCCCTCCCGCTATCGGTGCCGCGGGCCACCGCGCTGTACATCGGAGCGCTGTTCGGCCCCGGGCTTCTGCTCCTGCCCGGCCTGGCCGCCGAACAGGCCGGGCCGGCCTTGATCATCGCCTGGGTAGCGCTGCTCGGGCTGTCCGCCGTCTTCGCCGCGGTGTTCGCCGCGCTCGGCAAGGCGGTGCCGGGCGCGGCCGGCGCGGCCGGCTACGCCGCGGCCGGGCTTGGCCGCCGGGCCGCGGCGGTGACCCGGTGGTGGTTCCTGGCCGGCGTGATCGCCGGGGCGCCGATCGTCTGCCTCATCGGCGCCAGCTACGTGACCGCGCTGACCGGCGGCGGCCCGCCCGCCCGCGCCGCCATCGCGGCCGGGCTGCTGCTCGCGGTGCTCGGCCTGGCGGCAGGCGGGGTCCGGGCCAGCGCGGTGGCCCAGCTGCTGCTCGTCGCGCTGCTGATCGTCGTGGTGGTGACCGCGGTGGCCGGCGCGGCGCCCGCGGCCCGGCCGGCCAACTGGACCCCGTTCGCCCCGCACGGCTGGCTGTCCGTCGGCCGGGCGGCCTCCACCCTGATGCTCTCGTTCGTCGGTTGGGAGGCGGTGGCCCCGCTGACCGGGCGGCTGCGCGCGGGCCGGCTGTCCCGGGTCATCGGCATAGCGTTCACCGTGACCGCCGTGCTCTACCTGGGCCTGGCCGTCGCCACGGTCAGCTGCCTGGGCCGCGGCGCGAACATGGCGGTGCCGCTCGCCGACCTGCTGCAGCTGGCCATCGGGCCGGCCGGCCGGGCGGTGGCCGCGGCGGCCGCGCTGGTCCTCACCGCGGGCTCGGTCAACGCCTACCTCTCGGGGGCGACCGAGATGCTGCGGGAGCTCACCGCCGTACCCGGTCAGATAGGCCCGAACGAGCCGGGTCGCCCGCCCCGCCTTTCCTCCCGCGCCTTCCTCGGCTTCATCGCCCTGGCCGGCCTGGGGCTCATCGCCCTGTCCGCGTTCCGGCTGGCCGACATCGCCGCCCTGGTCAGCGTGCCGACCGCGATGTTCCTGTGCGTCTACCTGAGCTGCACCGCGTCCGCGGCGCGGATCCTTTCCGGACGGGCGCGGGCCGCTGCCGCGGTCGCGGTGCTGGCCGTGCTCGCGGTCCTGGCGTTCTGCGGCTGGGCCCTGCTGGCCGCCGCGGTCATCGCCGCCGCCGCGGTGGCCACGCGGCCCGCGCATGGGGGATACCCCCCAGCTGAAGTTGGCTGGCACGCCGCTGCCGCCTGCCGCGACAACCGCCGCGTCATCGCCGCCATCAGGTAGCTGGAGTCCTGATCCTGGCTACTTGCCGGACATCGGCTACGTGTTATCGTCACGTGATAGCGGGGCGCATGGCTGCAAAGCCTAGATCACAGGGTTACAGATCTTCTAAGACGCGGTTGGGGCATGGGCGACAGCAACGTGCGTGAGCGTGAGATCCGATCGCGCCGTTCGGGCAGCCCGGTGTTCGATCTGGTCATGTCGAAGCTGAACCCAGCGCGGCGATGAACCAGACTCCCGGGATTACCCACAGCGCGCCCCTCGCGTATTCGAGCCGCGCCAGATCGGACGGTGAGTTTTCGGCAATCATCCGCGGCGGGTGAGGACGGTCGCGGACGAAGCGCCGAGGATCCGGAGTATGCCCTTGCATGAGCGTGAGACGGTAAACGAGCAGCTGGCGGACTGCGTATTCGTCGGGCGGGACATGACCAGGCCTGTCCCCAAGTACAAGTTCCCTCGTGACGAGACGCTTCCGCGGGAAGCGTTCCAGGTGGTATCGGACGAGCTGATACTCGACGGCAACGCCCGCCAGAACCTGGCCACGTTCTGCCAGACGTGGGCCGAACCGGAACTGCTTGCCCTGATGGCGCTGTCGGTCGACAAGAACATGATCGACAGGGACGAGTATCCGCAGACCGCTGAGATCGAGCGGCGCTGCGTCCACATGCTCGCCGACCTGTGGCACGCTCCCGACGGGGCCAACACGGTAGGAGCCTCGGCCATCGGCTCATCGGAGGCCTGCATGCTCGCGGGCATGGCGGCCAAGTGGCGCTGGCGGGCCAAGCGGCAGGCAGCGGGCCAGCCGACCGACAAGCCGAACATGGTGTGCGGTCCGGTGCAGGTGGTGTGGCACAAGTTCGCCCGCTACTGGGACATAGAAATGCGCGAGGTCCCGATGTCCCACACCCGCTTCGGCATGGATCCAGCCTCGATGCTGGAACGGGTGGACGAGAACACCATCATGGTCGTGCCGACCCTGGGCGTCACCTACACCGGGTCCTACGAGCCGGTAGAGGCGATGTCCGCGGCTCTCGACAAGCTGCAGGCCGAGACAGGTCTCGACATCGGCATCCACGTGGACGGGGCCAGCGGCGCCTTCCTCGCCCCGTTCTGCGCCCCCGACCTCCTCTTCGATTTCCGGCTGCCCCGGGTCAAGTCGATCAGCGCTTCTGGACACAAGTTCGGGCTGGCCCCGCTGGGCGTGGGCTGGGTCGTCTGGCGCGATCGCCAGGAACTCCCGGATGACCTGGTGTTCCACGTCAACTACCTGGGCGGCGACATGCCGGTGTTCCAGATCAACTTCTCCCGTCCGGCCGGGCAGATCATCGCGCAGTACTACAACTTCCTGCGTCTTGGCTACGAGGGCTACCGGCGTGTCCACCAGGCTTCCTATGAGATCGGGCAGTACCTCGCCGCGGAGATCGTCAAGCTGGGCCCGTTCGAGCTGCTCTGTGACAGCGACCCGGCCACCGGCATCCCGACGGTCACGTGGCGGATACGCGAAGGCGAAAATCCCGGCTACACCTTGTTCGACCTAGCCGACCGGCTGCGCGCCCGCGGCTGGCAGGTACCTGCTTACACCCTCACCGGCACGGCAGCCGACATCCCCGTCCAGCGCATCCTGGTCCGCCTCGGAGTCAGCCGCGACATAGCGTCCCTGCTGCTCGAGGACCTTCGCAGCGCCCTGGCGCACTTCAGCAGGCATCCGATCACGGTGCCCATTTCCAAGGCGGAATCAAGCACGTTCAACCACCTATGACGGCTGGTGGACGCGCACCGGGTTCCCGTTTCGAACATCGGAGGAAAGGGAGACGGCCATGGCGGCGGAGTTCCTGCTCGGGGCCAAGGCAAACTGCTCGGATGGCTTCTGCGGCGAAGTCAGCCGCACGGTCCTCGACCCGGTCGCCCGGACGGTCACCCATATTGTCATCCAGCCCAAGCACCACGGAGCAGTCGGCCGGCTCGTGCCCGTTGAACTGGCTGACGCCACGGCCGACGAGATCAGCCTGCGATGCACCATCGCCGAGTTCGACCGGCTCGATCCCGCTGAGGAAGTCGACCTGGTAGAGGACGGCGGATACGGCGGCGGCTACGGGTCGGCGGCCTCGGTCCAGGGTTACGGCAATACCGGCGGCATGGGGGTCGGCGGTTCCGCCTCGGGCATGGGGATCGGCATGGGCCTGGGACACAGGACGGCGACCGTCGTCAACCACACCGTCCCGCTGGGTGAGACCGAAGTGTCTCGCCACGAGCATGTCCATGCTCTGGACGGCGAGATCGGGCAGGTGGAGGGCTTTGCCGTGGACCCGGCCGATCAGCGGGTGACGCATGTGCTCCTGCAGGAAGGGCATATCTGGGGCCGGAAGGAAGTGGCCATCCCGATCAGTGCCGTAGTCGCCGTGGACGAAGGAATCCGGCTCAACATCACCAAGAAGCAGGTCGAAGACCTGCCGCCGCTTGGCTGAGCAACCCACCTCGGCTCCGTCACCCACGGCGGGGTGAGCCGTGAAATGCGCGCATCGCCATCGACCAGATGCTCTTCCTCCCCCCGCCTACCCGTTCTGGTCGTTGACCATCATCGCCATGGACGTGGTGGCCCTGTACGGGCTGTGTGCCTATGGCAGCCGCGAGAACGTGGAAGCGGCCTGCGAGTAAGCCGCTCGTCATCGGCCGGCTGCCTGCAGCCAGCCGGCGAGTTGTCCGCATTGTCACTTGCCCTGGGCTATTTTCTCTTGACGTGATAAATGTTGCGCAAGGAGCATGGAACGGCGCGCCGTCAGGAGAGACGTGGTTTCAGGTGTGAAGGACAGTCACGCACGTGATCGGCTCGTCCCGGCCCAGCGCGCGGCTGGGCCGGGGTTCGACCTGCTCGAGTCGAAGCTCCGCCCTCCGCCGGGGCGGTCCGGGACGATGCGCCGGTCATCGCTCCTCGAACGGCTGGCGCGGGATGACTCCCGTCCGGTCGTCTCGGTGGTTGCGCCGCCCGGTTACGGGAAGACGACGTTGCTGGCGCAGTGGGCCGAGCGCAACGGCCAGGGGTTCGCGTGGGTGTCGGTCGACGAGAAGGACAATGACCCGCGGGTCCTGCTCAGCTACGTGGCCAGGGCGCTGGATGCGGTGCAGCCGGTCGGCGGGCGCGTGTTCGAGGCGCTGGCCTCGCCGTCTAGTTCGGTGCCCGGCTCGGTGGTGCCGCGGCTGGGCTCGGCGTTCTGGTCGATGGCCGTGCCGGTGGTGCTGGTGCTGGATGACGTGCACCTGCTGCACGACCGGGAATGCCGGGACGCGCTGTCGGTGCTGGCCGATCACGTGCCGCCCGGCTCGCGGCTGGTGCTGGCGGGCCGCAGCGCGCCGCCGCTTCGGGTCGCGCGGCTGCGGGCCGAGGGGCGGGTCCTGGAGATCGGCCCGGGTGACCTGTCGCTGAGCCGGGAGGAGGCGGCCTCGCTGCTGGGCTCGGCCGGGGTGAGGCTCGGTGAGGATGACGTGGCGGCGCTGCATCAGCGGACCGAGGGGTGGCCGGTCGGGCTGTACCTGGCGGCGCTGTACCTGCGCGAGGGAGGCCCGGTCGGGACGGCGGCGGTCTCGTTCGGCGGCGCGGACCGGCTGGTCAGTGAGTACATGGAGTCGGAGTTCCTGGAGCGGATCTCTGCCCGGCACCGGATGTTCCTGACCCGGACCGCGGTGCTGGAGCGGATGAGCGGGCCGCTGTGCGACGCGGTGCTCGAGCTGGCCGGGTCCGCCGCGACCCTGGCCGATCTGGCCCGGTCGAACCTGCTGCTGGTGCCGCTGGACCGGCACGGCCGGTGGTACCGCTACCATCACCTGTTCCGCGACATGCTGCTGGCCGAGCTGGAACGGCTGGAGCCAGAGCTGGTCCCGGTGCTGCGGCGCCGCGCGGCCGGCTGGTGCCTGCGCAGCGACCGGCCCGAGGAAGCGCTGGAATACTCCATCGCCGCCGGGGACGTCGGCACGGTGGCCCGGCTGGTGCAGAGCCAGTGGCTGCCGGCCGACCGGCGGGGCCGGTTCGCCACCCTTCAGCGGTGGTTCCGGTGGCTCGATGAGCGGGGCGGCATCGCGGGGCACCCGATGGTCGCCGTGTGGGCCGCGATGCTCGCCGTGGAGACGGGGCGGCCCGCCGAGGCCGAGCGGTGGGCCGACATGGTCGATCGCTGGCAGTACCAGGACGCGGCGCGGCCCGGTGACCCTGCCGCCGAGGCCTGGGCCGCCGTGGTCCGGGCCCTGTTGTGCCGCCGCGGGGCCGGGCAGATGCGCGCGGACGCCGACGAGGCGGCGCAAAGGCTCGCCGCGGCGGGCATCGTCTCGCCGATCGCCGCGCTGTGCCAGGGGATCGCGCGGATACTGTCCGGTGACCCCGGCGGCGCTGGCGCGTACCTGGAGGATGCGGCCAGCGTCGCGGGGGAAGTCGGCGCGTACGAGGTCCTGGCGCTGGCGCTGGGCCAGCGGTCGCTGCTGGCCATGGCGCGCGGTGACTGGAGCCAGGCCGGGGCGCTGGCCGGCCAGGCCGGCGCGGCGCTGGGCCAGATCGGGATGGAGACCCTGCTCGACTGCGCGGTGCAGGCCCGGGCCGCCTGGCACCGGGGAGATGCCCCGGCGGTGCGCCGGGAGCTGGCCAGCGCCCAGCGGCTGCGGCCCGCGGCGACCTACGCGATGCCCCACATCGCCGTGCAGGCCCGGATCGAGCTCGCCCGGGTGCACCTCGCGCTGGCCGACGCAGCCGGGGCCAGGACGCTGATCCGGGAAATCGATGAGCTGCTCAGGCGCCGCCCCGGCCTCGGCACCCTGGCCGGCCAGGCCCGGCAGCTCCGGGCCCAGCTGCAGGCCGAGCGCACCCCGGCCGTCCCCGGGGCGTCGTCGCTGACCGGCGCCGAGCTGCGCGTCCTGCCGATGCTCGCCACCCACCTGTCCTTTCCCGAGATCGGCGCCGGCCTGTTCCTGTCACCGCACACCGTCAAGTCACAGGCCATGTCGATCTACCGGAAACTAGGCGCCTCCTCACGCAGCCAGGCCGTCACCCGGTCCAGGGAACTAGGCCTCCTGGACGAGTGACGACCGGTCTTTCATGCCATCCGTGGGATGCCGCGCGCTCCCGGCGCGAGGTGCCATGTAGCTATAGCGGACCGAGCGGAGCTTCATGAGCGAGACGGCGAGATACCAGGAGACCCTGCGGCGGCTGGCCATCGTCGATGAAGCCTTCGTCGGTGACCAGGCCGGGCTCGGGCTAGGGCCGGCCGGGATGCTGGCCCTGGATGCCAGGGTCATCTCGCTGCTGCAGCTGGCCGTGTCGGTGGCGATCGGGTCACCGGGGACTTGCCTGGAATGGAGCACCGCCCGGGCCATGGCCGCGGGCGCGACCGACGACGAGATCGCCGACGTGCTGCTGGCGATCGCGCCCCTGGTCGGGCTCGCCCGGGTCGTCTGCGCCGCTCCCGATGTGGCGATCGCGCTCGGGTATGACATCGGGGCCGCGCTAGAGGAGCCAGGCGATCACTGACGGCTCTCCGCGTCGGCTGGCCCGGGACGTGGCTGGTGGTTCCCTTCCGTGTGCCCGTGCGGCCCGGCCCGCACTTCTTCGCGGCAATTGCACGGGTCTGGATCATAGACGCGGGACTAGCTGGGAATTTCTGCCGCGGCGGCATCGGCACTTGCAGAGAAAGACGTGGTTTCATGCTGATCGTATGATGTGCCGCCGGACCGGCTGGCGTTGGCTGGTTATCGAGGGAAAAGCGTCCTCATGACGGCGGGGACTACCGGGTCGCCAGCCATCGGAGCATGGGAGCGCGGGAGGTATCGATGGCTGTCAGCGTTGCCAACCAAGTGTCCACCCGCGGCAGACGGTCATCAGTGTCCGCCGCCGACCCCATCCTGGCGTCCAAGATCACGGCGCCGAACGTGCCGGACTGGGCGGTACACCGCCCGCGGATCACGAAACTGGTTGCCGAGGGCACGCGGTGGTGCCCGCTGACCGTTGTCACCGGGCCGCCGGGGGCGGGCAAGACGATGGCGCTGGCCCTGTGGGCGGCGACGGAACCAGGGACGGTGGCCTGGGTCGGCCTGGATGAGTTCGACAACCGGCCGGGTGTTTTCTGGTCCTACGTCATGGCGGCGTTGCGCCGGTCCGGCGTTGCCATTCCGAAGACGTTGCGGGTCGTCCCGCAGGAAACGGACGATGACGGGTTCCTGCTCCGGTTGACGGCGGTGCTCGCCGCCCTGGATCCTCCGGTGACGCTGGTCCTGGACGACCTGCATCTGCTGACCGAGCCGGGGGTGCTGAAGGGCCTTGAGTTCGTGCTGCGGAACGTGGGGCCCGGGCTGCGCCTGGTGGTTGCCTCGCGGATGGATCCGCTGCTGCCGCTGTACCGGTACCGGCTAGCCGGGCAGCTGACCGAGATCCGGGCCAGTGACCTCGCGTTCAGCACCGATGAAGCCGGCCTGCTCCTCGCCCAGCACGGCGGCATGCTGACAGAGGACTCACTCGAGAGCCTGACGGAGCGGACAGAAGGCTGGGCGGCCGGTCTCCGCCTGGCCGCGATCTCCCTGGGCACTCATCCCGATCCCGGTCAGTTCGTCAAGGAACTGATCGCCGAGGACAGTGCCCTGATCGGCTATCTAGTGGACGAGGTGCTCAACGTCGCGGCGCCGGAGGTCCGTGAGGTTCTGCTGAGCACCAGCATCCTGGAGCATGTCAGCGCCGATGCCGCCGTTGACCTGACCGGCAACGAGCAGGCCGCGGGAATCCTGATGGCCCTGGTGCGCACGAACGCGTTCGTGCAGCCCATCGGGTCGGGGTGGTACCGCTATCACACGTTGTTCGCCGAGATGCTGCGGCTGAAGCTGCGGCACGAGCATCCGGACCGGGTGGTGGTCCTGCATCAGCGAGCGGCTCGCTGGTATGAGCGGAACGGCCTGCTCACCGACGCGGTGCGGCACGCCGCCCGGGCCGGTGACTGGCAGCTCGCGGCCGGCATGGTCATCGACCAGCTGGCGGTCGGCCAGATCATCGACCCGCGGGACGGCCAGGACCTGGCCGAGGAGTTCGCGGACATGCCCCTGGACCAGGCCTGGACCCGGCCGCAGCCGCCATTGATCTCGGCTGCGCTGGCGCTGTCCGCTGACCAGTACGAGACGTGTGCCGCCGCGCTAGATGCCGCTGATGGCCTGCTGCGGCGCCTTCCCGCTGATCAGCAGGCTACCTCCCGGCTGGCCGCCGCGGTTATCCGGCTCACCGCCTCCCTGCGCACCGGGGACCTGACGGCCGCGGCGGCCGCTGCCAGCCGTGCCGAGCTCATGCTCAGCGAGGTGCCGGACGGAAGGCTGACCCGGCATCCTGACCTCTCCAGGCGTGTGCTGTCCGGCCGCGCGGCCGTCGAGCTATGGAGCGGGCACCTCGACGAGGCCGCCCGTCTCCTCGAGGCAGGGGCAGCCGAGACCGCTGCCGGCGGCGAGAACGAGCAAGCCAGCTGGACCGGGCAGCTGGCGCTGGCGGAGGCGTTGCGCGGCCGGCTGGACCGCGCGGCGGAGCTGGCCGGCCAGGCGGATGTCGCGGTCGGCGAGCAGCGGCGGCCTGGCTCGAACCCGAACGCCGCTTCGCTCGTCGCGCTCGCCTGGGTGCACTTGCAGCGCAATGAGCTGCGCGAGACACGCGGCTGGATCAAGCGGGCGGACGCCGCTCTCGGCGTAAGCCCGGACCGGCTGATCGGGGCGCTAGCCTACCTGGTCGCGGCGGGCGGTGCCCTGGCCGAGGGACGCGCCACGGTGGCCGCGCAGATCATCACCAGGGCACGATCCGGATGGCCTGTCCCCGCCTGGCTGGACCAGCAGCTGAGCCTGGTCGAGTCGCAAGCATGTGAGGCGGCCGGCGACACCCAGGCAGCACTGGCCGCAGCCGAACGGGCCGGCCTCGACACCTCGCTGGAAGCGGCCGTCGCTCTCGCGCACGCCTGGGCGGCTGCCGGAGAGGGCGAGAACGCGCAGCACGCGCTCGCTCCCGTCCTCACGGCTAGTGGCGAGGTCCCTGACCGGGTACGCCTGCAAGCCTGGCTCGTGGACGCCCGGCTCAGCTACGCCGGCGGCGACGGTACGCGCGGCCGCAGGTCACTGGCGTCTGCGCTGCGGCTGGCTGAACGAGAGCAGGTCAGGCTGCCTTTCGTGGTCGAGCGTGGCTGGCTGGTGCCGGTGCTCCGGCGTGACCCTGAACTGGCGGGCCCCTACCGGCGCCTGCTCGCCCCGGCGCTGGGCCACGAGCAGCTTCCCGCTCCCGGGCGGCCCTCAGATCAGGCCCCGGTTCTGATGATCGAGCCGCTCACCGACCGTGAGCGTGAGGTACTGGTGCACGTGTCGGGCATGCTGAACACGGCCGAGGTCGCTAGCGAGATGTACATCTCCGTCAACACCGTCAAGACCCACCTCAGGAACATCTACAGAAAGCTGGCGGCGGCTCACCGCAGCGAGGCGGTCCGCCGCGCCCGCCAGCTGGAGCTGATCTGACCCCGCTGACTAACAGGCCCGCCCGCCACATGTGCCGGTAGCCGTCATCGGCGTGGACGAGCTGGGCGTGGGTGCCGCGCTGGGCGACTCGCCCCTCTCGCAGCACGATTATCTCGTCGACCTGATCGAGGCCCTCGAGCTCGTGGGTGATCAGCAGCGTCGTGCGCCCTGCCGTCGCGGCGAGGAGATCTCGGGTGAGGGCACGGCGGCTGGCGGGATCGAGGTGGGCGGTGGGCTCATCGAGGATCAGCAGCGCCGGGTCGGCGAGCAAGGCGCGAGCGAGGGCCAGCCGCTGGCGCTGGCCGCCGGACAGCGCCGCCCCGTGCGCGCCGACCGGCGTGTCCCATCCGAGCGGCAGCGACTGGACCCATTCGACCAGCCCGGCTCGGGCAGCCGCATCGGCTAGTTGCTCATCGGCGGCCGCCGGCTTGGCTAGCCGCAGGTTGTCGCGGAGGGACGCGTCGAAGATGTGCGGATCCTGCGGGCAGCCGCCGATCCTGGTTCGAACGTCGTCGGCTGCGTAGCTGGCCAGGTCGCGCCCGTTGAGCGTGGCCGTGCCCGCGGTCAGCTCGGTGAAACGGAGCAACACCGCGGCCACCGTGGACTTTCCCGCGCCGTTGGGGCCGACCAGGGCGACTCGCCGCCCGGGTGGCAGGTCAAGGTCGATGCCGTCAAGGGCGGCCCGGGCGCCGGGCTGATAGCGGACCTGGGCGCCACGCAGCGTCACCCAGACCGGGCCGCCGGGCAGCGGATGCGGGGTGGCCGGCTCGCGGATGGGGTCGGGCGCGTCCAGGACCTTCGCGATCCGGGCCGCCGATACCCGGGCCTGCCCGAGCTGGATCGCGGCGGCGGGCAGCGCGGTGACCGCCTCGAAGGAGGCGAGCGCGGTCAGCGTCAGCACGGCCAGCGGGACCCTGGTCAGCGCGCCGTCCCCGGTGGCTGCGACGCCGAGGAGCAGTACGCCCCAGAGGCTCACCCCGGCGATGGCTGAGCTCATGCCGGTGCTGAGACCGGACACGGCCGCGTTCCGGAAGGCCTGCTTGGTAAGGTCCGCGTCCGCCGCCGTCACCGTATCAAGTGCCGCTTCCCGGGCGCCGTAAGCGTGCAGCTCCGCCGCGCCCGCGAGCATGTCGGCGACCGTAGCGGCCAGCTGGCCGCGGGCCGGGGCTACCCGCCTGGCCGCGCTGCGGGCGGCGAAGGCGGCGAATAGCGGGACGCCGATCCCGGCGGCCACCAGCCCGGCGGCGAGTGCGGCCCCGGCCGGGGCCAGGATGAGCAGGCAGACGATGACCGACCCGCTGCCGGCCAGCGCCGCGGCGCACGGCGGGGTTATGCCCCTGATGAAAAGGTCTTGCGTGGCATCGACATCGGAGATCAGCCGGGCGAGCAAGTCGCCGGAGGAGAACGCGCGCAGCCCGGCCGGGGCCAGCCGTTCCAGCCGCCTGTAGATGCTGACCCGGACGTCGGCCAGGATCCGGAACGCCGCGTCGTGTGAGGTCAGGCGCTCGATATAGCGAGAAACTCCGCGCCCGACGCTCAGGGCGCGCACCGCGACCACGGCCACCGAGATCGCCAGGATGCTGGGATGCAGCGACGCGCGGGCGAGCAGGAACCCGGAGACCGCCAGCAGCGCGACGCCGCAGCCGGTGGCGGCGGCCCCCGCAGCCACCGCGAGCAGCAGCTGGCCGCGCCACGGCCGGGCCAGCCTGAGCAGCCGCAGCAGCGGATCGCGGGCCGCTGGCCGGCGTGCGGAGGTCATGACATCACCGCCTGCCCCGGTCCCTGGCCGCGAGCCTGGCTCCGCTCGTCCTGACGAGCCAGGCGGCCGTGGTCGAGGACCAGCACCCGGGTGGTGCGCCCGGCTCGCGAAGGCGGCCGGTGGGTGATGAGGACGACGGTGCGGTCGGCCATCTGGGTTTCGATGACGGTGCTGATGTGGTCCGCGCTGGCCGGGTCGAGATGGGCGGTGGGCTCGTCGAGCAGCAGGACCGGGGCCGGGCGCAGGAACGCCCGGGCCAGGGCGACTTTCTGCCGCTGCCCGGCGGACAGGCTGCGTGCCCCCTCGGTCAGGGCGGTGTCGTAGCCGCGATCCAGCCGCCGGATGAAGTCATCGGCCCCCGCCTGGCAGGCGGCGGCCACGATGTCCTGCCGCCGCGCGCCGGGCTGCCCCAGGGCGATATTGTCGGCGACGGTGGCGGCGAACAGGTGCGGGTGCTGCGGGACCCAGGCGATCTGGCGCAGCCAGCGATCGGCCGGAATCTGGGCGAGATCGGCGTGGCCAACCGCGATGCTCCCGCTGGCTGGTGCGGCGAACCGGAGCAGCAGGGCCAGCAGAGAGGTTTTCCCGGCGCCGCTCGCGCCGGTCAGGATGATGTGTTCGCCCGGCTGGATGGTCAGGCTGACGCTGTCCAGAGCTGGCCGGTCGCGGCCCGGGTAGCTGAAGGTCACCCCCCGCAGCATGATTGCCTCACGGCTCAGGTCGACGTCGGCGCTCGCGGCCGGCGGAGCCGCCGCCCTGGCCGAACCGGCAGGCAGCGGGGTATCGAGGATCTCGAAGGCCCGCCGTGCGGCGCTGGCGCCCTCGGTGCTGGCATGGAACTGGGCGCCAGCGTTGCGCAACGGCAAAAAGGCCTCGGGAGTGAGCAGCAGGACCAGTAGTGCCGTCTGATAGCTCAGGTGACCCGCCAGCAGCCTGAGGCCGACCTCCACGGCGACCAGTGCGGTAGCCAGCGCCGCGGTCAGCTCGAGAGCCAGGGCCGACAAGAACGCCACGCGCAGAGTGGCCATGGTCGCCGCGCGGTGCGCCCCGGTGACCTGCTTGATCACCTCCGTCTGCGCCTTGGCCTGGCCGAACACCTTCAGCGTCGGCAGGCCAGCCACGACATCGAGGAAGTGCCCGCCGAGACCGGCCAGCAGCCGCCACTGCCGCCGGGTCTGGGCCTGGGTGTGCCAGCCGATGAGGATCGCGAACACCGGGATCAGCGGCAGCGTGAGCGCGATGATCACAGCGGAGATCCAGTCCGCGAACCCGACCCGGACCACTACCGCCAGCGGGACCGCCACGGCCAGCACCAACTGCGGCAGGTACCTGGCGAAGTAGGCATCCAGCCCGTCCAGGCCCCTGGTCGCTAGCGTGGTGATCTCGCCGGCTTGCTGACCGGTGAGCCATCCCGGGCCTAGCAGCAGGGCGTGGGCACTGAGCCGCCGCCGCAACCCCGACTTCACCACTGCCGCCGCTCGCAGCGCGGCGGTCTCGCCCCCGCCGGCTGCGGCGGCCCGCCCGGCCAGCACCACCCCGAGCCAGGTCAGCGTCCCGGCCAGCGCACCGATCCCGATGCCGCGCGCCGCGTCGGCCAGTGCCTGCGACAGGAGTGTCGCTTGCAGCAAGATCAGCACTGCTCCGGCTAGGCCCAGGCCGATCGTGACCGACAGGTACCCGCGTGCCGCCCCCGCCTGCCGCAGCAGTCGCGGGTCAACCGGCCTCACGGCTCACCCGGGCCGGGACCGCCCGGCGGCGTCCGGCCTGCTCGCGGTTGAGCGCGATGGGACACCGCAGGTCTCCTTTGCACGCTTGTGCCGCCGGCGCCGGAGCCCGGGTACCCGGGCATCGACTAAGCAGGCGCCGGATTCGCTTCTCGCACCCGCATGCCAATGCTGTATGCGGACTTCATCGAGGGCATCACCCGCCGCGAGTGATGGTGAAGCCGCTCCGCGGGCGTAGAACCAGTCATGACGTGTTCAGGCAGGCCAGATTGGCGGTGGCTTAGAAAATGGCGGTTTATGACGTGCTTGCTCCGCATTATGACGCAGTGACGGGCGATTCCGCCACGGAGGGAGCGTTGGTTCGCGATGTCATCGACCATCGTCACGGCCGGGTTGCGACCCTGCTCGACGTCGGATGCGGAACTGGCAGCATCACCGCTCTACTAGCGGATAAGTACCAGGTGAGCGGCCTGGACATATCGTCGGGCATGCTGGCTGTCGCCCGCGGGAAGCTGCCCGAGGGAACGCCGCTGTATCTTGCCGACATGGCGCACTTCAAGCTCGACGTGAAATTTGACGCCGTCGTCTGTGCCTATCAGGGCGTCAATCACTTGCTCGCCTTCCCGGCCTGGAAGAGTTTCTTCGGCTGCGTCTGGGAACACCTGAACGATGGTGGCGTGTTCATCTTCGACATCATCACTGTCAGCGGTCTCGCGATGATGTCGAGCATTCCGGAAATCATTCAGAAGTTCGACGACAACTATCTGCTGATAAGGGTACGGCTGGCTGAGGCGATGGTGTTCAGGTGGCAGATCGAGGTATTTGAACTTCAGCCCGACGGCAGCTACCGGCTGCTCGCGGAGACCGTCGAGACGAGATCATTCCCGCTCGACAGCATTCGGGAAGCCCTGCGTCCGAGGTTTATCAACATAGAAACCATCGGCGGTGACGGCAGGCCGGCGGGCGAAGACGGCGCGGAACGGATCTGGATTGCGTGCACCAAGCCTGCCGCCGGGTCCTAGCCGGACCCGTCGATAGCCTGGGCGGGGGAGGACTCGATCGACTCCGTATAAACGTTGTGCAGCGTGGCCACGTCCCTGGTGGTGAACGTCCGTTCCCGGCGTACGTCGCGGGTGAAGGCGAGCCACCAGGTCACGATGGCGCCGAGGCGGTTGCGGTAGCCGGTGAGGAAGGCGATGTGGATGAACAGCCAGGCCACCCAGCCGGGGAAGCCGCCGAAGTGCAGGCGCCCCACGGAGATGACCGCGTGGCCGCGGGAGAGGTACGCGGCCGAGCCTAGGTCGCGATAATGGAACGGCTTGCCGGCAGCCGGCCGGCTATCTCGTGCCGGATGCGGTTCCCGGCGTACAGGCCCGATTGCATGGCGACCTCGGCGACACCGGGTAGCTTGTTCAGGCTCATCATGTCCCCGGTGACCAGGATCTCGGGATGACCGGGGATGCTCAGGTCGTCGCCGACCAGGATGCGGCCGGCCCGGTCCTGTTTCGCGCCGGTGGCCTCGGCGACCGCGGTGGCCACGGGCGGCGTGGCCACCCCGGCGGTCCACAGCACAGTGCCGGCCGGGTACTCCTTGACCGTGCCGTCCTCTGCCTTGACGCTGAGCCCGGTGGCGTCGATCTTGGTCACGATGGAGTGCATGTGCTGCTCGACGCCGAGCTTGGTCAGGTTGCGGGCCGCCTTGGCCGACAGGGCCGGGCCGAACGGGGCGAGCGGGGCGGCACCGCCGTCGAAGAGCAGTACCCGGGCTTCCTCGGGCTCGATGTGGCGATACTCGTCGCGTAGGGTCTTGGTGGCTACCTCGCGGATCTGCCCGGCCAGTTCGACGCCGGTGGGCCCGGCGCCGACCAGGGCGAAGGTGAGCCAGCGGCTGCGTTCGAACGGGGTCTGCGGCGGTCTCCGCCATCTCGAACGCCCCGAAGACCCGGCGGCGGATGAGCAGGGCGTCGGAGATGGTTTTCATGCCGGGCGCGTAGCGGGCGTACTCATCGTGCCCGAAATACGATTGCTGCACCCCGGCGGCCATGATCAGGTAGTCGTAGCCGAATTCGATCTGCCCCCCGAGCGGCCGCTTTGCCAGCACCTGGCGTCGCTCGGTATCGATGCCGGTTACGTCCGCCATCTCGCAGTCCACGTTCTTGTACTTGCGGAGCACGTCCCGCAGCGGCGCGGCGATCTTCCCCTCGGACAGGATTCCGGTCGCGCACTGGTACAGCAGGGGCTGGAACAGATGGTGCTGACGGCTGTCGATGAGGGTGACCTGGACCGGAGCGCGGCGGAGCGCCCGGGCGGCGAAGAGCCCGGCGAATCCGCCGCCCACGATCACCACGCGGCGCTGGCTACCCTGCTCGTTCATGGCGCGTCCCTGATCCCGTCGTCTCTGATCGCGGTGCCCCGGTTAGCCGGCCGGGTCGTGCCACTTGTCCCCGCCGGGCAGTAGCCGGTCGGCTTCGGCCGGGCCCCAGCTGCCCCGGGCGTAGGGGTGCACGGGCGTGACGTCGCCGAGCACCGGGTCGACGACCCGCCACGCGGCTTCCACGGTGTCCTGGCGGGCGAACAGCCAGCGGTCCCCGTCCAGGGCCGCGCCGATGAGCCGGTCGTACGGACGCATGTCCGAGCCCTCCTGGCCGGCGAACGTCAGGTCCTCGGCCAGCGGCTCCATTCCGGCGCCTGGCTTCTTACCCGCCAGCGTGAGGCCGACCGCGGTTTCCGGCCAGACCCGGAAGCGCAGCGAGTCGCGGACGGCAAACGGCGCGATGCCGAACACGTCGTGCGGCGGTCGCTTGAAGCGGATGCTGACCTCGGTGGCGGTGACCGGCATGCACTTGCCCGCCCGGATCAGGATCGGCACGCCCGCCCAGCGCCAGGTGTCGGCGGCGAGCCGGACGGCGACGAAGGTCTCCGTGGTCGATTTCGGGTCGACGCCCTCGACATCGTGGTAGCCCTCGTACTGGCCGCGTACCGTGTCCTCGGGAGCCAGCGGCCGCAGCGCGGCCACCACCCGCGACTTCGCATCCCGCCAGTCCGCCAGGCCCGGCCGGTCCGGCGGCTCGGCCAGCACCGTGGCCAGCACCTGGAGCATGTGGTTCTGGACGACGTCGTTGATGGCCCCGGTCCGGTCGTAGAACCTGCCCCGGTCGGCGACGTCGAAGGCCTCGGCCATCGTGATCTGGATGCTCTCCACGTAGGTCCGGTTGAGCAGCGGCTCGATAATCGAGTTGGCGAACCGGACGAAGAGCACGTTCTCCACGGGATCAAAGGCCAGCCAGTCATCGACCCGGAATATTGCCTCTTCACCGAAGTACTGGTGCATGGTGTCGTTCAGCTGCCGCGAACTGACCAGGTCGTGGCCGAACGGCTTCTCCACCATCACCCGGGCGTCCTTGGCCCGGCCGGCCGTGGCGATTCCCTGCGCGATCCGCCCGAACAGCGGGGGCGGCACCTCCAGGTAATACAGGACCCGGCTGCCGGGGCCGATGGCGTCCGACATCGCCTTATACGTGGCCTCGTCGTCGAGGTCCCCGTCGACGTACCGCAGCAGCCCGAGCATCTTCCGCGCGGCGGCAGTGTCCGGGTCCATGTGGTTGAGCCGCAGCGAGGCCACCGCGTAATCACGGAACTGCTCCAGGCCCCACCCGCTCTTGGCCACCCCGATCACGGGCACGTTGAGCACGCCGCGCTGGACCAGTCCCACCAGCGCCGGGAACGTCTCAATCTTCGCCAGGTCGCCGGTAGCGCCGAAAATCACCAGCGCGTCGACGTCGTTTGCAGCCATCTCAGCTCCTCCGCGTGATCCACCTGATCGCGCTGTCCATCAGATCCGGCCGCGGCGGTCCTGCCATCACTCGAAACGGGTGATGGCCGGGGCCGCCCGCGGCTGCCGCCGTCAGCCGCTTCTGGCCGGCGGGGGACCGACCTCGGAACTTGGCGCATCTGCGGAAGGCATCCGGTCCGGCGCGCTGGACGGGGCCGGCGGCTGGAATTCCTCTCGGCTGACGCGGCGGCGGAACACGTAGTAGGTCCAGGTCTGGTAGGCGAGGACCACGGGCAGGAGGATGACGACGACGACGGTCATCACCTTGAGTGAGTACCCGCCAGATGCTGTGTTGTGCACGGTGAGGTTGTACGCCGGGTTGGTGGAGGAGACCATCACGTTGGGGTACAGGTCGACGAAGATCGCCAGGATGCAGGACGCGATGGTGACGGTGGTAGCGGCGAAGGCGAAGCCCTCGCGGTGCTCGTAGACCAGCCAGACGGCGGCGATGATCGCGAGGACGGCGAGCAACTCGATCACGTTGAGGAAGAACGTGGTGCCGGCGGTCACGTGCGTCCAGATGATGAACCCGATGACGGCGGCGCCGGCGGCGGGGGCCACGCGGCGGGCCGCCTGCCAGGACCGCTCGCGCATGTCGCCGGCGGTCTTCAGGCACAAGAATGTCGCGCCGTGCAGCAGGCAGACCAGGACCAGGGTGACCCCAGTGAACAGGGCGTAAGGCTGCAGCAGATCCCAGAACGAGCCGGTGAAATTCTGGCTGGAGTTGATGGGCAGTCCGTGCAGCAGCCCGGCCAGGGCCACGCCGATCAGCAGCGGGGCGAGCAGGCTGCCGGCGGTCAGCAGCACATCCCAGGTGCGGCGCCAGCGGGCCGCGTCGCGCTTGCCGCGGTACTCGAACGCCACGCCGCGGACGATCAGGGCGGCCAGCAGCAGGACCAGGGCGAGGTTGTAGGCCGAGAACATGGTGGCGTACCAGCCGGGGAACGCGGCGAACATGCCGGCCCCGGCCACGATCAGCCAGACCTCGTTGCCGTCCCACAGCGGCCCGATCGTGTTGATGGCCGCCCGGCGGCCGGCCTCGTCGGTGCCGATCACCGCGTGCAGCATGCCGACGCCGAAGTCGAACCCCTCCAGGATGAAGAACCCGGTCCACAAGATGGCGATGATGATGTACCAGAACGGGATGAGACCCATCGTGACCCCTAGTACCGAACGGCCGGGACCGGCGCGTCTGCGCCGGCTTCAGTGCGCGGGGGCGGGAGCTGCTCGCGGGAGTACCGCAGCATCAGCAGCAGGTCCACGGTGGCGAGCGTGCCGTACAGCAGGACGAATGCCACCAGGCTGATCCACAGCGTCGCGGTGCCGACAGTCGGCGAGATCCCGTTCTTGGTCAGCATGATGCCCTGCACGATCCACGGCTGCCGGCCGCTTTCGGTCAGGAACCAGCCCGCGGTGTTCATCAAGAAGGGCAGCACCGCCCCCCACACCGCCACCTGCAAGAACACCCGGGAGGTGGCGAGTTTCTTACGGCGGAGCAGCCACAGCCCCCACGCCGATATGGCCAGGACCAGGACCCCCAGGTAGGCCATCACCCGCATCGACCAGTACTGGATGAACACGTTCGGCACGTAGTAGCCGGGCCCGTATGACTTGGTGTACTGGGACTGCAGCGGGTTCAGCCCGACGACCTGGCCGTTCCAGTGGTTGGTGGCCAGCAGGGACAGCAGGTGCGGGATCGCGATGATCTCGGTCGGGGTCTGGTCGTTGTTGCCGCCGCCGATCTGGAACAGCGAGAACGAGCACGGCTGGCAGGTGGTCCACTGCGCCTCCGCCGCCGCGATCTTCATCGGCTGGTACCGGGCCTCGATCACGCCCAGCTCATCGCCGACCAGCATGGTGAACAAGATCGCCGGTACCAGCACGATCAGCGCCAGCCGCGCGGACCGGGTGAACACCTCGGCGTCCCCGCGGTGCCGCAGCTGCCACGCCGAGACGGCTAGCATGATGGCGGCGCCGGTGACCAGCGACGCGAACAGCACCTTGGCGTACCCCCAGACGAACACCGGGTTGGTGAACAGCGCCCAGATGTCGTTCAGCTGCGGCTTGCCGTTCACCATCTGGTAACCGACCGGGTGCTGCATCCAGGAGTTGGCCGCCAGGATGAACGCCGCCGACAGCACGGTGCCGAGCGAGACCGCCCAGATGGTCAGCAGGTGGATCCGTTTAGGGAGCTTGTCCCAGCCGAACAGCCACAGCCCCAGGAAGGTCGACTCCAGGAAGAACGCGGCCAGCCCCTCCATCGCCAGCGGCGCCCCGAAGATGTTCCCGACCAGCCGCGAGTACGCCCCCCAGTTCATCCCGAACTGGAACTCCTGCACGATCCCGGTCACCACGCCGATCGCCACGTTGATCACCAGCAGCGTCCCGAAGAACCGGGTCAGCCGCAGGTAATCATCACGCCCGGACCGGTGCCACGCCGTCTGCAGCAACGCGGTCAGGAACGCCAGCCCGATCGTGATCGGCACGAAGAAGAAATGGTTGATCGTCACAAACGCGAACTCCACCCGCGCCAAGTCGACATTCGTCATCCGCTGCCTCCGACTGCGGTCACCTGGTCAACCCGGATGGGGATCCTTCGGGTCGCGGCCTGATGCACTCATGATCCGGGTCCACGCGGGACCGGGACCTCATCCGCGCCGGGTGGTACTGGTCGCGCCGGCGCCGTCTTGCCTGCTATGGTCATCCGGCTTGCCTGCTCTGGTCCCGCTCCGATCACCCTGGCCGGGGGAGGCATGCGGGTGCGGCGGGGGGTGAGCATGCCCTCGTGACCTATGACTCCAGCAGCGGCGTCAGGATCTCGCCGGGCTCCGCGGCTCGCTCGGGGACGTCGCGGTGAGCCTGCGGCGGAGTCAGCTTCGTGCCCTGCGCCAGCCGCCGACAGGCGGTTCGTGATGCTGCACGTGCGCGTGGTGAGCCCTGCCGCCCTTACCGGGCGGCTGGCCGACCGGCTCGCCGTCGCCCCTGGGGTGCAGAACGTGGTGGTAGCCACCGGAGCCGCGCGCCGGCCCGATGGCGACGCGGTCCAGTTCGACGTGCGCGATGGCACCGCCAATCCCGTGTTCGAGGCCCTGCGCGAGCTCGGCCTCGATCGTGACAGGGTGATCTGCGTCGAACGGGTGGATGCCACGCTGACAGGCCAGGCCGTCCCGGCCGCGGACCGCGGCGTGCTGAGGCAGGAGACCGCCCCGATATGGGAAATGGTCGACGCGGTCATCCGTCAAGGCGAGGCATACGCGCCGAGTTTCTACGTCCTGCTGACGGCGGCCGGCCTCATCGGCGCCGTGGGCATCCTGACCAACTCGCAGATCCTCATCGTGGGCGCCATGGTGGTCGGTCCCGAGTACAACGCGATCATCGGCGTCGCGCTGGGCATCACCAAGCGGAACCGGGCCGAGGTGCAGGATGGCCTGCTCGCCCTGTGCTGGGGGTTCCTGGCCGCCATCGCGGTGACCCTGCTGTTCGGCCTCGCGATCCGCGCGTCGGGCAAGACCCCTGCCCCTTTCCTGCACGGCGTGCGGCCCGTCGCGGACCTCATCAATACGCCCAACCTATTTTCTGTCATCGTCGCCGTGCTGGCCGGCGTGGTGAGTGTGGTGTCCCTGACCGAGTCCCGGGCCAACGCCCTCATCGGCGTGTTCATCTCCGTTACCACCATCCCGGCCGCCGCCTCGGTGGGCGTGTCGATCGCGTACTCGAGCTGGGGCGAAGCCCGGGGATCCATGCTGCAGCTGCTGCTCAACGTCGTGCTGCTCATCCTGGTCGGGGCAGCCGGTCTCAGCAGCCAGCGCGCGATCTGGCGCCGGCGCTCGCTCTGACCGCGATCACCTCCAGCGGGTGATGACCCGCGGGCCCGGCGCTTGGACGATGGGTTCGTGACCGAGCACTATGACGTGATCATCGTGGGCAGCGGCGCCGGCGGAGGCACGCTGGCCCACACGCTGGCGCCGTCCGGCAAGCGGGTATTGCTGCTCGAACGAGGCGACTTCCTCACCCGCGAAACTGACAACTGGAGCCCGGGCGCGGTCTTCGTGGACGGGAAGTACATATCGCCCGACACCTGGTATGACGCCGATGGCAAGCCATTCCAGCCACAGGTGCACTACTACGTCGGCGGCGCCACCAAATTGTACGGAGCCGCGCTGTACCGGCTCCGGCCCGAGGACTTCGGCGAACTGAAGCACGCCGACGGCGTTTCGCCGGCCTGGCCGCTGAGCTATGACGATTTCGAACCGTGGTACACCAAGGCCGAGTGGCTGTACCAGGTCCACGGGGCTCACGGCGAAGATCCCACCGAGGGACACTTCTCCAGGCAGTACCCGTGGCCGGCCGTCTCGCATGAGCGGCGGGTACAGGAGATCTCGGATGCCCTGCTGGCCGGCGGCTACCATCCGTTCCACGCGCCGTGCGGGATCCTGCTCGATGAGGCCAACCGGCCCGTGAGCCACTGCATCCGGTGCGCGTGGTGCGATGGCTACCCGTGCCTGGTGCACGCGAAAGCCGACGCCGATGTCATCGCCGTGCGCCCGCTGCTGGATCACCCCAATGTGACCCTGCTGGTCAATGCCGAGGTACAGAGCCTCGAGACGGATCCGGCCGGAAGGACCGTCACCTCGGTGGTGGTCAGCCGCGACGGCCGTCGGGAGGTCTACGAGGCGGACGTCGTGGCGGTCGCGGCCGGGGCGGCGAACAGCGCCAAGATTCTGCTGCGGTCGGCATCTGACCGGCACCCGGATGGGCTGGCGAATGGGTCGGGCCAGGTCGGCCGGAACTACATGTACCACAACAGCAAGGCCGTGGTCGCGCTCGACAAGGAGCGCAACGACACGGTGTTCCAGAAGACACTGGCCGTGAATGACTTCTACTTCGCCGGGAACGGCCGCGAGTGGCCGCTGGGCAATATCCAGATGCTGGGGAAGTCAAACGCGATGGCGATGAAGGGCGAGGAGCCCAAGCTCACCAAGCTGGCGCCGCGCTGGAGCCTGGAGGAGGTTGCCCGGCACGCACTTGACTTCTGGCTGACCACCGAGGACGTGCCCAAGCCGGACAACCGGGTGACCGTGGACCGCGACGGCCGCGTGCATCTCGCCTACAAAGCGACCAACGACGTCGAGGCCACCGGGCTGTACCACGAGCTCAGGAAGCTCCTCAACCACGTCGGGATCGCCGCGCACCATGTGCTCGACAAGAACTTCTACATGAGCATGGACGTCCCGGTAGCCGGAGTGGCCCACCAGGCGGGGACCTGCCGGTTCGGCACAGATCCCGCGGCATCGGTGCTCGATGTCAACTGCAAGGCCCACGAGCTCGACAACCTGTATGTCGTCGACACGAGCTTCTTCCCCAGCATCGGAGCGGTGAACCCGGCGCTCACCGCCATGGCCAACGCCATCCGCGTCGGCGAGCACCTGCTCAGCCGGATGTCATGAACCAGATACCGCGGAGGTGACCATGTTCTGCTATCGGAGGTGAGCCCATACCGGCCGCAGAGAACCACGAGCTCAGTCAGGACGAGCGAGCCGAGCTGGAACGCCTCCGCGCCGAGACGGCCGAGCTCCACAGCCAGGGGACCGGCACGGCGCGCCGGAGGCGCCCCACCTGGCGAGCCATTGTCGCGACTCTGCTCATCGTGCTCGGCTGCGTACTCGCTCCGGTCGCCGTGCTCGGCGTCTGGGCTGGCACCGAGGTTTCCGACACCGGCCGGTGGGTGGCCACCGTGGAACCGCTGATCCACGACCCGGCCATCCAGAACGTCCTGACCGACAAGATCACCGACCAGATAACCAGCCAGCTGAACATAACCGGAACCATCAATCAGGCCGCCACCCAGCTCAACAGCAGAGGGCTGCCCCGGATCAGCACGCTGCTCAACACATTCGGCCCGCAGATCGTCAGCGCGGTAACCGGCTTCATCCACAGCACCGTGCACACGGTCATCTCCAGCCAGGCCATGGCCACCGCCTGGGTGCAGGTCAATACCGTCGCGCACCAGGCGGTGGTCAAGGTGCTCTCCGGGCAGGGCGGCGGTGCCATCAGCACGAGCAACGGCCAGATCGTTCTCAACCTTGGCCCCCTGATCGCCGTGGCCAAGACGGACCTGCTCGCGCGCGGGTTCTCGCTGGCGAGCAACATTCCGCCGGTCAGCCCGACCTTCGCGCTGTTCCAGGCGAAGGACCTCGGCAAGGCACAGGCCGGCTACCGGCTGATCAAGGCCCTCAAGATCGTGCTGCCCATACTGGTGGTGCTCCTCCTCGGCGCCGGGGTGTACGTCGCGCGGGGCCGCCGGCGTGCCCTGGTGGGAGCCGCGCTCGGTCTTGTCGCGTCCATGCTGGTCCTGGCCATCGGGTTGCTGATCGCCCGTAGTATCTACCTCAGCAGCGTCCCAAGCAGCGTATTGCCCAGCGATGCCGCCGCCGCGGCGTTCGACGCCATGGTCC
Source organism: uncultured Actinomycetes bacterium (assembly GCA_963722275.1). GTDB lineage: Bacteria > Actinomycetota > Actinomycetes > Streptosporangiales > Streptosporangiaceae > Palsa-504. Next base: position 144,797 of record CAVRMX010000012.1, on the reverse strand, counting down.
ACTTCATCAAGGTGGGACTCCGTGTCGTGCTGGCGGTCGGGCTGGTCGTCGCCATCGGGGTGTTCTTCACCGGCCCCTCTCACACGGCGGTCCAGACTCGTGCGGCCCTCAAGTCGGGCCTGGCCCGGATCCGGAACTTCGGCGAGCGTAAGGGCGTGTCCGCCGGCCCGTTCGGCCTGTGGACCTACGCGCACCGCAGGAGCCTGCGGATCGGGGCGGTGGCGCTCTTCGCCCTGATATTCGTCTTCTGGGGCGAGCCCACCGCGCTGGTGGTCATTCTGCTCGTCGTCCTCTTGCTGGTGGTTCTCGGGCTGATCGAGCTGGTCGCAAGGCCTGCCGCGGAGCCTGTGACCCCGGGTCAGGCCTGACCGCGGATGGCAGCCCTGCGTCCTGGCCTCCGCATCCTCGCGGCGCGCGTTTCCCCGGACCATTCGCCGCGGGTGACGCGGTACCCGCGGGCAAACGCCATCGTTGACTCAGCCGCGCGGTGCGGCTTCTCATCCGCATTGGGACGGAAAGGATCCTGACATGACCATGCCAGCCAAGGTGGCTGTCGACGACTCCACACGAGAGATGCTGGGCGCCCTGGCCCTGGGCGACCCTGACCTCCTGGCCGCGGGCCTGGAGGTGCGCACGGAATTCCAGAAAAGGAGCGGTCTCGACGCACGTAGTTATGCTCTGGTCAAGCTCGCCGCCATCATGGCGCTGGATGCGCCGCCGGCCTCTTACCTCTGGCAGGTAGCCAACGCCATAGACGCCGGCGCTACACCTGAGGACCTGGTGGGCGTGCTGATCGCCATCGCGCCTCAGATCGGCGGTCCGAAACTGGTAGCAGCCGCGCCTGAGCTCATGGTGGCTCTCGGCCTGACGCTGCCCGATGAGCCGTAACCGGCCAATCACAATGACAACAAGGAGGCAGTGATGTTCCGTAGGCGACGCCCGTTGCTCCGCGCGGCCGCAGTGGGCGGTACCGCGTACGTGGCGGGCAAGAGGGTGGCCCGAAACTCGGCGGCACAGCAGCAGTCGGAAGACGAGCAGAACGAGCGCCTCAGCGATCTCGAACAGCAGCAGGCGCCGTCTCAGCCGCCGCCGGCCCCGGCCGCGACGCCGGCCCCGGCAGCGTCGTCACCCATGATTGACCAGCTGAATCAGCTGGCGGAGCTGCATAAGCAAGGCGTGCTGACAGACGACGAATTTACTGCCGCCAAGGCCAAGCTGTTCGGTACCTGAGCCGGAATCCGCCTGGGTCTCCGTTCGGCCGGGGTCCCTTCTCCCGTGCTCCGGCCGGGGACAGCCGGGGATAGCAGGGATCATGCATGCGATTCGCGCAGCCATGACTGCCGTCGGCCGCTGGCTGCGCTCGGTCCGGCCGGAGCGCGCTCACCTGCGCGCGGACCTGGTTGCCGGGCTGCCCGGTGCGATCAGCAGCGTGCCCGACGGAATGGCGGCCGCGGTCCTGGCTGGAGTGAATCCGGTGCAGGGGCTCTATGCGAGCTTCGCCGGGCCCATCGTGGGCGGCCTGAGCTCGAACACCCGGATGATGGTGATCACGACGACGTCCGCTGCCGCGCTGGCGGCGGGCTCCGCGCTCCAGAATGTGGCGCCGGACCAGCGGCCGGCCGCCATCCCGCTGCTGGTGATCTTGGTCGGTATCGCCCTGGTCGGCGCCGGTATCGCCCGCCTTGGCCGCTACACCAGGTTTGTCTCGTACTCGGTGATGATCGGGTTCCTCACCGGTATCTCAGTCAATATCGTCTGCGGTCAGATCGCTGATCTCACCGGGACTACGGCGCACGGCGACTTCCCGTTGGCCAAGGCCGTCAACGTGCTCATCCATCCGCGCGCCATCGATCTGCCGTCCCTGCTCACCGGGCTGGGCGCGCTCGCGATCCTGGTGGTGCTGGCGCGGACCCGCCTGTCCGTGGTGAGTGCGCTGATCGCCCTGGTCATCCCTACTGTCGTGGTGATACTCGCAGGCGCAAACGGGGTGGCCAGGGTCGGCGACAAGGGGAACATCCCCCGGGGTGTCCCGCTTCCGCACCTGCCCGAACTGAGGTTTCTGTCGTTCAGCATGGTCACCGGCGCGCTGGCGATCGCGGCCATCATCCTCGTGCAGGGCGCCGGGGTCGCGGAAGCCGCGCCTAATCCCGGCGACGCCCGACCGAATCCGAACCAGGACATCATCGCGCAAGGGGCGGCCAACCTGGCCGCGGGTTTCTTGCGCGGGATCGCGGTCGGAGGCTCCGTCGGCCAGACTGCGCTGAACGTGACCGTCGGCGGCCGGACCCGCTGGGCCGCGATCTGGTCCGGCGTCTGGATGCTGGTCATCCTCGTGGCGTTCTCCGGGCTCGTCGCGAAGCTCGCGGTTCCGCCCCTCGGCGCGATCCTGATCTTCGCCGCCATCGGCTCGCTGCGGCTAGGCGAGGTCGCCACCATCCTGCGCACCGGGCGGGTCTCGCAAGTCGTCGTCATCACGACGTTCGCCGCCACGCTGTTCCTGCCGGTCGCCGCGGCGGTCGGCATCGGGGTGGCCCTGTCCCTGCTGCTGCAGCTCAACCAGGAGGCCATGGATCTCGCCGTGGTCGAGCTCATGCCCAGAGACGACGGGCGCTTCGAGGAGCGGAAGCCGCCGGCCACCCTGACTAGCCGTCACATCACGGTCCTGGACGTCTACGGCAGCCTGCTCTACGCGGGCGCGCGCACCCTGCAGGCTCACCTGCCCGTGCCGGGCGACGCGCACTCACCTGTTGTCGTGTTGCGGCTGAGAGGCCGCACCTCCCTCGGCTCCACCTTCGTCAAGGTGGTCGCCGACTACGCTGACCAGCTCGAAGACTCCGGCGGCCGGCTCTACCTGAGCGGCCTCGATTCGAGCCTCACCGAACGGCTCCGCCGCACGGGACACGTCGACGGTCCGGTCCGCGCCTTCGAGGCGACCCCGGTCGTCGGCGAGTCGACCCGGGCAGCTTACCTGGATGCCGAGGCATGGCTGGTCAAGGCGCAAGGCGGACGACCCAAGCCGGGTGCATAACCTCAGCGTCTGCCGCCTCAATCCTGACTCTGGCCTAAGTGGGCGGCGTCACCGGGCAGACCTTGACCGTCGGCCGCCTGGTGCCCGGAGACGAGCTTGGCGCTCATCTTGACCGTCTTAACCGCCCCCGTCGCGCCCGCCTGCAACGTTATCCCGACGGCGAAGAAGATGACGCCGGGAATGAAGATGTAGAGCGCGTGCGATCCGAGCATAAGCAGCCCGACGCGGCCCAGGGCATAAGGAGGAGTGCATATCACCGCCCCGATGGCCCCGCCCACCGCCGTGGCGGCCAGCTTGTCACGTTTCCCGTAGGACGTCTTCATGCCGATGAGCCGGGACGGCACGGCGACGTAGCAGATCATCATGATGCCGACGACGATGCTGAGGGAAAACCCGAACCAGAACACTCCCCAGCGGACCACGACTACCGTCGCCAGGCCGAGCAGGATGCCCACGACTCCGCCCGATCCCAGGACGACGAGCAGGTGAGACCGCGCCTGGGTGAACGCGGGCCGGATCTTCGGTCGGCCAGGCTGGACGATGGCGAAGGCGAACACGGCGTTCAGGTAGAAGCTCGCCGCGGTGACCGCGGCGACGGCGATCACGACCGGGATGACGATCGCCGGCCCGGTCAGGGTATGAAATGACTTGTCGTGCAGTACGTGAACCTTCAGGTCCAACATAGCGGCCCAGATCCACATCGCGGGCAGCACCTGGATCAGGGTAAGCCGCCAGTTGGTGAGCAGCAGCTTCACTCCCTCGAAGAGCATCGCGAAGGCGCCAATGGCGAAGGCGAGGGGAGCGAGCCACGGCCGGGAGCGGCTCAGCCGCATGATCATCTCGTCCACGACCGCCCGGTCGCTGTCCTTGACGGCCTGGATAAACCGCTCGAACTGCGCCCGCCGGACATGCCACCCCCGCGGGGGTGGCCCGCCGCCGGTCTCAGGCGGCGCGGGCTGGCTGGAGGCATCGCCTGCTGATGTTGCCGTCAGCCGTTCGGGTGCATTCCCTTCCATGGCCACTGTGGGATGCCCTTCGCGAGCAGTCGTGCGCTGATGCGGATGAGGGATCCGCCCGGCGGAGGGAGACAGCCCGGTATCGCCTCGCCGGAGCTCCGACCATAACCCTGACCACAGGGGAGGGCGCCTCATCCAGAGCGGGTGAGGCGGTGACCGGCCTGTAGCGGCATTGTCGAAGCATATCTCGCAGCCGGAGAGGAGCCGATCATGGCGTCGATCATGACTCAGCGGACAGCCGAGGCTCCGTCCCGGCAGGCGGTTCGGTACCAGCTCGATTCTGGAGTGAGCGGGCTGACGCCCGCGGAGCGGGCCGCCAGGGGCAAGGCTCTGCGGGCCGAGGTACCACGGGAGAGTCATGCGGCGTTCGACCCGCCAGCGGACCGGGCCGACCCGATCGCCTTGCTGGCTGAGCAGGCGCAGTCGCGCGTTCCCGAACTGGTGCCGGTCCGGTGGGGCCGGATGGTGGTGTCTCCGTTCACCTTCTACCGCGGCGCAGCGCTGCCGATGGCCAGCGATCTGGCTACCACTCCGGTCTCCGGGCTCGCGGTGCAGGCATGCGGCGACGCGCACCTGTCCAACTTCGGCGTCTTCGGCTCGGCCGAGCGCGGGCTGGTGTTCGACGTCAACGACTTCGACGAGACGCTGCCCGGCCCCTGGGAATGGGACGTCAAGCGGCTAGCGGCCAGCCTGGAAGTCGCGGCACGCGGCAACGGCTTTTCCGGTAAGCAGCGCCGTGGCGTCGTCATGGCTGCCGTCGGCCGCTACCGGGAGGCGATGCGCACGTTCGCCGGGATGACGAACCTGGATGTCTGGTATGCGCACGCGGACATGGACGAGCTTCGCGCGCAGTTGGGCTCTGAGCTCCAGGCGCGGCAGCGCAAGATGGTGGACAAGGGGCTGGCCAAGGCGCGGACCAGGGACAGCATGCAGGAAGTGGCCAAGCTCACCCGCATGGTGGACGGGCGGCCACGGATCATCTCTGAGCCGCCGCTGCTGGTGCCGATCGATGAACTGATGCCCAGCGGGACGGACAATGCGAGCATCGAGGCGGCATACAGCGACATCGTCTCCAGGTACCGGCGCACGCTCGAGACAGACCGCCGGCACCTGCTTGACCAGTACCAGTACGGCGACCTGGCCAGGAAGGTCGTCGGCGTCGGCAGCGTCGGAACGCGCTGCTGGATCGTCCTGATGCTTGGCCGCGATGAATCTGATCCGCTGTTCTTGCAGGTGAAAGAGGCAGAGGCATCGGTGCTCAGCCGCTTCGTCGGCGTCAGCAAATACAAGAACCAGGGCCAGCGGGTGGTGGCGGGCCAGCGGCTGATGCAGGCGGCCAGCGACATCTTCCTGGGCTGGCACCACGTCGAGGCGGGGCTGGACGGCCAGCCCAGGGACTTTTACGTCCGCCAGCTGCGCGACTGGAAATTCTCCATCGAGATCGAGGCCTTGGACCCGACCGGGCTGCGGCTATACGCCACGCTCTGCGGCTGGACGCTCGCCAGGGCGCACGCCCGCTCCGGGGACCGGATAGCCATCGCCGCCTACCTCGGTGGCTCGGACGTCTTTGACCGGGCTGTTACCGGATTCGCCGCCGCTTACGCCGATCAGAACGAGCGTGACTACCAGTCCCTCGTCGAAGCCGTGGCGTCCGGGCGGGTAACCGCGGAGCGTGATGCGTGACGGCCGGGCCACCCTGACATCGGGGGCGGAGGAGGCGTGCTACTCGACCTGCTGCTCATCGGGCTAGGGATCACCCTGGAGCCGTTTCCGCTGACGGCCTTCATCCTGCTGCTGAGTGCCGAGAAGGGCATCCGGAAGGGCCTGGCGTTTATTCTGGGCTGGCTAGCCTGCCTGGTCGCCGTGATCGCCGCGGTCATCGTGGCGGCAGGGAACAACCCGCCCAAGCCGCAGACCACGCCGTCAACCGCGGAGCTGGCCGTCAAGCTGACCCTGGGCGTCGTGCTCATCGGAATCGCCGTGCGCCAGCGGCGCCGGATGGGCCGCCCCCGCAAGCCGCCGGCCTGGATGGCCAGCATGGACCGGCTCTCGCTGTGGTCCGCGGCCGGGCTCGCCGCGTTCCTGCAGCCCTGGACGCTGGTGGCGGCCGGCGCCAGCACGGTCGCCGGGGCCAAGCTCGCCACCCTGGGCAGCTACCTGGCGCTGGTGTTCTTCTGCCTGCTCGCCACCGGCAGCTTCTTGTACCTCGAGCTGTACGCCACCTTCGCGCCCGCCACGGCCGGCGCCCGGCTGGTGCGGCTGCGGGCATGGCTGGACTCTCACCAGGATCAGGTCATCATCGCCGTGTTCCTGCTGCTGGGACTCTGGCTGACCGGCAAGAGCATCTACCTTCTGGTCGCCTGACGGTGACCAGTACCACATCGCCTGCGCGACCAGCCCCTGGCCGCTCACCCAAGGTTGGCGAGAGCCGCTGGCCGATGGCGCTGGCGGTGCTGGCGGCCGGCGGCCTGCGTGCGGCCCTGCCGTCCCAGCTCAGGAACGGCGATGCCCGCTGGCTCTTCATCGTGGTCGTCGTCGGGCTCCTCGTCATCCTCATCCTCGGCGATCCCGGGCGCATCGACCGCGACTCCGCCTCGCTCCGGCTGCTGACCGGGACGCTGATCGGCCTGATCTCCGCGGTGAACGCCGTCGCCGCGGTGCGCCTGGTGGCAGGGATCATCGGCGCGGCCAAGTTCAGCACCAACGCCAACGTCCTGCTGGCCAGCGGCGGCGCGATCTGGCTCAGCAACGTGATCGCGTTCGGCCTGTGGTACTGGGATCTCGACCGCGGCGGCGCGGCGGCCCGCGCACGCGGAACCGCCCGTCAGCCCGCCTTCGTCTTCCCGGAAATGACCAACGCGCAGTACGTGGGGGATGACTGGTATCCGAAGTTCATGGATTACTTCTATCTCTCGTTCGCTACCGCCGCGGCGTTCAGCCCGACGGACGTCTCGGCGATCAGGCCCTGGGCGAAGCTCATGATGATGACCGAGGAAGCAATCTCGCTGGTAGTCGCGATCCTTGTGGTCTCCAGGGCCGTGAACATCTTGAAGTAGCCGGACATGCGACACCGAAGCGACCAGTCTCCGCCGCCAGATCCGGGAGGACGCCGATGACGACGCCATCTGATGCACTTGCGCTGCTGCGGTCCCGGAGCTACGTGGCGCTCCTGGTACTTGCCGCGATCATCGGGGTGCCCGTCTCGGCGGCGGCGTACTTCTTTCTCGCCCTGGTCAGCAAGATGCAGGGATGGATCTTCACCGACCTGCCCAAGGGCCTGGGCTTCCACGCCGAACCGCTGTGGTGGCCGGTCCTGCCGCTGGCGCTCGCCGGGGTGCTGGTCGCCGCGGCGATCCGGTACCTGCCCGGCCAGGGCGGCCACTCACCAGCTGACGGGTTCAAGGTGGGCGAGGGCCCGACCGCGCCGGTCGAGCTGCCCGGCGTGGTGCTCGCGGCTTTCGCGACCTTGAGCCTGGGCGTGGTGCTCGGACCCGAGGCGCCCATGATCGCCCTGGGCGGCGGGCTCGGCGTCCTGGCGGTCCGCCTGGTCAAGCGGGACGCTCCGCCCAGAACCGCCACGGTGGTGGCCGCGGCGGGGAGTTTCGCCGCCATCAGCACGCTGCTGGGCTCGCCCCTGCTCGGGGCGTTCCTGCTGATGGAGGCCTCGGGACTGGGCGGGGCCATGCTGGAGCTCGTGCTGGTGCCCGGGCTGCTGGCCGCCGGCGTCGGTTCGCTGGTGTTCACCGGCCTGGACGCCTGGACCGGGCTCGGCACGTTCTCACTGGCGATTCCGGGTCTTCCCCATGCCGGGTCGCCCACCGGCGCTGAGTTCCTGTGGGCGCTGGCGATCGGGGTAATGGCTGTCCCGATCGGGTCCGGGATCCGGTGGCTCGGGCTGTTCTTGCGGCCCCATGTCGAGCGGCGGATGCTGGTCACGTCGGCGGCGGGCCTGGCCGTGGCGGGACTGGCGATCGCGTTCGCCGCAGGTACCGGCAAGAGTTCCTCAGAGGTGCTGTTCTCCGGGCAATCGGACCTGGGCCCGTTCATCAGCAACAGCGCCAGCTATACCGTGGGAGCGCTGCTGCTGCTGCTGGTCTGCAAGGGAATCGCCTACGGCGTATCGCTGAGCGGCTTCCGCGGCGGCCCGACCTTCCCTGCCATGTTCCTCGGAGCGGTAGGCGGCGTGGCACTGTCGCACCTGCCGGGCCTGCCGCTTGTCTACGGCGTCGCCATGGGCATCGGCGCGATGACCGTGGTAATGCTCAGGCTCCCGCTGACCTCCGTCCTGCTGGCCACCCTGCTGCTGTCATCGGACGGCCTGCAAGTCATGCCGCTGGCCATCGTGGCGGTAGTGGTGGCCTACGTCGCCTCGGCCAGGCTCACCCCATCCCCCCAAGCCGAAACGCCGCCAGCTGCCCGTGAGACGCCGGCTCCGGTCGGCCCAGCTCCGGAGCGGGCCGCCGAGCCGTGAGTGCTCAGCCGCGACGCACGCCCGGCTAGGAGCGGCCCTGGCTACGATCCATCGACACGGCGGCGGTAAGCAGGCTGCCGCTGCAGAGGCCGCCTGCTGCTTCCGCGTGGGATCGTGCGATTGACCCTCCTGGTGCCGTTCCGGATGCTACGCGGGGGAAAGCGGCTGGGCGGCGGTTTCCCCGGCTCGTTGCTCGGCTCGTTCTTCAGCTCGGCTGGTGAGCGGAATGCGGCCACGAGGCGAGCTACCAGGGTGGCTAGGAACACCTGGCCGGTCATCGCTTCGATGACGGCGATGGCACGGCTGCCGTTCCCGGCCGCGGTGAAGTCCCCGTACCCGAGGGTCGTCAACGTGGTGAAGCTGAAGTACTGGAATGTCTGGGTGGTGGCGGGCTGCCCGTCGGCGAAAAACGGAGCCCCGCCGAGGTGCTGGATGGCCGCGTAGCAAGCCGCGAACATCAGCCCGATCACCAGGTAGGCGCTCAGGGCGCCGTAGATGCTCTGTATGGTGACCGCGGGCCTGGCTAGGACGCGGCGCACGATCAGGACCGCGGTCAGCAGCAGCATCAGCGCCTTCCACAGGTCCGCCGCGCCGATTCCTGCCGAGGTCCCGGTCAGCGAGGCCCCGAGCGCCGCGGCGACCGAACCGGCTATCGTGACGACGCCGATCAGCATCGGCCACCGGCCGGGCAGCGGCGACGTGCGCAACGCGAGCACCAGGATCACGGCGACCAGCCCGACCTGCACCGTGGTGGTCACCTTCTCACCGCCGCTGAACGCGGAGATCAGGTACGTCGCGATGAGGACAAGCAGCAGCAGGCCGTACCGGCCGCCAGGGCCCGGCGGCCTGGTCCGGTCGCGGCTAACGCGCCCGATCGGCCCCCGGGCCCTGGATGCCTGCGTCATGACCCTCCGTATGATCAGCCCTCGGGCTGACCCTCCGGCGGATGAGCGAAATCAGGGCGTTCAGCTGGCGCTCTTGCCGTGCAGGGCCTCTTGGAGTTCCTGCTCGCCTTCCTTGGACAGCGAGGTCTTGATCACGGTGCCGCCGTACTTGCTCATCGCCTCGACAGCCTTGTCCGGGGTGACCTTCTCCACCATGAGGAACAGCGCCGAGGTTCCCGGCTGCAGCATGCCGCGGACCTGGTCCTGGAACTCCTTGTCCACGCCGGACTTGGTGATCTTCCCCATGAGCGCGCCGAACCCGGCCCCGATGGCCATCCCGAAAACCGGGACGAAGAACAACAGCCCGAACAGCAGGCCCCAGAACATGCCCCAGGTGGCCCCGCCGCCGACCAGGTGATGGTTCGTGTGCGTGTGGTACTTACCCTCGCTGTCCCGCGTGATCACCGCGATGGCATCGGGTTGGATGATCAGGTCCTGCGCCAGCCGCCGCGCCTCGTCGGCGGCCGCCTCGGCAGTGGCTTCGTCGGGGTAACCGATCGCGATCAGGTCAGACATTACGCTCTCTTTTCTCGGTAGGCCGGCTGAGTCTTGCCTAGTCCATCAATCCGGCTGTTGTCGCGCCCCATCCGCAGCGGGTGATACCGCAGGGCACACGGCCTGCTCCGGGATCAAGCCGCCCTGCAGGGTCTGCTGGCCAGGCTGGAAACCTTCGGCATCCAGGTTCTGGAGGTACGCCGCCGCTAGTCAGGAGTCACTGGCCAGACTGGGCCGCTGCCCGTTCTGCCAAGCCGATGCGCCGCCCATGACACCATCCTCTATTCCGCGACCTGACCATCACTGTGGTCAGTCAGTTAGCATCAGGAATCATCCGCACGGGGTGATCGGCGAGGCCTGCACGGATTTTCCGTCACGTTCCGCGCATCATTCGCCCCGAGCATGGACGCCTAAGGAGAATCATGGCTCGTTATCCGGGCTTGATACGGCCATGAGCCCGCCCCCTCTAAGTGCGAGTGAATTCCTGGACCTCTACCAGCGGTTGAAGCAGACAGCCAGGTGGGGGCCGGCGGACCGGAGGGGGGCGCTGAACTACGTCTCAGCGGCCGACGTGGTCGCGGCGGCCAGCGACGTCTGGCGAGGCCGGGCGGTGTCACTGGGCGCGCCGGTGGAGAACTCGGTAGCGCCAGACAACCCCGAACCTTGCCTGCACCAGATGACCAGTTCCCCCGTGAGCACAGTCCCGCCGGACGGCCCCGGCGCACCGAGACTCTCCTTTGCCTTGGATCGCATTGCCATGAATGTTCACGGCAACGCCGACAGCCATATCGACGCCCTGTCCCACGTGCTTTTTGATGGCCTGCTCTACAACGGCATTTCCGCGCAGGCGGTCACGGCCGCCGGGGCGCCCGAGCTGTCGATAGACGTGGCTGGCGACGGGATAGTCGGCCGCGGCCTGCTGCTCGACATCCCGCGCGTGCGGGGCGTGCGGTGGCTCGAGCCGGGCGATCATGTCACCGCGGATGACCTGGCCGCAGCTGAGACGGCACAGGACGTCCATATCGGCCAGGGCGATCTGCTGTTCGTCCGGGTCGGCCATCGCCGTCGCAAGAACGAGCTCGGAGCGTGGGACGCGGCCCGGGCCCGGGCTGGCCTGCATCCGACGGCACTTGAGCTTCTCGCCGAACGGCAGATCGCGGCGCTCGGCAGCGATGGCAACAACGACACCGCCCCGAGCGTCGTCGAAGGTATCGGCTTTCCTGTTCACGTGCTGGCGATCAACGCGCTGGGCCTGCACCTGCTTGATTACCTGAACCTCGAAGATCTCGTGGCCCTGTGCGAAGGCCTGCGCCGCTGGTCATTCCTTTGCGTGATCGCACCGCTCCGGCTGCCGTGGGGGACCGGCTCACCGGTGAATCCCATCGCGATCTTCTAGAAGCGGTTCATCCCCCACTCGCCGCCCGGGCCGTCAGCGGTGCCGGCGGCCGGCAAGATGGCTCCGATCAGCCACAGGACCGGGAATATAAAACCGATCAGGCCGAGGACCCAGTGGCCTTTGCGGAACGTGAGGACGGCAATGGTAAGCACCAGTACCAGATAGAGAACGGCCATCAATATGGCCCACACCGCTCCTGACATAATCCCATCTCCGTTCCGGCCATGCGCAACTGCCCGCGGATCTTAAGCCTGGGCCCTTCATCCCCGTAGCGATTCATTCGCTGGGGATGAAGGGCCCCAAAGCCGTCACTGCGGCTAGCCCTACCGACGGCGGGAGACGCGGCGTGCGGTGCGCCGTCCGGTGCGCCGCGCTACTCTGCGTGATCCGAACATCTGAGCCTCCTGGTGTGGGTTATCTCATGGTGTGCTCGGCGCAGCCGAGGACACCTCCAGCTCGTGCAGTTCCTTCGCTTCCTCCGCGGCCATCAGGCCGATCCCCACCAGGTCGAGCGGGCTGATGAAGCCGTCGCTGATGCGGAAGCCACCGGCACGGATTACGGCATCGCGAATCGGCACCGCCCAGTGGTGCTCGATCAAGAGCAGCGCCGCCGCCGAGTCGTTCGGGATGTCTTCCAGCACATCCCACCCTTCTTCCTCGGTGAACACGTGCACGCCGCCGGCGGCGGCCACCTCCGCCGCGCCCTCTATCGCACCCGCCTCGGCGCCCTCTTCACCCTCGATGCCCAGGCCGATCAGCGCGCCGATCTTGGTGCCGTACTCGATCGCCTCACTCTCGGACAGGTTGCTGAGGTGTTCCACCTCCAGCCCGCCATCGGCGTCCTTGTAGACGACCAGCGAGTCAATCACCCGCACCGTGTCGCTTTCCCTGAGCCGCTCCAGTTCAGCGATGATCTCGCCGTGGAAGTCGGGATGCCTGAATCCCAGCACGATCAGCTGCACAGGCCCAATAGCCATAATCCTGTCCTCCAGGGTGACGTGAATCCGATCTGGATAAACCTGTTACCCGCAGCATCTAGCCGGAACGGGCTGGCGTGCATCACCCCGTGCGGGTGAAGCACCTGTCAGCCTGGGTCAGAGCGGCGGCTGGTCCAGGCCACGGAGCGCGCGCAGGGATGCCTCGAACGTCCGCAGCCGGCCGCGGACGACCTCGGCGTACTCCGGGCCGGCGCCGCCTGGCGCACGCTCAGCGTCCATCGCGGAGCGGACCGCCTGCAGCGATGCGAGCGCATCAGCGGCCCGGGCGCGATTTTCCTCGTCCGGAGCCGACTCGCGCAGCGCGTACAGCGTCTGCGCGAGGTCATCCGAGCGGCGCTGAATGTCACCCCAGCGAGCGGCCGCGTCGCCGGCGGCCAGCGCGCCAGGGGTTTCCGCAACGCTCATGGCATCGTGGAGGGCCGAGCCCTTCGCATACGCGTCGATTATCCTCGACTGCCAGCCTGCGGCGGTGGCCGAGCGGCGGCCGGACGAGCGCACAATCAGCACGATCACACCGACGAGCACGAGGGCGCCCAGGAGGATCCAGAGCCACAGCAGGCTCGAGGCCCCACCGCCGTTCGCCGCCGGGGAACCGCTCGGTTGCGCGGTCACCGACTGAGTGGTGGTCGGGCCGGGTGCGGTGACGGTCGGGCAGGCGGTGGTGACGGTCGGGCCGGCGGTGGTGACGGTCGGGCCGGCGGTGGTGACGGTCGGGCCGGCGGTGGTGCTCGTGATGGTGCCGGGCGTGGTGGCACTCCGGCTCGGCGCGACACTCGAGATCGCGCTCTTGACCGAACTCCCGCATCCGGCAGCCATGCCCCCGGCAGCCAGGATCGCTACCGAGAGGAAAAGGATCCTGATGAGCCGCCGCATGCTAATCCTTCCGCGCAGTGTCCGTAACAGGCGCTGGTCGTAGGCGCCGGGCCTGTCCTTCGCAGTAATGATCCTGCTGATCGGGCGGCCAGGCCTCACCCGCGCGGGGGGACAACTGCCCGGGACCGGTCGAGAACGTGGACGTCGCTTTGGCCCGGCGGGTCTCACCTCTGCGGGGCGATGCCAGCCGGCTGGCCGGGACAAAGGATGGAGCCGGGGGAAACCGGCCAGGCCATGATCCGCAACGAGGCCACCATCGAGGGACGTGATCCGGATGGCGTACAACACCCCCGCCTGCACCTGCGGGGGTGCTCGGCCGCGGCGATGCCGACCACGACAGCCACGTAGCCGAAGACAGCGACCCGATGCAGGTCGCCGTCTTCCCGCTGGCCGTTCCTTATCTGCTCAACCCGGCCGGGATCGTCGTCCTGGTCACCACGTCGGCCGAAGCCGCCTCGGTCGCGGTGCTCGGGGTGGTCCTCGGCATCCTGATCCTGGTGCTCGCCCTCGACGTCGTCGTGTTCCGCTGGGCCGTCCAGGTCAGCAGCCACCTGGACGCCAGCCGGATGCTGGTGACCGAGAAGGTGTTCGGCTTCCTGCTCGCCGCCCTCGGGGTGGAACTGGCGCTCAGCGGACTGGCCGACGTGGGCGCGATCCACCTGACCGGCCACTGACCGCCAAGCTGGTCGGCGGTTGCCTCACAAGGCGTCAGCTCGGCGTGGAACTCGTCGGCCTGAGGCGCCGCCGGCCATCGCGCATTCCGGTCCGCTCGGCCGTCATCCGCTCGTCGTCATGGGGCTGCCGGGGGGCTGCGCGAGAGTTGCCTCCCTGGTGCCGGCCATTCTCCGGAGCATGAGCCCGCCGATGATCTCGAAGATGCCCATGATGATGGACCAGATGCCCAGCAGCACGGCCAGGACGGTGAGGGAGGAGACTGGGGTGGCCGTGACCACGATCCCTGCGACGAGGCTTATCGCGCCGAAGGCGATCCACCAGGCCCGCCCTTCGCGGGCACCGCCCGAGATTCCTCCGATGAGCGCCGTCACGCCCTGCACGACCCAGGTGAGGCCCACGAACAGGCCGACGAGGGCCAGAGTCAGGTGCAGATGGCGGATCAGTACGACGCCGATGACGATAAACAGCAGGCCGGCGATCCCGAGCCATACCCGGTGCGCCTCTCCGGGGCCGAATATGCGGATCAGGTGGAAGATCCCCGAGAGGATCATGAGGATGCCGAGCAAGACCGCGACGACGTTCAGCGACCCCGCTGGGTGGAAGCTCACGATGAGCCCGAGGATCAGCGTCAGCGCGCCGAGGACCACCGTCGCCTGCCATGACTCCGCCATGATCAGGCCGGATGGGGGCGCGTCATAGTCGCCGGATTCCATGAGGGTTCCTGTTCTCCTTGGTGGGCGTGGGGCGCCAGCACATCAAGCCCGGCGGCCGCCCGGCTGGCGTGCTGGTTTGTCAGAACAATCGCTCAGGGGCAGGGGACCGTCATCACCCGGTGCGAGTGAACCTCGGCGACCTGGCCGGTGCTCGAATGGATCGGGTTAGCCGCGCTCGCCGCCGCCAACTTCAAGATCATCCCGATTACCCTGCTTCCCCTCGGGTTCCGCGTCGTGCCTGCAGATCGCCCGCTTGGCGGTGATACGCGTGGTTCGCCGGGCTCATTTTCGGTCGCAGACCGCCGGAACGAGGGCGCGGCATAGCCGGAGCGCCGTCTTAATTTGCCGCCAGAACGGCAGAATCACCAGCCACATTAGTTTCCTGTATACTATTTATGGCTGCCCTGATTTTACGGCCAGGCAGGAATTGCGCACTTCCTTCGCAAGCGAAGGCGGTTTAAAGTGGGCAAACGCGTCGTTTTCGCAGATGCGGCCTGGCACGTCCTGGGTACGAGGGAGCCCGGCTATGTCGAACGGAGTGCGTGACTCGCGCCTGACCGTACCGCAGCTTCCGCCGCGACACGTCTCCCGTCCCCGCCTGCTCGCTGAGCTGGACAAGGCCGCGGATCTGCCGCTCACGCTGCTATCCGCCGGGCCAGGGGCGGGCAAGACCGTGCTGCTCACCAACTGGGTCCGGCGTGGCGGAGCCCGGGTGGCGTGGCTCAACCCGACGCCCGCGGACGCCGAGCCGCGGCGGTTCTGGCGCCTGCTCCTGGCCTCGCTGCGCGAAGGCGAAGGCGAAGGCGCGGAGCGCGGGCCGCCGATCGCGATGCCGCAGGGTGCCGCGGTTGACCTGGTCCAGATCCTGTTCAGCAGGGTGCCTGACTCGGCGGCTCCCTTCGTCGTGATCATCGACGATGCGCATGTGCTCACTCATCCGGATGTGCTCGAGGGCCTGGACAGCCTGATACGGGGGTGGCAGCCGGGGCTGCGCCTGGTGCTGGCCGCACGCAGCGATCCTCTCCTGCCGCTGCACCGGTACCGGCTGGCCGGGCAGATGCACGAGCTCCGGGCGGCGGACCTGGCCATGACTCCGGCGGAGATCCGGGAAGTGCTCACGGTGCATGGCGTCACCCTCGCGCCGCGAGATTGCGGCATCCTCGCGGCGCGGACCGAGGGGTGGGCGGCCGGCGTGCGGCTGTCAGCCATGCGGATGGAGGGCACCGACTATCCCGCCAACTTCGTCTCCGAGCTCGCGCTGGATCCGGGCAGCATCGGCGAGTACCTGGTGGACGAGGTCCTCTGCCGGCAACCCGAACCGCAGCAACGGCTGCTGGTCGAGACGAGCTTCCTGGACGAGGTGACGGGACCGCTGGCCGATGCGGTCACCGGCCTGACCGGATGCGGGGAAATGCTCGCCGACCTTGCGCGTGACAACTCATTCGTCATACCACTCGACGCCGCCCAGGCTAGCTACCGTTACCACCAGCTGTTCCGGGAGATTCTCCGCTATCTGCTGCAACGGCGTCTGCGGCAGGCCGTGCCCGCTCTGCAGGCGCGCGCGGCCGCCTGGTTCGAGAGCGTCGGCGACCTGGGTAACGCCGTTTACTGGTCCGTGCAGGCCGGCGACAGGGCGCACATGGCCGCACTCCTCGCGCGCGGCGGATTCGTGCACGCGTTCGTGCACCGGCAGGATCTCTCGGGTGTCGGTCTCCGGGAGCTGCTGCCACTGCGCCTGCCCAAGGGCGCAGACGCCGTCCGGGCCGCCGAGTTCGCCGTCGCCAGTTCGGTGATCGAAGCTGTCTTCGCCGACGCCGAGTCGGCCGCAGACGGGCTGCGACGCCTGCCAGGCGTGAAAGCCGGCGAGGTTCTGGCGGATACCGACCTGCTCGTCACCTCCGACCTGGTGGAGTTCGTCCTCGGGCAGAAGGCATGCGATGTCCGCATCGCCGACTCGGCAGCGGACCGCCTGCTCCGCAGGAGCGGTGACATGTCCGCGCCTGCCGTCCCGGGGCTGCGGGCGGCGGTGCTGCTGGCGCAGGCGAGCACGCACCTGTGGCACGGCAGGCACGAGGACATCGGCGCGCTCCTGGAGGATGCACTCGCGGAGACGATGCGTGACGAGCTGCCCGCCCTTGAGCTCGAGGTGCTCGCCATGATGGCGTTCGTCGACAGTTACTGGTCGCGGACGAATCACGCAGATGAGGCGGCGCAGCGAGCCCATGCTCTTGGCCGGCATAAGAACCTGGCTACCCCTCCGGTGCTGGAACTCGCGGCGGCGTTGCGCGCTTTGGTAGCAGGTGACCTCGGCGGCCGGGCACAAGCGCTCCAGCGGATCCTGCTGCCTGACGTGGTCGGGTCCGATCCTGGTATCGCGGTCGCCATCGTGGTCGGGCAGGCCAGCGTGCTCCTGGGCCGGGGCCAGGTCAACCAGGCACGGACCGTGCTGCAGGAGGCCGGGCACCGCATCCCGCCTGTGCTGGCCGTCCAGCGAGACATCCTGCTGGCCGACCTCGATACCTCGATGGGCCGGCCGCGCGCCGCGCTCCGGCTGCTGCAGAACTACCGGGACAGCGAATTCGCCGTCCTGACCGCGGTGCCGCGTGCACGCGCGTGCCTGGCCCTGGGCGACCTGCGCGGTGCGCAGGAGTGCGTTCGCACCGCGCTAACCGCGGCCAGCCCTCAGGCGAGCCGGTTCGTGCTCGTGGACGCGATGCTGTGCGATGCGCAGGTCGCCCAGCTGACCGATGATCCGGGACGCGCCATTGCGATGCTCATCCGGGCTCTGGAGATCGCCCGGAGCGAGATTGTCCTGCCGTTCGTGCATGCGAAGGACGTGTTCGCGGCCCTGCTGGCCCGGCATCCTGCCGTCGCGGCCCGATGGCCGGTACCTCGCCCGGATGCCCTGGCGGACCCGAGCTCAGAGGATCCGCTGATGATCTTTGGTGATCTGCCTGAGCCGCTCACCCAGCGCGAGCTGACCGTCCTGCGTTACCTCCCCACCGACATGTCGACCGTAGAGATCGCCGATGAACTGTGTCTATCGGTGAACACGGTCAAGACGCATATGGCGGCCATCTATCGCAAGCTGCCGGCCCATCGCCGGCGCGAAGCAGTGCACCGAGCCCGCCAGCTCGAGCTGATCTGATCTGAGCCGTGACGCCGGCCGGATGCTGCCTTCACCCGTCGCGGGTGACCACACGATGCGCTCCTGTTGCCAAGATCGGCGGTGAGACCCAGGCCCTGCTGACTACGAGGATTCGTCATGGCGACGCGCTTCAACGGGAAGATCAACATCGATGTCCGGGATTCGGAACCGGACTGGGCTCCGTTCGAGTCGCCGAAGGCACCAGAGGGCGCCCCCAACGTCGTGTACATCGTCCCCGACGACGTCGGTTCTTCCGCGAACGGGAGGCCGCGATGATGCTTGCGCGCGAGTGACGAGCCGCGCGCGAGCGGCGCGCCGAGGGACGGTTCTTGACGGGCACAGGAAGGGAGATTCGCCGGGTGAGCAAGACATTGGCCGCGCAGCAAATGCACCTTCGCGAGCGGGCGGAGAACATGGCCTGGGTGCCGGGGGGCCGCTTCCTGATGGGATCGGAAGACTTCTACCCCGAGGAGCGTCCGGTGCGCCCCGTCGAGGTCGACGGGTTCTGGATGGACATCCATCCGGTCACCGTCGCCGATTTCCGCCGGTTCGCGACGGCGACCGGATACGTGACGGTCGCCGAGCGCCCGCCGGATCCCCGGCGGTATCCCGGCGCGGACCCCGCGCTGCTGCATCCAGGCTCACTGGTATTCCATTCGCCGAGCGGGCCGGTGGACCTGCGCGACCCCACCCAGTGGTGGCGCTACCTTCCTGGCGCCAGCTGGCGTCATCCGCGCGGCCCGGGCAGCACCCTGGACGGGCTGGAACAGCATCCGGTCACCCACGTCGCGGCCGAGGACGCCGATGCGTACGCGGCCTGGGCGGGCAAGGACCTGCCCACCGAGGCCGAATGGGAGTTCGCTGCCCGCGGTGGCCTGGAAGGGGCGGTCTTTTCCTGGGGGAACGACACTGCTCCCCACGGCAAGGTGATGGCCAATACCTGGCACGGGCAGTTCCCGTGGCAGAACCTCAAGCCCCGGCGGCGGCAGGGAACATCTGCGGTCGAGAGCTATCCCCCGAACGGTTTCGGGCTTTACGACATGACCGGCAACGTCTGGGAATGGACCAGCGACTACTTCGCCGCCGGCCTCGCTCATCGCGCGTGCTGCGCACCCCGGAACCCGCGGGTCACTTCCGCGCAGGACAGCCTGGTCCCCGGCGAGCCGGGAGCGGACATCCCGCGCCGCGTGATCAAGGGCGGCTCCCACCTCTGCGCCCCCAACTACTGCCTGCGCTACCGCCCGGCGGCCCGCCAGGGTGAGGCTGTCGACACCTCGACCGTGCATCTCGGTTTCCGCTGCATCCTGCGCGACGAGTCTGCCACCTCCTGATGAGAACACCGCCCGCCTACGAGATCCGCATCGCGGGTCGGCTGGACGAGGCCACGATGATCGTCTTCGCCGGCCTGGACGTGGCGTTCCGCGGCCAGGTCACGGTCATCAGCGGCCAGTTCGATCAGGCGGCGCTGCACGGCCTGCTGGAAAGGATCAGGTCGCTCGGCCTCGACCTCGTGGAGGCTCGTCGTGTCCGCGCTCCGCCGCGGGGCGCGCCGGGTGACGTGACCGGCTCGTCCTGATCGGCTGGACCTAGAAGGAGGCCTCGGTGGCCAGGCATATCTACGAGATCAGGGTGATGGGCTCGCTCGGCCCGGCGGCGCGCGAGGCGTTCGCCGACATGGCGCTGGAGGTTGAGCCGACCACAACGGTCTTGTGCGGCGACCTCGACCAGCCCGGCCTGCATGCCCTGCTGGACCGGGTGCGCGCGCTCGGCCTGGAGCTCATCGACGTCAAGCAGGCACCGGCCTGACCGCCATTACGCAGTACGATGCCCTCCCTCAGCTGGTGCCGTCCACCAGGCGACTCAACTCAACCAGCTCGAGGCCAAGCGCCTGAATACGGTTGAGCGTGCCGTACAGCCCCGACTGGTCCAGCTTGCCGGTCAGCATGGTGTTCGTGCCGTTCCGGTCAATTTGGAAATCCCAGAACGCCTCACGGCCGGTCTCGCCAAGACCACCCGAAATTGTGATTTTATAACGGTGCGTACGCACGTCCCCTCCGTGTGGACACAGCTGACAGGCACCCGCACTATATAAGGGCCATGATCCGAAACTGTCCTGCTGGCATGCATATATGCCTAAGAGTTACTCGCCGGTTTAGCTAGGGAGTTACTCGGCGGCTGGTTGATTGACGGCCGGCCGCGCGGCGTAGCCGGCCGCGCGGCGCGCCGAGCGGCCGGCTACAGCATGACGTGCGTGCCCGGCGGCGGGATCACCCCTGGCGGATGGTGCCGGGTGGCCGGCCCTGGGTCAATACTGGCCAGCGTGAACCCAGGCGACCGGCTGCGGTCGGTAAGCAGGCGGATGACCGATCCGGCGGAGGTGCTCGCCCAGCAGATAACGGATCGCGTCGTCGAGCTTGTCGTCAACGCGCTCGACGTCAACGAGATTGTCGCGCGCGTCGACCTGAACGAGGTTCTCAGTGGCGTCGATATCGACGCGATCCTGAAGAAGATCGAGTTGAACGCCCTGCTGGACCGGGTGGACCTCAATCCGGTGCTGGAGCGGGTCGACCTGGATGCCGTGCTGAAGCGGGCCGACCTAGACGCCGTTGTCCGCCGTGTCGATGTGGGCGCCGTGCTGGATCGCGTTGATGTCAATGATCTCGTCAAGCGAATCGACATGAACGCTCTGATCGAGGAGACCGATCTTGGCGCGGTGATCGCCAGGTCCTCCGGAGGGGTGCTGAGCGAGGCCCTCGACGCGCTGCGCAGCCAGGCTGTCGGGCTTGACCGATTCATCGACCGCTGGGTCGGCCGCCTGCTCAGGCGCAAGCATCCGCTGCCGTCGGCCCCATCCGCGCTGCTTCCCCGGCAGGCAGAGACATGAGCGCCCGCACGTCGCCGGCCGACGCGGTGACCTACCAGGGACAGTACGCGGGCTCGGTCTCGCGGTTCACGGCCTACGTCATCGATCTGGCCGTGAGCACCGGCGCATTTACCCTCGCCCTCGCGGCTATTTCCTATGGCGTGCAGATCGTGACCGGCCGCTCTGTCCACTGGAACCGGTCGGATACCGTCGTCGTCATCCTTTTCGTCGTCTGGCAGTTCTTCTACTTCGGGTACTCGTGGGCGGTGAGCGGCAAGACCTTCGGCATGGCGCTGCTCGGCATCCGCGTCGTCGCGGCGGACGGCTTGGACCTGGAGCCACGGCGAGGCGTCATCAGGGCGCTGGTGTTCCCGCTCAGCTTCCTGCTGTTCGGACTGGGTTTCCTGGGAATCCTCGTGCAGCGCGAGCACCGTGCCCTGCACGATCTCATCGCCGGCTCCGCGGTCATCTACGCCTGGGACGCCCGGGCGGCCCGGCTCCGGTTCCTGGCCCGCCAGGCCGAACTTCCCACCAGCGGCCGGCCCTAGCCGGCCGCCGGGATTACCGCGTAGGCCGGGATGTAATCGCCGCTGGGGGACTGCATGCATACCCTGGTTTCCTGAGAATGCGCATCGAAGCGGCAGCGGGAGGGGAACGCGATGCGGATCGCCATCGCCGGGGGCAGCGCGGCGGGGCTGTTCGCCGCGCTGCTGCTGGCGCGGGCCGGACACGACATCGTGGTGCTCGAGCGGGACGCGCTGGAGCCCGCGCCGGACGTGGAATCGGCCGCCGCCGCGGCGTTCCGCCCGTCGGCGCCGCAGATCGTGCAGCCGCACCTCATCATGGCCCGGTGTCGTGAGCTCCTCATCGAGCGGCTGCCCGACGTGTACGACGGGCTGCTGGCTGCCGGGGTGGCCGAGGCGCCGCTGTGGACTCAGCTGCCGGACACGCTGGCCGATACCGCCGCCCGGCCCGGGGACGAGCGCCTGATCTCCGTCATGACCAGGCGGTCCACCGTCGACTGGGTGCTGCGGCGGGTGGCGGCGGCCGAGCCGCGGGTCGAGGTGCGCGACGGGGTGAAGGTCACCGGGCTGCTCGCCGTGGCCGGTCTCATCGCCATCCCCGGACGGCGCCCGGTGGCCGCGCGGCCGCCGCACGTGACCGGAGTCCGGACCGACCGGGGCGACCTGCCCGCCGACCTGGTGATCGACGCCACCGGGCGCCGCTCGCCGGTCGATGACTGGCTGGCCCAGATCGGGGCGCGGCCCGCGGCCACCTGGTGGGCCGAATGCGGGCTGGCCTACTACAGCCGCCACTACCGGGTCCGGCCGGCTATGAACCTGCCCGGCCTGCCGGTGACCAGGACCGTCATCGCGCTGGATGAGTTCCTGGCCGGAAAGTGGGGCGCTGACAACAGTGCCGTCCAGCTGGTGGTGGCGCCGCTGGCCGCCGACCGCAGGTTCCGGACACTGAAGGACCCCGGGATCTTCACCGCCGTGCTGCGGACCGTTCCCCCCTACGCCGCGTGGCTGGACGTGATGGACCCGATCACGGAGGTCTTCCCGATGGCCGGGCTGCACAACACGCTGCGCCGGCTGGTGGTCGACGGGATCCCCGTCGCCACCGGCCTGCACGCGATCGGCGACTCGGTGTGCACCACCAACCCGACCCTCGGGCGCGGCCTGGCCCTGGCCTTGTCCGGCGCCGCCGACCTGGCGGATACCCTCGGCAAGCACGGCGGCGACCCGGCCGCCCAGGCGCTGGCCCTGGACGGCCTGGTCGCCGAGCACGTGCTGCCGTTCTACCAGGACCAGGCCGCGATCGACGCCGCGCGGCTCGCGGTGATGCGGCACACCATCTTCGGCGAGCCCCTCCCGCCCCCGCCGGAGGTCCCCGGACGCGTCAGCTACCCGCAGCTGCGGGCGGCCGCGTGCTACGACCCGGTCGCCTTCCGCGCGTTCTGGAAGATCAACGGCATGACCTGCCCGCCGGAGGAGGTCTACACCGACCCGCACGTGGTCGCGTGCACGCGGGAGGCCCTCAGCCAGCACGGCAGCGGCCCGCCGGTGGACCAGCCCACCCGCGAGCAGCTGCTCGCCGCGCTGGACCGGCCCCTTTAGACCTCGACCGGCAGCTCGTAGACCTCGTCCGCCGGGTGCCCGGCCTTCTCGTGCACCCGCTGCACCGCTTCCTTCGACGGCCCGGTCGACAGGCAGAACACCGTGCCTGATGCGGGGTCGAGCCAGGCCCGCTCGAAGTGCACGTCCTCGGCGGCCTCGACGTCCAGGTCACGCTGGTGCGCCTCACGCAGCTCATCCTCCGTCATTCCGGTGAACCCGTTGTGCACGTCCATGAACTTCGCCATCTCACTGCTCCTCGCTATCTCTGGCCGCGATGGCCATCGCGTTCCCCACCGAGCCGGGGAGATACGCCGCGCGCGGCGGCTGATGACCGCGTTCACCCGCCGGTCCCGCTCGGCCCGGCGGCGCTGCTCGGCCTCCCGGGCCAGCATGAATTCGCGGTGGGTGAACGGGTGCATTACGGTCTCCTCGGTGTGCCCGCTGGCTTCCTTCCCGAGGATGCGGCTAAGGCCGCGGGCCGCGGATCGGTCACCTGCCCATGACCGGCCCTTAGATCGAGGCCGAACGGTCCTATCCGCGCCCCAGCTACTCGTGCGTGGCGTCGAGCAGGCCGGCGCGCTCGGCGGTGGCCGCAGCCTGCGCCCGCCCGCTGACGCCCAGCTTGCGCAGGATGTTGCTGACGTGCACGCTGGCCGTCTTGGGGCTGATGAACAACTCGGCGCCGATCTGGGTGTTCGTCCGGCCGGCCGCGAGCAGGCGCAGCACCAGCACCTCCCGGCTGGTCAGCCCGTAGCTCCTGCCCGGACCCCTTCGGGCAGGCACGGCGGTTCCCTCGTCCAGCGGGATCCGGGCCCGCAGGGCCAGCTTGCGGATCTCGGCCAGCAGCGGCGCGTGCCCGGTGGCCTGCCCGGCCGCCGTCCGCAGCGCGCCGGCCGCGTCCTGGCCGGCCGCCAGCCGCGCCTGCGCGTACCGCCACCAGGCGTATCCGGCACGGTGCGGCCAGCCGAGGGCGGCTGCCGTGTCCCGCGGAGCAGGTCGATGTCCGCGCGGCCCGCGTGCGCGAGCCAGGTGTCCCGCAGCTCCTCCGGAGCCCGCCCCGCGGCCGCCCAGTGGTCGGCGGCTTCGGCGGCTGTCGCCTCCCCGCCCGCCTGCAGGATGCCGGCCACGCGCTCGTGCAGCACGCGCCGCTCGCCGGGGAGCAGGCGGGCCGCCGCCGCCTCGGCCAGCAGCGCGTGCCGGGCCCGGTGCCGTCCGCTCGCCGCGGTCTCCGCGAGCGACCGGCTCTCCAGCTCCCGCAGGCCCGCGTGCAGCGCGTCGGCGTCGAGCCCGGTCAACTCGGCCAGCTGGTCCTCGGTCAGCGCCCGCCCGGCCACCGACATCGCCGCCAGCAGCGTCCAGGCCTGCGGCCCGCAGTCGCTCACCCGGGCGGTCAGCAGCTCGGCCAGCCGGGCCGGCAATCCCGCGCCCGCCCGGCCGCCCCTGGCCAGCGCCTCGGCGACCAGCTGCTCGGTGAAGAACGGATTGCCCTCGCTGCGCGCGTACAGCTCGTCCGTGTCCAGCGCCGCAGGCTCGCCGCCGGTCAGCCCGGCGGCCTGCTCGGCCATCTCGCCGCGGGTCAGCGGGGCCAGCCCGCCCGGGCCAGGAAGGTCAGGAAGTCCAGGGTGGCGCCGTCGGCCCAGTGCACGTCCTCGATCACCACGGCGAGCCCGGACCGCCGGGCCACCGCGGCCAGCAGCTCCGCTACCCCGGAGAACATGCGCTCGCGCTGGCCGGCGGCTGGCTTCGCCCCGGGCAGCGCGTCCGCGGCCTCCAGGTGCGGCAGCAGCCGCGCCGCTTCCGCCTGCGCGTACGCCGGGATGACAGCCAGCGCTCCCGCCAGCAGCGCGCCGTCCTCGATCCGGCTCAGCGCGTCGAGCGCCTCGGCCACCGGCAGGAACGGGAGCTTCTCGGCCAGCGGCAGGCAGGCGCCCACACGGACAGCGTGCCCCGCAGGCCCTCGGTCACGAACCGCGTCTTGCCGATGCCGGCGTCGCCCGCCACGAGCGCCAGCCGTGACCCGCCGCCCAGCGCGGTACGCAGGTCGGATATCTCGCGCTCGCGGCCGGCGAACACCATCGGCTGATCAAGCTCCCCTGCCCAGCGGGCCTATCCCCCGAGGATACGCGGCGGTGACCAGCGCCGCGCTAGCCAGGCCGCGTGGTCAATTGCCGGGCGGTGCCGCGGTACCGCGAATCGCCGTGCGCGTCCCCGCCCACTCCCACGCCGGCCGTGGGGCGTTGACTAGCCCGTCCTCGGCCGCGTTCGGGAAACGAAGCACAGGGGACACCCCGGAGCGGGCTGTCCTCGTCCGTCGGTGCCGCGGCAAGCTCGTCCGGCAGGGTGACCATCTGCCCAGGCCGGCCGTCCAGGGCGGTTCCGCAGCCGGCCCGCATGCCAGCCCCGCCCCGGCGCGCCGCACCACGAGCCCGTCCCGCCCGGCAAGATCCACTGGCCTAGATCAGCCTGCTGCCGTGGCACCCAGATGGAGACCGTGTGTAGTTCATGTGGAGAAACGAGCCCGCGAGAACCCGCGCGCTCACAGGCGGGTCGGCTAGAGCCGCTGGTCAAGTGACTGGGGTAAGTCGAGTCCGCCTGGCACCACAGGCCCCATGGACTCGGGAGCGAGCGGCGGCCCGCCGTCCGCCAGGGCCCGGGGCCTGCCCGCGCCGCACTACGGGGAGGATCCGGCTTATCGGGAGGATCCGGGCAACCCTGGGGTACCGGATCCTCCCCGCAGGCCCGATCCTCCCGGTTAATCCGGGACCGGACGCCGGGCGGGCAGCGCAGGGGGCACGCCTGGTCTGCCTGGCATCACAGGCCCCATGAGCCCGGAGGCGGCCGGCGGGCGGCCAGCCCGGAGGCGGCCGGCGGCCCGGCCGCCCGCGGCGGCCCGCGGGCCAGCCCCCGGGGCGAAGCGGGTCCCGGCCAGGGCAGCTGGCCACTTGACCGGTGCGCTAGGACCCGCCGATCGCGGCGGCGACGATCTCGCGGGCCTGATCCTGGATGGCGGCCAGGTGCTCCGGGCCGCGGAAGGACTCGGCGTACAGCTTGTAGACGTCTTCGGTGCCGGACGGGCGGGCGGCGAACCAGCCGGACGCGGTGACCACCTTCAGCCCGCCGATCGGGGCGCCGTTACCCGGCGCGGTGGTCAGCGCCGCGATGATCTCCTCGCCGGCTAGTTCGTGCGCCGAGACCTGCGCGGGGGACAGCCGCCCCAGCGCCGCCTTCTGCTCCCGGCTCGCCGCGGTGTCGATGCGCGCGTAGGCCGGGTCCCCGTACCGGGAGGTCAGGTCCCGGTAGAGCTCCGATGGCGAGTGCCCGGTCACCGCGGTGATCTCGGAGGCGAGCAGGGCCAGGATGATCCCGTCCTTGTCCGTGGTCCAGACCGAGCCGTCCCGCTGCAGGAACGACGCCCCGGCGCTCTCCTCGCCGCCGAACGCCACCGAGCCATCAAGCAGGCCGGGCACGAACCACTTGAACCCGACCGGGACCTCGAGCAGCTCCCGGCCCAGGCCTTCCGTCACCCGGTCGATCATCGAGGAGCTGACCAGCGTCTTCCCGACCGCGGCCGCGGCCGGCCAGCCGTCCCGGTGCCGGTACAGGTAGTCGATGGCGACCGCGAGGTAGTGGTTGGGGTTGAGCAGCCCGCCGTCTGGCGTGACGATGCCGTGCCGGTCGGCGTCGGTGTCGTTCCCGGTCGCGACGGCGAACTCGTGCTGGCGGCTGATCAGGCTGGCCATGGCGGACGGCGAGGAGCAGTCCATCCGGATCTTGCCGTCCCAGTCGAGCGTCATGAACCGGAAGGTGGCGTCCACGGCCGGGTTGACGACGGTCAGGTCCAGTCCGTAGCGGTCGCCGATCTCGCCCCAGTAGGCCACGCTTGCCCCGCCGAGCGGGTCGGCACCGATGTGCACCCCGGCCGCCTTGATCGCGGCCAGGTCCACGACCTGCCCGAGCGCGGCCACGTAGCTGCCGAGGAAGTCGAACTTCCCGGTGGTGCCGGCCGCGGCGGCCCGGGCGTACGGGACCCGGCGCATCCCCTTGAGCCCGTCGGCCAGCAGCTCGTTGGCCCGGTCCTGGATCTGCCTGGTGATGTCGGTGCCGGCCGGCCCGCCGTCGGGCGGGTTGTACTTGAACCCGCCGTCAGGCGGCGGGTTGTGCGAGGGGGTGATCACGATCCCGTCGGCGCGCCCGCTTACCCCGGGCGCGTTGTGCGCCAGGATCGCGCGGGACACCGCGGGCGTCGGCGTGTACCCGCCCCGGGCGTCAACCATGACCCGGACGTCGTTGGCGGCGAGCACCTCCAGCGCGCTGACCTGCGCCGGCTCGGACAGCGCGTGCGTGTCGGCGCCCAGGTAAAGCGGCCCGTCGATCCCCTGGCTGGCCCGGTACTCGCAGATCGCCTGGGTGGTGGCCAGGATGTGATCCTCGTTGAACGTCGCCGTGAACGCGGATCCGCGGTGTCCCGACGTGCCGAACGACACCCGCTGCGCGGCGTCGCCGGGATCGGGATGCAGCGCGTAGTAGGCGGTCACCAGCTTCGCGACGTCCACCAGGTCTTCAGCGGCAGCGGGCTGCCCCGCACGAGGGTCTGTCATGCCGACATACTGACACGCCGGGCAGCCGCTAAACACGCCTGCCCGGCGTCACGGTCAGGACGGGTGGCCGTCATCATGCCGCACAAAAGGACAAGCCGCCTCGGGGAACCCGGGACTTAACGGGGCAAAGCCCTGAGCATCCGCTGCCGGCAGCGTTTCGCCAGCACCTTCGCCAAGCTCCTGGCGTCCAGGTCGCGCACCAGCTCCTCGACGCTCAGCCCGCCCGCCCCGCCGGCGATGAACGCGCCGAGGGCCGCCAGGGCGGCGGCTTCGACGGGCACCAGCGGCGCGCCGTCGGGACCCGGCCCGGGCGCGTCCTCAGCCAGCTTGCCCAGCGCCGAGAGGTCACCGACGACGTTCACGCCGAGAGCCTCGATGTGGCCGGCCATCTCGGCGCTGATCTCCGCGGCCCGGGCCAGCGCCCAGGCCGGCGTCGCGATTCTCGGCTCGTCGGGTGCCGGCTGGCGGGTGGTCTTCATGTGCTCGACCGCGCCGTACCGCATGAACCTGGCGTAGTTGCGGTGCGGCCACTCCCGGCGGCTGAACTCCTCGTTGAGCCGCCGGACGAGCTCGGCCTCCGCCACGGTGAGCGACCGGTTCACCGCCCTGTCCTCGGGCACGAGGAAACCGCCGGGCAGCCCCAGCATCGTCTCGAATACGCGCAGCAGCACCAGCCGGTCGGATTCGTCGATCACGATGACGGTGAGGTGTTCCGGGCCGGTCACGGACGCCCAGCGGGAAACGAGCGCGTCGTGCCGGTGACGGCGCCAGAAACCGGGCGTCGGCGTGCGCGGCGGGTCGCTGAGTATCCCGTCGAGCCATTCCAGGTACCCGAAATGAAAGCCGTTCTGCAGGTATTGCTGCCATTGTGACGGCAGGATCCGGATCAGGGGACGGAGCGTCACCACGACATGGACGCGGGAGCCGCCGAGATCCCCGACCACGCGGCGGGCCGCGTCGTCGTCCGCCTCGGCGAAGAACTCGCTGCTCAGTACCACCCGCTGGTCTCCGGCCGCGCGGATATCGCCGATCAGGTTCGCCCAGTAGGAGATCTGGGGGAGCGGTTCGCCGAGCAGCGCGGGCTGGCCGGTGACGGCGAGGATGGGCCACAGCGGCTGCCGGCCCCGGCCGGGATAGACCACGCCCTCGGCCGCCAGCCGCTCCCGGGCCAGGTGCAGGGCGCCCTGGACGGCAGTGGTGCCGGTCTTGTGCGGGCCGATGTGCAGCAGGCGAGTGCCCGCTCCGAGCTGGACCGCGGCCATGGTTCTCCCGGCATGTTCGCGGCCCCGCGGTTGGGATTATAGGGAGCCAGGGGAGCGGCGGGAGGGCAAACGCGCATCCGGGCGCGTCCTGCCCGGCGCGGACGCGAGGTCGCCGCCCGGGCGGCGCGGTCCGCCCCGGCCTCCCGGCCCTGCTCATGCCCGGGGTTCAGCCGGATAACCCGTCAGCGCCGGACGCCACCCCCCGCCGCTGATGGTGAGGTGGTGGCGTCCGGCCCGGTTCGCCGCTTGGTTACGGCGTACCCCGCAGAACCTGGATGTGGAGGTGGGTGCAGGTGTCCTGGAACGTGGAGACACCCGTGGGCAGCGGGGGAGTGGCGCCGCACTCACTCTGGCCGAAGGCCGAGCCGGGCGGAAGCAGTCCTTCGAGTTCCCTGATGATGGTGATCGACGGCGCATTGCGGCCGGTTACGACGACACCATCCAGGGATCCGATGTCAACCGCGTCACCGGAGTAGTGGAGGCTGCCCGTCGCATGTCCGGATCCGCCGCTCTCCAGCGCCGTCAGCGCCACCGTGTGGTGCTGTCCTAGCTCGGCCACCAGTGAGAGCAGCGTCGCGCTCAGCGGGGCGCCCGCCGTGCCCGGCCGCCCGCCGCGGCGTCCTGCAGGTCGGCCCGGATCGTCGCGCTGTACGACATGGTGATGCGCGGATTGCCGAGGATCTGGCTGGCATAGAACGCGGCGCTGTTCGGCGCGGACTTGGTGGGCCCGGTGTAGTGGGCTGACCCGAGGTAGCCTGCGTCGCCGAAGGCGAAGATCCCGCCGTCGGAGGCGACCTCCCATCCTTCCCGTCCGGTGCCGCGGATATCCCGACCACGCCGGCGTTGAGGGGCTTGCCGCCCATGGAGCCGTAGAAGCCGGCGTCGCCGAAGGCGAAGATCCCGCCGTCGGAGGCCACCTCCCAGTAGCCCTTGCCGTCGGGGAAGCCGTCATCCCGACCACGCCGGCGTTGAGGGGCTTGCCGCCCATGGAGCCGTAGAAGCCGGCGTCGCCGAAGGCGAAGATCCCCCCGTCGGAGGCCACCTCCCAGTAGCCCTTCCCGTCGGGGGTGGCCCTGATGCCGACCACGGGGGCGTTGAGGGCCTTGCCGCCCATGGAGCCGTAGAAGCCGGCGTCGCCGAAGGCGAAGACTCCGCCGTCGGAGGCCACCTCCCAGTAGCCCCTGCCGTCCGGGCCGCGGATATCCCGACCACGCCGGCGTTGAGGGGCTTGCCGCCCATGGAGCCGTAGAAGCCGGCGTCGCCGAAGGCGAAGATCCCGCCGTCGGAGGCGACCTCCCAGTAGCCCTTCCCGTCGGGGGTGGCCCTGATGCCGACCACGGGGGCGTTGAGGGGCTTGCCGCCCATGGAGCCGTAGAAGCCGGCGTCGCCGAAGGCGAAGATCCCGCCGTCGGAGGCGACCTCCCAGTAGCCCTTCCCGTCTGGCGTCGAGGCGATTCCCGTGACCGGGGCACTGCTCCCCGGCGAGCCGGCCGCGAACGCCGGACCTGAGCCCATCGAGACGGCTGAGGTCATCGCGCCGATGGCGCAGGCCAGGCCGCCGAGCCGCAGTGACACGCGAGTTCTCCGGCTGGCCTTCACCGATCGCGCACTGGAATTCGTGCTGTATCCGGTCCTGTCGTACATGGCCTTTTCCTTTCTTGCTGTTCATTGCCGAAATCGGCGGTGGAGGAAGCGTGCGGCGCCAGTTATCCAGCCGGGGCGGAGAAGAATGTTCCTCCGCCCCGGCTATTCCGGGTGGCGGGACTAGGGGTGAATGCTCAGGCAGGCCCGGGAAACGAATGCGCTGTTGCTGTAGATGACCGCGCAGACCTGGCCAGTTTGCGCCTGCATCGGCACGGCGGCGAGGGCCTGCCCTCCGCGCGTGTCACAGCTCCAGTGATTGTTGCCCTGCTGGTGGTAGTACCGCTGGCCCGAGCTGTCGTAGAAGTTAATGTCGATCCACCAGTTGCACAATGGACCGTGCGGAAAGAACGCCTGGAAACCGCTGGTAACCGACGTGACGTTGAGGCCTGCGCCCTGCACGTTGATGCCCTGGGTTCCGCCGGGAATGCAATGCCCGAAAAGGCAGTACTCTCCTCCCCACGTGGTGGTTCCGAATGCGGCTGCGCTCGATGCCGACGTGGTTCCGAAGAGGCCCGCTAGGACGATGAACGCTGGGATCAGAACCCGGCGACCCCAGTACGCTCTCGTCCGTGGCTGATTTCCGGCTTTCCTGAGATGGAACATCGCGTCACTTCCTCCTGCTCTGCGGGTGGCATCACTCGCTTAGTAAGAGCCAAGCAGGTAAAGGAGGAATCTCGCTACAGGCAGCCCTGCCCTTGCCTATTTCCGCCGGCTGCGCTAAGCCATATGCGGAATGGCCGGGCGGAATTAACTTCCGCGTACCGAGAGGGCAGATAGGGTGAACTCGGATCCCCAGACGCGTATCGCCACGCCGCCGCACTCGACCGCGGGCAACTCGTAGTGTGCGATCTGGCGGCCGTCCACGTCAATGGTCATCGACCGCCCCTCGGCGTACACGCGGACGTGATGGCGCAGGCGCACGTCGGGTGCCTGCACGGGCTTCTCGGACCCTATCCAGGCACCTCCCGGGAGCGTGACCGGGCGGATATAGGAGCCGGGAACCGGGTTCGTCTCGTACTCATACTGGACCGAGGCGCCCTGCGGCTGATCGTCCAGGAGCTGAGCCCGCGGCGCGACGGCAAGCCCGAAATTGGGCAGCATCGGGGTCTGGGCCGGCGTCATGTCGAAGGCGACCGTCGTGGCACAGTGTGCTGCGGGCAGGAAGCCTCCCCACAGATAGCCATAGTTGGCGGGCGGATCGATGGTCACGGTGCTGCCGCGCACCGAGAATCCGAAATGCTGATAGACCTCGCCGAACGCCTGCAGGCCCGCGAGGCTCTGCGGCTGGCCGCCTGGTATCTGCTGGCCCGGCTGGGGCTTCGCCGGTCCTGTGCCGTAGGGGATAAGCGCGAGAGGCGCCGCGACGGCCAGCAGCACGAGCGTCCATGGCCAGCGCCGCGGCCTGGTCATGCGCCGTAGCTGCCTCACCCAGGCGTCGGGCCTGACCTGGCGCCTGACGGCGGGGTCGGGCGAAAGCAGCGGCAGCAGGTGCCGGGCGATGCGCCTTCGCCAGCGGGAGGGCACCACCAGGGACGACTGGATGGATTTCTCGGTGATATCGGCCGCGGGCGGCGGATCTGCGCCAGTGAGGCAGAAATAAGCGACGCCGCCCAGCGAGAACAGATCCGAGGCCGCTTCGCGGGGCGCGGACAAGTCCGCCAGGACCTCCGGCGCGGCGTAATGTTCCGAGTACATGCCGCGCGGATCAGGCTGGATGCCAGCGCGGCGCATCGTGCCGATGTCGATGAGGACGAGCCAGTCCCCGGTGGTCACGATGCAGTTACCAGGCTTGATGTCCCGGTGCACGAGCGGATTCCCGGCCGTCCTGGTCGCGGAGTGCAAGGCCGATATCGCCCCGGCCAGGTGATCAATCCACGCGATGCGGCGCCGCGGGCTGATGGTGTCAAGCGATGAGCGTATGAAGCGATCGAGCCTCTGGCCAGGTATCCAGTCCATGACCACGTAAGGGGTTTCGAACCGCGCGTCGCCGGAAGCCGGCTGAGCCGCTCCGCGGCGGTGTGGCGGAGCGCCGGGAAAGATCGCCCGCACTTGTACCAGGTGATCGTTCCTGACCTGGTGGATGATCTGCAGTTGATCCTGCCAGCGGGCCCAGTCGTCTGGCTTCGGCCAGGCGAGCGACTCGCCGACCGGTCGGTGCAGCTGTTTTACGGCCACGATCAGCGGCTCGCCGGCCTCGCCGTGGTAGCGCGCCTTGAACGTAGTTCCCTCGCCGCCGGAGATGCCGTCGCCGAGCAGTTCATAACGGTCCGGGTCGTCGACGGGCCCGGCCCAGTACCCGTTGGGCGCGGACCCGTCGGCGCCGTCGGCGCCGCCCGCCGTGCCGTGGGATGCCGCGGCCCGCAGGTCGAGCGTCAGGTCAGAGCGGAGCGTCGGATCCCTGGTCGAGTCAGCGGTCACGGGTCGAGTGATTCCAGGTCGTCGGGGGTGATGTTGCCCGAGTCGATCGCCCAGGCGGCCAGGGCGGAGAGAAAGTTGACAGCTCCCGGGCCATCGGCATCGGAACTCCTGACGTGCACCAGGCCGGGGATACCGTACTCCGCGGATAGCATTTGCCGCAGCGCGTCGAGCGAATTGCGGACCGTGCTGGGCGAGACGCCGCACCGTTCGGCGATCCGCGCGTAGGTGGCGGGGACGACGCTCGCGCCGATGCCGGTCAGAATCGGTTCGCAAAGAGCGGCGAGGTACCGGCGCTGGGCGGCGGGCAGGTTCAGGCGCTGGTAGCCGCGAGTCGCAGCCGCGTCGCGGGAGGCCGCCTTCTGAAGATCCGGCGCGCTTGAACGGCCCTCAGCCTCCGTCCCGCAGGTGATGTCGAGCGTATACCGGGCGCCATGACTGCCGAGCAGCACCACCCGGCAGCGCCGGTACGGCATCGTGCCGAGCGTCATCTGCGGTTTTATCTCGTGTTCCGGCCCCGGAATGCCCTGCAGGTAAAGGGACCGGCTTTCGGATTCGTTGGTGACGAGCAGGCCGCCTGTCACGGCGGTCAGCTTGCCTGCCCTGCGGGAGACCACAAAATCCGGCTTGTCGCGCGAGATCATGATGTCTGAGTCCTCGGCCCGGCCGAAGGTAACCGAGACACCAATGTCAAGTTCCCAGGCCCGGGAGCCAAACCGGACCCTGGTACAGGGCCGGTCTCCGGGGCTAGCCGCGTTTCTCATCGCTAGCCGATCGGTTATGAATTGCCCGTCGCCATGAGCAGCCTAATTGCCGGGCGCAACGCAGACGCCATTGGTACCAGCTCATCGCAATCCCCTCCACCGGCCTTCCGGCTAACAGTACATACGACACGGCTCAGCCGGATGGTTCAAGGGTCTTTTCAGGACCGTCAGGTGGCGATATCGGGGTAGGGGAGGGTGATGTCGTCCATGGCGCGGGCGTAGGCGATCTGGTACTCCAGCGGCCCGTGGTCGCGCTCGAACATGGCGATGAACAGGGTGAGGGTCAGGAACGGGTGGGCGCCCAGCTGGAACAGCGCCACGTGGTCGTGCTCGCGCAGGGCGCGGCGCTCCTCCTCTTCGAACGAAAGCCAGGTCGACTTCTCCGCCGCCGTGCAGTTGAGCACGGTGCCGGCCATCTCCCGCTCCCACCAGTCCACGGTGCCGGCCGGGTCCTCGCGGTAGCGCTCGGTCAGCCCGGGATCGCGGTCCACCGTGTACAGGAACTTGTCGAGCAGGTACTTGCTCACGGGGTCGGCACTCCTTCCGGATACCAGGTGAAGTACGCCTCCATGGTGTGGAACAGGTCCAGGGTGTCCACGTAGTCGGCCTTCACGCCGTCGCCGGCCGCGCCCATCATCAGCATGAAGTCCATGAACCCGTGGGTGGCGTTGCCCGGGGCGTGCAGGCTGTCCAGCGTGACCTCGCCCAGGCAGCCGTCGAGGTCGCCGTCGGCGATCCAGGCGACCGCCTTGCGGTCGAATTCCGGGTCAGGGCCGTGCGGGCCGAACTGGCGCGGCCCGCCGAGCTCGAGGGACAGGTGGCCGGTGCCGATGATGGCCACCCGCTGGTCCGACGGCCAGGACTCGACCATCCGGCGCAGCGCCCGGCCCAGCTCGACGAACCGCGAGGGCCTCGGCATCGGCGGCGCGAAGATGTTGGTGTAGACCGGCACCACCGGCAGGTCGGCCTGCGGTCGCAGGGTGATGATCGGGCAGGTCACGCTGTGATCGATCCGCAGCTCGTTGCTGAAGGCCAGGTCGAAGCCGGCGTCCAGGCCCTCCCGCAGCAGGTAGGCGGCCAGGTCCTCCTGGCCCGCCAGCCGCATCCGCGGCAGGCCGAACTCCCGCTCCTCGTTGTGCCAGTTCGCGTCGAAGAACGGCGCCTTGCCCACCAGGAACTGCGGCATGTTGTCCAGCCACAGCTGGTGGAAGTGGTCGCTGCCCACCATGACCAGCACGTCGGGCTCGGCCCGGGTGAGCGTCTGGCGGAACGCCTCGATCTTGGCCACCCATTCGTCGGCGAAGGGCGGCCGGTCCGCGCCGGCCGAGGTGCTGGCGCGGTAATAGAACGGGTGATGCGTCGAGGCGATCACCGCGGCGACGGTGGCCATACGGCACTTCCTCCTCAGTCAGTGTCGGGGTCGACGTAGACGGCGTTGCGGTCGACGGTCATGTACATGTCCATGCCGATCGGGCGGCGGCGCTCCTCGGCGATCTGCCCGAGCAGACCGGCCGCCCGCGCCAGCAGGGCGAAGCCGCGGAGCAGCTCGACCGGCAGGCCGAGATCGGCGAGCGCGGCGCCGCAGACGCCGGCTCCGTTGAGCGGGAGCCTGCGGCCGAGCACCTGCTCGTGCACCCGGCCGATGGCCTCGAACAGCCGCAGGTGCGGGCCGCGCAGCCCCTCCTGCTCG
Source organism: uncultured Actinomycetes bacterium (assembly GCA_963722275.1). Taxonomy (GTDB): domain Bacteria; phylum Actinomycetota; class Actinomycetes; order Streptosporangiales; family Streptosporangiaceae; genus Palsa-504. The sequence goes on along the minus strand of CAVRMX010000012.1, from coordinate 109,684 downwards.
GCGATCCCGATCAGCACCGGCGTGCGGGGATCGATGACCTTGTGCACCGGGTGCCCGAGCCCGGGGACGAAGCGGCGGGCCTCCCGGGTCTGCCTGACGGCTTCGAGCGCGAGCGCGTCCCAGCCGTCGTCGTCGGCAGGCAGCGCGCCATCGGCAGCCTCAAGCACCTCGTGCAGGTAGCGCCCGCAGTCCTCGGTGACCCCGAGGAACCGGGACCCGCCGCCGAGCAGCCCGGCGGCCAGCGCCCCCTGCAGCGAGTCCGGCGCCGACAGGTAGGTCAGCCGCGCGGCGATCGCGGTCGGGGTGAAGCCGTGGTCGGCCAGCGCCACCAGCACGGCCTCGAACACCCGGGTCTCGGACGGGGTCGGCCGCCGCAGCGTGACCAGCCAGAAGGCGAGTTCCCCGAAACTGACCTTCCCCATCAGGTCGGCCGTCAGGTCCTGGCCGAGCAGCCTGATCTGGTCGGGCGTCGAGGTACCGAGGGAGGTAGGGAAGGACAGCCCCGGTGAGCCGTCCGCGCCGCTCATCCGCCCGTCTCCGCGTCGCCGGCGGCGCTATGGCGAGAACCCACGTCGTTCGGCTCCTTCTGCTCTGATCCTTCCTCCGGCCCGGCCAGCCAGCGGCGGATCTCGGCCCCGTGCTGGTCCAGCGCCGGCGGCGGCAGCCGGTAGCTGGCCGGCGTCGCGGAGAAGGTGATGGGATGGCGCACTGACGGCATCGCGGCCTCGCCCTGCCCTACGCTGACGACCGGATCGAGCCCCACCTCGTCGGCGAACGCCACGCCCTGGTCGATGGTGTTGATCGGCCCGCACGCCACCCCCGCCCCGGTCAGCTCGCGGAACCACTCCATCTTGGGCCGCGTCCGCAGCCGCTCGACCAGCAGCGGGCGCAGCTCGTCGCGGTTGGCCGTGCGGTCCTCGTTGCGGCCGAACCGCGGGTCGTCGGGCAGCTCCGCGAGGCCCAGGACCTCGGCCAGCTTGCGGAACTGGAGGTCGTTGCCCGCGGTGATGATCAGCTCGCCGTCGGCGCAGGGGAGCGGCTCGTAGGGGAACAGGCTGGGGTGGCTGTTGCCCATCCGGAACGGGACCACGCCCCCGGCGACGTAGGCGCTGGTCTGGTTGACCAGGCCGGACATGGCCGACGCCAGCAGGCTGACCTCGACGTGCTGGCCGCGGCCGGTCTCGTGCCGGTGGTTGAGCGCGGCCAGGATCCCGATGGTGGCGTGCAGGCCGGCGATCACGTCGAACACCGCGACCCCGGCCCGGTACGGCTCGCCGTCCGGATCCCCGGTCACGCTCATCAGCCCGGAGATGGCCTGGACGATGAGGTCGTACCCGGGCAGCGCGGCGCCCCCGGGGCCGCTGCCGAAACCGCTGATCGAGGCGTACACGACGGACGGGTTGGCGGCCGAGGCGGCCTCGTAGTCGAGGCCGAACCGGGCCAGGCCGCCCGGCTTGAAGTTCTCGATGAAGACGTCGGCCCGCCGCGCGAGCTCGCGCGCCGCGGCCAGGTCACCGGGGTCGCGCAGGTCCAGCGCGATCGAGCGCTTGTTCCGGTTGACGCCGAGGTAGTAGGTCGAGATGCCGTCCCGGACCGGCGGCTGCCAGGTGCGCGTGTCGTCGCCGGCCGGACCCTCGACCTTGACCACCTCCGCCCCCATGTCGGCCAGCAGCATGGTCGCGTACGGCCCGGCCAGGATCCGGGAGAAGTCCGCCACCAGCAGCCCGGCCAGCGGCCCCTCCGCCTGGTCCACCGTCATCGTGTGGTCGTCCCTTCGTCAGACTGTCCGTCATACGGACAATCGTCCATGCCCGGCGTATGGACCAGCCTAGGCCCGCGGTGATCTCTGTCAAGGCGGTAGGAATGCCGACCGCTTGACATCCCGAACGAGGATGGATGACAGTGGCACCAATCGGCTTAACGATCGTATGGCGGACGCTCGTCCGCGTGAAGATACCCGGAGGTTTCGATGGCGAATCCCGACGAGGTAGCGGCATCTGCCGGGACTGGCGAGCGCCGCCCGGTGCTGCTGCGCGGCGGCACGGTCCTCACTATGGACGACGCCCGCACGGTCCTCACCGACGCGGACGTGCTGGTGACCGGGGACCGGATCGCGGCGGTGGGGCCGCGCCTGCAGGCGCCGGAGGGTGCGCTAGAGATCGACGCGAGCGGCGGCATCGTGATGCCGGGGATGATCGACACCCACCGGCACATGTGGCAGACGGCGATGCGCGCCTACGGCGCGGACTGGACTCTGACCCAGTACTTCGTCTGGAACTACCTGGAGCACGGCCGGAAGTTCCGCCCCGAGGACATCGGTGCGGGCAACCTGATCTCCGCCTGGGAAGCCCTCGAGGCCGGCGTGACCACCACCGTGGACTGGTCGCACAACCTGCATACCCCCGACCACGCCGAGGCCGCCGTCGACGCACTGCGCGCGGTACCCGGACGGTTCGTCCTCGCCTACGGCAACATCCAGGCCGGCCCATGGGAGTGGACCGCCGACCCCGCCTTCCGGTCGTTCTTCAGTCAGCATCCCGCGAACGACATGCTCGGGTTCCAGATCGCGTTTGACGTCACCGGCGACCCGGCCTTCCCGGAGAAGGCGGCCTTCGAGGTGGCCCGCGAGCTCGGCCTGCCCGTCACCACCCACGCCGGGGTGTGGGGCGCCACCAACGACGACGGCATCCGGCTGATGCACGAGAACGGGTTCATGACCCCTGAGAACATCTACGTGCACGCGGCCACCCTCTCCACCGACTCCTACCAGCGCATCGCCGCCACCGGCGGCTCCATCTCGGTCTCGACCGAATCCGAGCAGAGCGCCGGGCAGGGGTACCCGCCCACCTGGCAGGTCCGCCGCCACGGCATCCCGGTCGCGCTGTCCATGGACACCAGCGTCTGGTGGAGCGGCGACCTGTTCTCCGCCATGCGGGCCACCCTCGGCGCCGACCGGGCCCGCGAGCACCTCGAGGCGCACATGAAGGGCGAGACCGTCACCCACCATGCGCTGCGCGCCGAGCACGTCGTCGACTGGGCCACCCGGGGCGGTGCCCGCGCCCTGGGCCGCGACGACCTGGGCCGCCTCGAGCCGGGCCGCAAGGCCGACGTGGTGCTGATCAAGAACGACAGCTCGCCGGTCTCGTTCCCGCTGGTGAACCCCTACGGCCACGTCGCCTTCCAGGCGCAGCGCGGCGACGTGCACACGGTCCTGGTGGACGGCCGCATCGTCAAGCACGAGAACCGGCTGGTCGGGGCCGACCTGGGCGCGGTGCGGCGGACCGCCGAGGCCACCGTCGACTACCTGCGGTCCGCGCTCGGGGAGGAGGCCTGGGCGGCCGGGATGAATCCGGACCTGCCCACCACCGAGGTGCTGGACAACCCGTACCAGTACACGGAGTACAAGTCCGAGTCCACGCACGGGGCGCGCGGCAGCATGTTCGGCGAGGGTTAGCCCGGGCATGGCGGGACGGGGCCACGGGCCGGACTTCGTCGAGGCTCTGGCGCGCGGGCTGGATATCCTGGCCGCGTTCGGCGCGGACCACCGCAGCATGTCGCTGACCGAGGTGGCCGCCGCGGCTGGCCTGGCCCGGCCCACCGCCCGCCGCCTGCTGCTCACCCTGGAGGAGCTGGGCTTCGTCCGGTCCGGCGACGGGACCTTCGAGCTGACGCCGAAGGTGATGAACCTGGGAATGGCCTACGTAAGCTCGCTGGGCCTGTGGGATATCGCCCGGCCGCACATGGAGGCGCTGGTAGCCCGCACCGGCGAGTCGTCGTCCATGGCCCAGCTCGACGGCTCCGACATCGTCTACGTGGCCCGCGTCTCGGTGCCCAAGCTGATCGCCCTGCGGGTGGAGATCGGCACCTACTTCCCGGCGGTGCAGACCTCGCAGGGCAAGGTCCTGCTCGCGGCCCTGCCGCCGGACCGGGTCGCGGCCGCGCTGGCCCAGCCCAGCCGATCGGGGCTGCCGCCGTACATTGGCCGGCCGCCGGACCAGCTGCGGGACGAGCTTTCCGAGGTGCGGGCCCGGGGCTGGGCGCTGGCCGACGAGGAGCTCGCGCCCGGCGTCCGTTCGGTCGCGGTCCCGGTCCGCGACGGGACCGGGGCGGTCCGGGCCGCGATGAACGTCACCGTGCACGCGGCCGAGACGACCACGCAGCGACTGCTCCGCGATCACCTGCCGCTGCTGCTCACCACGGCCGGCGAGATCAGCGCGGAGTGGTCGCTATGGCTTTCCCGCCCGCACCTGGAAATCACCCGCCGCGCGGAACCCGGATCGGTGACAGCCTGATCCGTATACGTACATATTTTCGATACGAAATTGTCGGCGGAATATGCCCGGAAAAGGCCAGAAGGCACCCTCCGGAGTATTGATGACACGCCGTGCGACCTGGACATCTATGGTATGACAGCCACAAAGGGGGAGCATTAGCGCTGTGTAGACAAATCCTGGACAGGAAAGGTCACGCCAATGCTCCCGGAGCCGACCCTGCCAAAGCGGCGGCGCGCCGCCCCGGCTCAGCCGCAGCCGTGGGCGATGACGCCTTTGTTCGCGGTGCCGGATAGCCCTGACACAATCCCGCCGCCCGGCCGGCAGGCCGCCCGCCCGCCGGGCCGCGGGCGCCGGCCGAATTCGCGCCAGGCCCGGCCGGGTAAAGAGCCCGCCGACTTGCTGACGGTCACCGCGGAACGCCTCCGGCGGGCGCTGGGGCGCAGCTTCCTGCGTTACGGCATTCCCGGTGACCCGGAGGCGGCCGTGCACGCCGCGATGAACGTCATCGAGCCGGTGCTCGACGCGCGGGACACCGAGATCCTCCGGCTCAGGCGCCTGATGGGCGGCAATCTCCCGGGCCGGTAACCTCCCGGCCGCACCCGCCGGCCCCTGGCGCGCGGCGGGCCGGTGCGGCTATCGTCGCCATCGACGATCAACTTCGGCTGCCCGCCGCCAGCCCGAGACCCGAGGAGTGGTGCGTGCCCGGACTGGGTCCCGCGGTGGAATACGAAGCGCGATCGCGGCTCGGCCTGGCGGAGGCCGACGCGTTCCTGGCGCGGCTCGAGACGCTGTCCTTCGACATCACCGGGCCGCTCGGCCAGGTCTACGGCGGCGTGGTGGACGTGGACAAACTCGCCACCCAGCTGGTGCTCGACGCGCTGCACGCGGCCGCCGAACGCCCGCCGGAACTGCGGCTGCTCGACCGCCGCCGGGAGATCGACCCGGCCTGGTTCCAGCGGTCCCGCATGATCGGCTACGTCTGCTACGCCGACCGGTTCGCCGGCTCGCTGCCCGGGATCCGCGAGCACCTGGACTACCTGGCGGAGCTCGGCGTCACCTACCTGCACCTGATGCCGCTGCTGCGGCCGCGCGAGGGGGAGAGCGACGGCGGCTACGCGGTGGCCGACTACGACCAGGTGGACCCGCGGGTCGGCACCATGGCCGACCTGCAGGCGCTGGCCGGCGACCTGCGCGAGCGCGGCATGGCGCTGTGCGTGGACCTGGTGCTCAACCACACCGCGCGGGAGCACGAATGGGCCCGCAAGGCGGTGGCCGGCGAGCCCGGCTACCGCGAGATGTACCTGATCTACCCGGACCGGGCCCAACCCGACGCCTACGAGCGCACCCTGCACGAGGTGTTCCCCGACATCGCGCCGGGCAGCTTCACCCACGTCCCGGGCCTCGGCTGGGTCTGGACGAGCTTCCACGAGTACCAGTGGGACCTGAACTACGCCAACCCGGCGGTGTTCCGGGCCATGCTGGGCACCATGTTCGTCCTGGCCAACCGGGGCATCGACGTGCTCAGGCTCGACGCGGTGCCGTTCCTGTGGAAGCGGATGGGCACCGACTGCCAGAACCAGCCCGAGGCGCACCTGCTGCTGCAGGCGTTCCGGGCGCTGACCCGGCTGGCCGCGCCCGGCCTGATGCTGAAGGCCGAGGCGATCGTCAGCCCGGAGCTGCTGGCCCAGTACCTCGGCGCCCATGACAGGTTCCGCCCGGAAAGCGACCTGGCCTACGACAACCAGCTCATGGTGATGCTCTGGTCGAGCCTGGCCACCCGCGACGTCCGGCTGGCCGAGCGGGCCCTGTCCCGGCGACGGTCCGCGCCCGCGCCGACCTCCTGGGTCACCTACGTCCGCTGCCACGACGACATCGGCTGGGCGGTGTCCGACGACGACGCCGGCGCGGCGGGCGTCAACGGCCCCGCCCACCGGCGCTTCCTGGCCGACTTCTACGCCGGCGGCTTTCCCGGCTCGTTCGGCCGCGGCGCCCGGTTCCAGGACAACCCGGCGACCGGCGACGTCCGCACCTCCGGCATGGCCGCGTCGCTGTGCGGCATCGAGGCCGCGCTGGAGGCCGGGGATCCCGGCGGTCTGGTCGCCGCCATCAGGCGGCTCGAGTCGATGTACGCGATCGCCTTCTCCTTCGGCGGCATCCCCCTCATCTACATGGGCGACGAGCTGGCCCTGCGCAGCGACCCCGACTGGGCGGCGGAGCCGGCGCACGCGCACGACAACCGGTGGACGCACCGGCCGCTGATGGACTGGGCCCTGGCCGCGCGGCGGCATGACCCGGACTCGCTGGAGGGCCGGGTGTTCGGCGCGATCCGGCGGCTGGCGCAGGCGCGGCGCTCGCTGCTCGCGCTGCGGGCCGGCGGCAGCACCGAGATCCTGCCGACCGAGAACCGCAGCGTGCTGTCCTACCGCCGGGCGCACCCGCGCAGCGCGCCGTTCCTCGCCCTGACCAACTTCAGCGACGTCACCCAGTCAGCCGACGCCGGGATCATCGCCCGGGCCGGCCTCTACGAGCCCGTCCACGTGCACTCGAGTGCCGGCCACCTCGACATCAGCGGCGGCCGGATCGAGCTGCCCCCCTGGGGCTTCGCCTGGCTCACCGGCACCTGAGCGTCAGCCGGAGACCTGTAACGCATCGTTGCCTCCGTTCCGACCGGCTCGCCACCGGTTCTACCCCTGGACGAACGAGCCTGTCCAGAATCGACAGGCCGCGCCAGCGAGCCCGGTGGTAACAGGCGGCGCCCCACCCCGGCCACGATCATGTTCGATCGCTGTTCCGGCACCGTGTCCGGCTGTCCCGGCAGCCAGGCCGTGGTTTCCACGATGCCGGGCGGCACCAGCTCCAGGCCGGAGAACAGCCCGGTGATCTCCGGCCACGAATGGGCGTAGATCCGGGGCCCGGAGTGCGCGTTGTACGTGCTGGCGAAATCGGTCCCCGTCCGCCCCTGGCCGAACCCCACCGAGATCACCACGTACGACCCCGGCGCGAGCGCCTGGACGAACGTGCTCACGACGCCGTGCGCGGTCTCGGCGTCGACGAAGTGCAGCACGCAGGCCAGCACGACGCACGCCGGCGCGTCCAGGTTGAACCCGGCCGCGCGGATCTCGTCGCTGATGAGGATGCCCGGAGCCGCCGCACGGCCTCGGCCGCGGTGCGGTCGATTTCGAAGTTGTCCTTGCCGCCGAGCCAGTAGTCGTACATGCGCGCTACGTTCGGCTGGGCCGTGTCAAAGGGCGGCGTTGTCGTCATCACCCGGCAGTATAGGAGGCCGTCAGGGACCGAACGGCCGGGCGCGTCCCTCGCCGCCCCCGCGAGCCCTCGCCGGGATACCCTCAGCCGTCCAGGGTTTTCAGCTCGCGGCGCATCACCTTGCCTGTCGATGTCTTGGGCAGGTCGGGCACGAAGCGGACCGAGCGGGGTCGCTTGTAGGCGGCCAGGTACGGCCGGCAGTGCCCGATGATCTCGGCCTCGGTGGCGGCGGCGCCTGGGCGCAGCACCACGTAGGCCCGGGCCAGCTCGCCGAGGGTGTCGTCGGGCACCGAGCCGACGGCCACCATGGCCACCGCGGGGTGGGCGGCCACGACACGCTCGATCTCGGCCGGGTAGACATTGAACCCGCCGGTGATGATCAGGTCCTTCCTGCGGTCGACGACGAAGTAGTGGCCCTCCTCGTCCCGGGTGGCGATGTCACCGGTGTGCATCCAGCCGTCGGGCCCGATCGCGGCCCGTGTCGCCGGCTCGTTGCCGTAGTAGCCGAGCATGACCAGCGGCCCGCGGATCATCAGCTCGCCGGGCTCGCCGTCGGGCATGGTGACACCCGCGTCGTCGAGCGCGGCGACCCTGGCCTCCGCGCCGGGCAGCGCGAAGCCGATCGAGCCGTGCACATTGGGCATGTAGACCGGGGTGGCCGTGCCCGCGCCGCCCAGCTCGGTCATGCCCCACAGCTCGAGCAGGGGAGCGCCGGACCGGCGCTCCCACTCGGCCATCTTGGCCGCCGGCATGGTCTGCCCGCCCACGCCGCAGATCCGCAGCGAGGACAGGTCGGTCCCGGGCAGGGAGGGGTCGGCGAGCATCATCGCGTACATGGTCGGCACGCCGTCGAACACGGTCGCGCGGTGCCGCCGGAGGTGTAGCCGATCGTCGACAGGCCGACCGGGTCCGGCCGGGCTACCTTTGGTGCCGTCGCGGGGTGGTCGAGCAGGTCCCCGAAGCCGGTGACGCCGCTGCCCGCGCCGTCGAAACTGATGACCCGGCGCAGGGTCGGCACGGCCCGGGTCAGCCCCGCGATCACCTCGGCCTTCTCTCCCGAGGTGAAGATCGCCGCGGCGCCGCAGTCGTTGAGGACGAAGGCTACTTCCTCCGCGGTCAGCATCACGTTGATGGGGTTGACCACGGCCCCGGCGCGCAGGGCCGCGTGGTAGGCGACCACCCATTCCCACCGGTTGGGCGAGTAGAGCGAGACACGGTCGCCGGGCCGCACCCCGATCTCGTGCAGGCCGCCGGCCACCCGGTCGCACAGGTCGTCGAGCGCCTGGTAGGTCAGCGTCCGCCCGGCGGCGATGAGAGCCGTCCTGGATCCGAACCGCCGCGCCGCCCGCGACACGATCGTGCCCAGGTCCGCCGTGATCGGGCCGGGTTCTTCCCGTGCCTGGGGCTGCACCGGGTCGATGGTCGTCTCGGCCATGATCCCCCTCTCAGGACCAGTCCCGCGTTATCGTCATCTAGCCGTCTGGTGGCCGGCTTGTCAAGAGAGAGAAATCCATCCCGGCCGGGCGCCGGAATTAGCCTTCTGGCTCTTGACAATGCGGTGCGGGTGGGGCGAATGTTGGCATCCGGACCGGAGTGACGAGCTAATTGCCGCGAGAGGGTCCGACTCGGTCTCGGGGGGATGGAACTGGCGTCAGATTTTTCATTTCAGCCGTTGCCGGCGCTGCAAAACGAGGTTCAGCAGCCGTTCCCGGAGGTGGCGAGCCCGCTGGGCCCGCTTGCCGGGCTCGCGGGGAAGTGGAGCGGCCGGGGCTTCAACGTCATCTGGCGGCCGAACCACATACCCGGGCAAGATCGTTTTCTCGAGCTCAACGTGACCTCCGATCAGATCGAATTCGACCCGGTCAGCGGGCCGATACCCAACCGGGGCTTGCTGCAGCCCGACATCAACATGTTCGGCCTGACCTATCTGCAGCAGATCTCCGACGCGAACCTGAAAGCCGGGCTGCACATCGAGCCGGGCCTGTGGGTGGCGGTGCCGAAGACCAGCAACCCCAACGTGGCCCCCACCGTGGCCCGGCTGGCCTCGATCCCGCACGGCACCACGATCGTCGCCCAGGGCACCGCCACCACGACGGCCGCCGCCCCGAACATCTGGCCGCATATCACGGTCGCGACACTTCACAAGGCCTGAGAGGAGAGCCCGGTGACCAGCACTCAACCCGAACCCGTTCACTCCGAGTCCGAGGACCATAAGTGGGACATCAACGTCCCCAACCATCCGCTGCGCGCCGATTCGCCCGAGTACGTGGCGGCGCGCAAGCAGATGAACGCGATCGCGGCCGGGGCGACCGGGCTGGTCTACGGGCAGGCGCCCTACCAGGACCACCACGGCGGCGCGCTCTGGCTGAAGGACGCCCAGGGCTGGTTCCTGGTCCGGAACCTCGCGGGAATCGAATGGTCAGCCCAGTTTTGCGCTGACCCGGCCAAAGTGGACCTGCTGAGGCAGAACGCCAAGCGGCTGTATGACCTGCTCGCGCCAGAGATCAAGCAGGAGCTCGATCCCGGGGGCCTGCTGGACACGCCCATCCAGGACGCCGCCGGGGTGGCCCGGTGGACCGACTCGATCTTCAACGCCGGGGTGCCCCTGCAGCCCAGCTTCCACACCGGAGTGCTCCCGGCCGCGAGCGCAGCGCCGGATGCGAGCGCAGCGCCGGATGCGAGCGCAGCGCCGGATGCGAGCGCAGCGCCGGCCGCGAGCGCAGCGCCCGCGGCAGGCGGGGCGCCGGCCGCCGGCCAGGAGCCCGCCGGGGTGCATCACTATCCCACCCCGATCGTGGACATCCAGCTCTTCAAGTACGACGACTTCCAGCTCTGGGTCACCGACCAGCAGGGAAATCCGGCCGCGGTGGCGCCGGTGAGCCCGCGCGGCAGCGGGAACGCCTCCGTGCACGTCCTTTACGCCACGCCCGGCTCGCAGCTGGCCGCGGAGAAGCAGGCGGCGGAGAGCGCGAACAACCCGCTGATCCTCGGCCCGGACCATCCGATCTCCCAGCAGGCCTACACGAACCAGCAGTAACTAGGCTCATGGGGCCTGTGATGCCCAGCCGGACCAGGCGTGCCCCCGGCCGCCTGCCCGGCGCCCCGGGTCCCGGATTAACCGGGAGGATCCGGCCTGCGGGGAGGATCTGGTACCCCAGGGTTGCCCAGATCCTCCCGGTAAGCCGGATCCTCCCCGTTAAATGCGGCTCAGGGCAGGCCCGGGCCTTGGCGGGCGGCTGGCCCGCCGCTCACCCAGAGCCCACGGGGCCCGTGATGCCAGGCGGACTGGACTTAGCCCAGTTACTTGACCAGCGCTCTACCGGCCCAGGTAGGCGCGCTTGAGTTCCTCGTCGCGCAGCAGTTCCGCGGCCGGGCCCTCGAGCACGATCTCCCCGGTCGACAGCACGTAGCCGCGGTCAGCGATGGACAGCGCCATGGTCGCGTTCTGCTCGACCATCAGGACCGCGACGCCCCCCGCGCGGCCATCCAGCGGCCGATCGCCCGCTCGCTGCGCCCGCCGCCGTAGGCGTCGGCGGTGTCGAACCAGCCGATGCCGGATTCCCAGGCCGCGTCCATCACCGCGAACGCCTGATCCTCGGTCAGCCCCTGGCCGAAGAACTCCGGCGCCGAGCCGACCCCGCCGAAGTTCCCGCAGCCGAGGGCGATGCGCGAGACGGTGAGCCCCGGATTCTCCCCCAGCATGAGCCTCGCAGCCTCTCGTAAGGACGGCATCACCCTAGCGGGGCCGTCCCGGCCCGTCCAGCCCCGGGAATTCCCTGGTGACCACGGCTAGCCCGAGGTGGCGGCGGTCGCGGCGGTGCTGGCCGCCGCGACCGCGGCGATCATCTCGTCGATCGCCTTGCGCACCGCCTCAGACGCCCAGTTGCCCTGCGCGATCTCCCCGGCACGTGCTCTGAGCTGCCGCCTGGACAGCTGGTAGGCCCGGGGATCGACGACCTTGTGCTCGCATTTGAGCGCGTGCAGCAGGGCGATGAGCGCGGCGGTCCGCTCGTCCGGCGCGATCGGCTGGATCAGCGCCTGGGTCACCAGCTGGCGCACCTCGGCCTCGTGGCTGGCGTCCCGAGCCGGCCAGGTGCGGGTCGGGAAGATACCCAGGGCCCGGCCCTGCCCGGCGCGGAGCACCCCGCTGGCGGCCAGCCGCTGGTAGAGCGTCTGCCGCAGGTTCTTGCCCAGTGGCTTGACCACGCCAGACGGCTTGCTGCCCTGACGCGCGACCAGGATCTGCAGGGCCGCGTCGAGGACGTCGTCCCCGACCGGGGCCGGGTCGCGGACGATGATGCGCCCGCGCCTGCCCTGGTCCTGCTCACCAGAAATATCCACCTTGTGCCGCAACGTCAGCTCGAGCAGGTTCGCACCGCCCAGCCCGATGTCGACCTGCGTCCCTGGCGCGGACAGCCGGCCGCTGGTGTCGTCGGTGACTAGGAGCAGAAGGTCCTCCGCGAGGAGCATGCGGCCACGCTACCCGCCGGGCCGGTCACCGGGATACCTTGGGGCATGGACAAGGAACTGGCCGATCAGGTTGCCGATATCGCGGCGCGGGTGGTCGCCAGCGGGGCGATCTCCGCGAACGGTCACGGCAACGTCAGCGTCCGGGTTCCCGGGGCGCAGGAGATGTACTTCACCGCGGGTCCCTCGCTGCGGGACCATCCCGCCTCCGCCGTCGTGCGGGTCGGGCTGGACGGGACCTTGCTGGAGGGAGAACTGCCGCCGATCCAGGGCGCCGTCGTGGCCATGCACACCGCCATGTACGCCGACCACCCTGATGTCGGATGCGTCCTGCATACTCACTCGCCGTACGCCACCGCGCACGCGGTGGCCCGGCGCCCCATCAGGTGCTGGATCGAGGCGCTGGCCATGTTCGGGTTCCAGGACGGCGTGCCCGTGGCCGGCTACGGACCGCGCGGGTCAGCCGAAGCGATCGCCAGCATCCGCGCCGCGGTCACCCCCGGAGTCCCGGCCGTGCTGCTGGCCAACCACGGGGTGCTGATCTTCCACCGCACCCCCGAACTGGCCATCCTGGCCGGCGGAGTGGTGGAGGAAGCGGCGCAAGCCAGCATCAACGCCGCGGCGCTGGGCGGCCCCGTCGAGATCCCGCCCGACCTCCGCGCCGCGGCCCTGCAGCGCGCCATGACCTTCGACAGCCAGGGAACGGCACGCGTATAAGGCATGGCCTTCACCCGCCCGCGGCCCAGCTGCCGCTAGATATCAGAGGGCGGCGACCGTATCTGCGGTGGCTTCACCGCTGCGGACGGCGCCTTCCATGTAGCCGTTCCACTGTGGCGCGCACTCGGCGCCGGCCCAGTGGATGCGCCCGATCGGTGCGCGCCACGCCTCGCCGTAAGACGTCCAGACTCCCGGTGCGAAGTGCGCGCCGTAGCAGCCGCGGGTGAATTCCTCGGCCATCCAGTCACGCTCGACGTACTGTTCGGGGCGTGCCGCCGCCAGGCCCGCACCGACGACGACAACGCTGCTCATCCGCCCGCCTCCGTCCCGCCACGCTGTCTCATCCGTGCCGTTACCTGCGCACCTGGGCTCAGCACTGCAGTCCATCCCATGACCACCGCGGAATGCTCATGCCCCCGGGAACCCGGTCAGCAAAGCGAGACGTTGGCTTGCAAGGTGCTGGAGTTACTGGTTGCGCAGCGAGATCTCGTCGGATTCGGCGATGTGGTCGGCCTCGACGGCCCGCAGCCCCTGCCCCAGCCGCTCGCGAGCCTGCCGCAGCAGCTTGAGGGAGTTGGTGGCGGGACCCTGCGAGGCAGCACGCTCGGGGTCAGCCCCGTGCTCCTTGATGAGGTGGGCCTGGAGGGCTGCGGCGACCTCGTTGGCCGCCTTCAGTGCGTGGTAGATGGCCCGGTCCCGTGCGATGTCGTCAACCATGCGGCCAGTATCGCGCGTCGGCGCGCTTCAGCGGTCACGGAAACGTCCAGAACGACTCGGCCTATCGGGCCGCTCAGCTTACATCCCTGCTCACAGCGGTACGAGCGCCTTGTTCATCGGCGACTGCGAGCACAGTGCCGCGCCGGACTCCCGAGCGCGCGCCCGGGCTGGGGCGGTGAGGTTCGGGGATGGAGGAAAATAGAGGTTATGGATCCCGTGCCTGGCGATCCCGCATTTGATAAGCCGCGGGAGTGGCTGGCGCTGCCCGGCGGCGGGATCCGGCCTGTTGTCTCCGTTCCGGGCCCTGGCGGCATCGCCGAGTTGCTGGCGTACGCCGCCTGGCTGGCCCGCTTGCGGCCCGCCTGCCCGTGCGGCAGGCCTCGCCTGGGTTCGGGCCGGACCTGCGGAAGCGCCGAGTGCGTAGCCGGGCTTCGCGTACAGGAGACCGACCGGTAGCCCAGCGGGCCGATTTACCGCGCCACGTGATCCCAGCGCGGGACGCGGCGTTTCCGCGGAAACGCCCGTGAGCAGCATGTCCTTCTCCGGACCGTTTCCCGAACGGAAAAATTTTTCCTTATAGGAAACGGCGATGAGAACCCAAGGTGTGCTCCGGGCGCCGCCATGCTCCGCATCAGCAACTGACCGCCAGGCCACCGGACCGAACGGCCCGGGCCATGCCGCATACCTTCCGGCCGGTCACTGAACGTTACGACTTCCCGGCGACCGGAACGTGCATGACACTTGTTAGGAGCCGACGGCGGGGGAGGGGCTTCGCCGCTCGCGGGGTGAGAGTAGGAGGCGCCATGATGGCAGCCTGGACCGGCCGCAGGAAAACCATCCGTCTCGGGCTGTCGGGTGCCGCCGTCCTCTTGGTCCTGGTGACCGTCCTTGCCGTCCTTGCCGTCTTCGCCGCCCCCCGCCCGGCCGCCGCGGCCCGGCGCGGGGACAGCTGGGTGACCAGCTGGAGCGCCAGCCCGCAGGGCGCCATGCCCGGCACGCTCGCCGCGGCCGGCTTCGATGACCAGACCGTTCGCGACATCATCTTCCCCAGCGTCGGCGGCGAGCTGATCCGGCTCGAGCTGACGAACGCGTTCGGTACTTCGCCGCTGCACGTCGGTCACGTGACGGTCGCGCTGGCCGACCCGGGCGCTGCGGCGGTGCCCGGCACGATCCACCCGGTGACCTTCGGCGGCAGCGCGTCGGTCCAGATCCCGCCCGGCGCCGAGGTACTCAGCGATCCGGTGGGCATGCAGGTGTGGCCGCTGCAGGATCTGGCGGTGAGCGTGTACCTGCCGGGCCGGACGGGCGCGGCCACGCTCCATTCGGACGCCCAGCAGGTCAACTGGGTGTCGGCCGCCGGTGACCACGCCGCCGAGGCGGGGGCGGGCGCGTTCACGACCAGGACATCGTCCTCGTATTACGTCAGCGGTCTCATGGTCCGATCGTCCGGAGCGGACGGGACCGTGGTCGCGTTCGGCGACTCGATCACCGACGGCCTGCAATCGACGGTCGGCGCCAACCTCCGCTGGCCCAACGACCTGGCGCGGAGGCTGGACGCGCTGGGCGGGCCCGCGCTGGCGGTGGCGGACGCGGGGATCGGCGGGAACCGGGTGGTGACCGGCTCGCGGTGCTGCAGTGGCAGCGGCGAGGCGCGGTTCGCGCGCGATGCCCTGGACCAGCCCGGGGTGCGGGACGTCATCGTGCTGGAGGGCATCAACGACATCGGGTACAGCGCGGACCAGAACAAGGGCACCGATATCAGCGCGGCCCGGATCATCGCCGGGTACGAGCGGATGATCGCCGAGGCGCACGCCGCGGGGGTGAGGATATTCGGCGCGACCATAATGCCGTTCCAGGGAGCGGGGTACTACAGCGTGGCGGGTGAAGCCACGCGCGAGGCGGTCAACACCTGGATCCGCACCAGCGGCGCCTTCGGCGGCGTCGTCGACTTCGACGCGGTGATGCGCGACCCGGCCGACCCGCTGCGGCTGAACCCGGCGTACGACTCCGGTGATCACCTGCACCCCAATGACGCCGGCTACCAGGCCATGGCCGACGCCATCAACCTGGGGATGCTGCTGCCGAAGCCGCGCTAGAGAGAGGCCAACCGGAGCGTAATCCGGGGGAGCGCCGCAAGGAAACGGGAGGCTAGCCCCGGTCCCCGAGACGGGCCTGCCGTCATACCGTCAGCTCACGACCTGCGCGGTGGTGTATCAGAGTGGCGCTGCCACTCTCCGTAGGGATATGCGGGGGGGCAAAATGAGCGGGCTGGCTATGGACGGGGCCACTGTGGTGGCAATGGCGGCCGAGGGTACAGAGGCGCCGGGGGCATGGCCCGCCGCCCCCGGCCAGCCCGCGGGGCGGTGGCGGGCGTGGCGGGCCCGGTTCGGGCTCGCCGAGGTGTGCGGCACCGTCGCGGCCGTGGCCGGCTTCGCCGCCGGGTACCTGCCGGCCGGGTCGCTGCTGGCCGCCGCGGCGCTGGCCACCATCTGCGAGGCCGTGGGTTTTTACGGCTGCATCGGCGTGAAGACCGTGGCGGCGGCCAGCCGGGCCACGGTTCACCTGGGCGGATGGCGCAGGCTGGCCGCGGGCGCGTGGCACGCGGTGCGCGAGCAGCTGGCGTCGTGCGCGGTCGCCGAAGCCGCGGACGGCTTCCTGATCCGCCCTGGCTGCCTGGCCGGCGCCGCGTGGCTGCTGCGGCCGCTGCCCGGCGGGGTGTGGCTCGGGTTCGCGCTGGGAAAGGCCGCCGCCGACGTGGCCTGGTACGGCCTGGAGGCCTCCGCGCGGCGGGGCGTGGCCTGGTCGGCCGCCCCCGCGAAGTCGTCCACCCCGTACCTGTCGCTTGACCTGGCCCGGGCGGCCGGACGCTACCGGGAGCTGGCCGCCGCGCTGCCGGGGGTGGCGGTCCATTATGCCGTCAAGGCCAACCCCGAAGCCCGGCTGCTGGCCCGCCTGCACGCGGCCGGGTGCCGGTTCGAGGCCGCCTCCTGGGCCGAGGTCCGCGCGGCGGTCCGGGCCGGCGCCGAGCCCCGGACGGTGCTGTACACCAACCCGGTCAAGCCCGCCGGCGACATCGCCCGCGCCTGGCGGGCCGGGGTGCGGCGGTTCGCCGCGGACAGCGGCACCGAGCTGCGCAAGATCGCCGAGAACGCCCCGGGTGCTTCGGTGCTGCTGCGGCTGGACGCCGGGGCCGGCGGCACGGTCGGCGACCAGGGCAAGTTCGGGGTGCCGGCCGGGCAGGTGCCCGGCCTGGCGCGGCTGGCCGCCTCGCTGGGCCTGACCCCGTACGGGCTGGCGTTCCACGTCGGGTCGCAGATGATGGACCCCGCGGCGTGGGACGGCCCGATCCGCCAGTGCGCCCGGATCATGACCGCGCTTGCCGCAGACGGGATCCGGCTGGAGATGCTCGACGTGGGCTCAGCCTGGACACCGGCGCGTTCCACGGCCTGATCGAGGCGCTGGAGTCCGGCCGGGAACTGCGATTCCCGGGCACCATCCCGGCCGCGGGCGACCGGATGCTGGTCCCGTGCACGCTGACCGGCCCGAGCTGCGACAGCCAGGACACCATCCTCGACCAGGTTCTGGCTGCCGGAGCCGCAGGCCGGTGACCAGGTGCTGATCGGCAACGCCGGGGCCTACACCACCTGTTACTCCGGTGGCAGCGCCTTCAACGGCTACCCGGCCCCGGCGATCAGGATCATGCGCTAGGGCGTGACACCCGGCCCGTTCGGAATCATGGCCTGGTCACCACGGCTGGCTGTTGCTGGTGAAGTGGGTCAGCCCGTCGATGTCCTCGGCCTTGTAGACGTGGCGCGGCGGGGTGGCGAAGGTGGCGTAGGGCCGGACCCGGATCACCACCCGGTTCTCGTCGCGGGCCATCCGCTCGACCTCGGCCATCTTGGCCGACGCGACGTCCTTCTCGGCCATCAGGTCGATGACCCGGCGCAGCACGTCCACGGCCTGCCCGAAGTCCTCCTCGAGCGTGGCGTCCCCGTAGACCTGCAGGTAGGTAAGGGGCCACTGCTCGTCGAGAATGCACAGGCTGACCTTGGGGCTGCGCTGTACCGCGAGCGCCTTGGCGCGGGCCGCCATGGTCGAGATCAGCAGGTCGTCGCCGTCCAGGACGTAGTACACGACGGTCATCGCCGGTCCGTCGTTCTGGCGGTTGTACCCGAAGATGCAGGTCCGGTGCTTCCGCACGAATTCCCGGCGCTCGGTTCGGTCCATGCTTACCCCTTCGATCAGCTCCGCCTGCGTCAAGGATCAGGTCTCCTGGTACGTCACATTGTGGACCTAGGCAGCCAGGCCCGCGTAGCGGCCGCGGCTGGCGATGAGGCTGTCGTGGTCGCCTGCCTCGACGATATGACCGTGGTCCAGGACGACGATCTGGTCGGCGTTGCGGACGGTCGAGAGGCGGTGCGCGATGGTGATGGTGGTGCGGCCCCGGGCCAGGGTGTCGAACGCCTTCTGGACGGCCCGCTCGGTCTCGGTGTCCAGGGCGCTGGTGGCCTCGTCGAGCACGAGCACGCGCGGATCGCGCAGCAGGGTCCTGGCGATGGCGATGCGCTGCTTCTCCCCGCCGGAGAAGCGGTGCCCGCGCGAGCCAACCATGGTGTCGTAGCCGTCGGGCAGCCCGGCGATCAGGTCGTGGATCTGCGCGGCGCGTGCGGCGTCCTCGATCTCGGCGTCAGTCGCGTCCGGCTTGGCGTACCGCAGGTTCTCCCGCACGGTGGTGTGCAGCAGGTAGGTCTCCTGGCTGACCACGCCGACGATCGCGGCGAGGTCCGCCAGCCTGATGTCGCGGATGTCGGTCCCGTCGATGCGGATGCTGCCGCTGCCGGGATCGTAAAGCCGCGCGACCAGTGAGGCGAGGGTGGTTTTGCCCGACCCGGTCTCGCCGACCAGGGCCAGCGTGCGGCCGGCCGGGACGTCCAGGCTGATGCCGGCCAGCGCGGGCCGGTCGGTGCCCGGATAGGCGAAGCTGATGTCCTCGACGCGCACGTGCCCTCTGACCTTGGCCGGATCGATGCTGACGGGGTGCGCCGGGTCGTCGACCTCCACCGGCAGGTCGAGGTACTCGAAGATACGCGCGAAAAGCGCCAGCGAGCTGATCACCGAGACGCTGGTGCTGAGCAGCCCGGTTATCGGCCGGAACAGGCCGTTCTGCAGGGTCGTGAAGGCGATCAGCGTGCCGATGCTCACGGTGCCGGCGGCTGGCAGGCCGGCGGCGAGGTAAATGACTGCGGGAATGGCGGCGAAGATGATGCTCAGCGAGGACATCCGCCAGCGCCCGGCCAGCTGCGAGCGCAGCTCCAGGTCGATCAGCCGGGCCGAGGAGGCGGTGAACCGCTGGACCAGGGCCTGGCCGGTGCCCATCGTCTTGGCCAGCTGGATGCCGTTGACCGACAGTCCTTCCTCGACGGTGACGTTGAGGTCGGCCAGCTCGCGCTGCTGCTGCGTGGTGATGGCGCGGCGCATGCGGGCGACCTTGCGGGTCAGGAAGATGGCCGGCGGCATGACTACCAGCGAGATGAGCGAGAGCCGCCAGGACAGGACGACCATCGCGACCGCGGTGGCGACCGCGGTGGTGAGGTTGGACGCTATGGAGGTGGCGGTCGAGGTCACGACGGCTTCCATGCCGCCGATGTCGTTGGTGATGCGGGACTGGACCTCGCCGGTGCGGGTGCGGGTGAAGAAGGCGATCGACTGCCGCTGCAGGTGGCCGAAGACCCCGGTGCGCAGCCCGTGCATGACCTGCTGGCCGACCTTGGTGCTGATCCAGGTCTGGATGACGCCGAAGGCCGAGGTGAGGGCGGCGACGGCGACCATCGCGATCACCAGCCAGGCCAGCAGCCGGACGTTCCGGTCCGGCAGGGCGGTGTCGATGACCGCGCGGAGCAGGAACGGCGAGGCCAGCCCGACGAGCGAGGAGGCGACGATGATGGCGGTGACGATGGCCAGCTGCCATCGGTAGGGGGTGAACAGCCGTCCGATGCGGCGCAGCGACACCTCGCGTGCCTGCGCCTTCTCCGCGGCCGTCACGGTCCTGGGGCCGCGGGGCCGGCCCTTGCTGGTATCCCGGTTGGTGGGGGGTGACTCCAAGGGTTTCTCCGTTCGGTGGTTTCTGTTCGCTGGCGCCTGTTCGCTGGTGCCTATATGATGAGGTTACCTCAATGTGAGGCTACAACATGAAAAGCTGATAGGCTATTCCCGTGATCCAGGACCGCGACATGGCCGGCGGGCGCGACTCAGCCGGCGATGAGCCGCTGTCCGAAGCGTTCTGGTCCGTGGCGCGCCAGCTCCGCGAGGCGTCCCAGCACGCCCTGGCCCCGTGGGACATCACGCCCGGGCACCTGCGGGCGCTGCGGGTGCTCACGCGCCACGGGGCGATGCGGCTGTCGGAACTTTCCGGCCACCTGCACATCGCGCCGCGCTCGGCCACCGAGGTGGCCGACGCCCTTGAATCCCGCGGCCTGATTCAGCGGCGGCCCGACCCCGCCGACCGGCGGGCCACCCTGGTCGAGCTGACCGAGCAGGGCACGAGCGTCCTCGAGGCGATCCGCGCCGCCCGCGGAACCGAGGCCGAACGGGTCTTCAGCCGGCTCAGCGACGCCGACCGCACCGATCTCGCCCGCATTCTCCGCAAGCTCAGGGACTGACGGGTACCTTCGGCGCGGCGCTGAGCGGTACGGCGCTGAGCGGTACGGCGTTGAGCGGTGCGGTCAGGGCGGCGCTGACGGGCAGGCCTACGGGCCTGGTGAGCGCGGGCTTGACGGGCACGGCTGGCAGGCTGCGGTTGTCCTGAGCTTCCTCGGCTGGCGGCCGGGGCGCCTGGGTGCCGGGCCGCGCGGCGCGGTCGAAGAAGCGCAGCAGTTCCACCGGGACGGGCATGACGAGAGTGCTGTTCTTCTCGGCGGCGACCTCGACGACGGTCTGCAGGAGCCGGAGCTGCAGGGCGGCCGGGTCGGCGGACATGACGGTGGCAGCCTGCGCGAGCTTCTTGGACGCCTGGTATTCGCCGTCGGCGGAGATGATTCGCGCGCGGCGTTCGCGTTCGGCTTCAGCCTGGCGTGACATCGACCGCTTCATCGAGTCGGGCAGGGAGATGTCCTTGACTTCGACCCGGTCCACCCGGATTCCCCAGGGTTCCTCGGTGGGGGCGTCGATGACCTCCTTGAGCCGGGCGTTCACCTTCTCGCGTTCGGACAGCAGCTGGTCCAGCTCGCTGTGACCGATCACCGATCGCAGCGACGTCTGCGCGACCTGGGACACCGCGTAGGTGTAGTCCTGCACGTTGATGATCGCCTTAACCGGGTCGACGACCCGGTAGTAGATGACCGCGTCCACCCGTACGGTGACGTTGTCGCGGGTGATGCCGTCCTGGCTGGGCACCGTCGCCGCGATGATCTGCATGTTGACCTTGCGCAGGCGGTCACTAACTGGATTGACCCAGGTCAGCCCCGGTTGCCGGATGTCCGGCAGCATTTTGCCCCAGCGGAAGACGACGCCTTGCTCGTACTGGTTGATGACCTTGAAGCCGAACATCTCGGCCGTCCCATCCCTGGCGCATGGCGCACCGGGCTCACCGGGCCCGCGGACGGCACCGGCGTGACTGCCAGCGTTCGAGATGCCCCGGGTCCGTTTCCATCTTCGCATGCATCCGGACTTGGCCGCCCGGTAGCGGCGGGCATGGTAGGGTTCAATGGTTCTGGTTGTAATGGAAGTTCGTGTTCGTGTCACAGCGCCTGCGAAGTTCTGACAGCGGGCGCCGCGGATTCCAGAGTCCGGTTTTAATACAGGCGGTCGCAGTCAATGCGGGTTCTGCAGACGCTGATCCCGAAGATCGTCCAGTAGGAGAAACCGAAAAAATGGCTCAGGGTACAGTCAAGTGGTTCAACGCCGA
Source organism: uncultured Actinomycetes bacterium (assembly GCA_963722275.1). Taxonomy (GTDB): domain Bacteria; phylum Actinomycetota; class Actinomycetes; order Streptosporangiales; family Streptosporangiaceae; genus Palsa-504. Next base: position 88,342 of record CAVRMX010000012.1, on the reverse strand, counting down.
CAAGGGCTATGGCTTCATCGCCCCCGACGACGGAACCAGCGACGTGTTCGTCCACCACTCCGTTATCCAGGCTGACGGTTACCGCAGCCTTCAGGACAACCAGCGGGTGGAGTTCACTGCCAGCCAGGGCACCAAGGGTCCCCAGGCGGACTTCGTCCAGCCGATCTGACCGTCCAGCGCAGCGGTGGGGCGCGCTAGCCATATGGCTAGGCGCTCCGCCGCTTCGCTTTGGCACCAAGGCGGCCCCGGCCTGCGGGCAGCCTGAATCCTTATTATCTGGTTACTGCCGTGTCGTGCCTTGCGGGAGCCGGCGGCTGGATAAGCGGCGCAGCATCAGCACGATCAGCACGATGATGACTATGACGACCAGCGTTCCGATTCCGATGTACACGGGGTTTCCTCTCAGTACGGCCGGCGGTGCCGACGTGTGTCAGCACCGTCTACCCGGCCCGGCGCGGGTTAACCGGCCATCACCCCACCGGAACCTTCTGAGCGCGTAATCCCGAGCGCGACGGCGCCTGGCTACTGGTGCCGCCGCTGGCGGAGCAGGACCCGGCGTTCGTCCTCGTCGTAGCCGCCCCATATGCCATATGCCTGGTGCGTATCCAGGGCGAACGCCAGGCAGGACGGCCGCACTGGGCAACTGGCGCAGACCGCCTTGGCCCGCTGGATTTCCTCGACGGCGCGCCCCGTTTTCCCGATCGGGAAGAAGATGTCGGTCTCGAGGAAGCGGCAGGCGGCTGACTCGCGCCAGGAGGAGCCGTCCTGGCTGTCCGCGTGCCGCGGGCGCAGGCGCCGCTCGCCGTCGACGGTCACCGTGGCCACCCGACGGTCTCGGCCGCAGTGACCGGATCGCCGTCCAGCAGCCGGGCCTGCACGGCGGCGGCCAGCCGCGGTGTGGCGGCCGGCCCGGCCAGGATCAGCGGAGCGTGCCGGGCGAGCACGGTGAGCGGCGCGGTGAGGGGCTCCAGGGTGTCCGGCAGCGTGGCGGCCAGCACGACCAGGTCCGGCTGCCTGGCCTCGACGGTACTGGTCAGATCCTCGACCGGGGTGTTGATCCCGAGGTAGTCGATCCTCCACCCGTTGCGGTTGAGGACGATGCCGAAGACCATCAGCGCCAGGTCGTGGGGCTCCCCGGGGGGGCAGGCCAGGACGGCGCGGGGGCCGTGCCCGTTCCCCCAGCCCCGGGCCAGCCCGGCAAGCCGTCCCCGGATGACGTTGCTGGCGAAGTGCTCCTGGGCCACCGTGACCGTGCCTCGCTCCCACCGCTGCCCGAGTTCGGCCAGATAGGGCAGCACCACCTCGCGGAGCACCGTCGTCAGGGAGAGGTCGGACACGAGGCGGTCGAGGACGCCTTGCGCGGCCGGCTCGTCGAAGGCGTCGAGAGCCTTGCGGAGGGCTGCGGACGGCTCACCTGTCCCGGCCGGGACGCGGTCAGGTCCGGCCGTCCGGCCCGCGCGGCTGTCCTCTCCGAGCACGGCCTGGGCCGCCTCGGCCGCCGACAGGCCGCGGGCGAGGTGAGCCTGCATGCGGCGGACCCTCAGCGCGTCGGTCTCGGAGTACAACCGGAAGCCGCCCGCCGAGCGCACCGGCCGGAGGAGGCCGTAGCGGCTCTCCCACGCCCGCAGGACGTGGTCGCTTACGCCCAGACGCCGGCTCAGCTCGCCGATACGCAGCACCTGAGGACCCTCGGGAGTTCCCACGTCAACACTATACAGTACCTGGACAGACACTCGACAATCATTAGCCGCGGAAGCACGCGGCCCGCGGCTCAGCCGCCGCTGTGGTAGTCGAGCACCCCGAGGATCTCGCCAGCGCGGGCCGGGTCCTGGCCATCGTCACGGCCCGTGCCAACAGCGAGCTGGGAGGCCCTGAACTATCATGATGGCGAGGGCCCATCCGCATGACCGAACGCAAGCCGCCGGAGATCAGCTTCGCCTCGTGGATTGACCAGCGGATCAACGAGGCGGCCGAGCAAGGTGCCTTCGACAACCTGCCCGGCACGGGCAAGCCCCTTCCCAGCCGCGGAGCGGCCGGTGACGGGCAGGCCTGGCTGCGTGACTACCTGCGCCGCGAGGGCGTGTCCGCCGAGGACCTCCTGCCTGCCCCGCTGCGGCTGCGCAAAGAGATCGAACGGCTCACCGCGACGGTCCAGGACCTGCGTTCCGAGCAGGAGGTCCGGGAGGTCGTCGCGGGGATCAACCAGAAGATCCTGGAGTGGCGCCGGATCCCCACCGGGCCGCCGGTGTTCCTGCGGCTGGTCGACGGGGAAGCCATGATCGCCCGGTGGCGGGACGCGCGGCGCCGGCCGTCCGCCCCGGCGCCGGACGGCTTCCCGCCGCGAGACACGCCGTCACCGCGCCCTCGATGGTGGCGCCGCCGCGGCCGGCGGCTGCCCCGGTGAGGAGGCTGCGAGCCGGCGGGGATCGGTGAAAGCCGGTCCGTTCGGCTCAAAATTAATATCCCGAACGGACCGGGTGTCACCATCTGCCGCCCCTTTCCGCGGCCATGCGCGGTGCCCGTATCCCGGAATGCGATGATCAGGTCCATCAGCTCGATGAGGGAGCCGAACGTGCGGACGTCCCTGTCTCCGGCGGCAGGCAGCTGGCGGAGGCCTCGTAGACGGCCCGCGCCTCGTCGGCCCGGGCGGCCAGGAACAACGCCGCGGCTTGCGAGGCCCGGATGATCGGGATCGGCGGGGCGGCCGCCAGGACCTCGAAGAAATCCGGCTGGAGCTCGGCGGCGTCGCCGCGCAGGCTCGCCATCGCGAGAGCGAACGCATAGGACATGCCCGCGCCTGAGACGTCCTGGATCCGGACCGCGAGCTGGCGGGCCTCCTCCGACCGGTCCCGTGCGGTGGCGAAATGGCCGGCCAGCGCAGCGCGCGAGGCCTGCTGGCGCAGCAGGTGCCAGCGGGCCAGCGGCAGCCGGGTCGATTCGGCGAGCTGCGCGATCAGGGCGATCTCCGTGTCGACCGCCTCGAGGTTCATGAGCTGGTAGGAAGCGTCGATCCGCCACACCCGGCCGAGCACGGCGGCGATCGGCTGCCCGGTGGCGGCGGCAAGCTCGACGGTCCGGGCGCCCAGCCGCAGCCACTCCGTGCGGTGTTGCGGCGCCGAGAGCGCGGCGACCCGGGCGCGGAGGGCGTCGAGTTCCGCGGCCGGGTCACCGGCCCCGCTGGCCGCGGTCATGGCGGCCGCCGGGTCGGCGTCGGCGGCTTCCATGTCGCCGACTTCGGCCAGTGCCGAGGCCCGCTGGGCGAGCAGCCGCGCCCGCCGCGCGGCAGGGCATTCAGGATCGGCCAGCGCCCGGTCGCACAGCCCGAGCAGCGTCACGGCGACCTGGTGGTGCCCGATGCCGCGCACCACCAGCGCCGCGTCGGCGAGGAGGTCAGGCCGCCGGGCGGGTTCGGCGGCGTCCGCGGCGGCGACCGCGTGCTGCAGGCTCGCGGCGAGCTGGCCGGGCCGGTATTCCGCCGTCGCCAGCTCGATGAGCAGCGTCGCGCGGTTGGCATCACTGGCCCCGGCGGCTTCGGCAGCGGCCAGCGCGGTGACCAGGTAGCTGGCGGCGTCCTCGAAGGCCAGCGCGCCCGTCGCCGCCGTCGCCGCGGCCGCGGCCGCGGTCGGCGGCCTGGCGCAGCACGGTCCGGTCCGGAGCCGCCCGAAGCAGGTGCGCGGCGACCTCACCGCCTCGTTCGGGAGCTTCGCGGGCCAGCGGCTCAAGGGCCGCGGCGGCCCGCCCGTGCAGCGCGACCCGCTGGTCCTCGCCGAGGCTGGCGTAGATGCCGTCGCGGATCAGGGCATGACTGAACCGCCAGGCGCCCGGGCGGTCCGGCCGCCGGGTGACCAGCCCGCTGGCCTCGGCGGCCGTCAGGGCCGTGAGCACATCCGGACTGTCCCCGCTGACCGAGGCGGCCAGCTCGGAGCCGAACTCCGTGCCCAGCACGCTCGCCGCGGCCAGCAACCCGCGAGCGCCGTCATCCAGGGCGCCCGACAGCGACGAGACCAGATGGCTGATCTCGGCGCTGCCGCCCGCGATGCGCGCCACCGCATCGGTGTCGGCTGCGGTGCCCGGCTGCGCGGCCAGCACCCGGGCCAGCGTGGCCACGTACAGCGGGTTGCCCTCCGAGCGGGCGTACACGAACCGTGCCACGTCCGGATCCGCGGCCACGCCGGCCGTCTGCAGGATCTCGTCCACCGCGGCCTCGCCGAGCGGGGCGAGCCGCATCACCTGCAGGCCAGGTAGCCGGGCCAGGTCTCCCAGCGCGGCCCGCCAGGGATCACCGGCGGTGTCCCGGCAGGTGGCCAGCACGAGCAGGCGCGAGGCGGGCAGTTCCGCCGCGAGTTCCCGCAGCAGGAACAGCGAGGCATGGTCAGCCCAGTGCAGATCCTCCAGCACGATGAGCAGGCCGGCCGCATGCGCCGCGGCGGTAAGGGCATCGGCGGCAGCGGCCGCGGCGCGGAACCTGACCGCAGTCAGGTCGTCGGCCCGGGCGCGGCCCGGATCGGTGGCCAGCCTGTCTCGTTCGCTGGCGCCGCCGACCGCGTCGAGTATCCGCCGCCACGGCCACAGCGGTGGCACACCCCGCTCTTCGACGGCCCGGCCCCACAGCACCCGCCGCCCGGCCCGCCGCGCATCGTCGGCCAGTTCTTCCGCCAGCCGCGTCTTGCCGATCCCCGGCGGCCCGGCCAGCACGACGAGCCGGCCGTGGCCGGCCAGCGCCTCAGCCAGCCACCGCCGCAGCGTGGCCAGCTCCCGGTCACGCCCGGCCAGGATGCCCAGGCCGGGCGCCACATCAGTCATGCGGCCATGTTCCCGCGCCGGGCGCCCGCCGTCCACGAGTTAAGTCAGGTGGCGGATCGAGTACTAGCACGCATGTGCCCGGCCAGGTCCCGGCCCGACAGTGGTGAGGTCCGACCCCGCAGAAAGGAATATGCAATGTACGCGCATCTGGAAAAGGCCGCCGGCCGCCGCGGTCACTCCGAGGACGGCCCGGATCCCCGGGCGGCTGGTCAGCCTGGCCTGCTCGGCTCAGTCACTTTCCGGCAGCTGGCCGGCTCCGCCGGGGTGTGCCTCACCCTGTGGCAGACCGAGGCCGGCGCCACCGCCTATCTCGGCCAGCGTGCCGGGCTGGCCGCGCTGCCCGGGGAGGTCTACGAGGTCACGGCCGCTGAGGACGGGCCGGCGTCGGCACAGGCACCGGCCTGGGCCCGGTTGATGTACTTCGACGGCCCGCGCGCGCCGGAACAGGCGGCCGCCGCGGACCAGGCCGGCCGGCAGCGGATCTGGCCGGCCATCAGCGGCCTCAGCGGGCTGGTCGGCGCCTACGTGCTCCACGGACGCGACCTCGGAGCCGTGATCATCACCCTCACGACATCCGTGACCACCCCCGGCGGGCACTGCCACTACCTGGGCGGCGCCGTGGCACCGACCTGCGAGGGCGTCCGGGCGGCGGTGCGCGAGCACGCCTCCCGGGGCGTGGATGTCATCAAGATCATGGCCAGCGGCGGGAACCTGACGCCTGGCTCCCGCCAGGACCTGGCCCAGTTCCCGCCCGAGGTGCTGCGCGCAGCCGTCGACGAAGCCCACCGGCTCGGGCTGCCGGTGACCGCGCACGCCCACGCCGTCGCCGCGATCGCCGACGCGGTCGCAGCCGGCGTGGACGGGCTGGAACACGTGTCGTTCTGGACAGAAGAAGGGGTGGACGCGCCCGCCGGCCTGATCCGGCTGATCGCCGCCCGGCAGATCGCCGTCGGGGCCACCCTGGGCATGGTGCCGGTGCCCGGCATGGCGCCGCCTCCCGCGGTGGCCATGCGCATGCCCGCCATGACCGCCAACTCGGGTCGGCTCTACCAGGAGGGGGCCGTGATGGTGGCGGGCACCGATGCCGGCATCGCCCCGGTGAAGCCGCACGACGTGCTCCGGTATGCCCCGGTCATGCTCTGCCAGCTGGGATTCAGCCCAGCCGAGGCGCTGCGCGCGGTCACCTCAACCGCGGCGGCCGTATGCGGCCTGGGGCAGCGCAAGGGACGCATCGCGCCCGGCTTCGACGCCGACATCCTCGCGGTTGACGGCGACCCGGTCGCCGATCTGGAGGCGCTGCACCGCATCCGCGCCGTCTACGCTCGCGGCACCGCCGTGGCTAGGCCAGGCGGCTAGGATGGCCGCGGTGCCAGCTCGGCGCAGCCGCGCAGGCTGGCGTAACGGGCGGCGGCCTGCCGCGCGGCGGCGCCGCGGTCGGGGACGGGCTGGCCGGTGCCGGAGACGACCGCGGGGATGAACCGTGCGGTCAGCGGCGCACGCGGGTGCACGGTGAGTTCCAGGACGCCGGTGGCGGTGCTGTACGAGCGTTCCCACCACAGGAAGTTGCCCAGGCCGTAGGCGACGAAGGTGCGGCCGAGCCAGCCGGAGCCTTGCAGCATGTGCGCGTGGGCGCCGATGATGATGCTGGCTCCGGCGGCGGCTAGCTGGCGCGCCAGCGTCAGCTGAGCCGGGTCCGGGCACGCCTGGCCCTCGGTGCCCCAGTGCATGAACACGATGACGATGCTGGCCAGCCGCTTAGCGGTCCGCACCGCCGCGAGGGTGCGGCCCAGGTCGATCGCGTTGGCCTCGCCGGGCCGGCTGGGCGTCGCCACCCACGACGAGGCGAGCTCGGCGACCTGCGAGACGCCGATGACGGCGATCCGCGTGCCCTTGACCGTGGTCAGGTACGGCGCCCACGCCGTGGCGGCGTCGACCCCGATGCCCACGTAGGGGAACCGGGCGGCCCGGGCCGCCGCGATCGTGTCCGCCAGGCCGACGGGGCCGTAGTCCAGGACGTGGTTGTTCGCCATCGTGACCAGGTTGATGCCGGCGTCGCGCAGCGCAGTGAAGGCGGCGGCCGCCGCGCGGAAATGGTAAGTCTTCGGCTGCGGCGTGCCGCGGCTGGTGACGGCCGTCTCCAGGTTCACCGCGGCGAAATCAGCCGACCGCAGCACCGCCGCGATCGGGCCGAACGAGCTGGCCGGGTCGCCCAGCAGCCGCGCGGTGCGCCCGGCGAAGTTGACGTCCCCGGCGAACGCCAGCGTGATACCGCCGGCGGTCGTATCGGCATGGCTTCGCGTCCCGGCCAGCCCCGCCCGGCGCGGTGCCGTCCGGTGCGGTGCCGTCGGGTGCGGTGCCGTCGGGTGCGGTGCCGTCGGGTGCGGTGCCGTCGTGCACGCGGTGCCGGCGAGCAGGACCAGGCCGCCGGACACGACGGCGAGCATCTGGCGGATCACCATCTGCACAGCCTAAGGCGGCCGGGCGCCCGTGGGCCGGTTCCCACCGGGGCGGGCGCGCTCCATGAGACACGCGAGGCAGTCTGTAACGTTATGCATACACTCTGTTTACCCGGGCGCGGCGATTCGCGGTTACGGTGGGAACGCCGGGAGATGCCGCTCCACTGAAGGCAGGTGCAGGGCCATGAGTACATCACGTAATTCCGCGCTGGCGGAGCACGTGCCCGGACGGCAGCCGGCCTACGGCGAGCACGCCCGTTCCTACGAGCGTGATACCGCCGCCTTCCAGCCCTACCGCGAAGCGGTCGTCGAGGCGCTCCCGCTCCGCCGCGGGGAGGTGGTCCTCGACGTGGGCTGCGGGACCGGGCTGTGCTGCGGCCCGCTGCGGGAGAAGGTGGGCTCGCGGGGAGGTGTCGTCGGCATCGAGGAGTCACCGCAGATGGTGGCGCTGGCACGCGAGCACATCGCCTGCGAGGGGTGGGACAACGTCACGGTCGTGCAGGCGCCGGCCGAGGAGGCCCAGGTCGGGCTGGCCGCCGACGCCGCGCTGTTCTGCGCCGTCCATGACATCCTGCAGTCCCCGAGTGCGCTGCGGAACGTCATGGCGACGCTGCGTCCGGGGGCCTGGGTGGCGGCCGGCGGCGGCAAGTGGGCCGCGCCGATGATGGTGGCCCTGAACTCGATGGTCAGCATGCTGCACGCTCCCTACGTACGGAGCTTCAGCGGATTCGACCGGCCCTGGACGCACCTGGCGCGGCTGGTCGAGGACGTCGAGGTCCGTGAGCTGGCGTTCGGCAGCGGCTACATCATGACCGGCCGGGCGCCCGGGTAACCCTGGCCGGGATGCGCCCCAATCTCACGCGCATTTCTCAGGCGGCGCTCCGCGAGCATACTCACCACCAGTCCGGGTAAAACGTATACTGTCCGGGCCTTCGGTCCTGTCGCCTGCGCGAATCCGGTACGCATGGTCCAGATGCACTAGCGGATCGTCGGCCGGGCGCCTATCGCTGGCTCTCGCTGACTGGCATGGCAGGGAGTGAGCTTGTGCGGCAGCTGCCCGTAAAGGCCGCGATTCCGCGGACGCGCCTGGTTAAGCTGCCAGGCCGAGGGGTCACGCGGCTATGGGAGTGCACCGGCCCGCCCGGCGCCGAGACCGTCGTGCTTATCCACGGGGTGACGTTCACGGCCGAGCTGAACTGGGGAAAGGTCTTCGCGCCGCTCTCGCGGCACTTCCGCGTCATCGCCATCGACCTGCGCGGCCACGGTGACGGGATCAGCGCCGGCTCGCGATTCCGGCTGGAGGATTGCGCCGACGACATCGCCGCCCTGGCGGGGGTCCTCGGCCTCGGCCGGTTCATCGCGGTGGGTTATTCCATGGGCGGCATGATCGCCCAGCTGTTGTACCGGCGGCACCCGGCGCTGCTGTCGGGCCTGGTGCTGTGCGCCAGCGCCCGCAACGTCCTGGGGTCACCGGCGGAGAAGATGGTCGCCCTCACGCTGCCGACGGCGGCCGCGGCCATCCGGTGGAACCCGTTTCTGCAGCCGATGAGCGCCGAGGTGCTCGGCATGGCCATGCTGGGCCCGGTTGACGACCCGGCCACGGCCAGGCAGGCCCGCGCCCAGCTGAGGCGGACCACGCTCGCCACTTCCATCTCGGCTATCCAGGCCGTCTGCGAGTTCACGTCGCACAGCTGGATCGGGCAGGTCGATGTGCCCACGGCGGTGGTGGTCACGTCCCAGGACCGCATCGTGCCGGTCAGCCGCCAGCTGAAGCTGGCCCGGGCGATTCCCGGCGCGTCGGTCCATGAGGTGGACGCCGATCACGCCGCGTGCGTCACCAGGCCGCAGCTGTTCACCCAGGCCCTGCTCCAGGCCTGCTGGTCGGTAGCGGCCGGCTCCGCCGGACATAAGCCGGCCGCGGGCATGCGCGCGGCCCTCTGAGTCGCCGGCTCGCAGATAGCGGCCGCCAGAAGCCGGAATTCGGCCTAGGGGCGCTGGTCGGGTAACTAGGGTAAGTCCAGTCCGCCTGGCCTCACTGGCCCCGTGAGCCCGGCGGCGGCCGGCGGCCCACTGGCCGGGACGGCATGGACCGGGACGGGACGCACCCGGAGAGCCGATTATCAGCGGGGGAGCGATCGCGGCAGCCCGAACCATGGGAGCACGCTGTTGTCGAAGCGCGTCGTGGCGCAGATCCGGTCACCGCTGAGGGTCAGGACGATGAGGCCGGTCCCGTGGCGGATGCCGTCGGGGGCGCGGAGGTAAGCCCCGAACGCCGGCTGGCCGTTGGCTCGCGTCGGCACGAAGTCATATGTCCGGCCCTGCCTGATGGTGCTGGCGTAGAAGCCGGCCACGACGTCGCGGCCCTGGTATTCGAGGGGAATGGGCGGCATGGAGACGCGGGCATCCTCGGTGAGCAAGGCGACCAGCGCGTCGATATCGCCGGCCTCGTACGCGCGGGCGAACCTGGCCGCGAGCGCCCGCTCGGCGGGTGAGTCGGGAGCCGGAGCCGGCTCGCGCTCGCCGGCCGGCGGCAAGCGGCGCTGCAGGCCGGCGCGGGCCCGCTTGAGGGCGCTGGTGACCGATTCGACGGTCACGTCGAGCATCTCGGCCACCTCACTGGCGTGGTATCCGAGTACCTCACGCAGGATGAGCACGGCGCGCTGGCGGGCGGGCAGGACCTGCAGGGCGGTCACGAAGGCCAGCGAGATGGCTTCGGTCTGCTCGTAACGGGCCTCCGGGCCCGGGGGCGCGCCGATAGCGCCCTCGAGGAGGGCGTCGGGAAACGGCTCGAGCCACACGACCTCGCCGAGCCGGGTCGGCTCGGGCGGTTCAACTCCGGGGATGTCCCACTCCCTGGCCGGGCGCCGGCTGGCCGAGCGAAGCGCGTTGAGGCACCTGTTGGTGGCGATCCGGTAGAGCCAGGTGCGGATCGAGGCGCGTCCCTCGAACCCGCCGAGGCCTTGCCAGGCGGCCAGCAGGGTGTCCTGCAGGGCGTCCTCGGCGTCCTGGAAGGATCCGAGCATCCGGTAGCAGTGCACCTGCAGCTCACGGCGGTGCGGCTCGGTCAGCTCCCGGAACGCGTCGTTGTCTCCAGCCCGCGCCCTGGTGATCAGGTCGGTTGTCATCACGTCTGCGGCTCTCCTTGTCGGCCTCCAGTATCGACACCGGCCGGGCCGCGAACTGGGCGGCGGGGGCGCGCCCACTTTGCCGGCGTCGTGATGCCTGCATCATCGAGGGCCCGGACGAGCCGGGCGTCGTTTATCAGGAGGATGTCATGACCATCGCAGACAGGGCGGTTCTGGTGACCGGGGCCAATCGCGGCGTCGGGCGGGCGCTGGTCGAGGAAGCCTTGTCCAGGGGCGCGAAGCGGGTGTACGCCGGCACGCGCCGGCCTTTCGCCCACCCGGACGGGCGTGTCACGCCCTTGCCCCTGGACGTGACCAGCGCGGCGCAGATCCAGGCGGCTGTCGAGAGGGTCGAGTCGCTCGACATCCTCGTCAACAACGCCGGCCTGGGAGTTTACGATGACCTCAGCGATCGTGCCGCCCTCGAACAGCACCTCGCCGTCAACCTCTTCGGCACGTACGGCGTGACGCAGGCCTTCCTGCCGTTGCTGACTGGTTCCCGGGGAGCCATCGTCAACGTGCTGTCGGTGGCGGCCTTCGCCGCCTTGCCGGTCATCCCGGCCTACTCGATCTCCAAGGCGGCCGCGTTCTCGCTGTCACAAGCGCAGCGTGCTCTCCTGGCCGTCCGGGGCGTGCGGGTACATGCCGTCCTGACCGGGCCCGTGGACACCGACATGTCACGTGGCCTCGATGTGCCGAAGGCCTCCCCGGAGTCCGTCGCGCGAGCCATCTTCGACGGAGTAGAGAACGGGGAGGAGGAGATCTTCCCCGATCCCATGTCGCAGTCCATGGCCGAGAGCTGGCGCAGCGGAGCGGTCAAGGCGCTCGAGCGCCAGAATGCGGCGCTCCTGGAAGCAGAGCCCGTCACGTCATAGGCAGTCACGTCATAGGCAACAGGGAGGAAATATGGGTGACCTGTCGGGCCGGACCACTGTCGTCGTCGGCGCCAGCCGGGGCCTGGGGCGCGGGATCGCCCGCGCGTTCGCCGAGGCTGGTGCTCGGGTGGTCGCCGTCGCCCGGACCGGCCCGGCGCTGGCCGAACTGGCCGCCACCAGCGCGAACATCGGGACTGAGGTCGCGGATGCGACCGACGCGACGGCGGCGTGGAGCTTGCTGGACCAGTACGCGCCGGAGGTTCTCATCCTGGTCGCGGGCGCTAACCCCATGATGCGCCCGCTTCAGCACCAGACGTGGGAGACGTTCTCCGTCAACTGGCATGTGGACGTCAAGATCGCGTTCACCTGGCTGCGCGAGGCACTGCTGAAGCCGCTGCCGCCTGGCAGCAGGGTGGTAGTGGTCAGCAGCGGAGCAGCCGTCAACGGATCGCCGGCCAGCGGAGGGTACGCCGGATCCAAGGCCACCCAGCGGTTCATCGCGGGATACGCCCAGGAGGAGTCGCGCCGTGCCGGGCTGGGCATTACCGTCACGGCGGTGATGCCCAGGATGACTCCGCTCGGAGATGTGGGCAGGCGGGGAGTCCGGGCGTACGCGGCCCGCGGCGGCCAGACTGAGGAGGCATTCCTGGAACAGATGGGGGAACTGCTGACCCCCGAGATGGCCGGGTCCGCCCTGGTCGACCTGGTGCGGGCAGACCCGGCCACCACTGCGCCCGGGTACCTGCTGACCGCCGCCGGGCTGCAGAAGGTCGTCACGTAGGCCTCTCGGCTACTTCGCGCGCACACCCGCCCGTTCGGATCCGGGCGGGTGTGCGCAATGTTGACGGGTCCGGAGGGGATTGCCTGTTCGCTTCCGTGCGGCGACGATGGGGATACCGCAAGGGCGAAATACCAGGGAGGTCCGAAATGGCCGGACGCCGGCTGGGGATCACGGTCACGGCGGCGTGCGCTGGGCTCGTCTTGCCGTGGCTCGGGCTGGTCTCCCCGGCCGCCGCGTCACCAGCGGGCGGCGGAGGCTGCTCTGCGGGCGCCCATACCCTGTCGCCGCCGGGCTCGCATGTGTACCCGGAGACAGGTAACGGCGGATACACCAGCCTGCACACCCTCGTGCACCTGGTCTATAACGCCACCGCCAACACGTTCCTGCCCGGCAACCGGGTGGTCCTCACCGACCGCGCCACCCAGTGCCTGACCAGCTTCAGCCTGGACTTCGAGCGGCGGTCACCCAACACCAGCGCGGGCCCGGACATGACAGTCGGCTCGGTCACCGTGAACGGCCGCCCGGCCCGGTTCGGCTTCGTCCAGCCGACCTACCCGGGCGACCCGAACGGGCCGAACGACCCCAGCCCCGCCGCCCATGAGGCGTCGCAGGCCAACCCCGTCGGCGGCCCGGACAACAACCCGCTGCCGCCCGCCTGTTCACCGGAACTGCTGTCCACCGATGCCCCGGCGGACTCGCTGAACGGCACTCAATGCCCGGCTAACAAGCTCGTGATCGTCCCGTCGTCGCCGATTAAGGGCGGCTCCGCGTTCACCGTCACGGTCCGCTACACCGGCAGGCCCGGCGTGCACAACGACGGGGACGGCACCACGGAGGGCTGGTTCCGCGCCCCTGACGGCGGCTTCGTAACCACCGAGCCGGTCGCCTCGGAGGATTGGATGCCGCTCAACGACTACCCGGCGGCCAAGCCCACCTACGACTTCTCCGACACGGTCACCGCAGGCCGGACCGTGATCGCCAACGGCGTGCTGGTCTCGGTGCAGCATCATGCGGCCAGCCGCGGCTTCCCCGGCGGCTCGGTCACCTGGAACTGGCACGCGGGCATGCCGGTGGCCAGCTACCTGGTCGAGGACAGCGTCGGCAACTACAGCCTGACCTCGCGGGTCGTCAACGGCATCCGGTTCTACCAGGCGCAGGACACCGCGATCAGCGCGGCGCAGCAGAAGAAGAACCTGGCCATCATGGACATGCAGCCGGACATCACCGCGTTCGAGAGCCGGTTCAACGGGCCCTTCCCGTTCCGCTCCGACGGGATCGTGATCGGGACCCCGGACGCCAGCTTCGACGAGGAGATGGAGTCCATGATCGCGTTCTCGGGCAGCCAGATCGACACCGACACCCTGTACCACGAGAACATGCATCAGTGGTGGGGGGACAACGTCAGCGAGGGCGGCTACCGCCTGACCTTCTTCAAGGAGGGCCTGGCCACCCTGGGCGAGTTCCTGTACCAGGCGCGGCTGGCCGAGAACGCCGCCGGGGGGCCGTCCTCGCCCAAGGGCCAGGCCGCCTTCCAGGCCAGCCTGGTCAAGCAGTTCAACAAGACATACAGCAGCGGCGGCGGATTCTGGACGGGCGCGCCGTCGGACCCGACGCCGTACACCCTGTTCGACGGCTCGTCGACCTACGACCGGCCCGGGGTCGCCTACATCGCGCTGCGCCAGATCCTCGGCCCCGCCAGGTTCACCGCGGCGCTGCGGGAACTCCAGCGCGTCTACGGCGGAGGCAGCATCAGCGAGGCGCAGCTGGAAGCCGTCTTCCACCGGTGGCTGCCCGGGCACAGCAGTGCCTGTCAGGCACGGCTGAGCCAGTTCTTCACGCAGTGGTTCGACACCGCCTACCCGTCGGGGGGCGGAACGAACCGGCCCATGATCACCGGTCCCGGCCTGGACGGCTCAGGCTTCTACAGTGCTCCCGGGGTGTGTACGTAGCCGGCGGCCGACAGGGCGAGCGCGCTTACCGGTGCTCCCCGTTTCGGCCAGGGATGAGGCCGGTGGCGCTGCCCCTGCCGGACTGCCGTCCGAAGCGGTCGCGAGGTGCGCGCCTGCCCTCCCGGCGGTTCCGCTGCTGCAGCCCGGCAGCCCCAGGAGAACCGCGGCGGCAAGCACCGTCAATAGCACCCGGCTTCTCCCCGCCATTAACGGATGCTCCTTGCGGGCTAGTCAATGTTGGTGGCTTCGTCGGTTTTGAAAGCTACCGGGTGCGGCTGTGCAGCGAGTGCCATGTGCGTGACCGCTGGGTTAAGCCGGAGCGAACTCCGGGGAAACGGGGGAATGGCGGGGAATGGCGACCGTGCGAGGTCAGGCCGAGCCGCTGTCCGCGGGAGCGGTTCCTGATGTCCGTCATTCGAATATGACTAAGCGAACGTTCAGCGATCCTTCAGGAACGGACGCTACTTTCCTGGCATGGACGAGTTCCGGGCCCGCCGGGTGGTCGACGCCCTTCGTGACCGTGGCGTCAACGCTCACCTGCTCCGCGGCGGCGTCGGCCAGTTCGGCGTCCGTGTGTCGCTGCCTGGCGGGCGCGAAGCCGAGTGGGACACCGACGGCACGGCCGGCCTGGAAGCCCAGGTCATGCGCGATGGCATGCTCGTCGGCTATGTGCCTCAGATCGAAGGCTCCGAGGACTTCGGCGAGTCCCGGATTGTTGACGCCATCGCCAGCACCGACTACGACCAGCCCGTTGCCCGCCAGCGCGCCGTTGCGTCCACGCCCGGTCCCGCCCTTCCCCGCGAAGGCGGCGTCTTCCGCCGTTTCCTCGACGGCTTCCGCTACCGGTAACGAGACCCCTCGCACTTTGCGCGGCATAGCTATGGGTACCGGGCGTCGTGGGTGGTGGTGACGCGTCCGGTGGCGATGTCGTACACGTGGCCGGAGACGCTCACCTTCGGTGAGAGCAAGGGTGAGGTGAGCAGGCGCTCGACGTCCGCCTTGACGGTGGTGTGCGGGTCGGCGACGGCGGAGGCCTCGAGGGCTGCCTCGGGCAGGCCGGTCGCCTCGGCGGCCTGGTGCCGGAAGCCGGGGTCGGCGAGGAAGCCAGTCCCGCATTGCGTGTGGTGGACGACCGCGACTTCGAAGAGCGTGTCAGGCGCGCCTTGGCCGCCGGACAGCTGCTCGACCAGGAAGGCGAGGTAGGCGATGTCGTCGATGACGGCCTGGGTGACGCGTCCCCCGGCGTTGCGGATGACGGGAGCGTCGCCGAGCTGAAGTCCGAGGACGATCGCGGGGTCGACCCGGTGGTCGAGGCAGGTGACGATGAACACCTGGGCAGCGGGCAGGCCGAGGCCCACCGGGGTGTAGGCACGGGCGAACTGCTCGTTGCGCTCGAGCAGCGGGGTCATCTTGGTCATGGTGGCTTCCTTCTCGTTCAGGTGTTACCGGTTGGCGGCGGCCGGGGCGCCCGCGCCGTGGCGTTCGGCGATGTCGCGGATGGCGGCGGCGAGGAGGTCCGGGTGCTCGCTGGTCGTCAGGTGGCCGCCAGGAAAGGTCAGGATCTCGGCCTGGGGAAGCCGGGCAGCATCGTGAGCCACACGGCGTCCTCATCCGCGTCCTGCCCCGCGGCCGCGACGCGCTCGAAGACCCGGAGGACGCCCGGAGTCGCGGCGGCCTCCTCCTCCGTCAGCACGCGCGCAGTTGCCGGGTCGTACGGGATCCGCTGTCCGCCCGCGAACCACTCCGCCGCCGTCACCAGCGGCGACCCGGCCGTCCTGTTCCCGCTCATCGGGAGCCTCCCTCGTTAGTGGACGCTGTACACCATAGCGAAGTTAGTGGACGCTGTCCACTTTGTTATCCTGCCGTCGTGACAGTCGGCCGGTCAGCAGGGGAGATGCACCAGGCGGAGCGGCGGCGACGGCCGCGAGGGTCCGTCCGCGACGGTCTCGTCGTCGCAGGGCTCGAGCTGGCGCGGACGGGTGGCCCGGACGCCGTGGTGCTCCGTGAAGCGACCCGGATGGTGGGCGTGGTGCCCAACGCCGCCTACCGGCACTTCGCCGACCGCGACGAGCTCCTCGCCGCGGTCTGCGCGGCGGCGATGCGCGAGCTCGCCGCCCGCATGGCCGCCGGCGTCGCCCGCGTGCGCGGCAAGCACGGCGATCCCGCCGCGGCCCGCCGCCGGCTGCACGCCATCGGCACGGCCTACCTGGAGTTCGCCCGCGAGGAACCGGGGCTGTTCGCAACCGCGTTCGCCCTGCCGCAGCAGCACGCCTACGGCGCTCCGGACGGCGGGACCGGGCAGGAGCGCACCCCCCTGGAGCATCTGCGCGCCGCGCTCGATGAGTTGGTCGACGCCGGCGTGCTCCACCAGCGGCGCCGCGACGGCATCGAATACCCCATCTGGTCCGCGGTGCACGGGCTGGCCGTACTCACCGGGCAGGGGCCACTGCGCGGCGTCCCCGATGCCACCCGCCATCACCTCGAGGAGCTCACCCACACCTTCATCGACGAGGGCCTGGCATGAGCCAGCACGCTCCTGCCGCCCCGGCTGCCGACGTTGAAGATGCCCGTGATGAGGGGCCGCGCCATCTCCGGTCCTGGCCCATGACACGCCCCGCCGGGTCACCCGGCGGGGCGTGTCATGGACGGAACGATCCGGCTGACAGGTCAGGCCCCGGTCATCACCTCGACGGAGGGAGCCGGGTGAGCGTGCTCGGCCTCCGCCGTGTCTGCCTGCGGGCCGGGCTGTGGTGCGCGAGCAGAGCGGGCTATGGCTTCGCCTGCGCCTAGCAGCTCCTCGTTGAGATACCGGAGGGTGCGGATCGCCCAACGCGGGGCGGTCGTCACCCATTGGAACAGGGAGTGGCGTGACTGCCGTGTTGCTGTCATTGCTATTACCTCATCTGTGCGGGGGAGGACTGGATGTCATGTCAGGCGCTGGGCACCTGGTCAATCACAACCTGGGCGCCGTCTAGAGCTCGGCGGCGTGAAGGCCCGGGACGAGCCCGGCGGGTGACGACGGCCAGGAGGCCGGGCGCGAGCTGCCCGGACTGCTGCCTTCGGGCGCGGCGGGCGGCGCGGGTCAGCGCATCACGCCTGGCCTGACGGTGAAATTCTGCGAGCCGGGCGTGACCCAGGTCGTAGACGATGGGGGGATACATGGTGGTCTCCTCGGTGGCGTCGCTGGAGCTCTATCCCGAGGATGCGGCTAAGGCAGGGCGGCCCGAATCGGGTGATCGCGCCGTGTCGGAGGCAGTGTGTCCTTAGATTCCCGCGGATCCGGCCTTAGGACCGCTGGCCGGCAGCAGCCGGCCCGTTCGGCCAGCGCGGCGGCCTGCACCCGGCCGGAGACCCCCAGCTTGCGCAGGATGCTGGTGACGTGCACGCTGGCGGTCTTCGGGCTCATGTACAGCTCGGCGCCGATCTGGGCATTGGTGCGCCCGGCGGCCAGCAGCCTCAGCACCGCCAGCTCACGGCCGGTCAGCCCGTAAGCCGCGGGAACCCTAGCCGCGCCGGGCGCAGCCGGGGAGGCGGCCGGCGGTGGCTGGAGCGGGATGCGGGCCCGTTCGGCGAGGGTGCGGACCTGTGCCAGCAGCGGCGCGTGGCCCTCACCAGCGGCCGCGGCGGCCTGCAGCGCGGCGGCTGCCGCCGCAGCCGGCTGCCCGGAGTCCAGCTGCGCCTGGGCCTGCCGCCACCATGCGTACCCGGCCCGGTGCGGGCAGCCCAGGTCCTGCCAGGCGTTGGCCGCGCGGCCCCACGCAGCCGGGTCGCTGGCCCCGGCCAGCCGGGTCCGCTCGGCGTCCCAGGTCGCGCGGTCGGCGGGGATGGCAGCCACGAGCGGATGCTCGGTGAACGGGGCACCGGACGCCTGCCCGGCCCATACACCCAGTCCGTCAGCGGCGGCCCCGGCGGCCTCGGCGGCGGGTTCGTCGCGGCGCGCCCGGGCCTGTTCGGCCAGGTCGGCGCACGCCCGCATGCCCGCCGCCAGCAGCCGAGCGCAGAAGATCGTCAGGTCTGGGTCATGGAACAGCCCGAGCACTCGCCGGACCCGGGCCAGGGCGTCTCCTGGACGCCCCGCCCACAGCGCCAGCTCCGTGGCCCGCTGCGCCGACTCGCGGGCAAACTCGACGTGGCCGATGTGCGCGAAGAGGGCGTCAATCCGCCGCCGCCGCCCGGCAGCGGCAGCGATATCGCCGCGCAGCAGGTCGATCTCGGCGCGGACTTCGTGCGTCAGCCAGTGGACGCGGTCCGGCGGGTCGGCGGTGAGCGGGTCGATCAGCGCCGCCGCCTCGGCCGTGCGCCCGCGGGCGAGCAGCGCTTCGGAGGCGTTGACCGCCAGGATGGCGGCCACCTCCGAAGCCTGCAGGCCGGCTCGGCGGGCAGGCTCAAGACCGCTCAGCGCGATGTCCGCGGCGCGCCGGAACTCGGCGAGCTTGAGCAGCGCGTCGCTTTCGCTCACGGCCAGCCGGACAAGAGCCGGGCCGTCTCCTGAGGCCCGGGCCAGACCCCACCCCCGCTCGAGGACGGCGAACCCTTCCTCGACCTGCCCGCGCAGGAACGCGTTATCGGCCAGTCTGGCCAGGACGAGAGCGATCAGCGCGGTGGCGCCAGCCGCTTCGGCGATCTCCAGGGCCCGGTTCAGCACCGTCTGAACACTGGCCCGATTCTGTCCCAGGCCGGAACTGAGGAACATGTCGGCGTAGTCGAACCGGGCCATGGCATGGTCGGCTGATAGCGGCGCCTGTTCGTACAGCCGCAGGGCGTCCTCCATCAGCGGGAGCCCGGCGGTAGGCGCGTCGATCGCGCGGTGAAACGCGGTGCGGTGGCGGATGACCGCAGCGGTAGCAGGGTCGGGGTGGTCGGCGAAGCGGCGGTAGGCCTCCTCGGCCGCCACGGCGGCGCGTTCGCCGTCGCCAGACACGTAGAGCGCGTCAATGGCCTGCACGTACATTCGCGGCACGCTGATCCCGGCCGCGCTGGCCGCACCGGACTGTCCCTGGCACAGCTCGATGGCTCGCTGCCAGTGCAGTGCCGCCTCCTCGTAACCGAAAACCCGCTCTGCTGCCCTGGCCGCCGCCACCCGCGCGGGCAGTTCCTCGGCAGGGCGGCCCGCGGCGGCCCAGTGCCCGGCCACCTCCGCGGCCAGCGTCTCGTCCCCGGCCGCCGCCAGTGCCCGGGCCGTGCGCTCGTGCAGCGCGGCCCGCTCGCCGGGAAGCAGGCCGCCGGCCACCGCCTGACCAAGCAGCGCATGCCGCGGCCGATGCGCCGCGGTGTCCTCGGCCAGCAGCCGGGCCGCCGCCAGTTCCCGCAGCCCGCCGCGTACCGCCTCAGCGTCCAGCCCGGTCACGGCGCCCAGCAGATCCTCATCCAGCGGCCGGGCCGCCACCGCCAGCCCGGCCAGCACCTCCCCGGCGTCACCAGCGCAGCGCCCCGCCCGTGCCGCCAGCAGGTCCGCCAGCCGACCCGGCAACCCAGCCGGGGCGCCCAGGTCGCCCCCCGCCCCGCTGGCCAGGCCCGCGGCCACCAGCTGCTCGGTGAAAAACGGGTTCCCCTCCGCCCGTGCGTACAGCTCATCGACCACTCGCGGCGGCACCGGGCCGCCCGCCAGGGCGGCGACCTGCGCGGCCACCTCCAGCCGCGACAGCGGGCCCAGCCGGATCTCCTCCACACCCGCCGCGCCGCGCACCTGCGCCAGCCAGTTCGCCACGTGCGCCGCCACGGGCGCCTCATCACCGCGGCACGTCGCCACCACGATTACCGCGTCCCGGCGCCCGGTACGCGCCAGGAAGGTCAGAAAATCCAGTGTCGCACCATCCGCCCAGTGCACGTCCTCCACCACGAGCGCGACCCGGGACCCGCCAGCTCTGGCTGCCGCGCCCAGCAGCTCCGCGACCGCCGTAAACAGCCGCTCCCGCCGCCATCCCTCATCCCGGCCGCCTACCAGGCCCGGGCCGTCACCCGGACCCAGCCACGGCAGCAGCCGCGCCGCCTCCCCCCGCACATACCCCGGTGCGGCATCCAGTGCTGCCTCCAGGAGCGTGCCGTCACCCAGCCTGGCCAGCTCACCCAGCGCCGCGGCGACCGGCAGCAGCGGCAGCGTCCCGGCCAGCGGCAGGCATTCCCCCCGCACCGTCACCATTCCCGCGGCCGTGGCCCGGGCCATGCCCTCTCCGGCGAACCGGGTCTTGCCGACCCCCGCATCGCCCACCACCAGCACCAGCCGGGCATCCCCGCCCAGCGCGGCGAGCAAGCGGGACAGCTCGTCCTCACGCCCCACAAACGCCGCCGACGCAGCCATACACCAACCCCACCAGGCCACACCCACTGGGTCAAATCTCCCGGCCGCCCCAGGGCCTGCCCGGCGTGATCGCTCAGGTCCGCCCGCCGCCCTCGGCGGGGCCGGCCAGGCTGCAGCTCGTCGCCTGCCGGGACGCGCCTCCGCCCGCCGGGCACGATGCGGATGCGGGCGGAGCGGAAGCCGTGGTGAGCGCTGGGCTGGCGATGAGCAATGGGGAAGGTAGCCTTAGCCATGACTGCTGCAGGGCTTTGACCCGGCGTGGAGAGCGGCGGGCCAGGTAAGTTGCGCCTCGCGGGGCCGGTGCTGATCGCCATGTGCGGCCTGCCGTTCGCTGGCAAGTCCGTCCTGGCCAGGTCGCTGAGCCAGGAACTGGGCGTCCGGCTGCTGTCCTACGATTTTGAGATCTACCTCCCGTTTCAGCATTTGATACCGCCTGGCTCGTCGGTTGCGGCCGGCCACGACTTCGTCCAGAACATCGCGCGCAGGCAGATAGGCGCGATCCTGTCGGCTGGCGAGTCGCTGATCTATGACGACCTGCTGCTGGAACGAGACGACCGCCGGAAGCTGGCGGCCGTTGCCCATCACCACCAGGCCATGGCGGTGCTTGTCTTCCTCGACACTCCGCTGCCGGTGATCGACCAGCGCCGTGCGGAGAACAAGCGGACGCGGACGCGGGCCAGCGTCCCCAAGGCCATGATGCAACTGGACGCTTCGCTGCTGGAGCCGCCGGATCGCGCTGAGCGCGCGATCTGCGTGCGGCCAGACGATTCTCTGACCGACGTCCTGACCAGGATCAGGACCCGTCTGCTGCCCGGCGGGCCGCCGGATTGAGAGATAAGTGGGCACCGCCGCGAGCACCTGGCGCTGATCGCCGTCATCGCGCAACGTGTCCTGGCTGGTGAACCAGTTACGCTGCCGGTCCGTGATCCTGGGCAAGGAGACGAGTGGGGGGAGTTCCGGTTGGCCGTTCGGCAGATCGAGCTACCAGCACGCCTGGCGCGGCGTCTTAGCCCTGCCTCGTTCGTCCTAGCCGGAGTCACGGCCTTGCTGCTGTGGGTCGCCGTCACCGGGCTGCTCAGGCAGGGCAGCCTCGGAACCGTGCTCTCGGCAGGCTGGGCCGAGCTCGCCGCTCCGCTCCTAGTGGGGCTGGTCGTCGTGACCGGGGTCTGCGAGCGGATCTGGCCGGCCGAACCCCGTCCGGTCCTGGCCCGCGGCCACGTCCAGGACGCGTGCTTCCTGGCCCTGCACGCCATCGTGGTGATCCCGCTGATGACGCTGCTCAGCGTGGGGGCGGCGACCCTGATCGGCGGGCACGCGCAGTGGCTAGAGCTGCGACCGGCCCAGAACTGGCCTGGCTGGCTGCTCGTCCCGCTCACGATCGTGGCCATGGACGCCGCGAACTGGCTGGCCCACTACGCCGACCACCGGTTCGAAGCGCTGTGGCGCTTCCACGCCCTGCACCACAGCCAGGAGGAGCTGAGCGTGCTGACCTCGTTCCGCGCGCACCCGCTCATGCACACGACCGGGTTCCTGCTGGCGTCCATCCCGGTCGTCGTCCTGATGCCCGCGCGCGCGATCGACCCGGTGCTGATCACGGCCTACGTCTGCGTCGGCACTCTGCAGCACGCCAACCTCCGCTGGACCTTCGGCCCGCTCGGCCGGATCCTGGTGAGCCCCGCGTACCACCGGCTGCACCACGCGGCGGACATCCAGGACGCGAACCTCGGCGTCGTGCTGACGATCTGGGACGTCCTGGCCGGCCGGGCAAGGTTCCCCTCTCGCGCCAGCTGCGCCGGCCGTACCGGCCTGAACGGCCGCCCGGTCCCCGTCGAGCAGGGCGACCCGGCAGCGCCGCCCCTGCGGCTCATGGTCGGCCAGCTCATCGAGCCATTCCAGGCCCGCTCCGGGACGGCCGCGACGATAGGCGCTAGACGACAGCGACCCCGCCGTAGGCCCAGGCCCGGTCCGCGTTCGGCCCTGGATCAGCACCGTCCGGCCGCCAGTAAGAGACCAGGACCAGTCCGGGATCGATCAGTTCGCGCCCGTTGAACATGCGCAAGATCGCGTCCCTGCCGCGGGGGATGAGCACGGCACCGCTGCTCTCGGCCACCTCGGAGTTCGCGCGCATCTTCTCCGGCGAGCGCTCATCGGTAGCATGCGAGATGACCAGGTAGCTGCCCGGCGCGAGCGCAGCCAGATACCGGGCCACGACGCCGCCGGGGTCGTCGGAATCGGCGATGTGGTGCAAGCACCCAACGAACAGCAGCCCGGTCGGCTGGGTGAAGTCTCCTGGATGCCACCCTCGAACGGGCCGCTTGTCCAGGTTCCGGCCTGGGCCAGGTACCGGCTGATCGTCGCCGCTGGACACCCAGGCCTGATGGTGGTGTTCCATGTGCCAGGCGATCTTGTGGACCGGCGTCCAGCCCTGCCCGCTCCAGAACCCGACACATGGACGTTGAGCCGCTGTCGCTGCCGGTTAGGTGAAGCCGACGTTCAGGACGAAGTGTCCGAGCCGCAGATTCATGTCTCCGCCGCCGGCCCAGTGCACGATGAACGCCAGAAGGATGATGACCAGGATGACGACCACCAACCAGAAGAAGAACACAACGATTCCGGGAATGGCGTACCCGGCTACGGTTCTCGCTCTAGCCACGGCCTCCAGCTACCCGGCGCCGCCCGGTTTATCCGCAACGGGCGCTCGCGGGGGCAGCGGTTTCCTCCCCGGCCTGAAGGCCGGGGCATCCTCCGGAAGTCATGGGTGACGACGTCAGCCGTGCCCTGCCAGCATCCGACTGCCCAGCTGCGCCGGCACGTACGTGGCTCCTCCTGACTGCCCGTTCGCACCTCCTGGATGAGCTGAGGCGCGGCGGCCGGTCTTAGCCGGTCAGCGAGGCTGGATCTCGCCCATCGGGCCGAAACCGTCATGCGGGGTGTCGATGTAGATAATCTGCGGCTGCGTGGCCACCAGATCGGGTGCGGTGTCGAAGAACTTCTTCACGTAGGGATGCTTGACGTGCGTGGCGCCCGCCTCGGCATCCTTGAAGCCCTCGATGCAGACGAACTCGTTGTCGTCGGTAAGACTCCGGGCGAACTGGAAGAACAAGCAGCCGTCCTCGGAGTTGACGTCCTTGGCGTAGGAATCGGCCAGCGCCAGCCACTCGTCCATCTTCTCGGGCCGGATCTGCATCTTGATGTTGATCAGGATCATGGGGTCCCCTCCTGGTAGATGACAGTCGTCATAATCGTGGTGCGATCGCCGGCGACCGTCAACTGCGCCCGCCGCCCGCCTGGGTGCCTAGGCGATCGGCGGTGCTGCCGGATACGCGACGAGTCCCAGGCTGGACGCAGCCAACGAGCGCGTATCGCGTTACAGTTTGCTGAGTGGCAGGTGATCAGACTGGGCGGGTAGACAGCTGGATCTGGTCGGTACGGCTGGCCAGGACCCGCTCGGCCGCGTCCGGTGCCTGCCGAGCCGGGCACGTCAGGGTCAACGGGGTACGGGTCAAGCCCGCCCATGCCGTACGGGCCGGTGATGAGGTGCGGCTGCGCTACGACGGACGCGAACGCGTCGTCGTCGTCCAGCGGGTCATCACCAAGCGGGCCGGCGCACCTGTTGCCGCCGAGTGCTATATCGACAACAGCCCTCCCCCTCCGCCCCGCGAGGAAGCTGTCCCGGTGGCTGCCCGCGACCGCGGCACGGGCCGTCCGACCAAGCGCGAGCGGCGAAGTATCGAGAAGTTGCTCGGGCGGCCGACCCGCTGAGCCCGTTTCCTGGTGCGCTGCGAAGACCTGACTGCTCCGGCCGGTACCTGGTAGCTGGGCAGAGGGGAGGAGCCATGAGACCAGCGTGGGGGATTGTCCTGGTGCTGGCAGCGCTGACGGCGGTAACGGCGGTGATCTGGTCATTTCGTCCGGTCCCGCCGCCGGTGTGCGGCCAGACGCCGGCGGCGCAGCCGGCCATCCAGCATGTCATCATCGTGATGCTGGAGAACCGTTCCTATGATCAGGTAGTCGGCAGCCCGGCTGCCCCGTACGAGACCGGGCTCGCCAGAGAGTGCGGCAGCGCCACCGAGGCATTCGGCGCGACACACGGCAGCGGCGCGAACTACCTGGCCGTCTCTGCCGGACAGTATCCGTCCTCATCGATCCGGGGCTGCGACTATTATGCCTGCGCCAGCAATGAGGACAATATCTACCAGCAGCTTGACGGCGACGGGATGACATGGAAAGCATACGAGGAATCCATGCCGTCGGCATGTGGCAAGTCCAGCGCCTGGCCATACAAGATCGGCCATAATCCAGCGATCTTTTATACCGGGATCAGTGCCGCGGAATGCCAGGACCGTGTCCTGCCCGTGGCTGATCTGACCGCCCGGGCCGGATCGTTCTATGACGACCTGAAGGACGCCGTTCTCCCGTCGGTTGCCTGGGTAACCCCGAACAGGATTAACGATGGGGAAAAGCCCTGCGTGCCGTCATGCGCCCTGCGATCTGCGGACAGGTGGCTGCGGAACTTCCTTGCGCTGGTCACTGTGGCGCCGGGCTACCGGGACGGTTCTATCCTCGTCCTGGTGACTTACGACGAGGGCAGGGGACCGGACAATGCGGTAGGTGAGGATTGTGCCAATAAGGCAGCGGACCTCGCCAGGTTGCAGCCAAGCTGCCATATTCCGCTATTCGTGGTCTGGCAGTACGCACGGCGCGGCGGCAACAGCACGTTCTTTACCCTCTACTCGGTTACCCGGACCGTCGAAGACATATTCGGTTTGCCTTGCCTGGCGCGCGCCTGCGATCCCGCGACTGTCAGCCTGGCGGGCAGCGGTTTCGGGTTCTGAATCGTTGTGCACCGTGCCCGCGCAGGGTTATCACCAGTGGGCGGCTGATCGCGTTGGCTCCCATTTCCGGGCCTCAAACCTCACATCCGGAGGTCGTTCGGTCACATGAGGTGAGTACCGGGTACGGCGGTCAGCTGGCAGTGCTCGCTGACGGGCGCGAGCAAGGGTTCGCCGCGGCCGGAGCCCCCACGGCGAACGCTGTACTCACCTGCCAAAACCGCAGGTGGCTGGCTCCTCGAACGGGACTGTTCATCACCGGCTCGATTAGGCAGTCAGGTTCCGGCTCATATCAGCGGCCGCCTCGCGGTTCTCGGCGCCGAGCTTGGCGAGCACGGCCGAGACGTGGTGATCGACCGTCTTGGCCGAGATAAACAAGGTGCGGGCGATCTGGGCGTTAGTCTGTCGTTCGCAGATCAACTCGAGCACCTCGCATTCGCGCGGGGTGAGCCCGAGTGGATGCGCCCGGGTCGCCCGGCGCGGGCCGGGCACCGACCGGGCGCCTATGTGGCGCAGCTTCTGGCGGGCGAGGCCGGCCGTCGCCTTAGCGCCTAGTTCATCGAGACGCCGCAGTGCGTCGCGCAATTCGTCTTCGTCCGACGAGTCAAGCAGTGCGAGCGCCGCGTCCAGGCGGCAGCCGAGCTCATCCCACGCACGCGCAGCCGCTGCGTGCTCGCCGGATTCCTGGAGCCGGTACGGCCCGGCAATAGGGCCATCGACGATCCGGTCGGAGCCGGTGCGGTCAAGCCAGCGACGCAGCGCGCCGCGCATCCACTCGTCGATGTCGTGCGCGGCATCGGCGGCCAGCTCGGCTTCGTGTCGCGCCTCGTCAACTCGGCCTTCGGTCAGGAATGCCTCGGTCCGGGCGAGCCGGGCCGGTACTACGTACTGCGGCTGTCCGGTCGGTGCCGCGTTGGCGATCGCGCTGTCGAGGGCGCGCCAGACCTCCGGCTCGCCGCGGCGCGCATGGATCACTCCGATCAGGGTCTGCACGCTGATCTGGTTCAGTGGGGCGGCCAGGCTTTCCTCGAGCAGCAGCTCACTGATCGCCACCGCTTCGTCCCAGCGCCCGCGATGTTCGAGGACGGCGGTTCGAGATGCGCGCAGGAAATAGGAGTGCTTGTCTAGGTCGTTCTGCTCGCAGTAGGCGAGGCCGTCGCGATAATACTGCTCTCCTTCGTCGAACTGGAACTGGTCGCACGAGGCGCCGTACAGGTTGCAGTAGGCACGACCGGCCTGATTGGGCAGGTTGCGGGAGAGGGCCAGCTCAAGTGAGCGGCGAATCAGTTCGACCCAGCTCGGGTCGGTCGCGGCCGCGGCGCAGCCCTCGGTGTTCAGTGCATCGGCGATGACGTCGGATGCGCCAAGCGAACGGGCGAGAGCCTCCGCTCGCCGGGCCAGCTCGATCGCCTCGTCGTTCTCGTTGCGCGTCATCTTGATGGCGGCTAGCGTCGCGTACGCCCTGGCCAGCTCGGGCGTCTCGCCGAGCGGCTCGAGCGTGCTGATCGCTTCGACGGCGGCACCTACCGCTTCCTCGCCCCGGCACAGATATTTCAACGTCAGCGAGTAGTGCTGCAACGACTCGCCCTCACGGCGACGATCTTCGAGCTGGCGCCAGAGCCGTAGCGCCTGCTCGTCGGCGTCGGCCGCGGTTTGCGATCGGTCGCTCAGAGTCGCCTCTTCGGCCAGGCCCGTGTAGAGCTCGGCCAGCGCGGACGGTGCGGCGTGCGCCGCCCATCGCAATGCGCGCTCGTACTGGGCCGCAGCCTCGCGATGTGAGCCGAGATCAACGGCTCGTCTCGCGGCCAGTGATGCGTGCCGGACGACTGCCTCTTCGTCGCCAGCACCCTCAGCGTGGAAGGCGATGCGCGCGTCATCGCGGCTGCCGTTGACTAGCAGCGCGTTGAGGATCTCTGCGTGGATCACCGCCTGCCGGTGGGCGGGGATCTCCTGCGCGATTGCCAGCCGGGCGATCTCGTGCCGGAAGCGCAGCCCGATTCCCTCATCGACCAGCAGTCCGGACGCACTGAGTTCGTCCAGCGCAGCATGGCGATCGGCGAGCAGGCTCGCGTCGATCCGCAGGCCCATGAGCGCGGCCGTCTCGAGTGCCTGCCGGGCCGCGTCGCTGAGCCGTCCGGTACGCGAGAGGATCGCGTCCCGCGCCGATAGCGGGACTCCATGCGTTCCGGCCTCAAGCATCTCGGTGACGTAGAACGGATTGCCGCCGGCCAGCTGATACAACTGGCCGACGTCGAGATCGGTCCCGGCGGCCATCGTCCGGACGGCCTCGACCGACAGCGGCGGCAGTTCGAGCCGGCGCGTCCACCGCCTCGCGGCGAGATCGCCAAGCGCGAGACGCAGCGGGCTCGATGGTGCACGCCAGTCGTCGCGATAGGTGGCAATCACCAGCACCGGCGCCTCGCGGATGCGACGGGTGAGGAACCGCATCAGGTCGAGCGTCGCCTCGTCCGCCCAGTGGATGTCCTCGATCACGATCACGTCGAGTCGATCATCACCGGTGACCTGCCTCAGCAGCGCGGTGAACAGCTCGTCGCGCTCGGGTCGGCCCCGGCACAAGTCCTCCAGCGCGCCGCCGAGATCGCGGGCGAGATCGAACAACGGGGCGAGCGGGCGCGGCGTCGAGAGTCCGTCGCAGGCGCCCCACGACCAGCGGGCGTCGGGAAGATCGCGCTGGAACCGCTCGACCAGCACCGACTTTCCTACGCCCGCCTCACCGGCGATCAGGACGAGTCGCCCTTCACCCTGAACCGCTTCGTGCGCGTACTGGCGCAGCAAGGCCAGCACCGGACCGCGTTCCAGCAGCATCATATTAAGGATCTTCTCTCAGTTAGATCGAATCCGCACACCGTGCAGACCGGGCGCCGTCGTCAAGCCGAGGAGCCTGCTCTTGAGGGGCACTAGCGTCTTCCTCGGGTAGTCGCCGGTCGGGACAGCTAGAGCGTAAGAACGGGGAATACGCGGCTGCATCGGAGCCAGCTCCCTAAATTACGGGCGCCGCATACCTATCTTTCGTGGCCGGCTCCGCGCGCCGCTCGGCCGAACCGGTCACTTAGGTCTGCCCCAGCGTCCGTTGCTATCGGAGCGGGCGCTTGCCCGCCGTGTTTCGGCTGCTGGCAACCTCGCGCCCAGGCCGGCAGGACCGGCAGCAAAGATAGGGACGCCCTCCCGATGCGGTCGCGACGCCGAACGCGCTGAGCTAGGCGCATGGCTGACCGCGAATCGGGGCGACGATGATCACCAGGCTGCCGCTCGCGGCGCTGATCACTGCGTCGCTGTTCTGGGGCATAGCGGTCAGCGTGACCAAGTACGCCCTGCGCGGCTTCGGTCCGATCACGCTGCTGGCCATCTCGCTGATCGCGGGAACCGCGGTGCTGTGGACGATCGTGATCCTGCGCGGCCACTGCCCACCGCCGCCGTGGCGGCGGGCAGTGCTGCTAGGCCTATTCGAACCAGCGCTC
This sequence comes from uncultured Actinomycetes bacterium, assembly GCA_963722275.1. GTDB lineage: Bacteria > Actinomycetota > Actinomycetes > Streptosporangiales > Streptosporangiaceae > Palsa-504. The sequence goes on along the minus strand of CAVRMX010000012.1, from coordinate 59,744 downwards.
GCCTACGTCGGCGACCTGCTCGGCCTGGCCCGGACCAGCGCCGCCAACGGCGCGCTGCTATCCGGCCTGGAATCGGTCTTCATCGTCCTGCTGGCGGCCGTCTTCCTGCGCGAACGCATCACTGGCCGCATCACCGTGGCGCTCGCCCTAGCACTGGCCGGCGTCGCCACCCTCGAAGGCACGGGATCGTTCGCGGGCGCCGGACTCGGCGACCTGCTCGTTCTGGCCGGAGTGCTCAGCGCTGCTGCCTACACGATCGTCGCCCGAGGAATGGGGGACGATTGTGACCCGCTAACGGTGACCGCCTGCCAGTTCACCATCGCGACGATCCTCATCCTTCCCGCAGTTACCTTCGTGTGGGCGACACACGTAGAAACCGCACCCAGTCACGTGGCCGCGAGGTTCTGGCTCGCCGCAATCTTCGTGGGAGTCATCGGCTACGCCGCGAGCTTCCTGCTCTACAACTACGCCATCGCCCGAGTGCGAGCGGCCCCGGCGAGCATTATCGTGAATCTGATCCCCGTCTTCGGGCTGGCCAGTGCCGTCTTCTGGCTGGGCGACTCACTCACCGTCGCCCGGATTCTCGGCGCGATCCTGATTGGACTGTCCGTCACGATCTTCACCGCCGCCGAACTCGCCGAAGCACGCAACGCCGCCAAGGCGTGACACCGCCGAAAGCCGGAACCTATGCTTCCCCTTCCGGCTGGCCGTTCTGGCCGAGTGCCACCTGAATGCTGCGTTCGTCGGTGCCGCGCAGGACGTTCAACTCAAGGGTGTCGTCGGCCGCTCGGAGCGCGCCGGTCAGGTCGTCGAGGGTGCGTACTGGCTGGCCGGCGGCCGCTACGATCAGGTCGCCGGGTGCCAGGCCAGCGCGCCCGGCGGGGCTGCGCTCGTCTACCCCGTGGATGAGCAGGCCCTCGACGTCGGGGAGGCCGACGGCGCGCCGCAGCCGCCTGGCCACCTGGCCGGGAGTGATTGTGATGCCGAGCTGCGGCGGCCTGACCGATTCCCCGCGGGCGAGCGCGTCGACCCGGCGGCGCAGCGCCTCGTCGGCGGGTATGGCCAGGTAGAAGCCTTCACCGAGGCGGTTCGTGTTGATCCCGAGCAGCTGTCCGGCCGCGTCGAGGACCGGGCCGCCCGAGGAGCCGGGCAGCAGCGGGGCCGTGTGCTCGAGGCTGCCAGTGATGCGCAGGCCACGAGGACCGCGGAAGGTCCGGTCGATTCCGGAGACGAACCCGAACGTCACCCGCAGCCCACGCCCGCCCGGGTTAGCCAGCGCGAAGACGGCCGTCCCGATGGCGGGCGCCGTGGTGGCCCACGGCAGCGCCGGGGCCTGGCCGGTGTCGGCCTCGATGACGGCGAGGTCGCCGTCGATGTCGTGCCCGCCCACGTTCCCCTCGGCCGTGCGCCCGTCGGCGAAGGTGACCGTCACCTGACTGCCGCGTACGTTGTGCGCGTTGGTCAGCACCTGCCCCGCGCCGAGCACGACGCCGGAGCCGACGCCCCACCGTTGCCCGATGCCCGTCACCGAGGCGCCGGCGTCCTGCGCCAGCCGCGCGATGCTGGCCTGAATCTCGTCGAAGATCGTCATGGTGGCTGGATCCTTCCAGTTAGTAGTAACTTGCAAGTTACTACTAACTATGGAGATGTCAACGCGGCGGCTACCATCGTTTTATGGCCCAGAGCGAAACTGCCTCCTCGCCGCTAGCCGAGGCGCTGGCCAGGGTGGGCGACCGGTGGACCCTGCTGGTGGTGGAAGCGCTGCTCACCGGGCCGCGGCGGTTCAACGATCTGCTCGACCAGATCCCCGGTATCGCGGCGAACATTTTGTCCGAGCGCCTCAAGCGGCTCGAACGGGAAGCGCTGCTCGTGTCCCGGCCGTACTCGGAGCGGCCGCCCCGGGCCGCCTACGAGCTGACCGCCGAGGGCAAGGAACTCGCGGGGGTGCTCCGCCTGCTGGCGTACTGGGGGTCCGGGCACGCCGACCCGGCGCAAGCACCCCGGCACCCCGCGTGCGGTACCCCGATCGAGGCCCGCTGGTACTGCCCGACCTGCGATCATCTCGTTGACCACGGACCGGACCAGGCCGAGCTGCATTTCGTCTAGCTAGGCAGCCAGCGCTGGCCCGTCTTAGCCTGGTACAGCTCGGTAGCTGTCGTCCACCCGGAACGAAGGCTCGTAGCGCGCCAGGTGAGTGATGGCCCTCCGAGCTCAGGCGGAAATCAAGATCATTCAGCCCGAACGGCCATGGTGCCTGCACCGAACCCGGCTCTTTGCTCACGCCGCCAGCTGCCCCGACCCGCAACCGCTGGGGCCGGGATCTTTGGTCGTCGCTGCGCGTGTTAGCGTCGGGCCTGTGTCCATGCATGCCAGGCTGGCCGCTGCATTCGACGCCCGCCCGGATCCAGCTGCGGTGCCTGCGGCTTCTATTGCCCTGGCAGTGGACTCGGATGAGGTGGCGTCGGCCTGGGGGGTTGAGCCGGGGGCGCTGTTTCAGGCCGCGTCGATCAGTAAGCCGGTGGCCGCCCTGGTGGCGCTGCGGCTAGTGGCCCAGGACAAGCTGTCCTTGGATGCCGACGTCAACGAGTACTTGACCTCTTGGCGGCTGCCTGGCGAGGTCGGCGAACTGCCGGTGACGGTCCGCCACCTGCTGTGTCATACCGGCGCGCTGACCGTTCACGGTGTTCCCGGCTATGACCGCGGCCAGCCGCTGCCCAGCTTGGCTGAGATCCTGGACGGCCTGCCGCCCGCGAACACATCTCCGGTACGCCGAGAGGGTGTGCCGGGCCGGATGCACCAATACTCCGGCGGCGGGTACGTCCTGCTCCAGCAGCTGCTGGAAGATGTCACCGGCCGCCCCTTCGCCAACCTGGCAGCGGAACTAGTACTCGGCCCGGCCGAGATGACGGCGGCGACCTACGCCCAGCCCGATCCATCGGCTGCCGCCACAGCACACTTGCAGGGCCAGCCGGTGGACTGGCGGGTACATCCCGAGCACGCCACCGCGGGCCTATGGTGCACGCCCGCTGATCTGGTGCGGTTCGCGCAGGCCATTCAGGCCGCGGTCGCAGGAGACGCCGGGGCGCTCCTTCCCCGGCAGCTCGCTCTGGAGATGGTGACACCTCAGGTCGAGGGCTGGGGGCTGGGCCTGATGCTGTCAGGTCAGGGCGTGCACCGGCGGTTCGGTCACGGCGGCGGTAACTACGGCTATCAGTGCCTGCTGATCGGCACCGTCTTCGGCAGGAAGGCCGTCGCTGTCATGACGTCCAGCGACCCCGGCCTGCCGGCGATCTGGTCTTTGCTTGCCGCCGTCCGGGATGCCACCTCCTGGTCAGATCTGCCGGCCAGCGAAGACGAGTGGCAGTAAGCACCGCGCGCCGTGGCATGGACACTCCTACGGTGGGTCGGGGGAGGGCACCCAAATTTCCACCGAATGTCCTGTGGCCCAGCTATCAGGGGGAACCGTACCGGGCGGCAGCGTGCAGTGGAGTTGCTTGGTGCTGGCCGGTTGGCGCGAGCCAGACCGAGACGTGAGCGGGCTCGATCGTGTGATGGACGGCATCCACCAGGTCGCTCTGTACCACGTCAAGGTCAACCGTCCCGCGCAGCCGCGCGGTGAAGGCAGCTACGACTGCCTCTGCGTTGTAGCGGGCGCGGTTGAACCGGCGGTCCACCGCGCGCTGGACCCGCTTGCGCAGCGGATTGAACAGCGCCGCGGCGCCCAGGGTAGAGGCCGCTACCGCAACCGGGGAGTTGCCCGGCAGCACATGGGTAGTCAGCAATACCAGCCCGGCGAACACCCCGGCGAGCATGGCAGTGAGCACCGTATAGGAGATCACCCGGCTGACGATGCGGTCGATCGCGTACAGCTTGTACTTCAATACCGCGACGCCGATGCACACCGGCAGAGCCGCCGCGCCGAACGGGCCGATGAGGTTGTTTGCCACCCGTCCCGGAATGAAGAAGGAGAGCACGAATACGATCGCACCGCTATAAAGCCACTTAAGTTGCTCGCGGCGCTCACCGCCCGAGCGCCGGTAGCCAGGGTTGAACGGGCCTGTCGGGCCGGTGTGCGACTCGCTGGGCGGCGACCTGTCCGCCTGGCCCGAGGCGATGGTCGACGCCCTGACACGGGTGCTCAAAGGCCAGCCCGCGGCCGCCGCGGTCGCAGGGGACGTTCGAGATCAGCCGCAGCCTGCCGCATGGCACGTCGCCGCGGTGCTGGGTACGGCGCCCCAACTGGGGCTGGAGGAGCGCGGCGTGGTGGCCGACATCTACGTGTTCGGCGGCGCGCAGGCTTCACGGCTGAGGTAGCCTCGGCCCCGGCGTAGAACGGACATACCTTGGCGCGTTCGGGGGGCATCTTGCCGTACATCGTGGATTTCAACACCGTCTCGGCTGTCGGCCTGGAGTCGTCGCCGGTCGCGGCCGCGCTCGCTGGCCTGCGGGCGAACGAGGCCCGCTACTTCAAGAACAAGTACGACCATGCCTTCACGGTGGAGCCTGCGAGCAACGCCATGACAACCATCGACTGGGTGCACCGGATTCTCAAGGAAGAACGCGACATCGTCATCTCGTCTCGCCCCCTCGAGGCTTCGGCCTTCCAGGTCGAGAACATCCGGATGGCCTACGTCTTTTACGAGAGCGGTCTGTCGATCAACGTGATGTACACCGTCGACGGCGCCAAGAAGCGGGCGGTCGGGTTCAAGCTCTCCGAAGGGATGGAGGTCCCCGCCGAACTCGCCTCGCAGTTCAAGTTCGCGAGGCAGAAGTCGAAGCTAGCCGGAACCATTCGCGGTTCCTATTTCAACATCAAGAACGAGTACTGACCCGGGCCCGGGGAACGTTGTCGGTCGCGCTTGCTTTCGCATCTTGTTTCTGAACTGCGATGTATGGTCCGTCGATGTCCATGGACGTATGTCGCTGTCGAGGGCGGTTCTTACTGGGCTGGTTACTCATATCGGGGCTCAAGTCAGCCGCCGGATCATTGTCAAGGCGTGCTTGACGGTGTGGCGCACGGCTCCGGAGCCTTCGTCAGCAGGGCACCGTGCGGGTCATGCAGGACCACCGTGCCTACGAGGTAGTCGCCTACCGACGTCTGGCCTGGCGCAGCGCCATCTGGCCCCGGCTCGCGGGGCCGCTCGCGGCTGCGGGCGCCAGCAGCACAGGCCGAACAGCCGCTGCGCGGGCGTCTGGCCATTACCCCAGGCCACCAGGCTCCAGATGATGTAGCCAATCCCCGAGGGTGACGATAAAGAGCAGAACCGCCAGGGTATAGGCCGCGACCACCCGCCCGATGCTGCGGGGCTGCACGCCCTGCGGCAAGACAAGGCCGGACTTGTGATGTCCGTTGCGGTCTGTGGGCTGGGCCGATATTCCAGAGCTGTCTACGTGTGTCGGGCGCCGTCCAGTGGCTTGGCTACATTCTTGGCTACAGTCGCGGCGGAACGGCGCTGATCCTCGACCGTCTTTTCAGGCGTAGCGGCCTGCCTGTTCGGGTGATCAGGTCCAAGCGTGGATGGATGCTGTCGGGTGTTCGTGGCTGGGGTTGGATGGCGCCGTTGCTGTCACTCGTGCCGTTTAGCATCGTGACCACGCGCTGCCCTGCCCGGACTGATGGTGCGCGGTCCCTGGCGTGCAGAGCTTCGTGCTGCCAGGTAGAAGCCGATTACTATAAGACAGACTGTCTGCGGATAGGCTACGACTCGTTCAATCCCTCCTTCGCCGAGGCCAAGGTCGTGACTGCTGGCGTAAGCCACCAGGCCAAGAAGCGCCATCGCTCCCGAAAGAAAAAAGTACAGGCGCAGAAGTGCTGGCATCTTAAGGGAAAGCGCCAGGATAATGAGCGAAGCATTTCCCAGCACGAACGGGATAGCTGCGCCTAGGCCGTGAAACGCCGACACGCTATTTTCCGGAAAAAAGCCTACCATTATGACGCCCAGTCCGGATATGGTCATCGCGGCGAAGCCCGCTTTTGAGGTGCGGTCATTTGCGAAATAGCGGGAGACGAGCACGGATCCCAACGCCATAGTAATGCCCAGCACAACAAACGAGGCGTTCATCAAGTTGTGGAGCGGCGAGCAAACGTACCGTCCGTTCCAGGTCCCACAGGCGGTGTTCCCCAGATCGCTAATCGTATCGCGAGACAGGTTATAAGGCGGCCTCCATTGCAGCGCTACAAAGAGCTGGACGGCAAAATACTGAATACTTGTCACATAAAGAATCGGCCCGAGCTTTGGGTAATGCGCAGAATGCTGTTGCGCCCAGCGGCATGGTTTCACCAGCACATTGAGTACCTGGCGTCGGGCTGCTTGATCACGTTGCCGTCCAGTCGCATGAACCAAGTGTGGGAGGCACGAGCCAGCTCGTGCCATGGGGGAAACCCCCGAGTTAAACCTGACGCCAACCCCCCAACCGCGCCCACAACCTGCTGCGCTCCGAGGGACTCAAGCTGCCAACCCGCGACCCGCTCCCGCCGACCTACGCATTACGAGGGTGTTCCCGTGCGTTGCTCGCGGGTTCAAAGCCTGCGCCAGCTTCATGTTCGCAGGTTTCTGCTGGTGGCGATTATTGGCTGTTGATGGCCGTTCGGGGGATCTCGGGGGCATCCGGCCGCGAGCCACGCTTCTTACCCGTCGTCTGAGGCCTGACACGATGCCGATGCCCAACTGCCCTAGGAATTTGCCCTGTGACCGCCCGCACCGTGCAGGGGATGGCCCCGTACCCTGGCCAGGCTCGCTGCCTGGCCCTTGGTTTCTGGCCAGAGTGCTTCCGGAGGCTCAATCTCAAGGGTGGCCGAAGGTCATTTCCGGAGGAAACGCGAAGCGCCCTTGATATTGAGGGGAAGCACGTCACAATTCAGGGGCCATCCCCAGACCTGAGCCCAGCCATAACTTTTGCACTTTCCGCCTGCCGTTGGCCCGGTCTCCGACCGCATTATCAGCTGTGACACCAGCACGACGTGGCCGGGCTCGCTGGCGCCGGGACGCGGCCCTAGTCCCGGCGCCAGCATGTGGCGCATCGGGTCACCCGGAGCCGCCAGTTCCCCGCCGAGATCATGCGTGCTGATGGATGACTCGACGTAAAGGCCGCCCGGTGTTACCTTGAGCGCGGCGGTTGCGCCCGCCCGCACCGAGCCATCCTCCGGCCCGCGCCGCAGGTGGCATTGAGGTCAAGCGCTCCCGGGGGCGACGCGCGGTTTTCGATTAGTCACTGCGCTCCCTTACCTGGGCGGCCAGACGCGGGCAGTGCCGCCGGGAAGAAGCTAGCCGTGACTAACCAGGACAAGAAGGACAGCATCCGGGGACGTATGGCGGATACGGGCGAGCCGTTTAACGTGGCCCGCCGGAAGGTCGAGGCAGCAGCTGGCCAGGTTCCGGAGGACGAGGATCCGTACCAGCTGATCGAGGTCGAGGTCGGCAGCGACGCCGACCTCCTCGATGGCGGTGGCCGGCGTGTCGCTCGCAGGCATGTCGAGACTTTCTGGGGCCGGTGGATTCTCGCGCCGGACCCGGAGAAAACGCGCACAGCCATCCGCGGTCACCGCCGCCCCGAGGGCGGTCACCGCCCTGAGGGCTCGTACTTCGGTGTCGCGCAGACCCGCCGGGGCCGCATCGCTGTCTACTGGGGAATCGCCGGTCACAATCCTCCCGTTGAGGAACTCAACGACTACGACACCCTGGATGATGCTCAGCTGCCCGCGGACATCAAGGGCCAGGTGGAGGCCGCGCTGGGCATCCGGGAGGTCATTCACCGCGACATCTGACCACGGCGCACGCGCGCACACCGATAGCCCGGCAATGCGTGCTGGAGCCGGTTGAGCGTCCTGCTCTAGTGACGACCTGCTTCGTCTGGCCCGGCGCGCGCCCGGGCGGGGCCTCCCGAGGCTGGAGCCCGGGCGCTGGCGCCGGGCCTGCGGCGGAGCGTAGCGGAGCCGCCTTGATCTGCACGGCAGCGATGCTCGTACTGGATTCGAACCAGTGACCTCTTCCGTGTCAGGGAAGTCCAAGGTGGTTTTCGCGTGTCTGTCACCGTCGGATTGAGTCGAACACGGAGCCCCCGACCTGCGAGAAGATTCTAGCTACGTCGTCCTGGGTCCGGCGGCGTCTGAACACGTTGGCTCCCATGACGCTTGGCGCGCTGGAGCCTTCCAGGCGTCAAGACCACTGACGGTTGTCCGGATTCGAGCCGTCTGGCTCCTTGCTCGTTGGTGAACAGGATCCTCTTGCTCGTTGGTGAACAGGATCCTCCTAGTGTCCCGACTCAGGACACTAGGTTTAAACCGGGACGAGCTCTACGTGAATTTCGGCTGCTTGCGCAAGTGCGTGCAGGTCGCCGGGATCTGAAGTGAGGATGTCGTCGCCGTCGGCTGCCAGGCACACCACGGCGGCATCAATGGCATCGGACTGGCCGCTGCGGGCAAGAAGCATGCCGGCTCGCTGTCCCAGTCTGTCGTCGATGGGAGCCACGTCGGTGCCGGCCAGGAGCCGGGCCACGGGGACCTGCCGTCCGCTGCCACCGCGCCAGACCTGGGCGACTACGCCGCCGCTGGTGACCGGCGAGCGTCCGGCGAGACGTTCGCGCTTGATCAGTGCCACGACGTCCCGGCTGCCGCGTTCGACGGCAACGAATGCTCCTGCGTCCAGCACGAGCATCAGGCGGCTCCCCGGCCATGCTGCGTCGGTCCGGATGAGCGCCGTTCCGGGTCGCCTCTTACCACGATGGCTCGTTCGCGTGCCCGACGGGTGGCGTCCCGCATCTCATCGTCAGTGATTTCCCCGTGCTCGGCCTCGTAGGCGGCCAGGAAGTCATCCAGTGCCTGCAGTCGCCGGTCGTGATCGGCCTTCAGCCGGAGAGCGTCATTGACCCAGGCGCTTATGCTCTCGGCGTGGCCTCCGGTTACAGCTTCCTGCGCCACCGCCACTAGCTCGGCGTCCACGGATGCGGAGAGCCGTCGCTTCGTAGACATACGTAAATGCTACATCTCGCCTACGATCGTAGGAACATCTTGCCATTTGGCCTCGTGCTTCCAGGAGCCTGACGCTCACCTCGGCGGTCAGCGATCGAGGACGTGGAGTGGCCGATGCTGCGTTCGCTGCTCTGTGGACGTGAGGTACCAGCCGATGACCCTGGTGACCGGCTGTCACTACGGTGATGCCATCGCCCGCTCCCGGCAGCACGGCGGTCCCGGTGATCTCGCGGTGTGCCGGGTCGGGCGGCAGCGGGTCGCCGAGCCGTGTGCCGAAGGTCTCCCATATCGACACCGTGCCGTTCCGGTCGGCGAGCAGGACCGGCTGGCGGTACCCCAGTCGTCTGGGTGATACACCCGCGCCGATGATGTGCCGGTGACCGGCTGCGGCGAGCTTGCCCGCGCAGGGCGCCATGGCCGAAAGGGTGCCGTTGACCGCATTCGCAGCCAACCCGGATCTTTTCCGCATTTTGTACATCCGGGTGTTTGCCGCGCTTAGCCGGACAATTCATTGCTCACTGGAGTTCGGCTGCTAAATGGGCAATCATATTCCATAGCCGGGATGACGCAGGTGCATCACGAGCATGATCATCTCAGGGGTGGGCGATGGCACAACAAAACGCGGTCCGGAAAGACAGCGCCGACAGCGGCCCCGGGAACGGCAACCCTGGGAAGGTTGAAGCCCCTGCGGTCTGGGCCTGTGCGATCTGGACTGCGATCTGGCTATCTTTGGCTATTTGGCAGATCGTCGGCTCCTGGTCAACCTTGGAGACCCTGCAAGCCAACGCCGCAGGCACGACCACCACCATCACCACCCCCACGCCAAGCGCTTCCCCGGCACCGTCGCCTTCCCCTTCTTCGACCGCCACGGGGCCGGCTTCAACCGCGACGGGATCGACCGCCACGGGGCCGGCTTCAACCGCGACGGGATCGACCTCGTCTTCGGGCGCCGCGTCGGCATCCGGATCGTCGACCATCCCACCAAGCACTCCGATTGTGACAGCCGCTCCCGGCGGCCCCGTGCAGGCGGCCATACCTGTCTTGGGCGGTCACGTCACGGGATCGCTGGACCTCGGCATGTTCCTATTCGCGCTGGCGTTCGGCGCCCTCGGGGCCACCGCGCACTGTCTTTATGTGTTCACTGGGTCGATCGGGGGCAGGAAACCGGACTTCCGCGGGTACCGGGTGGGCTGGTACTTCCCTCAGCCTGCCCTGGGCGCTATTCTCGGCGCGCTGCTTTACGTGGTTATTCGAGGCGGGCTGCTAGCCGCCTCGTCAGGCGCTTCGGCGGTCAATATGTTCGGTGTCGCCGCTATCGGCGCGGTCGCAGGGCTTTCCGCCCCGCGCGCCTACCAGCTGCTCCTGAGAGCCGAGCTGGCCGCGCCGCAGCCCGCTGCCGGCCCACCGACCACACCTCCGCCGCAGATCTCGTCTACGCCGCCGACTTCCCCTCCGCCGCCGACCCCGTCTCCGCAAGCCTCGTCCTCGCTGCGAACCTCGTCGCCGCCTACCCCGTCTCCAGCGTCGACCCCGTCTCCGCCGCCGAGCCCGCCTCCGCCGCGCAGTTCGCCTGCGCCGCCGACAGCGCCCCATGCTGGCTAATAGCAACCTGCTGCAGGCCGAAGTGCCGGGCGCCGCCTCGTGGCGTGGCGTGGCAGGCCGCCGCCGGGTCGGCCGTGCCCGTCCTGCGCGGTGGCCCCATGTCGGAAAACGCACTGATTACGACGGCTGTGGGACCGACACAGGGCTGGCTGACCGAGCAGCTGGCGGTCCCGGTGCGACACAGCATCTCGGCTGATCTTCTCGCCACCGTGGCCGAACGGATCGGCGTCATGCACTGCATCGGCAACTCGCTGGTGCATGCGGCGGGCCGTGATGCCATGGTCCAGGCGCTCACCGTGTTGTGGCAAATGGCCGCTCCGGAGGACACGTGGTGGTCGACTCCCCGCAACCGGGAGAAGCTGCACGCCGGGCGCCGCATCGTGCAGGTCGCGAACCGGCTGGTGACCGGGGCCGGGCGCCGGTGCCTCTCGTTCTACGCCTGCGGGATCACGTTCTGCCCCGTTACCCTCGCCGAACTACGTGACCGACCCGCTCGGCAGCGGCAGTGCCCTGGCCGTGAACCGTCTCGCTGATACGTGCTCACCACAGTGACACCGAAAGCCACTGGCAGCGCAGCCGGTCCTGCCGCCAGTACCATCGGGTCTCCCCGGTGAGACGGGCCACGGCCACCAGGTCACCCGGCCGGTTACCGTCGGCGTTCCCCGGCAGCAGGCAGACTGCCTGGACGAGCGGTCCGCCGCGATCTATGTATGCGCTGAGCTGCCACGGCCGGCCCGCGGCGTCGTTGTCGCGCCAGAGGTGGGCCATGCCGCCCTCGCGCCAGGGGGTCAGCAGCTCGAAGCCTCCCGTCCGGCCGTAGCCGTTCTGCACCACGCTCGGGATGCCGGTCGCGCCCGAGAAGAACACGTCAGGCCCGCGCCAGCGCTCATCGGCCCCGGCAGGCCGCCAGTAGTGCGCCAGGTCGCTGCCCGCCCGGATTATCACGTCCAGGCGGTCTTTCCCGCCGAACGTGCTCGGCATGAGGGCTACGGCGTCCACCCGGCCCAGCTCGCAGGCGAACACGTCGGGTTCGGTCCACCGCGCGCCGGCTTGTTCGTGGTTTCCGCGCAGATGGGCAACCCCGCCGGCCGAGCATGGGACGACCAGGTCGAGGCGATCTGGCCCGCGGCCGGAGCCTAGGACCAGGCTCGGGTTGCCGGCCAGGCCGTCCGCGACCCAGCCCGGTCCGTGCCAGGGACCTGACGGCGCCCGCTCCCGCCAGAAGTGCGCGAGCTTGTCGCCCGCCCGCACCACCATGTCAAGGGCGTCGCGGCCGCACTGAACCAGGCTAACCGCATCCACCTGCCCGACGCTCTGCCCGCACGCGACCGGGCCATTCCAGGACTGCAGCGGCGCGTCCCGGTCACGCCAGTAGTGGTGCACGCCCGCCAGCGGACTGGGCACGACGACCTCGAGATGCTCTCCCGACCCCGAGGCGCTCCACGCCGCGAAGCTGCCCCCTGGTGTCGCCCCGCGGGCAGCCGCGCCGAATCGCTGGCCTTGGCTGCCCAAATCCCACGATTCCCACAGCCCGCCTGCTGGATACCGGATCTGGTCGGTGAGCGCTGACAGCAGGCGCGGCGTCATGAGCTTCCGGTTGGCGGACAGGAAGTGCAGGACCTTAACCCCGGCATTCTGCGCGTCCCGGATCGAGGCGAAATGCCGCGCCTCGCAGTTCCACGCCACCGGCAGGGGCCGGACCTTCGCGGCCGTCATCGCCACGGCACGCACCAACGCCATCTGGTCCTTTTTCCCGTAGCGCTGCCATTCCTCGTGCCATGCGCGGAACAGCCTCGCCGTCGCGGCGGTCGGCCGGAAGAGAATGAGGCCGCTGTTGAAATACGGACGGCTGGCCAGGCCGAGGCGCATCATCAGCTGGTATTCGTCCCCCCATTCGTCTTTCCACCAGTCCCGGCGCCGGTTCATGGTGATCGCGTCGGCGACGCTCCGGTGCGCGTCGGCCGACATGGCTATGTCGGCGTCCGCCAGCAGCCCCCAGATGCCGCCGATGTCGTCCAGCGGAATCGCGTCGGCATCCAGGAACAGGGTGAGGTCATAAGCGAAGCTGACCAGCTGGGTCTTGTAGTGCCGGGCGGCGAGGCCGTCCGGGCCGGGGACGACGAGCTCGCAGCGCAGTTCGGGCGGCAGCCAGCCAGACTGGTCGGTCACCACGCGGACCGGCCCGTCGTAGCCGTAGCGCCGCAGGCTGGCGATGCTGGCTAGAGCCAGCTGCCGGTAGTCGTCGCCCATCGCCAGGTAGAGCACCCCCCGCTCGCCCTGGGGAGCCTCGCTGCCCCCCGGCACGGGCAGCGCCCGGGCGCGGATGGGCTGCCAGCCTAGCCCGACCGCGCTGCGCAGCAGGCGGGACCGGGCCGACAGGTGATCCGGCCGGGTGTAGCGAGCATGCGGGCTGGCCAGCTCGTGCCGGTTGGCCAGCGTCTCCCAGTCGGGGTCGGCAGGCGTGAGGTAGCAGGCCAGCCCGGCCTGCATGGCCAGGCCCAGCGCCAGCAGGATGTCGTCCTCGGGGTCGCTGGATTCCCCGAGCATCGCGCGGATCTGCGGCACGTAGATCAGTCTCTCGGTGGGCACGAAGAATGCCCGGACCAGGATGTCTACCTCGGTGAAGCCCGGTCCTCGAGGTATGTCCTGCGGCCGGTACCCGCCGTCGGCGTCCGCGATGCGCCCTTGCTGGCCCAGCGCGCCGAACACGCCGAGCTGTTCGGCGTGCTGCCAGAAATGCTCGACGCAGCGCGTCCCCGGCAGCATGTCGTCGTCGAGGAAGAACGTGTACCTGTGGTCGTAGGCGCCCAGCGGCACATACCGGCTGTAGGCGCCGAGATTGTGCCGCCACCGGTAGATCCGGTCGATGTACGGCAGCGCCGCGCTCGGCATGGCGAACTCCGCCGCGTCATGGCAGTCGCACACGGTGACTGTGCACGGCACGGTCTGCCTCTTCAGCGCCCGGACGATCTGCGCGACGTTGTCCGGGCGCTTCCAGTTGATGACGACGACTTCGACCTGATGACCGTGCAGGTAAGTCATCAGCGAGGATTTCCCTGGTGACCGGGGCCAGCCACCCGGCCGACGCGCTCAACGGCATCACGGTCCAGGTCGCGGGCTCCGCGTCCGACGTGAACTCCCGGACGAACCTGACCGTCCCGGGATCGTCGGCGAGCAGGAGCCCCAGGTCGCGCCCGCTGGCGTCCTGCCGGTAGAGTTCCCGGCCGTCCCGGTCATGCACCCCGATATACCAAACGAGTGGGTCTTTCGTTGCGGCTTCCGGCAGGGCCGGGACGTCCACGGTGATCTCGACATGGTGATCCCTGATCCGTTCCGGCCAGCCTGGGTCGGCCGGCGGGTTCGGCGGCTCCTTGCTCTGCCGGGTGTAGTCCTGTACCCGGCGGTGCCGGAAGCTCACCCCGGCGTAGGCCTCGTAGTCGGCGAACGTCCGCTCATGGCCCAGGCCAAACGGCCCCACCGCGGGGTCGGCAAAGAAGGCCGCCACCTTGGCGATGGCCTGCTGGTGCAGCTGGTGCCAGGGCACGCTGTCGTCCTGCTGGCCGGTGTGATCGTCCCAGTGCTTGACCCGGTAGGCCCTGGTGTACTCGTGCCAGGTCACCACGGCCGCCGGGTGGAACAGGTCGTAGCCGTGCGTGAACGCGCGCACGGCCATAGTGGTCTCCTCCCACGAGAAGTACATATCCGGGTCGTAGGGCACGTCGCGGGCGAAGCTACCCAGGGCGAACAGTTGGTGACCGCAGATCGACCGGGCTCGTACCGGGGCCTGAGGGTCCGGCTGCAGGATGCCGGTCCTGATGTTGGGGATACCGTTGCCCCGGAAGCCGATGAAGTCGGCCCGCAACGGCATCGCCTGCGGCGGGTTCTCGCCGATGGTGAACGCGGGGGCCGGGGCGGACAGCACCGGCCGGGGGCTGCCGGTGCGGGCCGCCTGATCCTCCAGGGTGGTATCCCAGCCCGGCGCGAACCGGTGGTGCGAGTCGATCTGCAGGAACCACTCCTCGCCCCGCCATCGCTTCATGATGGCGGCCCGCGCCCAGCAGCCGCCGCGGCTGTCCCGCCAGTCCACGTCGATGACCTCGAACTGCGGCGGGCGCAGCCACTCGGGCAGCTGTTCGTCCGGCCCGTGCTGCCAGCAGATGACGAACCGCAGCCGGTCCGGCTTGCTCGCCTTGGCCAGGCAGTCCGAGATCGTGGCGACCAGGTCGGGGTCACGGTAGGCGGCGATCGAGATGAAGATCCGCGGCTCGCACTCGACCGGCCCGGTCACCGTCGGCAGCCAGCCCTGCGAGACGCTGTGCGGCATCACGGTCCAGGTCGCCGGTTTCTGCTCGGTGCTGAAGGCGCGCTCCAGCGTCACCGGATCCGCGTCGCCGGCCATCCGCTCGGCCAGCTCAGCCGTCTGGGCGTCCTGCCGGTAGAGTTCCTGGCCTGTGCGGTCGTGCACGCCGACGTACCAGAAGGACGGATCGTCGAACGCGGCACTGGGCAGCTGGCTCCGCTCGACCCGTATCTGGATCCGGTGGTCGCGGACGCGTTCGGGCCAGTGCTCGTCGGCGGGCGGGTTCGGCGGCTCCCGGTTCAGCCGGGTGTACTCCTGCACCCGGCGTTGCCGGAAGCTGACGCCGGCGTAGGCCTCGTAGTCCGCCACGCTCCGCACGTTGCCCGCGCCGTCCCGGCCCTGCCATGGCTCGGTCAGGAACCGGGCCGCCTTGGCCAGGCTCGGCGCGTCCCGTTCCCACCATGCGACCGGCGAGCCGGTTTCATGCGTGTGGTCGTCCCAGTGCTTGGCCCGCCCGGCCCGGGTGTACTCGTGCCAGACGATGTGCCGGGCCGGATGGAACAGGTCATAGCCGTGCGTGAACGCGCGTACGGCCAGGGTTATCTCCTCGCCCAGGAAATAGAGCTCGGGGTCGTAGGGAACGTCGTGCACGAAGCCGCCCGGGGCGAACAGGAAGTGAGCCGAGAGGAATCGCGCCCGTATCGGGCTGACTACTGGTCCCGGGGCGACGGCCGGTTTGGGCAGGAGGACCCCGTGCTCGGTGAAGCAGTCGAACTCCATCGTGGTCACCTCCTCCGTCGCCTCGGCCTCCCGGCCCGGCGTGAACCCGGCGACGTAGGTGGTGAGGACCGGGCGCGGGCTGCCGGTCAGCGCAGCCTGCTCGACCAGCTTGTCGTCCCAGTCCTGGGTGAAGCGGTGATGCGAGTCCAGCTGGAGATACCAGTCCTCGCCCCGGTAGAGCTTCATGATCTCGGCACGAGCCCAGCAGGCACCCCGGCTTAGCCGGGCGTCCACGTAGTCCACGGCGAATTGCGGGCCGGCCAGCTGCTCCGACTCGGTCAGTTCCAGGCCGTACTGGCAGCAGATGCCGAACCGCACCCGCTCCGGGTGACGGGCCTTGGCCAGGCAGTCAGCCACGGTCCGCAGCAGGTCCGGATCGCGGTAGGCGGCAATCGACACGAAGAACGAGCCGTCCGCTGGCCAGTCCGGAGTCATCGAGGGCTCTGCCATCCCAGTCGGCCGGACAGCGGCAACGTCGAGGGCGGGTCCACCATGGCCGCCGGGTTGGGAGCCGGGGTCGGCGGCGGCGGCGTCGGCGGTGGCGGGGTCGTGACCGGCGGGGTGGTCACCGGCGGGGTGGTCACCGGCGGGGTCGTGACCGGCGGGGTCGTGACCGGCGGGGTGGTCACTGGCGGGGTTGTGACCGGCGGGGTCGTCGCGGGCGGCGTGGTGGGCGGCGGGGTGTGGGTGCTGGTCTGGGTGTGCGGCGGGGTCGTGGGCGGCACGGTGTGGGTGCTGGTCTGGGTGTGCGGCGGGGTCGTGGGCGGCACGGTGTGGGTGCTGGTCTGGGTGTGCGGCGGGGTCGTGGGCGGCACGGTGTGGGTGCTGGTCTGGGTGTGCGGCGGGGTCGTGGGCGGCACGGTGTGGGTGCTGGTCTGGGTGTGCGGCGGGGTCGTGGGCGGCACGGTGTGGGTGCTGGTCTGGGTGTGCGGCGGGGTGGTCGGCGGCGGGGTCGTGGGCGGCGGCGTGGGAGTCGCCGTGGGAGGCGGGGTCGGAGTACAAGGCGGCATCGTCGGGCACGGCGGCGGCGGGCACGGCCCCGCCTGCGGCGGGTACGGCGGGTTCGGCGGGTACGGCGGCAGCGGCGGGTTGGTCCCGTGTCCTCCCCCCGGCGGATACGGCGGGTAAGGCGGATACGGGGGGTAGGGCGGGTAGGCGGCCGCTGCAGGGGGCGGCGGGTACGGCGGGTTCGGCGGATACGGGGGCTGCGGCTCGGATTCGGGGTCTTCGGGCTGGGTACTCATGTCGTAGCTCCTGTGCTCACCGGAAGTCGAAGGGCAAGATGGTGGCATAGACCAGTCGGCTGCCCGGGGCGGTGCCCGGGACAGCTCCGGTCATCTCGAACTCATGCACCACGACCCGGAATTCCCCGGGCCGCGGCGCCGCGGCAAAGCTGATCGTGCCGGACCACAAGACGGATTCGGGCTGGCTGGGCGCGGGGGTGTCCTCGGTGACCGAGACGGTGTGCGGCGGCGCGGGCGCCCAGCCGAGATCCGTGCCGATCTCGCTGACGCGCGCTTCCACGGTCACCGTCACGGTGGCCCGGGCCGGGCCTTGCGGGGCCAGGCCGCCCACTACCAGCCGGGCCCGGCTGGCGCTGGCGGGATCGAGCGCGAGTGACGCCGACCGGTCCGGCGCCAGCTGCGCGAAATCCGCCAGCACGACGTGCGACAGCTCCACGCCGGCGATCGAGCTCGGCTGATAGCGCGCCAGTGCGAGGCGGACGAACGGCGTGTACGCGGGCACGCCGCCGAACACGATGTCGCAGTACCACAGCCTGCGGTCGGCGTCATAGCCCACGTCGTAGCCGGCTACGTCGACCAGCAGCGCCGACTCCTGGATGGTCAGCCCGGAGGCGGTTCTCGCCGTCGCCGCCAGGTCACCGGTGGTAGGCACGGGGCTGGCCGAGCCCGCTTCCCATAGCGGATCGAGCCCCCACTGAGTGATGAGCTCCTTGCTGGCCTCGCGCTGCTCGTCGCTGGGCGGCGGCACGGCCTGCGGCCACAGCACGACGCCGAGCAGTTCGCCCTCGCCCGAGGAATACCAGGGCCGGTTTAGGTAGACCCGCAGCCCGTGGCCGAACCTGACCTCCGTCTTCAGGTTGGTCGTCTCCTGCCGCTCCCAGCCGAACGTCGGAACCACGTACAGGATGTCCGGCGCGAGCGGCCGCGCCGAGCTCGGCACGTCGACCAGGAACGGGTCGCCGGTCCGGGTGAACACCAGCCCGGCCGGGTCGAAGTACTCCTGGAACCGCGAGCTCGCCACGGCCCGGTAGTTCACGCAGCGGTGCCTGGTGTCTCCCAGGCGGTGCACCGGCGCCGCCACGTCCGTGTTGGGCGGCGACGCGCCGGCCAGCTGGTCGAAGGGCGCGGCGAACCAGAGCGTGTCCACCTCGGGGAGGTAGACCGCCACCATCCGGCTCGCCGACCCGTCAGCGGCGATGACGCCGCCCTCCAGCGATCCGAGATGGATCCGGTCTACCGCCCCGGCCGCGGGCGTACGCGTCGGCCCCGGCTGCGCCGGGTCGTCCAGCCATTCGGTCCAACTGGCCTCGAGGTCGATCTCGGCCGTGCTCGCGCCGTGGATCCGCAGCGCGCCAAGCAGGACAACGGTGTGCGAGCCCGCGTACCGCCAGGCGGTGACCTTCCAGAATTTGTTCTCGACCGACGGGACCGCCACCGGCGCGTCGGGATGGTGCACGACGGGCAGCCGGATCCACTCGGGCCGACCGAGCGGCTGCTGCACCGCGTGCACCAGTGACACGCTGAGCTGCGGCGTGATCATCTCGTGGCCGCCGTCGAGGACCAGGCGCGTCAGCAAGGCGAGCTCGTCGGTCAGGTCGACCAGCGCGGGGCCAGCCGTGCCCTGCTCGAGGGCAGCGGCCTGGCTCTGCTCGTACAGCTCCCGGATCCAGTTCCAGACCCCGAGCAGCTCCAGGTCCGGCGGGTTGACGTAGCTGCTGAGCGGTACCGTCGCGGTCTCCGCCTTGGCCAGCCAGATGGTGAGCACGCGCCGCGCGTCATCCCAGGACGGCACGCCGGTCCCGTCGGCCAGCCGGATCCGGAACGGCTGGCGGTCCGGCCAGCTGACCCCGAAGCTGATGTGGGTGACCGACTCGGCCAGGGGCACGACGTCCGGCGGTGCCTGGTAGGACAGCGTGCCGCCGCTGATCACCGACTCGGTGCCGTCCGGGGCATGCGGCAGGCCAGCCAGGGCGGCGCCGCGGGCCAGCGGGTCGGGGAAGTATGGCACGGCGAGCTGTGCGTCCGGTTCCAGCGGCGTGTCGCCTACCGTGGCGAACTGGCCGCGATCCCGGCTGACGATCTCGGCGTAGATGGCCGCGTCCCCCCGCAGCCGACCGCTGGCGTCATCCAGCATCCCGTGCTGCTCGACGAGCTGCACGGCGGCCCGGGGCGGCGCGACGTGCCGTTCGTCGGCCTGCGCCGAGGGCGCGGCGTCGAGCGACGGGTCGCTGTTGAAGCTGCGGATCACCAGCTGGGCGTGGGAGCCGCCCCGCCCCGGGAGGACCCGTTCCACCAGCACCGGGGCGTTCACCGGCTCATAGCGCAGATGCGGCAGCGTGCCCCCGGCCGCGGGCGCGGTGAACTGGTCACCTGCCTGCGCGTCCGGTCCGGCGCTGTGGCCGGCCAGGTCCACCGGCCGCACCCGCAGCCGGTACTGATCACCGAACCGCAGCTGCGGCAGCGAGCCGGGATGCGCGGCGAACTCGGTGGTCATCTTGAACGGCGTGACCGGCTCGCCCGCCTGCGGGTCGGGGTCGGCGGCCACCGCGGGGTCGGCGCTGCGGTTCAGCGGCAGGCCTGGTCGCGGGGCGGACAGGCTCCAGCCGTTCCACCGCGCGACCCGCTCGTTGACGTAGAGGTCGGTACCCGGCTGCGGCACGCCGGCCGCGGCCGCGATGGTGTCCTCCGGCCGCGTCGGGTCGTCGGCCGGCTGCATGACCGCCAGCTGGGTGAAGCCTTCCTCGTCGGCCACCGCCAGCGAGACCGTGCCGTGCTCGCCGAACCGGTACGTGCCGTCCCGCCGGTGCAATGACCGCCACTGGCCCGAGCGCGCCGACCAGATGTCCAGCCGGTACCCGCGGACCAGGTCGCGCGTGTTGAGCGCGCGCGGCGCGGTACCGCCCTCCAGCACCGCCTCGAACGACTCATTGTCCCGGATGGCTTGGAGTAGCTGGTCACCCCGATGGGAGGCGATCAGCGAGATCCCCCCCGAGCGCAGCGAGGGGAGGACCAGGTCGATGGCCGTCTTGGTCACGCTGGCGTAGTCGATGCTGTCGGCCAGGCCCATCGTCTTGAGCAGTGCCCCGTCGACGTCGACGCCTACCAGCCCGAAAAACTGCGGGTCCAGGGCGAGGAAGCCGTCAACGACGTCACCCTGGGCCAGGTTGCCCTGCTCCACCGCGGCCGGATCGGCGGCCGGCGCCGCCGCGAAGACGTTGCCCCCGCGCACGAATGCCGTCGGCACCTGGCCCAGCGCCGGGGGATCCGAGGCGGACCAGCCCAGCGCGACGGCGGTCACGGTCAGCGTGAGGTAGCTGCCTGACGCGGGCGACGGCGGGCACAGCCCGGCCGGCAGCTCGACCGGCAGGACCAGGCCCAGCGCGGGCAGCAGCGACGGATGTGCGGCCAGCGCGCCGAGCGCCTGGTGAAAATCGAGCACCTTGGCGAAGTCAGCGGGGGAGCTGGGCAACGGCGCGCGGTTCCGTGCATCCTGCATGTTGTGGTAGAGCGCGAACCGCAGCGCCGTGTCCCGGACGTTGGCGGGCGAGCCCCCAGCGATCCCCGGCGCCGCCGGGGCCAGTTCCGGGCCGGCGTCCACGCCCTGCTGCTGGAACCACATCGCCACCCGGAGGTCGCTGAGCTCGGCGTCCAGGGTGGATTCGGTACCGTCACGGAACGTCAGCTCCTCAAGCAGCCGGGTCAGCAGCCCGTCGTCGCCCCTCAGCCCGGCCGTCGCCGCGCGCGGGTAGGCGAACGTGACGAAGGCATGCGCGTCCTGCGCCGGGTAAGACACCAGCAGCCGTTGGCTGTACTGCGGCCGGGGATAAGGCTGGACGATCGTCTCCGGCGTGAAGATCGCCCGCCAGATGTCCGGCCGCAGCGGGCCAGCGGCCACCGGCAAGGTCGCCGTGTTCGCGCCGCACCGCAGGCTGACCGAGAGGCCGTGGCGCTGGATGAGCCCGGGCCAGTCCAGCCAGTCGGGGAACCCGGCCAGCGTGGCCGCGCCGGACAGGCGCGGCGACAGGTAGACGTTGACACGCAGCCGTCCCGCCGGAGCGACCCCGGCGGGCAGCGCCACGGCCGACAGGGCCACCGCCTGATCTGCCATCAGCATCGGCTCCTCTGTACCCGGTTCACCCAGATCACGCGAACGCCCCGGCGTACTCGGACCACTGGTGCGCCGTCATGAGCTGCCCCACGTCTGGGTCCCCTCCGCCGGCGCTGAAGCTGCGCTCGACCGACAGCTCGACCGACGCGCTGAAGAACAGCACGTGCACCGACACCGTTAGCGTGGCGCGGCCCTGGATCACGTTGCCCTTGTCCGAGTGCTGCCAGCTCAGGCTGATGTTGAGGTCGAGGGAGATAGAGATAATGCCGAGGACCGACACCTCGCCGCCGATGTCGATGAAGCCGGTCAGGGTCGAGCTGGTCCCCTTCAGCTGGAAGTAGATCCCTGCCATGGCGTGCACGCCACCGCTCGCCACTCCGATGTCGAACGCGTAGTTGCCGCCGAACTCCAGGGCGCCCTCCACCATCTGCACCCCGTCCGCGCCGACGATGACGTGGATGAAGCCGCCGCCGCCGAAGATCTCGACGGTGAGCAGGAACGGCCTGCTCCGGGACGCGAAGCCGAACTCCACGGCGGGCTTGCCGTCGACGTAGGGCAGGTCGAGCCCGGCCAGGATGGCGATGTGCTGGAGCGAGAAGACACCAGCCGTCACCGGCGGCAGGCCGAGCGTGTAGCTGACCTTCAGCTCGGTCTTGGTGGGCTTGATGGACGGGCCACTGCCACCGAACAGGCCCGGCGGCAGGATGCTGGCCAGAGTCTGCACGAACTGCAGCGGCCCGTCGAAGGCGATCGGGTTCGTGGTATCCAGGTCCAGCGTGACCAGTGACTTCGCGCCGTTCTTCGAGGTGAACTTGATCGACGCGATCGTGATGTCGATGACCCCGAACAGCTGCAGCTTGAAGTGGGTCAGCTCGCCGGTCGCCTCCGAGCTGGGGGGATGCCCGCTGAGGTCGTTCTGGATGGTCACCTGGAGCTTGAGCGCCGATGTGCCGCCCGCGTTGAAGCCGATTTTCACCGGTATCGGCGTGGCGAGCGACTGCCCGTCGAAGTCCTGCAGCTGGGGCTGCCAAGTCAGGACGGTGACCAGTTCCTTCGGGTGCTTCGCGTTCGGCTTGGCCTGGGTGCGGATCGTGGGGGCGTTCTGCGCTGCGCTGGCCAGGTGGGTCAGCGTGTCCACCGGGATGAGGTCGCTGAGCGGGACCGTGCCGAAGAGCTTCGCGTCCGATGCGCCGAAGTAGGCGGCCGGATTGATTTTACCCTGGGCAGCGTCCGAAGCCGGGCCGGACACCAGGCCCTTGCGGGCCGACAGGGCGGTGAGGACGAGGTTCGGCTGCGCGAACCCGCCCGAACGGTCCGCGCTGAAGCCGACCTCCGGCTGGCTGCCCTCGATCTCGGCGAAGACCCCGGCGTTCGGGTCGAGCCCGGACGCGAGGTAGGGCGGGTAGAGCCCGATGAGGACCGCGGTCTGCGTGCCGAGGATCTCGGCCAGTGACGGGATGGTGACCTCGGCGTTGTCCAGCACCGGCAGGAACGGGGCCACCGGGAACGGCGCCTGCTCGCCGGTGAGCTGCGTCGTGAAGTAGAGCGCGCCGGTCTTCAGCACCGTGTCGCCGGCCGCCGGGTCGGCGTAGGCGACCTTCTGCCCCCGGGCGGCGCAACGTCGCGTCGCGGCGTCCGCGACGTACTCGGCCGACACGGTGGCCAGGTCGGTCTCGCGCAGGCTCACGAAGATCAGCGGGGCCAGGAAGTTGACCTGCTGGCCGGCCAGGTCATGGCCGGTGACGTGGAACTGGAAGGGGTGACCGCCGACGTTGATCCAAAACGAATTGGCGTCCTGCGGCGGCGCGTCGATCTCCGGCGTGACCCGGGTGGTGATCCGGATCAGCGAGCCGAGCGGCATCTCCCGGCCCTGATGCTGGTAGGGCGCGCTCAGGTAGCTCTTGTCCTGCTCGCGTACCACGACGTACATGCGCTGGCGCAGGTACGCCACTGGCGAGTCGGCCGGGTTCCCGGCGTCCCCCTTGGGCGCCAGCACCTTCCGCTCGGTCACCTTGACCAGCGAGGCCCGGTGCCCGAACGGGTAGAGAAAGCCTTCGTAGACGATCCGCACGTAGTGGTCCCGGCCCTGGGTGGCCAGGTGGTCCCACTCGATCAGGTCCAGCGGCACCATCGGCGTCCGCACCGCGGCAGGCCCGGGCCCCTCGGTCAGGGGCGGGATGCCCTGGAACACGTAGCTGACCGGGAACGGCCAGGCCCCCCGCGACGTCAGCCAGCCGCCCAGCGCGGACAGGAACACCCGGCTGGCGTCCACGGGCACCGGCACGTAGGGCCTTGCCCCGGTGGCATCGGTGAGCGTGTAGCCGCTGAACCCCGAGGTGAGGATGACGATCTGGTCGCGGTCACTCGCCGACATGGCGACCCGGAAGGTGGTGTCCGGCGGAGGCAGCGGGCCGTTCGCCACAAAGTCCGGCGACCAGACGGCGCGCAGTGGCACTGGCGTGGCCGCGCCCGCCTCAGTGAACTGATCCTGGTCGCCTGCGCGCCGCAGCCGGCCGAGCCGGGTGTGCCACAGCTCGGCGCGTCCCGCATGCAGCACCGGCGCCGCCGCGTGCTGCCAGCTGGGCCGCACCCCGCCCGGCATGACGTTCGGCGACATCATCAGCCGGTACGGCAGCTCCAGCGAGGTCTCGAGGTCGCCCGGTGCCGCGATCGGCGGTGCCCCCCCGGACGGCGGCCCGGCCGCCCCGGGCAGCACCTCGGCGGCCGCGGGGAGCGCCAGCTCCAGCCGCGACCAGTCGAGCAGGCCCGCGATCGAGTACTCGATCGCGGTCACCGCGGACGGCAGCCGGAAGACCAGCCGGCTCCCGCCGGCCACCAGCGCCGACACGCCGCCCGGCGGCAGCAGCGGGTCCGGGCCCCCCGGGAGTGCCGGCGGCGGCGGTAGCGGCGGCGTGGACGGCGGCGGGTTGAAACCCGGCTGCGGCACCGCGGCCGTCTCGAAGAACGCCTGCTCCGCCACGGATTGCGGCGGAAAGCCGAAGGCCAGGTACGCCGCCTCGGCCGGGCTGTCCCGGACCAGCCGAGGCCGACCCTGGGAGGTGTCCAGCTTGAGGTTGACCGCCTGTACCGAGAGCACCAGGAGGTCATCAGGCCGCACGATGGCTAGGTTCAGCCGTTTGGGTGCCATGCGCGATCACCGCCGCGGGGGATATGGAGGATAGGGCGGGTACGGAGGATAGGGCGGGTGGGCTGAGCCGACGGGATACGGCGGGTATGGGGGATAGGGCGGGTAGGGCGGGTAGGGCGGATGCCCTGAGCCGGCCGGGTAGGGCGGGTACGGGGGATACGGCGGGTACGGGGGATACGGCGGCGCCGTCGGCGGCCTGCATGGGGCAGGGGTCGGCGGCGGCGTCCCGGTCGGAGTCGGCGTCGGCGTCCCGGTCGGAGTCGGCGTCGGCGGCGGCGTCCCGGTCGGAGTCGGCGTCGGCGGCGGCGTCCCGGTCAGCGGTGGCGTCTGTGTTGGAGGTGGCGTGCGCGGCGGAGTCGGTGTGGGCGGCGGGGTCGGCGGGGTCGGCGTGGTGGCAGGCGGGGTTGAGATCTCCGCTTCCGCGACGCACGCCCCGATGAACGGTCCCGGCAGCAACAGACCCGTGTCGGGCTCCACCGTGATAGCGGCCGACACCGTACCGGCAGCACGACCCATGGCATTCATAAACCCACCTGGGCAAATCGTGAACTGCCACGGGTCACATGTCAATGCTGATTTTCCCGGCGGATATTTTCGTTGCCGTTGTTGTGGCTAACGAACGATAGGCCGAGGGTCGGCCAGAACGGACTGGCAGCAGTCGGCCTGGCTATTTACGTTATTGAGCGAACAGGCTTCTAATGCTTTTCCGCTGCCCTGGGAATGGCTATTCTGTTCGGTAATTGCCACTCCAAGTCGCCGGGGCCAATCGGGGTCGGCCTGCTATGAGTGGCGGTGCAATCATCTCACCAATATGTAACGGGACGGAGCCATGTCCGTCAGCCCACTGTCAGGGCGGGACAGATCAGCTAGGCACCTGAGCATGGCCTGAGCGCGCCGGCGCGGACGAACGTGTGCTCTAGCCCACGAGGGTTGAGATGACCGAGCCCGTTCGGCACATTGTCACAGGTGACACCGTCGGGCAGGTCGACGCGACCGTGGTACCCCGTCCCTTCCCTGGGGAAGTGCGGATGGGCGGGGAACAGGGGTTCAGGGGTCTGGCAGGAGGAGGCGCTGAAGGCTGTTGGCGGCCCGCGACGCAGCAGCCGGACAGCCCGCCTCCGACGGACTCGGCGCCGGGTACGTCCGGTTCGACGTCACCGGCGACGGCAGCGGCGCGGCAGGCCCGGCATGCAGAGGCCCGGGACCTCGTGGGACGCAACGTCGCTGTACTCGTCGATACGCCGAAAGGCCAGGCCGGACGGCCGAGCAAGAGCCTCACCCTGGAACAGGCATCGGCGCTGCTGGCAGCCGCCGAGAGCACCAGGATGCACGCGTACGTCGCCCTATGTCTCGCGACCGGCATCCGCACCGAGGAGGCCCGGGCACTGCGCTGGGAGCATGTTGACTTCTGCGCCCCGGACGGCGACCCGCCCGCGTCGGCCCGCGCAGCTGCGTGGCGTTCGGCCCGGGCTCACGGGGACACGAAGACGGAGAAGTCGCGGAGAACGCTAGGCCTCCCCGAGATGGCGGTCGATGCGCTCCGGGCCCACAAGGATCGGCAAGCCGGGGACCGGCTCGCCGCCGGAGCGGAGTGGAGCGATAAGGATCTTGTCTTCTGCACGCGGACGGCAGTGCCCTGGGGGACGCGGCTAACGTCCGGCGGGAGTTCAGGAGAGTCTGTGTGGCCGCCGGGCTGGGAGAGCACTGGACGCCACGGGAGCTGCGTCATTCCTTCGTGTCGCTGATGTCCAGCTCGGGAGTTGTCGTTGGCGACGTTCTGCTCGCTCGTTCGGGGTGCCCTAGATCGCGGGGCGGTGGGGCCTGAGGGAGGGCCTATCGCTGATGCACCGGTCCGGTGCCCTGCGAAGCGATCTGGCCTGCCCGTCGACGGCGGCAGGGGTAATCGGGGTGGCTCCGGGTTGAAGATGTGAGACTGAGGCAATGATCGACGTGCCGGCGGTTGTGCGAAACAAAGCCCGCGCGGCCGGCGCCGAGGACTGGCTCGAGCGATTGCCGGCGCTTGTCTCGAGCCTGGAGGCCGACTGGTCGATCACAGTCGGGCACCCCTATGAGGGCGGCACGGAGGCTTTCGTGGCGGACGCGACCCGGGCGGATGGTACCCCTGCCGTCCTGAAGGTGCTCGTCCCAGGGCCCGGGAACAACGCCTCCAACGAGGCGACCGTCCTCCGTCTCGTCGGCGGAGACGGATGCCCGGTGCCCTATCGGTACGACCCCGACGAGGGCGCCTTGCTCATGGAGCGGCTGGGCCGGCCCATGTATGAGCTTGGACTGCCGCTCGCCCGTCGCCTGGAGATTCTTTGCGCTACCGCTGAGCGCATATGGCGGCCGGCGCCAGACTGCGGGCTGCCCACGGGTGCGGACAAGGCCCGATGGCTCGCCGACTTCATCGTGACGTCGTGGGAGGAGCTCGACCGTCCGTGCTCCGAGAAGACTGTCGACCATGCCCTGGCCTGCGCTGTCCGGCGGGCTCAGGCGCATCGCGACGAGAGGGCCGTGCTAGTCCACGGCGACGTGCACCAATTGAACGCCCTCCAGAACGACGGCGGCTTCAAGCTGATCGATCCTGACGGCCTCCTGGCCGAGGCCGAGTACGACCTGGGTGTCCTTATGCGGGGCGATCCCGTCGAGCTGATTGGCGGCGACCCCGTCGACCGGGCCCGCTGGCTGGCCGCCCGCACGGGGCTCGATCTCGTTGCCATATGGGAGTGGGGCGTTGTCGAGCGGCTGTCGACAGGACTGCTCTGTACCCGCATCCACCTACAGCCCCTCGGCCGCGACACGCTGGCGGCGGCCGAGGCCGTCGCCGGCCTGATGATCGGCTAAAGGAACGAGAGTTCGACACTAGGACGCCGCCACGACGCGTCCATCCCGTCGGCAGCGCCTTGGAGCCGGTCCCACTTCGATCGTGCCCTGCACGCTTCACTGCGTCCGGGTTCGACCGCTGCCCCAATAATGCAGAGGATGCTGGCTGAGGAGGTGCCACTAGACAAGCCGGTTTGGGGCGTACATAACGACGCCAGTCGTGGATTGAAGGCTGGCGCACGATTCGGCAGGGAGAGTTCGCTCCCATTCTGGAGCACTAATCGCGCAGCGTGATGACCGCTGATCGCGGCCGTCGCGCGAGATCCGCGGATATGGTCTGCGACCTGGTAGCCGGCACAGCCGCCTGTATCACACCCGAACGGGATGACCTGCGCGCTATGGCCAGGCACCCGGGCTGTCTCGGTACTGGCCTGAGTAATCAGCGGTGGTGCCAGAACCGGCCGTCAGACGATGCCGGTGTCTCGTCGCGGCCTTTGATCACCTGTCTGCCGGTTGCCCGTGCCGTAACGATCCCGGAACGGCCGCGCAGCAAACTGTCCCCAAATACAGTCCCGATGACTTGGGGGAAAGACCATGACAGTCAAGACCAGTGACGTTCCCGTCACCGGGCAGCGGCGGGCTGGCGCGAGGCGGGCGGTGGACGTGGCGTACGGCTACCTAGCCGCCTTCTTCGTACTCGGGGTCCTGATCCAGGTGTACCTGGCGGGAATTGGCATCTTCGGCATCAACTCCACAAAGGTTGCCAACGCCACGAGCCTGGACCCGCACCGGACATGGGGCACGGTCCTGATGGTGCTCTCGCTCATCCTGCTCATCATGGCCCTGATCGCGTGGGCGTCCCGCACTACGGTGATCTGGACCTTCGTGCTGGCCCTGCTTGTCATCGTCGCTCAGACCGCGCTCGCGGCAGCGGGCGAGAACAGCAAGTGGATCGGCGGGCTGCACGCCCTGGACGGGATGGTCATCCTGTTGCTGTCGCTATGGCTGGCGATCACCGCCAGGCGGCGCCGGACGGCCAGCGGGAACGCCAGGTAGATGGTCGGCCGCCTGCGCCCACGACGTGTTAGCCCGAGCCGGGTGATCTGGAGCAGTCCCGAGTTGACGAGCAGGCATCCTTAAGAGCGACCACACGCCGCCGTCAGGGTGACCCCCACCGAGGATCGTGTCCTGTGCCATTCGGATCTCAGGCACTGGCAGGCCCTGGCCTGGGGTGCCTCAGATTGAGTGGCTGGGCGTGGGCGCTAGTCTGCCAGTTGACGTGAGGTATTCCGTCGTTGTCCCGTCTCCGGTAAATCGGCTCTGTCTCACTGATTCCGGCCGATTGCAGTTCGAGTCTCAGTGATGGCAGCCCTGTCGGGGACATCATCGGCTGGCGCCGACCCGGCAACTTACGTGTCAGAGTCCCCTAGAAGCGGGCCAGGGCCTCACGCAGCGGGTCCAGGCCCATGGCGCCTAGGCTGAGCGCCTTGGTGTGGAAGTCTTTGAGGCTGAAGGTGTCTCCGCCCCTGGCCTTGGCCTCGTCCCTGGCCTGCAGCCAGATCCGCTCGCCGAGCTTGTAGGACGGAACCTGCCCGGGCCAGCCCAGGTAGCGGTGCAACTCAAAGCGCAGCCGCTTTTCGTCCCAGCTGGAGTGGGCCCGCAGGAACTCCCAGGCGATCTCAGCGTTCCAGCGCTCGCCCTCCGGCCAGCCCGTGCCCGCGGGGATCTCCAGCTCCAGGTGCACCCCGATGTCCAGGGCCACGTTGGCGGCGCTCATCAGCTGCATGTCGAGCATTCCGAGGTACGCCCCCGGGTCGTCCAGGTAGCCGAGGTCGCCCATCAGCCGCTCGGCGTAGGTCGCCCAGCCCTCGCCGGAGCCCGGGACCCAGCACATCAGCTTCTGCCAGCGGTTCAGGTTCTCCTGCTCGGCCAGGGTCTGCGAGTTCTGGAGGTGGTGACCGGGAGCGCCCTCGTGGTAGACGGTCGTGACCTCCTTCCAGGTGGCGAAGGAGTCAGTGCCGTCCGGCACCGACCACCACATCCGCCCAGGCCGGGACCAGTCCTCCGAAGGTCCGGTGTAGTAGATCCCTCCGTTATTGACGGGGGCGATCATGGCCTCGATCCGGTGCGCGGGCTCCGGGATGTCGAAGTGCTTGCCGTTCAGCTCCGAGATGGTGCGCTCGGCCAGCTGCTGCATCCAGGCGCGGAAGTTCTCCCGCCCTTCGATGCGCCGGCCCGGGTCGTCGTCGAGGATCGCCACGGCCTCCTCCCGGGTGGCTCCAGGCCGGATGAGGCTGCTGGCCCGGGCCTGCTCGGCGCGCAGCCGGGCGATCTCCTCCCAGCTCCAGCCGTAGGCCTCCGGCAGGTCGACGGCGGTACCGAGGAAGTAGCGCGAGGCCCGGGCATAGACCTCCGGTCCGCAAGCGTCCTTCTCCCGGGCCAGCGGCAGCAGCTCGCGGCTGAGGATGGTACCGAGCCCGGCGGTGGCGGCCGTCGCCGCGCGGGCGGCCGCGTCCAGCTCCCCGCGCAGCGAGTCCGGAACCCCGGTGAGCTGCTCCACCAGCCCGGAATAGAAGGAGTCCTGTGGATTGGACCAGCTGGCGCACTGCCTGGCGACCTCCTCGACCTGCAGCCGGGCCGGGGGACGGCCGTTTCGGGCCGCGTCGAGCAGGGTCCGCGAGAACTGGCGATAGGCCTCCGGGACCGCGGCCATGCGCCTGGCGATGTTGACGGCGCCTTCCTCGCCCTCGGTGGGCATCGAGTCGAAGAGCTCGCGCACATACTGCACCCAGCTATCAATCACGTTGAGCTCGCTGGTGGTGTCCCCGGCGTCGTAGCGCTCGACGGCCACGGCCAGCCGCTCCTGCATCGCGGCCCGCGCGACCTGCTCGCGCAGCCCGGGGGCCTCAGCCGCCTCAAGGGCGGCCAGAGCCGAGCGATCCAGCTCGGCGCGTCCGGCAAACCCGTCCGCGCTGAGATCCGGTAGCTCGTCGTCGTGCCCGGCGATCCCGGCCCAGGTGGCGAAGGCCGGGTCCAGGGCGGCCGCCCGCTCCACGTAATCCGCGGCGATGCTGTCGATCGAAGGCATAGCCGGGGACCCTATACACGCAAGTCACGCATCGCTACCCGGTTTTGCCTGGTTCGCCGCAAATTTCGGCCCAGCTCTCCAAACTGTAGTGAGACCGGGCTCACAATGGGCCGGAATCAGCGAGACAGGGCCGATTTATCGGAGACGGGAGGGCCGTGGAGCCGGTGCGTCAGGACGCGGCGCGGTGGCTGGTGCTGTGCTCCCGCAGGCTGCGCGCGGCGAGCCAGATGACGTCGGGGTATATCGCGATCTCCACGACTGGGTGGCCGGGGCCGTCGTCTGGCCGGCGGCTGACGCCGAGCACCCCGGCCAGGGCCTGATCCCAGGTGCCGGGGGCGAGCTGTTGCAGGCGCTGGCGCTGGCCCGGGATCCAGGTGCCGGCGCGCAGGGCCTGGTAGATGGCGCGGGTGGCGTGACTGACGGCGCTGTCCACGTGCTGCCGAGGGTGATGGTGCAGCTGGGCGAGGCGGTGGCGCTGCGCGCGGAGGATCTCGGGGAACGGGCTGATGTCGAGCTGGCCGGCGGGGGTGCGGAATGGCCCCCAAGGCCTGTTCGAGGCGTTCGATTCCTGTCTCCTACCTGGTGGGCCGTACTGGATTTGAACCAGTGACCTCTTCCGTGTCAGGGAAGTCCAGGCGCGGTTTTGGTGTCTGTCACCGTCGGACTGAGTCGAACGGGGAGCCCTTGACCTGGGCAAAGAGTCTGAGTGGGTCGTGCTGAGTCTGGGGACTGCTGAACACGTTGGCTCCCATTTCTGGCTCTCACAGCTCTTTGGAGCCCCGGTAGCAGTTCAGGACGCCAACGTCGTCGAGGGCCGTGTCCGTAGCGATGTGGGCCTGATCTTGCGGACGGCAGAACTTCCGGATCGAGTTCTCGAGATATACGGGCCGACGGGGGAGGGTCCTTCCTCCTAAGGGATCGCCGGCCCGGAGACGGGGAACGCAGACCAGCTTGGTGCGTACAGGCCAGTCGACGCGCGCTCATGCATGTTATGAGTGCGTTGCGAGCTCGTATACTTATGCGCCGGGCTGCAAGTCGCTAACGGTCATGGCGATCGCCAATTCAGCCTTGTCGGTCATGTCGGGGGCGCGCCGAACGAGTGACTCGGCGCGGTGCGTTTAATGTGCCAACCGCGCGGTCGCCACACGCAGAAATGTCCGGTTCTGAGTGCCTGGCTCTGGGCGGCCGCGCCTACGGCTCTCCGTTGGCGCCACCGGACCTGGATGCGCCGGATATGACGGCCGTCAGGCCGTAACGCTGACTTGGCAACGTTGAGAGCAATCCCGAGTCACAGCCTCAGGCCGCCCTGCCAAGATCACGAAAGGTTCGTGGGAGGGCTGAGGGGCTGAAGCTGCAAAGGCGTGCCAGCGGCAACTGAAAATACTTTCTGGATTTTCGGCTCAGGTGTAGAATGATCCCCATCTCGCATGAACGATGTACGGGCGGGCATCGGGGGGGTGCCGTGAGTAATATTCCCCGTAGGCGCCAGGGGCGGGTGCTGGTTCTGGAGCCGAAACGGTCAGCCGCCACAATTGCCTATTCGACGGTGACGGTGTTTGCTGTTGCCGTGTGCGCGTCCGCGCTGCTTTATCACACTGCCGCGTGGCCACCGCAATGGCGGCTCTCAGGCGGTATCTCGCTGCGGACAACGAGCATAGTCGCTGTGGTCGCCAGTTGCCTGGCTGCGCTCTGGCTTACCGCTGCGATCATTAACGGTCGGCGATGGCACATCGCCCGGGCGGTGCGGCGACTCTCAGAGCATGCTGACCGTGCGAAGGTCCTACCGGACACCTGGCGATCACAGCGAGCGCCGCAGGCCAGGCGGATCCCGCCGCTGGGCTGGGATGACAGGCGTCCGTGGACGGTCCCTAGGCCACCGGGCCTGCGGCGGGTCACGGCTACTCGCAATGTGGTAGGCCGTCGGCCGCTTTCGATTGTCTATCTCCGGACGTTTGAAAACCAGCCGCGGGCTCGCACGTTCTTCCAGGGAGCGTGGCGTGAGTTTGGTTATGTCTACCTTTTGCGCAGCGCGGAATCGGTGACACCCGCCGAGTTCCGTCAGTTCAAGCGGTCACAGAGCTTTACCGGCCTGCTTATCGAGTCGGCGGGGCAGTTCGCCGCCGAACTCGGCCGGCCACTCTCCGGACCTAGCCGCAAGCGCTGGCACGTATTCAAGAACGTCGGCCCGCAAACGGTCTGGGTTCGTGATTGGCACGGCAGCTATCCGCCGCGGACATTTTTGTGTCACGGCGATATCTGGAAACCCGCCGTGGACATGCTGCTCGAAAAGGCTGATCTTGTGGTGCTTGATCTGTCCGGGATGATGCCTGGTAACGAGGGAGTACGCGACGAGGTGCAGCGGGTCATCGACCGCATCCCCATCGAGCGGGTCATCTTTCTCGCGGACCGGCGCAGCGACCGCGGCTATCTGCACGCCGAGATCGGTCACGCGTGGAGTCGGATGGCGCCCGGCTCGCCCAATTCCGGAACAGAGTCGAGGGTCGCCCGCCTCGCGGTTACCGACTCCTACCGGCAGATGCAGCAGCAGCAAGGAGACTGGACATATATCTACTATCGGCTGGTAGCGCGCCGCTGGCAGAGCCGGCGGCTGGCTGCCGAACTGGACCCGGACAAGGCGAGTCCCCTATCACCCAAGCCGCCGCCGACTGAGCTCACCCCGCAGCCGCTCAGCCGCCCAGTTAACGGTGACAGCCGCCAGACGAGCAGCACTGCCGTCCGAGCTGTCGCCCGGACTGCTCAACTCATTATTCTGATCGGCTGCGGCCTGTTCTGGATATCGGTGGCAGTGCTGACTCACTACGTCAACAACAACGGCGGGGAGAGTCTGCTAAAGGCAACGAACAGTGACCCAGCATCGCCCTTGCATCCACGTGATTTCAAGATCTTGATCGTTCTCGCCGCCGTTGCAGTCGTCATCACCGTCATCAGCATGCTTGCGTCCCGGCCGTCACTCATGGTCGGAGCGGCAATGGCCTCGCTCGGCCTCATCGGGTACACGGTGTACATCCCGTCAGAAGGGACCTTCCCTGGCTTCGGCTCTTACGGCTCGAGCTACTGGCTCTCCCTCGCGGTGGCCATCGCGATAGCGCTGAGTGCGGCCGTAGCCGCCATCGCCGTACCCGCCACGCGAGCGTAATACCATAGCCGAATATGTCCTCCGCTGACGCAGATTATCCCGTCCCGTGAGCGGTCGAGCAGTTGCGCCGATAGCCGCCAGACCGCCCAGAACGGCGGCTATTCGCGCGAATCGACCGTTAATGAAAGTTTAGCGGGCGGCGTTGCCGAGGGTAGTGCGATGGGCATCAGGATGGATTGCCATGCGGAGGTCAAAAGCTGCCAGGCTTGACGTCAGGGCGGTAGTCCGAAGAGGTGACCGAGGATTCGGCGAGCCGCGGTCGCTCACTTAGGTCCAGGCTGAGGATGGGACCGGGATGGGGCTGCTCGGCACGAGCGTGGCCACCGAGACGTGCGGCCAGGTGAGGCCTATAAAGTTCAGGAAGACCTGCTGGGAGTACTGGATCTGCGGTGCCCTGACCGTGATGTAGCGCGGCGCCGTGATGGGGATCGGCGGGTTCACGAGGAACTTGGGAACGGGTTGCCCTTCGACGCCGGTCGGCGCGGGGATGAGCAGCGGCGACTGGCCCGGTTCGAAGACGGGCACTTCGATGGTGAATTCGACCGTCTCGATCCAGAACGTCGCGTCCATCTTCGTGGTCTGGGCGTTCGGCATGGTAGCAGTCGCGTTACCCATTAGGAAGGCGATGTTGTCCGTGCCACCGCCGAACAGGGGCGAAGCCGGGTCGCTGGAAATGGAGATGATGGTCGTGGACGTAATGGTCTGCGACGCGATGTGCTTGCTTAGCAGGGTGTTGGGATCAGTAAGCATGGCCTGGGTGATGGTGCCGGCGGTGATGAAGGGGGTCAGGTTCTGCGGGATCCGGGCTGTCTTGTCGTCGGCCGCGTTCTGGCTGGGGAACTGGATCTTCTGCGGGGGATTGGTGTTGAGAAAAGACGGGCTGATGTCGACAGCTGGTATAGCGGGCTTTCCGGCGGTAGTGGACGAGGTTCCCTGGGCCACGACCGTCGCGCCATGAGGAATCGACGCCATGCGTGCGACCGTTGCGCCTTCGGCGGGGTTGATGGTGGCCGGAACGGCCAGCCACATCCCCGGCTCGAAGTGGATGCCGACGGGTTGGCTGGGAATGGTCATGTCGCTGACGGTCTGCAGGTAGGCAACGCCGTTCAGGAAGATGTCACCCTGGGGCCCCGTGCCCCGGTTGGGAATGGAACCGAGACTCGGCGAGAACGACAGGGTCTCGTGGGTCAGGTTGAGTTCGAGCAGGTTGTCGCTTCCGGTGACCGGTATCGGCAGCAGCGTCGGCGTTGCGGTGCTGTCGGGCCGGAAGATGATGTTGAAGCCGTGGCCCGTGAACGTGCCGGCGAAGGCGGCCAGCGGGCCCAGGCTGGGTGCCGGCGCGTCGGCCGCCCTGGGTGCGGTGAGGCTCGATACCTCGCTGATTCTGAAGCCGCTGGGCAGTGAAAAGGCCGTGTCGAGATGCGGGTCGCTCATGGTTCTCCTCCGACTGGGCCATGCGGTCCGCCCATGAGCCCATTGACGGATCAGCTCCCGGAAGGCGTCACCGGTTGAGCCGGCCAGCAACGCTGGTGGGCTGTCTGTGATTATCTACGCGGAGCGGCCGACGCCGCACCTGATACATCCGTGGCCGGAGCCGGTTCGCTAACTAGATCGCCCGCATGCTGCAGGTGGCTGACGAGCGGCCCACGGCTATCACGGTCGCTCAGCGGGCGGATCCCCTGTGGTCGTGGACGTTGAGATTTTAACGCCCTTCCTATGTGCCCAAGGTAGCGCCATACTCGGATGAGGCCCAGTCGGCTCTCCTCTTGGGACCGCTCGCCAGTTTGGGCGGTTCTTAACCGGCGAGGCTGGCTAGACGCCCAGGGGCGGAGCCTTCGATGATCGAAACGTGCAGGACTCACTTGATCCTATGGAGGTCATAATTGGGTGCCAAATTGGAGCTCGTTAAAGGGGATATGTTTGAGGGGCCCAGCGATTTGATCGTTGTGCCATGCTCCACAGTTCCAACGGTTTCGTATTTCGTAGCGGATCGGCTCAGGGCTTTCGGCCTCCCGATACCGACGAAAAGAATGGCTCCAGGAGAAGTCGTTTTCCGTCGACTTGAAAGCGCCGGTCAGGTCGCTCCTGTGGCAGCGTATGCGGCGTCTGTTGTGCCTCGGACGCGGGAGGACGCGGTACCTATCGAGGCGATCGGGCGTGCGCTGGGAAGCTTCGCGGCAGAGAATCCGTGGGTGCAGCAAATCTCCTGCCCGCTGCTGGGGGCTGGCGCAGGACGCCTAAGAGAGGAGACGAGTGTGAAAGATCTCCTGAGAGGCTTCAGCTCCACAGGGCGTGATGATGTCCTGCTTCGAGTGTTCGTACTTGACGACTCTGTCTTCGAAAGACTTAAAACCTACTTTAATATCCGCGTTAGTAATGAATGGGAACGCCGCGAGCGGCCGAATCGCCCGATCCGGGTCTTTGTGTCCTATACAAGGACCGACGACGCCCATGCGGCCTGGGTCAAGGAACTCGCTACGTTCTTGCGCGCGAACGGAATTGAAGCACGCCTCGATGTGTGGTATCTGAGGCCGGGAATGGATACTCCTCAATGGATGTCCAACGAACTTGACCTAGCTGACCGAGTCCTTCTGATTTGCGACGAACTCTATGCCCAGAAAGCAGACCGCCGTCACGGGGGTGTTGGCTGGGAAATCCGGATAATTCAAGGAGACCTACTGGCTTCACAGGAGGATAATCCAGACAAGTACATCCCGATTATCGTCACTCCGGAACTGGACGCAGGGACGCCCAAGTTCCTACGTGGCACTTTCGCCCTCCATTGGCCGGAACCCAGCCTAGACGAAGCCGGGCGGCGAGACGACCTTCTAAGAATAATATATCACCGGCAGGAGGAGGCACCCCCATTGGGTCGTCCCCCAAGCTTTATTTTGGCTTCCTCAAATTAGCCGATCCCATCCTGACTGGTGCCCGGTCATGTCGCAATGCCACTTAGCTTGGGTTGATCTCAGTGTCTGCCTGCGGTTTCTTGCTGGTGCCGGCATGATCACGGCTTGTGGGTCAAACTGAGGTAGTTGTGCGTGCCGAAAACCTCGTCCACGTCATCCGACCAGGCGGTACTCGTTGATCAGACAGGCGGTGTGAGCTTGCCGTCGGACGCGGTACTGGTCGAGATCGACCGGTTCGGGTAGGGGTTTCAGCGGCGCAGCTGCGGCCAACGACCGGTGCGGCCGGTGCTGATTGTGGTGGATCTCGTACGCGCGCAAAATCCGCCGCAGATGGTCCTGGTTCCAGACCAGGGTGCGGTCCAGAAGCTCGCGTCGGCATCCGCCGATCCAGCGTTCGGCGATGGCGTTCATGCGCGGTGTCCGGACATTGCAGAGCACGGTCCGGATCCCGGCGTCGGCGAGGATCGCGTCGAATGCGGCGGTGAAGTTCGGACCGCGGTCGCGGATCATGAACTTGACCCGGTGCGCCTGCTCGTCGAGATCCATGATCAGGTTACGGGCCTGCTGGGCAGTCCACTCCCCGGTGGGATGCGACGTGACTCCGAGAATCCTGATGCGCCTGCTGGCGTGCTCGATCACGGCCAGGACATAAGCCTGGGTGCCATTGAGCAGTTCCGCCGTGAAGAAGTCGCACGCCAGGATCATCTCGGCTTGGGAGCGCAGGAAGAGTGACCAGGTAGGGCCGGTCCGCCGCGGCGCGGGATCGATGCCAGCCTTCTTCAGGAGCTCCCATACCGTCGACGCCGAGACTCGCACTCCCAGCCCGGCCAGTTCGCCGTGGATCCTGCGGTAGCCCCAGCCGGGGTTCTCGCGGGCCAGCCGGAGGACTAGGGCCTTGATGTTCCGGTGGGTGGCTGGCCTGCCGGTCTTGCCGCGTATGGACTTGGCGGCCCAGCGGCGGCGGACGATGTCGCGGTGCCAGCGCAGGATCGTGTCCGGGGTGACCAGCAGCCGCAGCCTGCGTCGGCGGGCTTTCGGCATCATCGCGAACAGGGTCGCGAGAAGTGCCCGGTCCGCCCAGTCCAGCCTCGGGCGGCGCGGCTGCTGCCGTTGTAGTACGGAGAGCTGGTGGCGCAGGATCAAGATTTCTGCGGTCTTCCATGTCTCCTCATGCCGGGCGAGCCGCAGCCAGGCGGTTAGCCGCGTGGTCAGGAGGAACATGAACCGCAGGCACATGACCGGTGATCATCGCGGCGGGACAACAGGAAAGCAACTTTGCTGGCCAGAGCCATGGACGAGATTCTCGGCACGCACAGGTCAGGAAGGTCCAGTCTGCCGCCATTAACATGCCGTCAAATTCCGGAAATAGGTTGCTAGTTTTTGGATGCGAGCGTAGTGTGAGCGGCACGCACCGGAACTCAGTCGCTGAGGCGGCCAGCTACCGGGGCTACCGGAGGAGCGCATGCCCGCCGGCCTGGTTCTCATCCATGGCCGTGCTCATGGCGCGCGCATTGCCGCGCAGCCGGCTGAGGCCGTCGGTGCCCGATGCAAGCCGCCGGGCCAGATCCCTGGCCTGGCGGCTGCGAATGCGGCGGCGGTGACACGATGAATGCTCTGGCCGCCAATGACTTCGAGGCCGCGGACCTCCCGGCACTGGCCCGGCTCGACGACGGCGCGCCGGGCCGCTGCGGCCCCGCCATGGTCACAGCCTGGCCGCCCCGTACCGGACCTGAAGGCACGACGCAAACCCCGGTACAACGCGGGTCCGGCTATCCGCACCCACGGCCAGCGCACCGCCGAAGGCAACATCGGCTCCCTCGCCAGCCTCCTCGCCGTGGCCATGAGTTGGATGTCTCTACCCAGCACGCCGTCAACGGGCTCGGCGCTGTTTGATCGCGCCGCCGGCGGACTTCACACCAGGGACGCTGACGTTTTGGAGGAATCAGATGCAGAACGAAGATGTCGGCCCGGGCGCGGGATTCGTCTACATGCAGACCAATGAGCCCGAGCGCAACCGGCTGCTGGCCTTCCGCCGCGCCGGCGACGGAACGCTGACGCCCGCGGGCGCTTATGAGACGGGCGGGGCCGGTGACGGCATGCCCCACCTGACCTCGCAGGGATCAGTCGTGCTGAGCGGCGGCGGGCGGTACCTGCTGGTCACGAACACGTCGAGTGGCGACCTGAGCGTGTTCGCCGTCGGCCAGGGCGGGCTGTCTTTGGTGGCGACAGTCGCCACCGGCCGCGCGCCGAAGAGCGCCGCCGAGCACGGGAGGCTCGTTTATGTGCTCAACACGGGCGAGCCGTCCCTGGCCGGGTTCCGGCTGAGCGGCTGGAAGGTCCAGCCGCTGGCCGGCTCGATGCGGGAGCTTGCCGCCGGCGCCGATCCAGCCCAGGTCGGTTTCAGTCCCGATGGCGCCAGGCTCGTCGTGACCCAGCGCGGCACCAACGCCATTGCCGTCTATCCGGTGCTCGAGACGGGGCACCTGGGTGAGCCAGTGGTGCAGCCGTCGTCGGGTCCGACGCCGTACGGCTTCGCCTTCACCAAAGGCGGTGGGCTGGTCGTGACCGAGGCTTTCGGTGCTCAGGTCGGGCAGGCCGCCGCCTCCTCCTACCGGATCAGCGATGCTGGCGCTGCTCCCGTCTCGCGTTCGGTCGGCAACGGCCGCAGCGAGATCTGCTGGGCGGTGGTCACCAGCGACGGCCGCTACGCGTTCACCACCAACTTCGGCGACGGAGCCGTCTCGCGATACTCGATCGACGACGACGGCATTATCGCGCTCGACGAGGCCGCGGCGGGGCTCGCGGTGGACGGGCATACGGG
Source organism: uncultured Actinomycetes bacterium (assembly GCA_963722275.1). GTDB lineage: Bacteria > Actinomycetota > Actinomycetes > Streptosporangiales > Streptosporangiaceae > Palsa-504. Next base: position 20,796 of record CAVRMX010000012.1, on the reverse strand, counting down.
TCTTCGCGACGAGGATCTAAGCGGTGACGGCCGGTTCCTGTACGCGATCGACGCCGACTCCCGGCGCGTGTTCGGCTGGGCCGTCGGCGCGGGCGGGTCGCTCTCGCCGGTCGGGTCGTGGGAGGGACTGCCCGCGACCGTGGCCGGGCTCGCGGCCAGCTGAGACGATGCGCCTTGAGCCTTTGTACCGGGCGACGTTCGCCACACCCGAGGCGTGGAGCGTGGAGCTGGCCGGCCCGGCCGGGACAGAGGGGCAGAGCTTCCTGATCGCCGAGGAGCGTTGCGAGGGGCGCCTGTCGGGGCGCCGCCGCGGCGCGAACTACCCGCGGCGGCGGACCGGCAACGCCCTCCTGCCAGACTTTCGCGGCGTCCTTCAGACAGCCGGCGGCGCGGCGGTGCTCTTCGCATGGCACGGATACGCGCGGCCCGCCGCGGGTGGAATGCGCGAGCTCGTTGGCAGCGTTACCCATGTCCGACGACGAGCGGTACCGCTGGCTGAACGACGTCGTGTGCACGCTCACCGGCGAGGTACGATCGCGCAGCGACGGGAGCGAGTCCGACATCGAATACGACGTCGCGGAGCTCGTCTGGGAGCCGCTCGCGTAGCGGTGAAGAGAACCTGTCCCCACGCATCCCCCGGGTGATCGCCGTGCAACCCCGTGCAACATCGCTCGGTCTGTTCCAGTCGCAACCGGGCCTGCAGCGGACTCACCGGTCGGACCGGCGCTGGCTCCAAACCCGCCCATCGTCCGCCAGCACAGCTGGTGTGCGTGCCGAAAACCCCCGTCTACGTCATGCGACCAGGTGATATTCGTTGATCAGGCCACCGACGCGGGCCTGTCTTCGGACGCGGTACCGCGCAAGATCGACAGGCTCGGGTAGCGGTTTCAGCGGCGCGGCGCCGTTAAGGGAGCGGTGTGACCGGTGCTGATTGTGGTGGGCCTCGTAGTCGCGCAGGATTCGCAGAAGATGGGCCTGGTTCCAGACGAGAGTGCGGTCCAGGAACTCGCGTCGGCATCCGCCGATCCAGCGTTCGGTGATTGCGTTCATGCGGGGCGTCTGGATGTTACATGGGACGGTCCGGATGCCGGCGTCGGCGAGGACCGTGTTGAACGCGGCGGTGAAGTTTGACCCGCGGTCGCGGATCATGAACTTGACCCGGTCAGCTTGTTCGCCGAGGTCCCATGAGGAGGTTGCGGGCCTGCTGGGCGGTCCACTGCCCGGACGGATGCAGAGTGACCCCGAGGATGCGGATGCGGATGCGGCCGGGTCGCGTGCTCGATTACGGCCAGGACATAGGCCTGGGTGCCGTCGAGCAATTCGACCGTGAAGAAGTCGCACGCCAGGATCGCCTCGGCCTGGGAGCGCAGGAATTGTGACCAGGTTGGCCCGGTCCGCCTTCGGCCGGGATTGATGCCGCTGGCCTTGAGGATCTCCCACACGGTCGATGCTGCGATGTTAACGCCCAGGCCAGCCAGCTCGCCGTGGATCCTTCGGTACCCCCATTCGGGGTTCTCGCGGGCCAGCCGGCCGATTAGGGCCTTGATGTTCCGCGGATCGCCGGTCGGCCGGTCCTGGCGTGCGCGGACCTGACAGCCCAGCGGCGGCTGACGATGTCACGATGCCAGCGCACGATCGTTTCCGGGGTAACCAGGGCGGCGCCCCCGGTGATGCTCCCGCCGCCAGGCCTGCTTCGCCGCCGCGACCAGGCGCCGGAAGTTCCGCGGCGACCCCGCATACCCCGCAGCCCGCGCGGCCGGCAGCAGCCGCTTGGCCGAGATCCGCCCGATGTCTTCTCCACCCGTTCCGCGACCAGGGCGGCCACGCCGTCGTAGTTGCGGCCACGCGGTGACCGCTCCGGCGCGGCACCCCCAGCCTCATGCCGGGCGATCACCCGCCTGAAGGTCTTGTGCGTGGTCCCCGCGATCTGAGCGGCCCCGCGGTACGTGCCTGCCTCACGATAGGCGGCGATGATGTCCATACGTTCCCTCGCAGACTTCAATAGAAGCTCCCGGGCGGTGCGGTGACTGGATGGCACCGCCACCGTCACCGCCCGGGGCCTGAACTCCCGGCAGACACGGCGAAACGAGGGATGGGGACTTTTAACTGGCCACCAGCGGGGACCTGGACCTGGCCACACACGGGGACTTTCTCATGGCCATGGACAAGCCTCCGAGCCTGACACGGCGAAGCCCAGCCAGCACAGAACACGCCGTTCTGCGCACCTCAGACTCGCCGGGCATGCCACCGGCTCACCGGCGCGTAATCGGCAGGGAGAGTGTGGATAGTGCTTCCGGCCCTGCTTGCGCGGTTTGCGGTGGTGCGGACGTAGGGTCAGGGGCCTGGGTCCCGGCCTGACCTCCTATTCGGCTGACGCCGCTCGGGCTGTCCAGCGTGACGATCTGTCGGCCGGGCGCCAGGTTTTCCGGCACCCACCGGCGGTGCCGGTCTGATCTGCCCGGCGTGGACTAGAGGCCAGGGTTCTCGGGTCCGACGGGCCAGCCGGTGCGTGCCATCCCTCAACCTGAGAAAGGGATGACCGGCTCAAGCCATTACCTGACCTCGCCGCCTTCTGTCCTTACGGTTGGCACCAGGTCTTGCCGGGTGTCACTCGCAGTCAGCGGGCCGGATCTGAGGTCCTCGTCGGCTCGGGCGTATAGCAGGTATGGGACCTTCGTCATCATGGCGGGACCTAGGACCTTGACTGGATGAATGTTCGATCGGTTCACTGACGGCATGTTCATGCGCGCCGAGGCCCGGGCGGAGATCAGCTTGACCCTGGCCCAGGCGAGGCTGGCGAACCTTGCCCGTGCTGGCTGGCTGCTGAGCGCCTCGCAAGATGCCTACGGAGCTGGGGCCGCCGACCTGCCCCGGGCCGACCCGCCAGGTCCCGTGCGGGGGAAGTCCAGGCTGGTCAATGTGCATTTCCGGGACCTGGCCGCATACGGCGGCCCGGCCCATCTGGCGCTCAGATGGGAGGCGATCGGGCCCGGCGGAGAGCTGTTCCCTAGCCTGGATGCCGACATCGCGCTCAGCCCGGCCGGGGAGCACGCCACGATACTGACCCTGGCCGGGGTGTACCGGCCACCGCCAGGCAACCTGGGCGGTGAGCTGGATCAGGTTGTTTGGCGGCGCGGCGCCGAAGCTACGATCCAGACGTTCGTCAACCGCATCGCTGAAGCCATCATCGCCCCCGGCCCGGCGACTGAACCGGGCGGCGGAATCACAGATGAGGGCTGGTTCTGGCCGCCAACCGCCGACGTGCTCTAGGCACCGTCCGGCGTGGCGCCGTGATCTCACCCCGATCCGTTCCGCGGGGCGGGATCGGGCGGCTCATCATGGTCGCCGTCAGCGAGCACATGGTCATGGATCTCGCGGATCGTGTCGTCCAGGCGGCGCAGGGCGTCGGCGATCTGCTGCACGGCCACATCATGGGGCAGGTCAATCGCGGCCTGCAGGCTGAGGCCGACGTGCAGGAGGCCGTTGACCACCCGGTCCAGGAGCCCCCGGCCGCGGCGCGCCTGCTCGGCTGCGGCAGCGGCGCGGGCCAGATCGGCCAGGTCAGCGCGCGGCAGGTCCGCCGTGACGTCCCGGATCACGGCCAGGATAAAACGGCTCGTCGCGGTCGGCACCGGGCTCAGGCTCACCCGGACCGGGAACGTGCTGCCGTCCTTGCGCCGCCCGGGCAGCCGCGCCCTGGCGGCCATCGGCCGGGCAGTCGGCTGCTGCGCGTATCCGGCCCGCTGGCTGATGTGCGCTGCCCGCAGGTCAGCGGGGACCAGCGACTCGACCGGCTGGCCGATCAGCTCACCGGGCACGTAGCCGAACATGTCCTCTGCCCGCCGGTTAGCCAGCACCAGCACGCCATCGTCATCTGTCAGCACCACCCCGTCGTCCAGGGCGTCGACCAGCCCCCACAGCACCGCCGGAGTGACCCCCGCGGCCTGAGACCTATTCCTCGGCGCGGCGGCCCGCCGCCGACGCGGCGAGACCTGGTTCTCGCCCTGCCCCTTGCCGGGTCTTGGCACCAGGGGGATGACACCTGGCGTCCCGGCGGCGATGGCAGCCTCCACGGACGGATAGATCGAGACCAGCCGGTCCAGCCCGCTGGCATCTAGGACCCGCCGGACAATCTGGGCGGTGACCGCCACCCGCAGCTGCGCGCCGCTGATAGCGGCACGCTGGTAGGCGCGCAAAAGAGCATCCGCGCCGCCGTGATCACACGAAACCGTCCCGGTCATATCCGCGATCAGCACGGCGGCGCCCCGGTTGACCAGTTCCAGCAACTGCTCGCGGACCTGCCCGGAATTAGACACGCCGATATGTTGCGGCAGCGTCACCACCGCCTGCCTTCCCGTCCACCGCACCGGGCACGGGCCATCAGGCATGGCAGCAACCAGCGCATCCGTAAAGGCCAGGGCACCGCAAAGCCGCGGCACTACTGGTGGACAGAGGGGGTGACTGGCGCATCGTCAAAGCACCTTACTATCAGCCGGGGAAACCGGTGTGCAACCTTCCGATCCGGAGTCTCAGGCCGCTTGTCCGCCCGTGCTGGCCCGTCCGGGCCGCGGGTTCCGGTGCTGGTCAAGGGCATCGCTTTTGTCCGTGAGAGCGGCGTGATCCGCCGCCGTCCGGATAGTCCGTGCAACTTGACCTGAGTCTGTTACGACAGCGGCCCCGCCGAGGCGTGAGTGCGCCCGGCGGGGCCTAGATCCCATCCCCCCGCCAAACCGGAAAGACGAGACCTGCAAGACACCGTAGACCAGGCGCACGGTGCAGGGCCACGCATCCTGGCCGACATCATCGAGGACGCGCGCCGGGCCGTGTGCGGCCACTGCTGCGCCGACAGCCCGGCATGGCGTGCTCATTTTCCGGCACCGGATGGGCTGCACCTGGCGAGGTTCGCCAGGGCTCGCCTCCGGGGCCTGATCAGGCAGGCGCCCATGGCGGCCATGCTCGCGGAGAACGGCGCATGGGCGTGGCCGATTCTCTTAGCTTGCGCAGATGCGCGAGCTCCACGCCGTCAAGCTCTGGTACCGCTCGCCCGGGCCCCCCACTACGCTTGGTTACTGCCGCAGGCACTGGCACGAACGCTGCCCGCCGCTCGCGTGGACCCGGCGTGGCAGGCAATCCCAGCGCGGCAAGTGCCGTCAGTGCGATGACCCGTATTATCCGTGCAGCTCGTGCGCACGCTGCACCGGACCGTACTCGTGGTAAGGAGCGGGTCAACGGCCGCAGCGTGATTTCGAGGTGTCAGCGCCCGGGAGGACTTAGCTACTCCTGGGGCGCGTGCTTTCCCCGCAAGAGGTGCAGTCGGTCGCGATGTTCTCGTTGGTCACGCCGCAGTTTCTACATGACCAGTAGTTTGCAGTCTCGGCAGCAGCTTGGCTAGCGCCTGCGGCCAGCCGTACGGTCATGTCGTCGCCGGCCTGGGCTCGAGCGAGCAGGTCAGCGTCCTGCGCCGCCAGCTGGCGCGGATGACCCGCATCAGCGCGCTGCTCGACGCGCTGACATCCGGCGTCACCTTCGACCTGCTGCCGGACTCCGACGGCACCCCGGCCCGGCCGTGCGCCCAACTGGCCGCCGCGCTCGGGACAGTCCCGCCACGGTACCAGCCACGCTGCCTGCGTATCTGCGAGCTGGCGGGCCTCTGCCACGACGAAGCCCGCACAGCCAGCTCCCTGGACGTGCTGGGATCGGCTGTGCGCGAGGATCTCGGCGGCCTGGACAGCATCGAGACCACGCTGGCGCTCGCGGCCGGCCGCCGCGAGCCCTCCGCCGACCAGGCCGACATCACCCGCGCGCTGCGGCACGCCAGGACCCTGCGCGATGACCTGGCCGGCGGCGCGGCATGACCCTGCTCGCCACCCTGGCCCGGCTCGAGGCCGCCAGCACTGGCCGGGCCCAGCCGCTCAGCAGGGTCCGGTACCGTCACCTGTCGGGCCAGCCGCTCGTGTTCATCCCCTGACCGTGGCGGGCGACCCGGCCACCCCGGTCGCCGCCATGGCCGGTACCAGCCGGACAGACCCGCGGCTGCTGGTCGTACCGCAGCCCCGCGACCGTGAGCTCCGCCTCCGCTTCCTGACCGGCCTGGCCCGGGCCGTGCTGGACTACATCATGGCCCGGCAGGCCGCCACCGAGCTGGTTCCCGCCACCAGCAGGCGCGAGGAGCGGCGCCGGTACGCCGACGCTCCGCAGGTCCTCGTCCCGAACCGGGCCGCGCGTGACTACCTCGGCCTGCCAGGCCGCGCCACCCGGTTCAGCCGACCGACGGGCCCTACGCGGCGGACCTCTCCGTAGCCGTCCTCGGCCAGTGGCTGACCTTCCTCGCCGACCGCGCCGATCATCCCGGTTCCGCGCTCCTAGCAGACCTGACCACCCGGCTCGCCGCGCAGTGGGCAACCGGGCAGAGCCCGCTGGAAGACGCCCACCTCGCCGCCCAGCTCGCCTGGATCGACCCGCCCGCCGGCATGACCGGCCTGCAGGCCGCGCTCGCAACGGAGGACCGCTACGCTGCCCGCCCGGCCCGGCCACCGACCCCGGATTCGACCGGGCCATCCTGGAGCCCCTGGTCCGCAACCATGACCGGGCGAGCCGGGACCGCGACCAGCCCGGCACCGCCCGCGCCGCCGCGAAGATCACCGAGGCAGTCCGCGGCCAGCTGGACCCCACCTGGCAGTCCGCCTGGAACGCCATCGCGCTGCTGAACGCCCTGCCCCAGACCGCCAGCGCGGACCGCCGATGAGCGGAGGACCGGGACTCGTTCACCCGGTTCAGCCTCTACCTGGCCGACGGCGGCCTTCCCCAGCCCCGCCGGGACCGCGCGGTTCCTGCCGCGGCCCGACCAACTGGAGCGCGCTCAGGCCGCCTTCGACGCCCAGCTGCGCCCTCGAAGACCGTTCGTCCTGGCCGAACTGCGCACTGCAGGCGAGGCGCTCGGCGGCACCGTCATGTCCGCAGAGCCCGCGCGCACTACGACCAGCGCCAAGGGTCGGACGATCCTGCGGCAACGATTCACCGTCGGCACGCCCGACCTCGTGCGCATCGAGTCCCGACGGACGCTGATCTGCCCGGCACGCCCCGGCCAGCGCGTCCAGATCACTGAGCTGACCCGCGACGGCGAGGACGCCACCATCGTGGTGCTGGAGGTCACCCAGGGCATGGGCACCCCGCGCAAGCCGAAAGCCGGGGCCGTCCCGGGCATCGGCGAGCAGATCACCTACACCCTCGACCCCGGGTACTTTGCGCAGCGCGAGTTCCCGCCGCCCAGCCAGACCCCCTGGACCCCACGGCGGCCCGCCCCAGCAGCCGCCGGCGGCCCGCAGGATGAAGATGGACGATCTCGTGCCCCACGCGCTCGGGTTCTGCCCGCAGGCCGCTAACCGGATACGATCCGGCCTGGCGTCAGCTCGCCGCCGCTACCGCTGCGCCTGCCCGCTGCTCTTTGGCCGTGACCCGCTACGGCGTCAGATCTAGCTAGATATCACGTTCTGTTACAAGCCCTCGCGAGCTTGACGCGCTATATCCGCCTAATCTGGGCGCTCTGCGGAAGGTCGTCGCCAGCAATCGGCTGGGCGCATAACGGGGTGATCTGCGCGCGGACGCCGGGACGCCTATTGGGAGCTTCACCGGCGCGTCCGGCGCTGATCTGGAGGGCCTGATCGGTGATCGCCTGGTTCGCCAGGCTGGCCGGGCCGTCGGGCTCCGCCTGGTGGTGGCGGCTCCGGCCGGCGATGACCAGCAGGTGCTCGTCAACCCAGCAGACCTCGGGGCTGGGCAGGCGGGCCAGGAAGGTCGCGGTGGCTGCGTGCAGCTCCTGCGGCGTGTAGAAGGAGAATGTGGAGTAGTGGCGCCCCTGGGCCTGGGCCCCGAGTCGCTCGGCCGTGCTGGTGCGCGGGTGCTGGAAGGTCTGTGCTGCGACCATCGTGAGCCCGTCGGTCCGCCGGACGGCGTCCCGGATCGCGGCCTGGCTGTGCAGGCGCTGCTCGTGCTCGGTGAAACCGGGGAAGTAGCGGCCCCAGATCGTCCGCGCGTTCTGCTGCGGGGTGCGGGTGTAGATGAACAGCTGGCCGCCGGGCTGCAGCACCCGGGCGGCGGCGGCCAGGAAGCGGGCCAGGTCGAAGTGGTGAACGCAGTTGAACGCGGTGACCAGGTCCAGGCTGGCGGTCCGCAACGGCAGCTCCTCGGCGGCCGCCAGCAGCGGCACCACCCCCACGGCGGGGCCGCGGCTGGCGGCCCTGAGCTGTGCCAGCATGGCCGCCGAGACGTCGGCCGCGACCAGCAGCGAGCCGTCCGGCAGCAGAGCGCGCAGCAGCCGCGTGTACCGTCCCGTCCCGCAGCCGATATCCAGGCCGGTGACGGGGCGGCCGGGCAGCAGCTGGCCGATCGCGCGCACCGGCGCCTCGTCGGTGGTGCGCAGCGATTCATAGACCACGGCCACCCGCTCGAAATGGTCGCCCACGGTCATGTCCGGTGCCTCCCCGTGCTGGGTCTGCTGGCTACCATCATGCGCTCGCCTTGCTCAGTTCACCCACTGTTCACCCGCACGGCAGACCAGCAGCCCTCACCGGTGCCGGGTGGCGTGCGGCGGCGCACGGCACGGTCACCGCGGCGGGCCCGGCATCGCCAGATCTGGTGAGCAATCCAGGTTCCCGCCGCTTCCCCATGACCGTTACCCATCTTCCGGTCGCGCGCTGCCAGATCCGCCACCGCGCGTCGCCGGCGGCCGGCATGGTCAGCGAGGTCTTGACCGGGCACTACCGCCGGGCCCATCCCCAAGCGCCCAGCCTCCCTTCCCGGTAGCCGGCCGCGGAGACTCCCGGTGCTGTCCGCAGATGCCGCGACGGGCTGCCCGCCCGGGACGAACTTGCCGCAGAGCCTAGCCGCAGGACGCCAGCGGTCACGGAGCGCGGTCGGTCGATGGGGGAGGCCCGCACATCAGCACCGCCTTAGGCGCGGCAGCCAGGCTAGGCGGGGTGCCATGCGATGGTGCGCAGAACAGTGTACTATTTATTCTAGTAATATATTGCTAGTTTTTAATTGCAGGTATAGGCTGGGGGCAGCCCCAGGGACCGGCCGCCGGAGCTGCCGGCCGGAGCGGGCCATGTCCAGCGCCTGATCATCATCGCCTGGGCGGCGGGGCTGCGCGGCATGAGTTCGCCGGGCCAGACCCTGGCCAGGCACCTGCTGAGGTGAAAGCGCGGCACCACGAACGCCTTCACCGACAACGACCTCAAGGTCCGGCTCCTATGCCGGACTCGCCGAAGGATGAATCACGATGGAGATCACCGAGCACGAGCGCGTGCTGCTGGTCAACTCGCTTATCCAGACGATCAGCGAGCTCTACGAGCACGACGGGGACAAGGACCGCCCCGCACTCGCAGCGCTGCTTACCCGCATAACGGCGGCCGACCAGGGACCCGTGCGACGCGTACGGGAAGCCGCATGAGCCGGTCCGCCAGGCCTGTGCCCTGAGATGACCGCCTACGTGCGGACAGGTCACTTCTAGCGCAGTGCGCCGGCGAACCTTCCCCGCTCGTCCCGGCCAGAGCGCCGCCGCCGGGCAGGGCGCCAGGAGTTCCCCCGCGTACCCGGCGGCCTTGTGTCTCCAGGAAGTCCAGGAACTCCTGGCAGCGCCTCCTCCAGGGGTAGCGTCGCCCCGGCAGGATCGGGCATGGACCGTACGGTCCACAATTTGTCCCAGATCAGCAGCAGCCGGTGCTCTGCCAGCAGGTTCTGAACCGCCCCCCGGCGGTCATCTGGCTGCAGGGCCGCGAAGTCGGCGCCGAAGACGGCTAGCCCGATCTCGGTGATCACCCCGGCCAGGCCGAAGGACGCCACGCCCGGCTCGTAGGAATGCCAGAACACGAACCGTGGATCGTCCATGCCGCCGGTGTCACGCCACCAGCGCCCGAACGCCTTCGCCAGCTCGGTCTTCCTGTGGGGTGCCAGAAGCCTGCCCGGCCTGTGAGCTGCAGCGATGCGCCTGTGGGGTGCCAGAAGTCGGCCTATGGCGGTGACCTGGCGCGATAGGTGCGGCGTGGCTGCTGGGCATGATGACCGGCCGTGTCGTTGCGTCTGCTCTATCTGATCTTCGTGCGGCTTGCTGGCTGGCTTGTCCTGCTGGGTCGTTCGTCGGCGTTCAAGGATGCGGAACTGCTCGTGCTGCGGCACGAGGTCGCGGTGCTGCGCCGCACCTAGCCGGGGCCCGGTGGGACTGGGCCCGCCGCGCGGTGCGGGCCGCGCTTATCAGGCTCCTGCCGGGAAGGCTGCGGGCGCACCGGCTGGTCACGCCGGGGCACCGTCCTGCGGTGGCACCGTGGCCTGGTCACCGGGCCTAATCCGCGCCGCACGGGACGCCCAGCCCGAACGACGTGTCCTTTGCCGAGCGGTGATAGGTGTGCAAGGCGGGAGCAGATCGAAGCGGCAGGGCTGGACGCGGCCCGCGGGCCGTGACGGCGCGCCGTTGGCTGATGTGACCGCGGTGCGCGGCACGCCGTGCGCGTTCGCTCCCGGCGTAGCTGGGCACGCTGCCCCGTTGCCCAAGGCCGGGCGGGGTGAACCCCGCTGCCGGCGGGGAACGGTTACTTGTGCCACGTTCGGGTGCGCAGCGTCGCCCGGCGCGCGGGCTAGCATGCGAAGGGACGAGCAAGACTTCGGTTGCCTCGCCGGCCGCTCGGTGAGGGGGCGACGAGATGTTCGAGAGGTTCACCGACCGGGCGCGGAGGGTTGTGGTCCTGGCTCAGGAAGAGGCCAGGATGCTCCACCACGACTACATCGGCACCGAGCACATCCTGCTCGGCCTGATCCGCGAGGGCGAGGGCGTCGCCGCCCAGGTGCTGGTCAAGCTGGGCGCTGACTCCAGCAGGATCCGCCAGCAGGTGATCCAGCTGCTGCAGGGCTCCCAGGGCAACGAGCCAGCCATCAAGGACAAGCAGCTCTACACCCTGGACCTGAGCGCGCTGGTGGCGGGCTCGAGGTACCGGGGCGACTTCGAGGAACGGCTGAAGAAGGTCCTCAAGGAGATCAGGACGCGCGGGGACATCATCTTGTTCATCGACGAGCTGCATACGCTGGCCGGCGCCGGCGCGGCCGAGGGCGCGATCGACGCCGCCTCGATCCTGACGCCGATGCTGGCCCGCGGCGAGCTGCAGACGATCGGCGCGACCACGCTGGATGAGTACCGCAAGCACCTGGAGAAGGACGCGGCGCTCGAGCGCAGGTTCCAGCCGGTCCAGGTGGCCGAGCCGACGATCGCGCACACCATCGAGATCCTCAGGGGCTGCGCGACCGCTACGACCCAGGCTGCGACGATGCTGGCCACGGACTTCTTCCACGTGGACTGCGTGGTCACCCTCCAGCGCTTGTACTGCCTGTTCGTCATGGAGGTCGGCTCCCGCTACGTGCACATTCTCGGGGTTACCGCGAACCCGGACGGGCCGTGGACCACCCAGCAGATCCGCAACCTGCTGACGGACCTGGGCGACCGCGCCGCGGGCTTCCGGTTCCTGGTCCGGGACAGGGCCGGGCAGTTCACCTCAGCGTTTGACGCCGTCCTGGCCGGGGCCGGTATCGAGGCCGTGAAGATCCCGCCCCGCAGCCCGAGAGCGAACTGTTACGCGGAAAGGTTCGTGCTTACCGCCCGGACCGAGATCACCGACCGGATGCTGATCTTCGGCCAGCGGCATCTGCGGACGGTCCTGGCCGAGTACGCAGCGCACTACAACGGGCGGCGGCCCCATCGCAGCCGGCACCTCCGCCCGCCCCGACCCGACTACCCCGTCGCGGACCTCTCCCAGGAGCGGATCCAGCGCCGGCCTGTCCTCGGCGGTCTCCTCAACGAGTACGAGCGAGCTGGATAAAGCCCAGGTCGGAACCGGTGGCCGAGTTATGCAACCCCACACCCCAGCGTCCGTGGGTGGCCGACCCCTGATGCGGGTAACCACCGTCCGTTCGGAAGAAAAATCTCTTCAACCGAAAACGGACGGTGGTGCTTCAGGCCGGCAGCCGGTGACGCGCCCTAACCGGGATCGGCGGGCATGGCCCGCGACGCGAGCAGCACCGGTTCACCCGGCGCGGCCAGCACCGCCCGCCGGATCTCGTCCATGTTGTCGAGCCCGCTGACCTCGAGGATGACCGGATAGTCGCGGTACTGCTCCCTGACCAGGGAGCCGTTCACGGGATCCCGGTTCCGGTACAGCCTCAGCTCCCGGCCGAATGACTGCTTGTAGAGGTAGTACGTGCCCGCGTAGTAGCTGCTGTCCCGCTCCTGGAGCGGGACGCCGAGAAGCCGCCGCAGCAGCGGCGCCACCTCATCGAGCGTGGCCTCGGGGAACCCGTAGACGTCGTGCCGACCGGTCATGACCCGCATCACTTCAGAGGGATCGACGTGGGCGTCACCCCGGCGATGCCCTGGAGCGCGGCCGCGCGGTTCGAGAACAGCAACAGGTTCACCTCGCGCTCTCCAGCCGCCTCGGTCAGCTCACGATACATCGCACCGAGGTCCAGCTCCTTGATCTGGTCCGGCTCCAGCGGGCCGATGCGCATCGGGTTGCTTTTCACCTCGTACCCGAGTCTCCGCGCCCGCTCGAACACGCTGCGGCCTGCGACGGCGACATCCATGTCACTGTGCGCCCCGAACGGGAGCTTCTTCTCGTAGGAGATCCCGCTGGCCGAGCTGCCTTGTAGGATCGCCTCCGCGTCCGGGTAGCCCGCCTTCCGCAGGCCCCTGGCCGCCGTCGCCCTGAAGGCCGCGAACTGCTCGGCGGACTCGAAGCCGAACGGGAGGCCGCTGGCCTTGACCGCCTTCCAGGCCTCCATCTCCTTCATCACCTGCTCGGCCGTCATCCCCGCGGTCTGGCCGCGGAGGTTCATGAAGGCGAGGACCTCGTTGTCCGCCATGCCCAGCGCGGTGCCGTGCGCGGCGACCGCCTCCGCCTCCTCGATCGCCTTGAGGTAGCCCGCCTTCAGCGCCGCTAGCTGCTCCGCCGGCAGCTTGGCGACGTCGCCGATCAGCTCGAGCCCCTCCCGGGACTTCACGAACAGCTGAAGCTCCCTGATGCCGCGCTTGAGGGACAGGTAGACGGCAAAGACGAACTTGCCGAAGACGTCGGCGTAGGGGATCCAGTAGGAGTAGAGCCCGGCGGGCCGCAGCACCGACCGCCACGCGGTCCGGGCCTGGGCCTCGGCGTCCGCCGCGCGGACGATGGTCTTGCGGATGCTCTCGTCGACCTCGGCCAGCTTGTCCAGCTTCCGGCTCAGCGCGGCGACGTCACCCGCCTCGGTGCCGGCGTTGAACGCCTCGAGGGCTCCCCGCAGCTTCGGCAGGGAGCTCGCGAACGCGGCGGCGTCGATGCCGGCGCCGATGACGGCCACGATGACCCAGGCCATGCTCGGGTCCTCCGAGGTGAGCCCGGCGCCGAACGCGGCCGACCTCATCTCGTAGCGGCGGAACTCCTGGAGCGCCTGGTAGGCGCCGATGCCGAGCGCGGTGGCGCCCGCGAGGACGGCCACCGTGCCGGTGCCCCCGGTGAACAGGCCCGCGACCAGCGCGATGATCCCCAGCACGATGTCCGGGATAGCCTCGTCCCAGTGGACGTCGCTGATGTGCTTGCGGATGATCCGCTCGTACAGCGAGCCCTTCTGGATGTTCTGGGCCTGGAGCGACGCCTCGATGAGCCCGCCGAGACCGTAGATCATCCGCGGCGTGTCCCGCAGGTTCTTCCGGGTTGTCGCGATCTCATTCCTGCGCTCGGCGATGAAGCCGAGCATCAGGGGCTGGACCTCGTTCCTGGCGGCGCGGGCCAGGCGCTCGCGGGGGAACTTGTTCTCCGCGATCAGCGGATGGGCGGCGGCGGCCGAGGTCATCTTGGCCTCGCCCCGCGCGAGCGCCTCGTCCCGCTTCCCGATCCAGTAGGCCTGCTCCTCCATCTCCCCCGGGGTCAGCACGATCCCGGTCGCATGCTCGGAACGGATCCGCTCGGCCTCTTCGAAATCGGCACCTGCCCCGTTGAGCTGGTCGAACAGCGCGTCGGTGACCTTGGAATCGGCGTACCGCCGCTCCTGCACCGACAGCAGGTGCGCGTACTGGTCGAGCATCACGTTCGTGAAGGCCAGCGTCTCCTTCTCGAAGTTGTTTCCGCAGTCGCGGATCAGCTTCTCCAAGTCGGCGATGCCGCCGGGGAACCCGGCCTTGACCAGGTTGGCCTGCAGGTCCGCGCGGATCTGGTTCAGGGCCGGAAGCGTGCCGAGGCTGGTGCCCAGAGCCTGGGGGTTCTGAGCGCCCATCCCGGCCAGCACGGTGTTGCTCTTCAGCATCGACATGTAGCTGAGGTACCGCTGGTACAGGTCTTCCAGCCCGACGAGCCTGGTCTGCAGCGTGCCTCGTTGCTGCGCGGTCGCCTCGCGCTCGCGGCGCTCGGCGATGAACCGGTCCAGCGAGGCCTCGAAGCCGGTCCAGCCGGACGCCTGCCCGGCGGCCCGGCTCTTGTACTCTGCCAGCTCGGCCGGGGACAGCTCGGAGACCTTCGAGGCGATCCGCAGCACCTGCTCGAAGTCCCTGGGCTGCAGCGTGGTGGCCGCGTTGTCGTCGAACAGGAACCCGCGGACCTCCGGCGGGAGCGTGTCCAGCTTGCGCCTGTCGGCCATCACCTGCTGCCGGAGGCTGTTCCAGATGGCGGCCTTGCCGGTCTCGCCCTTGGCGATCTTCGTGCCGGGCGCGATCTTCTCGGTGGCGTAGTAGCGCCTGTCTATCTCCTCGTTGACGGCCTGCCGCTCGGCCGCGGGCAGCGCGCGGTAGGCCGCATCGGCCGCCTGCTGCTGCGCCTTGACCGCGGGATCGTCGGCCCTGCCGAACAGCGCCAGCTCGCTGGCGTCGACCTGGAACGTCACCACGGTGCCGGCGTGGCGGGCGATGTCCGCGTACATCTCGGCGGCACCGGGGGTGGCCTGCCAGGGCTTGTTGAGGACGCGGCCGAAGATGACCGTCTCGGCGTAACGCCGGAACTCCTCCTTCGAGGAGATACCCGGGGGAATCTTGATCCGGTAGCTGACGCTCTGCGGCCGCTGGGCCTTATCCCCCGCGCGCTGCAGCTTGTGCCCGAAGCGCGCTTGCTGCCCCACGTGCGCGAGCTCGTGGGCCAGCAGCCGCCCGCCGGCGGGCATGCCGGCCCGGTACTGACCCGGGCCGAACACGATATCGTGGCCCATCGTGTAAGCCAGCGCCCCGAGCGCCCGGGCCGACGCCGCGGCCCTGGCATCGGTGTGCACCCGCACCCGGCTGACGTCGAACCGCGTCGCCGCGGGCGGTGCCGCCATGGCGGTCACCCGATCCGCCACCGCTTCGGCCTCCCGCTCCGAGCCGGAGCGCAGCCCCAGTTCGCCGAAGGCGCCGGCCAGCCGCGGTTCCAGGTAGGCCCTGGTGCCCGCGTCGAGTGAACGCCCTGGCGACCGCAGGACGTGCCGTACCTCGGCCGGCACCGCTCCGGGGTCGCCGCCGGGGCCGGGCAGCGACTCCGCCGCCATGCCGTGCACCGGGACTCGGCAGAAATCGTGCGGGCGAGCCCATCGCGGAATCGCTCCCAGGGCCGCCCCCGGATCCAGCCCGGGCGCCGCGACCGGTGCCCGCTGGGCGCGGGTTTCCGGCCGTTGCGCGGTTTCCGGCCGGCGCACGGCACGATCACCTGGCTCGCGGGAGCGGTTTCGCATGGCGGATGTTATGAGCATGGCGCTCATGGTCTCAGGCACAGCGTCACCGCCGCGTCGCACATGCGGTCGGCGTGGGTTACCAGTGATTTTGGTGATACTGGTGGCGGCCGGGCGCCGTGGTGCATGCCGCGCAGCAGGCAGCGCAGATCCGGGCCGGCCTGGCCGCCGGGCAGATCATCATCTGCGACCGCTACCTTCCCTTCAGCCTGGTCCTGCAGCGTATCGACGGCATCAGCTGGGACGTCATCATCCAGCTCGCCAGAGCCACCGTGGCCGTCAGGCCTGCCGCCGTGGCCAGCCCGGGGCAGGTCCGGGCGATCCTGGCCGAGGTCTCCAGGGTCAGGCCGGAGCTGGCGGCGTTCTTCGGCTGCCTGTACTACGCGGCGCTGCGCCCGGCCCGCGGCAGCGGGAAGATGGTCCTCACCACCGCCTGCCCGCGCACCGGCACCGCCTGGACCAGCACTGGCACACCGTTCGAGCCGCGCGGCCTCAAGCACCGCCCAGACGGCACCATCCGCATCGTCCCCATCCCGGCCGTCCTGGCCGGCATGCTCCGCCAGCACCTGGCCGGATCCGGGACCGCAGCGGACGGGCGGCTGTTCCGCGGTGCAAGGGGCGGCGCGCTCAGCGAGTCGGTCTACGGCCGCGCCTGGCACGCCGCCCGCCAGGCCGCGCTCGATCCCGGCCTGGCTGCCACCGCCCTCGCCCGGCGCCCCTATGACCTGCGGCGTGCCGCCCTGTCCCTGTGGCTGAACGCCACCGGCGCGCCCATCGAGATCGCCGCCCGGGCCGGAACCAGCACACGCGTCCTGCACGACGTCTACGTCCACTGCATCAGCGGACAGGACGACACGGTCAGCCAGCGGATCGAAGACGCCCTCGACCCAGGCGCCGCCGTGCCACGGTCGTCACGGTGCGGGAAAGCGAGCGGTTATGCGCACCGTCGGCACCACCCCAACCCTGTCCGCCATATGTACGTGAACCGGTCCCCGGACCCGCGCACAGCCCACGGCCGCCGGGTCCGGCCGGCCCGCAACACCGCATGCAGGCACTCGCCGCTACTAGCGTTTCCGCAGGTCAGATTGTGTCTGAGGCGGTCTCCGCCGAGAATCGGCGACAGCCGGACCCAGCCCACGCATAGCCCACGGGACACAGCCGACGGTCTGCGGTGACCGCTCCCTTTCACGCCAAAAGCCGGTGACACCATCCGGCGCCACCGGCTCTAACCTGCGGAGATGTGTGGCAGGTGTTGGGTTCGAACCAACGTAGGCTGAGCCGACGGTTTTACAGACTGTGGGTGCCGAAAACCTATGCCACCAGGCGATACTCATGAATCACGCCTCCGGCACGGTCACGCCGCAGGACCCGGAACTGATCCAGGTCGGTGACGCCATCGGGCAGCGGGCGCAGCGGTGCGGCCTGGTTCAGGGTTCGGTGCGGCCGGTGCCTGTTGTAGAAGTCTTCGTACTCGCGCAGCACGATCATCAGATGCCGCTGATTCCATACCAGGGTCCGGTCCAGCAGCTCGCGCCGGCAGCTGCCGATCCAGCGTTCCATGATCGAGTTGCCCCCCATCGTCAACTACACCTGATCCGCGTGATCGGTACCGACGCGTCCGGGTGACGCACCCGTTCCATCCCCTGTGCGGCCAGGACTTCGAGTTCGTCGTCTACCGCCAGAACTGGGGCGAGGACCGGGTCCACCTGCACGACGAGAACGGGCAGCTGTTCTCGCTGCCAGCCGGGTGGACCGACGTGGTGCCCTTGGATCCGTTCGTGGTGATCGCGGCCGGACGGTGCCCGTTCACTACCGATGGCCTGCTGGCGCTGGCTGATCTGGCAGACCGGCTCGGCGCGCAGCGAGACGGCGGCGGGACTGTAAAGAGAATTATGCCGTGAGTGTCAATAGGATTATGCCGCACCGGCTTGCCCGGCTGACGACCAGCCTGCTGTCATCCAGTACCGCTAGCTGGGTATTCCTGAAGAAACTGGCGACACGCTGGCTCATGAGCGTGCGAACAGTATCCATATCCGGCAAAATCTTCCTGACAGCAATGATGCTCAGGAGGCGGCATGGCCAGGCGGGATACCAGACCGGACCCCAAGGAGGCCGCGCTTGCCGGGGCCCGCTGCCTGAACCCGCACCCGGAGCAGGTGACCGACCCGGAGTTCCTGGCCAGCGACTTCTTCGACGCCCGGGACGCGGTGCAGGTCAAGTACGAGATGGTGCGCAAGGCCAGGGCCGGCGGCGTCCCGGTGACCGAGGCCGCCGCGGCGTTCGGGTACTCCCGGCCGGCGTACTACGCCGCGGCCGCCGCGCTGGAGTCCTCGGGACTGGAAGGGCTGGTGCCGGCCAGGCCCGGGCCGCGCGGCGCCAGCAAGCTCACCGAGGAGATCCTCACCTGGGCCGAGGAGCAGCTGGCCGCCGCCCCCGCGCTGCGCCCGGCGCAGCTGCCGGACCGGATCGCCGACGCCTTCGGCGTGCGCGTGCACCCCCGCTCGGTCGAGCGAGCGCTGGCCCGCCGCCGCGAGCGCCACTCCAAAAGCCGCGGAACTGCCCGCCCCCAAGATGCGGAAGGAGGATAACCCGTCCCTGCCCCTGCTCACATCACCTGGCCACGCGGCTGCTGAACCAGGCACCAGCCTGGATGCCGGCCAGGACAGTGCCCCCGGCGGCGGGCTCGACGCCCGCTACGAGCAACTGCGCCATGCTGCCCTGCACACGCGCGCCGAGGCGTTCCCGCTCGGGCTCGGCGTGCTGGCCCGCGGCGGCGTCACCGCCTGGCGGCATGCCCTGGCCGGCCTGGCCCCCGCTGGCGGGGGAACAGCAGGACCGCCCGGCACGGGCCCCGCCCCGTCCGCGAGGCTCCCGGTCCCGGTGGCCGCCGAGCTCATCAGCGTCCTGGCGGCCGTCGCGCTCGCCGGAGCCACCACCGGCCCGCCCCCGTCGCCGGCCGCCCACACCGAAGGAGGACCCCGATGCTCCCCGATACCGCGGCGGCGAAGGTGACCGCCGCCCACCTTTCACGGCGGGCCTTGCTCTACGTCCGCCAGTCCAGCCTCAAGCAGGTCATCCACAACACCGAGTCCGCGATCCGCCAGTACGACCTGCGCGGCAAGGCGGTAGCGCTGGGCTGGGACGCCAGCCAGGTCACCGTGATCGACATCGACCAGGGCCAGTCAGGCTCATCGGCCGCGGACCGGGAAGGCTTCCAGCAGCTGGTCGCCGAGGTGTCACTGGGCCGGGCCGGGATCGTGCTCGGCCTGGAATGCTCCCGGCTGGCCCGCAACAACGCCGACTGGCATCAGCTCCTCGAGATCTGCGCCATGACCGGCACCCTGATCTGCGACGAAGACGGGCTCTATGACCCGAGGAACTTCAACGACCGCCTGCTCCTGGGCATGAAAGGGCAAATGTCGGAAGCTGAGCTCCATTTCATCCGGGCCCGGCTGCGCGGCGGGATCCTGTCCAAGGCCCGCCGCGGCGAGCTGATAATGCCGCTGCCCATCGGGCTCATCTACGATGCCGCCGGGCACGTCATCCTCGACCCCGACACCGCCATCCAGGGCGCGCTCCGGCACCTGCTCGCCACGTTCGAGGCCGCCGGGTCAGCCACCGCCGTGGTCAAGGCATTCCGCGCCGCCGGGCTGACCTTCCCCTGGCGGCACCGCAAAGGACCCCGCAAGGGCGAGACCGACTGGCAGCCGCTGCGGCATTCCACCGTGCTGCACGTCCTGCACAACCCGCGCTACGCCGGCGCGTTCACCTACGGCCGGCACCGCGAGCAGCCGCGGCCCGGCAGGAAACGGGGCAGCAGCATCACAGTGCCCCGCCAGGAATGGATCTCCTTCATCCCCGGCGCCCACCCCGGCTACATCACCCTGGACCAGTGGGAAGCCAACATCGCCAGGCTCGCAGCCAACGCCGCCGCGCACGGCCGCGACCGCGCCGCAGGGCCGCCCCGCGAAGGCCCCGCCCTGCTGCAGGGCATCATCATCTGCGGCCGCTGCGGCGGGCGGATGACCATCCGCTACCACGCCCGCGGCGGGAAAGACCTGCCCACCTACCTCTGCCAGCGCGACGGCATCGACAACGCCCGCCCGATCTGCGCCGCCATCCCCGGCCACACCCTCGACGAGCACGTCGGCCAGCTGCTCATCGACACCCTCACGCCCGCTGGCCGTCGAGGCCGCCCTCCAGGTCTCCGCCGAACTCCGGCAAAGAGCCGCCGAGGCCGACGCGCTGCGCGCCGCCCACGTCGAGCGCGCCCGCTACCACGCCGACCTGGCCCGCCGCCGCTACCTCACCGTCGACCCCGCCAACCGGCTCGTCGCCGACACCCTCGAAGCCGACTGGAACACCGCCCTCCGCGCGCTCAACGACGCCCAGACCGCCTACGACAAGGCCCGCGAGCAGCACCACGGGCAGCTCACCGAGGCCCAGAAAGCCCGGATCGCCCAGCTCGTCACCGACCTGCCCGGCATCTGGAACGACCCCGCCACCCCGGCCCGCGAACGCAAGCGCATCGCCCGGCTGCTGCTCACCGACGTCACCGTGACCCGCACCAGCGACACCATCACCGCGCACGTCCGCCTGGCCGGCGGCCAGGCCCGCGCCCTCACCCTGCCGGTCCCCGAGCCAGCCTGGAAGATCCGGCAGGCCAAGCCCGCCACCATCGCCGAGATCGACAAGCTGCTAGACCACCACACCACCGCCGAGATCGCCGCCATCCTCCAAAGCCGCGGCCTGGCCAACGGCGAGGGACGACCCTACAACCTCACCATGGTCCAGCGCGTCATCCGCACCTACCACCTACGCAGCCGCCGCCAGCGGCTGCTCGACGCCGGGCTGATCCCGCTCAGCCAGATAGCCGAACTGCTCGGCGTGTCCCCAGGCACCATCAAGATCTGGTACCACGCCGGAATTGTCAGCGGCCAGCGGTATAACGACAAAGGCCAAGTCCTCTACCACCCGCCCGGCCCCAACCCGCCAGCCCGCCACCAAGGACGCCGACACGACACCGTCCGACCTGCATGAACCCCACCTAGCCACGAATCGCTCCGAAGAGGTGCAGTATGCAACCCGAGGTTT
>CAVRMX010000011.1:0-47998 GCA_963722275.1 uncultured Actinomycetes bacterium | reverse complement strand
TGGCCGCATAGACGCACCGCCCGCCCGTAACCTCGGCGAGACCCGCCGCCCGCCCGGTCCTGGCGCGGTAAGGCGCCGTATTCTCCTAAAGTCTATTAATTTGATCGTAATACTTGACTTTTGGCGCGGGCCGATGGGAATCTGTAGGCGCGGTCGCCTGCTCAGCTGACTGGAGGTTATCGATGACCACGGATACGGCGTCCTTCCAGACGACCGCGAGGATCATCACTTCGGGCGCCGAGGCGACCGCACAATCCAGCACCGGAATGTCCGGAAATGGAATATCCAGGACGGGGGTTTCCGCTGGCGTGTCCGCCGCGGAGTTCCGGGAGGCGATGGGGCACTTCGCCACCGGGGTCACGGTCGTCACCTCGGTCGGTGCTGACGGCCAGCCGGTGGGCACGACCGCCAACGCGGTTACCTCGCTGTCGCTTGACCCGCCGCTGGTCATCGTCTGCTTCGACCTCGGCAGCCTGACGCTGCGGGCGGTCCGCGGTCACGGCGCGTTCGTGGTGAACGTGCTGGCGGCGCCGCAGCAGCACTTGTCGCGGAACTTCGCCAGGCGGGGCCTCGCGGCGGCCTGGGACGGGATCCAGCACCGGCGCGGGCCGACCGGCAGCCCCCGGCTGGAGGATGTGCTCTCCGTCCTGGAGTGCACCGTCGAGCACGCGCTGCCCGGCGGGGATCACGAGATCGTCGTCGGGCGCGTCCGCCACGTGGAGACCAGCGCCAACCCCAACGGCCCGCTGGTGTTCTTCCGCGGCGGCTACGCCTCCCTCACCAGCCACGCCCTCCCCGCGTGCGGGTAGGCAGCTTCGTGATCGCGAAGCCTTTGGGTGCGTTTTCCGACCCCAAAGTCTTCGCGATCATGGACGGCGCGGCAGATCAGGGGAGAGTCAGGGCGCGGCGGATCGGCGGTAGGGCGGTTTGTGCCCATTTGGCCACGGCGGCGTCGAGGGTCGCGAACTCGGGTTCGGTGACGTAGAGGCCGCGGGCGGGGACGGTGGCGCCCAGCTCGACCAGGACCGGGGGAATCTCTCCGGCCTGGCAGGCCTTTAAAATAATTCCGATCGATTTAGTTTACATAGCTGGCAGAGAATGGGTGGCGGGGGTTGCTCGTTTCCCTGGCCGAGGGCCGGCGCGTATCGTCCGGATCATGAGGCCATCGGAGATACGCCGTCTCATCCAGATGAAGCCGGTCGAGCTCGACGCCACCCGCAGGCGGCTCTCGGCCTGCCATGACATCTTCGACTTGCGCGTGGCGGCGCGCCGGCTGATCCCGCGGCCGGTCTTCGACTACGTCGACGGCGGCGCCGACGAGGAACTGTCGATGGCGGCCAACGTGCGCGCGTTCCGGCGCTGGCGGTTCCAGCCCCGGGCGCTGACCGAGATCGCCGCGGTGGACACCGCCGCGCGAGTGCTCGACCGCGACCTGCCGCTGCCGCTGGTGCTCGCGCCGACCGGGTACACGCGGATGATGCACCCGGCGGGCGAGATCGGCGCGGCGCGCTCGGCGCAGCGGCACGGGCTGCCCTACACGCTGTCCACGATGGCGACCACCACCATCGAGGCGGTCGCCGAGGCCGCGCAGCCTGACCTGTGGTTCCAGCTGTACATCCTGCGGGACAGCGGGATAACCAAGGACCTGGTGGACCGGGCCGCGGCGGCCGGCTACCGGGTGCTCGTGGTCACGGTGGACACCCTGGTGACCGGGCGCCGGACCAGGGACAACCGGAACGGGCTGATCATCCCGCCCGCGCTGACCAACCGGACGCTGGCCAGCATCGCGGCCCGGCCGGGCTACTGGATGCGGATGCTGCGCCACGAGGCCATCGACTTCGCCAACTTCGCCGGGACCGGCGCGATGACGATCGCGGGCACGGGCACGCTGTTCAACCCCACCGTCGGCTGGGACGACATTGCCTCGCTGCGGGACAGGTGGCCGGGGAAACTGATCCTCAAGGGCCCGATCTCGCCCGAGGACGCCCGCCGGGCCGTCTCGCTGGGGGCAGACGGCGTGCAGCTGTCTAACCACGGCGGCCGCCAGCTGGACCGGGCGGTGTCCCCCATCGACCTGGTGGCGCCGGTACGTGACGCGGTCGGGCCGGATGTGTCCCTGCTGGTGGATTCGGGCGTCAGGCACGGGTCCGACATCGCGGTGGCGCTGGCGCTGGGCGCGGACGCCTGCGCGATCGGCCGAGCTTACCTGTACGGGCTGATGGCAGGGGGTGAACTGGGCGTGGACCAGGCGCTGGACCTGCTGGCCGCCCAGTT
Source organism: uncultured Actinomycetes bacterium (assembly GCA_963722275.1). Classification (GTDB taxonomy): domain Bacteria; phylum Actinomycetota; class Actinomycetes; order Streptosporangiales; family Streptosporangiaceae; genus Palsa-504. The sequence continues at coordinate 45,724 of CAVRMX010000011.1, read as the reverse complement.
CACCCGGACCCTGCACCTGATGGGCATACCTTCGGTGGCCGAGCTGCGCGCGGCCGGCCAGGAGCTGCTGGTGTCGCGATGATTTCCGGCGGCCAGTTGCTCGGCTTCACGCTGGCGTCCCTGGTGCTGATCGTGATCCCGGGACCCGGAGTGCTCTTCGTGGTGGGGCGGGCGCTAGCGCACGGGCGGCGCACCGCGCTGGCCACCGCATGCGGCCACGCCGCGGGCAACTGCGTGGTGGCCGTGTGCGTAGCGGTCGGCCTAGGCGCGATCTTGCAGCGTTCGGCCACGGTGTTCGTGATGGTCAAGTTCGTCGGGGCGGCCTACCTGGTGTGGCTCGGCATCCACGCGATGCGGCACCGCAAGTCGCTAGCCACTGCTTTCGCGGTGGCGGCGGAGCCGCGGGAGGGCTGGCGGGCGCTGCGGGACGGGGTGGTGGTCGGAATCACCAACCCCAAGTCATACATCTTGTTCGGGGCCATCCTGCCGCAGTTCGTGACTCAGGGAGCCGGCCATGTGCCGGAGCAGATGCTCCTGCTTGCTCTGGTGTCCGTGCTGATCGGCGCGGTTTCCGACTGCGCCTGGGGGTTCGCCGCGAGCGCGGTGCGGAACTGGTTCGCGAGCTCGCCGCGGCGATTCGAGCTGGTCGGCGGGGCGGGCGGGCTGGCCATGATCGGCGTCGGCGTGACGGTGGCGGTCACCGGCCGGCAGAGCTGAGCCCCATTTGGAGATGGCCGCCGGGACCGCGGGCTAGGCGGCGCGGGCTAGGAAGTGGGCGCGGGGGATGGCTACCGCGTGCAGGCCGAGCCCGGCCAGGAACATGGTGACGTGGCCGGGCCCGCAGCCCACGTCCCAGACGCGGCCGCCCGCGCGGACCTGTTCGGCGAACGCGGTCAGCAGCGCCCGGTCCAGGGGCTTGCGCCGCAGTTCGTCGCTCAGCGCCTCGGCGTAGGCGGCCGCGACGGCGTCGTAGCTGGCCCGGGTCGCGGCCATCCGGTCCTGGGTCACATCCGGTCCTGGGTCACCCCGGGTCATATCGGTCCTGGGTCACATCCGGTCCCGGGGTCACGAGGCGCACTCGCCGCGGTCCACCAGCCGGGCGCCGCCGTCCTGGCCGGCGGCTCCCGCGGACACGCCGTCGATCCGGTCGGCGGCGTGCGCCGGGGTGGTCCCGTCGATCCGGACGCCGCGCAGCGCCAGCACGGCGATCAGCACCGCCGCGCAGGTGATCGACGCGTCGGCCAGGTTGAACGTCCACGGGAAGTGCGGCAGGTTGATCCAGTCCACGACCCGGCCGCGCAGCGGGCCCGGCGCCCGGAACAGCCGGTCGCCCAGGTTGCCCATCGCCCCGCCGAGCAGCAGCCCGAGCGCGATCGTCCAGGCCAGGCTGCGCAGCCGCCGGGCGAAGCGGATGATGTAGCCGATCACGCCGCACACGATCAGGGCGATGACCGCGGTATAGGACGTGCCGACGCCGAAGGCGGCGCCGGCGTTGAAGGTGAGGTCCAGCGTCACCAGCCCGTGGAGCAACCGGACCGGCGGGTGCCCGGGCAGCCTGGCCAGCACCTGCGCCTTGGAGACGGCGTTTGTGGTCAGCACGATGACCGCGACGCAGAACATGACCGTGAGCGCCCGGATCCGGCGCGCTTGCAGCTCGAAAGGATCGGCGATCATGAGACTCCGGAACCATGGGGCGGTGCGGGGAAATCAGGGAATCCGGGACGGGGCGGGAGCGGGGGCCGCGCCTTGACCGGCCCGGTGGCGACCTCCGGCGGAACCGGGGGCGGAGCCTTGTCCAGCGAGTCTAGGGCCAGCTGGACCGCGGTCTCCAATTGCGGGTCCCGGCCGGCCGCCGCGTCGTCCGGGGTGATCAGCACCTCCACGTCCGGGTCGACGCCGTAGTTCTCCACGCCCCAGCCGTATTCCTGGAAGAAGAACGCGTACCTCGGCACGGTGACGGTGGAGCCGTCGACCAGGCCCTGGCGGCCCTCGATGCCGATCACGCCGCCCCAGGTGCGGGTGCCGACCACCGGGCCGAGGCCGAGCAGCTTGATCGCGGCCGTGACGATGTCCCCGTCGGACCCGGCGAACTCGTCGGCCACGGTGACCAGCGGGCCGCGCCGCGCCTCCTGCGGGTAGGTCTCCGGCCGCAGCCAGCGGCCCATCCCCCAGCCGACCACCCGCCGGGCCAGCTTCTCCACCACCAGCTCGGAGATGTGGCCGCCGCTGTTCCCGCGCACGTCGAAGATCAGCCCGTCGCGGCCCATCTCGGTGCGCAGGTCCCGGTGGAAGTGCGCCCAGCCCTCGCCCATCATGTCCGGGATGTGCAGGTAGCCGAGCCGTCCTTCGCTGAGCTCGCGGACCAGGCGGCGCCGCCCGGCCACCCAGTCCTGGTAGCGCAGCCGCCGGTCCGAGCGCAGCGGCACCACCACGACCCGGCGCATGGTGCGATTTCCCCCGCTCGCGGGGGCCAGGGGGGTACGGGGGGCGGCGCCTCCCCGTTAGGGGGGTCTGGGGGGATAGGTCCCCCCAGAGCGGGGGGTTCCGGGGGGTCGTCCCCCCGGGCCAGCACTGTCAGCTCGACCGGCTTGCCCGCCGTGCCGGCCAGCAGCGGCCAGGGGCCGCGCCGCGGGTCGACCGGCTGCCCGTCCACCGCGACCAGCTCGTCGCCCGGAGCGACCGCCACGCCGGGCGCGGCCAGCGGCGAGCGCGCCCGCGGGTCGGACGACTCGCCCGGCAGCACCCGGTCCACCAGCCAGCGGCCCGCCGCGTCACGCGAGATGTCCGCGCCGAGCTGACCCACCGGGGTGTAGTTCCGGGTGCCGTTCCAGGCCGCGGTGACGTACGCGTGCGAGGTGCCGAGCTCGCCCAGCACCTCCCAGAGCAGGTCGGCGAAGTCGGCCGCGCCGCGGATCCGGTCCAGCAGCGGCCGGTAGTCCCCCAGCACGCCGTCCCAGTCCACCCCGGACATGTCCGGGGTCCAGTAGTCCCGGCGCAGGTAGCGCCCGGCCTCGCCGTAGGCGTGCCGCCAGAGCGCGGCCGGGTCGGCCTGGAACCTGGCCCGGGTCAGGTCGACGGTGACGTTCTCCCCCGCGTCGTCGTGCTTGCGCGCCGACGGCACGACCCGCAGATCGTCGTGGTCGCGGACCACGAGCCGGGTGCCGTCGCCGCTGACACGGAACCAGTCCAGCGCGCCCGCCAGCTCCTTGACCTCGCGCTTGCGCAGGTCGAAGCGCTGCAAGGCCGGACGTGGCCGGTCGTCGTCGGGGCCGGCGCCGCCCTCGCCGAGCACGCCGGCCACCGGGTCGCGCAGCCAGACCAGGCCGCCCTTGACCGGGCGCAGGTAGCGGTAGCGGGCCTCCTCCACCGGGAGGGCCACCACCCGCCCGGCCAGGCCGTCCGGGTCGACCCTGACGGCTTGCAGGGGCGGCCTCGCGGCGGGGTCCTCGCCGTTGTCCTGGCCCAGCGGCCGCCCGTCCGGCATCGGGCCGAACGGCGACGGGGCTTCCGCCGCCAGCGGCACCAGGTAGGGCCGCCCGCCGAACGGGAAGGACAGGTCGAACGTGTGCGCGTCGTAGACCGGGTTGAACGTGCGCTGGGACAGGAAGGCCAGGTAGAGCCCGTCGAGGGTGAAGACCGGGCTGACGTCGGCGAACCGCCCGTCGGTCACGTCGATCACCTCGGCGGCGCCGTCCGCGACCCCGGCCATCGCGGCCATCCTGATCCGGGCCAGCGGCTGCATCGCCGGCTGGGACCAGGCCAGCCAGGCCGAATCCGGCGACCAGGACAGTCCCTCGGCGGCCCCGTCCTCGGCCCGGGCCAGCTCGGTGACCCGGCCGGACGCCATGTCGACGACCAGCAGCCTGCCGTCGTGCGCGGCCGCCGCGACCGTAGCCCCGTCCGGGGAAGCGGCCAGGCTGGTCACGTGGCCCAGCAGGCCTTCGGCGAGCCGAACGGCCTGGGTTTCACCGTCTCCCGTCACGCTGGCCACCTCGAGGGCGTCGGCGCCCGCGGCGTCGGTGACCCAGACCACCTGGCCGGTATCGCCGAGCACGCGCGGCAGCCTAGCCCGGGCTTCGGGATCGACGTGCAGCGCGCGGGCCGGGCCGTCCTTGTGCGCCAGCCAGTGCACCGTGCCGCGCACCTCGACCACGCTGGCCTGGCCCGTCATGTCGGTGCTGAGGCTGCCCAGGTGGTCTGCCGCCGAGACCAGCCGGGGCGAGCGGGCCGCGGCCGGGGAGCCGAGGGCGATGTCGAGCGGGCGCGGCTCCGGCGCTTCTGGTGAGTCCAGGATCCAGATGTCGCCGGCCACGTGGTAGACGATCCGCTGCCCGTCGGTCGACGGGTTCCTGGCGTACTTGCCGTCATGGTCGGTGTGCCGGGTCAGGTCGCTGCCGTCCAGCGCGCACGAGTAGATGTTGCCTGTGCCCTCGTGATCGGACAGGAAGAACAGCCGGCCGGCGACCAGCATCGGCGCGCCGAGCTGGCCGCCCAGGCCGGCCAGCACCCGGGTGAAGAGGGGGTCGTCGCCGGTGGCGGTCCACAGCTGGCCGGCCCGGCCGCCCCGGTACCGTTTCCAGAACGCGGGCTCGCCGGCCACGCTCCCGGTGAGCAGGGCGGTGCCCGTGTCCTCCAGGGCCACGTCGTTCACCGTGCCGAACGGCAGCAGGCGGGGCGGCGTGCCGTCGCCGGGGACGGCGTAGGCGCGCCGGTACTTGGCGGCCGGCTGGCCCGCCGCGGTGACGGCCAGCACCTCGCCCGCCGCGGTCCACCCGGTGACCCTGGTCTGCGGGTCGCCCCAGTAGGTCAGCCGGTCCGCCGTGCTGCCCTCGGTGTCGGCCGAGTAGACCTCGGGGTTGCCGTCCCGCGAGCTCGTCCAGGCGACCCGCGACCCGTCGCGGGAGAACCGGGGGTAGCTCACCGGCACGTCGTCGGCGGAAAGCCGCCAGGCGCGGCCGCCCGCGGCCGGGGCGAGCCAGACGTCGTCCCCGGCCGTGAAGGTGAGCAGGTCCCCGTGGATGTGCGGGTAACGCAGGTAGCCGGACGACATCAGGCCTTGCCCTGGGGCGCCCGTGTTTCCCGGGGAGCCCGTGTTTCCCGGGGAGCCCGTGTTTCCCGGGGAGCCCGTGTTTCCCGGGGAGGGAGCGCCGGGCGGGCCTTGGACGGGCCGGTCGCCGGGTCGGCCGGACCTTGGGCGGCTGCTTCTCCAGCGCCTCGAGCGCGAGCCGCACCCCGGTCTCCAGCTGCGGGTCGTGCCCGGCGGCCCAGTCGTCCGGCGTGATCAGCACCTCCACGTCCGGGTCGACGCCGTAGTTCTCCACGCCCCATCCGTACTCGTCGAACGAGAACGCGTACCTGGGCACGGTCATGTGGGTGCCGTCGACCAGTTCGTGGCCGGGGATGCCCTCGATGCCGATCACGCCGCCCCAGGTGCGGGCGCCCACCACCGGGCCGAGGCCGAGCAGCTTGATCGCGGCGGTGACGATGTCCCCGTCGGACCCGGCGAACTCGTCGGCCACCGTGACGACCGGGCCGCGGCGCCCGTCCTGGGGGTAGGAGATCGGCTGGATCCAGCGCCCCTGGTCCCAGCCGATGACACGGCGGGCCAGCTTCTCCACCACCAGCTGCGAGATGTGCCCGCCGCCGTTCCCGCGCACGTCCATGACCAGGGCGTCGAACCGCATCTCGGTGTGCAGGTCGCGGTGGAAGTCGGCCCAGCCCTCCCCGACCATGTTCGGGATGTGCAGGTAGCCGAGACGGCCGTCGCCGAGCTCGCGGACCAGGCGGCGGCGGCTGTTCACCCAGTCCTGGTAACGCAGCCGCCGCTCGTCGCGCAGCGGCACCACCGCCACCCTGCGGCGGACCTCCGGGTCGGCGGCCTGCGGCCTGATGGTGAGCTCGACCGGCTTGCCGGCCGTCCCGGCCAGCAGCGGCGCCGGGCCTAGCACCGGGTCGACCGGCCGCCCGTCCACCGCGACCAGCTCGTCCCCGGGCCGGACCACCACGCCGGGCGCCTCGAGCGGCGAGCGGGCCCGCGGGTCGGACGACTCGCCCGGCAGCACCCGGTCCACCAGCCAGCGGCCCGAGCTGTCCCTGGAGATGTCCGCGCCGAGCATCCCGACGGCCGCCGGACCCGGGCCGGGGCCGCGGAAGTCCTGGCCGGCCTGGCCGACGTAGGCGTGCGAGGTGCCCAGCTCGGCTACCACCTCCCACATCAGGTCGGTGAAATCACCCGCGCCCCGGACCCGGTCCAGCAGCGGGCGGTAGCCGTCCAGCACCCCGTCCCAGTCCACCCCGGACATGTCCGGGGTCCAGAAGTCGCGGCGCATCAGCCGGCGCTTCGGCGAAGGCGTGCCGCCAGAGCGCGACCGGGTCGGCCTGGAACCTGGCCCGGGACAGGTCGACGGTGACCGACTCGCCCGAGCCGTGGTCCTCCTTGTGCTCGGACGGCAAGATCCGCAGGTCGTCCCCGTCCTTGACCACCAGCCGGGTGCCGTCGCCGCTGACGTCGAACCAGTCGAGCTCGCCGACCAGCTCGGTGACCTCGCGCTTGCGCAGGTCGAACCGCTCAAGCACCGGCCGTGGCCCGTCGTCCTCCGGGCTGGCGGCGCCCTCGCCGAGCACCCCGGCTACCGGCTCGCGCAGCCAGGCCAGGCCGCCCTTGATGGCATGCAGCCGCGAGTACCTGGACTCGACCACCGGGACGCCCACCACGCGGCCGGAGAGACCTTCGGCGTCGACAGACACCTCGGTCCGTTCGGGCGAATCGTCTTTGTCTTTGTCCTTGTCCGGGGGATCCTGGCCCAGCGGACGGCCACCGGGCAGCGGGCCGAACGGGGACGGGGTCTCGGCGGCCAGCGGCACCAGGTAGGGCCGGCTACCGAGGGGGAACGACAGGTCAAAGGTCTGCTCGTCGTACACCGGGTCGAAGCTGCGCCGCGAGATGAAGGCGAGGTAGAGGCCGTCGGGCGTGAATACCGGGTCGGTGTCGGTGAACCGGCCGTCGGTCACGTCGATGACCTCGCCGTCTGCGATCCGCGCCATCCGGATGCGGCGCAGCGGCTGCGGGCCGGGCTGGGCCCAGGCCAGCCAGGCCGAGTCCGGCGACCAGGACAGCCCGTCCGCAGCCCCGTCGTCGGACGCGGCCACCTCGGTGACCTGCCCGGACGCCACGTCGACGGCCAGCAGCCTGCCGTCGTGGGCGGCAGCGGCCACGGTGGCGCCGTCCGGGGAAGCGGACAGGCTGAGCACGTTGCCGACCAGGCCTTCGGCGATCCGGACGGTCTCCAGCTCACCGGTCACCGGACCGATCTCGAGCGCGTCGGCGCCGGCCGCGTCGGTGACCCAGACGGCCTGCCCGGTGTCGCCGAGCACCTGCGGCAGCCGGGCCCGGGCTTCGGGATCGACGTGCAGCGCGCGGGCCGGGCCGTCCTTGTGCGCCAGCCAGTGCACCGTGCCGCGCACCTCGACCACGCTGGCCTGGCCCGTCATGTCGGTGCTGAGGCTGCCCAGGTGGTCTGCCGCCGAGACCAGCCGGGGCGAGCGGGCCGCGGCCGGGGAGCCGAGGGCGATGTCGAGCGGGCGCGGCTCCGGCGCTTCTGGTGAGTCCAGGATCCAGATGTCGCCGGCCACGTGGTAGACGATCCGCTGCCCGTCGGTCGACGGGTTCCTGGCGTACTTGCCGTCATGGTCGGTGTGCCGGGCCAGGCCGCTGCCGTCCAGCGCGCACGAGTAGATGTTGCCTGTGCCCTCGTGATCGGACAGGAAGAACAGCCGGCCGGCGACCAGCATCGGCGCGCCGAGCTGGCCGCCCAGGCCGGCCAGCACCCGGGTGAAGAGGGGGTCGTCGCCGGTGGCGGTCCACAGCCGGCCGCGGGTGCCGCCGCGATAGCGCTTCCAGTACGCCAGCTCGTTGTTCATCCGGCCGGTGAGCAGGGCCGTGCCCGCATCCTCCAGGGCCAGGTCGGCCACCGGGCCGAACGGCAGCCGCCGCGGCGGCGCACCTTCGAGAGGGACCGCGTACGCCCAGGACAGGTACGTTTCGGGCTGGCCGGTGGCGGAAACCGCGAGGACCTCGCCATCCCGGGTCCAGCCGGTCACCCGGGTCCTGGCGTCGCCCCAGTAGGTGAGCCGGGCGGAGGCATTGCCTTCCGGGTCGGCCGTGTGGACCTCCGGGTTGCCGTCCCGCCAGCTGGTCCAGGCGATCCTGGTGCCGTCGCGGGAGAAGCGGGGGTAGCTCACCTGGGCGCTGTCGGCCGATAGCCGCCAGGCCCGGCCGCCGTCGGCGGGGGCGAGCCAGATGTCGTCCTCGGATGCGAAGACGAGAAGATCACCGTGAATGTGCGGGTAGCGCAAGTATCCGGATGAAGTCACGCGCTTCATCCTATGGTCTAGAGCCAGCCGCGCTCAGAGGCGATGCGCAGCGCTTCGGCGCGATTCCTCGCCCCCGTCTTCTGGATGCACGCGGACAGGTAGTTCCGCACCGTGCCCTCCGAGAGGTAGAGCTGGGTGGCGATCTCGGCGATGGTCCGGCCGTCCGTGGAGGCCTCGAGCACGTCGCGCTCGCGCGGGGTGAGCGGATTGACCCCGTTGGCGAGCGCGGCGGCGGCCAGGTCCGGGTCGATGACCCGCTCGCCGGCCAGCACCCGGCGGATGGTCTGCGTGAGCTTGTCCGCCGGGGAGTCCTTGACCAGGAACGCGGACACCCCGGACTCCATCGCGCGGCGCAGGAACCCCGGCCGGCCGAACGTCGTCAGGATCACGATCTTGATGTCCGGATGGTGCTTCTTCAGCGCCGCGGCGGCGGACAGGCCGTCCATGCCGGGCATCTCGATGTCCAGCACGGCCACGTCCGGTTTCGTGGCCTCGGCGGCTTTCACCACCTCGTCGCCGCGGCCGACCTGGGCCACCACCTCGAATTCGCCCTCGAACGTGAGCAGCGCGGCCAGCGCCTCCCTGATCATCACCTGATCCTCGGCCAGGAGCAGCCGGACCGGCTCCGGTACGGTCATGGCAGGCGCTCATGGCCGGTCTCGGCCAGGCCGGCGGCCGCGGGATCGTGGGGCACGGTCGCCGTGAGGCGGAGGCCGCGGCCCGGTTCGGCCCAGCCGAGCGCCAGGCGGCCGCCGATGGCGGACAGGCGCTCCGACATGCCGCGCAGCCCGCTGCCGCCGGGGTTCTCCTGGTCCTGTTCGGCGAGGCCGCGGCCGTCGTCGGTGACCTCGAGGGACAGCTCGCCCGTGCGTTCGGCTAGCCGGATCCGGCAGTGCCTGGCACGGGAATGGCGGATCACGTTGGTGACGGCCTCGCGCAGGCACCAGGCCAGCACCGCCTCGGCGTCCGGGTCGAACGTGCCCGAGCGCAGGGTCAGTCCGGCGTCGTCGTCGAGGCCGATGCCGGCCGCCTCGAGGGCGTTCCGCGCCGTGATGACCTCGATCGCGAGCGTCGGCCTGCGGTAGCCGCTGACCGCCTCCCTGATATCGTGCAGGGTCTGCCGGCTGACCCGGCCGATGTCACCGAGTTCGGTGAGCACCGCGTCGCGTCCGGCCGAGGACGGCAGCCGGGCCAGCCGCTTGGCGGCCAGCTCGGACTTCAGCGTGATCATCGACAGCGACTGGCCGGTCAGGTCGTGCATGTCCCGGGCCAGCCGGAGGCGCTCCTCGTTCGCGGCCAGCTTGGCCACCGTCCCGCGGGCCTGAGCCAGCTCGCGCATCAGCGTCATCTGCATCCGGAACCCCATCATGGCCAGGCCGATGAGCAGGACCGGCAGCAGGATGACCAGGGTGTTCGTGAGGTCGAGGTGGGAGACCCAGCAGAAGAACAGGTAGCAGGCCCCGACCGCGCCTACCCCGAGCATGGCCGCCCGCCGCCCGTCGGGCTCGGCCGCGAGCACCATGCCGGTGGCGGCGGACACGTAGATCCACAGCGGCACCCAGTCCTTGCCGTACACCGCGCAGGCCAGCGCGGCCAGCAGCGCGATGACCACGAGCCCGTACCTGGCCAGCCTCGGCTGCGTGTCGGAGTACATCAGGACGAGCATGTAGATGACGCAGAAGGCGACCGTGATGGCCAGGCCGCCGGCGATCCACGCCACGCCGTACTGGTGGCCGAACAGCGCCGAGACCGGCTGGATCAGGTAGACGAGCCAGACGCCGGAGAAGAACCAGCGCATCGGGCTTCCGGTGCCGGGTACACCGGTCTGGCCGAGGGCGCTCGCGGGCAGGCCTGCCTCGCGCGGGTCCGTGTCGGTCCCGTCCGGCACGGCTTCGGTGGACCTTGTCGCCATCGCACGTCACCTCGCTTCTATGCTGCCACGTTTTAGCTGGCGGGGGTGCCCGGCCGGGCCCCCGAATGGCCGGCCGGGCACCCCGGCGGGGTCAGACCGTCTCGGCGCTGGAGCGCACCGCGAGAGTGGCCAGGGCGGCGAAGATCGCGAACCAGACGACGACGCCGATCACGTTGATCAGCGCCACGCTGCCCTGGCCGATCACGTCCGTACTGATCTTGACGATCTGGTAGGTGGGCGTGAATTCGCCGAACTTCTGCAGTACGCCGCTGAGCGGGAACCACAGGCCGCCGAAGATCGAGAAGAAGAAGTAGACGAGGATGGCGACCGGCTGCACCGAATCCGGATTGAGCTTGTAGCCGATGGCCACCGCCAGCGCCGCGAAGATCAGGGTGCCGATCCAGATGGCGAGCCCGCACGCGATCCACTTCCAGAGCGGCAACTCGACGCCGCCGTAGAAGCGGCCGAGCAGGAACACGATCAGGATCGACGGCACCGTGGTCACCATCGAGGCCAGGATCTTGGCGACCACGTAAGCGCTGGCCGGCAGCGGCGTGAGACGCAGCTGCCTGATCCAGCCGTCCTTGCGTTCCTGCGAGATGCGGATCGTATTGTTGTTGAACGCTCCGCTGAAGGCGCCGAATGCGGCCATCCCGACCATGTAGAAGGCGTTGAACATGACGCCGTACCCGCTCGTCTTCGACTTCCCGAAGATCAGGTAGAACATCACCGGCAGGGCGACCGTGAAGATCAGGTACCGCTTGTTCCGCCGGAGCCTTGATATTTCGGCCTTCGCCAGCAACAGCGTGCCGCTCATGTCAGATCGCCCCTTCCGCGTGCGCGTTTCCGTTGGCCGCGTGCGCGCTTCCGTTAGCCGTGTGCGCGTTTCCGTTGGCGGCGTCGTCTTCCGCGGTGATGGCCAGGAAGGCCTGCTCCAGGCCCAGGCTGCCGACCTCGATATCGCGCGGCCGGTAGCCCGCGTCGAGGATCGCGTACAGCGTGGCGTCGGAGTCACTGGACTGGATCTGCGCGATGTCGTGCCTGACCTCCAGGTTCACCAGCCCGGGCAGGCCGAGCAGGAACGGCTCGTCCACCCGGTCCAAGCGGAAGGAGATCCGCTTGGCCCCGGCCCGCGCCTTGATCTCGGCGGGCGTGCCGTCGGCGAGCAGCCGGCCGCGGTTGATGACCAGGATCCGGTCCGCCGCCTGGTCGGCCTCTTCCAGGTAGTGCGTGGCGAACAGGAGCGTGCGCCCCGCGGCCACCTCTTCCTTCATGCTCGACCAGAACAGCCGGCGGGTTTCCACGTCCATGGCCGTGGTCGGCTCATCCAGCACGACCAGCTCGGACTTGCCGCAGATGGCCAGCGCGAACCGCACCCGCTGGGTCTGGCCGCCGGACAGCCGGTCCACCCGCTGGTCGGCGAACCCGGCGATGCCGGCCCGCTTGAGGGTGGTTGCCACCGGCTCGGGATTCGGGTGCAGGCCGGTCACCAGCGTGACCAGCTCGCGCACCGTCACCTCGGGCATCAGGCCGCCGGACTGGAGCATGGCGCCAACCCGGCCGGACTTCACCGCGTGGTACGGGTCGGAGCCGAACATCTCGATCGTGCCGCTGGTCGGCTTGCGCAGCGCGAGCAGCATGTCAAGTGAGGTGGACTTGCCCGCGCCGTTCGGGCCCAGCAGGGCGACGGTCTCGCCGGTGCGCAAATCAAGGGTCAGCCCGTCGACGGCCTTCAGCCGCCCGTAGTGCTTGGACACGTTCTTGAACGAAACCACCGGCGCGCCGCCGCGGCTGCCTTCGGTGAGGCTGCTTACGTAATCGCTGCTTACGTGATTGCTGCTCACGTGATTGCTGCTCACGTGATTGCTGCTTACGTAATCGTCCCGGCTGTCACTGCCGTACCGTGAGCCACCTCCGTCGGTATCGGAAGCGCTGTAATCCGTCCCATACTGGCTCATGTAGTTCCCCTGTTTCAGCCTTCGTGTGGCTTCGTGTGGCTTCGTGTGGCTTCGTCTGGCCGGTTTCTCCGGCCCCGACCCCCGTGCGCTCCAATACCACCATCCGAGCGACCGGGCAGGTAGTGCCGTCCCTCAGGAACCTTCCATGACACACGTCATCCCTTCTGCGGTGACACGCTGTGTTCGCGGTCGTTCGGGTGAACAGAGGGTGACGGGGTGTTGAAGGTCCGGCGACGGTGCGGGGCGGGGGTAGCGGGCCGCGGTGGCGGGGCGGGGTAGCGGGCCGCGGCGGCGGGGGTAGCGGGCGGGGCTGGCGGGCCGCGGCGGGCGGACGGGTGGGTTAGCGGCCTACGGCGTAGCCTTGCATGCCGCGGGGGTTGGCGGCGGCGTACAGGACGCCGTTGCGGCGGGCCACGGCACTGACCCGGCCTAGCGACCAGGCGGGACGGACGTTGACCAGGTGGCCGCGGCGGCGTAGCTCCTCGATCACCGGGGCGCCGGCCCGCGACTCGACGTCGAGCACGCGGGGCTGCGCCTGGCGCGGGTAGAACGACGACGGCATGTGCGCGGAGTGGAAGGACGGGAAGTCGATCGCCTGCTGCAGGTTCATGCCGAACGTCAGGTGGTTGAGGAGGAACAGCAGCGACCACTGATCCTGCTGGTCGCCGCCGGGCGTGCCGAACGCTAGGTACGGCTCGCGGTCCCGTAGCGCGAGGCTCGGGGTGAGCGTGGTGCGCGGCCGCTTGCCCGGCGCGAGCGTCGAGGGCAGGCCGGGAGTGAGGGTGAACATCTGCGCCCGGGTGCCGAGGCAGAAGCCGAGGCCGGGGATGACCGGCGAGGACTGCAGCCAGCCACCGCTCGGCGTGGCGGACACCATGTTGCCGAACCGGTCGGCCACGTCGATGTGACAGGTGTCGCCGGCCCGGTAACTCGACGCCGCCGGGCTGCCGGGGCCGCTGGTGCGCATGGTCGGCTCGCCGGTCCCCGGGTCCAGCCGCGGCGCGGGCGGCTCCACGTCCAGGCTCGGCGACACGCTCCCGTCGTCATCGGCTCCGGCGGCCGCGCCGGTGACGAAGTCCGGGAGCCGGGGCGCCCGGCCCTCCGGGGCTCCGGGACGCAGCTCAGCCGACGCCTCAGGTCCCACCAGCCGGCGCCTGGCGTCGGCGTATTCGGCGGAAAGCAGGGCCTTGACCGGCACGTCGGTGAAGTCGGGGTCGCCGTACCAGGCTTCCCGGTCGGCGAACGCGAGCTTGCCGCATTCGGTCACGGTGTGCAGGTAGTCCGCGGTGCCGGGGCCCATGGCCGCCAGGTCGAAGCCGCCGAGCAGCGCGAGTTGCTGCAAGAACACCGGACCCTGCCCCCACGGCTTGGTCTTGCACACGGTCAGGCCGCCGAACTCATAGGTCAGCGGTTCCTCGAGCCGGGGATGCCAGCCCGCCAGGTCGGGGTAGGACAGCAGCCCCCGGTGCCGCTGGCCGGTCACGTCCATGACCTCGGCGGAGGAGACGTAGGCGGCGATCGTCTCGGCGACGAAGCCCTCGTAGTAGACCCGCCGGGCCGCCTCGATCTGCTCGTCGCGGTCCTGGCTCGCCGTTTCCGCCTCGTCGAGGATGCGCTGGTAGGTGCCGGCCAGGGCGGGGTTGGCGAACCGCGAGCCCGGCGCGGGCACGCGGCCGCCCGGCAGGTAGACCTCGGCCGAGCTCGGCCAGTGCTCGCCGAACAACTCGGCCACGCTGGCGATCCCCCAGCTGATCGCGGGCAGCAGCGGGTAGCCGCTGGCCGCGTAGCCGATCGCGTATCCCATCACGTCCCGGAGCCGGAGCGTGCCGAATTCTCTCAGCATCAGCATCCAGGCCCCGAACGCGCCGGGCACGCAGGCGGCGAGCAGCCCGCTGCCGGGCACGAGGTCAAGCCCGAGGCCGGCGAACGCCTCCGGCGTGGCGGCGGCAGGCGCGGTCCCCTGCCCGCAGAGGACGAAGGTCTCGCCGCGCCCGGCGTGATGAGCGATGACCGGGACCTCGCCGCCGAGGCCGTTCAGGTGCGGCTCGACCACCTGGAGGACGAGCCCGGCGGCGACGGCCGCGTCGAACGCGTTACCGCCGTGCTCGAGCACCGCCATCCCGGCCGCCGAGGCGAGCCAGTGCGTCGAGGCCACCATGCCGAAGGTCCCCGCGAGTTCCGGCCTGGTCGTGAATTCGGGAATTTCGCCCATGACCTGATCCTCTCATCAGGAGGCTCCGTGTGTCGGCTGGCTCGTCGGCCAGCGCGCAGCTGCTGACCGTCATGCCCGTCCGGTCCGGCCAGGGGGTCCAGGGAACCACGCCCTAGCCGCGGGGTGCCAGCGGGGGTCGTCCCGTGGCCAGCACCTCAGGTAACGTCTCCCGCATGGATCTCTCCCCGCGGGTGCGCGCCGTCTGCGATCTCGACGTCGCCGAGGCCCGCGAATCCGCAGGCCGGCACGAATACGACGGCAAGCCTCAGGACCTGTCGCCGGCCGGCGTCCGCGCCGGGCTCGCCCGGCTGGCGGCGGCGCGGGCCGAAGGCGGCCGGCTGGCGGACGCGCACGACGAGGCTCACCTGTCCGCAGCCGAGGAGCAGAAGCAGGTCGTCTACGCCGGGCTCGAGTTGCACCGGAGGAACCCGGTCCTCCACCTCGGCGAGCTCGACCTGGCCTGCTACGACCGGGACTACGCCCCCCAGGAGGAGCGGGACGCCGCGCGGGCCGAGCACCTCGCTGCCTGGCCGCAGTTGGCCGACGCGGCCATCGAGTCACTCGACCGGGTGAGCGCCCCGGTCGCGGAGGCGCTGCTCGGCGGCATCCGCGGCCTGGCGGCCGGGCTCACCGCGGGGCCTGGCCGCGGGCCGGACGAGGCCGCCCTGGCCGCAGCCCTGGCCGCGCACGCGCGGCTGGTCGCGCACGTCGAACGCGCGGCGGCAGAGGGCGATCCCGATGCGGCGCTCGGCGGTCCCGGGCTCGCCGCCCTGATGGGCGGCGCCGAGGCGCTGCCGGTCGACCTGGGCAGGCTGGCCGGGCAAGCCGATGCCGAACGGGACCGGCTGCACGCCCTCCTGGCCGACGGATGCGCCCGGATCGACCCGGGCCGGCCCGCGCTCGAGGTGGCCCGCGACCTGGTCCGGGACCATCCCGACGGGGCGGGCGTGATCGACGCGGCCCGGACGTGGACCGAACGGGCGATCGAGTTCACTCGCGACCATGACCTGGTTCCCTACCACGACGGAGTGTGCCTGGTCGGCCTCGCGCCCGAGTCACGGCGGTGGGCCATGGCGATGCTGTCGTGGGCCGCGCCCGGTGAGCCGGAGGGCCCCTCGTGGTTCCACATCACGCCGCCGGAGGACTCCTGGCCCGAACGTGAGCAGGAGGAGTGGCTGGAGGTGTTCAGCCACGCCACGCTGCCCGGCATCGCGGTGCACGAGGTCGCACCCGGGCACTTCTCCCACGGCCGGGCGCTGCGGCACGTGACGTCCGAGGTCAGGCGGACCCTGCACTCCAGCGCGTTCATCGAGGGCTGGGCGCACTACGGTGAGGAACTCTGCGTGGAAGAGGGGTTCGGCGGCGGCGACCCGCAGATCCCAGTCGGCGTCTGGCTCGAGGCACTGGTGCGGGTGACCAGGCTGGCGTGCGCCATCGGCGTGCACACGGCCGGGATGACGATCGACGAGGCGGCGCGCCGGTTCGAGGCGGATACCCACCTCTCCGGGCCCGCGGCGCTGTCCGAGGCCCGGCGGGCCACCTTCGACCCGACCTACGGCCGGTATACCTGGGGCAAGCTGGAGATCCTCAAGCTCCGGGAGCGGGCCAGGAAGGACTGGGGCGCCGGTTTCACTCTGCAGCGTTTCCACAAGGCGATGCTGGACCTCGGTTCCCCCCCGCTCGGCCTGCTCGGCACCGCCGTCGACCGCGGCTGATGGCGGCGATAGCCTGTGACCGTGCGCAGACTGAGGTCCGTCCTCCTGATCGCGGCCGCCGCCCTGCTGGCGGCGCTCGTGGTCACCGGGTGCGCGTCAGCCAACGCCACGTCCTCGGTCGCCGTCGCCAGCGCGTACGTGCCGCAGCCGACGACCCCGGGCACGACGGTCGCGTACCTGGACATCCGTAACAACGGCCGGGCCGACAAGCTGGTCTCGGTGCAGACCAGCGTCGGCGGCAAGGTCCAGCTGCGCGCTCCGGCGGGCCGGCATTCGGGCATCATGACCATGCGCACCGTGCCGGAGATCCCCATCGCGGCCAACTCGATGACGCTGCTCAACCCGGACTCGTTCCACCTGCTGATCACGGGCGCCGGGGCCATGCACGACGGCAAGGACATCATGCTGCGGCTGACCTTCGCCAATGCCGGCACGGTCACGGTCATCGCCATGGTCACCGACCCGCAGTCCGGCGGCAGCAGCTACTTCCTCAACTGACGATGCCCCGGAGGGCGGTGAGCCGCTACGCCGCCAGCCGGGCCACGGCGCCGAGGGTGGGGCCGTTCAGCGGCGTCCGGTCGGTGTTGAAGCCCGGCCGCCATTCAGGCAGGCTGACCAGGCCGGGCTCGAGCAGGTCGAAGCCGTCGAGCAGATCCATGATCTGAGCGCGCGACCTGAGCGTGAACGGCATCCGGGCGCCCGCATAGGTCCTGGTGGCCTCGGCGGCCATCTCCGGGTCGGCGCCGTCCGAGGTGCCGACGGAGAGGACCAGGTAGCTGCCGGGCGCCATGTGCTCGCGGAACCTGGCCACGATGCCCGGCGCGTCCTCGTCGCCGCTGATGAAGTGCAGCACGCCCAGCAGCAGGACCGCGACGGGCTGGCCGAAGTCGATGCACCCGGGCAGCGCCTGGTGCCCGAGCACGGCGTCCGGCTCGCGCACGTCCGCGCGGATGGTGATCACGCCGTCCCGGGTGGCGAGCAGGGCGTCGTTGTGGGCGACCACGATCGGGTCGTGGTCCACGTACGCCACCCGCGCGGCCGGGATGACGTCGCGGGCGACCTCGTGCACGCTGGGCGAGGTGGGCAGGCCGCTGCCCAGATCGAGGAACTGCGAGACGCCCTGCCGGGCCAGGAAGCGCACCGTGCGGCCGAGGAATCCGCGGTTCGCCAGGGCGAGCCGCCTCGGGTCCAGCCGTGATTGCATCAGCTTGTCGGCGGCGGCGCGGTCGGCGGCGAAATTGTCCTTGCCGAAGAGCAGGTAGTCGTAGATGCGGGCGATGCTCGGCCGGGTGCTATCGACGCCCTCGGGTACCCGCGGCTCGTGCTTCCTGGCCACCATGCTCCCCGCGTGGCCGCCGAAGGCCGTCGCTGCAACCGTTTGCATAGTAAAGAGATATAGCACGTCACCAGCGTTTCCCGGAAGACCTAGACGCACTTCTCCGGGCGCCAGGAAGGCCGGACGTACGCTGGCTGCTTGTCCGGGGTGCTAGCCGGCGACCGGCGCGGGGGCCTCGGCCCGCCGGGTCAGCGGCAGCCTCGCCCGGGTGTCCGCGTCCCGCGGCGTGTAGACGACAATGCGCGCCTCGGGCATGGCCGGCACGTCGAGCTCGCTGACGGCCAGGTTCAGCGCCCCCGCCCGCGGGTGCCGGTAGGTGAGGGTCCGCGGCTCGGCGTCGGCCACCTCGTGCCGGGCCCACAGTTCGGCGAACTCGCGGCTCAGGCTGGCCAGCCGGCGGATGTCCTCCTCCCAGTCCGGGTCGCCGATATGCCGGCTGTACGCGGAGCGCAACCTCGCCACCAGGTAGCGAACGTGCGCGTCATACTCCAGCAGGTTGGCCCGGGCGGCCGGCTCGGTGACGCAGCACCACAGGGTGTTCTTGTGAACGCACGGCAGCGAGTGCCACTCCCAGAACAGTTCCTCGGATGCGCCGTTGGTCAGCAGGATGTCGAACCGGCTGTTGATCAGGGACGCCGGAAGCGGATCGAGCGAATGGATGATCTCGCTGATGGTGTCGGACACTGCCTGACGCGAGCCGTCGGTGCGCAGCGGCGTCGCCTCGGCCAGCCGGTACAGGTGTTCCCGTTCGGCCCGGTCCAGCCGCAGGGTGCGAGCCACCGCGTCCAGCACCTGCGTGCTGGCGTTGATCTCGCGGCCCTGTTCCAGCCAGGTGTACCAGGTGACGCCGACGCCGGCCAGGAGCGCTACTTCCTCGCGCCGCAGCCCCGGCGTCCGGCGCCGGGAACCACGCGGCATGCCGAAGTCACCCGGGCTGAGCCGGGCCCGGCGCGCCTTCAGGAACTCGCCGAGCTCCGCGCGCCGCCGTTCACCTGCCCGCCGGGCGGCCCCGTCCTTCGCGTCGTACGTGACCAAGGCCTCTTCCCATCACCGAATCTTCCCCATTCCAACTTAGCGGTCCCCCCCGACATTCCGGCGGAGACTGCAGGCCGATCAGGATCGGACAGCGCATAGACAGATTGTGCCCCTAAAGAGAGTGGAGCAGCTGGTCAGGCGGTCCAGGCGACCGGGAGCCGCTTGACGCCGCGCTGGAAGTTGGAGCGCAGGTAGGACGGCGGGCCGGCGTAGGCCAGCGAGGTCGTGCGGGCCAGCACCTCGGCGAACAGGGCGCGCATCTGGGTACGGGCCAGGTGGGCGCCCAGGCAGAAGTGCGGGCCGTGGCCGAACACCAGGTGCGGGTTGGGCTGGCGGCGGATATCGAAACGGTCCGGGTCGGTGAAGACGGCTTCGTCACGGTTCGCGGAGGTGAAGGAGACGACCACCTTGTCTCCCGCCCGGATGGCCTGGCCGCCCAGCTCGCCGTCGGCGGCCGCGGTCCGGCGGAACGTCATCACCGGGGTCCACCAGCGCAGCATCTCGTCGGCCGCGGCGGGCAGCAGGGCCGGGTCGGCGCGCAGCTCGTCCTGGGCCCGCGGGTGCTCGAGCAGCGCGAGGCACGCGCCGGGCAGGCCGTTGCGCAGGGTCTCGTTGCCGGCCACGGCGAACAGCCAGAACATGTTCTCGAACTCGGCCACCGATACCCGGGCGCCGCCCTCGTCGGACTGGGCCAGCAGGATCGACATCACGTCGTTCCCTGGACGGCGCCGTTTCTCCTCGGCCAGCAGGTGGGCGTAGGCGTACAGGTCCGGCATCCCCTCCCGGGTCCGCGGGTCGGGCATCCGGCCGTCGGCCCCGGGAGACGGCCGCTCGGCGAGCGCCTCGCGGGCCATGGCCGTGCCCGCGGCCGGGTCGAACTCGGCCGAGGAGGCGTAATCGGGGTCCTGGTAGCCGATCACCCGGTTGGACCAGTCGAACAGCAGCCAGCGGTCCTGCTCGGGCACGCCGAGCACGTCGGCCAGGGCCAGCAGCGGCAGGTCGGCGGCCACGTCCTTGGCGAAGTCGCACTCTCCGCGCGGGCCGGCGAGCACGCGGTCGCAGATGGCCCTGGCGTGACCGCGGATGCGGTCCTCGAGCTGGGCGACCGCCCGGGGCGTGAACGACCGGCCGAGCAGCCGCCGCAGCCGGGAGTGCTCAGGCGGATCCATGTTGAGCATCATCCGCCGGACGTAGCTCAGCGCCTGGGGCGTGGCCGGGTCCCGGATCTGGGTCGCGCCGAGCGCGGACGAGAAGAGCTCCGGGCGCCGCAGGACCGATTCCACGTCGGCGTGCCTGAGCACCAGCCAGAATCCGGGGCCTTCGGGCCAGCCCAGCACGGGGATCTCGGGCACCCACGCCACCGGGGTCTCGCGGCGCAGCCGGGCCAGCGCCGCGAAGGGCACCCCGCCGGTGTAGGTGGCGGGGTCGAAGACGACCTCGGTGTCCGGGCGGGCCGCCGTCGTCATTCCCGCCCCAGGAACTCCTCGATGGAGGTCGCGAGCGACACCGGCGCCTCGAACATCGGGTAATGCCCGGCGTCGGGGAGGATGGTCATCTCGGCCTCGGGGAAGTAGACCCGCCACGTCTGCTCCATCACGTCGGCGGACAGGGCCGGGTCGTTGACGCCCACGATCAGCTTGACCGGCGTGCTGGTGCCCGGCTGAACCTTGTCCGAGAAATCGGACTTGGCCCAGGCCTGCAGGTACGCGGCGAATGCCTCGACCGTCGAGTTCTCAAGCGAGTGCCTGACCACGAGGTTGATGAAGGTCGCGGTCAGCTTGCTGCCGGTGGTGAAGTCGATGATCGCCGCCCGGTTGCCGGCGTTCTCCGCCGCGCCGGAGAACAGCTCCCAGCCCTGCTCGTCCATGGGCACCGCGCTGGCCGGCACCGGGTTGAGGCCGACCACCTTGTCCACCCGGTCCGGGGCCTGCAGCAGCATCTGGTGGGCCACCTTCCCGCCCATCGAGTGCCCGATCACCGAGAACCGGTCCCAGCCGAGCTCATCGGCGAGAGCGATCGCGTCGGCCGCGGCCTCCTCGATGGTGAACTCGCCGGCGACCTGCTGGCGGCCGCCGTAACCGCGCAGGTCCATGAAGGCGTAGGTGTAGGTCGAGCGGTCCAGGAAGTCCGGCAGCGAACCCCAGCCCCGGGCCGAGCCGAACCATCCGTGCACGGCCAGCACGTGGCGGTCACCGGACCCGATGCTCACAAGTGAACTCGTCATACTGGCCTCCGTTTTAGCGTCCCTGGCTACTTAGCAGCCGACTCTAGCGAGCGGGTACGGCCTCCGCTACGGCTGACGGCAGCGCCGGTACGGCGCCGGCCGCGTCACCGGTGCCGCGCAGGACCAGCAGCGGGTAGGCCAGGACCGCGCCGCCCACCGCGATCAGGGCGCCGGGTCCGCCGAGCACCGCGGCCAGCACGGGAGCGATCAGGGATCCGACGCGATCTCATCGCGCCGCCCGACGAAGACCGGGCTCTGCATCCCTTCGCTCATACTCTGCACGCTGCCACAGATACCGGGATCACGCAGTCCCGGGAGCGAGCCGACGCGCCGGGTCCGTTCGGGATAATGATCTTTGCCCTGCCGGGTCAGGAAACGGGCTCACTCGGGGCCGGTGTCGCCGAGCCACCACTGGTACAGGTCCGCGAGCGGCATGCTGTCGCTGGTGGCGATGGCGAGGATGCTCAGGCGGTCGTCGGTCCACACGAACTCGTGGTGACCGGTCGAGCTGAGGTAGCAGGCGTAGCCGCCGGCCGGCTGGGCCGATCCCTGCCGGTAGGTCCCCTGGCCGTCCCCCGACGCGCAGTTACCCGACGGCACGCCGTAGGTCAGGCCGGCGTACACGCGCTGCACCGCGCCCGGCGCCTGGTAGTGCACGTAGCTGACCGAACCGTCGCCGCCCAGCGCCTGGGGCTGGCAGGTCACCTCGGCGTCCGCGCCCTGCGCGGCGTCGGCCGCGGGCACGGCGGCCGCCTGGCAGGTGCCGGCGAAGCCCGGCGGCATGCGGGCGAGCAGCTGCCGGGAGGCGGCGCTGAGGTCGGCCAGGGTCGGCCCCGGCCCGGTTCCGGACGGACCGGTCGCGGGCCCGTTCCCGGCGTTAGGCGTGCCGTTCGTGCTGGCGGCGGTGCTGGGACTGGAGTTGCTGAGGCTGGCGATGCTGGGGCTGCCGTTGCTGGCGGAGCTGGCGGAGCTGGGGCTGGCGGAGCTGGGGCTGGCGTTGCTGGCGGAGCGGAAGATGAGCCAGCCGCAGCCGGCCAGCAGGGCGCCGGTGACCAGGAGGGCGAGCAGCACCGACAGCGGGTTCGGCCGGCGGCGCGGCGGCCGGCGGTTGGGTGACGCCCGCAGCGCCGCGCTGACCCGGCTCGCGGTGGCCTCGTCCAGGGTGGCCCGCCACGCGTTGATCTCCTCCGGGGCGACGCGCGCGAAGAACGCGAGCAGGTTGAGATAGCGGTTGGTGACGTGCGGCACGCTCATGAAGAGCTGCGCGAGCCGCGGCAGCCGGCGGCGTCGCACGATGGCGGCCTGGTCAAGGACGCCCTTGACGGCGACCCGCGGCCCGAGTTCCCTGCCCGCCAGCAGCCGGTTCATCATCGCCGCGGTGGCCCGGATATCACCGCAGCAGGCCGCGGCGATCTGGTCGCCGGACTTGGCGGTGGCCCGGAGATAGGGCGCGAGGAAGACCTGGAGGAACTTCAGCGAGTCGACCACCGTGAGGGCGAGGAAGACCGGGAACAGCCGCTCGTGCCTGGCCTTCAGCTGGCCGATGTGCCGCCCGATCAGGTACGTGAGCTCGCTGTAGCGCTCCTCGCCGAGAAGTTCGGCCACCAGGCCGCCCTCGATCTGGATCAGCCGGGTACCGAGGTAGCTGGTCATGACCGAACCGCCGTCGACCTTGTCCTTGACGTAGACATCGACGTGCTTGTGGTAATCCAGCCGGGCGCGGACGTCGTCGAAGACCGCCTGCAGTTCCGGCAGCGTGTTCTCGCTGACCCGGACCGCCCCGCCGAGCAGGCGGGACCGGTTTACCTGCAGGCCCAGCCAGAACACGACGCCGAACGCGGCCACGTAGCCGCCGTACACCGCCAGGTCTGTCCAGCCGCTGGCGGCGTAGGCGATCATCGCCGCGGCTCCGAAGACGACCGCGGAGGCGGAGAGGGCGAGCAGCAGGCGGGAGTGTTCGGCCGGGTGCAGCAGGGCGCGGACGTCGAGCGGCTGAGCCGGAGCGGCCCGGTGTGCCGCGGCCGGCGGCAGCGGGACGGCCACCGTGGGCCGGCCCATCGGCCGCTCCCACCACGGGGGGGCGGCCATCCCCGGAGCCGACGCGGGCGGCGCGGCAGAGGATTGTGCGTTCATATCCTTTAAGAGGCGGGGGCGCTGACCTGTGATACCGTCCCGGCCGGCGTATCAGGGCCGCTGCGGGGCCGGCCTCAGGGCAGGGCGATGAGCAGCACGGGAACGCCGGCCACGGTCAGCCCGCCGGCCACCCGCAGGAACATCCGCACGGCGGGCACCGAACGGGTCTGCGCCTTGGGGAAGTCCGCCTTGGGTTCGGCCGCGACGGCCACGATGATCAGGGACAAGACGAACCAGGCCAGCACGGCGCGGCGCCAGTTGCGCGCGCGCCAGCCCGCGGCGCGCTGCCGGAACGAAGCCCGCGGCGCCCGCTGGCGCCAGACAATGGCCCCCGTAGATCGTCCACCGTACGGGGGCACCGGACGCGTTCCAATGGTGGTAACTCCCGGCTGCGGCGGGGCCGTCCCCCCGATGGCGACGGGGCTTAGCTCCCCGCGGCCGCGTTCCGGCGATACCTGCTCGAGCACCTGGCTCATCATGGTCCCTCCCCTGCCGCTGCCCCCGTCGGACCGGCACCTAATCAGAGGCCGTTCCGGCTCCGTTGATACGCGGATGGCAACCAGCTTGCCGTCCCATCTTTCGCGATATATCGTGCTAGGTACTCGGGGATTCCCCGTTCTTGCTACGGAGGGCACGATGACTACGGGATACAACGTGCGCGTCGGGGACGCCGATCGTGAAGCGATCGCCGCTCAGCTGCGTGAACATTACGCCGACGGGCGGCTGACGCTCGAGGAACTGAACGAGCGCCTCGATCAGGCGTTCGCGGCCAAGACCAAAGCTGACCTGAACACCGTGATGCGCGACCTTCCGCAGGCCGCGCAGCCGGGCGCTGGCATGCCGTACGGGGGCACCGCATGGCAGGGACCGGGCTGGCCGGGTCCGGTGGCCGCCAGGCCGGGCCAGGACCAGGGCAGCCAGCATTCGTGCGGGCGGGGAGCCTTCGCGCCGATGATGGGGATGGTGTGGCTCTTCATCATCCTCGGCAGCGTTTTTCTTTTCGGCGGTATCGGCGGCGGCGGCAGGCCGGTGGCGATCGTGCTGTTCCTCGCGGCATTGGCGCTGGTCAGGAGGCTGATCGGGCTCGGCAGGCGGCGTGGTTTCCCCGGGCCGCGTGGTCCCAGGGGGCCGCGGGGAGGCCGCCGCTGGTGATTCTCGCTCCGTCCGGCTTCCGCGCCGGGCCGGCTCGACTTATCGTTGAAGGGTGAGGCAGCCTGCCTGGCAAATTATGGGAGCCGATGACAAGGCGATATGACGTCCGAACCGGAATGGTAGACGAGGATCCCGACGCGCCGCCGCCGCGCGAAGAACTGGTGCCTGGCTGGCACGTGCCCGGCCGGACCCGGTACGACTATGACCTCCGCATCGGCGACGCCGAGCGCGACGTCGCCATGGCCCAGCTGCGTGAGCACTTCGTCGCGGGACGGCTGACGTTCGACGAGCTGACCGACCGGATCGACGCCGCCCTCACCGCTAAGACGCAGCGTCACCTCGACCGCCTGCTGTCCGACCTCCCCCGGCCGCCCAGGGGCACCCGGGCCGAGGCCGCGGTCCCCGTCCCGGCCCCCGACGCGGGCCGGTTCCTCGTCTTCGCGATGCTGCTTTTCGCGCTCGCGACGTGGATCCTGATCATGGCCTGGATGTCCAGGCACTCCTACTACGGGCCATACCCGTCGTTCCCCCGGCCTCCGGGTAACGGCTAGCCGGTCAGGCGCTGGCCAGGGCGCGCAGCGGTACGACCAGGTAGCGGTAGTCCGGCGCGGATTCGTCCCCGGTGCCGCCGGTGCTGCCGGTGATCAGGGCGGGCTTGGACGGGCTGGTGAACTGCAGGCGGATCCGCGCCTCATCGGGGACGGACGTCTTCTTCTCGGCGTTCTGGCCCTGGCCGGCCTGCTCGGGCTTACCGGAGCCCGGGGGCTTATCCGCGACAGCCGGGCCGCCGGTGGCCGCGATCAGGGCCGCGCCGAGGCCGTCCATCAGGTAGTGCGGGCTGAACGCGATCGCGGTCTCCTCGCCGGTGAAATCGGCCGCGACCGTCTCGCGCGCCCGCGCCTGCCCCTCGGTGCCCGCTTCGATCGTGACCTTGCCGTGGCCGAACGACAGCCGTACCGAACTGCCCCGCTCCGCCACCAGGGCGACCCGCTTGACCGCTTCGGCGAGCGGGATGGCCGGCATGTCCCCGCGGCTGCCGAAATCGTCGGGGAACCTGGACATGTACTTGATGTACTCCCCCGCGATCAGCCGGGTGGTCAGCCGCCGCCCGCCCGACTCGAACCCGATCATCGCGTCGGCCGCGCGAAGCGAGTCCGCGTCGGTGCGCCCCGTCGCCGGCTCGCCGCGCATCATGACCCGGACGGAGACGCCGGGCACCATCATCCGGGCGGCGTCGGACAGCATCTTGGCCGGCACAAGCAGCGTGCCGCGGGAGGCCGGATGCGCCGGAGTCCAGTCGAGTTCCCTGATGGCGAGCCGGTACCTGTCGGTCGCCACCAGCCTGATGGTGTCGTCGTCGATCTCGACGTTCACCCCGGTGATGACCGGCAGCGTGTCATCGCGGCTGGCCGCGGGCGCCACCTGGCCGATCGCCGTGGCCAGCACGCCGCCGTCGACGGTGCCCGCCAGCCGGGGCAGCTCGGGCAGCCGCGGGTACTCCTTGACCGGCAGGGTGACCAGGGTGAAGGACGCCGGGCCGCAGGTCACGGTGACGTCCTCCTTCTCGTGGTCCAGTTCGACCGGGAGCGGCGGCAGGCTCCGGGTGATCTCGGCCAGCAGCCGCCCGGGCACGAGCGCGGTGCCCGGCTCGGTTACCTCCGCGTCCACCTGGATCCTGGCCGACACCTCGTAGTCGAAGCAGGAGAGGGTCAGGACGCCAGGCGATGCCTCGAGCAGGAGTCCGGACAGGATGGGCAGCACGGGCCGCGACGGCAGCGAGCGCGCGACCCACGCAACCGCTTCAGCCAGCGCGTCCCGCTCGACGATGATCCGCATGCCCTGCCGCCTCCATCCCGCGTGTGCCCCTCACCGGGGGCCCACATGCATAGTCGCACGAGGCAGTGACATTCCCCGGGGTTCCGCGGGCTCGCGGGCTCGCCCCCGGCTCGCACTAGCCGGGGGCGGGAAGATCGGCGGAGGCCTAGCTGACCAGGCCGAGCGGCGCGGAGTCCAGGGTGGCCTGGATGGCCTTGGCCAGGGCCCGGGCCGACTCCGCGGTGAGCTCGACCGCGACCCGCGCCGCCGGGCCGGCCCCCGGGTCGAGGAAGTCGATGTTGAGGGTGTGCTCGGCCTGGGCGTGCACTGGGTGGTCGAAGTACACGCTCGCGTCGGTCAGCCGGAACCATCCGGACGGCCCCTTGCCGCTGCCGCTGATCGAGACCTTCTCCGTCAGGTAAGTGCACATGTGGGACTCCTCTCACAGCACGGACGATAACAGGTAACGGCCGAAGAAGGCCCAGATGTGCTGCCAGGCGTCCACAGCGGCCTCGGGCCGGTAGCTGGGGCGGTCGACCTGCAGGAAGGCGTGCCCGGCGCCGTCGTAGGAATGGAAGTCGTAGGTCTTGCCGTGCGCCTTGAGCGCGTTCTCGAGCTCGGCGACGTGCTCGGGTGAGGGGTGCTGATCCTCGGCGCCGAACAGGCCGAGCAGCGGGCAGGACAGGTCAGGGGTCCGCTCCACCAGGGCCGGCGAGCCGTGCAGCGGGTGCCCCTCGGGCGGGGTCTCGACGACGAAGCCGCCGTAACAGTCCACGGCCGCGTCGAGCGGCAGGCTGACCGCGGCCAGGAAGGACTGGCGGCCGCCCGAGCAGTGGCCGATCACGCCGACCTTGCCATTGGAGTTGCTCAGCCCGCGCAGGTAGGCCGCCGCGCCCGCGACGTCGCCCACGATCCGCTCGTCGGGGATGGGAACCGCGCCCGCCGCCCGGGCCGCGGCCACCGCGTCGTCCGGGTCCGCCCCTGGCGCCTCGCGGTAATACAGGTTCGGCATCACCGCGTTGAGGCCGCCGGCCGCGAACCTCCGGGCGAATTCCTTGGTCTGCCGGTCGTAGCCGGGCAGGTGATGGATGACCACCACGCCGCCGACTCCCTGGGCCTGGAGCGTCCGGGCCGAGTACGCCTCGATCTCGTCGCCGTTGTACCCGGTGACGGTTACGCTCTCGGCCAGCATCGCGTCATACATGGCTCGCACTCCCCTCGCGTCGTATACAGCCGGCAACATGATTTCACGGGGCAGCCGATGCGGGGTTCGCCGGGAGTGAAAGACTTCCGGCATGACCTATGTCGCTGCCGGTGACCGTTATAGCAGGCTCCCCTACCGTCGCTGCGGGCGCAGCGGGATCATGCTGCCCGAGGTGTCGCTCGGGCTGTGGCAGAACTTCGGCGACGGCAAGCCGGTCGACGACCAGCGGGCGATCCTGCGCCGCGCGTTCGACCTGGGGGTCACGCACTTCGACCTGGCCAACAACTACGGCCCTCCGTACGGTTCGGCCGAGATCAACTTCGGCCGGATCATGCGGGAGGACCTGCGCCCGTACCGCGACGAGCTGATCATCTCCACCAAGGCCGGCTACGACATGTGGCCGGGTCCCTACGGCGACCACGGCTCGCGCAAGTACCTGCTGGCCAGCCTGGACCAGTCGCTGCGCCGGATGGGACTGGAGTACGTCGACATCTTCTACTCCCACCGCTTCGACCCGGACACCCCGCTCGAGGAGACGATGGGCGCGCTGCACACCGCGGTCCAGTCGGGCAAGGCCCTGTACGCCGGCATCTCCTCCTATTCCGCCGAACGGACCCTGGACGCGATCTCCCTGCTCCGGCGGATGGGCACACCGCTGCTGATCCACCAGCCGTCCTACTCGATGCTGAACCGGTGGATCGAGGGCGGCCTGCTCGACGTGCTCGGCCGCGAGGGCGCGGGCTGCATCGCCTTCTCGCCGCTGGCCCAGGGCGTGCTTACCGGCAAGTACCTGGGCGGGGTGCCGGCCGGGTCGCGGGCCGCGCAGGACGGCTCGCTGTCGGCTGACCAGATTTCCGAACGGACCTTGGTCCATGTCCGCGCGCTGGCCGATATCGCCGCGGCCCGGGGCCAGTCCCTGGCCCAGCTCGCACTGTCCTGGGCGCTGCGGGACCAGCGGGTGACCTCGGTGCTCATCGGCGCCAGCAGCGTCACGCAACTCGAGGAGAACCTGGCCGCGGCCGGGCGCAGCGATTTCACCGAGGAGGAGCTGGCCGCGATCGACCGCGACGCCGTCGAAGCCGGCATCAACATCTGGGCCGCCTCCAGCGACGCGTGATTGCGGATTGTTACACCCCTCATACGGGGTGTAACAATCCACGATGAACGGCGGCGGCTTTCAGGAGGCTAGGTAGCGGCCGAACCAGGTGAAGATCTTCTCCCAGCCGTCGACGGCGGCTTCGGGACGGTAGGCGGCGCGGTTCACCGAGAAGAACGCGTGGCCGGCGCCCTCGTAGGAGTGGAACTCATACGTCTTGCCCTGCGCCTTCAGTTCCTCTTCGAGCTCGCTGACCTGCTCGGGCGAAGGGTACTGGTCGTCCACGCCGAACAGGCCGAGCAGCGGGCAGGACAGGTCCTTGGTCAGGTGCTTGATGGGGCCGACCTTCAGCGGCATGCCCTCGGGCGGGGCGCCGGTGACGAAGGCGCCGTAGCAGTCGACGGCGGCGTCGAGCGGCAGGCTGCAGGCGGCCAGGAACGACTGCCGGCCGCCGGAGCAGTAGCCGATGACACCGACCTTGCCGTTGGAGTTGGTCAGCCCGCGTAGGTACGCCGCCGCCCCGGCCACGTCGCCGATCAGCCGCGGGTCGGGCACGCCGCCCTTGGCGCGCGCCGTCGCGGCGGCGTCGTCCGGGCTGGCGCCGGGGGCGTCGCGGTGGTAAAGGTTCGGCATCAGCGCGTTGTAGCCGTCCGCGGCGAACCGCCGCGCGATTTCCTTGGTCGGCGCGTCGTAGCCCGGCATATGGTGGATCACGACCACGCTGCCGAACGGCCCCTGGCTCATCGGCCGGGCCAGGTAGGCCTCGATCTCGTCCCCGCCGTCGCCGCGGATGGTGACGGTCTCGGCCAGCGTCGCGTCGTACATCAGGTTCCCTTCGTGTCCCGGTCCATGGCGCTCAGATCCTACAACCCGGGCTATCCGGGCTTTCGGGCGCAGACGCGCTCGACGACGCCGAGCTTGAACCGCCCGGTTTCCTCAATCATGAAGCCGAGTTCGCGCACGTGGGCGAGCGGCCGGCGGCGGAAGTGCTCACCGGCCAGCGGGATGGTGACCCGCTCGTACAGCCACTGCACGGCACGCAGCGCCCCCGCCGCCGCGGCCACGTGGTCGACGAGCAGCAGCCGGCCGCCGGGCCGCAGGACGCGCGCCATCTCGGTGACCGCGCGCCGGTCGTCCGGGATGGCGCACAGGCCGAGCGCGCACAGCACGGTGTCGAACGATTCGTCGGGGAAGTCCAGCGCCTGGGCATCGCCCGGCCGCAGGTCGGCGTCGCGGCCGAGGGCGGCCGCGCGCTCGCGGGCGATGCCGAGCATGGCCGGCGACCAGTCGACGCCGGTGAGCCGCACGCCCTCCGGGTAGAACGGCAGGTTGCGCCCGGTGCCGACGGCGACCTCGAGCACGTCGCCGGCGGCCCGGCGGCAGACCCAAGGGCGGCTCTCTCCGAACAGCCGCCGGTCCCAGAAGTTCATCGCGCGGTCATACCGGCCGGCCTGCTTGTCCCAGTAGGCGGCGCGCCGCCGGTTCGCGTCGTTGCTCACGACCACACCCTGGCACGGGCAGGCGAGAGCAGGCTCAGGCGGGGAGCTTGACGAGGGTCAGGAAGAAGGTATCGATCTGCCGGATGGCGTCGATGAAGCGCTCGAAGTCGACCGGCTTGCTGACGAACGCGTTGGCGTGCAGCGAGTAGCTGCGCGCGATGTCCTCTTCGGCCCGTGAGGTGGTCAGCATAATCACCGGGATCATCAGCAGCTCATCGTCCTGCTTCAGCTCGGCCAGCACCTCCAGGCCGCTGCGCCGGGGCAGGTTGACATCGAGCAGGATGAGCCCAGGGCGGGGGGCGTCGGCGTACGGGCCGGCCCGGTGCAGGAACTGCAGGGCCTGGTCGCCGTCGCCGACCACGTAAAGCCGGTTCTGGATCTTGTAGTGCTCGAAGGCCTCCCTGGTCATGAGGACGTCGCCCTCGTCATCCTCCACCAGCAGTACGTCGACTACCCTCGACTCGTCGAACTCAGTCATCAGCTTCCTCGTCTTCGCGCAGCAGGGCGTCGGCTGCTTCCCGGCTAAGTGTCCCCGATACTTCGGGGTTGTCGTCCTCCGGGGCCTCCGGATTCATCGTCTCAGCCGGAACGGGCAGCGTGAACAGGAACCGCGAGCCTTCGGTGCAGGTGGTGTCGAGCCAGATCCGGCCGCCAAAGTACTCGATGATTTTCCTGGTCATGGCCAGGCCGATGCCGGTGCCGGGGTAGGCGGACCGCTCGTGCAGGCGCTGGAAGATCACGAAGATCCGCTCGGCGTAGTCCGGTTGGACCCCGATGCCGTTGTCGGTGAAGGAGAACAGCCAGAACGCCTCGTCCCGGCGGGTGGTGATCACGATGCGCGGCGGCTTGCCGCCGCTGAACTTCAGCGAGTTGCTGAGCAGGTTCTGGAACACCGCAGTGAGCAGCGTCAGCTCGCCCAGGACCAGCGGCAGGTGCCCGGTCTCCACGGTGGCGCCGGTTTCCTCCATCACCGCGGCCAGGTTGTTCCTGGCCTGCGCCAGCGCGGCGTCACTCGACACCAGGGCGGGCTCGCGCGCGGACCGGCCGACCCGGCTGTACTGGAGCAGGTCGTTGATCAGCGCCTGCATCCGCTTGGCGCCGTCCACCGCGAACTCGATGTACTGGTCGGCCCGGGCGTCCAGCTGGCCCGAGTACCGGCGCTGCAGCAGCTGGGTGAAGCTCGCCACCTTACGCAGGGGCTCCTGCAGGTCGTGCGAGGCGATGTAGGCGAACTGCTCGAGCTCGGAGTTCGAGCGCTCCAGTTCCTCGGTGTGCGCCTGCAGCACGGCATTCGCGCTGCGGGTGGCGGCCAGCTCCTGCAGGATGCGCTCGCGCATGCTGTTCACGTCCGCGGCCAGGTTGGTCACCTCCCGCGGGCCGGTGAGGCTGACCTCGTGCTCGAAGTCACCGCCGGCCACCCGGCGGGCCTCGGCGGCGAGCCGGTGCAGCGGCCTGATCGCCGTCGCCCGCAGGCCGAGCGCGAGCAGCACCACGATCGCCGCCAGCCCGATCGCGACCGCGATGAACACGGCGTCCAGCACGGCCGCCGAGTCGTTCAGGGCCGCGACCGCGCTGGCCCGCGCGGCCGAGACATCGGCCTGGAGTACGCCTATCTTGACGCGCAGGGCGTCGAAATCGGCCTTGCCGGCCAGGATGGACGGGCTGACCACGGGCTTCCCGGTGTGGCTGACCTGGTTGATGGTCGGCTCCGCGTAGTGGACGCGCCAGTAGTGGGCCTGCGTGGTCACGCTCTGCAGGTCGGTCGTGGCCGCGGCGGGCAGCTGCTTGAAGACGGCGCGCAGCGCCTTGATCGCGTTCCGTTCCTCGGTCATGCCATTGGTATACGGGGCCAGGAAGTCCGGCTGGGCACTCAGCGCGTAGCCGCGCACTCCGGTCTCCTGGTCGAGCAGCGCGATCTCGAGCTGCTTAACCTGGAGCGCGGCCGGGTCGATCGTGTTTATCACCCGCTGGCGGTTGTCGCGCAGGCTGAGCAGCGCGATCCCGCCCGCCACCATGGCGGCGACCGAGAAGACCAGCAGGGCCAGCAGGGCCACGCCGACGATCCGGCTGAGCGGCCAGCGTTTCGCCGAGTTGGCTGCACCCGCCCGGCCCTCGCCCGCGCCGGGCGGGGGCGCGCCGGTGGTCGCGGCGGGCGGCGCACCGGCCGGAGCCTCCTGCAGGTCAGTATTGACGTCAGTCATGTTCATCCGGGGACGAGAAACCGAGGGCCAGGACGGCCAGGTCGTCGTCCAGGTCTCCTCCGTTGAGCTCGCGGACACGGCCGATCACCTGGTCGAGCAGCTCGTCTCCGGGCCCGTCCAGGACGCTGAGGGAATCCCTGATCAGGTCCATCAGGCCTTCGCTGCCGAGCCGCTCTGACCCCTTCCCGATCCGGCCCTCGATAAGCCCGTCCGTGTAGAGCAGTATCAGCCAGCTGCCGTCGAGCCGGATCTGGGTGCCCGGCCAGTCGCGCACCTCGGACAGGCCGAGCGGCGCGGCGGACACGGTCGGGAGCTCGGCCACGCCGTCCCGGCTGACCAGCAGCGGCGGCAGGTGGCCGGCCATCCGTATCCAGCCGGTGGTCCGGTCCGGATGCACCGACATCATGCACAGCGTGGCGAACATGGTGTCGTCCTGCCGCTCGTGATCGAGCAGCTCACTGAGCGTGGACAAGGTCTCCTCGGCGGGCCGCCCGGCCAGCACCATGGTGCGCCACGCCACCCGCAGGCAGACGCCAAGCGCGGCTTCGGCCGGGCCGCGGCCGCAGACGTCGCCGATGAGGGCGTGGACCCACCCGTCCGAGGTCTCCACCACGTCGTAGAAATCCCCGCCGAGCAGCATGTGCTTGCCGCCGGGCAGGCAGCGCGCCCAGACGCTCAGCCGCGAGTCGGCCAGCAGCGGCGAGGGCAGCAGGCCCCGCTCCAGCCTGGCGTTCTCCTGGGCGTGGATCTGCGCCACGTGCAGCGCCCGCTGCGCCTCCTCCGCGCGCCGCCGCTCGACCGCGTACCGGATGACCCGGTTCAGCATGTGGCCGGCGACCTCGCCCTTGACCAGGTAGTCCTGCGCGCCGGCCCGGACCGCCTGCTCCCCCAGGTGCTCGCTCGCCTCGCCGGTCAGCACGACGATGGCCGCCTCCGGCTCGAGCTGCAGCAGCTGCCTGAGCCCGTTGAGGCCCTGCGAATCCGGCAGGCCGAGGTCGAGAAGCACGCAGGCCGCACCGGACACCATGCCCTTGGCCTGGCTGAGGGAACGCGCGCGCTGCACGACGACGGCGGCTCCCACTTCGCGCAGCAGCTCGCCGACCAGCACGGCGTCACCGTCGTCGTCCTCGACGAGCAGGACATGGACCTGGTCGTCGCCGGCGGCAGTGGCCGCGGTCTCGAGTTCAGCGTTACTTGTCATCAGAACCCTAAATCGGTGGGGCGGGCTTGCGTCATCGGTGGGCTAGCCAGCGTACGGGAACAGATATCAACCATTTGGGAGATACCATCATGCCCGCCGTGCCGCACCGCGCAGGACCGCCTACACGGCCTGCGGGAACGTGAACACGCGATCCGGGTCGTATTTGGCCTTGACCTGGGTGAGCCGGGTGTAGTTGGCGCCGTAGTAGGCCTGCCGCCAGTTGGTCAGCGCCGGGTCGATGTAGTTCTGGTAGGCCTGGCCGCTGGCGTAGGGGCGCATCGACTGCCAGAACGACTGCTGCCAGGCGTGCTGGCGGCCGACCGCGGCGGCGGCCGAGCCCGCCGGCCAGGTGGTGGTGTACTGGGCCTGGAACAGCGCGTTGCGGTGCACGAACGCGGTGGCCCCAGGGGCGATCCGGTTGACCGCGCCGCCGAGCGCGTCGAACGCGATGCCCCCGGACGCGCCGGGCGCGCCGGCCACCCGCTGGAAGCTCTCCACACCGGACAGCAGGGTGCCGATCCCGTGGCTGCTCAGCGACTTGGTGAAGAAGTCGGACTTGGCGTACTCCGAGGCCCGGGAGAGCCGGCCACCGGGGATCTGGGTGGGCAGGTGGCACTGGTTCACGGTCAGGCTGGCGCAGCCCGCTTCCACCAGCATCGCGTGCAGCCAGGAGGTGGTCTCCATGAACGGCGAGGACGGGTGCGAGCCCGCCGCCGCGTACAGCTTGTCCAGCTGCGCGGCGGCGGCGCTGAGGCTGCCCAGGAAGGTGCCGCCCACCTCGATGGTGGGGACCGAGCCGCCTGGCGCCGCGGCCAGGTGCACGTTCGACCAGAGCGCGTCCGGGGCGTGCGGCGCCCAGGACTGCCAGGCCGAGATCACCCGGGCGGCCTGCGACCACGGCCAGGACAGGAAGAACAGGACGATCTCACCGGCCGGGTGGGTGCGATAAGTGAACGAGGTAACCACGCCGAAGTTGCCGCCGCCCCCGCCGCGGCAGGCCCAGAAGAGGTCGGAGTTCTGGTTCGCCGTACAGGTCCTGACCTGGCCGTCGGCCGTGACGATCTGCAGCGACTTTACGTTGTCGCTGGTCAGCCCGTAGGCGCGGGAGACCACGCCGATACCGCCGCCCAGGGTGAGGCCGGCGATGCCGACCGTCGGGCAGGACCCGCCGGGCACCACACGGCCGTGCGCCGCCAGCCCGTTGTAAAAGTCGATCAGCCTGGTGCCCGCGCCGACGGTGGCGGTGCTTCCGTTGACGTTCACCCCGGACATCCGGGTCACGTCGATGATCAGGCCGCTGGTCGAGGACCAGCCCGCATAGCTGTGCCCGCCGCACCGGGCCGCCACCGGGACGCCGAACTTGCGCACGAAGGCCAGGCAGGTCGCCACGTCGTGCGGGTTGCGGCAGTAGGCGATGCCGGCCGGGTGCAGCGTGTCGAACCGCGGATCGAACAGCCGCCTGGACACCGTGTAGGCCGCCTCGCCCGGCCGGACCAGCGGCCCGGACAGGTCATGGCCGAGGGCCGTCCAGTCGGCGGGGGCCGGCGATCGCGTGGCCCGCGGGGCCGCGACGGCCGGGGTTACGCTGTCCGCCGTCGTCCCGGCCGAGCTCGTTCGCGCGCTGGCCGCGGCGCTCGTCCCGCCGCCCCGGCTGCAGGATGCGAGCAGCCCGGCTCCTCCCGCTGCCGCCGCCAGCTGCAGGAACGCGCGCCGCCCCTGGTCTTCAGCCATCGCGTGTGCCTTCCTTCACATGAGCACCCGGAAGTTAAGACGCCGCAGGCCGGTTAGCAGTTGTGCGCGGCGGTGGATCCGCAAGGATTCTGCCCGTTATTGACTTGCTTGTACCAGCAAGCGGAAATATAGTTGAGTTACTCAATCGTTGAGAGAGTCAGTGGTTGAGAAAGTCAGAGGTTGAGGATCTCAGGGATCGGATGGAGGTGAGCGACATGGACGAGCACCCGGGGGTGGTACTCGAACCGGCTGCGGTAGACGCCGCGGCGGTCGCCCACGTCGAGCCGCTGACCGATGATCAGCTCAACCAGCAGATCAGCGATACCCTTCCCGAGCTCTTCAAGCACTTCCATGATCTCGGGCAGCGCATCGCGACCGAGTTCGGGATGAACGGCAGCGACGCCATCGCCCTGCTCAAGCTCGATGCCCCGATGACGATGAAGGAACTCGGCCAGCGGATGGCCTGCGACCCCTCCTTCGTCACCTCGATCGCGGACGCCCTGGAGAAGCACGGGCTGGCCCGCCGGGAGCCCTCGCTGCGGGACCGGCGGAGCAAGAACATCGTGCTCACCCCCGAGGGCAAGACGGTCAGGGACCGTCTGTACCGCGAGATCCTGGCCCAGGCGCCGTGGTGCACGTCGCTCGACACCGGCGAGCGCCGGTGCCTGCTCGGGCTCATGCGGAAGATGCTCAGATCGTGCGGCGGGAGGTGATGGTGTCACATTCGTGCTGGCTATCTCGTCTAGAAGATGCGGTGTCATTCGTCGTCACAGATGAAGGGATAGCTACACGGTCGTCATAACTGCCGGGGACGACCACACGGGGAAGGAAGAGTCATGACGGGGAAGCAGAGACCTCGGCCCGTTCGGGCCCAATAGATCTAAAAACGAAGTACGGCGCGTGACCTGGGCAGGGACCCCTGGTCATGGTCGTTGTTAAGCACGCCCTCAATCTAGGGAGATTGTCTTGTCCGCCACCACACCAGACACCGGGCAACCCACCCGGGAGGTCAGTAAAGCGGCGGCGTCACACGCCGCCGCGGCTTCGGGGGCACCGTCACGACGGCTGGGCCTGGCCCTGGCCGTCATCGCGACGGCGCAGCTCATGGTCGTGCTCGACGCGACCATCGTCAACGTCGCCCTGCCGCACATCCAGACCGCCCTCGGCTTCTCCGGCACCAACCTGGAGTGGGTCGTCAACGCGTACGCACTAGCGTTCGGCGGGCTGCTGCTGCTCGGCGGAAGGTCCGGCGACCTACTGGGGCGCCGCCGGGTCTTCATCTTCGGCATCTTGCTGTTCTCGGCTGCCTCGCTGCTCGGCGGGTTCGCCACCGGCCAGGCCTGGCTGCTCGGCGCGCGGGTCTTGCAGGGCGTCGGCGGCGCGTTCGCCGCGCCCACCGCACTGTCGCTGATCGCGGTCACCTTCCCGCAGGGGCCGCCGCGCAACCGCGCGATGGGCGTCTACGCCGCGATGAGCGTGGCCGGCGGCGCGGTCGGCCTGATCGTCGGCGGACTGCTGGTTCAGTACGCCAGCTGGCGCTGGGTGTTTTTCGTGAACGTGCCGATCGGCCTGGTCGTCGCGCTGCTCGCCACGCGGGTGCTGCCCGAGTCGGAACGGCGGCGGGGTCGCTTCGACCTGCCGGGCGCCATCACCGCCAGCCTCGGCATCGCCCTGCTCGTCTACGGGCTGTCCAGCGCCGCGACCAGCCCGAACGGCGTGTCGCACTGGGGTGACACCAAGGTGATCGCGTCGCTGGTGGCATCGGTGGTGCTGCTGGTCGCGTTCGGGTTCATCGAGACGCGCAGTAAGCACGCGCTGGTGCCGATCCGGGTGCTGCGCAGCCGGGACCGGACGGGCGCCTACCTGATCATGCTCTGCGTCGGCACCGCGCTGTTCGGCATGTTCTTCTTCCTCACGCTCTTCGTGCAGGGCGTGTGGGGGTACAGCGCGCTGGGCACCGGCCTTGCCTACCTGCCCATGATCACCACGGTGATGGTGGCGTCCGGGATCGCGTCGCAGCTGGTGACCCGGATCGGCGCCCGGCCGCTGATGATCGCCGGCAGCGCGATCCTCACCGGCGGGATGTTCTGGCTGTCCCGGATCACCGAGAACAGCCACTACGCCTCCGGGCTGCTCGGGCCGATGATGGTGACCGCGCTCGGCATGGGGCTGCTCTTCGTGCCGATCTCGCTGGTCGCGCTGGCCAAGGTGGCCAACAACGACACGGGCGTGGCGTCTTCGCTGCTGAACACGGGCCAGCAGGTCGGCGGGTCGATCGGGCTCGCGATCCTGGGCACGGTGGCGTGGAGCGCGGTGGCGAACAGCATCCACTCGCAGGCGGCCGCGGCGGCTGCGGCGGCGAAGCACGCCACGGTGCACCTGTCCGCGGCCCAGCAGGCCGCGGCAATGAAGGCGATCACCGACCACGCGTACTCGGTCGGCTTCTCCAAGGGGTACCTGGTCTCGGCCGGGGTCGCGCTGCTCGCGCTGATCATCACGGTGGTCGCGATCCGGGTCAAGCGGGAGGACCTGGCCGGGGTCAACCCGATGGCGGCACCGGTCGACTGAGCGCTGGCGCTTACGGCCCCGCGGCGGTTCCGCCGCGGGGCCTTCCCGCCGCGGGGCCTTTCCGCCGCGGGGCCTTTCCGCCGCGGGGCCTTCCCGCCGCGGGGCCTTCCCGCCGGGCAGCGGGCCTGGCATACGATCGTTGAGTCTTCGTCGCCTACCGGAAGGCCAGCTCGCGATGACCGCAGGGCTCTTCTACGTCTACACCGATCCGGGCTCTGTCGATGAGGCAGAGTTCCACGACTGGTATGACCACGAGCACGGCCCGGCCCGGCTGACCGTGCCCGGGCTCGGGCCCGCGTACCGGTACCGCGCCCTCGATGACCAGAAGCCGCCGTGGCTGGCCCTGTACGAGCTGGACAGCCCGGACGTCATCGACAGCGCGGAGTACAAGGCGCTCGGCGCGAATGCCAGCGACCGGGACAAGTCCGTCGGGGCCGGGCTTGCCGCCCTGGACCGCCGGGTCTACGAGCAGGTCAGCGACGACGGGTCGCCGATGGGCCGGCCGGCTCCGGTGATCCTGGCCGTGGCCATGTCCGTGCCCGGGGAGAGCGAGGACGACCTGGCCGCCTGGTACACCGAGGAGCACATCCCGATGCTGCTCGAGGTGCCCGGCTGGCGGCGGATCCGCAGGTTCCGGCTGGTCCGCAGCATGGACGGGCCCGGGCCGGATTTCCTGTCGCTGCACGAGCTGGCGGGCCCCGAGGTCCTCGAGGACCCCCGCTACCGGGCGGCGGTCACCACCCCGTGGCGCGACCAGGTGGTGGCCTCGGCGCTGCGGCGGGAACGACGGGTGTTCGGCCTGCGCAACGCGATCGGCTCCTAGCCATGGCGTCCCTCAGCGATCCCCAGGTCAGGGAGTTCCTCGCTCACGGCACGCGGACGGGCAAGCTGGCCTACCTGGCCGCCAGCGGGCGCCCGCTGGTCACGCCGGTCTGGTTCATCGTCGACGGCGGCAGCCTGGTCTTCAACACAGGCAAGGACACGGTGAAGGGCCGCGCGCTGGCCCGCGACCCGCGGGCCAGCATGTGCGTCGACCTGGAGGAGCCGCCGTACGGGTTCGTCCAGGTCCAGGCCGACGCCGAGCTCTCGGAGGACCCGGCCGAACTGCTCCGCACCGCCACCGCGATCGCGGGGCGGTACATGGGTGCCGAACGCGCCGAGGAGTTCGGCGCGCGCAACGCGGTGCCCGGTGAGCTCGTGGTGCGGTTGCGGCCGGTCAAGGTGCTCGCCGCCTTCAACATGACCGGCTGATCCTGATAACGATCTCTATTTTGGCACAGGTCATTTCGATCTTCCGGCGCACCGGTACCTGCTAGCCGTATCGTTAGTCACTGCACCACGCGGGCGTATCAGGAGGTTCCTGGGTGCATACCGGCAGTTACGGTTTAATGTCGGCGGATGGCCCGGTGCAGCCCACCGGGCAGGCCCAGGGCCGCGCTCCGGCGTGGCCAGTCTGGTCGGGTCCGGTACCTCCGCTCGCCGAGGGTTTCACGGTCAGGCCGGACACGGTGCCCGGCCTCGAAACCACGCTCATTCCCGGGGCCGTGGTGGCACTGGTGCCCGAGCAGGTGCCCGTGACCTCCCAGGACTGGCGGGCGTCGAACGGCAAGACCCAGCTGGCCCGCTATTTCGCCGAGTCGCTGTGGCGCTCCCCCGGGGTCGACGTGCTGACCTGGGTGGTGGCCAGCAGCCGGGCGTCGGTGCTTTCCGGCTTCGTGCAGGCGGCCGCGGCGGTGGGAGCCGGCGACACGGGTGATGCCGAGTCGGTGGCGGCCCGCTTCGTCGACTGGCTCGGCAAGACCAGCCGGCCGTGGCTCGTCGTGCTCGATGACCTGCGCAGCGCCGCGGACCTGCGGGGACTCTGGCCCGCGGGACCGGCAGGCAGGCTGCTGATCACGACCGCCAATCCCGCGGTCATCTCCGCCGAGCAGCGGGTGCTGGCGCTGCCGGTGCCGGCCTTCAGCACCCGGGAGGCGATGAGCTACCTGTCCGGCCGCCTCGGCACGGACCCGGACCAGCGCAGCGGAGCGATCGACCTGGTGGGGGACCTCGGCTGCGAGCCGATCGCGCTGGCCCAGGCCAGCGCGGTGATCTCCAGCTCGGGCATGTCCTGCCGCGACTACCGGCATTACTTCACGCAGCGGCAGAAGCAGCTCGTGGACGCGGGCCGGGCCGAGCCGTCGGCCGCCGCGGTCACCTGGACGTTCTCGGCGGAGTACGCCGAGCACCTGTCGCCGGACGTGAACATCCGGTCGCTGGTGGCCCTGGCCGCGCTGCTTGACGGGCACGGGATACCCGGTGCCGTGTTCACCACGCTGGCCGTGGGTCAGTTCGTGATGGGCGAGGTCGCGCTGCCGCCGGATCCGGAGCGGACCTGGGAGGCCGTTCTCAGCCTGCAGCGGGCGGGCCTGATGACCGTCGACCCGCCGGGCACGCCGCCGGCGGTCCGGATCAGCCCGGTGATCCAGGCGGTGATCCGCGCGGCCGTGCCGAAGCATCTCTACGACCAGGCGGCCGGGGCCGCCGCGGACGCGCTGCTCGAGGTGTGGCCCCGGGATGATCCCCAGTCGCGGCTGGCCGCGGACCTGCGGGCCTGCGCCGTCAGCCTCCGGCTGACGACCGGGGATGTGCTGTGGGCGGATGGCCGCCCGCACCCGCTGCTGGTGCTGGCCGGGCAGAGCATGAACAGCGCGCGCCTGACCGGCCCGGCGGTCGCGTACTGGCGGGAGCTCACCGCGGACAGCGAACGGATCCTGGGTCCCGGCAGCCTGGAAACGCTCACGGTGAGCGGTTGCCTGGGCGAGGCGCTGATGGCGGCCGGGGAGGCAGGGGAGGCCGTTCCGCGATTCCAGCGGGTCCTCGACGGCCGCGCCGACATGCTCGGACCGGATCATCCGGCTTCCATCGCGGCCAAGATCTCGCTCGGCCGCGCCCTGGTGGCCGTCGGCCAGCCCGAGGATGCCGTGGCCATCCTGGAGGAGGCGGTGGCCGGCAGCGAGCTCGTCCGCGGCGCCGACCATGCCGATACCCTCACCGCGCGGGAGGAGTACGCCGCCGCGGCCCTGGCCGCGGGCAAGCCCGCGGACGCGATCCGCTCGTACCGGCACTCACTGGCCGACCGGGAGCGCATCCAGGGCGTCCAGCATCCCGGCGCCACGTCCGCCAGCATGGGGCTGGCCGCCGCCTACCTGGCGGGCGGCCAGACCAAGGACGCCATTGCCGAGTACAAGCGGGTTCTCGCGGAACGGGAAGCTGCGCTCGGCCCGGACCATCCGGACACCCTCCAGGCCCGCGGCAGCCTCGCGTCGGCTCACTTCGCCGCGGGCCGGATGGGTTCGGCGCTGCAGTGCTACGAGGAGACCTGCGCGGGTTACGCCCGCACCCTCGGGGCCGACCACCCGACCACCCTGGCCTGCCAGGCGGACCTGGCCCGCGGGTACTACGCGACGGGGCGGGTGGGCGACGCGATGGCCCTGCTCAACGACATCATCGCGCGCGGCGAGCGGGCCCTGCCGGCGGGCGATCCGCTGACGCAGAAGATGCGGGAAGCCCTGGCGAACATCGCCGGGTGATAATGGCGCAGCGCGCGACAGGGTATGACGGGAGGGCGTGACGCGCGCAGGGCGTGACGCGCGCAGGGCGTGACGCGCGCAGGGCGTGACGCGCGAGGGCGTGACGCGCAGGGCGTGACGCGCAGGGCGTGACGCGCAGGGCGTGACTGAAGCATCCGTGCGGGCTGGGACGCTGGTCAGGTAACTGGGGTAAGTCCAGTCCGCCTGGCATCACGGGCCCCGTGGGCTCGGGGTGAGCGGCGGCCCAGCCGTCCGCCAGGGCCCGGGGCCTGCCCGGGCCTGCCCTGCGCCGCATTTAACGGGGAGGATCGGGCTTACCGGGAGGATTTGGGCCCCCTGGAGGCTGTCGCAGTACTTGTGGTGCCGGTTTATCAAGGCTGGCGGCCCGGTTCGCTCGTGCGGGATGTCGCCTGCCTCACGTAGCTCGCACGCCCCGCCCGCCCCTCGCGCCCGGCCCCCCGCGCCGTCCTGCCCCCTGGCCTGACGACAACGATGGAGCATTGATGTCGCTACCACGACAACGATGGAGCATCGTGGTCGTTTGCCGGGGGCAGGCTGGGACGAATTCAGGGGCGGGCGGGGCTTACGGGGCATGCGGGAAAGCGGTGGCCAGAACTGGGCCCGGGCATTGCCTAGGTACAAGCGGTGACCGTAACGCGACAGCGTCCCTGGGGTACCGGATCCTCCCCGCAGGCCGGATCCTCCCCGCTAATCCGGGACCGGGACGCCGGGCGGGCAGCGCAGGGGCACGCCTGGCCCGGCTGGCATCACAGGCCCCACGAGCCCGGGGAGTGGCCGACGGGCCAGCCCTCGGGGCGAACGGGTCCCCAGCCGGCGATGGGCGGCGGCGGTGGCCGGGGCGTGATACCCGGCCGTTCGGGACTGGTTTTCAGGTCATGCC
Source organism: uncultured Actinomycetes bacterium (assembly GCA_963722275.1). Classification (GTDB taxonomy): domain Bacteria; phylum Actinomycetota; class Actinomycetes; order Streptosporangiales; family Streptosporangiaceae; genus Palsa-504. The sequence continues at coordinate 3,886 of CAVRMX010000011.1, read as the reverse complement.
GAACGGAGCGGGTTTCCCGCCCGGGCGGCCGAGGGCTCAGCCGCCGAACGGGGTGACGCCGCAGCGGGCCCGGTCCAGTTGCTCGCAGCAGGACAGGCACCCATGGGCGGCGGATAACGCGGCTGTCCTTGCGGCTGACCCAGAATCCGGCCGGTTGTCCTGGCAGCGGATGCACAGCGGAAAGGCGTGCGGGAGCAGGCCGGGCACGGTGCGCCGGCGGCCCGGGCGGGGACAGCGCCGGACTTCGCGTTCGGGCACGGCCTGGGGGCCGGCTTGGCTTCAGGGTGCTCGACGAGAGCGCCCTCGGCGTGACCGTGGTCGTCCGCAACACTGGCAGCCGCGCCGGCCGCGAGGTGGTGCAGGCCTACGTGGAACCGCGCTACGACGAGGCGTCAGGCGGCTGGGTCCGGCCGCCCGGCGAGTTCACCGTCCGCCTCGGCAGATCTTCGGCTGACCTGCGCCTGTCCGTGCGGGTACGATCCGGGTAACCAACGTGGAGGGCGGTCGCCGATGCCGTCCGGTGCTGCTGAGAATTCCCGGGACGCGGCTTCCGCTGCGCGAGGCGACCAGGAAGCGGGCTCTCGGTCCGCCCTGGCCGCCTCTGGGGTGCTCATCTACGCCGCGGTACGCGTTCTCACTCTGGCGGTCGCCGCGCTCCTGGTGCACTACGGCAGATTCCGTGCGTGGTCGCTGGCCCACCTGATCGTGTCATGGGACAGTGGCCGCTTCCTGTACATCGCTGCCCACGGGTATACCTATGTGCCGGGCTACCGGCATCCCGAATCAATCCTCGTCTCGTACCCGGGTTATCCGCTGGTCATCGACACGATCGCCTGGGTACCCGGGATTGGCCCGAAACGCGCTGCCTTCGCCGTCACCATCGCCGCGGGCCTGGCGGCGGCGTGGGGGCTGACCAGGCTCGGCATGGCACTGATCGGTGACCGGCGGCTCAGCCTGGTCATGGTCGCGGTGTGGGCGGTGGCGCCCGCCTCGATCGTGCTGTCCATGGTGTATTCCGAGGCCTTGTTCTGCGCGCTTGCCATCTGGTCCCTCGTCGCGCTGGTCGAGCGCCGCTGGCTGACGGCCGCGGTCCTCACAATCGGCGCGGGCCTGGCGCGCAGCAGCACGGGCGTGGCCCTGGTCGCGGCGGTCACGGTCGCAGCGCTGCCCACCGTGATCGCGGCGCTGAGGGCGCGCCAGCCTGCCGCCATGTGGTGGCGCCCGGCGGTGGCGCTGCTGCTGTCCCCGCTCGGCGTGCTCGGCTACTGGGCCTATACAGCCGTCAGGCTGCGCCACCTCGGCGGATATATCGGGCTCGAGAAGAACGGCCACGACAGCTTCGTCTGGGGACAGGGCGTCTTCCTCGCCGTGAAGGACGCGCTGTTCGACCGCCCGTCCGCGGCCGAAGTCATGACCCTCTTCGTGATCGCAGCCGCAGTCGTGCTCACCATCTGCAGCCTCACCGAGAGGTTTCCATGGAGCATGCACGTCTACACGCTTGCGATTGTCGTCATCGCCCTTGGCGTGGGCCCCCTCTACCTCGGCTCCAAGCCGCGCTTCCTGCTCCCCGCCGTGCTGCTCAGCGTGCCGGTGGCCCGGCTCCTCGCTCCGCTGCCCGCGTGGCTGCTAGGTCTCGTGATCGGCGTGCTCGGCGCCGCGTCCGTATGGTTCAGCCTCTTCCTGATGACCGCAGGCTGGCCCCCGTGACGCACGCGGCCGGGATCACAGCGGGGGAGGTTGACCAGGGACGCCAGGGCGGCGCGGTGCGCGTCCGGGTGCCGAACGCGATCGAGTTCGCCTTGGCCCGCTTCAGGTACAGGTGCGCGGGATGCTCCCAGGTGAAGCCCACCAGCGGCCGGGCGGCTCTCCCCCGCTCTCGCTGGCCTGGATGTGGTAGCCGGCTGCTTCCTTGGCCGGGCCGCGTCGACCTGCTTCCAGATGTAGTCAAGGTCATAGCCCTTGCTCAGGGTTGCAGCAACCGCCGACGACGTAGTAAACGGACATAACGGACACGTTCAGCTGAGCGATTGGCTGGGAGGATGGCGGCCGTCATCGGATCCCCACGTGCGCGTTGCCGGACGCGACGGCGGACTTGTTTCTGACTGTGCCCCCCTTCCGGGGTGCGGACCTAGCGCTTCGTCCTGGTTGTCGATGCCCGGCGCGGAGCCGTCAGATTAGCCCGGGATGCTCGCCTGCGCATACTCATGCATGACTGGCGCGATCAACCTCGCTTCCTGGTCGCGATCGCGCAGCGACGCACCTGCGCCGGGCCTGCGCGCCGGACAGGCCGCCGCTGATCAGTGGCACAGTGTGGCTGGGGGCGGCGCGGGCGCGCCGTCAAGCGGCACAACCTGCGGATACGCGGTATCTCCGAGCTCAACGTCCGTAAATGGGCTGGGAACAGCAAGGGTTACTGGCGGGTTGCGGCTCTCTGATCCTCGGCGTGGCCCTGCCCAGTACCTACTGGGATCACCTAGGGGAATTCGGCCGCAGGGGATGCAGGGTCATCTACCCGAGTGTGAGCCTACTGGGTGACGGACCTTCGCCCTAGCCGGAACGCTGGCCCGCTCGTCGGGTGAGGGATGCCGGGTTTGCTCCCGCCGCAGGTGAAGCTCGCGGGCCTGCGCCGCCGCGGGTGGCTGAGCGATTCCCGGTCGGTGCGGTCGTCCGGTGCCGCCGCGGGAGGGCTGCTTCGCCGGTCCCGGGCCGAGGTGTCGAGAGGTGAGTCGTGAGCCAGGTGTCGAAGATATTCCAGCTCAACCGGCAGGGATTCAACCTGCACAGAGGCGTCGTCTTCGCGGTCGTGCTGGGGCTGCTGATCATCGTGGGCGTGCTCCCAGCGGAGCGGAGGTACTTCCTCACTGCGATCTTCGGGGCGCTGATCGTGGCCGTGAGCGACCCGGGCGGGAACTACGGCTACCGGGTGCCCCGGCTGGCCGTGGTCGCCGCGGCCGGTGCGCTGCTGACGGCCCTGGGGTTCGGCATCGGCGGCGGGGCCTGGGGGTTCGTGGTGCTGGCCGCCTTCGTGGCCACGTTGCTAGGCGGCCTGGCGGTGACATACGGCCTGCACCGGTTCGTCGCGGCCTATCTCCTCAACATCTGGTTCATCATCGCCCTCGGCCTGCCGACTCTCATCTCCTTCCAACTGCCGGGCCTGTTCGGCTCCGGCCTGATCCACACCGAACCGTGGCAGCAGGCACTGGCCTGGCTGGTCGGGTCGGCCCTGTGGATCGCTTACACCTTCATCATGTGGCTGGCCCGGGGGCGGGTCACCGAGCTCCAGCCTGTCGCCGAGATCCCCGGCGATATCTCGCCGCGGCCGCTGACCCGGCCAATTATCCTGTTCGCGGTGATCCGGGCCGCCGCCCTGGCCGCCGCCGTCGCGATCTCCTTCGGGCTGCACCTGCCCAACGCCTACTGGATGCCCATGGCCACGATCATTGCCATGAAGCCCAGCCTGCAGCAATCCGCCCTCGTCGCCGAGCGGCGGCTTGCCGGGACGGTAGTAGGCGCCGCGGTGGCCGCCCTCGTCCTGCTGGCGGTGGACAACAGGACCGCCCTCGAAGTCATCGTCGTCATCCTGGTCGCGCTGGCCGCGTCGATCCACACCGTGAACTACGCCTGGTACACCGCAGCCATGGCCGGGGCCATCCTGATCGCCGCGGACGTGCCTCACCCGTCCAACCTTGCCGACGAGGGACGCAGGATCCTGTTCACGTTCGCCGGGGTGGGGATCGCCCTCATCGTCATGTTCCTGGCGGACCGGATGCAAAAGCACGCCGCCAAAGCGGCACCGCAGGCACCTGCCCACCCGGCCCCGGCGACCTGAGCGGCCTGAGGTGCCTGCCGGATTGGCAGCGGTTATGCCGTGCGGCTGCGGCTTTTC
>CAVRMX010000010.1:0-310749 GCA_963722275.1 uncultured Actinomycetes bacterium | reverse complement strand
CACGATTTATAGGCCGCGATACCCGCGCCGACCCCGAGGACGACGCGGGGAGACATGAGGCCAGAATCCCTTGGTCAGCCCTCGAGGATCTCGACGCTCAGCATCCGCTCCTTGATCTCGCGGAGCGAGATGGACAGCGGCTTCTCCTGGCTGCGCGTCTCCACCAGCGGCCCGACGTACTCGAGCAGGCCCTCGCCCAGTTGCGAGTAATAGGCGTTGATCTGTCGTGCGCGCTTCGCGGCCATGATCACCAGCCGGTACTTGCTGTCCACGACGTCAAGGAGCTCGTCGATCGGCGGGTTGATGATGCCGTCGGCACCTTGATGGGCCTGAGTCCCTGCCACGTTCTGCCTTCCGTAGGTCACTGCTCCATCAAGGCTACCAGCTGGCGGCACACGTCCTTGACGGATGTGTTCACCAGCGTGACCTCGAACTCACCGGCCGCCGCGAGCTCTTCCCTGGCGGCCGCCAGCCTGCGCTCCAGCACCTGGGCCGGCTCGGTGCCACGGCCGGTGAGCCTGCGCACCAGCTCGTCCCAGGACGGCGGGGCCAGGAACACCAGCCGGGCATCGGGCACCGCGCGCCTGACTTGCCGCGCCCCGGCCAGGTCGATCTCGAGCAGGCAGGCCACTCCCGCCTCGAGCTTGGCGTTAAGCGGATCGCGCGGCGTGCCGTACCGGTTGCCAGCGAACCGCGCCCACTCAAGCAACGCTCCGCTGGCGACCAGCCGGTCAAACTCGTTGTCATCGACAAAGTGATATTCGCGCCCATCTACTTCCCCGGGGCGCGGGCGCCGTGTCGTGACCGACACAGAAATCCAGATCTGGGGACAAGTCCTGTTGAGTTCGGCGACGACCGTGCTCTTCCCGACCCCGGAGGGCCCGGAGAGCACGGTCAGCCGCGAATGCACCGGGGTCGCGACCGCGGCACTACCAGGACTCGGTTCCCGCCTGCCGCGCGGTTCAGATATCGGCACCGAACTCTTGCTCAAGCGCGGCGCGCTGGTTGGTACCCAGGCCACGCACACGGCGCGATTCCGCGATGCCAAGCCTTTCCATGATCTGCTTTGCCCGGACCTTGCCTACGCCCGGCAGGGATTCGAGCAGAGCGGAGACCTTCATCTTGCCAATCACGTCATCAGTTCCGCCTTCCTTGATGACGTCTGACAAGGACGTGGCCCCGCGCTTGAGGCGGTTCTTCACCTCGGCGCGTTCTTTGCGTGCTCTGGCTGCCTTCTCCAGGGCTGCCGCACGTTCTTCGGGAGTGAGGGGAGGAAGAGCCACTCGGGGTCACCTCGGGTTTCGTTGGAAAAAGGTTTGTCGGGAGGGGAAACTAGCCAATCACGTACCCTTTAGGCAACGCAAACTGCCGGTTACGTCATTACAAATTGAAATATATTACTCTCTGTAAGTGATTTATTACTAAGAGTTACCAAGCCGCGTCCACTGCCCCGGTTAGGGGTCTCACGTGGTGATATCCCGTTGTCAACGCCACCGGACACCAGCGTAGGCCATCCTCGTCCTGCGGGTTCGGCACCCGCGCGGCGCGTCACGGATTCGGCAGACATGTCCCGCTCATCTCACTACGTCACCGGGGCAACTCGAAGCATAACCGGCAACGTGAGTCTCAACTGTGACGATGCCTTTTGCCCCCGCTTCGCGAAGGCTTCCGCCCGCATCATACTCGCTGGGTAAACCGGGCGTCACCCCAGGTCACCACCGGTTTCCAGGCGGAATCGAGCCAGGGCCGAGCGGCGTCCGGGCCGAGCGGCGTCCGGGCCGAGCGGCGTCCGGGCCGAGCCGGCGTCCGGGCCGAGCGGCGTCCGGGTCCCGGCGCGAGCCGGGTCCGGGGCGTTACCGCGCGACGGTCACCCGGCGCAGCGACGCGGCGATGGCCGCCGCGGCAGCGCCGGGATCGGGCGCCCCGGTGATGGGCCGGCCGATCACCAGCAGGTCCGCGCCCGCCAGCAGTGCCTCCTCCGGCGTGGCCACCCGCGCCTGGTGGTCGTGCGCAGCGCTGCCGGCCGGCCGGATACCCGGCGTGATAAGCGTCACATCGTCGCCCACCTCAGCCCGGACCGCGGCGACCTCGCGCGGCGAGCAGACCAGGCCCTGCGCGCCCGCCGCCACCGACAGCGTGGCCAGCCGCAGGACCGCATCCGACACCGGGCCGCTGAGCCCGATCCGGCCGAGGTCGTCGTCGCCGAGCGAGGTGAGCACGGTGACCGCCGCCACCATCGTGTCGGGGGCCGCCTCGACGGCGGCGCGGATGACGTCCGTGCCCCCGGCCGCGTGCACGGTGAGCAGATCCGGGCGCAGCCGGGCGACCGCCCGCGCGGCCCCGGCCACGGTGACCGGGATGTCGTGCAGCTTCAGGTCAAGGAACACGGACACGCGACTGGCGCCCCGCACCGTGGCGACGATTTCCGGCCCGTAGCGCAGGTACAGTTCGAGCCCGACCTTGACCGTGCTCACGTGCGGCGTCACCAGCGCGGCCCACCGCGCGGCCGTCTCCAGGTCGGGCGCGTCAAGCGCGACAGCCACCGGCGCCAGCTTGCTCACGGCCACACTCCTCTCCGTAGGCCCAGCCCACAATCTGTTACGAATAGTTATTTATCGCTTACATTGTGCCATCTGGCGGGATCGTCTATGCGGATCGTCACGCGGGATCGTCTACGCGGGCCAGGCCAGACCACGGGGGACGCGGCCGTGAGCCTGGCCGATCACGTCGGCGGCCCGGTCCGCCCCGATGGCCGCCAGTTCCTCTTCCAGTTCCCTCAGCACGCGCGAGCACGCCGAGGGGTCGTGCATGATCTCCGTTCCCACCGCGATCATCGTGGCGCCCGCGAGCAGCAGCTCGAGGGCGTCCCGGCCGGTGCGCACGCCGCCGGACCCGATGATCGGCACGTCCGGGAAGGCGGCCCTGACCTGCCATACGCACCGCACCGCGACCGGCCTGATGGCCGGGCCGGACAGGCCGCCGTATTTCCCGGCCAGCAGCGGGCGCATCGCGGCCGGGTCGATGGCCATGCCGAGCAGCGTGTTGATCAGGGACAGGCCGTCCGCCCCGGCCGCGACGCAGGCGCTGGCCACCGCCACGATGTCGGTCACGTCAGGGGACAGCTTGGCGAACACCGGGATGTCGTACCTGGCGGTGCCCCGCACGGCCGTGATGACGCTGCCGGCCCGCTGCGGGTCGAGCGCGAACGGCTGCCCGGCGTCCTCGGCGTTGGGGCAGGAGAGGTTGACCTCGATGGCCGTCACCCCGGCCGTGTCGGACAGCCGGGCAGCCAGCCCGGCGTACTCGCGGATGGTCTGGCCTGCGATCGAGACCACCACGCGGGCGCCGCGGGACAGCAGCCAGGGCAGGTCGCGCTGCAGGAACGCGTCCACGCCGGGACCCTGCAGGCCGACCGAGTTCAGCATGCCGCTCGGCGTCTCGGCCAGCCGCGGCGCGGGGTTGCCGGTATGGGGTTCGGCCATGATCGACTTGCTGATCAGCGCGCCGACCCGGGCCACGTCGACGAACTGCGCGAGCTCACGGCCCGCGCCTGCGCAGCCGGCCGCGGCCAGGATCAGGTTGGGCAGTTCGGCCTGGCCGAGCCGGGCCCTCATGTCAGCCGGCATGCGCCCGCCCCTCAGCCCGCATAACGCGGTTCCGGTGAGCGGGCGGGATTCCAGCCGGGCGCGCCGAGCGCGTCGAACGGGATCGTGCCCATGTCGTCCCAGCGGACCAGGTCGCCGCGGAACACCGGGCCGTCCACGCAGGAGCGGACGATCCGGGTGATCCCGTCGGTTCCGGTGACCGGCAGCACGCACCCCATGCACACCCCGGTCCCGCAGGCCATGGGCACGTCCACCGACACCTGCACCGGGATGTCGTACCGGCCGGCGAGGGCCGTGACCTCGCGCAGCACAGGCACCGGCGCGCACGCGTAGATCACGTCGGTGCGCGCCTCGCGGATGATCTGCTCCATCAGGCCGGTCACCGAACCGCGGGCGCCGAACGAGCCGTCGGTCGTCGCCACCGCCGCGCTGCGACCGTTCCGGCGGGCGGTCAGCGCGCCGAACACCCGGTCCGCGCTATCGCCGCCGAGCAGGTAGTCGATGCTGCAGCCGCGTTCCCGCAGCCGGGCCGCCAGCGCGAACAGCGGTGCGCTGCCGTAGCCGACACCGAGCAGCAGGCAGCTCGACGGGTCCCTGGGGATGGGAAAGGGCCGGCCGAGCGGGCCCACCGTATCCAGCACGTCCCTGGCCCGCAGCGAGGCCAGCCAGCGCGTTCCCGGCCCGCGGGCCTCGAACACGAACTCCACCGTGCCGCCGTGGTCGGGGCGCACGTCGTGCACGGCGAAGGCCCGCCGGCCGATCATGGAGGTGTCCGGGCCGCCGACGGCGACCGTGATGAACTGGCCGGGCCGGAACTTGGTCGCGATCGCGGGAGCGACCAGCGTCAGGGCATGATAGGCATCGACGCGCCGCAGGGTCAGCACGGTGCCGCGGATCTGGACTGGGGCCATAAGTTTCCCGCAGGCCGCGAGACCGGCTTCATTATCTGGGCGGCGTGCTCCTGGAGCGACCGGACGCCCACCTCGCCGCGGATGATGGCCTCGATGCCGTGCACGGCGGCGGCGAGTCCCGCGGCCGTGGTGACGCAGGGGATGCCGCGGCGGACCGCGGCGGTGCGGATCTCGTAGCCGTCGAGGCGCGGGCCGGACTGCCCAGGGCTGCCGAACGGCGTGTTCACGATCAGGTCCACCTCACCGGCGAGTATCCGCGTCACCACGGTCGGCTCGCCATCGGGGCCTGGGCCGTCGCCGTGCTTTCGCACGATCTTGGCACGAACCCCGTTGCGGCGCAGCACCTCCGCCGTTCCCTCGGTGGCCCAGATCTCGAAACCAAGGTCGGCCAGGCGCTTGACCGGGAATATCATCGACCGCTTGTCCCGGTTGGCCACCGAGACGAACGCCCGCCCCTTCACCGGCAGCGACCCGTACACGGCGGCCTGGGCCTTCGCGTACGCGGTGCCGAACGCCGCGTCGATCCCCATCACCTCGCCGGTCGAGCGCATCTCCGGGCCGAGCACGGTGTCCACTCCCCGCCCGGCCGGATCCCGGAACCGGCCGAACGGCAGCACCGCCTCCTTCACCGCCACCGGCGCGTCCCACGGCAGCGCGCCGCCATCGCCGCTGGCCTGCAGCATCCCCTCCGCGCGAAGCGCGGCAATGGTAGAGCCGAGCATGATCCGCGCCGCCGCCTTGGCCAGCGGCACCGCGGTGGCCTTGGACACGAACGGCACCGTGCGCGAGGCCCGCGGGTTGGCCTCGAGCACGTACAGCACGCCCCCGGCCATCGCGTACTGCACGTTCAGCAGGCCGCGCACGCCCACCCCGGCGGCGATGGCCTCGGTGGCCGCGCGGACCTGCGCGACGTCGCTGCGGCCGATGGTGATCGGCGGCAGCGCGCAGGCGGAGTCGCCGGAGTGGATGCCCGCCTCCTCGATGTGCTCCATGACCCCGCCGAGGTAAAGCTCGGACCCGTCGTAGAGCGCGTCGACGTCGATCTCGATCGCGTCGTCGAGGAACCGGTCGATCAGCACCGGGTGGCCGGGGCTGGCCCCTTTAACGTCGGTGGCGCGGGTCACGTACGACCGCAGCGTGGCGTCGTCGTAGACGATCTCCATGCCGCGCCCGCCGAGCACGTAGGAGGGCCGGACCAGCACCGGGTAGCCGATCTCGTGGGCGATCTGCACCGCGGCTTCCGCCGACGTCGCGGTGCCGTACCTGGGCGCGGTCAGCCCGGCCTGCTCCAGCACGCGGGCGAAGGCGGCGCGGTCCTCGGCCAGGTGGATGGCCTCGGGCGAGGTGCCCACCACCGGCACCCGGGCGGCCTCGAGCGCCCGCGCCAGGCCGAGCGGCGTCTGCCCGCCGAGCTGCACGATGACGCCCTTGACCGGGCCGGTCGCTTGCTCGGCGCGCACCACCTCGAGCACGTCCTCCAGGGTGAGCGGCTCGAAGTACAGCCGGCCCGAGGTGTCGTAGTCGGTGGAGACGGTCTCCGGGTTGCAGTTGACCATCACGGTCTCGTAGCCCGCGTCGGCGAGCGCGAACGAGGCGTGCACGCAGGCGTAGTCGAACTCGATGCCCTGGCCGATCCGGTTCGGCCCGCTGCCGAGGATGATCACCTTGGGCGTCGTGCCCTCCGGCACCTCGGTCTCGTCGTCGTAGGTGGAGTAGAGGTACGGCGTGCGGGCGGCGAACTCGGCGGCGCAGGTGTCCACCGCGTGGTACACCGGCCGCACTCCGAGGCCCCAGCGGATCTCGCGGATGACGGTCTCCGTGGTGCCGCGCAGCTCGGCGATCTGGGCGTCGGCGAAGCCGTTCTGCTTGGCCGTCTTCAGCGTCTCCGCGTCCAGGGCGGCGGCGGCGGCCACCTGCCCGGCGATCTGGTTGACGTGCTGGATCTGCTCGATGAACCACGGGTCGATGCCGGTGGTGCTGGCCATGTCCGCCGCGCTGGCGCCGGCCCGCAGCGCCTGCTGGATGGTGGCCAGCCGCCCGTCGTGCGGGGTCCCGCAGTCACGCAGCAGGGCCGCCGCATCCCCGGGAGGACTTTTCCAGCCGAACGGACCATGGTTGCTCTCCAGCGACCGCAAGGCCTTCTGCAGCGCCTCGGGGAAGCTCCGGCCGATGGCCATCGCCTCGCCGACGCTTTTCATGTGCGTGGTGAGCTCGGTGTCGGCGCCCGGGAACTTCTCGAACGCGAACCTCGGCACCTTGACCACCACGTAGTCAAGCGCGGGCTCGAAGCAGGCGGGCGTCTGGCCGGTGATGTCGTTCGGGATCTCGTCGAGGGTGTAGCCGATGGCCAGCCGCGCCGCGATCTTGGCGATCGGGAAGCCGGTGGCCTTGGAGGCGAGTGCGCTGCTTCGCGAGACGCGCGGGTTCATCTCGATCACGACCATCCGGCCGGTGCGCGGCTCCACGGCGAACTGGATGTTGCAGCCGCCGGTATCCACCCCGACCGCGCGCATGATGGCGAGCGCGGTGTCGCGCATCCGCTGGTACTCGCGGTCGGTGAGCGTCATCGCCGGGGCCACGGTGACCGAGTCGCCGGTGTGCACGCCCATCGGGTCGATGTTCTCGATCGAGCAGACGACGACCACGTTGTCGGCCTGGTCGCGCATCAGCTCGAGCTCGAACTCCTTCCAGCCCAGGATGCTCTCCTCGAGCAGGACCTCGTGCGTCGGGCTCGCGTCAAGGCCGGTCCCGGCGATGCTCCGCAGCTCTGTCTCGTTCTTCGCGATGCCTGACCCCAGCCCGCCGAGCGTGAACGAGGGCCTGATGACGACCGGATAGCGGAGGTCTCGGGCGATGGCAAGGCATTCGTCCAGGTCATGGCAGATCTGGCTGCGCGGGACCTCAGCGCCGAGCCCGGTGACGATCTCCTTGAACCGCTCGCGGTCCTCGCCGGCCCGGATCGCGTCGATGTTGGCGCCGATCAGCTCGACGTTGTAGCGCTGCAGGACGCCGGAATCGTGCAGCGCCACGGCCGCGTTCAGCGCGGTCTGGCCGCCCAGGGTGGGGAGCAGGGCGTCCGGGCGCTGGATGGCGATGACCTTCTCCAGCGTCTCGGTGGTGATCGGCTCTACGTAGGTGGCGTCGGCGAACTCGGGATCGGTCATGATCGTGGCCGGGTTGGAGTTGACCAGGCTGACCCGGATGCCCTCGGCCTTCAGCACCCGGCACGCCTGGGTGCCCGAGTAGTCGAACTCGCAGCCCTGCCCGATGACGATCGGGCCGGACCCGATCACCAGCACCGACTTCAGGTCCTCACGCCTCGGCATGGCCCACCCCCCGATCCGGTACGGCCTCCGCGCCCTCGCCCCGGGATCTGTCTGCAGTTTCGGGTGCTATAACCCCGCAAACTGCAGACAAATCGGTGAGCCGCCTCATCGGGCGCGCTCGAGCAGGGTGCAGAAGTGATCAAAGTGGTCCGCGGCGTCGTGCGGGCCGGGAGCGGCTTCGGGGTGGTACTGCACGCTGAACACCGGGCGCTCGAGCAGGCGCAGGCCTTCCACCACGCCGTCGTTGAGGTTGACGTGGCTGACCAGCGCCGGGCCGTAGGGCGTGCCGAACGGCCGCCGGGCCTGCGCGGGCACATGCGACCATGTGGCGGCGCCGGACGCCGCCCCGGGACCGGACGTTTCCGCGGAAACGCCTGGCGCAATTGCGTGGGACGTTTCCGCGGAAACGCCAGGTTCTTCCGGGCCGCCTGCCTCGCCGGGGAGGGCGGCGGCGAAGCCGTGGTTGTGGCTGGTGATGTAGACGCGGCCGGTGGCCAGGTCCAGCACCGGCTGGTTCACGCCGCGGTGGCCGTACCGGAGCTTGTAGGTGCTCAGGCCGAGCGCCAGGGCGAGGACCTGGCTGCCCAGGCAGATGCCGAACACGGGGACGCCGGCGTCCAGGATCCCGCGCATCGCGTCCACCGCGTACGTGGCCGCGGCCGGGTCACCGGGGCCGTTGCTGAAGAACACGCCGTCCGGCGAGGAGGACAGGATCTCCCCCGCCGTCGCGGTGGCTGGCACCACCAGGACCTCGCAGCCCCGGGCCGCGAGGTTCCGCGGCGTGGACGCCTTGATCCCCAGGTCGACGGCGACCACCCGGTACCTGGCCTGCCCGGGCGGGCGGACGGTGTAGGGCTCGGGCGTGCTCACCATCCGGGCCAGGTCCGCGCCGGTCATCTCCGGGCTGGCCAGCACCCGCTCGAGCAGCCGGGCCGGGTCGGTCTCCGCGGTGCTTATCGCCGCCCGCATGGCGCCCTGCTCGCGGACCCGCCTGGTCAGCAGCCTGGTGCCGCGGACGGCGATGCCGGTCACGCCCTCGGCCCGGAGATAGGTGTCGAGATCACGGGTAGCCCGCCAGCTCGACGCCAGCCGGGCGGGCTCGCGCACCACGTAGCCGCTGACCCAGGCCTGGCGGGACTCGGGGTCTTCGTCGTTGACGCCCGTATTGCCGATGTGCGGCGCGGTCATCGCGACGATCTGGCGGCAGTAGGACGGGTCGGTCAGCGTCTCCTGGTACCCGGTCATGCCGGTGTTGAAGACCATCTCGCCGAACGCCTCCCCCTCCGCGCCGAAGGCGGTGCCGTGCAGCGTGGTGCCGTCCTCCAGGACCAGCAGGGCGGGGTGCGCCATCTCGGTGCCTATCACATCAGTGCCTGTCACATCAGTGCCTGTCACATCAGTGCCTGTCACATCCGGGCTTGTCACATCAGGCCAGCTTTCCGTCGAGCACGGTGGGGGTGCCGCGCAGGAAGGTGGCCACCACCCGGCCGGGCAGTTCCATCCCGGCGAACGGGGTGTTGCGGCTCTTGGACGCACCGCCCGGCGTCACCGCCTCGGCGGGTGCCGCCGGGTCGTACAGGGTGAGGTGGCCGGGTCCGCCCGCCGCCAGCGGGATGCCGTGGCCGGTCAGCCGCCCGATCCTGGCCGGACGGGCCGACATCCGGTCGGCGACACCGCTCCAGCCGAGCAGCCCGGTGTCCACCATGGCCAGCTGCACCACCCGCAGCGCGGTCTCCAGGCCGGTCATGCCGAACGCCGCCTCGGCCCACTCTGCTTCCTTGGCCTCCACCGGGTGCGGGGCGTGGTCGGTAGCCACGCAGTCGATGGTGCCGTCGGCCAGGGCGCGCCGCAGCTCCGCCACGTCGGCCTCGGTGCGCAGCGGCGGGTTGACCTTGAACACCGGGTCGTAGCCCGCCGCGAGCTCGTCGGTCAGCAGCAGGTGGTGCGGCGTGACCTCGGCGGTGACCGGCCACCCCTTGGACTTCGCCCAGCGGATGATCTCCGCGGACCCGGCCGTCGAGACGTGGCAGACGTGCAGCGCCGACCCGACGTGCGCGGCGAGCAGGCAATCGCGCGCGATGATGGCCTCCTCGGCCACGGCGGGCCAGCCGGCCAGGCCGAGGCGGGCAGACATCTCACCCTCGTTGAGCTGCGCGCCCTCGGTGAGCCTGGGGTCCTGCGCGTGCTGGGCGATCACCCCATCGAAGGCCTTGACGTACTCCAGGGCGCGGCGCATCAGAAGCGGGTCGGACACGCACCGGCCGTCGTCGGAGAACACCCGGACCCGGGCGACCGAATCCGCCATCGTGCCGAGCTCGGCCAGCCTGGCGCCGGCCAGCCCGGCGGTGACCGCGCCCACCGGCTGGACGTCGCAGTGGCCGGCGCTCCGGCCGAGCCGCCAGACCTGCTCGACCACCCCGGCGGTATCGGCCACCGGGTCGGTGTTGGCCATCGCGTGCACGGCGGTGTAGCCGCCAAGGGCCGCCGCCGCGGTCCCGGTCGCCACCGTTTCCGCATCCTCGCGGCCCGGCTCGCGCAGGTGCGTGTGCAGGTCGACGAGCCCAGGCAGGGCGATCAGGCCGCCCGCGTCGAGCACCCGGGCCCCCCGGTGATCCAGCCCTGATCCGATGGCCGTGATGGACCCGCCGCTGAGCAGGATGTCGGTGCCGCGGGAGCCCTGCTCGCCGTCTCCGGGGATGGTGACGCCCCGGATCAGCCAGCTGGCGTGCTCGTCCCGGGTCATCCCCGCTCCCCCGGCCGTCACCTGGACCCCGCCGCGAGCTCCGTGGCCGGGAATTCCGTGCCGCCGAGCAGCAGGTAAAGGACCGCCATCCGGGTGGTGACCCCGTTGGCGACCTGTTCCACGATCGTCGAGCGGACCGAGTCCGCCACCTCAGCCGCGATCTCTACCCCCCTGTTCATCGGCCCGGGATGCATGACGATGGCGTGCTCGGGCAGCCGCGCCATCCGGGCGGCGTCGAGCCCGTACCGCCGGCTGTACTCGCGCACGCTGGGGAAGTAGGCGTCGGTCATCCGCTCCTGCTGGACCCGGAGCATCATCACCACGTCGCTCTTCGGCAGCTCGCTGTCCAGGTCATAGCTGACCGCGCAGGGCCAGCTGCCGACGGCGAGCGGCAGCAGCGTGGGCGGGGCGGCCAGGGTCACCTCGGCGCCGAGGGTGCTCAGCAGCAGCACGTTGGACCGGGCGACCCGGCTGTGCAGCACGTCCCCGACGATCGTCACCCGGATGCCGTCGAGCCCGGCGCCGCGCGCACCGGACATGCCCGCTGCCTTGAGCCTGCGCCGGATGGTGAACGCGTCGAGCAGGGCCTGGGTGGGATGCTCGTGCGTGCCGTCCCCGGCGTTCAGTACGCTGCCCCGCACCCAGCCGGCCAGCCGGTGCGCCGCGCCGGACGCCGGGTGCCTGATGACCACCGCGTCCGCGCCCATCGCCTCCAGCGTCAGGGCGGTGTCCTTGAGGCTCTCGCCCTTGGCGACGCTCGACCCCTTGGCGGAGAAGTTGATCACGTCGGCGGACAGCCGTTTCGCAGCGGCCTCGAATGAGATCCTGGTCCGGGTCGAATCCTCGTAGAACAGGTTGACCACGGTCCGGCCGCGCAGCGTGGGCAGCTTCTTGATTGGCCGGTCGGCGAGAATGGCCAGTTCCTGCGCGGTGTCCAGGATGAGCACCGCGTCGGCCCGGCTGAGGTCGGCGGCCGAGATCAGGTGACGTTTCACGGCTGGCTCCCGTCGTCGCTGATCATCACGCTGTCCTGCGCGTCCACCTCGGCCAGCTGGACGTGCACCACCTCGCGCTGCGAGGTGGGCAGGTTCTTGCCGACATAGTCGGCCCGGATCGGGAGCTCGCGATGGCCGCGGTCCACCAGCACCGCGAGCTGCACCGCCTGCGGCCGGCCCAGATCGTTCAGCGCGTCGAGCGCGGCGCGCACCGTACGGCCCGAGTACAGCACGTCGTCGACCAAGACGACCGTCTTGCCGTCCACGCCGCCTGGCGGGAGGTCCGTGCGGCCTAGCGCCCGGGCCGGGTGCAGCCGCAGGTCATCCCGGTGCATGGTCACGTCGAGCGAGCCGCGCGGGACCTCGAGCCCCTCGAACTCCCCGATAAGGGCGGCGAGGCGGTGTGCCAGCGGCACCCCGCGCGTCGGAATGCCGAGCAGGATGACCCTGTCCCCGCCGTGCGTCCGTTCCAGGATCTCGTGAGCGATCCTGGTCAGCGCCCGCCTGATCTCCTCGGCGTCGAGCACCGCGAGGCCGTCACGCCCCGCGACCGGATTGCTGGCCGCGCACATAGAACGGACCTCCTTCCCCGCCTCACCGGACGGTCCTTAAAGGATGTCTACGTTGATGATCATACGGGGAGTTACCACCGAGCCTGGCCGCTCCACGCCCTGGCAGATAACATGTGATTTACGTCACACGGGACGGAGTTGAGCGGAACATGACGAGAGTTGGCCATATGCCAACAACACGCCCGCAGCGACGGGAAACCCGATCTCAGCTGGGTTCCCGTCCGCCGGCGGAGGGTACGTAGTGATCCGCGTGGGCTAGTCGGTTGCCGGCCGAGTTAAGCCGGTTTTTGCCATTCGGCTTGACCTTATAGCGCTCGCCGCCTACCGTCACTGAGCGTAACCGTTACCGTAAGCGACGACTGCCCGGGGAACCGAGGAAAGAATGCCATCTGAGTACGCCAAGACACTTGGCGCGCGGCTGCGCGCCATCCGCACGCAGCAGGGCCTCTCGCTGCACGGAGTCGAAGAGAAGTCCCGCGGTCGCTGGAAGGCCGTCGTGGTGGGTTCCTACGAGCGCGGCGACCGGTCAGTGACCGTCCAGAAGCTCGCCGAGCTGGCCGAGTTCTACGGAGTCCCGGTGTCCGAGCTGCTGCCCGGCGACGCCGCTCCCACGCCGCTGGTGCCGTCACCCAAGCTCGTCATCGACCTGGAGCGGATGAGCCAGCTGCCCAAGGACAAGGTCGGCCCGCTGGCCCGCTACGTCGCGACCATCCAGAGCCAGCGGGGCGACTACAACGGCCGGGTCCTTTCCGTACGGCACGAGGACCTCCGCTCGCTCGCGGTCATCTACGACAAGTCCCCCGCCGACCTCACCGAAGAGCTCATCAGCTGGGGCGTCCTCGACGCCGACGCGCGTGGTGCGATGGAAGGGTTCTGAACCTCTAGCCTGCCGGCCTAAGCGGGAGCGGAGACTGCACCTCCACACCGAGCGCAGTCTCCGCCAGTGACAGGAAGGTCTCCGCGTCCCGCAGCAGGTCATCGGCCTCCCGGGCCGACGCCGCGCGCGGCAGCCCCGCTTCGGCGGCCGCGCGCTTGCCCGCCCCGGCCGCGAAGTACGCGGCCCACTCGGTAAGCGCGGGCTCGACCTGGGGCAGCAGCTCCCACACGCTGTGCGGCTTCCTGCGCCGCGACCGCGGTTCGCCCCGGGCCGCCACCACTGCCGCCGCAGCCCGCAGCGCCGCCAGATGCGCCGTCACGTACCGGGCGCCGGGCGCC
Organism: uncultured Actinomycetes bacterium; assembly: GCA_963722275.1. GTDB lineage: Bacteria > Actinomycetota > Actinomycetes > Streptosporangiales > Streptosporangiaceae > Palsa-504. The sequence continues at coordinate 297,382 of CAVRMX010000010.1, read as the reverse complement.
GATTCGTCGGCCGCCTCCGCGAGCCCCCGCCGCGCGGACTGGAGCATGCTGAGCACGGTCGGCGCCACCCCAGGATGTCGCGGGCTCATGTCACCCAGGCCCATCCGCATCTCCGCTGTGTTCGCCATCGCCCCTCATCTCCTCCTCTGGCCCGGCCAGGCGAGACGCTTCCTCTCACCTCACCCGGCCGGCGTTGGTCCATCTATTCGAACCTAAATTCGTTCGGATGTCCAGTCGTCTTCGATGTCTGTTCGAAGATAACGCGTGGGTCTGACATTTTGGGCCTGCGCGGGGTACCGGGGACAGGTCGCTGAGGTCACATCGCCGTCGGAGCCCGCTCAGAATCGCAGAGGCTGGCACCGCCCGGGCGCAGGCCCGGATCCCGGCGCAGGCAAGGGGTTGTGACAGTTGACCTGTTCGGTGTGTTCTAGATAGCAAACACATGTTCTAGTAGCACCTTGCTAGGTAACTTGGGTAAGTCCGGTACGCCTGGCATCACTAGCCCCGTGAGTTCGGGGGGCCAGCCGTCCGCCGGCGCCCGGAGCCTGCCCGGCGCCGCATTTACGGGGAGGATCGGGCTTACCGGGAGGATCCGGGCCCCCCTGGGGTACCTTTTCCTCCCTGCAGGCCGGATCCTCCCCGTTATCCGGAGACCGGGACGCCGGATGGGTGGCCCGGGGCCACGCTGGTCCGCCTGGCCTCACAGGCCCCGTCCATCAGCAGCCCGCGCACAATACAACTCCCCGGCGGCCCGCTGATCCCTCCTCGCCAGCCCGGACCATGTCCTGCTCGCTCAATTAGGAACGGTTCCTGAGAAGATTGGGGCTCCTGGGAGGAGCAGGCAGTCTATAGTGCCCAGATACTCCCAAGCCCGGATCCTCCGGATCTATCCGGGTTCAGACGGGAGTCCAGCCACGGGGTCAAAGGGGCCACCCTCGGCTGGGCCGATGACCGGTTACCTGGGCACGCACAGCCGATTTGGCGCGTTGTACTGGCACGGACAAGGAGCGGGAGCATTTGCGCGCAACGCGGCTGTTTGTGCGAAGGGCTAGGCCGGGCCTGTATTTTAATCGCGTGCCATCCCTACCCGCCACCGACGACGGGAGCGCGAGGCCACTCGCCGAGGACCTGAGCACCGGCTCTGGGGACAGCGAGGACATTACCTGGGATGCTGACATGAAACCCGGTACGGCCGATGCGGGCGAGGTACCCGCAGCGGCCGGGAGTGACGTCGGGCCGCGCCGGGCCGAGGCTGAGCCCCGCGGCACCGAAGCCGGCGCCGAGCAGGCCGTCGCGGGGCCGGAGTTCACCGAGGCGGAGCCCACGCCGAACGGATCGCGCACCGAAACCGCGGCGACGACGGAACCGGAGCCCGGCGCGAACCGGGCCGGAACCGGAGACGGGGCCAGCGCGGATGCCGGGACCGACGCGGATGCCGGGACCGACGCGGATGCCGGGGCCAGCGCGAACGGGAGCGAAGCCGGGGGCACGCCCAGGGTGGACGCCGCGCCTCAGGCGGGCGAGTCAGGCCGGTGGTTCCGGCCGGCTAAGGCTAAAACCAGGTACCTGACGACCCCGGCGGATGAGCAGGCCGACAGCGCCGTCCCCGGCGCTGAGCCTGAGGTCGCCGCGGCGGACCCGGGGCCAGGGCGCGGCGCCGCCGCGCAGCCGGGTCCCGCCGGGTCAGACGCGACCTCATCCCCCGCCGACACGGGTACAGAAGCCACGGCGAGCGCACCGCCTAGCCCGGCGGAACAGGGTGCGGCGCCACCGCCGCACCGGGCCGTGGCAGCCCCGCCGCCGCACGCAGGCACTCCGGACGCTCCTCCATCCCCCGGTCAGGCATCCCCCGGTCAGGCATCCCCCGGTCAGGCATCCCCCGGTCAGGCATCCCCCGGTCAGGCCGGACCAGCCGACGGGCCGGCTGAGACAGCCCCGCCCAAGGGCGGTCCGGCCCCGGGCCAGGCGGTTCCGGCGGCGAGCCGGGCCGGCTCGGCGGCCGGTCGGGCGAATGCGCTGCTGCTGCGGCCGGGCGGGCCGGGCCCGCAGGCACCTCCCGCCAGGCCGGGCCCGCAGGCACCGCCGAACAGGCCGGGCGGGCAGACATGGCCACAGGCGCCGGGCGCGTCACCGCACCCCGGCGGCCCGGGCACGGGGCCGCACGCGGGCGGGGCGGGGTTCGCGCCGCCGGGTTCGGCGCCGCCACGGCCGGGCGGGGCAGGGCTGGCGCCGCCGGGCGGGGCAGGGCTGGCGCCGCCGGGCGGGGCAGGGCCGGTGCCACCGCCCGGAAGGCCAGGTCTCGCGCCGCCGCCGGGCGGCAGGCCCGGGGCCGGGACGGGCGAGCGGCCAGGGGAGAAGGAAGCCGCGGTCAAGCGCCGGGTCTCCCGGCGCACGATGCTCCAGGCCGGCGTGATCGGCGGCGCGGGAGTGGCCGCGCTGCCGCTGCTCGCGCTGGTCGGCGGGATCACGCGGACGGGCGAGCAGCCCAGCAGCCTCGCCTTCGCGATGAACACCAACTGGCTGTTCGGCGGGCAGTACACGTCGGGCTCGGAGAGCAGCTTCTTCGACGACAGCGACTTCGCGCCGGTCACAGTGCCGCACACGGTCACCCGGCTGTCCTGGCAGAACTGGGACTACCTCGGCTGGCAGCAGGTGTGGATCTACCGGCGGCACTTCAACGGGGAGCGCCTGCTCGACCCGCACCGCCCGGGCAACCGGATCCTCGTCGACTTCGACGGTGTCATGGTGAACGCCACGGTGGCGGTCAACGACCAGGTGGTCAGCACCCACCAGGGCGGGTACCTGCCCTTCTCGGCCGAACTCACCGGGAAGGTCACCGCCGGCGATAACCTGCTCGCGGTCATCGTGGACTCGCGCTGCCTGCCGGTGCCGCCGGTCGGGGTCGGACGGGGCCCGGGCAGCGTCGACTTCTTCCAGCCCGGCGGCATCTACCGGGACGTCCGGCTGCGAGTGCTGCCCCAGGTGTTCCTCGCCGACCTGTTCGCCCAGCCGGCCGACGTGCTCGGCTCGGAGCCCCGCGTCGACATCGAATGCGCCGTCGACTCGGGCGCGACCACGCCCGCCAGCGGCACCTTGCTTGTCGAGCTGTTCGACGGGCAGACGCGGATCGCGTCGCAGGGCACGACGGTGAAGGTCAGCTCGCCCGGGACCAGCACGGCCAGGCTGAGCCTGGCCGGGTTCGGGCCGGTCGGCCTGTGGTCGCCGGACAGCCCGAAGCTGTACACGGTCAAGGCCACGCTGAACTTCCCCGGCCTCGGCAGCCACGTGCTTTCCCGGCGGATCGGGTTCCGTGAGGCGTCCTTCCGGCCCGAGGGCTTCTTCCTGAACGGGAAGCGGATGCAGGTGTTCGGGCTGAACCGGCACCAGCTCTACCCGTACGCCGGCATGGCCATGGGCGCCCGGGTGCAGCGCAAGGACGCCGAGATCCTCAAGAACGAGTTCAACTGCAACATGGTGCGCTGCTCGCACTATCCGCAGTCGCCGGCCTTCCTCGACGCCTGCGACGAGCTCGGCCTGCTGGTCTGGGAGGAGGCGCCGGGCTGGCACAACGTGAGCACCACCCCGGCCTGGCAGGACGTCGTCGTGCAGAACGTCCGCGACATGGTGATCAGGGACCGGAGCCGCCCCTCGGTGGTCATCTGGGGCACCAGGCTCAACGAGACCAGGGACTTCCCCGGGCTGTGGGCCGCGACCAGGAAAGCCGCGCGGGAGCTCGACAGCTCGCGGCCGAGTTCCGGCGCGATGTTCTACCACGAGGACGTCACCTGGAACGAGGACGTCTTTGGCTACAACGACTACGCTACCGACGCCAAGACCGGGAACATCAAGCTCAAGCAGCCGCTTCCCGGCCTGCCGTACCTGGTCACCGAGACGGTCGGGGTGGAAGCGGCCAGGCCGCAGCACTTCGCGTGGACGGATCCGGCGGCCTGGCTGGCCAGGCAGGCCGCCCTGCACGGCCAGGCGCAGAGCCAGGCGCGGTCCAACGCCGGCTACGCCGGCCTGCTGGCCTGGGCCGGGTTCGACTACGCCTCGATGCTGGGCCCGGGCCCGGGCAACGTCAAGTGGGCCGGCGTCGCGGACGGCTTCCGGGTCCCCAAGCCCGGTGCCGCCATCTACCAGACGCAGGGTGACCCGAGCGTGCGCCCGGTCATCATCCCGGTGTTCTTCTGGGAACCCGGCGGCGCGGTACCCGCCCCGGCCCCGACCGTGATGATCGCCAGCAACTGCGAGCGGCTCGAGGTCTTCATCGGCGGCACGCACGTGGCCAGCGCGCTGCCCGCTTTCGGCTCGCCGCTGTACAGCGGCCTGATTCACCCGCCCTTTCTGGTCCGGCTCCCCAAGCGCATCCCGAAACCCGCCCCCGAGCTGCTCGTCCAGGGCTTCGCCGGCGGCCGCCCGGTGGCCCAGCTGCGGATGTCGGCCAACGCGGCTCGCGACGCCCTCGTCATGGCGGTGGACGACACGAGCATCACGGCCGACGGTTCCGACGCGACCCGCGCGGTGTTCCGCGCCATCGACGCCTACGGCAACCAGCGCAGGTACGGCAGCGGCGAGGTCGCGCTGACCCTGTCGGGCCCGGCCACGCTGGTGGGCGACAACCCGTTCGCGTTCGGCCAGTACGGCGGGCTCGGCGCGGTGTGGATCCGCTCGCAGGCCGGCCAGCCGGGGGCCATCACGCTGACCGCCAGCCACCCGCTGCTCGGCCAGGCCGAGGTGCAGGTCCGGTCCGAGCACGCGCAGCACCTGAACGAGCTGGCCTGACCGGGGAGCGGATGTGACGCGGCGCCGCTGGCACTACTTCAGGGCACGGAGCCCGGTCCGTTCGGCACCGTCTTTTTCTTCTCCTAAGCTAGCGAGGATGCCCCGGTCCCTGTCGGTTACCGTCTCCGAGCTGAGCCCGGCCGAGTTCACCGGCCGGCTCGACCAGCTGATCGCGGTGTACGCGGCGGCGATGCGGCCGCCCGCGGAGCTGCTGGCGGGCCGCCGGTCGATCATGGCCGGGCACGCCGTCAACCCCGGGTTCCGCGCGCTGGCCGTCACCGACGACGGAACCGGCGAGACGGTCGGCTTCGGCTACGGCTTCCGCGGCACGGCCGGCCAGTGGTGGCACGACACGGTGAACCGGGCGCTGGTGGCCAGCCGGGGCGAGACGGCCGCGGCGTCCTGGCTCGGCGACTCGTTCGAAGTCGCCGAGTTGCACGTGGCGCCGGACCACCAGGGCTGCGGCGTGGGCGCCGGCGTGCTGCTGCGGCTGACCGCAGGGCGGCCGGAACGCACCGCCCTGCTGTCCACCAGGGACGCCGACACCCCCGCGCGGCGGCTCTACCGCGGGACGGGCTTCACCGACCTGCTGACCGCGTTCCATTTCTTCCCCGGCGGCGAGCCGCCTTACGCGGTGATGGGGGCCGAACTCCCGCTGCGCGCGCGTTCCCCCAGACCGAGCCGCTGATAGATCTCGCGGGTCGCCCTGGACCAGTTGAGCGTGTAGAAGTGCAGCCCGGGCACGCCCTCGGCGAGCAGCCGCTCGCACATCCCGGCCGCGTAGTCCACGCCGATCTCGCGCACCGCGGCCCGGTCGTCCGCCACCGCCTGCAGGCGCTCCCACAGCTCGGCCGGGATCCGGCAGCCGCCGAGCCTGATCGCGTTCTCGATCACCCGCAGGCTGGTCACTGGCATGATGCCGGGGATGATCGGCACGTCGCAGCCCTGCGCCGCGACCCGGTCCCGCAGCCGCAGGTAGTCCTCCGGGTAGAAGAACATGTTGGTGATCGCGAAATCCGCCCCGGCCCGGCACTTGGCCACGAAGTAGCGCACGTCGGTGTCCGGGTCGGGCGACCTCGGGTGCTTCTCGGGAAACGCGGCTACCCCGACGCAGAAGTCGCCGGCCGACCTGACCAGCCGGACCAGCTCAGCCGCGTAGCTCAGCCCGTCGGGGTGCGGGATCCAGTCGGCGTTCGGGTCACCGGGCGGGTCGCCGCGCAGCGCGAGCACGTTGCGCACCCCGACCGCCGCGTAGGACCCGATCACCTGCCGGAGCTCGGCCACCGAGTGATCCACCGCGGTGAAGTGGCCGACCGGGGTCAGCGTGGTCTCCTCGGCGATCCGGCCCGTCACCCGGACGGTCCGGTCCCTGGTCGACCCGCCGGCCCCGTAGGTCACCGAGACGAACGTCGGCCGCAGCGGCTCGAGCTGCCTGATCGCCCGCCACAGCTGGTGTTCCTCGGCTTCGGTCTTGGGCGGCATGAACTCGAACGAGAACGTCTGGCCGCCGGACGCGAGCAGGTCGCGGATCAGCGGTGAGTGCGTCGGGCGGGAGGCGCGCCGGGGCGTCGCACCCGCGGTCCGGCGCGGACGCGGCGGGCTCGGCGGCATGCCGTCAGCCTAGCCGGTTGGCTAAAACGCGAGGGCCTGCGCCCGCCGGTTCACTTCGGTGCTGCGGTGCCTGACGATCGCCTCGATCGGCGTGCCGCCGGGCAGCGAGTCGTCCGCCGTGAACAGCCAGCGGAGCGCCTCCAGCTCGTCGAAGCCGCAGTCGCGGAGCAAGGTCAGGGTCCCGCACAGGCCCTTGACTATCTGGTTGCCGTCCAGGAAGGAGGCCGGTACCGCGAGCGCCCCTTCGGGACGGTTCACGGCGAGGAGTTTGCGGTCGCGCAGCAGCTGCTTCACTCGCCCTACCGGGATGCCGAGCAGGTCGGCTACTTCGGGGAGTGACAGCCATTCGCCGACGAGAGCGTCGGTCGCAGGGTCGATCTGTGCCACGACACCAATGTCCCACGTCCGGGGTTCTCCCAAACACCCATCGCCGGGGATGGTTTATCGGCTATCGATTGCATTCTTCCCGGCCGGCCCGGCCGCCGGCCCGGACGGCGGGAGGTTTACCGGACGGCGGCGGCCTTGACGGGGACGGCGGGGTCGGTGAGGCGGGAGACGTCCACCGGGTCGGCGGAGGCGATGAGGCGGCGAGCCTGGAGCAGGTCGCGGGGGCGGTCGACGGTCAGCATGGCGACCAGGCGGCCGTCCGCCAGCCAGCACGCCGCCCAGGTCGGCTCGGCCGGGTCACCGCGCCACAGCAGGCTCTCCGCGTCGCCGTGGTAACCGGCGAACTGCATCATCCGGCCGAACTGCTCGGACCAGAAATACGGCACCGGGTCGTACGCCTCGTCGCCGCCGAGCACGTTGGCCGCGACCACCTCGGGCATGTGCAGGGCCACGTCCCAGTGCTCGAACCGCAGCCGCCGGCCGAACCGCCGTGACTCGAACGCGGCGCAGTCCCCCACGGCGTAGACGCCGGGCCGCGAGGAGCGCAGGCCGGCGTCCACGGCCACGCCGTTCTCCAGCCGGACGCCGGAACCCTCCAGCCACCTGGTGGCCGGCCGCACCCCGACCGCGGTGACGATCTCGTCGGCCGCGATCCACCCGCCGCCGGACAGCGCGAGCCCGCCCGGCCGCACCGCCTCGACCGCGGTCGCGACCCGCAGGTCCACCCCGGCGGCCGCGTACCAGCGGGCGGTCTGGGCTCCGGCCGGGGCGCCGATCGCCGCGGCCAGCGGCGCGGGCCCGGCCTCCACCACCGTGACCTGGCTGCCGTGCGCGACCGCCGCGGTGGCCAGTTCGGCGCCGATCCAGCCGGCCCCCACGATGGCCAGCCGCAGCCCGGGCCGGAGCAGGTCCCGCAGCGCCAGCGCGTCGTCGTAAGTGCGCAGGAAGCGCTGCCGCCCCTCGCCGGGGAGCGTCACCGGCAGCGCCCCGGTGGCCAGCACCAGGTGGTCGAAGGGATACACGCCGCGGTCGGTGATCAGGGCGGCCTCGCCGTCCAGGGCGGTGGCGGCCTCCTCCGGGCGGAAGTCGACGCCGAGTGCGGCGAAGCCGGCCTTCAGCGACGGGTCGAGGCCGGGTTCGGTGAGAAACTTCTTGGACAGCGGCGGCCGGTCGTACGGCGGCCGCGGCTCGGCCCCGATCAGGGTGACCTGGCCGGCGAAGCCGCGCGCCCGCAGTTCCTCCGCCGTCCGCAGCCCGGCCAGGCCCGCGCCTGCCACCACCACACGTCCGCTAGCGGTCATGCTGAGACAGGCTACGCCCAGGCCGGACGGGGTCACGGTCCCGCTCATCCGCTCCGGCCGGTGCCTTATCATGTGCCGAACGGGCAGGGTGCCCGCCCCCGGCGTTACCTCGAGCCGGCCCTGGCCACCGGGGACCCAGTGATTAACACGCCAGATAAGCAAAATAATCGTAAAATCGTCGCGATGGACGACACACTGGCCGATCCGCTCACCGGGCGATTGCTCGACGGGCGTTACGCCGTGACCGCGCGTATCGCGCACGGCGGGATGGCCACTGTCTACCAGGCCACCGACACGCGGCTCGACCGCGAGGTGGCGCTCAAGGTCATGCACGCCGAACTGGCCAGGGACGAGGAGTTCGTCCGCCGGTTCATCGGCGAGGCCAAGTCGGTGGCGCGGCTGTCGCACCAGAACGTGGTCGCGGTCTTCGATCAGGGTGCCGACGGCCCGTTCCTGTACCTGGCGATGGAATACGTGCCCGGGCGCACGCTCAAGGAGCTGCTCAGGGACAGCGGCCGGTTCGCCCCCGCCACCGCGCTGGAGATCATGGCCGGGGTGCTCGACGGGCTCGCCGCCGCGCACGCGTCCGGGATCGTGCACCGCGACGTCAAGCCGGAGAACGTCCTGCTGACCGCCGACGGGCGGATCAAGGTGGCGGACTTCGGCCTGGCCCGGGCGCAGTCGGCGGCCGGGCACACCCGGGCCGGGCTGCTCATCGGCACGGTCTCCTACGTGCCGCCCGAGCAGGTGACGGGCGGCAGCACCGGGCCCGGCGGGGACGTCTACTCGGCCGGGGTGATGCTCTTCGAGCTGCTCACCGGCCGGCTGCCGTTCACCGGCGACACCCCGCTCTCCGTGGCCTACCAGCACGTCAACCAGGACATCCCGGCGCCGTCCGCGCTGGTGCCCGGCATCCCCGCGGCGGTCGACCAGCTCGTGCTCGCGGCGACCAGCCGGGACCCGGCCCGGCGCCCCGCCGACGCCGGCGAGTTCGGTCGCGCGGTCCGCCAGGTCTCAGGGGGGTACGGGGGGGCGGAGAGCCCCCTCGTGAGCAGGGGGGGTCTGGGGGGGATCGTCGCCCCGGGGGAGCAGAGCGTGATGGGGGCCGGCGTCCAGGGCCTGGCTGAGGCGCCGTGGCTGGACCTGGACACGCCCGCGGCCACCAACGGGTGGTGGGCGCGCAACGGGACGCTGCCGCCGGCCGGCCAGCACGACGCCGCCTCGTCAGACACCGGGCCATCGCGCTTCAGCTCTCTCGCGAGTGCCGGGACCAGCCAGTTCGGGGCTAGTCAGTTCGGGATGGGAGAGTTCCACGGCGGCGGGCGCGAGGACTCGCACACGCTCGTCGTGAACCGCGAGGACGGTAACCGGTACCACGAGGGCCGCGATCACGGCGGCCGTGAGCCGTTCCTGAGCCGCTGGCTGTTCAGCCCGCGGCTGCTCATCGTCGTGCTGGTCATCGCGCTTGGCGTGGGCCTCGGGCTCGGCGGCTGGTGGCTGATCTCCGGCCGGTACACGCACGTGCCCTCGGTGGCGCAGGATAGCGCCGGCGAGGCCACCGCGGTGCTGACCGCCGACGGCTTCATCGTCCGGCCGGGCAACCGGGTGCACAGCAACACGGTGGCCAGGGGCATGGTCGTCGGCACCAGCCCCGCCGGGCGGGTGCCCAAGGGCGCGACGATCACGATCATCATCTCGAGCGGGCCCTTCACCTCGGCGGTGCCCGCGGTGAAGGGGGAAACGCAGGGCGCCGCGCAGGCCGCGCTGCAGCATGTGCACCTGGTCTCCACCATCGAGAAGGTCGGCTCGAACGCCCCGGTCGGCACGGTGGTCGGTACCAACCCGCCGGCCGGCACCACCTGGCCGCAGACCAGGACGGTCACGATCCTGGTCGCGGCCGGGCCGCCGCTGCCCAGTTTCGCCGGGATGACCTATCAGGCGGCCCAGCAGTGGGCGAGCCAGCACGACGTGAACCTGCAGCAGCAGCCGGACGCCAACAGCCAGCAGCCCGCGGGCGTCATCACCAGCCAGCAGCCCGCGCCGGGCGCCACGTTCGAGCCTGGTCAGACCGTGATCGTCCGGGTGTCCACCGGTCCCCAGCTGGTCAACGTGCCGAGCCCGATCGGCATGACGGTGGATCAGGCCACCCAGCTGCTGCAGGCGGCCGGGTTCCAGGTCAAGGTGGACAGGTTCGGCTTCTTCAACAAGGTGTTCGACTTCAGCCCGGTGGGCCAGGCGCCGCGCGGCAGCACCATCACCCTCGATGTCGGCTTCTGACCCGGTTGGGGCCCCTGTCCCTGACGGCGTGCGCTAAGATGCAGCTCATGCGCGAGCAGTTCTGGTTTTGGTTTGGCTACCGGCCCGGGTTCGGGACGGTCGCCCGCCAGACCCGGCGCTGACGGAAGCGCGCTGACGGAAGCGACCTAACGAGAACCCCGGGCCCCGCGGCCCGGGGTTTTCTTTATGACTGGAGGCGGACGAGATGGTCGTGGTGATGACGGCGGAGGCCGGCGAAACGGAAATCGACGGCGTTGTCGACCGGGTGCGGGCGGCGGGCGGCGACGCCTTCGTGAGCCGTGGCATGTCACGGACGATCGTCGGCCTGGTCGGTGACGTCGACCACCTGGACACGCTGAATCTGCGCGGCATGCCGGGGGTCGGCGACGTGGTGCGGATCTCCGCGCCGTACAAGCTGGTGAGCCGCGAGCACCACCGGGAGCGTTCGGTGATCCGGGTGGGGGGCGTGCCGATCGGGCCGGACACCCTGACCGTCATCGCCGGGCCGTGCGCCGTCGAGACGGCCGAGCAGACGCTGGCGGCCGCGCTGATGGCCCGGGCGGCCGGCGCGTCGCTGCTGCGCGGCGGCGCGTACAAGCCGCGCAGCTCACCGTACGCGTTCCAGGGGCTTGGCGAGACCGGGCTGAAGATCCTCGCCGAGGTGCGCCAGGCGACCGGCCTGCCGGTGGTGACCGAGGTGGTCGACCCGGCCGACGTGGACCTGGTTGCCAGCTACGCGGACATGCTGCAGGTCGGCACGCGCAACATGCAGAACTTCCCGCTGCTGCAGGCGGTCGGCGGGGTGGGCAAGCCGGTGATGCTCAAGCGCGGCATGAACGCCACCATCGAAGAGTGGCTGATGGCCGCCGAGTACATCGCCCAGCGCGGCAACCTGGACATCGTGCTGTGCGAGCGCGGCATCCGCACGTTCGAGAAGGCGACCAGGAACACCCTGGACATCAGCGCGGTGCCGGTCGCCCAGCGGCTCTCGCACCTGCCGGTGATCGTGGACCCGTCGCATTCCGGCGGCCGCCGCGACCTGGTGCTGCCGCTGTCCCGGGCCGCGATCGCGGTCGGCGCCGACGGCATCATCGTGGACGTCCACCCGCACCCGGAGTCCGCGTTGTGCGACGGCCCGCAGGCGCTGGTCGAGTCCGACCTGCGCGAGCTGGCCGCCGTGGCCGCCCACCTGTCCCCGCTGGTCGGCCGCACCCTCACCCCGGCCCCCGCCGTCCCGCGGGAGCCCGCCCTGACCTGACCCCAGGCGCCTGGGCAGGTCCCGCATATGAACGACAACGATGTTCCATCGTGGCTGCCAGAGCGACATCGATGTTCCATTGTTGCGGTTTGGATCCAGGGCGGCGACGGAGTCGCGGCGACGGGTGGCACTGACGGGGTAGGTGGTGCCTGCGGGTCACAACGACGGGGCGGGGGACGGGGTGGAGCAGGACGCGAGTGGGGGCATGCACCCGGTTCGTTCGGGGTGAAGGTTTCTAGGGGGTTTCCTGGCGGTATTCGTGCGCGCTTTTAGCTAGTTCCTCGGCCAGGTCCTCGACGTCGATCCGGATCTCGATGCGGCGCAGGTCGTCGATCCGGGCCCGGGTCTCGACGCGGCGCGGGGTGAGCAGCGTGCAGCAGTCCTGGTCGGGGAGTTCGGAGATGGCCAGGGTGCGGATGCGGCGGGCCTCGGCCATGATCTCGCTCTTGTCCCAGCCGACCAGCGGGCGCAGGATCGGCAGCCGCACCGCGTCGTCGAGCGCGGTGATGTTGGTGAGCGTCTGGCTGCTGACCTGGCCGAGCGAATCGCCGGTGATCAGCGCGGTGGCGCTGAGCCGGCGGGCCAGCGCCTCGCCGGTCTTGAGCATCAGCCGCCGCTGGGCCACGATCAGCAGCCGGTCCGCGCCGGAGGACTTCAGGGCCTGCTGCGCCTTGCCGAACGGCACCACGAACAGCCGCGACCCGCCCTGGAACCGGTCAAGCCCGCGGACCAGCGCGTAGGCCTTGTAGATGGATTCCGGGCCGGTCAGCGGCATGCCGGAGAAGTGCAGGAAGAAACAGCGCAGGCCGCGGCGCATCATCCGGTAGGCCGCCACCGGCGAGTCGATGCCGCCGGACATGAGCACGACGCCGCGGCCGCTCATCCCGACCGGCAGCCCGCCCTGGCCCGCCATTCCCTCGGTGAAGACGAACACCTCGTCCTGGTCCACCTCGATGAAGACCGTGGTATCCGGCTGGGACAGGTTGACCCCGAGCCCGTGCGCCTCCTGGATCTCCCGGCCGATCAGCACCCCCAGCTGCCCCGAGGTGAGCGGGAACCGCTTGTCCCGGCGCCGGGCGCGCACCGCGAAGGTGCCGGACGCGCCCTTGGTCAGCGCCATCGCGGCCGCGGAGATCGCCTCGGGCGTCTTCGCCACCCGCAGCGGCAGGCACACCCGGGCGATGCCGGGCACGTCCCGCATGCGCTCCGCGATCTGGCCCGCGGCCTGCGCCCAGGCCGGCTCGCCGAGCCGCTCGCCGTCGGCGACGCGCAGCAGGATGACTCCTTCGCGCTGGCGCAGGTCGACCGGCACGCCAAGGCTCTTGACCGCGGTGCGGATGTTGCCGTGCAGGATGCGCTCGAACTGCTGCCTGTTCCGTCCCTTGAGCACGATCTCGCCCAGCTTGAGCAAAACGCACGGCTCATCGGGGCCCTGCGGCTCTCGGGAGGCGGGGAACTGCGGCACTCCCCTAGTCTGCCAGCAGAAAATCCATATCCCGAACAAATGGCGGTACTGCTTCGTGAGCTTTCCTGGGGTCAGCAGGAGCCGGGAACCGGGTGTTAGCCCCAGTGTTTTCCGTACCGCCCGCCGATAGCGTAGCGGCATGAGTGAGCTGGAGGGGCGCGGCGCCGGAAGGCGCCCCGGAGGGGAGCGGAGACACAACGTGAGCATCAAGGATGAAGTCCGGGCCTCAGCCGCGGCGCACCGCGATCTCGGCCCCGGCTACGACACCGCCGTGGCCGAGGGGCTCGTCGAGCGCATCGGCGAGGAAATCGACAAGCGCGTGGACGCCCGGCTGTACGGCCAGGCGCCCTATCAGGCCCCGCCGCCGCGGCCGCGGCTGCGTCGTGAGCCGGTGCCCGGCCGGATCGGGTTCGGCGCCGTGGTGCTTGGCCTCGGCTCGATGGGCATGGCTATCGGGGCCACGGCGGCGATCCTTCATCCGAGCATCTCCCCCGGCCAGGTCAGCGGCGGCGCGGCCGTGCTGATCGCGCTGATCTGGCTCGTGATCGGGTTCATCAACGTCTCGTACGCCAGGTACCGGTCGTTATCCGCGTCGTTGATCGCGGCTTGTTGGCCGCTTATTTGTGGCGATCACCGCCACGATGTAGCGTGCGCTCATGAGCAGCGACCACGAGGCGGAGATCCGCGCTTCGGTGGCCGCGCACGCCGACCTGGGCCCCGGTTATGACGACGCGGTGGCCGAAGGCCTGGTCGAGCGCATCGGGGCGGAAATCGACAAGCGCATAAACGCGCGGCTCGGGCAAGTGGGCGCCGTTCCCGGGCCGGGCGGGCCTCCTGGGTACCAGGGGCCCGCGGCGCCGGCCGGCGCCCAGCCAGGGGCCCCCATGCCGGCCGGCGCCGCTGGTGCCGCCGGTCCTGCCGGAGCGCCAGGAGGTGCCGGGCCGACGGCGGCGCCGGCCGGGTACCAGGGATACCAGGCGCCGGCCGGGTACCAGGGCTACCTCGGTCCCGTGCTGCCGCCCGGGTACCAGCTGGGACCGCCGCCGGTGCGGCCGCCTGCCGTCGGGCAGCGGAACGTGGCGACGACGGTCATCGCGCTCGGATCCATGGCCCTGGGCGTGGGAGCCACGGCGATCGTATCGTCACATCAGAGCAGTTCCGCTGCACAGGCGTTCATGGTCCTGCTCATCTGGGCCGCCATCGCGGTCATCAACGTCGCCTACGCGCGGCGCCCCTGACCGCTAACTCCCGACCGCTAACTCCCGACCGCTAACTTCCGGAGCGGAACGATGTTCGAGAGGTTCACCGACAGGGCGCGGCAGGTGGTCGTCCGGGCGCAAGAAGAAGCCAGGATGCTCCGCCACCACTACATCGGCACCGAGCACATCCTGCTCGGCCTCATCCGCGAGGGCGACGGCATCGCGGCCAAGTCGCTCACCGCGATGGGGATCAGCCTGGACGCGATGCGGCAGGCGGTAGAGGGCCTCATCGGCCGCGGCGCGCAGCCGGTGCCGGCCTCCGGGCACATCCCGTTCACGCCGCGGGCCAAGAAGGTGCTCGAACTCTCGCTGCGTGAGGCGCTGCAGCTCGGCAGTGATTACATCGGCACCGAGCACATCCTGCTGGCCCTCATCCGCGAGGGCGACGGCGTCGCGTCGCAAGTCCTGCGTGATGCGGGGGTGGACTTCAACCGGGCGCGGCAGCAGGTCATCGGGCTACTGCACGGATCGTCCCAAGAGGACGTCCTCGCTGGTGCTTCCGCGCCTCAGGCCGGGGATGACCTCGCGACCCGGCTGGCCTCGTTCGCCGCGCGGCTGGACGTGATCGAGCGGCGGCTCAGCGAGTCCGGCTGACCCTAGGCCCGGGGCAGGACGCCGCACAGGAGGCGGTTGTCGCCGCGCTGCCAGAGCGTGCCGACCTCGGCGAAGCCGGCCGCCCTGAGCGCCTCGACGTGGGTGGCGAGCTGCGTCGACTCCGTGACGTGGTGGCCCGCCTCCACGCGGCGGCGGTCGCGTTCCGCGACGTGTCCGGCCAGCGCCGGGTCGGCGGCGGCGGCGTCCCACCAGTCGTGCCAGTTCTCGGGATGGCCGCCGGGAAAGCGCCGCAGGTCCTCGCGCTGGCGCAGGGCCAGGTCGAGGCGGGCCAGGGTCGGGGATTCCTTGCCGTCGAGGGTGAAGTGGTCGCCGTCGAGCAGCAGGCCGCCGGGGCGGAGCACGGAGGCGAGTTCGGCGTACAGGGCCCGCAGATCCGGCTCGGGCAGCCAGTGCAGCGCGGTGGTGCTCACCGCGGCGTCCGGTGCCCTGCTCAGGCCCAGTTGCGCCGCCCAGCCGGGGACGCGCAGGTCCAGGTCGGCGAACCGCAGCCCCGGCACGTCCTGGTAGGCCGCCCGGCCCAGGGTCAGCGACACGGGGTCGGCGTCGATGCCGATGACCGTGGCGCGCGGCAGCCGGGCGAGCAGCCGGACCGCCAGCGAGCCGGGGCCGCAGCCGATGTCGAGGACGAGCGGGTCGGCACGGCCGGCCTCCTCCTCGACCGCGTCGATGAGCGCGGTGAACCTGTCCTCACGGTCCGGCAGGCTCTCTTCCTGCTGGCGGTCCCAGCGCTGGATCCAGTCTCGTGCGGTGTCGCGGTCGAGTTCGGGCACGTGCATGCCTCCTCGGGTTGTTTGGCCGACCGGCAGTTACTGGCTAGGCTTTCTTTGACAGTCACAACCCTAGGCGCGGAGATGTAACTGGTCAAGTGAACTTCAACAGTCACATGGATGTCGTGATCAGGGTGGCCGCGGAGCTGGTCAACCTGCTCACCCCCGGCGAGGACCGGGGACGCCCTCACGTTCCGCCCGAGGGCGACGAGCGGACGGCGGCCGTCGGCGTGGTGCTGCGCGGCGCCGGCGGGCGCGAGGCGACCTGGGAGGAGGCCGCCGGGCTCTGCTTCGTGGCGGCGGAACTGCGCGGCGTCTTCGAGGCCGTCAGCGCAGGCGCCGTGGACGACGCGGCCCGCCAGGTCAACGCGCTGCTCATCCGCACCGGCGCCCGGCCGGAACTCGAACGGCACGACGGTGAACCCTGGCACCTGCACTTCCACGCCGCCAGCAATTCCCTGCCGGACGGCTGGGCGGCGGGCTGCGCCACCGGCCTGGCGGTCGTGCTCGGCGGCGACCTGCACGACCGGCTCGGCGTCTGCACGGCGCCCCGCTGCGACCGCGTTCTACGTGGACACCTCGCGGAACGGCACCCGGCGGTACTGCTCGACCTCATGCCAGAACCGGGTCAAGACCGCGGCGTTCCGGGCGCGCCTGTCCTGAGCCGACGGGTGCACACTGGAGGGGACTTCGGCGGGCCCAACCTGAAACGGAAGTGACGCTATGTTCGAGCGGTTCACTAACCAGTCGCGGCGAGCCGTCGTCCTCGCCCAGGAGGAGGCCAGGCTCCTCGACCACAATTACATCGGCACCGAGCACCTGCTGGCTGGGCTCCGGCACGAAGACCGCGGCGCGGCCGCGAAAGTGCTCAAGTCGGCGGACATCACCCTGGCCGCCGTGCGGGCAGGGATCGAGGCCGCCGTCGGCCGGGGCGAGCTGCAGCCGTCCGGGCACATCCCGTTCACGCCGCGGGCCAAGAAAAGCCTGGAGCTGTCGCTCCGGGAAGCCCTGCAGCTCGGCCACAACTACATCGGCACCGGGCACCTGCTGCTCGGGCTGATCAGCAGGGAAGACTGCACGGCCGTCCGGATACTCGGCGAGCTCGGGGCCGACCTGGGGCAACTCCGGACGCGGGTGATCCAGGAACTCGAGAGTCAGCCGGAGGACAGCGGCTATTCTCCCCCGCTGCGCCTGCGCCGGCGGAGCCCTCAGCTGTCCGAGCCGGTCCAGGGGCTGCTGGACACGATCGATGACCGGCTGAGCGCGATCGAGCGGCATCTGGGCATTGCCCGTCCCGGCGAGCAGGCGGCTCAGCCGGACGCAGGGAACGGCGGGTCCGGTGAGGCGGAGAACGGCGGGTCCGGTGACGCGGAGAGCCACGGGTCCGGTGACGCGGAGAGCCACGGGTCCGGTGACGCGGAGAACGGGGTTTCCGGGGAGGCCGGCGCCGCGGCCGGATGACTTGCCTGGCGGTGACCGCGTGGTTCGTCACTTCCAGGCGGCCGGCCCGATGCGCCCCGAACGCCCGCCCGAAAATGTCATACCCCCCTCGTAGTGTGTCGTCCATGAACCCACCACGCAGACGCCGCGCTAACCCCCCGGACGAGCGGTGCACATGCGCGGAGTGCGAGGCGCTGGCCGAGGGCGTCGACCTCGACCCGGAAGCCTGCATGCAGGCTGTCGCCGACGACATCCGCACCGTCGGCTGGTCGGTCTCTGCCGTGCTCGGCGATGAGATCGCGCCGCCGTGGGCTTACACGGTCGGCCTCTGGCTCAGTCACCAGGGCCCTGAGCTGACCATGTTCGGCCTTCCGGTCGAGCACATGACGGTCATCCTGAACTCCATCGGTGAGCGCATCGCCAACGGTGTGCTGATCGAGGCCGGAGATCGGATCGACGGCATCTGCCCGTGCTCGCTCGCGGTCCGGCCGGTTCATGAGAGCTGGCGGATGACCAGCATGTTCGCGGTCTCGGACCGGTATCACGGTTATGTCAGGCCGCCGTACCTGCAGGTTGTCTGGCCCGACCGGCGGGACCACTTTCCCGGTGACCCCGGATTCCAGTTCAAGTACGAAGGCAGGCAGCCGCTGCTTTGGCTGCCGCGTGACGACAATCCGCCCGCTGTCTGGACCCGGATCGATCAGCTCTGCTGACCCGGCTCTTCCCCTCCTCAGCTGGGAAAAGAAGTTGCCAGTCGGCTGCTTGCCTGGTTAGCGTCTGATAGCCGACGGGGCTGACCAGGTCGGCCAGGCGCCGGCAGGAAGGCCGTGCCAGCCGGAAAGGACGGGCGATGTCACGGGGTGGGCTCCTCCGCCGGTTCCCCGTGCTCCGGATCCGGGATTTCCGGCTGCTGCTCGCCGACCGGCTCATCGCGCCCGCCTCGGTCGGGTTCTCTATCGTCGGCGTCTCGTTCGCCGTGCTCAAAGCCACCAACTCCGCTGCCGACCTGTCCTACGTGCTCGCGGCCCAGATCGCGCCTTCGCTGGTGTTCGCGCTCATCGGCGGCGTCGCCGCCGACAGGTTCCGGCCGCAGCGGGTCATCGTCGCGGCCAACCTGCTTATGGCGCTCGGCGAGGGAGCCTTCGGCCTCCTGGTGCTGACCGGCCGGCCCTCGCTGTGGGCGATGATCGGGCTGGAGCTGATCACAGGGACCGGAGTGGCGATCTTCTACCCCGCCTCCCAGGCGCTGCTCCCCCGCCTGGTCCCGCGCGACCTGCTGCAGGAGGCGAGCGCGATTAGCCGGCTGGCGATGAACAGCGGCCAGATGTCCGGCGCGGCCGTGGCCGGGCTGCTGGTGGCGGCCGCGGGCGCGGGCTGGGCGCTCTTGCTGTGCGGCATCGGCATGGTGACGACCGTTCCGCTGCTGCTGGCCATCCGCGGTTCGCGGCCCGTGGCCGCGGCCTCGGCAGAATCCCGTCCGGCTCCGGCGTCAGCGCCGGTGATAACGCCAGCGCCTGCGGTAGCGCCGCCGCCGAGCATGCTGACCGAACTGCGCGAGGGCTGGTCGGAGTTCCGCTCGCACACCTGGCTGTGGGTGATCGTGGCGCAGTTCTGCGTGGTGATGATGGCCTGGTACGGGGCGTTCTCCGTGCTAGGCCCGGTGGTGGCGCGGGAGCACCTCGGTGGCCCGGCCGCCTGGGGCGCGATCACCGCGGCGGACGCGTTCGGCCTGATCGCAGGCGGTCTGGCATCGCTGCGGTTCACGCCGCGCAGGCCCATGCTGTTCGTCGTGCTCACCGGGGGCGCCATCGCCATATCCCCGCTCTCGCTGGCGATGGTCCTGCCGCTGGCCGCGGTGTGCGTCGCGTCGTTCGGCCTCGGCGTGTTCGTCGAGATGATGATGGTGCAGTGGACGGTCACGATGGCGCGGAACATCCCGTCGGACATGCTGGCCCGGGTCTCCTCCTACGACGTCCTCGGCACGGTCATGGCGATGCCCGCCGGCGCGCTGATCGCCGGTCCCCTGGGGGCTGCGATAGGAACCTCCCGCGCGCAGTACGCGGCGGCCGCGGCGATCATCGTCGCCTCCGTGCTGGCTCTCATCCCCCGCGACATCCGCACCATGCGCAGCGGTGATGCTCCGGTGCCACAGGCGTCTGAGGGTACGGCGGCCAGGCTGGAAGCTGCGTCCCGCTAATCGCCTGTTGTCACCAGCCAGCGGGGAGACCGGCCGAAACGGCGGGGCCCCCGTAGCACCCGCCGTCTCGGCCTTGATGTCAGACGTTCTTCTGGTACGAGCGGAACGTCACCACCGACACGGCCACGCACGCCACCGCGAGCACCAGCAGCCCGCCGCAGCGCACCCCGATCGCGGCCCAGTCGGGCTGGGCGGACACCGCGGTCCGGCCGATCTGAACCACCCAGTTGAGCGGATTGCGCGACGCGATGGCCTGCATCCAGCCCGGCATCAGCCTCGTCAGGATGAACGCCGAGGACAGGAACATCAGCGGCAGCATGAAGAACGTGTACACGCCGATGATCGCCTCACGGGAGCGCAGCGTCATGCCGACCGCATTGGACAGTGCGCCGAACACCACTCCGACCAGGATCGACGCCACGACCATCACGGCCACTCCGGCGACCCCGCCGTGGTAACGCGCCCCGCCGATCAGGCCGAGCGCCACGATGATCAGCGTCTGCACGGCGGTGCTGACCGCTTGCTCCGCCACGGTGGCATTCATGATCGCGATCCGGCTGGCGGGCGAGACGAGGAACCTGTTCAGCGTGCCGCGCTCGATCTCCTCGATCATCGTCATGCCCGCCCACATGTTGTTGGACATGGCATTCATCGCGATCACGCCGGGCACCAGGTAGTCCAGGTACGTGCCGCCGAAGGCGAAGCCCGGGATATCGATGACCTTGCGGAACAGCTGCCCGAACAGGAACAGCCATATCACCGGCTGGACGACGCTGAACGTCAGCACCCATGGCTGCCTGACCAGGGCATGCAGCTTCCTGCCGGTCAGGTAGTAAGTGTGCGCCAGGGTGGTGCGGAACGACACGGTGTTGGAGTGCGCCGCGCTGAACTGCGCCGCGGCAGCCGGCGTCGAAGGGTCGGAATCGATCTGCATGGTTGTCATCACTTGCTCGCCTCCGCGGTTTCGAGCTCATTCACATGTTCGGGGTGCTCTGGGGTCTCCGACTCGCTGTAGCGGCGCCCGGTGTGCCGCAAGTACACGTCATCGAGCGACGGCCGCGCCACGGCCACCGACGCCGCGTTGACGCCGGCTCGCTGCAGCGCGGCCAGCACGACCGGCACGGCGGCCGCGCCGTCGTCACTGCGGGCGGATACGTCGCGGCCGGCGATGACCACGTCCCGCACCGCGGGCAGGCCCGCCAGCACGTGCCGGACCCGGGTCGCGTCGGCGTCAGCCGGGAGCCCGACGTGCACGGCGTCGCCGCGCAGTTCGCCCTTGAGCTCGTCGGGCGTTCCCGAGGTGACGACCCGGCCGCGGTCCACGATCGCGAGACGGCTCGCCAGCCGGTCCGCTTCCTCCAAGTAGTGCGTGGTCAGCAGCACGGTCATGCCCTCACCGCCCGCCAGCCGCGCGATCTCCTGCCACATGGCGGCCCTGGACTCCGGGTCCAGGCCCGTCGTCGGCTCGTCCAGGAACAGCACCGCGGGCCGGTGCATCAGCCCGAGCGCCACGTCCAGGCGGCGCTGCATGCCGCCGGAGTAGGTCTTGACCAGCCGTCTCGCCGCCTCGGTCAGCCCGAAGTGTGCGAGCAGTTCGTCCGCCCGGGCCCGTACGGCACCGCCGCGCAGCCCGTACAGCCGACCCTGCAGGATCAGGTTCTCCCGGCCGGTGGCGGTCGGGTCGGCGCCGGACCGCTGCGCGACGACCCCGATCATGTGCCGGACCTGGCCCGGCCGGGCGAGCACGTCGATGCCCTCGACCCGGGCCGATCCGGAGTCTGGCCTGGCCAGCGAGGTGAGGATCTTGACGGTGGTGCTCTTGCCCGCGCCGTTCGGGCCGAGCAGGCCGTAGATCATGCCGCGCGGGACGCTGATGTCCAGCCCGTCCAGCGCCCGGATGCCGTGCTTGTCGCCGCGCACGGCATAGGTCTTGACTAGCTGACGCGCCTCGATGGCGCAGTCGGGTGTACTCACGGTTACTCCTGTTGGTTGACGGATCGCGACGATCCGGCCCGCGAGGAGAAACCCGGCTACTCTTGTTCTGGGACCTCGGGTTTCGCGTACTCGCGGGATCGATTGAGGTTGACGGCCCCGGCCGCCGGTGTTGCCGCACCAGGCCGGGGTCGTTTGCTTAGCTGTCGGCGG
Source organism: uncultured Actinomycetes bacterium (assembly GCA_963722275.1). GTDB lineage: Bacteria > Actinomycetota > Actinomycetes > Streptosporangiales > Streptosporangiaceae > Palsa-504. The sequence continues at coordinate 275,878 of CAVRMX010000010.1, read as the reverse complement.
CCCCCTCTCGTTCCGTTTCTGCGAGACCGAGAATCTCCTCCGGGACCTCCCCGGTGTCGTGGAAGAGCTGCCATGCCTTTATCCCGGGGAACGTGCCGTCGGTGAACTCCGTCAGCAGCCCCCGCACCCATTCCGCCTCAGCGCGCCTCAGCGCCAGGTGATACTCCGACTCGATCAGGAAGAGCCGGGGCACCTGGGTGACCAACGTGTCCAGGCCCGCCTGATGCTGGGCGTTGGCCGCCTCCAGCGCGTCCAGCCGCTGCTGGAGCAGGCCAGCCAGCTCGTCAGGCGGCAGGACGGCGCTCTCGGCGAGGGCGGCCTCGAACCTGGTGTACTCCCGCGCGGGCTCACTGAGCAGCTCGCGCAGCCAGTCCTTCAGCTCGGCGCGTCCCGCGTCGGTGATCTGGTAGGTGGTCCGCTCTGGCTGCCTGCCCTCGCGGACGACGTCCACGGCCTCGATGAAGCCGTGCTTCTCGAGGTTCTGCACCACCGTGTAGAGCGACCCCCAGTTGATCTTGATCGCCTCGTCCTTGCCGCGCTGGCGCAGCATGGCAGCCATCTCGTAGGGGTACATCGGCCGCTCTATCAGCAATGTGAGCAGCGACAGCGCCAGCAGGTTGCTGATTTTCCGCCGCTTGGCCATCCCAGATCACCTCGTATTCGAGTCTTCGTATCCGAGGACTCTGTATCAAATACTCGTAGACGAGTATACGCACACAACTGTTCCGTCGCCAACCCAAAAAATCAAGATCTTTTATCCCGAACGGCCCCGGTGACGGCTCCCCTGGACGCCAGCCTGCCCCTATCGCGGGTCAAAACCTCCCGCATACGGGTAGTAGCGACCCACGATCATGGCGCCGCTGACCGCCGGGCGGTTAGCCGAAGAAGACTTCGGCTTCGGCGTAGCGCTGGGGCGGAACCAGCTTGAGCTGGCTAGTGGCCTCGGCGAGCGGCACCCGGATGATGTCGGTGCCGCGCAGCGCCACCATCACGCCGAACGCCTCGTCGTGCACCGCCTGGACCGCGTGCACGCCGAACCGGGTGGCCAGCACCCGGTCGAACGCCGTCGGCGTGCCGCCCCGCTGAATGTGGCCGAGCACCGTGCAGCGGGCTTCCTTGCCGGTCCGCTTCTCGATCTCGCCGGCCAGCAGCTGCCCCACGCCGCCGAGCCGCACGTGGCCGAACGAGTCGAGCTGCTCGTTCGTGACGGCGAGATCCTCGCTCACCGGGTGGGCGCCCTCGGCGACGACCACGATCGGCGCGAACCGGGTCTGGAACCGGTGCTGCACGTAAGCGCAGACCCGCTCGATGTCGAACGGCCGCTCCGGGATCAGGATCACGTTCGCGCCGCCCGCGAGCCCCGCGTGCAGCGCGATCCAGCCGGCGTGCCGGCCCATCACCTCGACGATCAGCGCCCGGTGGTGGCTCTCCGCCGTGGTGTGCAGCCGGTCGATGGCCTCCATGGCGATGTTCACGGCGGTGTCGAAGCCGAACGTGTAGTCGGTGGCGCCGAGGTCGTTGTCGATCGTCTTCGGCACCCCGACGACGGGAAGCCCCTGCTCGCCGAGCCGGGTGGCCACGCCGAGCGTGTCCTCGCCGCCGATCGCGATCAGCGCGTCGACGCCCAGCCCGGCCAGGTTGTCCTTGATCCGCTCGATGCCGTTGCGCCCGCCGCCCGCGTTCTTCAGCGGGTTGGTGCGGGACGACCCGAGAATCGTGCCGCCGCGCGGCAGGATGCCGCGCACCGCCTGGACGTCCAGGGGCACGGTGTCCCCTTCGAGCGGCCCGCGCCACCCGTCGCGGAACCCCACGAACTCAAGGCCGTACTCTTGCACGCCCTTGCGGACCACGGCGCGGATAACTGCGTTCAATCCGGGGCAGTCGCCGCCGCCGGTAAGGACTCCCACTCGCATGGCAACAACCTTAGTGGGCGAGAGGCCTGCGCGGATGCCAGCGGCGCGAGCTCAGGAAAAACTCAGCCGTCAGGCGGTGCCGCCAGCCCCCCAACCTCACCCAAATCGCCATCTTCCTTACCGCCCTGGCCGCCAGCGGCCAGTTCGGCCTTGGCGCGGCGGGCGTCGATGTCGACGTACTCCTGGCCGGAGAGCTTCGCGATCGCCTGGATGATCTCGTCGGTGATGGTCCGCAGCAGCTGCCCGTCGGCCTCCTGGCCGTGATAGCGGGAGAAGTCAAGCGGCTCACCGAACCGCACGCCGGGCCGGACCCGCATGTCCGGCCAGAGCCTGCCCGGCGGCTGGAGCTGGAACGTGTCGATCATGGCGCACGGGACCACCGGGGCACCGGATTCGATGGCGAGCCTGGCGACCCCCGTCTTGCCCCGGTACAGGCGGCCATCCGGGCTCCGGGTGCCTTCCGGGTAGATGCCGAGCACGTTCCCGGACGCCAGGACGCGCAGGCTGGTCCTGATCGCCCGCTCGCTCGCCTCTCCTCCGCCCCTGTCCAAGGGAATCACGCCGACCCCGGTGAAGAAGGCCCGGCTGATCAGCCCCTTCAGCCCGCGTCCGGTGAAGTACTCCGACTTGCCCAGGAAGATCACCTTCCGCGGCAGCGGCAGCGGCCCGAAGAAGTGGTCGGAGAACGACAGGTGGTTGCTGGCGAGGATGACCGCGCCTCGCCGGGGAACGTTCTTCACCCCCCACGCGCGGGGGCGGAAGAGGATCTTCAGCATCATCCCGAGCGTGTATTTCGTCAGCCAGTAGCCCACGGTCACATCGTCCCACGTCCCGCGGGTGCGTCAGCCGGCACCGGCGTGCGACGATTCCACCATGTCACCACTGCTTCCAGGCGCCGAACCATTCGACCACGCGGGCGGCCCGGTCGGCGTGCTCCTGTGCCACGGTTTCACCGGCAGTCCGCAGACGTTGCGCGGCTGGGCGGACTACCTGGCCGAGCAGGGCCTGACGGTCAGCCTCCCGCGGCTGCCCGGCCACGGCACCACCTGGCAGGATCTCGCCCAGACCGGTGGTGACGACTGGTTCGCGGAGGTCGATGCCGCGTTCGGCAGGCTGGCGAGCCGGTGCGAGCAGGCCTTCGTGTTCGGCCTGTCCATGGGCGGCTGCCTCGCGCTGCGGCTGGCGGAGACCCACGGCAGCGCGGTGCGTGGCCTGGTGCTCGTCAACCCGTCGCTGGCCCCGGACACCAAGCTGTTCTTGCTCGCCCCCGCGCTCAAGCACGTGCTGCGGTCGCTGCCCGGCATCGCCAGCGATATCTCCAAGCCCGGCGCGAAGGAGGTCGGCTACGACCGGGTGCCGGTCCGGGCCGCCGCCACGCTGCCCAAACTCTGGAACGAAACCGTCAGGCACCTCGGCGAGGTCACCCAGCCGGTGCTCGTCTACCGCAGCACCACCGACCATGTGGTCGGCCCGGCCAGCATGCGCGTGCTGCTGGCCGGGGTGCCCGGCGGCCAGCTGACCGTGCGGGAATGCGCCGACAGTTACCACGTCGCGACGCTCGACAACGACGCCGGGGCCATCTTCGAGGGCAGCCTGAAGTTCATCCAGGAGCACGCCGGCTAGCCGCGAGACCCCTGCGAAACACGCCGTGACAGCAGGCTATGTCACACTTACATAGCGGCAGGCTCGTATGGTCGACGGGCCATTTCGGACCTACTAACGTAGGACGTGTGGAACCTCCTGCTCCATCGCCCGAGATGGTTGACGCCTCGCGCAGGCATCTGACCGAGCGCTACGCGTCCGGCGTGGATCTGCTGCTGTGGGAGACGGAAAAGCGCCTCATCCCGGATCTGGACGCGATCAAGTCGGTGACCGGGGCGGCGGCATCCGGACAAGCCGAGGGACTGGACATGGGAGCCGCCTTGGTGCTGGTGCAGGCGGCCCGGCTGGGCCTGGACCGCCTTGAATGCGAGCTCTTCGAGGCCGCGCGGGCCATGGGCATGCGGCCTGAGGCGATCGCCGCCGTGCTCGATCTCCCTGGCGCCGCGGCCGCGGAGAAACGGCAGCGCTGGCTCGAGGCCCGCCGCGCACTGCCGTACGCCGGCGCCGAGTCGCAGCGGGCCGGAGCCGGGCGCCCAGCCGACGGGGCAGCCGAGGATCCTGGCGGGCAACGGCCTTGATACGCCTTCGGCTTAATCCTTCTGGCTTGGGCGAATAAGCACCCGTAGTCCTGGGATTTACCCTCCCGGCATCGGACCACGGACGGCTATCGTGGAAGTCAGGCTTCGATTCGGACATCGGTGGGGACGTGCCGGACTGGGATAGCACGGAGAGCAGAGAAAGCGACGAGGACGCGGCGTGGCGTGATCTGGTCGCCCGGTTCGATGAGCCCACGACCATTCCCGGGCCGGTGCCCTGGCCAGAACGCGAGAACGTGCCGCGCCCTCAGGCGACACACGGTGCAGATGGGACTGACGGTACGCCAGGGGCTGGCGTGGCACACGGGGCGGGCGGGGCACAGGGCGGATTCGGGGCCCGGGAACCTCAGAGCTCGGCCGGATCCAGGGCGGACAGCCAGGAAACTCAGGAGACTTCCGCGGCTGGCGATCTGGACGAGACCGGGGGTACGCGCGAGACCGAGGGGGCGCACGGGCCTGACGGGTCACGCGGGGCTGACGGGTCACGCGGGCCTGACGGATCCCGCGGGCTTGACGGGTCACGCGGGACTGAAGGCGTGCGCGGGACTGAAGGCGTGCGCGGGACTGAAGGTGCTCAGGGGGGCCGGGACGACGGAGACGCGCGGGGTGGGCGGGAGGTTGACGGGGTCCGCGGGTTCGACGATGAAGGGGTGCGCGGCGCCTTCGGCGCGGACGGGCGGCCGGGAGCGAATGAGCCGGACGTGATCCAGACCGCGCGGCGGGAGCGGAGAGCCCCCGCGCATGGCGCGCCTTCCCGGCGGATCCGGGCGCGCAAGGCGCCGCCGCTGCCCGCGCCGAAGGACGACGGAGAGCACTTCATCCCGCCCGCGCCGCCACCGCTGCCCAAGCTGGACCCGGTCGCCAAGGGCGCCTGGGCGGCGCTGTTCGGCGGGCCGGGCTACCTGATCGTCGCCACCGCGATCGGCTGGTCGGTGCCGGGAATCGTCGCGTTCTGCGCGGTCGCCGCGTTCGTCACAGGCTTCGCCATACTCGTGCTGCGTATGAACGAACCAGGGCCGGGTGGCCCGGACGACGGGGACGACGGCGCCGTTGTCTAAGGGGCGCCGCCTGGCTATTCTCGCGGGCCAGGTCGGCGGCGCCGACGATCCCGGCGTCCTCGCCGAGCTGCGCGGCCTTGATCTCCGCCAGCGGCCGGTGACCTCGGCCGGTCAGGGCTCGCTCGAAGGCGGCCCGCGCGGGGTCGAGTAGCAGCTCACCGGCCTCGGACACGCCGCCGCCGATCACGAAGCAGGCCGGATCGAGGATCGCGGCCAGGTCGGCCAGGCCTTGGCCGAGCCAGCCGCCCACGGTCTGGAAGCAGCGCAGCGCGGCCGGGTCGCCCTCGGTCGCGGCCTGGGTGATCACCGGGCCGGAAATGCCCTCGGGCACTCCCCCGCCCAGCTGCAGCAGCCGGATGGCGCCTCCCGGGGTGCGCCTGGCGAACTCGCGGGCCTCGCCCACCAGGGCGTTGCCGCTGCAGTACTGCTCCCAGCAGCCCCGGTTCCCGCAGCCGCACAGCCGCCCGTCTGGCACCACCCGGATGTGGCCGGGCTCCCCGGCCATCCCCCACCGGCCGCGGTAGAGCTCACCGCCGATGAGAATGGCCGCGCCGATGCCAGTGCCCAGGGCCACCAGCATCACGTCGCGATACCCGCGCGCCGCGCCGAACCTGGCTTCGGCCCAGGCTGACGCGTTGGCGTCGTTCTCCACCACGACCTCGCGGCCGAGACGCTCCTCCACTCGCTGCTTCAGCGGCTCGTCGCGCCAGGCGAGGTTCGGAGCGAACAGCATGGTCGCCCGGGCGCTGTCGACGAAGCCGGCCGCGCCCAGCCCGATGGCCGTGACCTGGTGACGGTCCACCTCATGACGGGCGAGGAGTTCGGCCACCGCGTCGGCGATGGCCTGCTCGGTCCGCTGCGGGCTGGCCGCCGGGGTGGATCTCTTCAGCTTGGCGATGATCCGGCCGTCTTCGTCGACGACCCCCGCCGCGACTTTCGTGCCACCGACATCAACGCCGATGGCAAGCGTCACTGACTGGTTTCCCCGCGATCCGACGCGCCGGATCCTGGGCGTGACACCGCGGGTCGTTCGGCTGAACGGTTTTGATCTTGGGTCTTCATGGCCTGCTCCAAGACGGAGAACGCGTCCTGGACCACCGACGCCAGCGCCCCGCCCGCGTTGGCCAGCTGCGCGCCAAGACCGCTCCCGCTGCCCAGCCGCGCCGCCCGGGCCGCCTGGCAGACCGGGCACCACTGGCACTCCGGCGGCTCGTTGGGGGGCAGCTCGTTGGTAGCCGTGTCCCACACGTCGCCGCTGTCCCGGCGCTCGGCGCCAATTGTCCGCTTCACCTGGCCGGCGACCTGGTTGGCCATGCTGCGGGCGCCCGCCTTCATCAGCCAGCGCTGGAAGTCGGCCACAGGGTCACTCGCCCGGGGCTGGCCGCGGCCGCTGCCCGGCTGGCTGCGGCTGCCTGACTGACCATTGCCACTGCTCTTGGGCTGGCCACTGCCTTGGGCTGGCCACTGCTCTTCGGCTGGTCACTGCTCTTCGGCTGGCCGTTATCGTTCTTGGGCTGGCCACTGCTGTTTCTGGGCTGGTCACCGTCGCCTGGCTGACCGTCGCCTCGGGATTCCGACACCTAGCGCCTCCTACCGATGATCGTACCCGCTACCACTGCAGAACGAATGGTGCGCCGGTGGCGCGGAAATGGCCGACGTTCAGGCATTCCGTGACGCCGACCCTCGTCCTGCGGGCCAGCGGCTGGTGCACGTGCCCGAAGATCGAGTACCTCGGCCGGGTGGCCTTAATCGCGTCGAGCAGTGCCGTGCTGCCCTTCTCCATCCGCCGGGCCACGGTGTCGTAGAGAAGCTCGGGGATCGCGGGCGGGATGTGCGTGCACAGCACGTCCACCTCGCCGACTGCCTCGATCTTGGCGCGGAACTCTTCCTCGCTCATCTCGTTCGGCGTCCGGTAGACCGATTTCAGTCCGCCGCCGACAAAACCGAAGGTCCACCCGTCTAGCTCGGCCGTGCCGCCGTCAAGGACGCAGTGTCCGGGCTTGAGGTAGGCGTCCCACATCTCGGGGACGTCCACATTGCCGTAGGTCAGGTACGCGGGTTCGGGGAGGGCACCGAACAGCTCGGCGTACTGCCGCCTCATCGCGGCCTCGAAGAGACTGGCCCGGCTCTCCGGCCGGGACGCGAACAGGCCGAGCGAGAACTCCCTGGCCTCGTCGAACTTCTTCGCGGTGCGCAGCTGCACGTACCTGCCCGCTGCCTCGGCGCCGAACAGGTCGGCGAAGATGCCCTGGCCGTGGTCGGCGTAGTCGAGGAACAGAAGCAGGTCCCCCAGGCAGATCAGCGCGTCGGCACCGTCGGCCGCGCGGGGCAGCGCATCCGCGCGGCCGTGTACGTCGCTCACCACGTGGACTCGCATGTCACCACGGTAAGCCGGGCGGGGCGCAAGATCGTAACCAGGAACTGACTGGCCGGCCCGCCTAAGCTGGTACTGCCTAAGCTTGTACTGCCAAGTAGCGCTACCTCAGTGGAGAGATGCCGTGCGCGAATTCAGCCTGCCAGCCTTGGCGGAGGTCCCCGCGACCGCGAACCTCGCCAGCGCCGTCTTCCGCCGGGCCGCCGAACAGCCGCAGGCGGTGATGCTGCGCCGGCCCGGTGCTTCCGAGGGCTCCTGGGATGACGTGACCGCGAGCCAGTTCTCCGGCGAGGTCGTCGCGCTGGCCAAGGGACTGGTCGCGGCGGGCATCAAAGCCGGGGACCGGGTCGCGCTGATGTCGCACACCCGGTACGAGTGGACGCTGATCGACTACGCCATCTGGACCGCGGGCGCCGTGACGGTGCCGGTCTACGAGACCTCCTCCGCCGAGCAGGCCGAATGGATCCTCTCCGACTCGGGCGCTCGGGCCTGCTTCGTCGAGACGGCCGGCTACGAGGACATGATCGGCAGCTTCCGGGACCGGGTCCCGGAATTGTCGCAGTCGTGGCGGATCGACACCGGCCTGGACGCGCTGCGCGCGGCGGGCGCGGACGTCGGCGACGAGGTCATCGCCGAGCGCGCCGCCACCGCCAAGGCGTCCGACCTGGCCACGATCATCTACACCTCGGGCACCACCGGGCGGCCCAAGGGCTGCGCACTGACCCACGAGAACCTGCTGTCCGACGTGCGCAACGCCTTCCTCGGCCCGCTGGCCATCGTGGCCGGGATGGAGAACCCGGGCACCCTGCTGTTCCTGCCGCTGGCGCACGTCTTCGCCCGGATCATCGAGGTGGGCTGCATCGAGGGCGGGATCGTGCTCGGGCACTGCGGCGACCTGACCGCGCTGCTGCCCGCGCTGGCCTCGTTCCGGCCGACGTTCATCCTGGCCGTGCCGCGGGTATTCGAGAAGGTGTACAACAGCGCCGAGCAGAAGGCGGTCAGCGAGAAGAAGGGCGCGGTCTTCGGCCGTGCGGCCGACGTGGCGATCGCGTACAGCCGGGCCCTGGATGCTCCCGGCGGCCGGCCCTCGTTCGGCCTGCGGGCCCAGCACACGGCGTTGGACCGGCTGGTCTACGGCAAGCTGCGCGACGCGCTCGGCGGCCGGGCGCAGTACGCCGTCTCCGGCGGCGCCGCGCTCAGCGAACGGCTCTGCCACTTCTTCCGCGGCGTCGGCATCACCGTGCTGGAGGGGTACGGCCTGACCGAGACGACCGCCGCGGCCACTGTGAACCGGCCGGACCGGAACAAGATCGGCACCGTCGGGCTGCCGCTGCCCGGTGTCGGGATCAAGATCGCCGAGGACGGCGAGATCCTGATCAGCGGAAAGAACGTCTTCCCCGGCTACTGGGGGAACGAGGCGGCCACCAAGGAGGTCTTCGCCGAGGACGGCTGGTTCTGCACCGGCGACCTCGGGGAGCTCGACGAGGAAGGCTTCCTGAAGATCACCGGGCGGAAGAAGGAGATGATCGTCACCGCCGGGGGCAAGAACGTGTCACCCGCGGTACTCGAGGACCGGCTCCGCAGCCACGCCCTGATCAGCCAGTGCATGGTAGTCGGGGACGGCAAGCCGTTCATCGCGGCGCTTATCACGCTGGACCCCGAGACGCTCGGGCCGTGGAAGGAAAGGAACGGCAAACCGGCCGACGCCACCATCGCGTCACTGCGCGACGACCCGGATCTCGTCGCCGCCGTGCAGGCGGCCGTCGACGACGCCAACCAGGCGGTATCCCGGGCGGAGTCCATCAGGAAGTTCAGGATCCTGGATGTCGACTTCACCCAGGAGGCCGGCCAGCTCACCGTCAAGCTCGGGACTCGCCGGAACGTGCTGCTGAAGGACTTCGCCGCTGACGTCGATGCGCTGTACTCGTGAGCCGGTGCGCCGGGCGCCGGTGCGCCCGTGGCCATCGTTCCGCTAGCCGACGAGCCTGGCCGACCGGCGCCCGGCGGACGGCTCGCGTATCAGGGCGCCTGAGGTCCTGAACAGGAACTCGGCGTAGTCGTCGGGCACCATGTCCCGTCCGGCCCGGTACGTGTCCGGAGAGGTCATCAGGATGGTCTTCCGGCGCTGGGCGTCGTTGCACTCGGCGAGGACGGCAGCCAGCCGCCGGGCCAGCCCGGTGATTGTCCGGCTCATCGTCATGCCGTCCGGACCAGCCAGTGGCGCCGGACCGCGCGGGTGCCCGCCTCGCGGACAGCGCGGCGCGCCGCGCCGCCCCGCCGGGCCGCCGCCGCCTGCTGGCGGGATTCCCTGATGTGATCCGAGACCAGGCTCTGGGTCATGTACGGGTTCATCGTTCCTCCTCGACGTGTCGGCCGTTCACTATCGAGTCTCGCGGTAAGGCCCCGCTCACGGCATCGGAGGAAAGCCCTATTTTGCCTGTTCACAATGGCCTAAGACGCACCTGAGCCAGGCTTAGGCCGGGCCAGGGCCTAAGCCTGCCAAGATCGCGGACAGGCGGGCGGCGGAGAGTTCCTCACGCCACTCCCTGTCCACCCACGCCTGCCCCTTCTCCCCCATCGCCCGGGCCCTGGCGGGATCGGAGAGCAATTCGGTGACACGCGCCTCCACGCCAGGCCCGTCGCTGACGACGTAGCCGGTCTCACCGTCGAGTATCGCGTCCGGCGCGCCGCCCGAGTCACCGCCGATCACCGGCAGGCCGGTGGCCGACGCCTCCAGGTAGACGATGCCGAGACCCTCGACATCCAGCCCCGCCCGGCGGGTGCGGCAGGGCATGGCGAACACGTCGGCCGCGGCGTAGTAGCTGGGGAGTTCGGGCCACGGGACGGGGCCGGTGAAGATGACGTCGTCCGTGACACCGATGCGCTCCGCCAGGCGCCTGAGCTCGGGTGCGTAGGGGCCGTCGCCGACGAGCAGCAGTACCGCGCCGCTGACCTGTGCCTTTATCCGCGGCCAGGCGGTGATCAGGGTGTCCTGGCCCTTGCGCGGAACCATCCGGGACACGCACGCCACCACCGGCCGGCCCGCCAGCCCCAGCCGTTCCCTGACCGCGCCGCCGCCTGCGCCGGGGCGGAAGAACGTCACGTCCACGCCGGGCGCCAGCCGGACCATCCGGCGCTGCGCCGCCGGAGACAGCGCGCGGGCCAGCCGCACTCGGAAGTACTCGCCGAGATAGGTGACCACGTCCACCTCGTCGCCGATGCGGCGCAGCAGGCTGCGCGCCCCTGGCAGCGCGGCCCAGCCCGCCTCGTGTCCGTGAGTCAGCGCGACCGCCCTGGTCACGCCAGCCTTGCGGAGCGCCGGCGTGACGAGGCCGAGCGGCGCCGCGGCGCCGAAGAGAACGGTGTCGCAGCCGTGTTCCCCGGCGATGGCCGCGGCCCGGCGTGATACCGCCGGGACCGGCAGCATCAGCGAGGTCGGATGGCGGATGACCGGGAACGGCTGCCGCTCGTCGAACTCCGCCGCGCCTTTCCAGGCGGGCGCGTACACCGTCACCGTGCCCGCGGGCAGCCCGGTGGCCAGCGCGTGCACGAACGACTGGATGCCGCCGCGGCGGGGCGGGAAGTCGTTGGTGACGATCAGCGTGCGAGGCACCGGATGAGTGTATAAGGGCGTTCCAGACCGACGGCCCGGCTACCTGCTACCTGCTACTGCTACCTGCTACGGGCGCAGCACCCCGTCGAGGTTGCTGGCGTACCAGGACGTGCTCTCGGGGATCTTCTCCACGTTCAGGCCGGTCTGCGGCGCGTCGATGATGTAGCCGCCGCCCACGTAGATGGCCACGTGCCCCTCGCCGTTGTAGATCAGCAGGTCACCCGGCTCGAGGGAGGAGAGGGGAACGTGCGGCAGCGCGGCCCACTGCTCGTATGTGTCGCGCGGTATCTGCACGCCCGCGGCCGCCCACGCAGCCTGCGCCAGGCCGGAGCAGTCAAACCCCATGTGGCACGGACCCGTGCCGCCGTATACGTACGGGCAGCCGAGCTGGTTGTAGGCGAAGGCGATCGCCTTCTCCGCCTGGGTCGAGGTCGGCCCGGTGTACGTCTGTGGCGCGGAGCTGCCGTTGGCGCCGATCGAGTTGCTCGCGACCGCCTGCTGCTGCGGCACGGTAAGGCTGGCCAGCGTGGCCTTCTCGGTCACGATGAGCTTGCCGAGAGAGGACTTGTGGGCGGCGAGCTGGCCCTTGAGGCTGGCGATCCCGGCCTCGGTGCGCTGCATCTCCTGCTCCACGCCCGACAGCTGGCTGGCATCGGTGAGCAGCTGCTGCGTCTGGGCGTTCCGGTTGCCGGACAGCTCCATCAGCAGCGACCCCTGCTGGAGCACGACCGAGGGGTCGCCGGAGGTGAGGACGCCCGCGATGGAGGTGGCCCCGGTGTCCTCGAACGCAGCGGCGGCCGTCTGCGCCACGTTGGCCTGCGCCGCCTTGAACTGAGCGTTGGCGTGGTCCAGGTGCACGCCAACCTGGGACAGTCTCGACTGCGCGGCCGAAAGCTGCTGGCTGGCCTGGTCGAACTGCTCGGTGACCTTGTTGAACTGGGACGTGAGCTGGTTGATCCGGGCCTGAACCTGATCGACCGTCGGCTGCGGAGCCGCAGCAGCACCCGAGGCGAAGACCGCAAGCCCGGTAACCGCAACCATCCCGGCCGCGATCGCGACACCGCGGCGAACCCGGGACGTGGTGCCCGCTAGCCGCGTACCCACGTGCCTACCACGCTCCCCAAGTCGTCCTGACTCTCCCGGGCGTTTGCCCTGGTCTTGGCCTGGTTACCGTCCAGGTAACTTTGGGCCAGCGTAGTGAAGCGAATAGGGCTATTCAACCGATTCCCCTAATTTCCAACTGCTCCATTACGATGCCGCGATTCACCCCCCGGAACGAGCTCGCTACGCTATCATCACGAGGCCTTCTTGTCCGGGAAGACTCGCCGAGTCCAGGCCCGCGCCCCGGGCAGGACCGTCGAGCCGGGCAGCGAAAGCCGCAGTGGGGGTACCATGCCCGCGGCCGCGAGGACGCCGAGCGCCTTCACCTCCGCCTCCCCGAGATAGCCGGGTCCCTCCGCCGGGAAGCCTGACGGATTTCGCGGCTCGAGTACGGTAACTACGCAATTTTGGCAGCCAGCGCCGCGCATCTCGCAGCGGCCGCAATCAATCTCCATGACGCCTCCCATGCATTCCGTGAATGGACGGACACACGTTAACGACGCCCTCTGACATTTTCCGCGGTAGGTGCGCGCCCGCGGGCTGGGACGGGCGCGCGTCCGCGGCTGGGGTGGATGCGGCGCGCGGGACGGGAGTGTTCGGTCGGCGTGGCGGCGGAGAAATGTCAGTGGGCGGTTTTACCTTGGGGAGCGTGATCAGTCCGGGCGTGGTTACGCCGTCACCAGGCGGATGCGAGGATGCGCCGCTCGCCCGGGGGCCACTGACAGACGACCGAAGGCGGCTGAACGGGCGCGGACCGGACGCGCGGGGCCTCGACGAGCCCGGGCCGGACGGGCGCCGGCCGGGTGTGCTGGGGCTGAGCACGCGGGGTATGGGCGCGCGGGGGCCGGGTGTGCTGGAGCCGGGCACGCGGGGTATGGGCACGCAAGGGCTGGCAGAGCTGGCTGAGGTGGAGCTCGGGCTGCTCGAGTTCGCCGTGGTGGATCTGGAGACCACGGGGTGGTCGCCGGAGGCGGCGGCGATCACGGAGATCGGGGCGGTCCGGGTGAAGGGAGCCGGGGAGGTGGGCGGGGGCTCGCGGCAGGGCGAGTTCGCCTCGCTGGTCAACCCGGGCGTGCCGGTTCCGCCGCGCATCGCGGACCTGACCGGGATCACCGACTGGATGCTGGCCGCGGCCCCGCGGCTGAGCGCGGTGCTGCCCGGGCTGCTCGACTTCGCCCGTGGTTGCGTGCTGGTCGCGCATAACGCGCCGTTCGATCTCGGCTTCCTGATGGCCGGCTGCGGCGACTGCGGGCTGGCCTGGCCCGGCTTCACCGTGCTGGACACGGTCATGCTGGCCCGGCAGGTGATGGACCCGGACGAGGTGCCCGACTGCAAGCTGGGCACGCTGGCCGGGTTCTTCGGCGCGCGGACGACGCCGAGCCATCGCGCGCTGGCCGACGCGCGCGCCACCGCGGACGTACTCGGCTGGCTGATCCGGCGACTGGCGCACCGCGGCATCCGGACCCTGAACCAGCTCAGCCGCTGGCCAGAAGTAGTAGCGTAAGCGCCAGCCCCGCTCAAGAGGGCAGCGCAATCTGGCCCAATGAAATCGGCCCCGTGGAAATCGGCAGACACAGCCTGGGAGGCATCCGGTGGTCACCGCGATCGTTCTGGTGAGGGCAGAGATCCAGCGCATTCCCGAGGTCGCCGAGATGATCGCCCAGATCCCCGAGGTCAGCGAGGTCTACTCGGTCACCGGGGGATTCGACTTGGTGGCGATGGTCCGGGTCCGCGCGCACGACGAGCTCGCCGACGTCATCCCCGGCCGGCTGAACAAGGTCCCGGGCGTCACGCACACCGAGACCCACATCGCGTTCCGCACCTACAGCCGGCACGACCTGGACGCCGCGTTCTCCCTCGGCCTGGGCGCCGACCTCTGATCTCTTGCTTGGGGGCGCTAGCGGGTCGGCAGGGCAGGCGCCAGGCGGCGGCTGACCTCGATCCAGCGGTCGAGCAAGGCGCTGGCCGCGCCTGAGTCGACGGCTTCGGCGGCGCGGGCGTAGCCGTCGGCCAGCGCCGGGATGACCGCGTCCGGGCCGGCCACGCCGGCCGTCGCGGCCAGCGCGGCGGCCGCGTTCAGCAGCACGATGTCGCGCACCGGGCCATGCTCTCCGGCCAGCACCGCGCGGGCTACCGCCGCGTTGTACGCCGCGTCGCCACCCCGCAGGTCGGCCACCGAGGCCTCGGGCAGGCCGAGCGAGGACGGGCTGAACCCGGTCTGGGCCACCTCGCCGTCGTGCACCACCCACAGCGTGGACGGGCCGGTCGTGGTCAGCTCGTCGAGCCCGTCGTCGCCGCGGAACACCAGGGCCGAGCAGCCGCGCCCGGCCAGCACGCCGGCGATGATCTCGCCCATCCGCGGGTCGAACACGCCGACCGCCTGCGCCGCCGGCCGGGCCGGGTTCGCCACCGGGCCGAGGAAGTTGAACACGGTGGGCACGCCGAGCTCGCTGCGGGTCGGGCCGGCGTACCGCAGCGCCGGGTGGTACAGCGGCGCGAACAGGAAGGCCACGCCGACCTCGGCGGCCAGCTCGGCGGTCTTGGCGGGCGGCAGGTCGATCACCACGCCGAGGGCCTCGAGCACGTCGGCCGCGCCGCACGCGGACGACGCCGCCCGGTTCCCGTGCTTGATCATCCGCGCGCCCGCGGCCGCCGCCACGATCGTGCCCATCGTCGACACGTTGACCGTGCGCGCGCCGTCCCCGCCCGTGCCCACCAGGTCGGTCAGCCGGCCGGGCAGGCTGATGGGGGTGGCGTGCGCCAGCATCGACCGGGCCAGCCCGGTCATCTCCGCCACCGACGTGCCCTTGATCCGCAGCGCGACCCCGAAGCCCGCGATCTGGGACGGCGTCGCGGCGCCCTCCATGATCTCGTTCATGACCCACTCGCTCTCATCAGCGGTGAGCGAGTCGCCGCGGATGAGGGCGGACAGGAGCGCGGGCCAGGTGGTTCGGGCATCCATGACGGGCCCCCAGGGGAGGGAAGGTGAACCCGGGTCGCCCGGGCAGGCAGGAGATCGTTATGACGAGGAGCTAAGGCGTAAAACCCAGCCCGTTCGGCATAAAAAGAGTACGGCGGGTCAGCTGCTGACCGCGGGACGTTCCCGCATCAGCCCGGCCAGCTCGTGGGCCAGCACGATCGGGTCGATCGGGTGGCTGACCACGGCGTCGGCCCGCGACCAGGTGGCCAGCCAGCCGTCGTCGGGCCGGCCGATGATCAGCAGGACCGGCGGGCAGTTGTGGATCTCGTCCTTGGCCTGGCGGCACACGCCCATCCCGCCGGCTGGCTGCGCCTCCCCGTCGAGCACCATCACGTCCGCGCCGCCGGCGTCGAGCAGCCGGAACAGCGCAGGCTGCGTGGCTACCTCGATAATTTCGGCGTCCGGCACGTCCATGGCGGGACGACGCCCGATGGCGAGCCTGACCTGGGCCCGGACATCCGCGTCGTGGCTGTACACAACGACCTTCATGACACTGCATGGTACCGATAGCGTCACCAACGCGGGGGGTCGCGTAGCGATCGCCTACAGGTTGTCGTAATAATTGCTTCGTGGCGACAGCAACCGTGGAGACAGCCCCCCGCACGCCGGCCAGCAGACCCAACCTGGTCAGCGTCGGCACCATCGTCTGGCTGTCCTCTGAGCTGATGTTCTTCGCGGCCTTGTTCGCGATGTACTTCACCGTGAGGTCAGTGGACAAGGGCGCGGGACTGCCCTGGCCGGGCGCGCATCTGGACATCGCGCTCGGCGCGACCAACACCACCGTCCTGCTGCTGTCCAGCGTCACCTGCCAGATGGGCGTGTTCGCGGTCGAGCGCGGCCAGATCAGCCGCACCCGGTCGCTGATGCACCCGATGAGCTGGGGCCTGCGCGAGTGGTACGTGCTCACCTTCCTCATGGGCCTGTACTTCGACCTCGGGCAGGGCTACGAGTACCTGAGCCTGGTCAAGAACGAGCACCTCACCCTGGCGTCAAGCGCCTACGGCTCGGTGTTCTACATTCCCACCGGGTTCCACGGGCTGCACGTCCTGGGCGGCCTGATCGCCTTCATCTTCTTGCTCGGCCGCACCTACGCGGCCCGGACCTTCACCCACGAACAGCAGGTCAGCGCGATCGTCGTGTCCTACTACTGGCACTTCGTCGACGTCGTGTGGATCGGCCTGTTCACCGTCATCTACCTCATCCACTAGTCAGGGGACAGCGAGTGAGCTGGATCAACGCCAGGCGCAGGCGCCCGGTCGCCGGCTACGCGGCACTGCTGCTCGGGCTCGTCGTTGTCGCGCTGCTTTACGGGTCGCTCACCCGTACGGGCGGCATCGCGCAGGCGTCGGCGCCGGCCGCGTCGCGGCAGGACGTCACGGCGGGCAAGGCCTTGTTCGACGCGAACTGCTCGAGCTGCCACGGCCTGGACGCCCAGGGCACCGACCAGGCGCCGAGCCTGATCGGCGCCGGCGCGGCCGCGGTCTACTTCCAGATGTCCACCGGCCGCATGCCGGCCAAGGAACCCGGCGCGGAGAACGATCGCAAGCCGGTGACGTTCAGCGAAGAGCAGATCTACCAGATCGCCGGTTACGTCGACTCCCTGGGCGGCGGGCCCGCGATCCCTGGCCCCGAGCAGGTGTCGACCGCCGGAGCGGACACCGCGCTCGGGGAACAGCTGTTCAGCGCCAACTGCGCGCAGTGCCACGGCTTCGCCGGGGCCGGCGGCGCGCTGACCTACGGCAAGAACGCGCCGCCGCTGACCGAGTCCACTCCGACGCAGATCTATACGGCGATGCTGACCGGGCCCGAGGCCATGCCGGTGTTCTCCGACGGCGCGCTGCCCCCGCAGGCCAAGCGCGACATCATCGCCTACATCACGCAGACCCGGGTCGAGCCCAATCCCGGCGGCTTCTCGCTCGGCCGGACCGGGCCGGTCACCGAGGGCCTGGTGGCTTTCTTCGGCGGCATGGGCTTCCTGGTGCTGATCGCCTTGTGGATTACCGCCAGGCGGCGTGATCCAAGACCGACGGGGATGGAGTAGAAGTAATCATGAGCGACATGGAAGAGACCGAGGGCACCGAGGGCCCGGCTGCGCCGCACCGGGTGATCGGCACTCCCCCGCCCTCCCCGCGCCTGCTCGGATCGACGACGGTGGCCGAACACGGTGACGCGGCCCCGGTCGCCGGCGAGGAAGGCGGCACCGAGCACCTGGTCGGCCTGCCGCTGGACGACCCGAGGGTGATCGTGCACGGCCAGCGGGCCGAAAGGGTGGTCGCGGCCTGCTTCACGTTCGCGTTCATCGCCGGCTGCGGCTTCATCGCCGCCTACGTCGGCCTCGGGGTGCACACGGTCGACAAGACGCTGCGGTCCAACATGGCGCTGGGTCTCTCGCTGTCCCTCGCCCTCGTCTCCCTGGGCCTGGGCGCGCTGATCTGGGTCCGGCACCTGATGCCGGACGTCGAGGTGACCGAGCAGCGGCACGACCTCCGCTCCGACCCCAAGGACCGGCAGGCGTTCGAGGGGTACTTCAAAGAGGGCACCGCGAACAGCCAGTTCGTCAAGCGGCCGCTGGTGCGGCGCACCCTGATGCTCGGGACGCTGCCGCTGCTCGCCGCCCCGGTCGTCCTGCTCAGGGACCTGGGCCCGCAGCCAGGGACGAGCCTGCGGCACACCGTGTGGAGCCCGGGCCGGCGGCTGCTCGTCCAGGGCACCAACACGCCGCTCACCCCGGCGCAGTTCAGCGCGCCGGGCGGCCAGATCACGATCGTGCCCGACGGCTACGCCGACGATCAGGACGCGCTGATCAAGGCGGCCGTCACCTTGATCAAGTTCAGACCGGGTGAACTCGACATCCCGACGACGTACAACGGCAGTACGCTGATCGGTACGATGAACTGGACGGTCGACAACATCGTTGCCTACTCCAGGATCTGCACGCACGTGGGCTGCCCGGTGGGGCTGTACGAGCAGACCACGCACCATCTCCTGTGCCCGTGCCATCAGTCCACCTTCGACGCGGCGCACGGCGCCAACGTGATCTTCGGCCCGGCCGCCCGGCCGCTGCCCCAGCTGCCGCTGACCGTGGATTCCAGCGGGTACCTGGTGTCTAAGAGCGACTTCACCCAGCCCGTCGGCCCGAGTTTCTGGGAGCGCGGATGAGCGAGAACTTTGACGTTCCGAAGGCCCTGACCGGCACGGGCGGGTGGCTGGACGACCGGTTCCACGGGGCGCGCGGGTTCCGCGTGCTCATGCGCAAGGTCTTTCCCGACCACTGGTCGTTCATGCTCGGCGAGATCGCGCTGTGGTCGTTCGTCATCCTGCTGCTGACCGGGACGTTCCTGTCGCTGTTCTTCGTGCCGTCGATGACCGACGTGACCTACCACGGCTCGTACCTCAAGCTCAACGGCATCCGGATGAGCGAGGCGTACCAGTCGACGCTGAACATCAGCTTCGACGTCCGCGGCGGGCTGCTGATGAGGCAGATCCACCACTGGGCCGCCGACCTGTTCATGGCCTCGCTCACCATCCACATGCTGCGGGTGTTCTTCACCGGCGCCTACCGCAAGCCCCGCGAGGTCAACTGGCTGATCGGGATCGTGCTGTTCTCGCTGGGGCTCATCGAGGGACTTTTCGGTTACTCGCTGCCCGACGACCAGCTGTCCGGCGCCGGCCTGCGGATCTTCGAGGGTGTCCTGCAGGGCATCCCGATCGTCGGCACTTACCTGGCGTACTTCCTGTTCGGCGGCGGGTTCCCCGGCAACATCATCGTGCCGAGGATGTACATCATGCACGTGCTGCTTATCCCCGGGATCCTGCTGGCGCTGATCACCGCGCACTTGTTCATCATGTTCCACCAGAAGCACACGCAGATGCCGGCCAAGGGGAATACCGAGCGGAACGTCGTCGGCCAGCCGTTCTTCCCGTACTTCCTGGCCAAGGGCGGCGCCTGGTTCTTCTTCATCTTCGGGGCGCTGGTGCTGCTCGCCACGTTCGCCGAGATCAACCCGATCTGGCTGTACGGGCCCTACACGCCGGTGGCTATCTCGTCCGCGTCGCAGCCCGACTTCTACATGGGCATCCTGGAGGGCTCGCTGCGTGCCATGCCCGCCTGGGAGATCAACTTCCTCGGGCACACCCTGTCGCTGAGCGTCCTCATACCGTTCGCGCTGCCGCTAGGCATCGTCCTGGGCGGGGCCGCGCTGTGGCCGTTCTTCGAGCAATGGGCCACCGGGGATAAGTCCTTCCATAACATCAACGACCGGCCGCGGAACGCGCCGGTGCGGACCGCCACCGGCGTGGCCGCGGTGACGTTCTACGGCGTCCTGTGGGCCGAGGGCGCCAACGACGTCATCGCCGACAAGCTGCAGGTCCCGCTGTACACGATCACCTGGATCGCGCGCGTCCTGATCTTCCTGGGGCCCGCGCTCGCCTACGTCATCACCCGGCGTGTCTGCCTGGGCCTGCAGCGTAAGGACGCGGAGACGCTGCTGCACGGCTACGAGTCGGGCATCATCAGGCAGCGGCCGGACGGTGAGTTCATCGAGGTGCACAAGCCGGTGAACGAGGAGGGCCGGGCGGTGCTCGAGGCCAAGGAGGTGCCCGCCCTGCTGCCCGCGCCCGGCTCGGAGGACGCGAACGGCGTCCCCGCGCCGACCTCGCGCGGCATGCTCGGCAAGGCCCGGGCGGTCGCCAACCGCGCCTTCGCCGAGACCGTCGTGATCGAGGCCGACGGGCACGGCAACGGGCACGGTCCCGAGGTCGTCGTCGGCGAGGAGATCGCCGGCGAGGAGCACGAGGCGGTCGGCGCGCCGAGTTCGGCGGCCCTGCCCCCAGGGGAGGGCGACGAGGCCTAGCCCTCTTCTGGAGCGCGTCTGGTGACCTGCCGCAGCCACCTTATGCCCGCGCGCAGGTCACCGTCGTTCAGGAGGTAGGCGACCAGCCCGAAGGCGAGGGCCGCGCAGGCGGCCGCGAGGATGGCCACCCCGCCGGCCAGTAGCTTGTGGCTGACCGGCAGCGCCAGGCTGACGGCCACGCCCGCCACCGCGCCTGCGATCCCCGCCGCCGCTCCGGTCAGCGCGGCCCGGCCGGTCCCGCGGACTGCTTCCGGGCCGCGGATCCGCCGGGCCGCGAGCACCAGCGGAACGGCCACGACGGTCTGCCCGATGGTGCTGCCCAGGGCCAGCGCGGCCACCACGAGGCGGGGCGGCACGAGGAGGGCAAGCACGGCGTCGGCCGCTATCACCACGAGCCAGCTGCCGGCCACCCCCGCGGCGGCGACCTTGAGCCGCCCGAGGGCCATCATCACCCGCGACATGTTCGCGATGACGCCAAAGCCGACCAGGCCCGGGGCGAACAGGGCGAGCCCGGCAATCAGTTCCGGCACCTGCTCCGGCTGCCTGGCCAGGACGTGGGCGGCGGGCACGGTGATGGCCGCGGTGACCGCCGCCCCGAGCCAGGCCACCAGCAGCACCGCCCGGGTGGACCCGGCGCAGGTCACGTCGAACACCCGCCCCTCGCGGGCGGACAGCACCGGGAACGCGCTGACCGCGACGGACAGCGCCAGCACGCCGTTTACCGAGTTGAACACCTGCCAGCCGTAGTTCAGCAGGACGACCGCGCCGGTGGCGCCGCGCCCGTTGGCCAGCACGAGGGCGACCACGATCGAAAGGTCGTAAGCGATGATCTCGACGACCCCGACGAGGGCCAGTCCCCCGGCCCGGCGCGCCACCCCCGCGGGGAACCGCAGCCGGGGCCGGAACGTCAGGTGCAGCCGCCAGGTCGGCACCACGGCCACGGCGAGCAGCGCGGCGACGCCCAGGGTGGTGCCCACGGACAGGATGAGTTCGGCCGTCAGCGGCAGCCTGGACAGCGGGAGATCCTTGTCCGCGGGCGCGAAGGCGAAGTACGCGGAGATGACCACGAGGCTGGAGACGGCCGGTCCCAGGGCCGGGCCGACGAACCGGCGGTACGCCTGCAGCAGCCCGTAGAGGACGACCGCGAGCCCGGACAGGATGATCTGCGGGGCGAATACCACGAGCATGCGGCCGGTGACGGCGACCACGTTGGCCCGGACGCAGTGCGCGTGCCCGTTCGCGGGGTTGAGCAGGTCCGCGATCGAGCCCGCGGCCGCCGCGACGACGATGGTCAGCGGCAACAAGATAATGACGGACCAGGTGAGCAGGGCCGAGGTTATCTGGCTGACCCTGGCCTTCTCCTCCGGCTCAGCCGCCGCCCGCTCGGCCGAGCGGGCCAGCACCGGGACCATGGCGCTGGTCAGCGCGCCCCCCAGGACCAGCTCGTAGACCAGGTTCGGCACCTGGTTGGCGGTGACATACGCCGTGCCCAGGCAGGTCGCGCCGACACGCTGCGAGAACACCAGCGTGCGGGCGAGCCCGAGGATGCGGGACAAGATGGTCAGGCCGGCGATCACCGCCGCACCGCGGGCGATGCCCGCGGCCTGGCCACGCCCCAGATCCTGATCCGTCATAAGCATGTAAGCATGACGCACGGCCGGGCCGGTGAGAGTACCGGCCCGGCCGTGCGGTCAGCCTGGGCTGCGCTCGCGCGGTCAGGCGGGCTCGCCCTTCAGGGTGAACGACGACAGCAGGTTCACCGCCAGGGCAAGCGCCAGGGCCGTGACGATGACGCCCATGACGACCGAGGTCAGCACGCCCAGCCCGGCCTGCAGGGCGGTGTCGTTCGCGAAGCCGTTGGCGATGCCGAGGCCGTAGTGGCTCACCGAGAGCAGCTTCACCCCGCTGACGAAGTTGGACAACAGCACCTCCCAGACCAGCACGTACAGCAGGCCGACGGCGATGGCGCGGGTGGTCGCCACGGAGACCATGACGAAGACCGCGTTGTAGATCACCGAGCAGGCCAGCGCCCCGACGAACAGGCCGATGGCGAGCTTGCTCCCGCTGATGGCGACCTCGCCGAAGATGGTCCCGCCCCCCGGCCCGCTGCCTCCCGGGGCGGGGGCGGTGCCCCCGCCCGCGATCAGGGCGGCGATGAGCTCGGGGATCGCGGCGAAGACCATGGTCAGCCCGGTCGCGACGAGGAACTTGGTCACTATCACCGAGGACCGCCGCACCGGCGTGGCCAGCAGGTGGACGATGCTGCCGTCGTCGATTTCGGCGCCGAGCACGCTGGTGCCGATGACCAGCGCGGTGAGCGGTATCAGCACCGAGAACCCGAACGTGCCCAGGACGTGCGACGGCCACGGCCGCATCGGCGCGCGCGAGGCCTTGAGCGCGATGGTGAACAGGATGAGGATCGCCGCGGGGAGCGCGAACAGCAGCGCTCGCTTGCGGCTCAGCGTGGCGCGCATGGTGATCCACGCGACCGTGGGGTTGAACAAGGCGGACATGCTGCTCCTCAGCTGGCGACTAGGTAGGCGAAGACGCTTTCCAGGGACTCATCGGTGGGCAGCACCTCGCGCAGCCGGATGCCGTGGTCGCGGGCCAGCACCGCGATGTCCCGGCAGAACGCGCCGTAGTCCGAGGTCCGCACCTGCAGGCCGTTGCGGGTCAGCTCCACGGCCGTCACGGCGGGCCGCCCGATCAGCGTGCCGCCGAGCAGGCGGTCGTCAGAGGAGCGCACCGTGAACACGTGCGGCCGGCTCGTCATCAGGCGCCGGATCGCGCGGAAGTCGCCGGAGGCGGCCAGGCGGCCCGCCACCACCACCTGGATGGTGCCGGACAGCCGCTCGACCTCTTCCAGGATGTGCGAGCTGAACACGATCGTCCGGCCCTCGCTGCCGAGCTTGTCGAGCAGGTCCATCATGTGCAGCCGCTGCCGCGGGTCCATCCCGTTGAACGGCTCGTCGAGCAGCAGGATCTCCGGGTCGTGCACGAGCGCCGCGGCCACCTTGATCCGCTGGCGCATGCCCTTGGAGTAGGTGGCGATCTTGCGGTCCGCCGCGTCGGCCATGTCCAGCAGGTCGATCACGCGGGCCGCGGCGGCGGCCGGGTCCGGGAGCTCGTGCAGCTTCGCGGTCGAGGTGACGAACTGCTCCCCGGTCAGGAAGGCGTAGACCGAGTCCCGTTCGGGTACCAGGCCGACCTGCCGGTATACGGCCGGATGGCGCCAGCTTGGGCCGCCGGCTTTTGACCCGCTGCCGATGGTGAGCTCGCCGCGGGACGGCGGCAGGAAGCCGGCGATCATGTGCATGATCGTCGATTTGCCCGCGCCGTTCGGCCCGAGCAGGCCAGTCACCCCGGGCTCGATGGACATGGTGATGTCGTTGACCGCCACCACGTTGCCGTACCAGCGCGACACGTTGCGCAGCTCGATGGTGGTCATGATCGGCTCACCTTCCGGTATCTCGCGGCCAGGCCCCCGAGGCAGGCCGCGAGCAGGACCACCGCCAGGACCCCGTAAAGCGGCCCGTAGCGGCCTGGATCGGCGACCAGGCCCGTCTGCGCGCTGCCGCCGAGCCAGACGCGCACCCCGTCCAGGATGGTGAACGGGCTGAAGAGCCCGGCGACCCGTGCCCCCGTCGTGGTGGCCGACTGCCCGCCCTCGGCCTGGATCAGCAGCAGGGCCAGGAAGAACGTGAGCACGCAGGAGATCGCGACGATGCCCGACGAGTAGGCGCGGCGCCCGGTGAAGGACGCCAGGAACAGGCCGATCGCCGCGAAAAGCGCGGCCCACATCAGGCCGACGCCGAGCCCGGGGATGAGCGCCCTGGTCTCGTGCCAGATGGCCGAGCCGCCCGGGGCCGACGCGATCGTGCCCAGGTACAGGATGAGCAGCGGAACCTCGATCAGGATCAGCAGCGCCCCGGTCAGCGCGAGGTACTTGGCCAGCGGGTAGTCGCCCCGCCGCAGCGGCCGGCAGAAGTACAGCGGCAGGACGTGGCTGCGCAGGTCCCTGGAGACGAGCTCGGGTGCCTGCGCGGCGATGAAGATCGTGACCAGGGCCACCCGCAGCGTCGGGTTGTAGACGTCGTAGCCGAACAGCCTCGCGTGGCCTTGCGCCACCGCGAACGCGTTCACCAGCGCGGGCAGGCACATCGCGATCAACGCGAGCACCGGGATGATCTTGCCCTTCACGCCCCGGCCGATGCCGAATGCGGAGCGGAAACTGTGCCAGGTCAGCGCCCTGACGATCTGCGCACGGCCCAGCCGGGGACCGTCGTAGCCGCGATAGCCGAGATCGTGGATGACCCCGGCGGCCTGGGGTTGAGCCTGGACCTCAGGCATGCGGCACCTCCTCCTCGTCGCGGAACAGCTCTTCGACCTGATGCCGTCGCTGCTCCAGCCGGCACATCGGCAGGGCCAGAGCTGCCACGCAGTCGCGCACGACGTCGTAGGTGTCGTCCCCGCCGAGCGGCACCAGCAGGGTCCGGCCCTGGGCGGCGCCGGCCGTCGCGCCGGCCGTCGCGCCGCCCGTCGCGCTGGCCGTCGTGCTGGCCTGGAGGGTGGCGGCCAGGCCGCGGGCGGCCAGTTCGGCCTGCAACTGGACCAGTCCCTCCTCGACCTCCACCGCGAGGACCTGGCTCGCCTGGGTGAAGCTGGTGATCGAGTCGGCGCGCAGCAGCCGTCCGCCGTCGATCGCCACCAGGTGGTCGCAGATCCGCTCGATCTCGCCGAGCAGGTGCGAGGCGACGACGATGGAGATACCGAACTCCGTGCCGATCCGGCCGATCAGCTCGAGCATGGCGGTGCGGCCGGCCGGGTCGAGCCCGTTGGTCGGCTCGTCGAGCAGCAGCAGCTGCGGCGCGCCGACCAGGGCCTGGGCCAGCTTCACCCGTTGCTTCATGCCGGTGGAGTAGGTGCCGATCAGCCGGTACCGCTCCTCGTGCAGGCCGACGTGCCGCAGCGACTCCGCGGCGCGTTCCTTGGCCACGGTGGGCGGCAGCCCGGAGATCCGGCCCAGGTGGGTCACGAACTCGGTCGCGGTCACGTCGGGCGGAAGGCAGTCGTGCTCCGGCATGTAGCCGAGCAGGGTCCTGATCGTCTCGCCGCTGGTTTCGCAGTCGCGGCCGAGCACTTTGGCCTGGCCCTTGGTGGGCGGGACGAGGCCGAGCAGGATCTTTATCAACGTGGACTTGCCCGCGCCGTTGGCGCCGACGAGCCCGGTGACACCGGGGGCGACCGAGACGGTGAGACCGTCGAGCGCGGTTATGTCGCCCGGGTACACCTTCGTCAGCGCCGTGGTCTCGATGACGGCGCCGGCCCCGGTGGGGGAAGCCTGGATGGATGGCATGTGTGTTACCGTGCCATCATCGGACCGGCCGGGTCATCAGCCGCCAGGGTGAAGTTACCGGCCGCCGGCGGCCTGGTGGCCAGCGCCGGAGCACGCGTGTTACCGCACGGCGTACGCCTGCAGGATGACGCCCCGGCCGGCGATGGCGGTTACGGTGGTTTCGTGCGCACCATTTCGGAGGTTTCGGCCGCCCGTCAGCGGCCGCCACTGACCAAGCGCCTCAGTCCCGGACACTGGGCGGCGCTGGACTATGTCGTGGGCGCGGTGTTCGGCCTGATCCTCTTCGCGACCATCAGGCGCGGCGTCGTCCAGGGCATCGAAAGCCCCTACGGCTTCGTGCCCTACCGTCCGCTCTCGCTGACCTGGCCGCTGGCCTTGTTCCTGGTCATGGTGACGGTGGTGGCGGTGGGCATGCGCCGCCGCAGGCCAGCGTTCATGCTCGGCGTGCTGCTGGCCGGCTCGGTCATCCTGACCACGCTGATCGGCCCGGAGAACGGCGCCCTGACCTACTTCCTGCCCGTCGCGTACGTGCTCTACCTGGTCGCGGCGACCTACGAGCACCGGCAGGCCGCGGTGCGGGTGCTCATCGCCGTATTCGCCACCCTGCTGGCCGACGCGGTGCTCATCCACCTGACCGGGGGCGGGTTCATCCCGAGCGACGGCCTGGTCTCCGTCGCGCTATGCGTGATCATCGCCTGGTTCACCGGCTACATCGTGCGCCAGCGGCGCCGGTACGCGATCAGGCTGCAGGACGAGGCGGCCAGCAAGGCGGTCGCCGAGGAGCGCCTGCGCATCGCCAGGGAACTGCACGACGTGGTGGCGCACAGCATGAGCGTCATCGCGGTCCAGGCAGGCTACGGCCAGTACGTCATCGACACCCAGCCCGCCGACGCGCGCAACGCCCTGGGCGCCATCCAGGCCACCAGCCGGGAGGCCCTGGACGAGATGCGCCGGATGCTCGGCGCCCTGCGCCAGGCGGACGAGACGGACCAGCGCGAGGTGGCCGCGCGGGCCGGCGCCGATGGCCCGGGTGGATCGGGTCTTGCTGGATCTGGCCCGGCCGGGTCTGGCCTTGCTGGGTCTGGCCAGGCCGCGGGCGCCCCGGCCGCGGGCGCCCCAGGTCGGCCGGCCGCGGCGCCGGCGCCCCGGGCCGGGCGGCGGGCACGTCTGTCGGCGCGGCGGGCACGTCTGGCCAGGGGGCTGGTGCGGCCGATGCCGAGGCAGGCGGGCCCTACGGGGCGGCGCCGTTGTTCCCCGCGCCCGGACTGGCCGACCTGGACCGGCTGATCTCGCGCACCGCGAGCGCGGGCGTCCGGGTGGACGTGACGCGTTGCGGGCAGCCCAGGGAACTGCCTGCCAGCATCGACCTGTCGGCCTACCGGATCGTGCAGGAAGCGCTGACCAACGTGGTCAAGCACGCCCGCACGAGCTCGTGCCAGGTGCTGATCGGCTACGGCCACGACGAGCTGGTTCTCGAGGTGACGGACAATGGCGCGGGCCTGCCCGCGATGGCCAGCGCCGGAGCGCCGCTCCACGGGAGCAGCCAGGCCGCCAGCGGGCCTGGGCTGCTCGTGATGAGCGCCGTCCCCGGCTGGAGCGGGCCGGACGGCCCCGCGGGCGACGCCTGGGGCACCGGGACGGGCCGGGGCGGCGGCATCGGCGGAAGCGGGCACGGCATCATCGGGATGCGCGAGCGGGTGAGCCTGCTCGGCGGCGAGTTCAGCGCCAGGCCGCTGCCCGGCTACGGCTTCCAGGTCATCGCGCACATCCCGCTGCCCTCAGGAAGCCCCGGGGAATGACCCTGCGGGTGGTGGTCGCGGACGACCAGGCCCTGGTCCGGGTGGGTTTCTGCGGGATCATCGCCGCCACGCCTGGCTTCACCGTGGTCGGCGAGGCGGGCAACGGCGCGGAGGCGGTGGAGGCCGCGCGGCGGGCCAAGCCCGACGTCATCCTGATGGACGTGCGGATGCCGGTCATGGACGGCATCGAAGCCACCAAACGGATCACTCAGAGCACCGACGTCCGGGCTCTCATCCTGACGACCTTCGACCTGGACGAGTACGTCTTCGCCGCGCTGCGGGCCGGGGCCAGCGGCTTCCTGCTCAAGGACACGCTCCCTGCCGACCTGCTCACCGCCATCCGGGTGGTGGCCGCCGGCGACGCGCTGCTCGCGCCCAGCGTCACCCGGCGCCTGATCGGCGAGTTCGCCCGCACGATACCCATCACCGGGCCCGCCACGGGGCCCGGGCCGGGGCCCGGGCCGGACGCCCGGCAGGCCGCGGCCCAGGCTGGTGACGACAGCCAGGCCCGGGGCAAGCTCCAGCGGGTGCTCACCGACCGGGAGCTCGAGGTGCTCACGATGGTCGCCCGCGGCATGTCCAACGCGGAGATCGCCGAGGAGCTGACGATCAGCCCGGCCACGGCCAAGACCCACGTGGCCCACCTGCTGACCAAGCTCGACGCCAGGGACCGCATCCAGCTGGTCATCATCGCCTACCAGTCGGGCCTGGCGAGGTGCTAGCAGTACTTTGTTAGGTAACCCGGTCCGCCTGGCATCACAGGCCCCGCGAGCCCAGGAGCACGCCTGGCCCCACCGGCCCGTCCATCAGCAGCCCGCGCACCTGCAACTCCCCGGCGGCCCGCTGATCCTCCCGCGCCAGCCCACCGGGAACCCCTGCGGCGAAACCCGGCAACCGGGCCAGATCCCCGCGACCTCCCGGAGGGGTCATATCGGACATAACCACACAAACCCGGCAACTGCCTAGAACTAACAAAGCACTACTAGCCCTTAGTGGGAGAAGTTGCCTCGGTAGTACTCGAAGACGAACCCGATCGAGGCGAACACGGTGAACAGCAGCCCGATCAGGAAGAGCCACCAGCCGATCGCGAAGCCGAGGGCGGCCGTGGCCGCGGCGAACCCGAGGAACAGCGGCCACCAGCTGTGCGGGCTGAAGAACCCGATCTCGCCGGTGCCCTGCTCGATCTCGCCCTCGTTGTCGTCTTCCGGGCGCTTGGGCAGGCGACGCCCGGTGAAAAGAACATAGAAGCCGACGAGCACGGCGAAGAAGACAGCAAACGCGAGCGCGACGGTCCCGGTCGGCTCCTTCGACAGGTACCAGTAGACGACGTCCGTGCCGCCGAAGAAGAGCCCGCAGCCGAGGAACAGCCAGCCTTCGACCTTCATGCCTGCAAACCTACTTCCGCGCGCTTTCGATGGCCGGGATCTTCTGCTCGAGTCCGTGCGATTCACGACCCCACTTAATGTGGGGATAGTGCGCCTCGAAGGCTGGCCGCTCGGACCTGATCCTCGGAATCCGGTAGAAGTTGTGCCGCGGCGGCGGGCAGGACGTCGCCCATTCGAGCGAGCTGCTGTAACCCCACGGGTCTTCCTCGGTCACCTTTTCCCCGTACCGCCAGGTGACGTACATGTTCCAGAAGAACATGAGCACGGACAGGGCCAGAATCCACGACCCGACGGAGGAGATGATGTTGAGCGTGGTCACGTTGCCGGGCAGGTCAGGGTAGTTGGCGGTACGCCGCACCTGACCCTCGACGCCCGCCCAGTGCTGCACCAGGAATGTCATATTGAAGCCGAGGAACATGAACCAGAACTGGATCTTGCCGATCCTGCTGTTCAGCATCTTGCCGGTCATCTTCGGCCACCAGAAGTAGAAGCCGGCGAACATCTCGAATAGTACCGTGCCAGCTAGCACATAGTGGAAGTGCGCGACCACGAAATAGGAGTCGGACACGGCGAAGTCCAGCGGCGGAGAGGCCAGGATGATGCCGGTGATACCGCCGAACAGGAACACGATGAGGAACCCGATCGTGAACAGCATCGGCGGCTCGAAGGTGAGCTGGCCCTTCCACATGGTGCCCACCCAGTTGAAGAACTTCACCCCGGTCGGCACCGCGATCAGGAACGTCATGAACGAGAAGAACGGCAGCAGCACCGCGCCGGTGGTGAACATGTGGTGCGCCCACACGGTCATCGACAGGCCGGCGATCGCGATCGTGGCGGCGATCAGCGTCTTGTAGCCGAACAGCGGCTTGCGGCTGAACACCGGGATGATCTCGGTCGCGATGCCGAAGAAGGGCAGCGCGAGGATGTAGACCTCGGGGTGGCCGAAGAACCAGAACAGGTTCTGCCACAAGATGGCGCCACCGCTGGAGGCGTCGAAGACATGCGCGCCCATCCGCCGGTCGATCTCGAGCACGAGCAGCGCGGCGGCGAGCACCGGGAACGCCATCAGCACCAGCATGGAGGTGAGCAGCGCGTTCCAGGTGAACATCGGCATCCGGAACATCGTCATGCCGGGCGCGCGCATGCAGAACACCGTGGTCACGAAGTTGACCCCGCCGAGGATGGTGCCGAACCCGGAGAGCACCAGCCCCATGATCCACATGTCAGCGCCGATGCCTGGCGAGTAAATCGCGCTGGTCAGCGGCGAGTAGGCGTACCAGCCGAACGACGCCGAGCCGCCGGGGGTGAGGAAGCTGGCCAGCAGGATCAGGCCGCCGAACGTGAACAGGTAGTAGCTCAGCAGGTTGAGCCGCGGGAACGCCACGTCGGGCGCGCCGATCTGCAGCGGCAGCAGCTCGTTCGCGAACCCGATGAAGAGCGGGGTGGCGAAGAGCAGCAGCATCAGCGTGCCGTGCATGGTGAACAGCTCGTTGTACTGCTGGTCGGACACCACGTGCTCGTTAGGGCTGAGCAGCTGGACCCGCATGATCATCGCCATCACGCCGGCGCACAGGAAGAAGAAGAACGAGGTGATCAGGTACATGTGCCCGATGATCTTGTGATCAGTCGAGGACAGCCAGCCCGCGAGGATGTGGCCCTTGCGCTCAGTCCCTGGTGTCGCGGCGATGACCGGCTGTTCGATCGTACTCACTGCGTGCTCCCGGATGAACTCTGCGCCGCCTGTTGCGCGGCCATGTACGCCTGGAATTGCTGCGGTGTCACGACCTTCAGCGTAAACAGCATTTTACTGTGGTAAAGGCCGCACAGCTCGCTGCAGTGCCCGATGAAGGTGCCCGTCTGCGTGGCGGTGATCGTGAAGTGGTTCGGGTGGCCGGGGATGACGTCGCGCTTGAACAGGAACTCCGGCACCCAGAACGCGTGGATGACGTCCTCTGAGGCCAGGTTGAACTGGACCGTCTCTCCCTTGGGGATCTCCAGCACCGGCAGCGGTCCCTCGCCGACCATGTTCCCCGTGTTGGTCACGTGATACTGCGGGTAGCTGAACTGCCAGCTCCACTGGAACCCGAGCACGTTCACGGTCACGGCGGGATGGGGCGGCAGGTTGTCGATGAAGTTCTCGTCCTTCGCCGTGAAGTAGAAGAGCACTGCGATCAGCACGAACGGCACGGCCGTGTACATGATCTCGATCGGCATGTTGTAGCGAGCCTGCGGCGGCAGCTTGTCGCCGCGCTTGCGGTGGAAGATCACCGCCCACAAGATCAGCCCCCAGACCAGCACGCCGACAGCCATGCCCGCGATCCAGGACCCCTGCCAGAGCGACAGGACCGTCTTGCCCTGCTCGGTGATCGGGTTGGGGAATCCCAGCCGGGTGAACGAGTCGTTCGTGCAGCCGGTAAGGCCGAGGACCAGGAGGGTGAGCGCGACCGTCATGCCGGCCGCGCGCGTGACGCGCGCCCGGCCCGGACGGGGCTTGCTGGAGCCCTGTTCGGCGTTATCGGTAGTCAAGGCGAGGGCCTTCCTCGGTTCTGCTACAACGTGTCGTGCAAACAGTATCGCGCACCGCCCGCGAGCCTTCTACGACCCCACATGTTTGCGTCATCTTTGCGCCCCGGCGCGCGTACCGCGAGCGCAGGCGGGCATCATGGAGAACGTGAGGGTGTTCCCATGACCGAGCGCCGGGGGCGGCTGTTCGGCCGCGCCCCTGCGGCCCGCCAGGCGGACCAGCAGGCCGCCGACGCCAGTTCCGTCCCCTTGACCGAAGCCGAACGGCCGGCGGTTTCCCCCTCCGCTCCGGTGGTTGCCCTGACCATCGACGCCCTGGGCCGGAAGTGCCCGATTCCCATCATCATGCTGGCCGAGCAGATCAGGGACATCCCGCTGGGCGCCGTGGTGGCGGTACTGGCCGACGACCCGGCGGCCTACACCGACATACCGTCCTGGTGCACGATGAAGGCGCACGAGTTCGCCGGGTACCAGGAACTGCCCCAGGGGGGCTGGGCGCTGTACATCCGCCGCAGGCTGTGATCCTCAGGTCGGCTTGAACCGGCTGGTGAAGCGCGGGTCATCCTCCCACCAGGGCGTGCTCCCCTGTTTCCCTTCCTCCCCGCCCGGCTCCCCCGTCGCGGCCACCTCGAGCTCGGCGGCCCTGGCGTCGAGGGACGCGTCGATCCGGACCGCGTCGGACTCGTCCTCGCGCATCAGCTGGATCAGCTGCGCGGCCAGGAACGGCAGGCCGACGAGGTCGCCGAGAATCCAGAGCACTCCCCCGCCGAGGACCTGGGCCGTCTGCAGGGTCGGCCCCCACGGCCGGGCCAGCGCGTGGTACCAGGCCGCGCCGATGAGGTTCTGGTCGGCGATGACGGCGATCCCGAAGAACGCGTCGCCGATCACCAGCGCGCCGGTGATCCACATCGAGACCGCGTAGACGTACTCCTTCGGCACCGGGTCGACCCGGAGCAGGGTCCAGAAGAACGCGAAGCCCGACGCCATCAGCGCCAGGAACGTCAGCTCCCGCACGGCGGCGCTGTGGAACACGGCGGTGTACCAGGACGTGAAGTACATGACAAAGGGCACGCCCACCAGCGCGAACGCGGTGATGGCGGGGAACGTGAGGACGCGGGCCGGGCGCGAGCGGATGACCGCCTCAATGCGCGCGCCCGCCCGCGGGAACACCGCGATGGCGAGCGAGATGGGACGGCCGAGCGCGAGGAACAGCGGCACCACCAGGACGAGCAGCACCGTCTGCACCGCCCGTGCATAGAACAGCGCCGGCTGGTAGACGCCCACCCAGGAACATCGTCGCGATGACCAGGAAACCCAGGCCCAGCCCGAGGAACCAGATCCGCCGCGCCACCGGCCAGTCGCGCTGCCTGCGCGCCCCGGCGAGGTAGCCGCCGCCGAGGATCAGCACCAGCGCCAGCATCCACGGGTCGAGCGTCCACTCGGTGAACGCCCGGGCCACGGTCAGCTCGGGCGGCCCGTGGTAGCCGACCACGAGCGTCCGGGCCAGCTCTCCCGGCCCGCCAGACGCGACCGCGGTTCCCATGCCAGCCACGCTACCGCCGCCGCCCTGCCGCCAGCACCGCCGCCCTCCGCCGCACCGCCGCACGCCCGCCGATCAGCTGCACGCACCCCGGCGTATCGAAGCTTCCCCAAAGCCTTTCTTCCCCGATCTCTTGCAACTACTGAGTAACAAGTGCTTAACGGACTCTTCGATGCAGATGGGACAGTGGATGTGAGGCACCGGGTGGACCAGAGGCGGACAGCTGCCGCATGGGACTGGAGTGATTCCAGTGGCCCCAGGGGCATCTGCGGGTGGCGGTGAGCGGCGGGGTTAGGAGGAGCTGCCTGAGCCGGGCTGGACGGCGCCTACGTACATGATCTGGACGGACTTGGCGCAGGCGCTGGAGGAGTTCGGCAGGTAGACGGGGGCGGTCTGGTTGGGAGGGTAGATCTTCAGGGCCGTCGCCTTGGTGGGCCCGCAGCTGGCGGGCGGGTAGTTCAGCGCGTCCACGATCTGCAGCAAGGCGTTGCCGGTCGCGCCGGGGGCCAGCGTGACCAGCTTCACCGGCGTGCTCTTGCTGCGCTTGGCGGCCAGGCCGATCTGCGTGTAAGGCGGGCCGGAGACCAGGGAGACGCCGGGATAGCCGTACAGCGTGCACGTGCTGCCTGAGGTGTTGGTGAAGTCGATGACCTGGTACACGCCGCCCGCGTAGCCCTGGGCGACGCCCTGCTTCACCCGCAGTGAGCTGGTCGGGCAGGCCGCCGGGCAGGCCGCCGCCGGCGAGGACGGCGACGGCGACGCCACGGCGGGCGCGTTGCCGCTGCTTGAGGCGGTCCCCGGGCCCGTCGGGCTGGCGGCGGCCGTCGAGCCCGACGTGCTCGGCTGGCTGCTCGACGACGCGCACCCGGCCACCGTCGCGGCGCAGATCAGCGCTCCGGCCGCGAAGGCCAGCCGACCTGATCCAGAAAGTCTGGTACCTGCGAACATTGCCGTGCCCTTCGGTTACGCGGCGCCTCATGCGCCCTTCGGCAATTATGACGACAATGCAGGCACGCTGGTTGGCCTCAGGCTCCCGGCGCCAGTGCGGTCGGCGAGGTCAGCAGCGGCACGACGCAGGCAGGCATCGGGTTGCGGCCAGGGAATCACGCTTCGGTCACCGGGGCGGGTAACCCGGCCCGTTCGGGAAAAAAGGCTCAGGCGGGCAGGTGCGCCGCGACCTCAGCCGCCGCCGTGTCTCCGTACGCGGCGGCGAGGCGCTCGGCCAGCGGGCCTGGCTTCATGTTGTACTCCTGCGGGCCGGTGGCCTCCAGGGCGTGCACCGCCAGCAGGTTGCCAAGCTGGGCGGCCCGCTCGAGGGACAGGCCCCAGGCGACGGCGGCCAGGAAGCCGGAGCGGAACGCGTCGCCGGAACCGGTGGGATCCGCGGGCTCCGCGTCCGGCACGGCGGGCACCGTGACCGGCGGCTCGCCCCGCTGCTCGATCCGGGCACCCCCGGGGCCGAGGGTGGTGATCCTGACCCCGACCCGGGCCAGCATCGCCGCGCTGCCCCAGCCGGATTTACGCTCGATCAGCGCTTCCTCGTACTCGTTGCCGAACAGGTAGTCAGCGCCGTCGACCAGCACCCGCACCTGCTCGTCGTCGAGGATCCTGGCCAGCTGCTGGGACGGATCGGCGGCGAAAGCCAGACCTGCCTCACGGCATTCCTCGGTGTGCACCACCATGGCCCCGGGGTCGCCGGCCCCGATCAGCACCAGGTCGATGCCGCCGTGTTCCTCGGCCAGCGGCGCGAGCTTGATGTCCGCGTCCTCGCTCATCGCGCCCGCGTAGAACGAGCCGATCTGGTTGCCCTCCGTGTCGGTGGTGCAGACGAAGCGCGCGGTGTGCCGGAGCAGCGATTCCCGGACGCCCGCGGTGCTTACCCCGTGGTCCTCCAGCCAGTGCCGGTAGTCCTCGAAATCGGCCCCGACCGCGCCGACGAGCAGCGGGCGCAGGCCGAGCACGCCCAGGCCGAAGGCGATGTTGGCCGCGACCCCGCCGCGGCGGATGGCCAGATCATCGACGAGGAACGACAGCGAGACGCGGTCGAGCTTGTCCGCGATCAGCTGGTCGGTGAACTTGCCGGGAAACGTCATCAAGTGGTCGGTCGCGATCGACCCCGTGACCGCGATGCGCACGGTGGCTTAACCCGGTCCGGGCGTCAGTGGAAGGAGTCGCCGCAGGCGCAGGAACCCGTCGCGTTCGGGTTGTCGATCGTGAAGCCCTGCTTCTCGATCGTGTCCACGAAGTCGATGGTCGCGCCCATCAGGTACGGGGCGCTCATCTTGTCGGTCACGACCTGAACGCCGCCGAAGTCGGTGACAATGTCGCCGTCGATGTCGCGCTCGTCGAAGTAGAGCTGATAGCGAAGCCCTGAGCAGCCGCCCGGCTGCACCGCGATGCGCAGCCTGAGGTCCTCGCGGCCCTCTTGGGCGAGCAGCGAGCTCACCTTGGACGCCGCGCCGTCGGTCAGGACGATCCCCTGCGTGGCCTCTTGCTGAACAGTCACCTTAGCTCCCGCCTAGTTCATGTGCCGCGTGCGTGCGGCGTTGGCGTTGGTCCAACGTGCAATCCCAACGATATGCGGTGCGCCCGCATTCCAGCCACCCTTGAGGCGTGGCTCACAAACCTTCACAAACCGGGTGCGCCCCAGACAGGAAACCACCGGGCCAGATCCGGCTCGAACTTCAGGTCGCTGCCGATCGTGCCTTTGACCTGCAGCTCGAGCGCGTTGTCCCGGCGCTCGCCGGTCAGCGGGGCGAACGGGTAGAACGTACCCCGCTTGTACAGGTAGATGAGGCCCAGGCGGCGCTCCTGGTCGTCACGGAAGGCGACCAGGGTACACAGCAGCTGCGGGCCGAAGCCATTGTCCACCAGCGAGGAGTTCACCGCGTGCAGGTCGGTGACCAGCGCGTCGAGCTCGTCCGACATGTGCGAGCTGACCAGCCAGTTGAAGCCGTAGGAGTCTTTGGTCACCTCGACCGGCAGGCCGCCTTCCTTGCCCGAGCTCAGGTCGAGCAGCTCCTGCACGTCCTTCTGCACGTCGGTGAAGGACCGGCCCTCGACCGGGCGGAAGCAGACGGAGCCGGATCCAGTGGGCTTGAATCCGGCTCCCGCGTCCAGCGTGACCGCCGCCGACGGCAGCGCGAACAGGTCGTCCAGCTTCGGCTGGACCGGCTTGGTCCGGCCGAGCAGCGTGTCGAGGAAACCCACGAGCGTCCTATCCGGCCGTCCGGCCGAGCTGCTGCTGCACCTTGTCCAGCTCAGCCAGCCTGCGCTCGAGGCTCGGGTGGGTGGAGAAGACCGTGGAAAAGGCGGTCTTGGCGTTCAGGTTCATCGCGGGCGCGAAGAAGAACGCGTTCAGCGGCTGCTGGGTGCGCAGGTCCTTGGTCGGGATCCTGCCCATGTCCGTGCTGACCTTGATCAGCGCGCTCTTCAGCGCGCTGGGCTGGCCGGTGAGCAGCGCGCCACTGCGGTCCGCGGCGAGCTCACGGTACCGGGAGAGCATCCGGATCAGCAGGAAGCTGATCGCGTAGACGACGATGCTCACCGCCATGAGGACGAGCATGATGATCCCGGCGTTCTGGTTGTTGCCGCCACGGCCGCGGCCGCCGCCGAACAGCTCACCGTAGAAGGCGATCCTGATGAGCAGCGCGGCGATGATGGCCAGGAACGAGGCGGCGGTCATCACCTGGACGTCCTTGTGCGCCACGTGCGACATCTCGTGCGCGATGACGCCCTCGAGCTCCTCCGGGGTCAGCCTGCGCATCAGGCCGGTGGTCACGCAGAGCACCGCGTGGTCGGCGTTGCGGCCGGTCGCGAAGGCGTTCGGCATGTCGGTGTCGGCGATGGCCACCCGCGGCTTCTTCATGTCGGCCAGCGCGCACAGCCGGTCGACCGTGCCGTGCAGCAGCCGGGCATACTCCCCGTCGTTCGGGCCGACCTCGCGCCCCCCGGCCGTGGCCAGCGCGATCTTGTCCGAGTAGAACAGCGACCCGATGGCGAAACCGCCGCCGAGAACCACCGCGAACAGCACGATCGCGGCACTGGAGGCGTGATACGCCGCCCCGATACCGATGATCGCGGCAACGAACGCGACAAACACCAGCCCGAGCAGGAACATGGTCGCGGTCATCCGCACCGTGAGCCCCCGGTCGGGCGCATACCTGGTACGCGCCGCCATGACGACACCTCCGTTCGGCCCCCGGCTGGTTGTGCCGCCGGAGCCAGCAGCCATTGGAACTAGCTCAAATCTACCTGTACAACGCTGAGCGCCAGCCGAACGTTACCCGCGAGTACCCTCTGGGGCTCAGCCCGGGATCAGTCCTTCGTCCGTGAGCAGCTTGCGAACCTCGTCCATGCTCGAGTCCTGGTGAGGAAGGATGAGGTCCGACGGTTCCAGGGTATCCGAGGGCAGCGGCGCACCATGCGCGCGAACCTGGGCCAGCAGGCCGTGCAGTGCGGCGGTGAAGGCGGCCTGGTCGTTGCGGTCGACGGCCGCCTCGAGCTCGGTGTCCACGCGGTTCAGCTCGGCGGTGGCCGTGTCGTCCACTCTGAACTGGCCCTCGCCGAGGATCCTGACGATCACGGCTCCTCACCGTCCTGCGGCTCGGCGGCCGGCAGGTCGGACACCGGGACGCCGGCCGGCTGAGCCTGGGCCTGCTGGGCCTGGGCCTGCGCCTGCGGGGCCTGGGCGGGCGGCGGCGGGGCGTACGGCGCGCTGGCGCTCTGCGCCTGGGGGGCCTGGCTGTTGCCGTTGGCCCCGCCCTCGAGCTGCTTGGGCGCGCCGGCCGTGATCTCGCCCTTGAGCCTGCTCAGCTCGCTCTCCACGTCGCTGCTCGCGGCCATCATGTCGAGCTCGCTCTGGATGTCGTCGCGGCGGCCGCCGATGGCGTCGTCGAGCGCGCCCGAGGCCATCAGCTCGTCGATCGCGCCCGCGCGGGCCTGCATCTGGGCAGTCTTGTCCTCGGCGCGCTGGATCGCCATGCCGACGTCGCCCATCTCTTCCGAGATACCGGAGAACGCCTCGTTGATCCGGGTCTGGGCCTCGGCCGCGGTGTAGGTGGCCTTGATGGTCTCCTTCCTGGTGCGGAAGGCGTCCACCTTGGACTGCAGCCGCTGGGAAGCGACCGTCAGCTTCTCCTCCTCGGCCTGCAGCTGGGCATACTGCGCCTGCAGGTCGTTCAGCTGGCCCTGCGCCGACGCCTTGCGCTCGAGCGCGGCCCTGGCGAGATCCTCGCGGCCCATCCCGAGCGCCTTGCGCGCCTGGTCCTCGAGCTTGTTGGAGGACTGCTGGAGCTGGTTCATCTGCAGCTCGACGCGCTTGCGCGACGTGGCGACATCCGCGACCCCACGGCGGACCTTCGTCAGCAACTCGAGCTGCCGCTGGTAGGAATAGTCGAGGGTCTCACGAGGGTCTTCCATCTTGTCCAGGGCCCTGTTGGCCTTGGCCTTGAAGACAAGTGAGACTCGCTTCATCACGCCCATACGCGCGGCCGTCCCCTTCATTAACTTCTTCGTCGCCACCAGGCCACGCGACCGGGCCGAAAATAGAAGGCCGGACACCCGGCTAGACGGCGGACGAGCCCGTGCGACTAGTCGCATTCCACCCTACGCGGTCACCCGCATTGCGAGCTACCAAGTAGGCGCCCGGGCGCAGGGTGGTGCTGGCCTCCCGGGGGCCCAGGCCCCCCGATCCCCCCGACCCCCCCGAAAAGACTCTGCTGCCCCCGGGGGGGCCGACCCCCCGACCCCCCGACCCCCCCGAAAAGACTAAGCTGAGCGCGTGTTCCGACGCCGTAGCGCCGGGGCGACGGACGGCACGGCCCAGGATTCCCCGGGCGCGCAGAGCCCGGACGCCCCGGCCGACACCAAGCCCCGCTCCCCCGCCGAGGCAGCCAAGGGGCGGCCCACGCCCAAGCGCAGCGAAGCCGAGGCCAAGCGCCGCCAGCCGATCACCGGGTCGCGGGCGCCGGCCGCGCCGCGCACCAAGGAAGAGAAGGCCAGGGCCCGGACGACCCGGACCAGCAAGTACGAGGCCATGAAGCGGGGCGAGGCATGGGCGCTGAACCCGCGCGACCGCGGCCCGGCCCGCGCCCTGGCGCGTGACTTCGTGGACTCCAAGCGCCGGGCCAGCGAGTACTACATGTACGTGCTGGTGGTCCTGCTCGTCGCCGTGTTCTTCAGGAACAAGTCGGCGCAGGAGATCATCTCGCCGTTGGTCCTGGTGCTGATCGCGGTCATCCTGGTGGACGCGATGCTGATCCGGCGCAGCCTGGGCAGGCTGATCGCCGAGCGGCTGCCCGGCGAGTCCACCCGCGGCCTGACCATCTACGCGGTGATGCGGGCGCTGCAGATCCGCCGGTTCCGGGTGCCGGCCCCGCGGGTCGGGCCCGGCAGCAAGTTCTGACCGCCGCCCCTTTTCAGCGGTTTACGGGTGAGAAGGTTGTGACCGGTGGGGAAGTCTGAATCGCACCACCTCTAGAGTTGGGATCATGGAATACCGACACCTTGGCAAGAGCGGCCTGGTGATCA
Source organism: uncultured Actinomycetes bacterium (assembly GCA_963722275.1). Lineage (GTDB taxonomy): Bacteria > Actinomycetota > Actinomycetes > Streptosporangiales > Streptosporangiaceae > Palsa-504. The sequence continues at coordinate 236,654 of CAVRMX010000010.1, read as the reverse complement.
GCGAGATCGCCTACGGGAACTGGATCACCCACGGAGACCAGGTCGAGGAGCAGGCGGCCGCCGACTGCGTCCGGGCCGCGATGGACGAGGGCATCACCACGTTCGACACCGCCGACGCCTACGCGGGCGGGCGCGCTGAGGAAGTCCTCGGCCGGGCGCTGCACGGGGTGCGGCGCGAGTCGCTCGAGATCTTCACCAAGGTGTACTGGCCAACCGGCGACAAGCCCAACGACCGCGGCCTGTCGCGCAAGCACGTCACCGAGTCGCTGCACGCCTCGCTGCGCCGGCTGCAGACCGACTACGTCGACCTGTACCAGGCGCACAGGTACGACTACGAGACCCCGATCGAAGAGACGATGCGCGCCTTCGACGACCTTGTGCGCGCGGGCAAGGTCCTGTACATCGGCGTGTCTGAGTGGCGCGCCGAGGAGATCGCGGCCGCGCTCCGGGTGGCCGGCGAGCTCGGCCTGGACCGGATCGTGTCGAACCAGCCGCAGTACAACATGCTGTGGCGGGTCATCGAGCCCGAGGTCGTGCCGCTGTGCGAGAAGGAAGGCGTCGGGCAGATCGTGTTCTCGCCGATCGCGCAGGGCGTGCTGACCGGCAAGTACGCGCCGGGAACGCCGCCCCCGGCGGACTCGCGGGCCACCGACCCCACCGGTTCCAGCTTCATCAAGCGGCTGCTCAACGACGACACGCTCGCGGCGGTACAGCGGCTCCGGCCGCTGGCCGAGGAGGCCGGCCTGTCGCCGGCCCAGCTGGCGGTGGCGTGGACGCTGCAGAACCAGAACGTGTCCGCGGCCATCGTGGGCGCCACCCGGCCCGAACAGGTACGGGAGAACGTCAAGGCGGCGGGGGTCCGGCTGGACGCCGGACTGATGAGCCGGATCGACGAGGCGCTCGGCGACGTGATCATCCGCGACCCGGCCAAGACCGCCAGCCCGAAGTCGCGCCCCTAGGCCTGCCCCGGCTCAGTCCTGCGGGTGCAGGCTCATCGGGCCGTACTCGGTCCTGGCGTCGTCGAGGAGCGAGACCTGGTCCACCCCGGCCGCGAGCAGCGCGCGCCAGTTCTCCCCGAGCCAGCTCTCCGCGTCGCCCTGGCTGGCGAAGATCGCCTCCTGCAGCTCGTCGGTGGTGATCGCGGTGCCGTCCGCCTTCTCGTACCGCCAGGTCCAGGGCATCGGTGGGTGGCCTCTCGCTGTTGAGACAAGCACTGTGCGTGTGCTGACTGAGGGTAGCTCAGCGCCGCGACCGGGCCGCCGCCAGGGCCGCTGGTTCACACAACACGACTCCGGGGAGCGCTAACTGCGGATTACGCGCAGAACAAGATGGCCCAGACGGCCTTGCCGCGGCCGGTGACCGGACTCCAGCCCCAGACGTCGCTCAGCGCGTCCACCATCTGCAGGCCGCGGCCGGCCTCTTCGTCGCGGTCCGGCATCCGGAGGACCGGCGCCCGGTCGGACGGGTCGAGCACGGCGCACATGACCTCGCCGGTCCGGCGCAGCAGGCGCAGGCCGAGCGGCTGGCCGGATTCCGCGGCCGCCGCCGCGCGCGCGGCGTGCGACACCGCGTTGGCCACGAACTCGCCGACGATGGCTTCGGCGTCATCGACGAGCGAGGCCAGGCCCCACTCCCGCAGCGTGCTCCGGGTGAATTTCCTCGCGGCCCGGCCGGACTGGGCCCCGGTGCTGAGCGGGCACGCCGCCACCGCGGGCGAGTCCCACCAGTCGGAAGGCATCCGGACCACACGCGGGCGGCCGGGCGCGCACTCCTTCAGCCGGGCGGTCAAGTCGAGCGGCCGACGAACGGCAGGGTCAACCTTCGTTCGTGTCGGCAACCCTACTTGGCTCAAGCCCATCGCGACCCCGCGAAGCGTAGTGCGGCAATCCCAGATGATTGACGCAAATCACATCCTGCCCGAGACTCCGCGTTTCATGCAAGACCAGATGCACGTTCATTTGTAACGTGCACTTCGTGCGGTCGCAGGTCACAGAGTTTCATGTATTTTTCAAGTAAGCGTTCGCCGTCCGGGCGGGGGCAGGTCAGAGGCTCGCTGCGGCCGTCGGAGGGCCGGCGCCGAGTAGTGCCGAACGACCGGGCCGCGGCGGCGACCTCATTGCCACCGGGCCCCGGCTGGCCCGGCCGCCTCCCCGGCGAAGGCGGGTCACGTTATCGTGAGTCGTCACCTCGACCTGGGGAGCCGCTGATGCTTGTCGCTGGCGTCGATTCATCCACGCAGTCCACCAAGGTGCTGCTCTGCCAGGCCGACGACGGCGCGGTCGTCGGCCAGGCCGCCGCGCCGCACCCGGACGGCACCGAGTGCGACCCGGAACTGTGGTGGCAGGCCCTGGCTAAGGCGGGAGACGGGCTGCTCGGCCGGGCCGACGCCATCGGGGTCGCGGCTCAGCAGCACGGCATGGTGGTGGTCGACGAGGCCGGCCAGGTGATCAGGCCGGCCCTGCTCTGGAACGACGTGCGGTCGGCGCCCCAGGCGGCGGCGCTGATCGCCGAGATGGGCGGTCCCAGTCGCTGGGCCCGGCTGACCGGGAGCGTTCCGACGGCCTCGTTCACCGTCACCAAGCTGCGCTGGCTGGCCGAGCACGAGCCCGACGCCGCGGCCAGGACCGCGCACGTGATGCTCCCGCACGACTGGCTGACGTGGCGGCTCGGCCAGCGGGCGCACGAGCCCGCCACCGACCGCGGCGACGCCTCCGGCACCGGTTACTTCTCCCCCGCCGCCGGGCGCTGGCTGCCGGAGCTGGCCGAGGCCGCGCTGGGCAAGCCGGCCGGGCTGCCGCGGCTGGCCGCCCCGGCCGAGGTCGTGGCCCGGATTCCCGGCGGCGCGGTACTGTCCGCAGGAACCGGGGACAACATGGGCGCCGCGCTCGGCCTGGGCCTCGGCCTCGGCGAGGTGGTCGTCTCGATCGGCACCTCGGGCACCGCGTACGCGGTCGCGGCCGAGCCCGCCGCCGACGAGACCGGGGCCGTGGCCGGCTTCGCCGACGCCACCGGGCGCTTCCTGCCGCTGGTGGCCACGATCAACGCGGCCCGGGTGCTGACGGTCACGGCCAGGATGCTCGGCACCGACGCCGGCGGCCTGTCCCGGCTGGCCCTGGCCGCGCCTCCGGGGGCGCAGGGCCTGGCCCTGCTGCCCTACCTGGACGGCGAGCGCAGCCCCAACCGGCCCGGCGCCAACGGTGTGCTGCGCGGCCTGACCAGTGCCAACGGCACGCAGGAGAATCTCGCCCGTGCGGCGGTCGAGGCGGTGCTCTGCTCGCTCGCGGACGCCATCGACAACCTGGCCGACTGCGGCATCACCGCGCGGCGGGTGATCCTGATCGGCGGCGCCGCCAGGTCCGAGGCCGTGCGCCGGATCGCCCCGGTGATCTTCGGCGTGCCGGTGACGGTGCCCGAGCCCGCCGGCAGTGCTAGCTCGGGGGGGCGCCCCCCCGAATGGGTAGCCCTGGGCGCGGCCCGCCAGGCCGCCTGGGCGCTGTCCGGCGCGCCCGAGGCGCCCGCCTGGCCGCTCGCCGGGGCAGCCGCCGAGTACACCGCCGAGCCCGGCCCCGCAGGTCCGCGCGCAGTACGCCGCCCTCCGCGACGCCACCGCCAGCTGGGCCGGGGCCGGCGCTTCATGATCGTGGCCAGAATTGGGCGCTATCTGCCCCAAACTGGCCACGATCATGGAATTGGCGCGGGGGGGCGGGGCAGCGTGAAAGCATGGGGTTTATACGGGCAGCTCAGGAAAGGACTGGCTGGTGAGCACTGATTTCGTTCCCGTGCGCGAGGACCGCTTCTCGTTCGGCATCTGGACGGTGGGCTGGCAGGGAGTGGACGTGTTCGGCTCGGCCGTGCGGCCGCCCATGCCGGCCGAGCGGGCCGTGTACAAGCTCGCCGAACTCGGCGCCTACGGGGTGAACTTCCATGACAACGACGTGTTCGCCTTCGACGCCACCCCGGCCGAGCGGGACGAGCGGATCGGCGCGTTCCGCAAGGCGCTGGCCGAGACCGGCCTCGTCGTGACCACCGCCACCACGAACCTGTTCGGCCACCCGATGTTCCGGGACGGGGCGTTCACCGCCAATGACCGGGAGATCAGGCGGTTCGCGCTGGCCAAGGTGATGCGCAACCTCGACCTGGCCGCGGACCTCGGCGCGAAGACCTACATCTTCTGGGGCGGCCGCGAGGGCGCCGAATCGGGGGGCGCCAAGGACATCAGGGCCGCCCTCGACCGGTACGCCGAGGGCCTGAACCTGCTCTGCGAGTACGTGCGCGAGCAGGGCTACGACATCAGGTTCGCGATCGAGCCGAAGCCGAACGAGCCGCGCGGGGACATCCTGCTGCCCACGGTGGGGAACGCGCTGGCGTTCATCAACTCGCTCGAGCACTCCGAGATGGTCGGGGTCAACCCGGAAATCGGGCACGAGGAGATGGCCGGGCTGAACTACGCGCACAGCATCGCCCAGGCGCTGTGGCACGGCAAGCTGTTCCACATCGACCTGAACGGGCAGAACGGGCCGCGGTACGACCAGGACCTGCGGTTCGGCGCGGGGAACGTGCGCGGCGCGTTCTGGGTGGTGGACACCCTGGAGGCAGGCGGGTACGACGGCCCGGTGCACTTCGACTACAAGCCGCCGCGGACCGAGGACGACGAGGGCGTCTGGGCGTCCGCCGCCGCCTGCATGCGCAACTACCTGATCCTGCGGGCCAAGGTGCGGGCGTTCCGGGCCGACCCGGAAGTAGCCGAGGCGCTGCGCGTCTCGGGCGTGGACCAGCTCGGCTCGCCGACGCTGGACCCCGGCGAGACCTGGCGCGATGTCCGCGAGCCGCGGGCCGACGTGGACACGCTGGCCCAGCGGGGCCTGGCCTACGAGCACCTGGACCAGCTCGCGCTCGAGCACCTCTACGGCGTGCGGCCCTACCGGGGGTCCGGGGTCGGCTACCCCCGCGGCATCCAGACGCGCATCGCCCTGCCGTCGCGGTTGTCCCACTGGAAGTACGGGATCGCGATGGCCGTGACCGGGGTGCTCGGCGTCCCGGTCACGGCCGGCCCCAGGAGCTGACCCGCCGCGGTGACCTCGATCGTCTGGCCGATGCCGGCCAGGGTGACGGGCCGCTCGCCGAGGACTCCGCCCGGCTGGATCACCAGGTCGTCCAGGCGGGCGCCGTCGAGCTGGTCCGCCTGCTCGAAGCAGTACACGAGGGGCCCGCGCTCGATGGCCACGCAGCCGCGTATCGCGTCCACGCGCCGGTCCGGGTAGGTCCAGCGCGGCGTCACGTCCAGGTGCACCGTGACCAGGTCGCCCGGCCGCCAGGGACGATGAAGAATGTGGTAGCCAGGTGACAGCCCGGTCCGTTCGGGATCATTGTTCACCGAGATGCGGGTCGTGGAGCTCCAGGCCGGCACCCGCAGCGCCAGCCCGCGCGCGGCCTGTGGCGCGGCGAGCACGCGCAGGTAGACCGCGCCGGACCAGGGGTAGTCGGTGGTGACCTCCAGGTCGAAGCCCGCTCCGGAAAGCCGGGACCCGGTGTACTGATGCACGTACAGTGTGTCACCGGCCTCCGTGGCGAGATAATGCTCCAGGGATGCGATGAGGCGCATGATGTTCGGCGGGCAGCAGGCGCAGTTGAACCAGTTGCGGCGCCGGCCGGGGTCGTCCTTCTCGAAGTGATCCTCGCGGCGCTGCAGCGGGTTGACGTAGAAGAACCGCTGGCCCTCGGTGGCGATCGCGGCCGCGAAGCCGTTGTAGAGCACGCGTTCCATATGGTCCGCGTACTTCGCGTCGCCGGTGGCGAGGAGCAGCCGCCAGCTCCAGTGGAAGCTCGCGATCGCGGCGCAGGTCTCGTTGTAGGCGCGGTCCGGGGGCAGCTCGAACCGGTCGCCGAAGCCCTCGTCGACGTGCCGTGATCCGTTGCCGCCGGTGAGGTAGGTCTTGGCCGTCACCATGTCGTCCCAGCGGCGCACCGAGGACGTCAGCAGTTCCCGGTCAGCTGTCTCGGCAGCGACGTCCGTCACTCCTGCTTCCAGGTACAACGCGCGTACCACGTGTCCTACCTCGGTATCCAGCGCGCGCACCGGCATATGGTCCTGCAGGTAGCGGCGGCCCAGGCCGGAGTTCCCGGCCAGTCCCCGGCCGCGCTGGTCGACGAACTGCCGGGCCAGCTCGAGGTAGGCCGCGGTCCCCGTCTCGCGGTAGAGCTCGGCCAGCGCGGTCTCGATGACCGGGTGCCCGTCCAGGCCTTGCTCCTGGCCCGCGAACTCGCGCACCAGGTGATCGGCCAGGCGCACGGCGACGGCGAGCAGCCGGCCGTCCCCCGCGCCGCGGTGCAGCGCGACGGCGGCCTGGATCAGGTGACCGGCGCAGTACATCTCGTGGCTCCAGGCCAGCCGGGTGTACCGCGGCTCGCCGCTGACCTGGAAGTAGGAGTTCAGGTAGCCGTCGGGGCGCTGCGCTTCCTCGAGCAGGGCGGTGACCTGAGCCGCGAAGGTGGCCAGCTCGGAGTGACGGCCGTGCGCCAGCTCCCAGCCGATCGCCTCCAGGGTCTTGTAGATGTCCGAGTCCATGAACACCGGGCCGCGGTATCCGGTCCCGGGCAGCGGATCGACCGGGCCGACCCCGACCGGGCGGTGCCCGCCCGCCGCGCCGTAGCCGTCGGCCCTGCTGGTGTTCTCGCCCTCGGCGTCAGCGGTCTTTCGTCGGGCTGCCCGGTCCGCCTCGATCGCCAGCCGCATGTTGTCCAGGTTGCCCGCGACCTCGAGCTGGCGCAGCGCGAGCGGCAGGCTGGCGGCCAGGTTCCGCTGCTGCCACTGCCGCAGCAGCCCGGCAGCCAGGCGGGCGCGGGTAAGCGGCTGGTGCGCCCCGGTACCCGCGGCGGTAGGGGCGACGGGTCCGGTTACGCTACCGAGAGGACCCGCAGGAGCGGCCGGGTCCTGGGGTGGTGCGGCGGTCCCGGCGAGTTCGGCGGCCATGACGCGGCCGGCGCGGTCGGCGCCATCAGCGCGGTCGGCGTGGCTGGTGTCGCGGCTGGTGTCGTCGCTGGCGGCGTGGTCGGCGCGGCTGGCGGCGGGCACAACGGCAGGCGGCATGTCGGAACTGTTCACGTACGCGGCTCCATGGTCCAAGGAATAGGTTTTCCCCGATTCCCACGGAAAAGTAGGCTAGAGGCTGGCCCGCGAGGCGTCAACCGTGCTGGCCCAACCTGAGGAGTGCAGATGAGGCGGGTGACTATCCGTGACGTGGCAGCGGAGGCCGGCGTGTCTATCGGCACCGCCTCCAAAGCGCTCAACGGGCAGGGCAAGCTGCGCGCCGAGACCAGGGAACGCGTGACCGAAGCGGCGCAGCGCCTCGGCTTCGCGCCGAACACGCTGGCCCAGGCCCTGCTCGCGGGCCGCTCGTTCACGGTGGGCCTGATCACCACGGACAGCTTCGGCCGGTTCAGCATCCCGGTCATGCTCGGCGCCGAGGACGCGCTGGGCACCGGCCAGGTCTCGGTGTTCATGTGCGACACCAGGGACGACCCGGAGCGCGAGCGGCGCTACGTCGAGATGCTGGCGGCCCGCCGGGTGGACGGCCTGATCGTCACCGGCCGCCGGGTCGAGCCGCGGCCGCCGGTGCTGGCCGGGCACGGTATCCCGGTGGTGTACGCGATGACCCAGCCGGCCGGCGAGGACGGGCCCGCGGTGCTGCCGGATGACGAGGGCGGCGGGCGTGCCGCCACCGAGCACCTGCTCGGCGCGGGCCGGCGGCGGATCGGCCACATCACCGGGCCGGAGCGGTTCCTGGCGGCGCGCAAGCGCGCGGCGGGGTTCGGCACCGCGCTCGCAGCGGCCGGGGTGCTGCCGCACGGCGGGGTGCGGTTCGGCGAGTGGAGCGAGCGCTGGGGCCGGGACGCGGCCAGCAAGCTGATCGCCGACCAGCCGGACACCGACGCGATCTTCTGCGGCAGCGACCAGATCGCCCGCGGCGTGGCCGACACGCTCCGCGAGGCCGGGCGGACCATACCGGGCGATGTCGCGCTGGTCGGCTTCGACAACTGGGAGCCGATGGCGCTCGGTGCCCAGCCCCCGCTGACCAGCATCGACATGTGCCTGGAGGAGGTCGGCCGGGCGGCCGCCGAGCTGCTGCTGGCCGCCATCGCGGGCGAGCCCGCGCACGGCACGCGCACGGTTCCCTGCCGCCTGGTGATGCGCCAGTCAAGCCGGTGACACCCCTCCGCTTGGGCCAGTTCACGCCCGCGCCGAAGACGGCTTGCAGGAACTGGCACATGAAACAGTGAGGCGCGCCCAGCCGTCCGCAAGGGCCCGGAGGCTGCCCTGCGCCGAATTAACGGGGAGGATCCGGCTTACCGGGAGGATCCGGGCAACCCTGGGGTACCTTTTCCTCCCCGCAGGCCCGATCCTCCCGCTTAATCCGGGACCGGGACGCGGGCGGGCAGCCCAGGGGGCGCAGGGGCACGCCTGGTCCGGCTGGCATCACAGGCCCCATGAGCCCGGGAGTTCCGGCGGCAGGCGGGCCAGCCCCGGGGCGAAACGGGTCTCCGGCCGAGACAGGTGACCACTCGACCGGTGCTGTCGGGATCAGCCGACGGCGGTATCGTCCTTGTCCTTGGCGAGGCCGGCTTCGTGGGCGGCGCGGGCCTCGTTGGCGACGCGCATCATGTGGCGCTGGGAGCGCACCTGGAAGACGATGATGACCGCGACCAGCCCGAGCGAGATCCACAGCCCGTAGTGCGAGATCGCCTGCGCCACGACCACCGCGTGATGGCCGAGCTCGTAGCCGAGGCCGGCCAGCGTGCCCGCCCACATCAGCGAGCCGATGATGTCCAGGATGATGAACGTGATCAGCCGCATCCCGGCCCAGCCGGCGATGACGAAGATGATCGCGTTGGGCAGGGGCAGGAACGGGGAGATCACCACGGCGGGCCAGGTGAACTTGCGGCCCCAGCGCTGCACCCGGCCCATGTACTTAGCGCCGCGGTTGCGGCGGCCGGACAGCAGCGCGATGATGCGCTCGCCCCACAGCCGGCCCGCCCACCAGTAGAGCGGATCGAACTTCATTGTCCCGGGGATGGCGGCCAGCAGCACCACGATCAGCGTGCCGTGCCCGATCCGGGCGAACGCGGCGGCGGAGATGATCGCCTCGGTGCTCCCGTTCAGCAGCACAAGCAGCACCGGGTGGGTGCCGACCAGGGAGGCGCGGAACGGCAGCATCACGTAGTAGAAGATGCCGCTGAGCGTGATGCCGGCCCAGCACAAGATGTCGGCGCGACGCGGCTTGCCGGCCCACGGCACCCGCGGGTCATCCCACGCGGGCCGCTGCTGTCCCCCGCCGACGGCTACCGGAACCGGTTCCGCCACAGCCTCGTCGTCCACCAAGACACGCTACAACGTATTACGGGTAATTCCATCTTCGGCCGGAGCTACGCGATGGATGATGGCCCTCGTGACCGACGATCCCTTCGCCGCCGCGGCGGCCAGCGCCGCCCGCCTCACCGCCCTGGCCGGACCGCACGACGCTGCCGTCGTGCTCGGCTCGGGCTGGACGCCCGCCGCCGACGCGATTGGCGCCGCGGAGACCGAGATCCCGCTGGCCGAACTCGGCGGGTTTCCCCCCTCCACCGTGCCGGGGCACACGCCAGTGGTCCGTTCGGTAGCCGCGGGGCCGGTGCGGGTCCTGGTGTTCCTCGGCCGGGTCCACCTGTACGAGGGCCTGTCCCCGGCCGCCGTGGTGCACGGGGTGCGGACGGCGGTGTCGGCGGGCTGCCGCACGGTGGTGCTGACCAACGCGGCGGGCGGCATCAGGTCCGGGCTCAGCGTCGGCGAGCCGGTGCTGATCAGCGACCACCTCAACCTGACCGGCCGGTCACCGCTGGCCGGGCCGCCGCCGCCCGGGCAGCGGTTCACCGACCTGACCGACCTGTACTCGCCGCGGCTGCGCGCGCTGGCCCGCGAGGCCGACCCGAGCCTGGCCGAGGGCGTCTATGCGATGATGCCTGGCCCGCACTACGAGACCCCGGCGGAGATCACCATGCTCGGCCGGCTGGGCGCCGACCTGGTCGGGATGTCGACCGTCCTGGAGGCGATCGCGGCCCGGCACCTGGGCGCGGAGGTGCTCGGCATCTCCCTGGTGACCAATCTGGCGGCGGGCCTGGCCGGGCACGGCCTGAGCCACGCCGAGGTGGTCGAGGCGGGCCGGGCCTCGGCCAGCCGGATGGGCGCGCTGCTGGCCGCGGTCCTGCCCCGCGTCTAACCGGGGCCCGCGAGCCCCAGGTGGTGGGCCAGCAGGGTGTGGTGGTCGGTGCCGTCCAGCGGGTCGGCGTGCACGCTGGCCGCGGCGAGCCGGGGGATGGCGTGGATCAGCGCGTGCTCGGCCCCGACCGCGATGTCGTGCGCCTGGACGACGGAGCAGGCCGGGTCCACCGAGATCTCGCACTCGGCGCGGAGAGTACGGCCGACCCAGCGCAGCCGGACCCGCCCGGCGGCCAGCACGCCCGGGGTGGCGCGCAGGGTGGCCTCGGCCTGCTCGGTCAGCGCCGGGTCCACGCTGTCCATCAGCCGCCGGCCGACCTCGCGGGCCGCCTGCCAGCCCACCGCCAGGATGGCCACCGTGATGAGCAGGCCTACCACCGGGTCGGCCCAGTGCCAGCCGATCGCCACCCCGCCCGCCCCGGCGAGCACCGCCAGCGAGGTGAACCCGTCGGTCCGGGCGTGCAGGCCGTCGGCGACCAGCGCGGCCGAGCCGATCCGGCGGCCGGTGCTGATCCGGTAGCGGGCGACCAGTTCGTTGCCGGCGAAGCCGATCGCGGCCGCGATCGCGACCGCGGCCAGGTGGGTGACCGGGTGCGGGTGCAGCAGCCGGCTGACGGCGGCGAACGCGGCCGCCGCCGAGGAGAGCACGATCACCGCCACGATGACGATGCCGGCCAGGTCCTCGGCCCGGCCGTAGCCGTAGGTGTAGCGGCGGGTGGGGCGCCGCCTGCTGAGGACGAACGCGATGCCGAGCGGCACCGCGGTCAGCGCGTCGGCCGAGTTGTGCAGCGCGTCGCCGAGCAGCGCCACTGAGCCGGACAGCACGACCACGACCCCCTGGGCGAGCGCGGTCGCGGCCAGCCCGGCCAGCGAGATCCACAGCGTCCGCAGGCCCTCGGCCGAGGATTCGAGCACCGGGTCGACCGCCCGGTCGTGTGCGTGCGAGTGCGGCCCGACCGCGTGCCGGACCCGGGCCCAGAGACCGCGGTGAGGGTGATCATGCGGATGGGGGTGGCCCGCCTGCCCGTGATCGTGATCATGGTCGTGCCGGTGCTCATGTCCGGGGGCGTGCTCGCTGCTCATCCTCCCAGGATCGCTCGGAAAACCCGTTGCCGCACATCGATACCAGCCACCCTGATGCGGCTGCGAACCACTCGCAGCTACGACCCGGTGAGGTGGGCCCCGGTGAGGTCGGCCCCGGTGAGGTCGGCAGAGCGCAGGACCAGCTCCGCCCGCGAGGTGATCCCGAACTTGCGGTAGATGCTGCGCAGGTGATGATCGACGGTACGCGGGCTGATGAACAGCTGGGCCGCCGCCTCGCGGTTGGTCAGGCCCTGGCTCACCGCCCGGGCCACCTGCAGCTCTTGCGGCGTGAGGGTGTCGATGGCCTGTCCCTGGTCGCGCTTGCGGACGGTCTCGCCGGTCGCCCGCAGCTCGTCCCGGGCGCGCCGGGCCCAGCAGGCGGCGCCGAGCCGCTCGAAGGCGTCGGCCGCGAGGTGCAGGTACCCGCGCGCGTCGACCCGGCGACGGTGCCTGCGCAGGTGCTCGCCGTACAGCAGGGTCGTCCTGGCCTGCTGCATCGGCTGATCGGTGGCGGCGTGCAGCCGCAGGCTCTCTTCGAACAGCGCGTCCGCCTCGGCCGGGTCGGCCAGCAGCGCGCCGGCTAGCAGTGCCCGGGACCGGGCGGCCAGCGCGCCGGCCTCCGCCGAGCCGACCGCGCCCGCCCAGGCCAGGTAGCCGGGAAGCCGTCGGGCACCGAGCTCGGGCCGCCCGGCCCGCACCGCCGCCTCGACCAGGTCGGGCACGCTGTGCCGGGCCAGCCCGCGGTGCACGACGGCGCCGAGCGTCCACATCGCCTCCAGCTGGACCAGGGCCTCGTCCGGGCGGCCGGTGGCCAGCGCTAGCTGGACCAGGGCGCGCCGGGCGAAGGCCACCGTCCCGCGCAGGCCGCGTCCGGTCGCCTCGGCGAGAACCTCGCCGCCGAGGCGGCGGGCGTCGGCTTCCGGCCCGCGCACGGCGGCGATCTCGGCCAGGAACGCCCGGTGCTGGCAGGCCAGGTTGGGCTGGCCCGCCTCGAGCGCGAGCTGGAGCCCCTCGTCGGCGTAGGCGGCGGCCCAGGCGAAGCGGCCGTAGTCGATCTCGTCGAGGGCCAGCGAGCGCAGCGCCCAGGCCAGCGTGCCCGCCGCGCCCAGCGCGCGGGCCCGGGCCACTGCCTTGACCCGCAGCCGGCGGGCCAGGGCGTACCGGCCCAGGCCGTGCAGCATCCCGCCCGCCCGGGCCAGCAGATCGGGGTCGTCGAGCTCCTCCAGGCCGCCCAGCTCCAGACCGTGCTGCTCCAGACCGTGCTGCTCCAGACCCGACGGCACCGGGGGCTCGCCCCGGGGAACCGGGCCGACTGACCGGTAGAGCCCGGCCATCAGCGCGTCACGCGGGTCGCCGCTGTCCGGCAGGGCCGCGAGCAGCGCGGCGATCTCCAGGGCGGCGCCCTCGTCGCCCGCCTGGAACGCGCACTCCCCCGCCTCGGCGAGCATCGCCACCGCGAGGTGCGGATCGGTCTTGACCGCTTCGGCGGCCGCGGGCAGCAGGATGGCCAGCCCGTCGGCGGGTACTCCGGACCGCAGCTCGATCAGGCCCCGGATGTGCCGCAGCCGCAGCCGGACCGCGGGCTCCGGGGGCGGGATCTGATCGGCCCGGTTCACCAGGGCCCGCACGCGGGAGGTATCCGCGCCGTGCCAGGCGGCGTCGGCCGCGGCGGCCAGCCGGCGGGACCGGTCCGCGCCGGCCGGGCTGAGCTCGGCGGCCCGTTCCAGCGCGGCGGCGGCCGCGCCGTATCCGCTGCGCCGCAACGTCCGCATCGCCGACCGCTCGAGCTCGGCCGCCGCCCGCTCGTCCGGGCCAGAAGCCGCCCGGGCCAGGTGCCAAGCCCGGCGGTCGTCCTCCTCCCGGTCGGCCAGGGCGGCGTGCGCGGCTCGCCGTTCGGCCGGGCTGGCCTGGTAATATACGGCCGAACGGATCAGCGGATGCGCGAACACCACAGCCGGGGCCTCGATCCGGACCAGGCCATCGAGCCCGGCCGCATCGCTGCCGAGCCCGGCCGCGTCCAGGCCGAGGGCGGCGGCCGCCGCGGTGACCGCGGGCAGCCGTCCGGAACAGGCGCACAGCAGCGCCAGCGTGCGCGGTCCAGGTTCCAGCTGGCCGATCCGGGCCGCGAACACGCGCTCGAGCTCCCCGGCCAGCGGGAGCGGCTCGGGCAGCGGCTCGGTCCCGGCGAGCTGGGCCGGGCGCAGGGTGCCCGGCAGCTCGATGAGCGCGAGCGGGTGGCCCGCGGCGGCCGCGAGCAGCGCGTCGCGGACGGGGGCGGCCACCGTACCGCACCGCTCGGCCAGCAGGGCGCTGGCCTGGTCGGGAGCAAGGCGGCCGATGACCCGTTCGGGCAGCCCGGCCTGGGCGAGGCGGTCAACCAGGTCCGTTCGGGTCCAATGATCGCTGTGGTCGGGAGCGGTCCGGGCGGCGGCCAGCACCACGACCGGTTCTTCCCGGACCCGGCGGACGACGAAGGCGAGGACGCCGGCCGACGGCGCGTCCAGCCATTGCACGTCGTCGACCAGGCAGAGCACGGGCCGGGCCGCGTCCGAGAGCAGGGTGAGCACGGCCAGCGAGACGAGGAACGGGTCCGGGGCGTCCGGGCCGGCCTGCAGGCCGAGCGCGACCCGCAGCGCCGCTGCCTGCGGTCCGGGCAGGCCGTCCACGGCGGGCAGCAGCGGGCCGAGCAGCTGGTGCAGCGCGGCGTAGGCCAGGTCCGACTCGGCCGCCGTGCCGTCGGCCGCCAGCACGGCGGCGCCGCCGGCCTGCTGGCGCGCGTACTGGAGCAGCGCGGACTTGCCGATCCCCGGCTCGCCGCGGAGCAGCAGGCCGCCACCCTGGCCGGTGCGCGCCCGGGCGAGCAGCCCGTCGATCGCGGACGTCTCCGCAGTCCGTGACCAGAGCATGCTCCCGAATCTAGCCCAGGTGGGCGATTTACCCGATGCGACGGGGGCGCGGGCCCGGCTACGTTCGGCCGCGGGGGGACACGTCTACGGGAGGAACTTTCATGACCACCACACAGCCGGCCCGGGCGGCGGGGCGCACCGCCGGGTTGCGTCCGCTGCGCGGGAACTGCATGGGGGCCGCGGTGCTGCTGGTGATCCAGTTCGGGCTGGGCACCGCGGTGAACCTGTACGTCACGCTGCCGTCGGGTAAGTCGTTCTGGCCGGCGGTGTTCAGCCAGGGCGCGGTGACGGTGCACGCCATCGTCGCGCTGCTGCTCCTCGGGGCGTCGATCAGCGCGCTGGTCAGGTCCATCCGCGCCGGGCACCGGCTCATGGTCCTGCTGACCTCGGCCGGGCTGCTGGCTGTGCTGGTGGCGGCGGGCAGCGGGGTGGCGTTCGTGCGCGACGGGAGCAACGGCGCGTCGCTGGCCATGGCGCTGGCCGCCGCGGTGGCGCTGTTCTGCTACCTGGCCGCGATCTTCGCCCTCGGTGGGCGTGGTGGCGAATAATCGGGTTATGGACATCGGGGAAAGGCTGACGACACCGAAGACGGCCGAACGGATGGCCGCTGCTGCCTCGGCGTTCCTCGGGGCGCTGACCGCGAGACAGCGGGAGCGGGCGTGTTACGCGTTCGGCTCTGGATCCGGCTCCGGCTCCGGCTCCGGATCTGGCTCCGGCTCCGGCGACGAGCGGCGGGAATGGTCGTTCCTGCCGGCACGGGACCGGGACGGGCTGCCGATCGGCGCGCTCAGCGAGGAGCAGCGACGGCTCGCGCACGAGCTGATCGTGACCGGCACGAGCATGCCCGCGTACGCCAAGGTCGTGTCGGTGATGGCCATGGAGCACGTGCTCCGGGCGCTGGCTCCGGAGTCGCTGACGGATCTGTTCAACCCCGAACGGTACTGCTTCAAGGTGTTCGGCTCGCCGGGAGAGCAGGTGTGGGGCTGGCAGTTCGCCGGGCATCACGTGTCACTCAACTACACCGTCACCGGCGGCAGGTACGTCTCTCCCACCCCGTGCATGCTGGGCGTCCAGCCCTCGTCCTACGGGCTGCTCGCGCCGCTGGCGGACGACGAGGAACTCGGCTTCCGGCTGGTGAACTCGCTCGACGCCGCCCAGCGGCGGGCCGCGGTCATCCACCACCGGCCGCCGCCGGACCTGGCCGCCCGGATGGTGCCCCGGCTGGGCGAGACCGAGCGGCCCGACCCGGTGTTCGCGCCCGAGCCGGACTACGTGATCAGCGAGGACGAACGCGACATCCTCAGCTACGTCCGGTCCAGCCCCAAGGGCGTCCCGGCGTCCGGGCTCAGCCAGTCGCAGCTCGACTCGCTCGCGGCCATGGTCGGCGCGTTCGTGCGGCGGCTGCCCGACGAGGTGGCCGGGGCGCAGCTGCACGACCTGGAACGCGCCGGCATGGACAACCTCACCTTCGCCTGGGCGGGCGGCACGTCACCCGGGGACCGGCATTACTACCGGGTGCAGGGACCGACGCTGCTCATCGAGCACGACAACACCCAGGGAAACGGCACCCACATCCATTCGGCGTGGCGGAACCCGGCGGACGATTTCGGCGACGACGTGCTGGCGGCGCACTACCGCGCGCACCACGCTTAGCGCTGGTGCTTAGCTGGGTCCGGCGGGGCCTGGGCCGAAGAGGTCGGCCTGCTGGACGTACCGCATCGCCGCGGTGAAGACCGGATCGCCGAGGCGCCGCTGCATCTCCTCCGGGCTCACCTCTTCCACCCGGGCCTGGATCCACCACACGTTGCCCAGCGGGTCGCGCACCCGGCCCACGCGGTCGCCGAAGAACAGGTGCGTCACCTCGGTCACCGAAGTCCCGCCCGCCTCGACCGCCAGGCGGTGCACCTCGTCGGCGTCCTCCACCCAGAGGCGCAGGAAACCCGGGGTGGGCGGCCAGCCGGGCGAGGCGTCGAACATCATGACCACCGCGTCGCCGATGCGGACTTCGGCGTGCTCGACGCGGCCTTCGGCGCTGGTGAGCCGGCTCAGCTCGGTGGCGCCGAACGCGCTGGTGACGTAGTTGATGAGGCGGGACGTGTCACGGGAGATGAGCCAGGGCGTGACCGTGGTGTATCCGTCGGGAACTGCATTGATGGCCATGGTGTACCTCCTTCGCCGCTGACGCTAAACGGCATAGCGGACAGTTCCTGTCCGCTATGCCGTTCATGAGCCGCCCGAACTCCCGGACTACCTGACGGAGGCGGCGGCGCGCGCCTCGCGGACGGCGGGTTCGGCGTCGCCCGGCGCGCTACCGGCGGCTGATGCGGCGGCGGCTGATGCGGCGGCGGCGAGCCGTTCGCCTTCCCGGCGGGCCCGGCGGCCGTAGGCGGTCATCCAGGCCACGAGGGCGGCGGCGACGGCATAGGGCATCACCTTGGAAACCGTCAGGGCGGTCGAGGTCGAGGCCGTCTCGACGATGATGACCCTGGCCGCGGCCTCGGCCAGGTACGCGATCCCCCAGACCACGGTGTAGAGCCGGAAGACGTGGCGGA
Source organism: uncultured Actinomycetes bacterium (assembly GCA_963722275.1). Taxonomy (GTDB): domain Bacteria; phylum Actinomycetota; class Actinomycetes; order Streptosporangiales; family Streptosporangiaceae; genus Palsa-504. The sequence goes on along the minus strand of CAVRMX010000010.1, from coordinate 219,864 downwards.
ATCCGGGGTAGCGCCAGAGGGACTCGAATTCCCGTCCCTTCGGGGTGTCCGCGCCGATGAACTCGACCGCGAACCGGTAAATCAGCGGGCGGCTCGCCCAGAGCGAGCCGAGGCACAGCAGCCCGAACACCGCGGTGGGCACCGAGCCCTCGACCAGCACCAGCCGGGGATTGCCGCTCACCAGGCCGAGGACCGTGCCGACCGCGATGCCGGCCAGCACGAGGATCCCGATGGCATCGACGCGCCGGTGGCTGATAAAGCCGACGGCCACGCCAAGCGCCGGGAAGACGCCGCTCAGGACCAGCGCGGACACCGTGCTCTGCCCGGCCGAGCGCAGCAGCGAGTAGGCCGCGAGGGGCCCGGCGATGTCGAACACCACGATCAGGGCCAGGGCCCCGAAACGGTTGCGGTTGCGGTCGCGTCGATTGCCTTTCATCATGCCCTCAACGCTACGGACGGACCCGCGCCCGCCCCAGTGCGAGGGATCCTGATATCGGCATGACGGATGTCACCGACGGGTGGGTTACGCCGGGTCCGGGCGGAGCGCTCGGACTATCGGACTAGATGGGCTCGGTGAGGTTGACCGTGTTGCCGTCCGGGTCCTGGATGTGGGCCACGCGCTGCCCCCAGGGCATGTCGTTCGGCGGGCCGAGCACCCGGCCGCCCAGGGCTTCCACGTGCTCCAGCAAACCCGCCACGTCCCCGACGCCCAAATCGGCGACGTTGACGTTGAGCAAGATCCGCTGCGGGGCGTCGATGTGAGCGTCCCCGTCGGCCACCACGCCGAGTTCGGCGTTGCCGATCTGCAGTCCTACGAAGAACGGCGGGCCTTCCTCGGGCACGCGGGAGATCTCCACCGCGCCGAGCAGCGCCTTATAGAACGCCAGCAGCAGCGGGATGCTGGGTGTCACGATGACCGGCTGAACGGTGGTGGGCATTCTTCCTCCCGCGGTGACACGTCACCGCTTCCTACCCAGCTCACCGTTCGCCATGCCCGCTGACCGAGGACCTAGGTACCGGTCGGGTGCCAGACCGTCTTGGTCTCCAGGTAGGCGTGCATGCGCTGCAACCCGGGCGTCAGCGTCCAGTCTTCCTCGCCGGCCTTGACGACCCGCTTGAGGTTTTCCGCCGCGGCGACGGCCAGGTCGTCGGCGAGCTCGCCGGAGGCGCCGCACAGGTCGATGGCGTTCACGTCCATGTGCGAGGCCAGCCAGGGCGCGATCTCAGCCGTGCGCCCGGTCAGCACGTTGATCACGCCGCCCGGCACGTCGGAGGTCGCCAGCACCTCGGAGAGCGAGACCGCGGGCAGCGGGAAGCGCTCGCTGGTCACCGCCACCACCGTGTTGCCGCCGACCACCGCGGGCGCGACCACCGAGACGAAGCCGAGCAGGCTGGAGGCTTCCGGCGCGATCACCGCCACCACGCCGGTCGGCTCGGGCAGCGAGAAGTTGAAGTAGGGCCCGGCCACCGGGTTGGCCGCCCCGCGCACCTGGAGGAGCTTGTCCGCCCAGCCGGCGTACCAGACCCAGCGGTCGATGGCCGCGTCCACCACCGCCTCGGCCTGCCGGGCCGTGAGCCCCTCGGCGCTGCGCACCTCGGCCGCGAACTGCGCGCGGCGGCCCTCCAGCAGTTCGGCGACCCGGTAAAGCACCTGCCCGCGATTGTAGGCGGTGGCTGCCGACCAGCCGCCGAACGCCTTCCGAGCGGCCGAGACCGCATCCCGTGCGTCCTTGCGGGACGCCAGGGCCGCGTTGGCCAGGAACCCGCCCTTGTGGTCGGTCACCACGTAGGACCTTCCGCTCTCCGAGCGGGGAAAGGCCCCGCCGATGTACAGCTTGTACGTCTTCCGCACGGCGATGCGGGCGGGCGCGGCGGTGTCAGACATCGAGGTACGCCTCCAGCCCGTGCCGGCCGCCTTCCCGGCCGTAGCCGGATTCCTTGTAGCCCCCGAACGGCGACGTCGGATCGAACTTGTTGAACGTGTTCGCCCACACCACCCCGGCCCGCAGCCGGGAGGCCATCCACAAGATCAGCGACCCCTTCTCGGTCCAGACGCCGGCCGACAGCCCGTACGGCGTGTTGTTGGCCTTCTCCACCGCCTCGGCCGGGGTCCGGAACGTCAGCACCGAGAGCACAGGACCGAAGATCTCCTCCCGCGCGATACGGTGCGCCTGCGACACCCCGGTGAACACCGTGGGCGGGAACCAGAAGCCCTTCACCGGCAGCTCGCACGGCGGCGACCAGCGCTGAGCGCCTTCCGCCTCGCCGACCTCGGACAGCTCGCGGATCTTGGCCAGCTGGGCGGCGGAGTTGATGGCGCCCACGTCGGTGTTCTTGTCCAGCGGGTCGCCGAGCCGCAGGGTCGCCAGCCGCCGCCGCAGCGACGCCAGCACCTCGGAGTAGACGGACTCCTGCACCAGCAGCCGCGAGCCCGCGCAGCAGACGTGGCCCTGGTTGAAGAAGATGCCGTTCACGATGCCCTCGACCGCCTGGTCCACGGGCGCGTCCTCGAACACGATGTTGGCGGCCTTCCCGCCCAGTTCGAGGGTGACCTTCTTGCGCGAAGGTGCGCAGGCGCGGGCGATCTCCTTGCCGACCTCGGTGGAGCCGGTGAACGCGACCTTGTTGATGCCGGGATGGGTGACCAGGGCGCGGCCGGTCTCCCCTGCCCCGGTGACGATGTTGACCACACCCGGCGGCAGGTCGGCCTGCTGGCAGATCTCCGCGAAGGCCAGCGCGGTCAGCGGCGTCGTCTCGGCCGGCTTGAGCACCACCGTGTTGCCGCAGGCCAGCGCGGGCGCGATCTTCCAGGCCAGCATCAGCAGCGGGAAGTTCCACGGGATGACCTGGCCGGCCACCCCGAGCGGACGCGGCGCCGGGCCGTAGCCGGCGTACTCCAGCTTGTCGGCCCATCCGGCGTGGTAGAAGAAGTGCGCCGCGACCAGCGGGATGTCGACATCACGCGACTCGCGGATGGGCTTGCCGTTGTCGAGCGACTCGAGCACGGCGAGTTCACGGGCCTTCTCCTGGACGATCCGGGCGATCCGGAACAGGTACTTGGCCCGTTCCTTCCCCGGCAGCTGCGACCAGGTGTGCTCGTAGGCCTTGCGGGCGGCGGTCACCGCGCGGTCCACGTCGGCGGGTCCGGCCTCGGTCACCTCGGCCAGGACCTCCTCGGTGGCGGGCGAGATGGTCTTGAACGCGCGTCCGTCCACGCCCGGGCTGAACTCGCCGTCGATGAAGAGCCCGTAGGACTCGCGCAGCGAGACGATGGACCTCGACTCCGGCGCTGGTGCGTACTCGAACTTAGGCATGTCAGTCCAGGGTGAAGTAGTCAGGACCCGAATAGCGGCCGGTGGCCATCTTGGACCGCTGCATGAGCAGGTCGTTCAGCAGGCTGGATGCACCCAGGCGGAACCAGCGCGGATCCAGCCAGTCCTCCCCCGCCGTCTCGTTCACCAGGACCAGGTAGCGCAGGGCGTCCTTGGCGGTACGGATGCCGCCGGCCGGCTTGACGCCGACCTGCCGTCCGTGCGTCTCGCGGAAGTCGCGCACGGCCTCCAGCATGACCAGGGTCACCGGGAGCGTGGCGGCCGGAGCCACCTTCCCGGTCGAGGTCTTGATGAAGTCGGCGCCAGCCAGCATGGCCAGCCACGACGCGCGGCGGACGTTGTCCAGCGTGACCAGCTCGCCGGTCTCCAGGATCACCTTGAGGTGAGCCGCGCCGCAGGCTTGCCTGACCGTGGTGATCTCGTCGAAGACCTGCTGGTAGCGCCCGGCCAGGAAGGCGCCGCGGTCGATCACCATGTCCACCTCATCCGCGCCGGCCGCGACCGCGTACTTCACGTCGGCCAGTTTGACGTCCAGGCTGGTCCGCCCGCTGGGAAACGCGGTAGCCACGCTGGCCACGTGCACGCCGCTGCCCTTGAGCTCGGCCGCCGCGACGTGGGCCAGGTCCGGGTACACGCAGACGGCGGCGACCATCGGCGCGGTCGGGTCGGCGGGGTCGGGGCGCTTGGCCTTGGCGCACAGCGCGCGGACCTTGCCGTGCGTGTCCTGGCCTTCCAGCGTGGTCAGGTCGATCATCGAGATGGCGGCGTCGAGCGCCCACTTCTTCGCCGTGGTCTTGATCGACCGGCTGGCCAGCATGGCCGCGCGCGCCTCAGCCCCCACCCGGTCCACCCCGGGCAGCCCGTGCAGGAACCCTCGCAGTGCGGCCTCGGACCAGGCGACGCTCTGCGTATCCGCTGGCGCGCTCATCGGCGACTCCCTCCGTTATGGTCATTCTTACCTGCTCCGCGGAAATGCCTGCTCCCGGAAATGTCAGTGCGATCATCAACATCGCCTCGACCGCGGGGCTGGGCACGGCCAGCCACGACTCACCCGAGTACGCGGTGGCCAAGGCCGGCGTGATCCGGTTCACGGCCTGACTGCCCCGCGGAATTCAACTCAGCGCGGCCTCGATGACGCGGCCGAGGGCGACCAGTTGTTCTTCGCCGCCGGGCGGCCCGATGAGCTGCAGCGAAGCGGGAAGCCCGGCCGGGCCGCCGGGGACGGGCAGGGCCAAGGCCGGCAGGCCCGTCATGTTGGCCGGCACGGTCAGCACGGTGAGCGACATGCCGCGCTCGCCGAGCAGCGGCGGCGCGCCCACCAGGGTCGGCAGGGCCAGAACGCGATGGCGGTCCAGCGCGGCGGCGAACCAGTCGCGCGTCTCCTGCCTGGTCCGGCCGGCGGCTTCGCGCTGATCAGCGGTGACCGCGGCCGACTCGGCCATGTTGCGCCGCATCTGCGGGCTGAGCCGGTCAAGCTGCGGGAGCAGGTGCGCGTTCGCCTGGTAGGCCTCCACGTCGATGAGCACGTTCCCCGCGCCGTTCGCGGCCCGGAACCCGAACCCGGTGACGTCGGTGACCCGCAGTCCGGCCGCGGCCAGCGCGGCGTCGACCGCGGCGTCGGTCATCGGGTCGATGTCAACCTCCGGCCGCAGCCGGCCGACCGACAGCTCGCAGGACCCGGCCGCGAAGCCCGGCTCGATCAGGCGCATCCCGAGTTCGACCGCGGCCACGTCCGCGCCGAGCGGGCCCACCACGTCCAGGGACGGAGCCAGCGGATACACGCCCTCGACCGGTACCCGGCCCCAGGTGGTCTTCAGGCCCGCGATCCCGCAGCAGGCCGCCGGGATCCGGACCGAGCCCGCGGTGTCGGTGCCGAGGGCCACGTCGGCCTCCCCCGAAGCGACGGCCACCGCCGAGCCGCTCGACGACCCGCCAGGCAGCCGCCGGGGATCCGCAGGGTTCACCGGCGTGCCCGACCACGGATTCACCCCGCTCGCCGACCAGCACAGTTCGGCCAGGTTGGTCTTGCCGACGATCCGCGCCCCGGCCCGCCGGGCCGCCGCCACCACGGCCGCGTCCCTGGCCGCCGGGCTGGCCTGCTCCGCGATCAGCTGGCAGCCGACCGTGGTGGGCAGGCCCTCGATGTCGATGCAGTCCTTGACTGCGAGCCGGGGGCCATCTCCCGGTGCGTCCAGCCGAACTATCCAGGTGGGGTCCATGGGGTAATTGTCCCCTACCAGGGGTGTCCCCTTGGGCCCGCTCAGAACCAAGAAGTCACAGAACTTTCGCCGGGAAGTCACCGCGGCTCCAAGAAGACAGCGCGGAACGCGAACCCGCCAACCTGAACGTCTTAAGCAAGCCTTCAGGAAACTTACGGCTTACCAGCGGGTCACCCTCGGCTCTTCTCCAGGTCCGGAACCGATTATCACAACGTAACGGAAGGACGAAGCCGCGGTGCGGCACGAAGCTGAGGGCAAAACCATGAGCCAGACCTACGACCCTAACGATTCAGAACAGCGCCCGGACAACCAAGGCTATCCGGCCGGACCGGGCCCCGCTGCCTACGCCGGCGGAGCCCGCTATCCGGGTGGACCGGGTTATGGCGCTGGATACGGCTTCACTACCGAACCGCCGCCGCCGCCGCGCAGCAACCACAAGCGCGGCCTGGTCATCACCGGCGCCGCCGCCCTCATGGCGGGGGCCGCCGCGGGCGGACTGATCGTCGGCCTGCACCCGAGCTCGGTGACCATGGCCACCGCCACCTCCAAGACCATGCTCTCCGCCAGCCAGATCGCGTCCCGGGTGGACCCCGGGCTGGTTGACGTGGTATCCACGCTCGGTGACGAGCAGGCCACCGCGGCCGGCACCGGCATCGTGCTGACCTCGAACGGCGAGGTGCTGACGAACAACCACGTGATCGATGGTGCCACGTCGATCAAGGTGACCGACGTCGGCAACGGCCGCACCTACACGGCCAAGGTCGTGGGGTACGACGCCAGCCATGACGTCGCGGTGATTCAGCTGCAGAACGCGTCCGGCCTCACCGTCGCCAGCCTGGGCGACTCCTCCGCGGTCAAGACGGGTGACAGCGTGACCGCGCTCGGCAACGCCGGGGGCAAGGGCGGCACTCCGTCGGTCGCCGCGGGCACCGTCACCGACCTGAACCAGTCGATCACCGCATCGGACGAGGGGTCCGGGAACAGCGAGCAGCTGACCGGGCTGATCGAGACCAATGCGAACATCCAGCCGGGCGACTCGGGCGGTTCGCTGGTCAACGCCTACGGCGAGGTGATCGGCATGGACACCGCGGCCTCTTCCGGGACCCAGTTGCAGTCGCAGTCCGGCCAGCCCGCGGAGCAGGCCTACGCGATCCCGATCAACGAGGCGACCACGATCGCCAGGCAGATCGAGGCCGGCACCAGTTCGGCCACTACCCACATCGGCGCCACCGCTTTCCTCGGCGTGGAATCCCAGCCCGCGAGCCAGGGCTCGGGCAGCGGCGTCGGCGGTTCCGGCGGCTTCGGAGGTTCCGGCGGCTTCGGAGGTTCCGGCGGCTTCGGGGATTCCGGCGGCTTCGGGGGCTTCGGCGGCAGCCAGGGCAGCAGCTCAGCTGGCGTGACGATCGCCGGCACCGTGCCTGGCTCTCCGGCCGCCAACGCCTGGCCTGACCGCGGGGGACGTGATCACCTCGGTCGACGGCCAGTCGGTCGCCACGGCCCAGGACATCGCCCACGTGCTGGTCAAGCAGCACCCCGGCGACTCGATTTCGGTCACCTGGGTGGACCAGGACGGCCAGTCGCAGACCACCAACGTGACCCTAGCCAGCGGCCCTGCCGCCTAGGAACGGGCAACCCTGCAAGCCCGTTCCGAGCCAGTGATCCCCGGCTGCCCCCGGGGATCACTGGTTTCGCCGTCTTGTCAACCGGCCCGGGCGCCTCACCACCGGAAGCGCGGAGCTGGCGCAGAACCGATATAGCCCGCCCGTTCGGGATAAAAATGGACATGACGCCGAGGAGAGGAAGAACGGGTGCGCGCAGCGAGACTTCACGCGGTAGGCGACCTGCGGGTGGCGGACGAGCCGACGCCGGAGGCAGAGCCCGGGATGAGCCTGGTCCGGGTCACGGCGGTCGGCATCTGCGGCTCTGACCTGCACTGGTGGGACGAGGGCGCGATCGGCGACGCCAAGCTCACCCACCCGCTCGTGCTCGGCCACGAGGGCGCGGGGGTGATCGCCGGCGGGCCGCGGCGCGGCGAGCGGGTGGCGATCGACCCGGCGATCCCGTGCGAGACGTGCCGGGCCTGCCGGGACGGCTACCGGAACCTGTGCTACCGGATCAAGTTCTCCGGCCACGGCGACACCGACGGCATGCTGCGCGAGGTCATGGCCTGGCCGACGGCCCTGCTGCATCCGCTGCCGGACCGGGTGCCCGACGCGGACGGGGCCATGCTCGAGCCGCTCGGGGTGGCCATCCACTGCGCCGACCTGGGGCACCTGCCGTTCGCCGGGACGGCCTCGGTGATCGGCTGCGGGCCGGTCGGGCTGCTGCTCATCCAGGTGCTCAAGGCGGCGGGCGCGCGTTCGGTGCTGGCGGTCGAGCCGCTGGCGCACCGGCGGGCGGCGGCCGCGCGGCTGGGGGCGGACCAGGTCCGCGACTCCCTGGACGACGCGGGAGTGGACGTGGCGTTCGAGGCGGCGGGGAACGACGAGGCGGTCGGGCTGGCCATGGCCTCGGTGCGGCCGGGCGGGCGGGTGGTGCTGGCCGGCATCCCGGGCGACGACGCCATCAGGTTCGGGGCCTCGCACGCGCGGCGCAAGGGGCTGACGATCGCCATGGTGCGGCGGATGAACGAGGTGTACCCGCGGGCCATCAGCCTGGCCGAACGGGGGGTGGTCGACCTCGGTTCGGTGGTGACGAGCCGGTCGGGCCTGGGCGAGGTCCGGGAGGCGTTCGGGGCCGCGGCCCGGCGCACCGGGCTCAAGGCGATCGTCGAGCCGCAGCGCTGATCGCTAGGGTGGGCGCATGCGCTCGGCCCGGCTCGCGGTGATCCTCGACTGCTGCTGCGTGCTGGTGTTCGTGATCATCGGCCGGGCCAGCCACACCAAGGGCGAGACCCTGGCGGGGATCGCGTCGACGGCGTGGCCGTTCCTGGCCGGGCTGGCCGGCGGCTGGCTGGCCGCGCGGGCCTGGCGGCGCCCGGCGGGGCTCTGGCCGGCCGGGGTGAGCGCCTGGCTCGGCGCGGTGGCCCTGGGCATGGTGCTGCGGGTGGTGTCCGGGCAGGGCACCGCGTTCGCGTTCATCCTGGTCGCGCTGGCGTTCCTCGGCCTGTTCCTGCTCGGCTGGCGGCTGCTGGCCGGCCTCAGGCGCGGATGAGGGCCCTTAGCGATCCGGGAACGGCACCGGGGCTATGACGACGGGGCGTCTTATAACAAATCGATAACAGCACCCCGGTAAGTCTTCAGCCCGCCCGGATGTCGGATCATGCTCATGTATGCGCGTACATATGCGCATACATGAGAGGATGCCGCCCCGATGCGGGACAAGCCGAGCGTCTACGAGGTGGCGCAGCTGGCGGGGGTATCGACGGCCACGGTGTCGCGGGTGCTGGCCGGGTACGAGCGCGTGCTCCCAGGGACCAGGGACAAGGTGCTCACCGCGGTCGCCGAACTCGGTTACGTGCCGAGCGGGGCGGCCAGGGACCTGGCCGCGCGGCGCACCGGCGTGCTCGGGCTGTGCTTCCCCGACCTGGACGAGGACGAGGGCGACGCGGCGTACTGGTACGACGAGGTGATCCGGGGCATGGAACGGGCCGCCCGGCGCAGCGGGTACGCGGTGCTCATCGCGGCCAGCCACCACCGCGACGACAGCGGCCTGGTGCTCAGCATCGCGGGACGGTGCGACGGGCTCGTGGTCCTGGCCCGCACCGCGCCGCTGGCGATGATCGGCCACGTCGCTACGCGCATCCCGGTCGTGCTGCTGGCCACCGAGGAAGACCCGGACGAGGACCGGGCGGGCCGGGCCATCGACTTCCTGGCCGTGGCCAACGAGACCGGGGCCTACCAGGTGACGGCGCACCTGGCGGACGTGCACGGCTACGGCGACATCTGCTTCATCGCGGGGCCGCCCGACTCGCCGGACTCGGCCTGCCGGCTCGACGGGTTCCGGCGGGCCACCGCGGGGCTCGCCAGCCAGCGCGACGACCTGCTCGTCTACTACGGCGACTTCACCACCGCGGGCGGCCGGCGGGTCGCCGAGCGGATCATCGGCACCGGGCGGATGCCGCGCGCGCTGGTGTGCGCCAACGACCAGACGGCGATCGGGGTGATGGCGGCGCTGCAGCACGCGGGCCTGAGCGTTCCCGGTGACGTGGCGGTGACCGGGTTCGACGGGATCCGGCTCGGGCGGCACCTGCGGCCCAGCCTCACCACCGTGGTGCAGCCGATGACGGCGCTCGGCGACACCGCGGTGATGATGCTCAAGGATCGGATCGACGGCGCCGTGCTGCCGCAGCGGACGGTCGAACTGCCCGTCCGCCTCGAGCTCAGGGGCAGCTGCGGGTGTGCTCAATTAAGGGACCCGGAATGAGGAGGCAACAGATGAGCAGGGCGCGGAGATACTGGTGGGCCGCCGTCATGGTGGTCGTGGTCGCGCTGCTGGCCCCGGGCACGGCCCGCGCGGCCGGCGGGTCCCAGGTCAGCAGTTACGGCGGGCTGAGCTCGTCGCAGCGGGCGAGCCTGCTGGCCATCGCGCGCGACACCTGGAAGTTCTACGGCGCGGACGTGGACCAGGCGACCAGCCTGCCGATGGACAACATCACCTTCGCCGGGGGCTCGGCCACCCCCACCAGCTACGGCCGGTACACCTCGGCCGCCAACATCGGGGTGTACCTGTGGGCCGTGGTCTCGGCCCGGGACCTCGGCCTGATCAGCGAGCCGCAGGCCCGCGCCAGGATCCAGGCCACCCTTACCGAGGTGTCGCACCTGAAGCGGGACAACGGCTTCTTGTACCAGTGGTACGACACCACCAACGGCAACGTACTGACCAACCCCGGCCAGGGTGACTGCACCGAGACCACCCCCGCGTTCGACAACTGCTATTTCATCTCCAACGTGGACAACGGCTGGTACGCCTCCGGGCTGATCGTGGTCCGGCAGGCCATGCCCGAGCTCAGCCACCTGGTGGACAGCCTGATCGCGCCGATGAACTTCAGCCTGTTCTACGACAACCGGGCCGAGACGCATTGCAACGTCAACCCGGCTATCACCGGGAATCAGCCGACCGGCCAGATGTTCGGCGGGTACTACGTCGGGCTCCCGCCGGACCAGGGCGACAACTGGACGCATTACTACCACAACGGCGCGCTGTACAGCGATCCGCGGATCTCCGCCTACATCGGCATGGGCCTGCACCAGATGCCCGGCAACGTGTGGTGGCGCAGCTGGCGGGAACTGCCGCCGCCGGCCCCGTTCGCCGACTGCCAGGCCAGCGACCCCGACTTCTCCTGGCAGGGGCAGTGGCCGATGGCCGGCTCCTGGCAGACCTACACCGACCCCCAGTCCGGGCAGCAGTTCCCGGTGTGGGAAGGGCACTACACCTACCCGGGCTCGGACCTGACGTTCATCCCGACCTACTCCGGCGGGATGTTCGAGGGGCTGATGCCGAACGAGATCGTGCCGGAGACCAGCTGGGGGACGCGCAGCTTCGGGCTCGCCGACGCCCGCACCGCCCAGGTGCAGATCAAGTACGCGACGCAGCAGCTGCACTATCCGGTCTGGGGCATGTCCCCGTCGAGCACGCCCGATGACACCGGCGGGTACGGCGGGTACGGCGTCGAGGGCCTGGCCTTCCCGTACTACGGGACCGGCGCGAACGCCAGCCACCCGAACGAGGGCCTCTCGCAGTGCCACGGCTGCGCCACCGAGGACGTCGTCACGCCGCACGCGTCCTTCCTCGCGCTCGACGTCGCGCCGCAGCAGGCCTACGCCAACATCTCCGCGCTGCGCGCCCGCTACCCGGGCGTCTACGGGGCGGACGGCTTCTTCGACGCGGTCAATCCCGTCACCGGGGCGGTCGGCCACCGGGACCTGGTCCTCGACCAGTCGATGATCATGGCGGCGCTGGACAACGCCCTGGACAACCGCGCGCTGCAGCGCGACTTCGCGCGCGACCCGGTGTCCTGGGCCGCGCACACGTACCTGTCGATGGAGACGATGTTGATTGCCGGCTGACAGGTGAGCGAGGGCTGGAACCACGGTCCGTTCGGGATGAAAGGACCGGACCTGCCGCCGCCGGGCGCGCTCCGTGCGGAGCCCGGCCGGGGGCACGTGACGCTGGACTGGGAGCCGGTGCCCGGCGCGGCCGGCTACCTGGTGCACCGGGCCGCCCGGGCGGAGGGCCCGTTCGAGCCGCTCGACCACGGCGGCGGTGACGTGCTCGCGGTCCCGGCCGGGCCGTACGCCGACACCACGGGCGACGGCAGCGTGGCCTACTACGCGGTGGCGGCGGTCGCGGACGGGACGCGGCCGGCGCTGGCCGCGGGCGGGACGCTGTCGGCGCCGGTCGCGGCGGCGCCGCTGCCGGGCGGAGGCGGCGTGGTGACGGCCGATGTCGGCGAGGAGGTCGCCGGCCCGCTGGACCGGCCGTGGCAGCCGATGATCGGTTCGGAGCACCTGAGCTACCTGCTGAGCCGGGAGCGAACCGGCGGGCGGGCGATCGGCGCCGAGCTGCGCGAGGCGCTGCGGATCGCCAGGGACGAGCTCGGCGTCCGGGCCGTCCGGGCGCACGGCATCCTCTGCGACGACCTCGGGGTCTACCGGCAGGGCAGGCCGCCCGACTTCAGCGGCGTCGACCGGGTGTACGACGAGCTGATGAGCCTCGGCTTGCGGCCGGTCGTCGAGCTCTCCTTCATGCCCCGCGACCTGGCCCGCGATCCGGACCGGACGGTGTTCAGCTACCAGGCGGTCATCTCCCCGCCCGCGGACTGGGACCGCTGGGGGGACCTGTGCGCCGCCCTGGCCAGCCACCTGGTCCAGCGGTACGGCGCGGACGAGGTCACGGACCGCTGGGCGTTCGAGGTATGGAACGAGCCGAACCTGGACGTGTTCTGGTCCGGCACCCAGCAGGAGTACTTCCGGCTGTACGACGTGTCCGCGCGCGCGGTCAAGTCCGTGCACCCGGGGCTGCGGGTCGGCGGGCCCGCGTCGGCGGCGGCGGCCTGGACCCGCGAGCTGCTGGCGCACACGGCCGCCTCGGGCGCGCCGCTGGACTTCCTGTCCTCGCACGTCTACGGCAACGTGCCGGTCGACCTGCGGGCCGGGGAGCTCCCGGTCTGGTGGACAGAATGGGGCACTACCCCGACCCACTTCAACCGGGTCGGCGACACCGTCTTCGCCGCGGCGTTCCTGCTCCGCGGCATGGCGTCGGCGCTGGACCGGGTCGGGGCCTTGTCGCACTGGGTCGCCTCGGACCACTTCGAGGAGCTTGGCGCGCCGCCGGAGCTGTTCCACGGCGGGTTCGGGCTGCTGTCGGTGGGGAACCTGCGCAAGCCTCGCTACTGGGCGCTCCGGCTGCTCGCCGGGCTGGGGCGGCACCGGCTGCCGGTGGCCCTGCGCGGCGACGGGGCCGGCGGCCTGGTCGAGGCGCTGGCCGCGCGGCACGACGACGGGCGCACCGGGATCCTGGTCTGGAACGGCACCCTGGACCAGGGCAAGATCGGCGGGGATACCCGGCTGGACCGCGAGGTGCTGTTGCGGGTGCGGCTGCCGGCCGGCGCGTCGCACACCGTGCGGCACTACCGCATCGACGCCGAGCACTCCAACATCGTCCCGGCCTGGGAGAAGCTGCGGGACGGCGCCGCCTGGCCCCGGGGCGGCCAGTGGGGGGCGCTGCGCGAGCTGAACACGCTGGACGAGCTGGTACCGCCGGCCCGGGCCCGGGCCGCCGGCGGCCTGCTCGAGCTGGCCTTCGAGCTGCCGATGCCTGGGGTGTCCTACCTGGAGCTCACGCCCTGAGCCGGCGCCTGGCTGCTGCTCCTCGCCCACGTCGGCGGGAGGTTACTGAGCGCTAGGCGCCGCTGCCGTACGGGCGGGTGAGGAGCTCGAGCAGGTGACCGTCGGGGTCAGCGAAGTACACGCCGCGGCCACCGTCCCGGTGGTTGATCGTGTCGCGCTGGCTCCGCCCCGGATCGGCCCAGTAGGGCACATCCTGTGCGCGGATCCGGGCGAAGGCGGCGTCGAACTCCTCCTCCCCCACCAGGAACGCGTAGTGCTGGGCGGTTATCTCGTGGCTGGTCTCCGCGAAGTCCAGTGACACGTCGTTGTCGGCTTCGACCACCAGGAAATGCCCGAACCGGGTGGCCGGCGGCAGGCCCAGGATGCCGGTGAGGAACGCCGCCGACCGGGCCTGGTCGCGGCACGAGACGATGGTGTGGTTCAGGTTCACGCTCATACGCATGATCCTGCCCGCTCCAGCACGCTCCTGCTCGCTCCAGCACGCTCCTGCTCGCTGACGCCGGTCGGAATCCTCAGGGGGCAGGCGGGAGACCAGGCGGCTGGAGCACGCAGAATTCGTTGCCGTCGGGATCGGCCAGGATGTGCCAGGAGCAGCCGTCCTCCGCGACGGGCTGGCTGGTCAGCAGCGTCGCCCCCAGATCAAGGACTCGCCTGACCTCGGTCTCGAGGTCAGGCGTGCGCAGGTCCAGGTGCAGCCGGTTCTTCTGGCGCTTGACGTCGGGCACCCGCTGCAGCAGCACGTCGATCCCGGCGCCGCTTTCCGGCTGGAGGCTGCGGTAGGACGCGTGGCCGCCCTGGCCGGACGTGTATCCCAGCACCTCGGACCAGAACCGTGCCGTCCGGTCCAGGTCCGAGCAGTCGATGACGATGACCAGTTCCCCATGGGGGTAAGGCTGCGGCATGACGTGATCCTCAGGGCGAGACGGCTAGCACGGTCTTGGCCGGGGCGCGGCGATCGCCTGATGCACCGCGGCGGCGTTCTCGAGCGGCCCGACGGCGGGCGGGGCTCGGCGAGGATTCCGCGCGCCACCAGCGTGATGACGGCGGTCAACACGATGGTCATCACGGCCGGCGCAGGTGGGCGATCCCGCCGGTGCTGAGCCTGGCGATGACGCGGCTGCGAGCCAGGCCTGGTCGCCGGCAGCGGCGCGCATCGTGCCGGAACTCATGCATCTGCCTCCAGTCCGTCGAGCAGGGCCAGGCAAGACTGTATCCCGCTAAGATCCGAACGGACGGGTTCCTAGTATTATCTATTATTCCGATGTGAATAAAGGAGAAGACTCTATGTTGCTGCCCAGGCCCGATCACGGCGTTGTGGCTGCCGAACCGCCCGGCAGCGGCCCCGGGTACTGGTCGGGAGCGCCGTGCGCGGTAGCGGGCGACGGCGAGATCTTCCTCGCCTACCGGCTCAGGCGGCCCATCGGCCGGGGCCGCGGCTACGCGGTCGCGGTGGCGCGCTCGGCGGACGGCGAGCGGTTCGACACGCTGCTGACCATCGGCAAGGAGGACATGGCCACCGAGTCGCTGGAGCGGCCCGCCCTGGTCCGCACGCCCGAGGGACGCTGGCGGCTGTACCTGAGCTGTGCGACCACGGGCACCAAGCACTGGCGGGTGGAGATGACCGAGGCCGCGCACCCGGCCGAGTTCGACACCAGGGACCGGCAGACTGTGCTGCCCGGCGACGCCAAGACCGGCGTGAAAGACCCGGTGATCGTGTACCACGGCGGCCTGTGGCACCTGTGGGCATCCTGCCACCCGCTGGGCGATCCGGAGCAGACCGACCAGATGACCACCGAGTACGCGACCAGCGCCGACGGCCTGGCCTGGACGTGGCACGGCACCGCGCTGAGCGGTACGCCGGGCCAGTGGGACTCCCGGGGCACGCGGGTCAGCGCGGTGCGCTTCGACGCGGACACGGTCACCGGCCTACTACGACGGGCGGGCCAGCGCCGCGGAGAACTACGAGGAGCGGACCGGAGTCGCCACCGGGGCCGACGCGGCGGCGCTGACCCCGGTCAGCGCCGAGCCGCTCGCCTCCTCGCCTTACCGCGGCGGAGGCCTGCGGTACCTGGACATCGTGCCGCTGCCGGACGGCCGGCACAGGCTCTACTACGAGATGACCAGGGCGGACGGATCACACGCACTCCTCACGGAACTGTGTTATCCGAGCTGAGGGCTCAGCTATCCCGGCTCAGGGCTCAGCTATCCCCGCTGAGGGCTCAGCTATCCCCGCTGAGGGCTCCGCTATCCCCGCTGAGGGCTCCGCTAAGGTCAGGACGGCCGTTCCTGGCCTGGCCCTGGCCGGCTGGCCGGGCGCCGACCATGCCGCCTGACCGTTCCCTGGGCATGATCCAGTCCCGGAAGCTCTCGCCGAGGACGTGCTCGAGGAGCTTGATGTCGGGCTCGAACCGCGGGATGAGCTCCTGGCGCTGCTCCCAGCTCAGCGGCTGGCGCTCGCGGCTATGCCGCTGAAGGTAGCGCTCGAGCGGGCCGGTCAGGGTGGCGGCGGTGAGGCCGGGGATCACGCTGCCGACCGCGCTGCCCGCGCGCTGGGCCAGGCCCACCGCCCGGTGCCCAAGCGTCGATTCCGGGTGGGAGGTGACGTTCTGCCGCGGTATCTGGGCCAGCACCCCCGGCGCGACTCCGAGGAAGGCGCAGATCCGGTCCAGGGTCTGCACGGGCTCGTCGACCATCACCCGGTACCGCAGCACGAGGACTTGCTCGCGCGGGAATTGCGTGAACAGGTGCTCGAGCTGCTCGCCATACCGGCCCAGCCCGGTGTAGTGCCAGAAGCTGGCCCAGTCGGCCGCGATCCGGCGCTCCTCTTCGGCGCATGCCCGGACGAAGTCACCGACCGGCTCCAGGCCCGCCGACCACAGGTGGGTCCAGTTGGAGTGGGCCCGCTCTACCGGATCACGCACCACCACGATCAGCCTGGCCTCGGGCAGCGCCTGGCGGATCCGGCGCACCGCGCCCCGGTCGTACAGGTAGAGCGGCGTCGACTCGCCGCGCAACGTGCCGGGCGGGGCCGCGTCGAACAGCGCCTCGTACTCCGGCCTGCGCCAGATGTGCTCCCGGTAGGTCAGCGCGTCCCCGGGACCGCCCTTGGTCGGCGGCGGCCCGTCGGACAGGAAGAACTTCGGCTCCTTGACCGGCGACATGAAGAGCCCAGGGTGGCGGGCCAGCGCGGCGTGCAGCGCGGTGGTGCCCGCCTTCGGGGCACCGATCACCAGGAAGTCGGGCATGGGCACGGGGCCTCCAGGGAAGACTCGTGAATCGGATATTTCCGATTAGATTAATCGGTTATTACTGCCTCGGCTACTACTACCCCGCTGAACCGTGTCAATCACCCGCCTGGGGGCCGGAGAGCGCGCCCCCCGGGCTTCGCGTCCGGGGCACCACCCTGCTTCCGGTGCGGCCAGGGCAAACGCGCGTGACCCACGGCACCCGGTACTTCCCCCGGTGTATCCCCCCAGGCAATCCCCTCGGCCCGGACGCAAGCATGAAGGCCGATTGCAGGCAGGCCCGGCTGTGAACCGGGCGGCCGACAGGCCTCTTAAGGACGGAATTGGCATGATGCATGAACTAAAGCCTGGAGACCCGCAGCTGATCGGGCCGTACCGGCTCCGCGGGCGGCTGGGCACCGGCGGCATGGGACAGGTTTTCCTTGGTCGTTCCGCGGGCGGCCGGCCGGTGGCGGTGAAGGTCATCCACGCTCATCTGGCCCGGGACCCCGAGTTCCGGGAGCGTTTCCGGCGGGAGATCACCGTCGCGCGCTCGGTGAGCGGGATGTACACGGCGCCCGTGATTGACGCAGATGTTGACGGCCCGGTGCCGTGGCTGGCCACCGCGTACGTGCACGGGCCCTCGCTGGCGGACGCGATCAGCCAGCACGGGCCGCTGCCGGCCGCCGCGGTGCTGGCTCTGGCCACCGGGCTAGCCGAAGGCCTGGCTGCGATCCACGCCGCGGGCGTGGTGCACCGCGACCTGAAGCCCGCGAACGTGCTGCTGGCCGAGGACGGACCCCACTTGATCGACTTCGGCATCTCCCGGGCCATCGAGGCCAGCGCGCTCACCCGCACCGGGCTTGTCGTCGGCTCCCCCGGGTTCATGTCGACGGAGCAGGCCGAAGGCGGGGAGGTCGGGCCGCCCAGCGATATCTTCAGCCTGGGCGCGGTGCTGGCGTTCGCCGCGACGGGCCAGGGACCGTTCGGCACCGGGTCGACGCCCGCGCTGGTCTACCGCGTGGTCTACAGCCCGCCGGCCCTCGATCACCTGCCCGCCGAGGTGCGTCCGCTGATCGAGCGCTGCCTGGCCAAGGATCCCGCCCAGCGGCCCGCCGCCGCGCAGCTGCTGGCCGAGGCGGAGGCGGGCTGGCTGCCCGAGCCGGTGACCCGCACCTTCAGCCTGGACACGGCGGGCGTCCCGCCTCATGCCGCCCCGCCTCATGCCGCCCCGCCTCATGCCGCCCCGCCTCATGCCGCGCCTACGGCGACCGCGGCGGTACGGCCCTGGCCGACTCGCCGCCAGCCCGGGCTGAGCCAGCCAAAGCGGCGACGCGCCTGGCGGCCGCTGGCCGTGACGTTGATAGCCCTGGGGCTGCTGACCGGGTGCACGTTCACTGGCGTCGCGCTGACCGGCAGCTCGGGGCATAATCCTGGGGCCGGGTCGCCAACCATGTCCCCGGTCACCTCGGCGCCGCCGACTACGTCCGCGCCGGCGAGCGTGTCGCCGACCGTCACCGTGTCCCCTTCGGCCAGCGCCTCGCCGACCGTCACGATGTCCCCTTCGGCCAGCGCCTCGCCGACCGTCACGATGTCCCCTTCGGCCAGCGCCTCGCCGACCGTCACCGTGTCCTCCTCCCCCAGCCCATCCGCGCCGGTCACCGCGAACAGCGTCCCCGACCGCGATCACCTCACCAACCGTGACCATCACGCCGGGCGCGATCACCACGTCGGCTGTGACCACGACGGGCGCGCCCTAGTAGTGCTTTGTCAGGTAACTGGGGTAAGTCCGGTCCGCCTGGCATCACGGGCCCCGTGAGCCCGGGAGCGAGCGGCGGCCCGGCCGTCCGCTAGGGCCCGGGACCTGCCCGGCGCCGCATTTAACGGGGAGGATATGGCTTACCGGGAGGATCCGGGCCCCCCTGGGGTACCTTTTCCTCCCCGCAGGCCGGATCCTCCCCGCTAATCCGGGACCGGGACGCCGGGCCTGCAGCCCAGGAGCCCGCCTGGCCTCACCGGCCCCGCCCGCCATCAGCCCGCGCACCCGCAACTCCCCGGCGGCCCGCCGATCCTCCCGCGCCAGCCCACCAGAATCCCTGCGGCGAAACCCGGCAACCGGGGCCAGATCCCCGCGATCTCCCGAGGGGTCATACCGGACATCACTATGCAAACCCGGCAGCCGCCTGAACCTAACAAAGCACTACTAGAAGCTGGTTCGTTTCGTAAATCCTGGCGGGCGGCGAGCAGGAACGGGAGGGCGGCGAGCACGGACAGGCCGCAGAGAATCCCGGCGACGATGTACGGGGCGCGCAGGCCCGCTATGTGCGCGACGAAGCCGCCGGCCAGCGCGCCCAGCGGCATCAGGCCCCAGCCGAGCATCCGGTAGACGCTGTTGACCCGGCCGAGCAGGCGGGCGGGCACGATCTGCTGGCGGAGGCTGACCGTGACGACGTTCCACATGGTGACGCCGAAACCCTGGCCGGCCAGCATGACCGCGGCGACGGCCGGGTCCGGCGCCAGCCCGATGCCGACGAAGACGGCGGCGTCGATCGCCGCCCCGGTAATCAGCGAGGGCAGCATGCCCAGGCGGCGGGTCAGCCTCGGCGCCACCAGACCGCCGGCCACGCTGCCGACGGCGCTCGCCGCCAGCAGGAATCCGTAGCCCCGCGTGTCGAGGTGCAGCGTCACGGTGGCCAGCAGGACCAGGATGGCCTGGCCCATCTGGTTGGCGAAGTTGAACACGCCGAGCAGGACGGCGATCACGCGCAGCAGGCGGTGCCCGGCCAGCCAGCGCAGCCCTTCGGCGATCTGGGCGCGGAAGCTCGGGCCTGTGCCGGTTCCGGAAATTCCGGTTCCGGACAATCCAGTTCTGGGTAGTCGGGCCAGGAGCGCGGCCGAGCCGGCGAACGAGGCGGCGTCCAGGCCGAACGGAAGCGCCGCGGCCGCGGCGAAAAGCAGGCTGCCGGCCGGAGGACCGAGGAACGACTCGCCCACGGTCAGGCTGATCTGCTGGCTGCCGTTGGCTTTGGCCAGGAGTTCGGGCGCGACCAGGGCGGGTAGCACCGCCTGGGCGGCGTTGCTGAAGATGACCTCGGCGCTGCCGAGCAGCAGGCCGGCGACGCTGAGGACCGCGATGTCCGCCTGGCGGAAGACGACCAGGATCGCGACGACCGTGACCACGGCCGCCTGCACCGCCTGGGACCGCCACATGAGCGTGGTCCGGTCGTAGCGGTCGACCACCGCGCCGGCTGGCAGGGAGAGCAGCATCCAGGGCAGGTAGGTCGCGGCGGTGACGACCGAGACGAGCCGCGGGTCCTTGGTGATCGTCACGGCCAGCAGCGGCAGCGCGGCCACGAGCGCGCCGTCGCCGGTGCTGCTGATCGCGTTGGCCCACCACAGCCGCCAGTAGTCCGGCCCCAGCCTCGGCCGGGTACCGCTCATCGTCTGCGTCATGCTGGCCAGGGTGGCCAGAGCGGGACGGGCCAGGCTACGTTTTAGTCATGCGCTAAATCCTGGCGCGTGTGAGCAGAGCCGGACAAGGTGGAAGCGTGCTGCTGGTGCTCGAGCTGGACGTGGCGGACCTGGCCGCGACCAGGTTCGCGATCTCGCCGCTGTGCGAGACGCTGAAGGCCGTCCAGCTGCTGAGCCGTCCGCAGCCGCCGTCGGTGAGCCGGCCCTGGGTGCGGTGGGCGCGCGCCCAGCTCGGCCGCAGGCCGCTGCGGCTGCCCCGGCTGTGGCCGCTGGTGGCGACCGACCTGCCCTACTGGCCGGAGTTCCTCATGCCGGCGCCGCCGGGCAAGGCACCCGGCTTCGGCGAGGAGCTGGCCCGGCTGTGCGCGACCCCCGAGGAGCCGGTGCGGGCCAGCCTGCGCCGGGTGTTCGGCGCGGGCCCGTGGCCGGACAGCGCCACCGATCTGCTCGAGCGGCCGCGGGAGTCGCTCGAGCAGATCGCGGCCGAGCTCACTGACTGCCACGACCGGCTCATCGTGCCGCACTGGGAGCGGATCAGGTCCGTGCTCGACGCCGACGTCGCCTACCATGCCGGGCTGCTGGCCGGGGGCGGCGCCCGGGCCCTGTTCAGCGACCTGCATCCCGGCCTGCGCTGGTCCGCAGGCCGACTCCTGCTCAGCGACGCGGAAACCGGCCCGGACGAGATCACGCTGGGGCCGGACGGCGTGGTGCTGATGCCGAGCGTGTTCATCTGGCCGGAGTGGTCGGTCAAGCGGGCCACGAGCACCCAGACGACGCTGGTGTACCCGGCACGGGGCGCCGCGACCGTGTGGGAATCGGGCCTGGACGCGGGCGGGCCTGGGCCGGGTGACCCGCGGGCGGTGGAGTCGCTGCTCGGCGCGCCGCGGGCCCGGCTGCTCGGCGCGCTGCGCTCCCCCGCTACTACCACGGCGCTGGCCTGGCTCGGCGTCACGCCGGGCGCGGTCTCGCAGCACCTGGCGGTCCTGCGCCGCGGCGGGCTGGTCGACCGGCAGCGCAGCGGGCGGACCGTGCTCTACCAGGCCTCCGAGCTCGGGCTCTCCCTGCTGGCGGCGGGGGGCGGCTCGTGAGGGCGGTGGTCTACTCCGGGTACGGGGTTACCCCGGTGCTGACCGAGGTCCCCGAGCCGGCCTGTCCCGCCGACGGGGTGGTCATCGCGGTGGGGGCGACTGGCGTGTGCCGGTCGGACTGGCACGCCTGGAAGGGCCACGACCCGGTCGCGCTGCCGCACATCGGCGGGCACGAGTTCGCTGGGGTGGTCACCCAGGCCGGTCCCGCGGTGACCCGGTGGCACGCCGGGGACCGGGTGACGGTGCCGTTCGCCTGCGGCTGCGGCACGTGCGAGTACTGCATGGCCGGCGAGGCCCAGGTGTGCCCGCGGCAGACCCAGCCTGGATTCACCGGGCCGGGGTCGTTCGCCGAGCTCGTGGCCGTCCACGCGGCGGACGCGAACCTGGTGGCGCTGCCCGCAGGCGTCGACTTCGTCACCGCGGCCTGCCTGGGATGCCGGTTCGCCACCGCGTTCCGCGCGGTGACCGCGCACGGCCGGGCGCGGCGCGGGGACTGGCTGGCCGTGCACGGCTGCGGCGGGGTCGGGCTATCCGCGGTGATGATCGGCGCGGCCCTCGGCGCGCGCGTGGTGGCCGTGGACGTGTCCGCCGCCGCGCTGGAGCGGGCCCGCGACTTGGGCGCGGACGTGGCCATGGAGGCCAAGGCCGGCTCTGACCTGGGCACCTTGATCGGCGAGGTCACCGAGGGCGGCGCGCACGTCTCGATCGATGCGCTCGGCTCGGCTGCCACGGCGGTGAACTCGGTCCGGTCCTTGCGCCGCCGCGGGCGGCACGTCCAGGTCGGCCTGCTGCTGGGCGGGCCGACGGCGCTTCCGATGGACCTGGTGGTCGCGCGGGAACTCGAGATCTACGGCTCGCACGGCCTGGCCGCCCGCGACTACCCGGCGATGATGCGGCTGGTCGCGGACGGGACGCTGCGGCCTGGCCTGCTGGTGGGCCAGGTGATCGAACTCGAAGAGGCGGGCCGGGCGCTGGCCGCGATGGACGAGCTCGGCGCCACGGCCGGGATGACGATCGTCAAGCTGGACGGGCCCGCTAGCTCAGGCGGAACCCTGCCGCCCGCCTCATAGCGGTCGCGGTCCTCTGACAGCTGTCAGCCTGTTCCGGCGGCGGCCGCCGCGCTAGTCACGTTGGGCGAGCCCAACTACGGCAAAAATCCTCCTGCTGCCGTGAGGGCAAACCATGATCGTGGCCAGTTTGCGGCAAATAGCGCCCAAAACTGGCCACGATCATGAAAAGGCGAGGGGCAGGAGGAGGAGGGGCGGGACCGGGGCACAGGGAGGCGGCGCGGGGATCGGGAGGGCGTCGGCGGCTACGGCGCCGGATGCACCGCAGATCAGCGGGTTGATGTCGAGGGCGTCGGCGGCTACGCATCAACTCGATGTCTGCCCGGCCGGCGTGACAAGAGCGCGTAGAGGCCGCCCATGGCCAGGCCGAGGATGAGCAGCGACGGGGCCAGGATCCGCGCGCCGACGACGCCGATGGCCGCGCCCAGGCCGGCCGGGAGCGCGGCGCCGCCGACGGCTGAGGCCGCCACCTGCAGGCTCACCATCTGGGTGGTCCCGGTGGCCAGCGTGAGCAGCGGGAAGACCGGGGCGGCGGCCAGGCCGAGGATCATCAGCCCGGCGACGGCCAGGGCGCCTGGGCCGGGCACCGTCATCAGCGCGGCGCCCAGCGGCACGCCTGCGACCGCCGCGGCCAGGACGCGGGCCGGCCCGAGGCGTTCGGCGACCGGGCCGAGGATGATCCGCCCGGCGAACATCATCGCCCAGTACGCCGAGACGGCGACCCCCGCGGCCGCTCCCGGCAGGCCGCGGCCGGCGGTCAGGAACAGGTAGCCCCAGATTCCGGCGCCCGACTCGATACCGGTCTCGACGGCGGCGAAGGTCAGCGAGCTGACGACCGCGGCCGTTGGCGCGGACGGCCGCAGCGGGTCCGGGGCCGGCGGAGAGGCGCAGGCGCGAGAGGCGCAGGCGGAGAGGCGCAGGCCGGCGGAGGCGCGGGGGCCTGCCAACCCCGGCGGGCCAGGGTCAGCACCACGGCCAGCGCGGCCAGCGCCAGCGCCATGATCCCGTACGCCTGGCGCCAGCTTCGCCCGGCGCTCAGCAGCGCCGGCACCAGCAAGGGCCCGGTGGTGGCGCCGAGCCCGTAGCTGGCGTGCATCCAGTTGATGTCCCGGGCACCGAAATGCCGGGCGGCGTGCGCGTTGAGGGCAGTGTCTATCGCCCCGAAGCCGAGCCCGAACAGCACGAAGCCGGCCGTCATCACCCACATCGAGGGTGCGAGGGCTTCGGCGCCCAGGGCGAGCGCGGTCAGCATGGTGCCCGCGGCCACCAGCGTTCCGGTGCGGAGGCGGACGCGGCCGGCGGCGGCGCTGGCCAGGACCGAGGCGGTGATCCCGAAAGCGAGCAGTATCCCGAGCGCCCCGACCGGCTGGCCCAGGCTGAGCCGCATCGAGGGCCACAACAGGCCGAGGGTGGAACCGGGCAGGGCGACGCTCAGGTACGCCAGGCAGGCGAGCAGCAATGGAGGCACGGTACGGACTTCCTGGTGAGAGTGAGGTGAGGGCGGATCGCCGTGCCGCGAATCTGAGCAGCACGCGATGACGGGTCTGATATCCGGCGTCAGCGCGTGCGTGGTTGCCCGGGCACCTCAGCTCCTCGAAGGTCTCACTTGCCTTACCGGAAGCCTAGGCACATGCGGTTCGCGGTCGCAATCGGGAATCGTCGCTCCGCACCGATGAGATCGCGCGCCCGCCGCGGTCTTAACTGTGGCCAGCAAGGCCCGAGACCGAGGAGGACACCATGCATCCAGCGATCATCCAGGCCGCCGCCGCCGAGCGGACCAGGGACCAGTACGCGCACGTGGTCGCGGGCCGGCGCGCCGCGCATGTCCGCCGCTCCCGGCGGGCGCAGCGCTCCGAGGCCGTCGCGAGCGTCCGGCGGACCGGGCGCGGGCACTGGGTTCCGCGTGCGCTGCGGGCGGCCTGAGCCCTTGATCCCCCTGAACCCTTGATCCCCCGGAGCAGGTGACAGAGCCCGGGCTGCGGGGTAGGCAGCCGGGCAGGCCCACTGCGAAGGGATCACCGATGGCGGATAACATCTACTCGATCAGCGAGATCGTCGGGTCCTCCACCGAAGGCATCGACGATGCGATCAGGGGCGCCGTCGACCGCGCCTCGAAGACCCTGCACAACCTGGACTGGTTCGAGGTCACCGACATGCGCGGCCGGATCGAGGACGGCCGCTGCCACTTCCAGGTCACGCTGAAGGTCGGCTTCCGGCTGGACGAGCGGAACGCCTGACCGTCGCCGGCGCCCCTAGCCGGCCGGTCACGCCGACGGGCCGCCCGGTCCATGGCGGCTTGCGGCAGGATGGGCGGCATGGCCCGTCCCTCACCCCGTCCCTCACCCAGGCACGACCGCGACGCCGGCGGCCCGGCTGACCTGCTGGCCGCCAAGGCGGCCCTGCGGCAGGAGGTGTGGAACGCGATGCGGGCGGCGAAGGTGGCCCGGTTCCCCGGTGCTGCCGGGCGCATCCCGAACTTCACCGGGGCCGAGGCCGCCGCCGAACGCCTGCGCGCCCTGCCGGCCTGGCAGGCGGCCGGCCCGGTGAAGTCCAACCCGGATTCTGCCCAGTGGCCGGTGCGCCAGCGCGCGCTTGAGGACGGCAAGACCGTGTACATGGCCGTCCCGCGGCTGGCCGGACCCGAGCCGTTCTTCGCCCTCGATCCCGCGCACCTGAGCGAGCCGCCGCGCAAGGCGGCCTCGATCAGCGGCGCGTCCCGCTCCGCCCGCCGGGTCACCCTGGCCGAGGTCGCTCCGGTCGACCTGGTGGTAATGGGCTGCGTCGCGGCCGGGGAAGACGGCGCCCGGCTGGGCAAGGGCGGCGGGTTCGCCGACCTGGAATTCGCCCTGGCCACCGCGGCCGGCCTGATCGGGCCGCACACCGTCTGCGTCACCACCGTGCACGAACTCCAGGTCTGCGCGGCCGGGACGATCCCGCTGACCGGCCACGACGTGCCGGTGGACTTCATCGTCACCCCCGAGCGCGTCATCGACTGCCGGCGGTCCGGGCCGCGCCCGGCCGCCGGCATCTGCTGGGATGACCTGACCGAGGAGAAGATCGCGGCCATCCCGCTGCTGGCCGCGCAGCGGCCATAGCGGTATTCCTACAGACGGGCGGCGAGCCAGTCGGCCATCGCGGCCCGGGACTCGAACGCGTGGTTGGTGAGGCCGTGGCTGCCGTCGGGATACATCAGCAACTCGGCGCCCGGGGCCTCGCGGGCCAGGCGCTCGGCGTGATACGGCGGCACCAGGCGGTCCCGCCCGCCGGCCGCGACGAGCAGCGGGCGGGTGATCCGCGCGGCGGCGTCCTCCAGGGTCAGCGCCGCGGCCCGCTCGCGGGCCTGCGCCGGGCTGGCGGCCCCCGACCGGACCTGGAAGGTGGTCCTGGTCTGCGCGGGAAGGATGTCCCAGTCCAGGTCCCACCGGTAGGGACCGGCCAGCGCCACCGTGGCCAGGACCCGCGGTTCATAGGCGGCCGAACGGGCCGCGTAATACCCGCCCAGGCTTACCCCGAAGACGCCGATCCGGTCCGGATCGATGTCGTCGCGGCCCTTCAGGTAGTCCGCCACCGCGGTGGTCACCCGCTCGTAGGCCGGCTCGATCGGGAACTCGTACTCGGATTCCCCCTGGCCGGGCCCGTCGATGGCGATCACCGCGAGGCCGCGGCGCAGCAGGTGCTCCGCGGTGGCCTGCAGTTCCTCCTTCACCGAATCCAGCCCCGGGATCATGATCACGACCGGCTTGGGCGGGCCCGGCGGGACTCGCAGGTACGCCGCCAGCGTGCTGCCCGCGTAAGGCACGCGCACCGGCTCGGCGGGCGGGCTGAGCGCGCCGGCCCCGCGGCGGAAGCAGGCCACCGTGCGCTCGTGCGCGGCCCGCTGCTCCTCGGGGTGGTCGGTGAAGACGAACTTGCCCCAGTGCCAGCACAGCGCGGCCCGCCGCCAGGCCTCGCCCGCGGTGACCAGCCGCCCGTCCGCCTCGGCGGTCTCGGCCAGCTGCTCGTAATGGCGCGCGGTGCGGCCCCACTCGCGGCACCAGTCGTCCCACCGGGTGATGCGGGCCAGGGTGGCCTGGAAGTCGGGGTAGCTGGTGCCGTTCGCGACGAACCGCGCCGCCCAGTGCTCGGTCGCCGCGGCGACGCGCTTGTCCGGCGCCCAGGCGTACAGCTCGGGACGGCGGTCGGCCAGCAGGTCGTTGCGCCCGGACACGCGCTTGTCCCTGGCCCGCGGCAGGTCGCAGGCGGCGGTGAGCACCGCGGGCCGGTCGGCGAGCACCGGCCCGGCCAGCATGTAGCCCTCCGGGCTCGCGATGAGCGAGCCGCTGATCCAGGACACGCCGCGCTCGGTCCTGCACCGGTCGGCCACCGCGACGAACACCCCGTTGGCGGCCGCCGCGGCCTGCGCCTTGACCACCTCGGCGGGCCGCTCCCCCACGGGCCAGCTGTAACCCGGCCAGTTCACCGGGGCCGCGATGAGGTCGGCGCCGTCCAGGGCGGCCAGCCGCGTCCACTCCGGGAACTCCAGGTCGTAGCAGACCATCACGGCCACCCGTCCGACCTCGGTGTCCACCGTCGGCAGCGCGGCGTCGCCGGGGGTGAAGACGAGCTTCTCGGAGTCCCACAGGTGCGCCTTGCGGTAGACGGCCCGAGTGCCGGACGCGTCTACCAGGGCAGCGCTGTTGTACAGGCGGCCGTCGGCGCCGAGCTCGCAGAAGCCGCCGACGATCACCAGCCCGTGCCGGGCGGCCAGCGCGCGCCACTGGCCCAGGGTGACGTTCCCGGCGGCGGGCGCGGCCAGGCCGCGGGCCTCGGCGGCCGGGTCGGCGGCATCGAAGACGTAACCGGAATCGCACAGTTCGGGCAGCACCACGAGCCCCGCGCCCGCGGCGGCCGCCTCGGCCACCGCGTCCGCGGCGGCCTGCCGGTTGGCGTCCGGCTCGGCCACCGCGATGGCGAGCTGAGCGACCGCGACCACGGTCTGAGAGGGGTCCACTATGCGCGCTCCGTTCGTCCGGGATAGGAGTATGTAGACAGCATGCTGCACTGGCGGCTGAGGAAGAAGGGCGACGGTGACCGGAAACGCGGATGTCGTGGTGGTGGGCGGGGGGCACAACGGGCTGGTCGCGGCGGCCTACCTGGCCCGGGCCGGGCTGACCACGGTGGTATGTGAGCGGCGCGGCGTCACGGGCGGGGCGGCCGTCAGCGAGCACCCGTTCGGCCCTGACTACACCGTGACCTCATTGTCGTATGTCGTCTCCCTGCTGCCGCCGGACCTGGTCCGCGACCTGCGCCTCGAGCAGCACGGTTACCACGTGTACCCGCAGGGACCCTACTTCGCGCCCCGGGCCGACGGCCGCTACCTGCGGCTGCCGCACGACCCGGCGGAGCGGCACGCCGAGATCGCCAGGTTCTCCGCCGCTGACGCCGACGCGTATCCCCGGTACGAGGAGCACCTGGCCGGCATCGGCCGGGTGCTCGGCCCGCTGCTGCACCAGATCCCGCCGCGGCTCGGGTCGCGGCGGCCGCAGGACCTGCTGCGGCAGGCGCGGCTGCTCACCAGCCTGCGCGGCATCGACGAACGCGGCGCGGTGGACGTGACGCGGCTGCTCACCGGCAGCATCGCCGACCTGCTCGAGGGATATTTCTCCAGCGACGCGATGCTCGGCCTGCTGTCGGTGTCCGGGGTGATCGGCACCTGGGCCGGCCCGCGGTCGGCCGGGACCGCGTACGTGATGCTGCACCACCACATCGGCGAGACCGAAGGGGCGGCGGGCGCCTGGGGCTTCCCGCGCGGCGGCATGGGCGGCGTGTCGGGGGCGCTGGCCCGGGCCGCCCGGATGTTCGGCGCGCAGATCAGGACCGACGCCGAGGTCGCGCAGATCCGCATCAAGGACGGCCGGGTGGCCGGGGTCACGCTGGCAGGGAAGGGGGGAGGGGAGGTGGGTGGGGAGTCCATCGACGCGCCGGTGGTCGTCACCACCGCGCACCCGCAGATCTCGTTCCTGCGGCTGCTCGACCCGGCCGAACTGCCCGCCGAGTTCGTCGCCGACATCCGCGGCTGGCGCAGCCGCAGCGGCACCGTGAAGATCAACCTGGCACTGGACCGGCTGCCGGCTTTCACCAGCTACCCGGAGCCCGACCCGTCGGTCTACGGCGGCACGATCGTGCTGGCGGAGTCGCTCGACGACATCGAGAACGCCTACCAGCAGGCCGTCTCGGGCACGCCGGCCACACTTCCGTTCGCCGACATCTGCATCCCCAGCGTCTTCGACGACTCGCTGGCACCGGCCGGAAAGCACATCATGTCGATGTTCACCCAGTGGGTGCCCTGCGGCTACGCCGACGCGCCGCACGACGCGGATCTGGAGGCCTACGCCGACCGGGTGCTCGCCCGGGTGGAGCGGGTCGCGCCCGGGTTCACCGCCTCGGTGCTGCACCGGCAGGTGATCGGACCGCACCAGATGCAGGAGGAGTACGGGCTGGTCGGCGGGAACATCTTCCACGGGGAGCTGTCGCTCGGGCAGATGTTCCACGCCAGGCCCGCGGCCGGCTACGCCGACCTGCGGACGCCGGTGCGGGGCTTGTACCAGGCGGGTTCGGCCACTCACGGGGGCGGCGGCGTCACCGGCATCCCCGGCCGCAACGTGGTCCGGCAGGTTCTCGCCGACCGCCGCACCGAACGCTGGCGCCGCCGGGTAGGCCGCCCCGCCCCGACCAAGAAGACACCGCTCGAGAGTTAGCTCCGCATCGCCGCAGGCGGGCCCGGTTAACGACAACGATTCTCCATCGTTGCTGGTCAGGGTGGGTCTTAGGGTGTGCTGACCGGAGGCTTGCGAGACTGCGGATGCCCCTGTGACTCGGAGTGCGCGGGCCGAGGCTTGGGTTGGGCGGAGGGGCCAGCACGGGGCTGAGGCGGGGTCGGGCTTGGGCAGGCAGGAGCGGAGGGGCTAGCGCGGGGCGGTGTCGGCGGGCTCAGTCGTGACGGCGGGGGCTTGTGAGGATTGGGACGCGCGGGCGAGGGCGGCGACGCGCTCGAACGAGCTGAGGCGGTCGGCGGGGTCGAAGACCATGGTGGTGATCATCAGCTCGTCGGCGCGGGTGGCGTGGACGAGTTCGGCGATGCCGCGCTGGACGGTCTCCGGCGCGCCGATGATCTGGGTGGCCTGGCGGTCCTCGACGAACGCGCGCTCAAGCTCGGTGTAGGGGTAGGCGGCCGCCTCCTCGGGCGAGGGCATCGGGCCGGGCCGGCCGGAGCGCAGCCGCAGGAACGACAGCGCTCCCGAGCCGGCCAGGAAGCGGGCCCGCTCGTCGGTCTCGGCGCAGATCACCGCGGCGGCGACCATCGCGTACGGGCGCTCGAGCATCTCCGACGGGCGGAAGTGCTGGCGGTACAGGGCCAGCGCGGGCAGTGTGTTGACCGCGCTGAAGTGGTGCGCGAAGGCGAACGGCAGGCCGAGCAGGCCGGCCACCTGGGCGCTGTAGCCGCTCGAGCCGAGCAGCCACATGGCCGGCTGGTTACCCCGGCCGGGCACCGCGGTGATCTGCGCGAACGGGTGGTTCTCCGGCCAGCGGCCGGTGAAGTAGCCGAGCAGGTCCATCAGCTGGTCGGGGAAGTCGTCCGCGGACAGCGCCTCCGGCGAACGGCGCAGCGCCGCCGCCGTGACCTGGTCGGTTCCCGGCGCGCGGCCGATGCCGAGGTCGATCCGCCCGGGA
This sequence comes from uncultured Actinomycetes bacterium, assembly GCA_963722275.1. Lineage (GTDB taxonomy): Bacteria > Actinomycetota > Actinomycetes > Streptosporangiales > Streptosporangiaceae > Palsa-504. The sequence goes on along the minus strand of CAVRMX010000010.1, from coordinate 189,963 downwards.
TGGAGCGCCTCCAGCATGCCGAACTGCTCCGCGACCACCAGCGACACATGGTTAGGCAGCATCACGCCGCCGGAGCCGACCCGCATGGTCGTGGTCGCGTCGGCGATGTGCCCGATCAGCACGGGCGGCGCGGAGCTCGCGATGCCGGGCATGTTGTGGTGCTCGGCCACCCAGAACCGCCGGAACCCGAGCCGTTCGGCGTGCCGGGCCAGGTCGATCGTGGCGCGCAGCGCGTCGCCCGCGGTGCCGCCGTCCGGCACCGGGGCCAGGTCGAGCACGGACATGGGCACGGCGCGAGGGCCGAAGGTCAGAGCCGTATCGTCCACGACTTGTCCGAACAGCGCGAAGTCGTGCTTCCTTCCCGGCCGGGCATCCAGGGACGCCGGGGACACGCGCCCGGTCCGTTCGGGGTCATGATTTTTCGCGAAGAAAAGTTTGCAAAGAAGTATTTGCAAAGCTATGTTGGCATTATGGGCGCAGACGGAGAGGTGCGGGGGCGGACGGAGGCCGAGGACGGGGCGCGGGGGCGGACGGTCACGCGGCTGACGGACCCGCGGGCGCTGCGGGCCTACGCGCATCCGGTGCGGATGTCGCTGATGGGGCTGCTGCGCACGGAGGGGCCGCTGACCGCGACGCGGGCCGCCGAGCTGCTCGGCGAGTCGTCCGGGACCTGCTCGTTCCACCTGCGGCAGCTGGCCAAGTACGGGCTGGTCGAGGAGGCCGGCGGCGGGACCGGGCGGGAGAAGCCGTGGCGGGCGACCACGACGTCGACCGACTGGGACGCGACTCCGGCCACGCCGGAGGCCGCCGCGGCGGCCGGCCTGCTGAACACGGTCATCGCCGAGCAGTACTTCGAGCAGCTGATGCGCTGGCTGGAGGCCAGCCCGGACGAGCCCGCCGAGTGGCAGCAGGCCGTCCAGCTCGGCGACCGCATCCTCTACGTCACCGCTGCGGAGCTCGAGGACCTGAGCCGGCGGGTCCGCGAGCTGGTCGACGAGTACTTCGAGCGGCAGCTCAGGCCGGACCTGCGGCCTCCAGGCGCGCGCCTGGTCACCTGGCTCAACCTGGCCTTCCCGAACGACTTCCGGACCGGGAAGCGCTGACATGGGGCCGGTGCTGCTGCGCGACCGGGTGTTCCGGCGGTACTGGAGCGCGTCGACGATCTCGATGTTCGGCGACCAGGTCTCCGGCATCGCCCTGCCGCTCGCGGCCGTGCTCGCACTGCACGCCAGCGCCGCCCAGATGGGGTACCTGACCGCGCTCGAATGGCTGCCCAGCCTGCTGTTCGGGCTGCCGGCCGGGGCCTGGGTGGACCGGCGCGGGCGGCGCAGGCGGACGATGATCGCCGCCGACCTGGGCCGGGCCGCGCTGTTCGCCAGCATCCCGGTCGGCTACGCGCTGCACGCGCTGACGCTGCCGCAGCTATACGCGGTCACGTTCGGCGCGGGGGCGCTGAGCATCGTGTTCAACGTGTCGGACGCGACGCTGTTCGTCTCGATCGTGGCGCCGGAGTCCTACGTGGACGGGCAGTCGCTGATCTACGGCAGCCGTGCGCTGTCGTTCGCCGGCGGCCCGAGCATCGGCGGGGTGCTGGTCCAGGCGCTGTCCGCCCCGTTCGCGGTGGCCGCGGACGCGCTGTCGTTCCTCGGCTCGGCGTTCTTCCTGGGCCGGATCCGGCCGGCCGAGCCGCCGGCCGACGACGGCGACGGGTCGGTCACCGCGGGCGCCCGGTTCATCGCCGACTCCCCCCTGGTCCGCGCGTCGCTGATCGCGGTGGCCACGGTCAACTTCTTCAACCTCATGTTCGCCGCGCTGTACCTGCTGTACGCGGTGCGCGTGCTGCACATCAGGGCCGGCGTGGTGGGCCTGCTGATCGGCGCGGCCGCGATCGGCGCGGTGCTCGGCTCGCTGGTCACCAAGCGCATCGCGGCACGGATCGGGGCCGGCTGGGCCTACACGGCCGGCTGCCTGCTGTTCACCGCCCCGCTGGTGCTGTGGCCGCTGGCGCACGGGCGGCCGCCGCTGGTCCTGGTCACGCTGTTCGCGGCCGAGTTCGGATCCGGGTTCGGGCTGATGATGCTGGACATCAGCATCGGGGCGATCTTCGCCGCGGTGATCCCGGACGCGCTGCGGTCCCGGGTGACCGGCGCGTTCCAGGCCGTCAACTACGGCACCCGGCCGCTGGGCGCGCTGCTCGGCGGGCTGCTGGGCAGCACCCTGGGGCTGCGGCCCGCGCTGTGGGTGGCGACCCTGGGCGGCGTGGCCGGGTTCGCCCTGCTGCTCCCCACGCCGCTGCCCCGGTACCGGCTGCCCGCCTAGCCGCTAGCCGCCGTGCACGGTCCGGCGCGGGCCTGACTGCACGGCGCCGTCGCCGTACGGGCGGCCGCCCAGGTTCCAGCTCCACGAGATCTGCGGGGTGATCCGCAGGTACCGGCCCGCCCCGAACTGGCCGGGCCGCTCGATCAGCTCGGCCGTGCCGTAGACCCGCAGGAACCGCGGCGTCCACGGGTCGGTGGACACCAGGTCGTCGACGACCAGCGCGACCTTGGCCTGGCCCGCCTGGACGTTGAGGAACTTCCTGGTCCGCTCGGGCGCCCGGCCGCCGACGTAGAGGTAGGTCCCGTCGAACTCGAACCCCACCGGGACCACGTCCGGCTGCCCGTCCGCGTCGACGCTGGCCAGCCGGGCCAGCGGCTGCGACTTGAGGTAGGCGGCCTCATCCTCGGTGAACGTCATCGGCCTCTCCGCTCGCTAGTTCGTATCGTTTACTATAAACATAACAAACATTTTTAAGCCGAACGGGCGGGGTGATCCGTTTGACCGCAGGCGGGGAGCAACCGGTGGCGGACGGGCTTATCCGGCTGTCCGCCCTGACCCAGTCGGCCTTCGCCCGCGCGGCCGAACGTCACGGGCTGCCCGCCGCCCAGGCCAGGCTGCTGTGCGTGCTGGCCGGCGGGCCGCGGGGCATGTCCGAGCTGGCCGGGCTGCTCGGCATCGAGAAGGCGGCGCTCACCGGGCTGGCCGACCGGGCCGAACGCCGCGGGCTGATCGCGCGGACCTCCGTGCCGGGCGACCGGCGGGCGCTGTCGGTCGCGCTCACGCCGCAGGGGCGCGACGCGGCCAGCGCGTTTCACCGGGACGTATCCGCCTCGCTCAGCCGTCTCACCGAGGTGCTGCCGCCGGGCGAGCGCGCGCGGTTCTGCCGGAGCCTGGCCCGGGTGGCCGCGTCCGCGCCGCGGCCGTGATCGTTACGGCGTGTCCGGGTGCGGACCGTGCCCGTCCCGCTCGCTGTCCGCCACCCGTCTCGCTGGCGGCGTAACTAGGCGCGCCCGGCTTCCTCGCGCTCGCGCCGCTCGGCGGTTTCCCTCGGGTCGCGGATCGTGGCGACCTCGCCTGGCGCCACGTCGGTGTGGTGCTCCATCGTGTAGAAGCGCAGCGCGTGCCCGTCCGGGTCGAGGACCTCGGGCAGGATCCAGCCCAGGCTGGCCCGGTGCACGCCGGCGTGCGGCTGGCCGAGTTCGTCCAGCTTGCGGGCGAGATCGTCGATGGCGGCCTTATCGGGCACGCCGATGGCGAAGTAGTCGAATCCGGCGGCGGCGCGGGCCCGGTCCGGGTCGAGGCGCAGGCCGAGGTCCGGCCCTCCGGCCGGGTGGGCCAGCCCGACGCCCATCAGCGTGCCCCGCTCGACGAACTCCACCTTGACCTGGTAGCCCAGGCGGCTGCGGTACCACTCCAGCGACCGGGCCAGGTTGGTGACCGGCAGCTTGAGATGGTGGATTCCGGCCAGGGCCGGCGCGCCAGGGCCAGTGTCGAGGTCGGTACTAGGCATGTCCCCCTCCAAATGCAGTGTCTTGTTGCTCATTACAGTTATACTGCAATGTATGACTGAGTACGTCAACCCCGTTAGTGAGGGTGCAACTCTGCGGCAGGCGCAGACCGCGCTGACCGAGCAGCGGATCGTGGCCGCCGCCACCGAGCTGTTCCTCGCCGACGGCTACGTGGCCACCACGCTGGAGGCGGTGGCCCGGCGCGCCCGGGTGGCGGCGCGCACCGTGTACGTGCGGTTCGGCACGAAGGCGGCGCTGTTCAAGCGGGTGGTCGACGTGGCCATCGTGGGCGACACCGAACCGGTCGACGTGCTGGGCCGGGACTGGATGATCGAGGCCATGACCGCCCCGGCCCTGGCCGGGCGGATCGCCGCCGGGGCCGCGGTGGGCCGGCAGATCATGGAGCGCACCGGGGCGCTGTTCGGCGTGGCCCAGCAGGCGGCCGCCGTCGAGCCGCTGATCGCCGGGTTCTGGCAGCAGGGCCGCGAGCAGTCCCGGCACGCGCAGGAGGTGTTCTGGACCCGGCTGGCCGACGACGGGCTGCTGCCCCCGGGCACCGACCTGGCCTGGCTCATCGACACCGCCAGCGTCATCGCCGCCGCGGAGACCTACCTGCTGGTCACCCGCATGCTCGGCTGGGACCTGGACACCTACCAGGCCTGGGTCGCGGCCACCTGGACCCGGCTGCTGACCAGGCCGACGGCCCAAGGTCAGTGATGAACGGCGGCGAGGAGGGAGGCGTAGGAGCGGACCAGGGCGGCGTGCTCTAGCGGGAGCAGCGGGCTGTCGGGCTGGCAGCCGTCGGCGACCCACTGGTCGGACAGGTCCATCGCCTTGGCCCGGTGCGCGGCGGCGGGCCGGACCGCCTCCTCGGACTCCCCGTAGAGGTAGCAGTAGAGTCGGACGAGCGATTCGACCAGCTCGTCCGGCGTGCTGCCGAGGTCGTACTGGATCTCCCGGTGCACCCGCCACCAGTCGACCTCGAGTTCGGCCGCCTTGGCCGGGTTGGACGGCTCGCCGTAGCTGAGCCGCAGCAGGGCGTAGAACCGGCGCATGTAGGCCCGGGCGCGCCTGGGGTGGTTATCGGGGTACGGCGCCCACAGCTGGCTGGCGCGGAGCACCAGCCAGGCGCCGTGCAGGGTGCGGAACCAGTCCATGCCGAAGCCCAGCCGGACCAGCCCGATCGAGGCCCGCAGGACCTGAGGCCACTTGCGCAGGTAATACCCCACCCACGCGCGGTACTCCAGGTCGGCGAGCCGGACGGGATCGAAGGACCTGAGCCGCGTCGGCGTGCCCGTGCTGACCTTCCCAGTGCCCATGAGCCTCCCTCTCCCCTGTCCGCCGGCATGAACTTGCCACTCGCGGCGCACTCATGTCAACTACCAGGAGATCCAGCCGAGGCAACCAGGGCGGCAAGCGGTCAGACCTGCTCCACCGGAGTCCCGGCCATCCGGCCCCATTCGGCCCACCTGGCACCAGCTGTTCAGATATCCGTCGGGTTCCTGGGCGGCCGCGCTCCCACGCGAGCGCCTCGAGCCACTTGTAGACGTCCGAGTCGCTGAAGACCATGCCTTGCCGCTCGCCCGAGCCCCGTCCCGCCGCAATTCGGAGGTTGTCGAGAGTTCCGGCGCGTTCGAGCTCCTCGGCGCCGCGAAGAAGCGTGACCTCCCGGTTCACCCGTTGCCGGTCCGCGAGCAGACCGTCCCGGATGGCGACGCCCCGGCGTCGACCGGGCGGAGCCGCACCCGAGCGGCTGCCGTCGGCGCAGCGCTCGTCACCAGGTCGGTGTAGTTCTTCACCGGATCTCCCGGGAAGGTCGGATCTGGGGCCCGTGGCGCCGGTCTGCCGGCGCCACGGGCCGTTAGTGCAATACTCCGGCCAGCTCTATCCCGTCAGGATGGTGTTGATCTGACTCTGTGCAGTGTTCAGCGCGGCTTGCACGGACTGGGACCCGGACAAGGCCGCCTGAATCGCCGTCCACACCGCCTGGGAGATCTTCGGGTACTTGACTCCCAAGCCGAGCGTACGCGGGTGCGCGAAGAGCGTCTGGTTGACATAGACCGACCACTCGGGGCCGGCCTGCGCTAGGTAGGTCTTCGCGACGCTGATCTTCGCCGGCAGATAGCCGAACAGCTTCGCGAGTTGCAGCTCCATCGAGGGTGTCTGCATGCCCTGGATATAGTCGAACGCCAGCTGCTGAGCGGCGCTGCCGCCGCTCTTGCTGACCATCCAGTCCTCGCCGCCGAGCGGGACGACGACGTGCTGGCCCGCCACCTGGGTCGGGACGGGAACGACCCCGAACTGCTTGCCATAGAACTGGTTGGCTAGGTTCATCGTCGGGAAGTTCCAGGGGCCGTTGACCATCATGGCCGCCTTGCCGTCGATGAACTGCGTCGACGCAGCCGGGGTCTGGCTCCAGTTGAGACACGACTTGGACGCGGAGCCGTCGCTGACCAGCTGGCGCCACAGCGTCAACGCCTGCACGCCGGGCGCACCCGAGACGTTCGAGAACGTGGCCGCGCCGCCGTTGGTCCAGAAGTACGGCTCCCACTGCCACGTCGTGTCCTCGGCCGCCTCACAGGTCAATGCCATCCCGTAGTGAGCCGAGGTCGTCAGTGCCTTGGCGTCGGAGACCAGGTCCGCCCAGGTCTTCGGCGGGGTCAGGTGCGCTGCCTTGAACATCGCGATGTTGTAGATCAGCGCGATCGAGTTGGCCCCTGCCACCGGGAGGCTGTAGTACTTACCGCCCGACAGGCCCTCGTTGATCACGGCAGGGTAATAGCCCGTCGTGCTGAAGCCCGACAGGCCGCTGATCGGCACGACCTGGCCGGTCGAGATCATCGTCGACACGAACGGGTTGTCGACGGCCGCCAGGTTCGGCAGGTCCTGGCCGGCTGCCTGCGTCAGTAGCTTCGCGTTCAGATCGGCGAACGGCACGTACTGCCGTTTCACCGTCACGCCCGGGTGCGCGGCTTCGAATGCCTTGCTGTAGGCGGCCAGGGCCGCGATCTGGCCGGGGGTGTTGAAGTAGTCCTCTTCGGTGATCGTGGTCTTAGTGCCGGACGTGCCGGACGTGCTGGCCGACTGACGAGCACCCGGCTGCGGCGCACGCCGCAACCAGAACTACTGCCAGTCCCCAGTGCCCCCTCCTGATAGATAGCTTCATAGCGTTGTGTCCTCTTTTGCGGTTGATGTTGCGGATGAATTCGGTCGGAACGACAGAGGGAAGCAAGAAGGCTGATCCGGTTATCGAAATCCGCTACCACCTCCTTCGTGCGGCCCGGCGCATCGCTACCCCTTCACCGAGCCCGCCGTGAGACCGCTGGCGATGTACCGCTGCGCGACCACGAGCAAGATCGCGGCCGGTACCATCGCGAACACGCCCGCGGCCATCACGGCGCCCCAGTCGGTCGAGTAGTTGCCGAGGTAGGTGTAGATCCCGAGCGTGATCGGCTCGATGCCCGATCCGTTCAGGATGGTCAGGGCGAAGATGAAGTCGCCCCACCCGGCCAGAAACGCGAAGACCGCGACAGTGATCACGGCCGAACGGGCGAGCGGGATGACGATCATGCGGAACGTCTGCCACTCGGTCGCTCCGTCGACCCGGGCCGCGTAGAGCAGCTCGTTGGGCAGGCTGAAGAGGAACGCCCGGAGGACGAGGATCGCGAACGGGACGGCGTACGTCCCGTCAGCGATGATCAGTCCCGGGTACGAGTTCACCAGGTTGATCCGGTGAAAAACGATGAACAGGGACGTCGCCAGGACGATCGACGGGACGATCTGCGCGATGAGCAGCGAGCTGACCAAGATCACCGTCACTCGCAGGCGGTACTTGGACAGGGCGTAGGCCGCCGGGACCGCCACGACCAGGGCGAGCAGCGCCGTCCCGAGACCCACGACCAGGCTCGTCACAACGTTGGCCGATTGCGCGTGGATGACCGTGCTGTAGTTGTCGAGCGTCGCGGCGTGCGGCAGCCAGTAGAACGTGCCGCTGAAGAGCGTGTTGGTCGACTCGAACGAACCGACGATGATCGCGTATACCGGGAAGAGAACCAGCACGAGGGCCGCCGCCGCCGCGAGCGTGCACAGCCAGCTCAGGGCCCGGGACCTCTTGACGCGCGTCACCGGTCCGCCCCCGAGCTACGGCGCAGCGAGTCACGACTGAGGAACAGGTAGATCGGTGCGCAGACGAGCGCCAGCACGAGGAGCACGTTGTTAAGCGCCGCGCCGTAGCCGAACGAGAACTGCTGGAACGACAGGTTGTAGGACCAGGTGGTGATCAGCTGCGTCGCGTTCGCGGGCCCGCCGCCGGTCAGGCCGATCACGAGGTCGAACACTTTCACCGTGAACACGAAGCCGAGGAGCAGCGTGACCTCGATGACGGGCAGGATGATCGGCACGACAACGAGCCGGAGCCGCTGCCACGGGCTCGCACCGTCGATGATCGCCGCCTCCTTGATCTCCGCTGGCACGTCCTGGAGCGCGCTGTAGAGCAGGAGGGTGAAGAACGGCACCCCGAGCCAGATGTTGGCGATCAGGATCGTCCAGAGAGCCAGATGTGGATCGTCCAGCCAGTCGACCCCGTGGTGGACAATCCCGAGACCGGTGAGCACCTGGTTCACGGCCCCGCCTTCAAGCTGAAACAGGAAGCGAAACATGACTCCGGTCACGATCAGTGGCAGAAGCCACGGGACAATCACGAGCGAGCGGGCCAGAGTCCGCCCAGGGAACCGCATGCTGAACAGCAGCGCGAGCGCGAAGCCGATCAGGAACTGGCCGGCGAGCGAGCCCACCGTGAACAAGAACGTGTTAGCGATCGCCTTCCGGCTCGTCGGATCGTTGAGGATGAAGTGGTAGTTGCCGAGCCCGGCGAAAGGCGCGGTGAGGCTCGCAATCGTCGCCGGCGACGTCTGCTCGAAGCTGAGCGTCACGTTGTAGACGATGGGCAGCGCGAACGCGAAGAGCAGATAGGCGATTGCCGGGGCCAGGAAGAGCCAGCCTGCCAGCTGCTCCTTACGGCGGGAGGTGAGCCGCCACAGCGTCATGAGGGCGCTCGCAGGTCGGTAAGGCTGCCGCCTTCGCGGAGATAGACCGGGATGCGCTCGAGCGGTGCCGCCGCCGTCACCCAGCCTGTCGCGCCGACGGGGCTGCCCGTCCAGGCGTCGAGCCACGAGGCTGCCTCCGGCAGATACACATCGCGCTCCCGCGCGCCGTACGTTGTCACGGGCGCGACCAGCACGTCCGGGCCGAACATGAACTGGTCTGTCACCTCCCATGCCGGCGCCTCGTCCGGGAACTCGAGGAAGAGCGCGCGCATCGGCGGAAGCCCGTTCGCGCTTGCCGTGGCCATCTGCTCCATCACGTACGGCCGCAGCCGCTCCCGCAGGAACAGCAGGTGGCGGATGATCTCGTACTCGGTCTCGCCGAACGACCACACCTCGTTGGCCGCGCCGGTCTGCTCCGAGCCCACCAGGGTGCCCGGCTGACGGATCCCGTGCAGCCTGAAGACCGGGCAGAACACGCCGAACTGGAACCAGCGGACGATGAGCTCGCGGAAGGACGGCGAGTTGATGTCGCCATTCTTGAACCCGCCGATGTCGGTGGTCCACCACGGGATGCCGGACAGGCCGATGTTCAGCCCGGCCGGGATCTGCCGGCGCAGATCCTCGAAGGTGGAGTCGATGTCGCCGGACCACACCAGCGCTCCGTAGCGCTGGCTGCCCGCCCAGGCGGACCGGCACAGCAGCACGATCTCCTGCTCGCCCTCGGCCTGCATGCCCTCGTAGAAGCCGCGGGCGTGCAGCATCGGGTAGGCGTTGCCGACCTCGAGGCCGGGACCGATGTGGTAGCGGAGGTTTTCCGGCTGCTCGGGCACGAGCTCGGGCTCGCAGGCGTCCAGCCACCAGGTCTTTATCCCGAACTTGAGGTAGTTGTCCCTGACCTTGGACCAGATGTAGTCCCTGGCCCGGGGGTTGGTCGCGTCGTAGAAGCTCATCGGGACCCGCACCGCCGAGCCCCGGTCCCAGCTGGCCAGCTGCAGCCCGAGGCCGTGCTCGTTGGCGACCAGGTAGCCCAGCTCGCTCATCTCGGCGTAGTTCTCGCTGGCCGGGTTGACCGTGGGCCAGACCGAGACCATCAGCTTGATGCCGAGCTGCTCCAGCTCGGCCACCATGGCGGCCGGGTCGGGCCACTCGTCCGGGTCGAACTTCCAGTCGCCCTGCTGGGTCCAGTGGAAGTAGTCGATCACGATCACCGACAGCGGCAGCCCGCGGCGCTTGTACTCGCGCGCCACGCTCAGCAGCTCGTCCTGGGTCTTGTAGCGGAGCTTGCACTGCCAGAACCCCGATGCCCACTCAGGCAGCATCGGCGTGCGGCCGACGGCCTGGGCGTAGCCGCGGACGAGTGCGGCGGGCTCGTCCGCGGCTGTGACCCAGTAGTCCCACTGGCGGGTGCTCTCGGACACCCAGCGGGTAGCGGTCGTGCCGAGCTCGACCCGGCCGATCCCGGGGTGGTTCCACAGCAGGCCGTAGCCATGGCTGGAGAGCAGGAACGGGATCGACACCTCGGTGTTGCGCTGGATCAGCTCGACGACCGCGCCCTTCTGGTCCAGGCGGCCGTGCTGGTGCTGGCCGAGGCCAAACAGGCGCTCCCCGTCGCGGGCCTCGAAGGTCACCTCGAACCGGTGCATGCCGCCGCCCACGGACTTGTAGCGGCGCGTCGGCGGCCCGGTGAAGTGCGCGGTGGTCTCGGCCAGGAGCTCCTCGCCGGACGTGCGCAAGAACCTGAGCTGCCCCGAGGCGGAGATCTCGGCGGTCAGGACGCCGTTGGTGATCCGCGCCGAGCCGGTCCCGATCTCGATGGCAGCCGGGACCGGCTCCACGGTGCCAGCCTCAAGGGGGGTAAGCGCGCCGGGCAGGTCGTCGCGGATCTTCTCCCAGACCGTCCCGCGCACCCGGAGGCTGCCCGGCCCCCAGGGCTCGATGCGGACGATCTCATGCCCGCCCCGCCACTCGAGGGCCTGGTCAGCATGCGTGAAGACACCCATGTAGCACAGCTCTCCATTGGCTTGTTAGGCAAAGCTTTTCCAAGACCGGATGCTAGAACCGCCGTGTTCCAATCGTCAAGGTTTAGCAGGACTTTTCACCAGATTGAGTCCTTCGGACAGGATGTCATTAGGAAACTTCACAAACTACCTTTTCCTCCCCTATACTCAGGCGATCAGATCGCCCGCTCGCAGCCTGGCGTCCGGGTCATCGAGCAGAGGAGGCGGACGCGATGCCTCCTGGCAAGAACCCCGCGACGATCAGCGACGTGGCCCGCCTGGCTGGGGTGTCACCGGGCACGGTGTCCAAGGCGCTCAACGGGCGCGGTGCCCTGTCCCTCGGCACCATCGCGCGCATCCAGCAGGCCGCCGAGCAGCTCGGCTACCAGCCGAACGCACTGGCCCGCGGCCTGCTCACCGGCCGCACCTTCACGGTGGGCCTGATCACCACCGACAGCTTCGGCCGGTTCAGCATCCCGGTCATGCAGGGCGCCGAGGACGCGCTCGGCCCCGGCCGCATCTCGGTATTCCTGTGCGACAGCCGGGACGACCAGATCCGGGAGCAGCACTACCTGCGCACCCTGCTCGAGCGCCGGGTGGACGGCATCATCGTGACCGGCCGCCGCCAGGACCCCAGGGAGCCGATCGGCAGCGACATCCCGGTCCCCGTCGTCTACGCGATGACCTCCTCCATCGATCCCCGGGACCTCTCCCTCGTCCCGGACGACGCCGAAGGCGGCGCGATCGCGGTGCGCCACCTGCTCAGCACCGGGCGGACCAGGATCGGCCACGTGACCGGCCCGATGTCGTTCGCGGCGTCCCGGCTGCGCGCCCAGGGCGCGGAGCAGACCCTGGCCGACGCCGGGCTCGAGCTGGCCGCGGGCGGGGCCCATGTACGGCGAGTGGACCGAGGAGTGGGGCCGCCAGGCGACCGACGGGCTGCTCCGGGCGGCGCCCGACCTGGACGCGATCTTCTGCGGCAACGACCAGATCGCCCGGGGCGTGGCCGACGCGGTGCGGGAGGCGGGCAAGCGGGTGCCCGAGGACATCGCGCTGGTCGGCTTCGACAACTGGGAGGTCATCGCGGCCGCCTGCAGGCCCCCGCTGACCACGGTCGACATGAACCTGCGCGAGCTCGGCCGGACCGCGGGCGAGGAACTGCTCAGCGCGATCGAGGGACGGCCGAGCTCGGGCCTGCGGCGGCTGCCGTGCAGCCTGGTGCTCAGGGAATCGAGCCGCCCCCGCCAGATTCAGGGCCAGCCCGTCAGCGCGTGAGGCGGAGCTGAGCCTTATTCGTCCAGGGCGGCGGCGTCGGCGGGGACGTCGACGGAGTAGGGCTTGAGGATCTCCAGCGGGACGATCTCGAGCGCGCGCTGGTGGGTCGAGGCCAGCACCACCGGCGCGGCGGCGCCGTCCCGGTGCGCCTGCAGCCAGTTGGCCGCGGTCACGCACCACCGGTCCCCCGGCACCAGCCCGGGGAACCGGAACTGGGGCATCGGCGTGGACAGGTCGTTGCCGATCTGGCGCTGGTGCTCGAGGAATTCGGCGGTCACCACCGCGCAGATGGTGTGGCTGCCCAGGTCCTCGGGGCCGGTCGTGCAGCATCCGTCCCGGTAGAAGCCGGTGAGCGGATCGGTTCCACATGGCTCGAGCTCGCCGCCGAGCACATTACGGTCGCCCATGCATGCAGTATCCGCACCGCGCACGCCTGTTCGCAAGATCGCTCCCTGGCTTCGGGTGCCTGGACAGGCTCCGCCGGGCCGCTTACTCTTGACTGTATGGTCAGTCAAGATTTTCGCGTCCGGTCCTAGTCCTGCTCTCTTCCCCGGCACCGCTCGACCGCGGTGAGCTGGAGCTGGCGCTGCGGCCGTTCGGGGAGAGCCGGATGCTGCCGCGGGCGGCGTACGCGGACCCCGCGGTGTTCGACTGGGAGCAGCGGCACTTCTTCGGCGGCGGCTGGATGTGCGTGGCGCGCAGCGAGCAGCTGCCGCAGCCGGGCGACCAGCGCGCCGAGGCCACCGGCCAGGGCGGCGTGCTGCTGGTCCGCGGCGAGGACGGCGAGCTGCGGGCGTTCGCGAACAGCTGCCGGCACCGCGGCCACGAGCTGCTTCCGTGCGGGCAGAGCGCCCGGGACAAGGCGATCGTCTGCCCGTACCACGCCTGGACGTACTCGCTGTCCGGGCTCGCTGCAGGGCGCCGCGGGCTTCCGGAAGGTGCCCGGCTTCGACTTCGGCGAATGGGGCCTGGCGCCGCTGCCGGTGGCCGAGTGGCACGGCCTGGTGTTCGTGGACGGTTCCGGCGGTGCGGCCGGTTCGCTGCCGACGCGCTGGCCAAGCTGGACGAGCTGGTCGCGCCGTACGAGCCGGAGCGGCTGGTGACCGCCGGGGAGCACCGCTACGACGCCGCGGCGAACTGGAAGACGCTCACCGAGAACTACCACGAGTGCTACCACTGCCCGTCCATCCACCCCGAGCTGTGCCGGGTCAGCCCGCCCAAGAGCGGCGAGAACTACGCCGCCGACGGCGCCTGGATCGGCGGCTGGATGGACCTGCGCGACGGCATGGCGACGATGTCGCTGGACGGCTCGAGCGGCGGCGTCCCGCTGCGCGGGCTTGACGCGCAGGGCCTGCGCACCGTCATCTACGTCAACATCTTCCCGAACGTGCTGCTCAGCCTGCACCCGGACTACGTGATGACGCACCGGCTGATCCCGGTCGCCGCGGACCGGACCACGATCGAGTGCACCTGGGCGTTCGCGCCCGAGGCGGTCGCGAAGCCGGACTTCGACCCCGGCTACGCGGTGGAGTTCTGGGACATCACCAACAAGCAGGACTGGTCCGCGTGCGAGTCGGTGCAGCGAGGGCCTGGCCTCGCCGCACGCCTCCCCCGGGCCGCTGTCCCCCGCCGAGGACGCGGTGTACTTCTACGTCACCACCATCGCCCGGGCCTACCTGGGGCAATCCGTCTGGAACCCGGTACCGTAAGCACCGTGACGATATTTGACATACCGGTGAAGACCCTGGCCGGCGAGGACTCCTCGCTCGGCGCGACCGCGCCGGGCGCGGCGCTGCTCGTGGTGAACGTGGCCTCCCAGTGCGGGCTGACGCCGCAGTACACCGCCCTGGAGAAGCTGCACGAGCAGTTCGCCGCGCGCGGGCTGACGGTGGTGGGCTTCCCGTGCAACCAGTTCGGCGGGCAGGAGCCGGGCACGGCCGAGGAGATCGCCGAGTTCTGCTCGACGTCGTACGGGGTCACCTTCCCGATGTTCGAGAAGATCGAGGTGAACGGCCCCGGGCGGCACGCCATCTACGACGTGCTCACCGCGGCGCCGGACGCGAACGGCGAGGCCGGCGACATCCAGTGGAACTTCGAGAAGTTCCTGGTGCGCCCGGACGGCACCGTGGCGGCCCGGTTCCGGCCGCGCACCGAGCCCGACTCCCCCGAGGTGCTCGCCGCCATCGAGGACGAACCTCCCCGCCGACTACTACCTCGGCTGAGGCCTCCGCGCGCCCGGTTCAGGGCCGCGGCCAAACGCCATGAAACCCGGGATCCAGTTGCGTTCGAACGCCGTGGATCCCGGGATTCATGCTGTTGCCGGGGACCGGGGCCGGGCCGGGGCGGGGGTTAGGCGAGGGCGGCGGGGGTGCGTTTGGTCATCTGGCGGGCGATGATCATGCGCTGGATCTCGCTGGTGCCTTCCCAGATCCGCTCGACGCGGAGCTCGCGGAAGAAGCGCTCGGCCACGTTCTCGCGCATGTAGCCGCGGCCGCCGAACACCTGGACGGCGCGGTCGGCGACCCGGCCCGCCATCTCCGAGCCGTAGAGCTTGGCCATCGAGCACTGCGCGTGCGACACCTTCACGTCGGCGCCAACCCGTAGACGGTCGATGCCGCGGGCGGTCTCGTAGACCAGCGCCCGGGCCGCGAACAGCTCGGTGAGGCTGTCCGCCAGCATGCCGGCCACCAGCCCGTACTCGCTGATCGGCTGGCCGCCGACCTGCGCGGGCGGCGGCGAACGCGGTCATCTCGTCGACCAGGCGCCCGGCCGCGCCGAGGCAGCGGGCCGCCACCATCAGCCGCTCGAACCTGAACCACTCGTAGGCGAAGGCCATCCCGTCGCCCTCCGCGCCGACCAGGTTCGCCGCCGGGACGCGCACGTCGGTGAACGCCACGATCGGGTGGTGGTGGCTGATCGTGTGCGAGTAGGCCGGCGTCCTGACCACCCGGACCCCCGGGCTGGGCAGGTCGACCAGGAACATGGCGTGGTCGCCGTGCGGGCCGCCGGGCAGCTTGGCCTGGAAGAAGGCGAAGTCGGCGCTGTTGTACGAGGTGACGTGCCATTTGACGCCGTTGAGCAGGTAGTCCTCGCCGTCCCGGCGCGCGGTGGCCTCGATCGCGTCGACGTCGGAGCCCGCGCCCTCCTCGGTGATCGCGTAGCACTCCTCCCGCTCCCCCGCGATCGCCGGCCGGACGTACCGGTCGATCTGGTCCTGGGTGGCCACGGCGGGCAGCCAGGACGGCGGGGTGGCCGCCACCCAGCCGAGCGCGTTGGTCACCCGGCCCATCTGCTCCTGGACCAGCACCTGCTGCAGCGAGGTGCAGCCACCGCCGCCGAGTTCGCGTGGCATGTTCGTCGAGTGCAGGCCGAGTTCGCGGCAGCGTTTGGCGTGCGCGGCCGTCACGTCGGCGGGGAGCTCCCCGTCGGCCCGTTCGGCCTCATCCTCGAACGGGATCAGCTCGTCCGCGAACCCGCGGGCCCGGGCCTGGATCTGCAGATCTTCTTCCGACAACCCGTACATCCGGCGGTTACCTCCAGGCGCCAGCCCTTATTGACTGAATGTTCAGTCTATGCCAGCATCGGTCCTGTGCCAATGACGTGATACCGCGGACGCCGTGGTGGTGGGCGGCGGGACGGTGGGCGCCTGGTGCGCCTACTTCCTGCGCCGGGCCGGGCTGGCGCGGGTCGTCCTGATCGAGAAGGGCTTCCTCGGCCAGGGTGCGAGCAGCCGGGCCGCCGGGGTGGTCCGGGTGCAGGGCGGGACGCCCGAGGCGGTGCGGCTGAGCAGCTGGTCCCGCCGGTTCTACCTGGGCCAGCGGGACGAGATCGGCACCGACTCCGGGTTCACCGAGCAGGGCTACCTGCTGCCCTGCTTCACCGAGGCGGACGTCGCGGCGGCCCGCGAGCGGATGGCCATGCAGGCCGCGCTCGGCGTCCCGGTGCGGTGGCTGGACCCGGGCGAGGTGGACGCGGCCAACCCGACGCTGGCGCCCGGGCAGACGCTCGGCGGCACCTTCTGCGCCCAGGACGGGTTCGTCGCGCCGCCGCGCAACGTGGCCGCCTACACGGTGGCGCTGATCCGCAGCGGCGTCGAGATCCGCGAGCACGTCGCCTTCCTCGGCCTGGCCGACGAGACGGACCGTGCAGACCAGCCAGGGCCGGATCGGCGCGGGCCTGGTCGTGCTCACCGGCGGGCCGAAGCTCGCTCCGGTCGGCCAGCTGGCCGGCCTGCGCATCCCGGCCGGCGGCGTCCGGCACCAGGTCGCGGTGACCGAGCGGCACCCCGACCTGGACCCGGCCCGGGTACCGATGGTGTTCGACCTGGCCGCGGGGCTCTACTGGCGGCCGGAAGAGGGCGGCCTGCTGTTCGGCATGAGCAACCCGGACGAGCCGCCCGGCGAGAACCGCGAGGTGGACGAGGAGTACCTGGCCAAGATGCGGGCCCGGCTGGCCGCGCTGGTGCCGGTCACCGCCGGGCTCGGGCTGCGCCGGGTCTGGGCCGCCACCATCGACTACACCCCGGACCACTTGCCCATCATCGGCCGGGCGCGGCGACCGGCGTCACCGTGGCCAGCGCGGCCGGGGCCGGCATGATGTGGGGGCCCGGGCCTGGCCCGGGCCACCGCCGACGTCGCGCTGACCGGCTCCTCCGACGTGCTCGACATTCCCCGGACTCGGCCTCGACCGCTTCGACGAGGCCGGGCGCAGCCGCCTGGCCACCGACCCCATCGCCCTGCCCTTCCCGGAGAGGATCGCCTCGTCATGATCACCACCACCCCGTTCCTGGCCGCCGCGGCCGACGCCAAGCTCGAGGACTGGGGCCCGCTGGAGGAGGCCACCGGCGAGCCGATGCACACCTCGGGCACCACCTTGTGGTCCGGCGAGGGCGCCCAGGAGACGGGCGTGTGGGAGTGCACGCCCGGGCCGTCCCGGTGGAGCCTGGACGGACAACGAGTTCGTGCACATCCTGTCGGGCCGGATGACGGTCACGCCGGACGGCGGCGAGCCGACCGAGATCGGCCCGGGCGACACCGCCGTCTTCCCCCGCGGCTGGGCCGGCACCTGGCAGATCCACGAGACGATCAGGAAGCTCTACGTCCTGTTCTGAGCCGGGTCGATAACCTGATGGCATGGACTATCGCACGCTAGGACGTAGTGGCTGCGCGGTGTCGAGCCTGTGCCTGGGCACGATGACGTTCGGGGTCGAGACCGACGAGCCGGGCGCGCACCAGCAGCTCGACCGCTTCCTCGAGGCGGGCGGCACCCTGGTGGACACGGCCGACGTGTACGGCGACGGCAGGTCGGAGGAGATCATCGGGCGCTGGTTCGCCAGCCGCCCGGCCGACGTCACCGAGCCGGTGGTGCTGGCCACCAAGGGCCGCTTCCCGCGGGGCGGCGACGACTCGCCGAACGGCGCCGGGCTGTCCGCTCGCCACCTGACCCGCGCGCTGGACGCCTCGCTGCGGCGGCTGGGGCTGGAGTCGGTCGACCTGTACCAGGTGCACGCCTACGACCCGCTGACGCCGCTCGAGGAGACGCTGCGCACGCTGGAGGCAGTTCATCCAGGCCGGCAAGATCCGCTACTACGGCCTGTCCAACTTCACCGGCTGGCAGCTGACCAAGGCGGTACACCTGGCCCGGGCGCTGAACGTGGCCGAGCCGGTGACGCTGCAGCCGCAGTACAGCCTGCTGGCGCGGGAGATCGAGTGGGAGATCGTGCCCGCCGTGCTCGACGCCGGCCTGGGCATGCTGCCGTGGAGCCCGCTCGGCGGCGGCTGGCTGTCCGGCAAGTACCGGCGGGACCAGCGCCCGTCCGGGGCCACCCGCCTCGGCGACGACCCGAACCGCGGCATGGAGGCCTACGACCGGCGCGGCACGGAGCGCACCTGGAACGTCATCGACGCGGTGCAGAAGGTGGCCGAGGACCGCGGCGTGTCCATGGCCGAGGTCGCGCTGGCCTGGGTGACCGCCCGGCCCGCCGTCACCTCGACCATCCTCGGGCGCCCGCACGCTCAGCCAGCTCGAGGCCAACCTGCGCTCGGCCCGGCTGCGAGCTGACCGCCGCGGAGACCACCGCGCTCGACGCCGCGAGCGACCCGCACCTGGTCGACTACCCCTACGGCGAGCTCGGCGTCGACCAGCGCGCCCGCCGCCTGTAGAACTGCGGGCGATTGAAGATAGGGACTGGGCGGGGACATGAAGCGGCTAGGGCTCGGCAGGGTCAGGGCGTGACCCGCGGCCAAACTGGGCGCCTTGGGCGTTGAATCGTTATCACGTGTTGACTGACGCTGAATGTCATGGCGTGGCGGATCCATTTCACCCCGGACGACCTGGAGCGCATCCAGGTCGGCCCGACGCTGGGCCCGCTGGCCGAGACGGTGATGGCGGTAGCGCTGCTCGGGTGCCCGCAGCAGGCACGCGCCCTGCTCGGCGAATGGCGCGGCCAGGTCCAGGGCCGGATCACGCCGCGGATGAGGCCGCTGACGGCGCTGATCCCGCCCGGCTGCAAGGGCGTGGACCTGTGCACGCTCACCGGTGAGGCGCCGACGATCGAGCAGGGCGTCCAGGCCCTGCTCGACATACCGCGCGAGCACCTGCTGGTGGAGATGGAGTACACCGACCGGCACAGCCGGCTCCCCGCGGCGGCGTGGGCGCTGGCCGAGGCACGCGCCCGGCCTGAGCTGGCCGACGCGACCCTGGCCGCCTACCAGGAGCTGGTCCGGCCGTACTGGAGCCGCATCCGCGCCTGCCTGCACGCCGAGCAGGCGGCCCGCAGCCGGACGCTGGCCCGCGAGGGCGCGGACCGGCTGCTCGCCTCGCTGCAAGGCCCGCGGATCCGCTGGCGGCCACCGGTCCTGGAGATCGCGATGCCGACCGACGTCGACATGGAACTGCGCGGCCAGGGCATCGCGGTAGTCCCCTCGCTCTTCGTCGGCAAGGACCCCAGCCTGCACGAGAACCCGAACGACGAGGACGAGGTGCCGCGGCTGATCCTGCCCGCGACGGACGCAGGCCGCGCCCGGCTGTGGGACGCACCGCGATCACGGGGAGCGGCGCTGGCCGCCCTGGTCGGCCGGAACCGGGCCGCGGTGCTGCAGAGCATCGCGGACGGGTGCACCACCACCGAACTGGCCCGCCGGGCCGGCATCTCGCTCGCCGCGGCCAGCCAGCACGCGGCGGTGCTGCGCGGCGCGGGCCTCATCGCCAGCCGCCGCCAGGGCGGCGCGGTCCTGCACGTGCTCACGCCGCTCGGCGCGGAGCTGCTGCAGGCCGGATAGAAGCACAGCGGGCTGGTCCTGCGACCCAGGACCAGCCCTCCATACAGTGGACCACCGGCTGTGGTTTCCGTTTCAAGCATCGCCAGCGGCCGGCCCGGATCGCAAAGCCTTTCAACCGTGGCTTAAAACCCCAGGCAGGACGGGTATTGACAGCGTCCATTGACAGGGGGACACAAAACTACATCAAGATCGGTAACAACGGTCACCCAGGAGTCGTATGCTGCCGACTCAGCGCCGCCAGGCCATCCTCGCCGAGGTCCGCCAGGCGAAGGCGGTCTCCGCCGAGGAACTCGCGCGGAGGTATCGCGTCTCGCTGGAGACGATCGGCCGTGACCTGCGCGGATCTGCGGGACCAGGGGCTGCTCGAGCGGGTCTACGGCGGGGCGCTCTCGGTCCGGTCTCGCCGCCGCGCTCGGCACCGGATCACGGGGCACCGGATCACGGGGCACCGGATCACGGGGCACCGGATCACGAGGCGCCGGGTCGCGGGACACCGGGTCGCGCCGGTACCAGGTGCCGGTGCTGGTGGCGCCGCCGCTGCGCTGCATCTCGCCGAACACGATCGGGTCCGCCGCCCCTCCCCCGCTCGGCCGGTTCGTGCTGCGCAGCCAGGCCTTCCGGCGGCTGGTCCGGCTGGAGGCCAGGCAGGACGGCAGGCTCCTGGCCCGCTCCCGCCCGGTCCGGCTGGTGCCGGAGCGGCCCGTGCACCTCGGGGCCGGCTGGCTGGCCCGGGTCGACCCCGCGGGCGGCCCGGTGCGCGTCGTTACCGGCTGAGATCCGGAATGCTACGCCTTGCGTAGCTACGCGCTGGCCGAACGGGGCAGCACGCGCCTCGGGCCGTTCGGATCTCTCGTCCTGACTACGGCACGGTGGACGGACCGGAACCTGGTCGCGGCCGTGCGCCGGCACCCGGTGCGGAGCGCGACGCTGGTCGCGGCGGGGTTCGGCCTGACGGTGGGCACCGCGCAGTCGCTCAGCGAGGGGTACTTCGCCTCCACCGCCCTGGCGGTCGTCATCCTCCTGGCCTGCGGCATGTATCCGCTGCTGATGGCGGCCGGGAAGTACCTGGGCGTGATCAGGAGCGGGCGGCAACTGGCCGGCGCCAGACGGCAGCGACGGGAACCTGGCCGGAATACCGCAGCTTTCCCTGCTGCTGATAATTTTCGCCGTCCCCTTCTTCGTGCTGCCCTTCGCCGCAGAGACCCTTCTGCGCCTGCACGACGAGCCGTTATGGCCTAGGCAGTCCCGGAGGCACGGCACGATGGAACCCTTATGACGCTCACCGACCTGCTGCCCGCCACCCCCGAGCCCGACGCCGTCTTCGACGCCTTCGCGGGCTGGTCCAAGCGTCGCGGCCTGGCGCTGTACCCGCACCAGGAGGAAGCGCTCATCGAGGTCGTCTCGGGGGCGAACGTCATCTTGTCCACCCCCACCGGATCCGGCAAGAGCCTGGTCGCCGCGGGAGCTCACTTCACCGCGCTGGCCCAGATGAAGCTAGCAGAGCGCAGGCGGACGTTCTACACCGCGCCGATCAAGGCGCTGGTGTCGGAAAAGTTCTTCGACCTGTGCGACGCGTTCGGCCCGGCGCAGGTCGGCATGATGACCGGGGATGCCAGCGTGAACCCGCAGGCGCCGATCATCTGCTGCACCGCCGAGGTGCTGGCCAACGTCGCGCTCCGGGACGGCGCCGACGCCGACGTCGGCCAGGTGGTGATGGACGAGTTCCACTTCTACGCCGACCCCGAGCGCGGCTGGGCCTGGCAGGTCCCGCTGCTCGAACTGCCCCGGGCGCAGTTCGTGCTGATGTCCGCCACCCTCGGCGACATGAGGCGGTTCGAGGAGGACCTGACCCGGCGCACCGGCCGGCCCACCGCGGTGATCCACTCGGCCGAGCGCCCGGTGCCGCTGGTCTTCTCCTTCGTCGTGGAACCGCTGCACGAGACCTTGAAGGAACTGCTCAGCACCAATCAGGCCCCCGTTTACGTGGTGCACTTCACCCAGGCGGCGGCGCTGGAGCAGGCGCAGGCACTGATGAGCGTGAACGTCTGCAGCCGGGCGGAGAAGGACGCCATCGCCGAGCTGATCGGGAACTTCCGGTTCGCGGCCGGGTTCGGCAAGACGCTGTCCCGGCTGGTGCGGCACGGCATCGGCGTGCACCACGCTGGCATGCTGCCCAGGTACCGGCGGCTGGTCGAGACGCTGGCGCAGGCCGGGCTGCTGAAGGTGATCTGCGGCACCGACACCCTCGGCGTGGGCATCAACGTCCCGATCCGCACGGTGCTGTTCACCGCGCTGTCCAAGTACGACGGGACCAAGACGCGGCTGCTGCAGGCGCGCGAGTTCCACCAGATCGCCGGGCGGGCCGGCCGCGCGGGGTTTGATGTGGCCGGGCGGGTGGTGGTCCAGGCCCCCGAGCACGTGGTGGAGAACGAGCGTGCCCTGGCCAAGGCGGGCGACGACCCGAAGGCGCGGCGGAAGGTGGTCCGCAAGAAGCCGCCTGAGGGCTTCGTCTCCTGGGGTCGTCCGACGTTCGAGAGACTTGTTTCCGCGGACCCCGAGCCGCTGACGTCGAGCTTCAAGGTCACCCACGCGATGGTGCTGAACGTGATCGCCCGGCCGGGCGACGCGTTCGCCGCGATGCGCCATCTGCTGACCGACAATCACGAGGACCGTTCGGCCCAGCGCAGGCACATCCACCAGGCCATCGCGATCTACCGCGCCCTGCTGGCCGGCGGCGTGGTGGAGCGGCTTTCCTGTCCCGATGAGGAGGGCCGGATGGTGCGCCTCACCGTGGACCTGCAGTTCGACTTCGCGCTCAACCAGCCGCTGTCGCCGTTCGCGCTGGCCGCCATCGACCTGATGGATTCCGATTCGCCTTCGTACGCGCTTGACGTGCTGTCGGTGATCGAGTCCACCCTGGACAACCCGCGGCAGGTGCTGTCCGCCCAGCAGTTCCGGGCGCGCGGCGAGGCGGTGGCCCAGATGAAGGCGGACGGCGTCGCGTACGAGGAGCGGCTCGAGCTGCTCGACGACGTCACCTACCCCAAGCCGCTGGCGGACCTGCTCGACGGCGCGTACGACATCTACCGGCGCGGCCACCCGTGGGTCCTGGATTACTCGGTATCGCCGAAATCGGTGGTCCGCGACATGTACGAGCGGGCGCTGACCTTCACCGAGTTCGTGGCGTTCTACGGGCTGTCCCGGTCCGAGGGACTGGTGCTGCGCTACCTGGCCGACGCCTACAAGGCGCTGCGCCAGACGGTGCCCGACGAGGCCAAGACCGAGGAGCTCACCGACCTGATCGAGTGGCTGGGCGAGATCGTGCGGCAGGTCGACTCCAGCCTGATCGACGAGTGGGAGCGGCTGCGCAACCCGCTGGCCGATCCGGCCGATCCGGCCGATCCGGCTGCTTCGGCTGCTTCGGCTTCGGAGGGCCGGCGGCCATGGTCACGTCGAACGTGCGGGCGTTCCGCGTGCTGGTGCGCAACGCGCTGTTCCGCCGGGTCCGGCTGGCCGCGCTCGGCCACTACGAGGAGCTTGGCTCGCTGGACGAGGCGTGCGGGTGGGACTCTGATGCGTGGGGCGAGGCGCTGGACGGTTACTTCGAGGTGCACGACGAGATCGGCACCGGGCCGGACGCGCGCGGCCCCGCCCTGCTGATCCTGGATCAGCAGCCGGCCCAGTGGGTCGTCCGGCAGATCTTCGACGACCCGGCGGGCGACCACGACTGGGGCATCAGCGCGGTCATTGACCTGGACGCCTCCGATGAGGCGGGTTCGGCCGTGCTGCGGATCACCGACGTCGGGCAGCTCACAGGGTTCAGCGACCGCTAGCATTACCTTGTTAGGTAACTTGGGTAAGTCCAGTCTGCCTGGCATCACGGGCCCCATGGGCTCGGGGGTGAGTGGCGGGCCAGCCGTCCGGAGCCTGCCCTGCGCCGCAATAACGGGGAGGATATGGCTTACCGGGAGGATCTGGGCAACCCCGGGTACCGGATCCTCCCCGCAGGCCGGATCCTCCCCGTTAATCCGGGACCGGGACGCCCGGGCAGGCAGCGCGGGGGCACGCCTGGTCCGGCTGGCCTCACGAGCCCCGTGAGGCTCGGAGGTGAGCGGCGGCCCGCCGCCGGCGGACACAGCCAGTACCGGGGCCAGCTAGGCCCCGCCGAAGTCGGGCAGGGTCAGGGAGCCGTCTGGGCCGAGGGTAAAGCCGGGGTTGTGGGCGACCTCCCAGGCGTGGCCGTCCGGGTCACGGAAGTAGCCGGCGTAACCGCCGTAGAAGGTTTCGCTCGCGGGCTGGGTTATCTCGGCTCCGGCACTGGCCGCGGCCGCGAGCGTCGCGTCGACCTCGGCTCGCGACCGGACGTTGTGCGCCAGCGCGATGCCGCCGAAGCCATCGGCGCCGCCGTCATCGATACCTGCGTCTGCGGCAAGCTTGGCCCTCGCCCACAGAACCAGCGCCATGCCGCCGGCCTGGAAGAACACCGTCTCCTCGACTTCCTGGCCGTGCCAGCCGAGCCGTTCGTAGAACGTCCGGGCCCGCCCCACGTCGGCGACACCGAGCGTGATCATGCTGATGCGTTGCTCCACGAGAGCAACCTAACGGACGCCGTCGGCGAGCGCTCCGGGTGTGCGCGTTCCCCTGTCCGCTGCCTGACCCAGCGCGAGACCTGACCCCAAGCCGTGATAGACCAGATTCATGCAGCCGTGCCAGCTACCGGAGGTCTGAGGTGAGATGGCTGCGGCGGATCAGCGGCGTCGTCTGGATATTCAGCTGGTACACCATCTATCTTGAGATTTTCCGGTGGCATCACATGACGAAATCGCTCCGTTTCAATCCGCCGCCACCGCTTCCCGGAACGGATATCCAACCCACAGCGGGCGTTCCGCTGAAGGCGGTGTGCCTGGGTTCCGTGGCCGCCCCGTTGGTCTTCGTTACGGCTACGTTGATGAAGCGAATGCGGAAGTAGCCGGAGCCGATTGGGAGACAAAGTCGTGTCCGTTGTCGCGCTGCGGCCGGTTGAGGAGTCCGATCTGGACGCGTTGTTCGACCAGATGCGTGACCCGGCGTCGGTGCGGATGGCCGCGTTCACCACCGAGGATCCCGGTGACCGGAGCGCATTCGATGCCCACATGGCCAGGGTGAGAAGCTCGCCAGATACCACGCTGCGGGCGGTGACCTGCGATGGGCGGCTCGTGGGCAGCATCGGCAGCTTCGTCTTCGACGGCCAGACCGAGGTCACCTACTGGATCGACCGCGCGGCCTGGGGCGGGGGCATCGCGACCCGGGCCGTGGCGCTGTTCCTCGGCTTGGTGCCCGTCCGGCCGCTGTACGCCCGTGCCGCCAGCGACAACGCGGGCTCGCTGCGGGTCCTCCAGAAATCGGGCTTCAAGATCCTCGGAACCGAGACCTCGTACGCGGCGGGGCGGGGCGCCGAAATCGAGGAAACCAACCTTCGCCTGGATTACCGGGTTCGCCCGGGAGATGCGCTCATGCCGCCGGGAGCCGCTGATGGCTGAGCGCTGGGCCG
Source organism: uncultured Actinomycetes bacterium (assembly GCA_963722275.1). Classification (GTDB taxonomy): domain Bacteria; phylum Actinomycetota; class Actinomycetes; order Streptosporangiales; family Streptosporangiaceae; genus Palsa-504. The sequence continues at coordinate 165,009 of CAVRMX010000010.1, read as the reverse complement.
GGATCCGGCTGTTGTGCTCGCCTACCTCGGCATGGTGGCCGGCCAGGTGTTGACGCGGCCGGCGCTAGCGGCCGGGGGCTTGGAGGTTGAGGCGGCGCTGCTCGATGATCAGGCAGCGGTCTTCCACGTAGAGCAGCCCGGCGTCCTCGGCGATGGCCCGGGCCTCGGCCGAGGCGATGCCCAGCTGCAGCCACAGGGCGGTGGCCCCGGCCGCGACCGCCTGGCGCGCGAAGTCGGGCGTCTGCCCTGACGGGCGGAACACGTCGACCAGGCCCACCTGCTCGGGGACGTCGGCGAGCGTCCGGTAGACCCGTTCGCCGAGGATCCGGCCGGCATGCGGGTTGACGGGGATGATCCGCCAGCCGTGCCGCTGCATGTGGGCGGGCACCGAGTGTGCCGCCTTGTACGCGGCATTGCTCGCGCCGACCACGGTGATGGTGTCGTAGCTGGTCAAGATGCGCTCGACGATGGCGTCGGTAGCGGTCACCCGGCCACCTTAACGCCGCAGGCCGGCCAGCCGCGCGGGCCTCATCTGAAGCGGGCGCGGAGCAGGCGGGGAAGGACGGCTGGCCCGGTGACCGGACGGAACCGGGTCGCCGCAATATGCAGGGCCTGGTACTCGGCCTCGGTGAGGTCGATGTCGGCGGCGGCGACGTTGCTCTCGAGTTGCCCGACGCTGGACGCGCCGGGGATGGCCACGACGGCGGGCCGGTGGATGACCCAGGCCAGGGCGATCTGGGCGGGCGTGGCGGAATGCGCGTCCCCCACCTCGCGCAGGGTCGCGATCAGGTCACCGGCCCGGTCGAGGTTCTCGGGCAGGAACAGCGGGCTGGCGGCCCGGACGCGGTTCGCCGGGCGGGTACCGCGGTCGTACTTGCCGGACAGCAGCCCCTGGGCGAGCGGGCTGTAGGCGATCACGACGTGGCCGGTCGATTCGGCGAACGGCAGCAGGTCGTGCTCCGGCGACCGGTCGACCAGGCTGTAGCGGACCTGGTTGCTCAGCACCCGGCTGCCGAGCGCCTGCTCGGCGGCGCGCCAGCGGTCCAGCGAGTAGTTGCTGACGCCGACCTCGCTCACCAGCCCGACCCGCTGCAGCGCGCGCATGCCGCGCATGATCGTCCCGTCCCGGACTACCGGATTGGGCTGGTGCACCTGGTACAGGTCGAGCCGCCGGGTGCCGAGCCGGTTAGCGCTGGCCACCGCGCGCTGCTCCACGACCGGGGCGACCGGCAGCAGCGGGAAGAGCTTGGTGGCCAGGAAGACCGCCTCCCGGTCCTCGCCGATCGCCTCGCCGAGGATCCGCTCGCTGCGCCCGAAACCGTAGATCTCGGCGGTGTCGAACAAGGTGACGCCGAGCTCTACCGCCCGGCGCACGATCGCGCCCGCCTCCTGCCCGGCGTACGACTGGCCGTATCCCCACTCCCGGGAGCCGAATTGCCAGGTGCCCAGCCCGATCCGGGAAATCCTGGTGGTAGCGGGGTCGGTCCCGGCGCTCAGATAACGCATGCCCCCAGTGTCCGCCTCCGGGGGCCCCGGTGCCTACCGTTACCACCTGAGCCGGGCGATCTGGTCGTAGTCGGCCGAGGAATAGCCGACCAGACCCTCGGACAGGGCGAAGATCCACTCCGCGATGCCCAGCGACAGCGCGAGGCGGCTGCAGCGGGAACAGAAATGCGGCTCGTCCAGCCGGACCGAGTCGTCCGCCTCCAGCCGCACGTAGATCAGCTTCGAGCCCTGCAGCATCCGCCAGCCGTCGCCCTCGCGGGCCAGCGTGATCGCCCGCTGCTCGGCATGGGTGCGGCAGCGGTCATGGTGCGCGCTCTCCCCGAACTTGCAGTAGCAGTGGTCTTCCCCGGGAAACGGCACGCCGTTGGTTCCCCAGGCCAGCAGGCTCTCGTCCTTCACCAGGACCGCCGCGTACCGGGTCTGCGCGTGGGAATCCCTGGCCAGTTCCGCCGCCCGGTCGACCATCTGCTGCGCCACGTGGCTGTCGTGGCGTTTCAGCGGCCGCCATACCGGCCCATGCCCTGGTTGCATGCCCACCACCTCTTCGCAGCGAAGGTTATTCTCCCCGGCTGGCCGGCGTTCGGGCGGGGTGCCCGGTGAACCCTCGGGGAGTCCGGCGTTTCCGGGCAGAAACGTCAGGCGGGGACGTCGGCGGGCCACCGGCCGGGGACGTCGTAGGCCTCGTCGTCGCCGGGCCAGGGCGGCATCGTCACGCCCAGCGCCGCCAGCGGGCCGTCGCCGGCGGCGCGGAACTGGAAATGAGTGCCCGCGGGAATGGACAGGCAGGTGCCGGGCTCCAGGGGCACGGTCTCCTGCCGCTCCGCCCGGCGCCGCCACATCTGGCCCTGTCCGCTCAGGATGTACCAGATCTCCTCGACGCCATGGTGGGCCACCGCCCGGGAGACCCGGCCCGCTTCCAGCTCGAAATGGGCCATCGAGCCGCGGCCGAGCCGCAGCAGGACCCGCACCTGCGAGCCGTCCGGCGCGACGGCATCGGCAAGGCCCGGCAGCCGCATGGTGTCAAAATCCTGGTCCACAGTCACCTCCGCGAGCGGGGCCTTCCGGTCCCGCCGACCTTAGCGGACCGGCCGGAAGGCCCCGCCAACGGTGCGGTCAGTAGCTGGCCGGGGTGTTGCGGATGACGATCAGGCTGACGATCTTGCCGTCGCGGACGGTGAAGTAGTTGGTCAGGATGATCTCGTCCGGCAGGTTCGTCCTGTCGAAGGTGCCGTCGTAGCGGCCGCGGACGATGGCGCCGCCGCGGTGCTCGATGACCTCGGTGACGTCGATGGTCACGTGGTCGCCGGTCATTTCCCTGGCCACCCAGCGGCGGATGGCCTCGGTGCCCCAGAACTCCCGGTGGGCGTCGTTGACCAGGGCGTCGTCGGCGAAGGTGGCCACGATGGCGTCCTCATCGAAGGCGTTGACGGCGGCGATGTGCTCGGCCACGACCGTCTCGAGGCCAGCGGTGGTGGCGGGGGCGGTGCTGTCGGTCATGACTCCAGCCTCGGCGCTCCCTTCGCCGGAGGGTCAAGACCCCGTTCCCGAATTGACTGTCCGGTAAGGGGAGGGTTGACAATGGCCTGGTGACAGCAGGGCTCACAGTCGGCGACTTCTCTCGCATCACCCACCTCAGCGTCAAGACGCTGCGGCACTACCACGAGGTCGGGCTGCTGGAGCCGGCCACCGTGAACCCCGGCACGGGCTACCGCTACTACTCCGCCGGGCAGGTACCGACGGCGCAGGTCATCCGCCGCCTGCGGGACCTGGAGATGCCGGTCGGCGAGGTCAAGGCGGTACTCGAGGCGCCCGACGCCCCGGCCCGCAACGCCCTTATCGCCGCGCATCTCGACCGGCTGGAGACCGAACTGGCCCAGACCAGGGCCGCGGTCGACTCGCTGCGGAACCTGCTGCGGCCGCCGGAAGGCGCGCCGGCGATCGAGCACCGGAGTGTCCCGGCCGTCCGGGCGGCCGGCATCGCGGCGGTCATCGACCGCGCCGACGCCCTGCCCTGGTGGCAGGGCGCCCTCGGTGAGCTGCAGGCCACCGTCCGCGCGCAGGGCCTGCGCGCCGCCGGCCCGAGCGGCGGGGTGTTCGCCAGCGAGCTGTTCCAGGTCGACCGCGGCGAGGCGACCGTGTTCATCCCGGTGGAAGGCGGCGTGCGCGCCATCGGGCGGGTCACGCCGGTCACGGTCCCGGCGGCCGAGCTCGCCGTCATCAGGCACCTGGGCTCACTCGACGGCGCCGACCTCAGCTACGCCACCCTGGGTTCCTACGCCACCAGGCACGAGATCAGCATCGACGGGCCGCTGCGCGAGTACTACCTGCGCGGCGCGATCGACACCCCGGATCAGGCGGAATGGAGGACCGAGATTGGCTGGCCCATCTTCCGCGCCGACGCCAGCTACCGCACCTGAGGTCCCCGCCCGGCAGGCGGCCCGGCGGTTCGCGGAGGTCGTCTGCCCGCCCGAGGTCCGCGCGGATCAGCGGGCGGACCGGGTGCTGCGCGAGTTCGGGCTGATGCTCGGCTCGCTGCCGCCCGCGGCCAGGAAGGCGCTGGCCGCGGCGCTGGTGGTGCTCGACCAGGGCGCGCGGCTGTACCCGCCGTCCCGGGGCCGACGGTTCGCCCGGCTCGACGACCGGGTGGCCGGCGCGTACGTCCGGGCGCTGCTGGCCCGGCACGACGCGTCCGCCGAGCTGGTCCGGCGGCTGAAGAGCGTGATCACCATGTGCTACTACGAGCTGCCCGAGGTGCAGCGGGAGATCGGCTACGACCCGGCTCCGTACATCGCGGCCGTCTCCCGGCGCCGCCTGCGGTCCTACGGCCCGCAGATCCGGAAGGGCGAGCCGTGATCAGCGGGCTGACCACGCAGCAGGACGTGACGGGCGACCTCAGCCTGGAGTGCGGGGCGGTGGTCGTCGGGTCCGGGGCGGGCGGGGCGACCGTGGCCGCGGAGCTGGCCGAGGCCGGGGTGGACGTGATCGTGCTCGAGGAGGGCGGCTACCACCCGACGGAGTCGTTCACCGCCGGGACCGGGCAGGCGCTGCGCACGCTGTACCGGGACGGCGGGGGCGGGATGGCGATCGGCCGTCCGTCCGTGCTGTACGCCGAGGGCCGCTGCGTCGGCGGGTCCACGGTGGTGAACGGGGGCATGTCGTGGCGGACGCCGGCCCGCGTGCTCCAGCGGTGGGCCGAGCAGGAGGGCCTGCGGGCGATCGGCGAGCAGGACCTCGACCCCTACTTCGCCGCGATCGAGTCCCGGCTCTCCGTCGGCCTGCAGGACCCCGAGACGATCGGGCGGGACTCCGAGCTGTTCCGGGGCGGTGCCGAGGCACGGGGCTGGGCCGTGGTCCCGAACCGCAGGAACCAGCTGCACTGCGCGGGGACAAGCAACTGCAGCAGCGGCTGCCCGACTGGCGCGAAACAGTCGATGCTGGTGACCAGCGTGCCCCGGGCGCTGGCGTTCGGCGCCCGGCTGTTCGCCGACTGCCGGGTGGACCGGATCACCCGGTCCGGGCCGGGAGTGACCGGCGTGACCGGCCACGTCGTCCGCCCGGGCGGACGCCGGGGCCCGAGCCTGACCGTGCGCGCCCGGGCCGTGATCGTGGCCGGCGGCGCGGTGCAGACGCCGGCCCTGCTGCTGCGCTCGGGCCTGCGTTCGGCGTCCGGGCGGCTCGGCCGGAACCTGTCGGTGCACCCGAACGCGGTGGTGACCGCGTTCTTTGACCGGGACGTCACCGGCTGGCAGGGCGTTCACCAGGCCTTCCAAGTGCGCGAATTCCTCGCCGACGGGCTGCTGCTGACCGCGACCAACCTCACTCCCCCGATGCTGGCCGGGATCTTGCCTGCCTACGGCCGGGAACTCGGCGAGCTGATGGCGGACTACAACCGCATCGTCACCGCGGGACCGCTGGTCTCCGACACCGGGACCGGCCGGATCAGGCACCTCCCCGGCCTCGGACCGCAGGTCTTCTACCAGCTCACCGACCATGACGCCGCTCGCGTCGTGCGCGGCGTCGAGCTGACCGCCGAGGCGCTGTTCACCGCGGGCGCCACCCGCGTGCTGCTCCCCTTCGACGGCGCCCCCGTGGTCCGCGGGCCCGGCCAGCTGCGCCGGCTACTGGCCCGGCCGGTACCCAAACGGTCCCACCAGCTGTTCTCGATCCACCTGATGGGCACCGCGCGGATGAGCGAGGACCCACGGCGCGGGGTGACCGGCAGCTTCGGGGAGTTCCACGGCGTGCCCGGGCTGATCGTGGCCGACGCCAGCGTCTTCCCCGGCCCGGTCGGCATCAACCCGATGGAGACGGTCATCGCGCTGGCCATGCGCAACGCGCGGCGGCTGATCGAGCAACGAGGCCGTTACGGCATCTAGGGGGCGCCCCAGGCGGCCGCCGGAGCCCCGGGCGCGTACAGGTACACCGAGCCGTTCTGGTTCTTGTTCGGGTCGCTGCGCAGCTTGGAGTAGTCGATGCCGAACTGGAATTCCTTCCCGGTCGCGACCCGGTGATACGCGGGATCGGGGGATCCGGCGGTGCCCGGGTCGGTGAACGACCCGTCCTGGTAATAGAACTGCCTGGGGTTGACGACGAACCCGTCGGCTCCGCCGATGATCGTCCAGCCGATGATGACGCCGCCGGTCTGATCACCCTGGGTGCTGGTCATGGTGATGCGGGAACCCTCCGGCGTGGTGTACCAGGACATCTGGTTCGGGTCGGTGCTGTCGGTGAACTTGAGCTTGGCCTCCGGCGGGGTGATTCCCTTGACCGCGTTGAGCCGGGCGGTGCTCTCGTCGAGCAGGCAGCCCGCGGCGCTGATCCCGTCGATCGTGCCGCCGGTATTGAAGGCGGCGGCGCACACCGGCCCGCGCGCGCCCAGCCACGCGCTGTCCTGGGACAGGATCATGCTGCGTTCGGCCACCGACGCGCTGGAATACCTGGCGAACTGCGCGACGTCGATCTGGCTGTCGGCGTTCTCGGTCTTGGTCTGGAAGCACTGCTCGATGGCGATGGTGGTGGACTGGCTGCCGCAGCTTGCGGGGGCGGGCTCGGTCCTGGCCGGGTGACCCGGGTCGAACGGCTCGACGATGCTGACGAACGAGGCAGCGACCGCCGCCGACGCGGTGCTGCCCGCCCCGGTGACGGCCGGGCTGGACGAGGTGGCCGCGCTGCCGGAAGACCCGGAGGAACCGCAGGCGGCCAGCAGGCCGGCCAGGCTGGTCAGCGTCACCGCCAGCATCGCCGCCTGGGCCGGCGGCCGGGCGCCGGCCGGCCCGCCGGTACGCCGTGCCCGCCCGCGTCTCATCGGCTCCATCAGGCCCATGGGAATCCGCCTTTCCCGCCACCCACGTTATTCGCAGTGATCGTAGCGGTGCGCGAGGGCGGCCAGCCACTGGACACCACCAGGTCGCAGACCGGCCCGGCCAGCGGGGCCTGCTGCCATGAGGGCAACCATGATCATGGCCAGTTTCTGGCAAATAGCGCCCAAATCTGGCCACGATCATGAAAAGCCGACGGGCGAGGGGGCGGGGCTGGGCTAGGGGCGGGGCTGGGCTAGGGGGCGGGGCTGGGCTAGGGGGCGGGGCTGGGCTAGGGGGCGGGGCTGGGCTAAGGGGTGGGAGGCGCGCTTAGGAGGAGGAACGCGGCACTAGGAGGGCGTCGGCGGCTACGGCGCCGGACGGGCCGCAGATCAGCGGGTTGATGTCGAGGGCGTCGAGGAGGTCGCCTAGGTCGCAGGCCAGCCGGGAAAGGCCGGTGATCGCGTCGGCGATGGCGCCGAGGTCGGCGGCGGGCTGGCCGCGGCTCCCGGCCAGCACCGGGGCGAGCCGGAGCCGGCCCACCGCGGCCATCGCGGCAGGATGGGTGACCGGGGCAAGCAGCACGGCCCGTTCGGAAAAAATCTCTACGAATATCCCGCCCGCCCCCACGACCAGCAGCGGGCCGACGGCGGGATCCCGGATGATGCCCAGGGCCAGTTCGGCGCCGGGCGCGGCCGTCTCGCACACCAGGACCCGCGGGCCCAGCCGGGCGGCGAGGTCGTCGTAGGCGGCGCCGGCCGCGGCCGGGCCGGCCAGGCCGAGGCGCACCCCGCCGACGTCGGACTTGTGCGCGATGCCCGGCTCGCCGGTCTTCAGGACGACCGGGTAGCCGATCTCGTCCGCCGCCGCCAGGGCCGCGGCCCGGGTCGCGGCGGCCCGGGTGCGCACCGCCGGTATGCCGTAGTCGCGCAGCAGCCTGAACAGCGCGGCGCCGTCCAGGCCGCCCCGGGAGAACGCGGCCCGCCAGCGCCCGGCGGCCGGGCCGGCCGGTTCCTGGGCCTGCGGCGGCGCGGGCCGCTCGCGGTGGTCGAGCAGGTGGCGCAGGGCGAGCAGCCCGGTGCGGGTGCCCTCGAGGACCGGGACGCCTGCCGCGCGCAGCCGGGCCGCGGCGGCCTGGTCGACGGCGGCGGGCAGCCCGGCCAGCACCGCCACCGGCTTGGGCGTGCCCGCGGCCGCGGTGAGCACCGCCCGCGGGTAGGACTCGTCGCCGTCGAACTCGGGCACCAGGTCGACGGCCAGCGCGACCGCGGCCACCGCCGGGTCGGCGGCCAGCGCGGACAGGCACTCGGCGAACAGCGGCTCGGTGTCGCGGCCGGTTCCCCACACGTCGAGCGGGTTGGCCGCGGCCAGGCCCGGGTCGAGGGCCGCGGCCAGCCGGTCCGTGGTCGCGGGGGCGAGGGGGGCGAACGGCACTCCGAGGCCGGCGGCCAGGTCGGCGGCGTGCGCGCGTTCCAGGCCGGAGTCGTGCACGGTGGCGATGCCCGCGGTCCCTGGGACGCACCGGCGGCCTGCGGCGAAGAGCTCGAGGGTGTCGGCCAGTTCGGCCAGGTCGCGGACGCGGTGCAGGCCGTAGGCGGCGGCCAGCGCCTCCCACGCGCCGTCGGCCGCGGCCAGCGCGCCGGAGTGGGCCGACACCAGCGCCGTCCCGGCCGCCGATATGCCCGCGCTGAGCAGCGCCACCGGCACGTCCGCGGCCAGCGCGTCCGCCAGCACAGAGCGCAGCGCGGCCGCGTCCCTGATCGCCTCGAGGACCAGGGCCAGCACCCGGGTCTCCGGCAGGCCGAGCGCGTACCTGGCGTAGTCGGCGGCGGTGGTGACGAGTTCCTGGCCGGACGAGACGGCCAGGCTGAAGCCGAAGCCGCGGCGCGCCCGCAGCAGCGCGGAGAACACCGAACCCGAGTGGGTGACCAGCGCGACCGGCCCTGGGTGCAGGTCGGGCTCGATGTAGCCGACGGCCCGCAGCCCGCGGGCGACATTCACGAACCCCATGCACCCCGCGCCGCACACCGCCATGCCCGCTGACCTGGCCGTCGCGGCCAGCCGGTCCCGCAGCCCGGGGCGGGCCGCGGGCAGGTCAAAGGCATTACCGAAAATCAGGGCCGAACGGACCCTGGCGCGTGCCGCGGCGCCGAGCTGAGCCTCGAGGGCGGAGTCCGGCACCGCGAGCAGGGCCAGGTCCACCGGTTCGGGCACCGCGGCGAGATCCGGCAGGCAGGGCACGCCTTCGATGTCGGCGTAGCGCGGGTTGACCAGGTAGGTGCGCGGCCGCGACGGGCTCCTGGCGACTTCCGCGACCATCCGCGCGCCGAGGCTGCCCGGGCGGGCGCTGGCCCCGACCAGCGCCACACTGCGCGCCTCGAGCATCGCGGCGACGGCTTCCCTGGGCGGGCCCGCCGTGATCGTTGTTTCTGGTGACGTCACTTACGGCGCGGGCCGCGCCGGGCGGCACGGCGGTCGGCGATCGCGGCCCGGGCCGCCTGCATGCCGGGGATGCCGCAGACCCCGCCGCCGGCGTGGGTGGCCGAGCTGGCGTAGTACAGGCCGGGCACCGGGGTGCGGTAGTCGGCGAAACCGGGCGCGGGCCGCATGTGGAACAGCTGCTCCAGGGACAGCTCGCCGTGGAAGATGTTGCCGCCGACCAGGCCGTAGTCGTGCTCCATCTCGTAGGGGCCCACGATGTCGGCGTGCAGGATCGAGCTCTTGAAGTTCGGCGCCACCTCGTTGTAGCAGTCGATCATGCGGTCGGCGTAGGCCTGGAGCTCATCGGTGTGCGGCGCCTCGCTCCAGTCCGACGGCACCCACTGGGTGAACAGAGACATGATGTGATACCCGTCCGGGCACAGCGTCTGGTCGAAGGCGGTCGGGATGACCCCGTCGCTGAACGGCCGGGCGGCGGGGCGGCCCTCGCGGGCGTCGGTGAAGGCGCTCTCGATGTACGGCATGGTGGGCGCCATCTCCACCGAACCCGTGTGGTGTTCCTGCAGGCTCGTACCGGGGTCGGCGGTGAAGTCGGGCAGTTCGGCCAGCGCCAGGTTGATCTTGACGACGCCGCTGCGGGTCTTCCAGTGCTCGATGTCCCCGACGAAGTTGTCGGGCAGGTTCTGGCGGCCGACGTGGTCAAGGAACGCGGTGCGCGGGTGCAGCGAGGTGACCACGACCTTGGCCGTGATCTGCTGGCCGTTCTCGAGGATGACCCCGGCGGCGCGGCCGCCGGAGAGCAGGAGCTGGCTTACCTTCGCGCCGGTGCGGATCTCGGCGCCGTTCTCGAGGGCGGCGCCGGCGATCGCGTCGGCGACCGCGCCCATGCCGCCCTCCTGGAAGCCCCAGTTGCCCAGGTGGCCGTCGCCGACGTCGCCGATCGAGTGGTGCGCCATCACGTACGCGGTGCCCGGCTCATACGGCCCGGCCCAGGTGCCGATCACGCCGTTGACCGCGAGCGCGCCCTTGACCTGCGGGGACTCGAACCAGTCGTCGAGCAGGTCGGCGATCGAACATCGTCATCAGCCGGGTCACGTCGGCGATCGTGCGCACGTCCAGGTTGCGGTGGCGCCAGGCCAGCCGCAGCGTCTCGGCCAGGTCGCGGGGGGTTCGCGAGCCGAGGTTCGGCGGCACGGTGAGCATCAGCGGGCCGAGCACGTCGGCCAGGCCGGCCAGCCAGGCGTCCCAGCGCGGCATCGCGTCGGCGTCCTGCTTCGACCACCGGGAGACCTCGTCGTGGTTGCGCTTGGCGTCGTCGGCGTAGAGCTTGATCGATCCGCCCTCGGGGAAGGCCTGGTAGTACGGGCCCATCGGGAAGATCTTGTAGCCGTGCCTGGCCAGCTGGAGATCGTTGATGATGGTCGGCGGCAGCAGCGACATCACGTAGGACAGGCGGGTGACCTTGAAGTCCGGGGCGTCCGGCCAGGGAGCTTCGGTGGTCGCCGCGCCGCCGGTCTTCTGCCGCGCCTCGAGGACCAGCGTCCGGGCGCCTGAGCGGGCCAGGTACGCCGCGGCGACCAGGCCGTTGTGCCCGCCGCCGACGATGATCGCGTCGTAATTGGTTGCCTTAGCTGCCATGAAACCGGGCCCTCCAAAGATTGACTGAACATTCAGTCTAGAAGCTGCTACGATTACCCACAAGGGCCGCCGCGACGAAGGAGCGGTCCCCGAGCGAGCGAACTGAAGGGGCGCGGCGGTGCCTGGACTGAGGAGCGAGGAACGAGCGACGAGGGAAGGCAGCGCCTCAGGGCGCCCCGGAAGCGAGCGAGCGAGAAAAGGGAGCGAGCGAGAGGTAGATCGCAGGGAGCAGATGCTGCGGGCGGCGCTGGAGGTCATCGTCGAGCGCGGCTACGCGGACACCAGGATCGCCGACGTCGCCGAGCGCACCGGCACGAGCCCGGCGCTGGTCATCTACTACTTCAAGACCCGCGACCAGCTGCTGACCGAGGCGATCAGGTACTCCGAGGACTCCTGGTACGCCGAGTACGTCCGGCGGATGGAGGAGATCCCGACCGCGGCCGGGCGGCTGGCCGAGCTCATCGCCATGATCTGCCTGCCCGGCACCGATCCCGAGCCGCGCAGCTACTGGCTGCTGTGGCTGGACCTGTGGGCGCTTTCGCCGCGGAACCCGGGGGTGGCCGCGGTGCGGCAGAAGTCCGACGAGCGGTGGCGCGAGGCCATCCGCTCCATCGTGCTGGCCGGCCAGGAGGCTGGCGAGTTCGCGTCCGTGGACGCGGACGATTTCACCATCACGCTGTCCGCCCTGCTCGACGGGCTGGCGGTGCAGATCGCGCTCGAAGACCCGGCGGTGCCGCCGCAGCGCACGTACGATCTTGCGATGCGGTTCGCGGCCGGGCAACTCGGGTTTGACTGGGAGCCCGCGCCCGCGACGCGGGTACGCAAACGCGGCAGATAGCTGGAGGTGGAGCCGTGGCCGGAGGAAGCATCGAGCTGTCCGGGCTGACCAAGAGGTTTGGCGAGATCGCGGTCGACAACATCGACCTGAGCGTGGCCAGCGGCGAGTTCTTCTCCCTGCTCGGCCCCTCAGGCTGCGGCAAGACCACCACCCTGCGGCTGATCGCCGGCTTCGAGCAGCCGACCTCGGGCAGCATCCTGCTCGACGGCGCCGACGTATCCGACGTGCCGCCGCACCGGCGCAACGTCAACACGGTGTTCCAGAGCTACGCGCTGTTCCCGTTCCTCGACGTCTACGACAACGTGGCGTTCGGGCTCCGGCACCGGAGCGTCGGCAAGGCGGATCTCAAGCGCCGGGTGAACGACGCCCTCGACCTGGTCAGGATGACCTCGTTCGCCAAGCGGCGGCCGGGCCAGCTGTCCGGCGGGCAGCAGCAGCGGGTCGCGCTGGCCCGCGCACTCGTGCTCAACCCGGCCGTGCTGCTGCTCGACGAGCCGCTCGGCGCGCTGGACGCCAAGCTGCGCCGCTCGCTCAAGGTCGAGCTGAAGGCGCTGCAGGAACGCGTCGGCATCACCTTCCTCTACGTCACCCACGACCAGGAGGAGGCGCTGACCATGTCCGACCGGCTGGCGGTGATGAACGCGGGCCGGATCGTCCAGATCGGCACCCCGCGCCAGGTCTACGAGGAGCCCGCGGACACCTACGTGGCCGACTTCCTCGGTGCCGCCAACCTGATGGAGATCGAGGTCGTCACCGCGGGCACGGCGGGCGCGCTGCGGCTCGGCGACTGGGCACTGACCTCGCAGCGGTGCGAGGCGACCGAGACAGGCCCGGCGCACGCGGTGATCAGGCCGGAGCGGGTGCGGATCGAGGAGCATGGTTCGGCCGGTGAGAACCGGGTGCCGGCCATGGTGGAGCGCGTGGTGTTCCTCGGCGCGGCCACCCAGGTGATGCTGCGGCTGGCGGCGGGCGTCTCGGTGCAGGCGCTGATGCAGAACGACGGCTCACACCCTGACCTGGCCCAGGGCACCCCGGTGCACTGCTACCTGCCGCCAGACGCGCTGCGCGTGCTGGCCGGGTCGCCGGCCGAGGCCGTGGTGCCCGCCGACGAGCCGCTGGTGGCGCGCTAACCCGCCCCTTCCTGTCAGGCTGCCTGGCGCACCGGGCGGGTGCTGGCGACCATCCGTGCGGTGAAATCGGCCGTGAAGTGCCGCCACCAGAACGGGTCAAGTCGCGAGGTGACCGGGGAGGCCGACGCCGGCGTCGCGGCGATCCGCTGGAAGATGGCGGCTGCCTCGGCGTCGGGGAGGCGAACGGTGGCGGCCCAGGCCGCGATGTCGTCGTCGAGGCTCATCATTTCTCCGTGGGATCATCGTAGCGGTCGAGCGCCGTGGCCACGGCACGCGACCGGCTGGTCGCTCATCACCACGCGGTCGCTGGCCGGCTCGTTCTCCTTCATCGCGTCCGGATCACCGTCCCGTTGTCGTCGGCCCGCAGCGTCTGCCGTGTTCGCGCGTCGCGGCGAGCCCCGGCGGCCCGCCGGTTTCGCCTAGCTTCCCGCATCAGCGCTTCGCCGCGCATCTTCACCATCATGAGCATGTAGTCCTCCATACCGGTTACTACGGACGCCGGCCCGAAGTGTTGGGCCCGGGTCGTTGAAGGGCGAGGGCATCGGTCCGCGACACCTTGCGGCCGGGGCCGGTGGGAACCTTGGTGTATGCGCGCACTGGTGATCAACGGCCCCGGGTCGGCGCGGGTCGAGGACGTCGAGGCTCCGGTGGCGGGGGCGGGGCAGGTCGTGGTCGACGTCCGCCGGGCCGGGTTGTGCGGGACGGACGTGGAGCTGTTCACCGGTCAGCTGGCCTACTTCGCCCAGGGCAAGATCGGGTTCCCGGTGCGGCCGGGGCACGAGTGGTGCGGAGCGGTGTCGGCGCTCGGCGCCGGGGTGGACCCGCAGTGGCTGGGCGCCCGGGTGACCGGGGACACCATGCTGGGCTGCGGGCGCTGCCCGCGGTGCGCGGCCGGGCGCGGGCACGTCTGCGCGGACCGCCGCGAGGTGGGCATCATGGGCTGGCCGGGCGCGCTGGCGGAACAGGTGCTGGTCCGGGCGTCCAGCCTGTACCGGCTGCCCGACGCCATCGACGACCGGGCCGGCGCCCTGGTCGAGCCGGGTGGCAACGGCTGGCGGGCCGCCTCGGCCGCCCAGGCCGGCCCTGGGAAGCGGATCCTGGTCTGCGGGCCGGGCACCATCGGGCTGCTGACCACGGCGTTCGCCGCGGCGGCGGGCGCCGAGGTGCACATCTGGGCGCTGGGGCGCGGCCGCGAGGAACTGGCCGCGAGTTTTGGCGCGTCCGGATACTGGACGGCCGAGGACCCGCCGCCGCTGGCCTACGACGCGGTCGTCGACTGCACCGACGACCACCGGATGCCCGCGGCCGCCCTGGCCCGGGCCGAGCCGGCCGGGCGGCTGGTGTGCATCGGCATCGCGGGCGTGCCGAGCCCGATCGACAGCCGCGACCTCGTGCTCGGCGACATGACCGCGGTGGGCATTCTCGGGGCGTCGGCCGGGCTCGCGCCCGCGATCGAGCACTACGCCGGCGGCCGGGTGGATCCCGCCGGCATCGTCCAGGTGACCGTCGGCCTGGAGCAGGCCGCCGAGGCGCTGGCCGGGAAGATCAGCACCGGCGCGGGCACCAAGATCCACATTGACCCGTGCGCCTAGAGCCGCCGCTTGGCGAGGCCCTTCGTGCCGCGTTGAAACGGCGCGCGTGAGCGACTTCCCCGCGGGCCGGGCGGGAATGTATCAACTGGGGAGGGCCCGCCCTCTGACTAACTGCCTGGCCAACTTAACCGCCCTCGGGTGGAGGTCTGATATGCCCATTCCCAGACATTCCGCGGCCCTGCCAAGCGTGCAGCTTCCGGTCGAGGCCGAATGCGGCGGGGTGACCGAACTCCGCGTGCACGGGGTCGGCGGGTCGCCGCCGGACGCGATCCTCGGCGACCTGGCACCGGAGCAGGCCAGCGGCGATGCGATCGCGGGCTTCTACCGCACCTCGGACCACCGCGCCAGCACCGGGGACCGGGACGTGGACCGGCACGTGGAGGTCTATTCGTGGGGCGGCCTGACCTCTCGGAGCAGTATCCGGGTGCTGTGGCTGGCGCTGCTGCCGTTCCTGTTCGGCAACCTGGCGGGCTGGATGTGCTCGGCCAGCACCCGCGGCTCGACCTGGAAATTCCGGCTGCACCGGCTGGCCGCCGGGCTCGGCGCGCTGGCGCTGACGGTGAACACGGCCCTGATCGCGGTGATGATCAGCGCCGATGTGGTCGCCTACCAGACGGCCCGGGCCGGGATCGCCCTGCATCAGTGGTGGCTCGCCCCGCTGGGCTGGCAGTTCATCGCCGGGCACCCGGCCCGTCAGGTCACGCTCGGGGTGCTGGTGCCGCTGCTGTTCGTGCTGGCGCTGGTCTGGCTGGCCAGCAAGACCTGGCGCTATGAGGCCGTGCGGCCGCCGTACCAGGTGACGGCCCCCCGCAAGCCCGAGGCCAGGATGGTGACCGCGGCCGCGCTCAAGGCTGGCCTGGCCGACGACGAGTTCTGGGACGGCGAGAGCAGCGTCCGCCTGCTCACATGGGTGCACCTCGCGGTGATCGCGGGGTTCCTCGCGATCGTCCTGGGCGTGACGGTCAGGGCGCTCACCGTAACCGGATCGCCGCACGCCGTCGCGCTGGGGTGGATCGCGATAGCGCTGGGCGCGGTCACGGTCGCCCTCGGGGCCGGCTACGTCGCCCTGGACGCCCTGACCACGCCGCCGATGGACCCGCCGGGCACGGCCCCGCCGCCCGGCGGCCCTCCCGCCGGGAGCGCGCTCAGCGACAAGCTCCGCGGCCGGGTGGCCTTCTTGCTCGTCCCGGCGGCCGTCGCCCTGGTGGCCGCCGGCCTGTTCGCCTGGCTGCAGCCGGGCGGTAAGCCGGGGCGGGCGGCGGAACTGCCGGGGATGGCCGCCGTGACCGGCTGGACGACGCTGGCCATCGCGGCGGTGCTGGCCATCGCGCTGATATCGATGCTGTTCGGCCTGCCCGGCGGCGGGGGCACCCTGAGGGGCGGCTCCTGGGTCACGCTGATGCTGGCGTTCAGCGTGCTGAACACCGTCATGCTCGGCGCGGAGACCTGGGTGGCCCACCTGGTAGGCCCGGTGACCAGCGACGCGGCCGACGCCCTCTCCGGGCCGCCCGGCAAGATCTACGTCTCGTACGTGATCACGTCGGGAGTTCCGCTGGTGGTGTGGGCGGCCGTGCTGGCTATCGGCTTGGTCGGGCTGATCGAAGCCATCCGGTGGCTGCTGACCCGCCAGCTGCCCGCCGCGGCGGCCCGGGATTACCGGGAAGAGGCCGCGACCTTCAGGGACCCGCTAACCGAGCCGCGGAAATACTGGTACTGGTCGGGGCTCGACCCGTTCGTCCCGCCCGGAGACCAGACGGGGGATCCGGGCGGCGGCCCGGGCTGGGAGAAGCAGATCGCCCGTGCGCAGTTCCTCGGCCGCGCGGCGCACGACGCCACCTGGCTGCTGTGGACCATCATCGGCGGGCAGCTGGTCATGGCCGCGTGCGTCTGGCAGCTGCACATCCAGCCTCCGGTGATCATCCGCAACATCGGGATCAGCGTCGCCGGCCTGGCGCTGCCGGCCCTGATGGCCTTCCTGTACGCGGCCTGGAGCGACCCGGCGAAGCGGCGCACGATCGGGGTGCTGTGGGACGTCGGCACCTTCTGGCCGCGGTCCTACCATCCGCTGTCACCTCCGTGCTATACCGAACGGGCGGTACCTGAGCTGCAGCGCCGGATGTGGTGGCTGCACGACAACGGCGGCCGGGTGATGCTGGTCGCGCACAGCCAGGGCGCGGTGATCGCGACCGCGGCGCTCGTCCAGCCTGGGTGCCGTCCCGAGGACGACCACCCGGCCCTGATCACGTTCGGCAATCCGGTGGGCAAGCTCTACGGCTGGGGCTTCCCGGCCTACTTCGACCCGGCGCTGATCGGCCCGCTGGAGCCGGGCCAGGCGGGACAGCTGAACGACTGGCGCAACTTCTACTACCCGACCGACCCCATCGGCGGGTCGGTGGCTCGCGACCTGGCCGCGGCGACTGGTGACCCGGTGGATACCGAGTACCTCGACCCGGCCGAGTGCTACTACGTCTACGGGCAGACGCCGCCCTCGTCCCAGGGTCACTCCGGCTACT
Source organism: uncultured Actinomycetes bacterium (assembly GCA_963722275.1). Lineage (GTDB taxonomy): Bacteria > Actinomycetota > Actinomycetes > Streptosporangiales > Streptosporangiaceae > Palsa-504. The sequence goes on along the minus strand of CAVRMX010000010.1, from coordinate 148,056 downwards.
GGGCGGATCCGCGCGTCTGGACGACGATCAACGGCGTCGCCGCCGGGCTGGCGGACGGCCCGGCGCCGGGAAACGGGTCCGGCACCGCGACGAGCGGTACCTCGCCCGAGCGGGTCCAGGGACTTGTCCAGGCGCCGGAGGCGAGCCCGGCCGAGCTGGCGGAGCTAGCGGTAAACCTCAACCGCGGCGGCGAGTCGGCCGAGATACCGGCGGCCGAAGGGGCGGTGCCCGTCAACGGCGATGACGGCGAGGTAGGCGGCTAGGCGTGCCCCTGCGCTGCCCGCCCGGCATCCCGGCGCAGGGAGGCTCCGGCCAGCAGGCCGGTGAGCTCCGCGGGCGCCAGACCGTCCGGAGACGGGCTGTCCACGGCGGGCATCACGGCCGGGTCGAGGATGTCCACGTCGAGGTGCAGCCAGTAACCGTCCAGGCCGGCCGCGGCCACCGTGGCCAGGATCGTTCGGCCGGAACAGGAGCAGAATGCGGCTAGGTTTCGTCGTGCTCCTGGAGGAACACGCGGAATTCGTCGATGGCTTCTTCCTGGTCCGGCCCGAGGTCGGCGACCACGGCCATCTCGGTGCCGGTCCAGTAGGCCCCGGAGTAGTCATCGCCGCCGGGCGCGGGCACCAGCAGATGGTGGTGCGCGATCTTGATGTGGTCACGCACCTGCTCCCACGAGACGCCGGGCGGCACCAGGCCGATCGCCGGCGAGTCACTGTCGTCGAACTCCAGGTCCTCGAGCACGCGTCTCCCTCGGGTGGGCTGTCAGGGTAATCCTGGGGCACGCGCCGGGGCCGTTCGGGATAAAAATGAGAATGCGGCGGGTCAGCCCTCGCTGCCCGCGATGGTGGTGAGAGCCTCGATCCGGCTGCCCCGCTCCCCCCGGGTCAGGAAGCGGTAGCCGATGTAGCCGATGATCGCGATGACGAACGACATGACCAGCATGATCGTGCCGAGCGCGTTCAGCGCCGGGCCGCCGTTGCCGCCGTGCTGGGTGGAGTAGATGATCACCGACATCGGGGTGTTCCCGGCGTTGGAGGAGAGCAGGTCGACGATGACGAAGTCGTCGATCACGCCGGAGAAGACCAGCACCGCGCTGGCGAAGATGGCCGGGGCGAGCAGCGGCAGCATGACCCGGCGCATGGCCTGGAACCGGTTGGCGCCCAGGTCGGCGGCGGCCTCCTCGTACTGGCGGCCCAGCCCGACCAGCCGGGCCTGCACGATGATCGCGGGCCAGCTCACGTTCCAGGTGACCAGGGCGAGGACCTCGGCCGTCGTCCCCAGGTGCACGGACGTGAACAGCTCCGTGAACACGAAGAACATCGCCACGCCGAAGATCAGCTCGGGGATGACGAAGGACAGGATCATCAGGAAGTTGAACGTCGACGGGATGGGGCCGCGCCAGCGGTTGATGCCGAGCGCGAACGCCACCCCGAGCGGCACCGCGATCACGGTGGTCAGCACGGACAGCCGCACCGTCTGGATGACCGCCGCGTGCAGCTGCGGGTTGTGCAGGACCGAGTTGACCGGGTCCTTGAAGTACCAGCGCCAGGAGAAGCCCTGCCAGACGCTCTGTGACTTGCCCTTGTTGAACGAGAACAGCACCGCGATGCCAATCGGCACCAGCGACCAGATCAGGTACAGCCAGGTGAAGCCCTCGAGGAACCACGGGTGGCGCCACGGGTTCCTGGGGTTCCAGCGGCTCTGGGTCCTGGCCTTGGGCTGGGTCTTGTCGGGCTGCGTTTCCGCGGAAACGCTCGGGGCGGTCATGCCGCCGCCTTCGAGGACCGGTTCGTCGCGATGACGTAGTAGATCATCGGGATGAGCAGGACCAGCAGGAGCAGCAGGGAAAGCACCGCGCCCTGCCCTTCGAGCCCGGGCGTGCCGAGCTGGCCCTGGATCAGGTTGCCGATCATCGAGGTAGACGCGGCGCCGGACAGCAGCTGGTTGGTGTAGTAGTCGCCGATCATCGGCAGCACGGTGATCAGCATCGCGGTGAGGATGGTCTGTTTGGACAGCGGCAGTGTGATCCTGGCGAAGGTGCGTACCTTGGATAGGCCGAGGTCACGGCCCGCCTCGATCAGGGCCGGATCGATCCGGTCCAGGCCGGCGTACAGCACCAGGATCAGGTACGGGATGTAGCCGTAGACCAGGCCCAAGATCACTGTCACCGGCTTACCACCCAGCCAGTTCACCGGGGAGATGCCGACCCAGGACAGCATCTTGTTCGCGATGCCGTTGGTCTGCAGCAGGGTGATCCAGGCCAGCATGCGCATCATGTAGCTGATCCAGAACGGGGCGACGAGCAGGATCAGGAACAGCCCCTTCCTGCGTCCGGCGAAGCGGGCCACGAAGTACGCGGCCGGATAGCCGATGAACAGGCAGAGCAGGCTGGCGATGGCCACGTAGACCACCGTCCTGACCACGATCGGGCCGGCGAACGCCGCGCTGCCCACCAGGTCGCGGGAGACGTCGATGACGTTCTCCGAGCTCCACGCGAACGGGTTCCAGACCGCGACCGGGGACTCGAAGAGCTGGTCGAGCTTGCCCATCGCGATCGCGAGCACCGCGTAGAACGGCACGATGAACAGCAGCACCAGCCAGATAATCCCCGGCGCGGCCAGTGCGATCCAGAACGCGTTCTTGCGTCTCATCGGTTGTCCTTCAGATTCCGTTGCTCACGACGAGCCAGGCCTGCTGCCACAGCGCGTCGGCGTCGACGGGCAGCTGCAGTTGGGCCACGCCGCGGCGGAAGTACGAGGGGAGCACCACCGTGGAGAGCAGTGACGGCGGCAGGATCTGCTCCTTGACCAGGACCTGCGGGGTCACGCCGTTGGCCGGCTGCATGTAGCCGTTGAAGCTGATGTTCTCCAGGACGTTCGGCAGGTCGAGCATGTAGTTGAGGAACATGTGGGCCAGTACCGGGTTGGTGGCCGAGCGGAGGATGACGTTGGTGTCGTTCGCGACCGGTCCCCGGCCGTCCGGGGGGAACCAGTAGCCCACCTTGGTGACCGAGACCCCCTTGGGCATGTACGACTCGGCCGCCGCCATGTCGCCGGACCAGGCGTGGTGGATCCAGGTGTCCGCGTCGGGGACCTCGGTGTAGTCGTTATTGTCGATCCGCACGTTGACCAGGCTGCTGAGCTCCTCGAGCGCCTTGCGCGACGTATTGATCTGCCTGTAGTCGGTGGTGTTGAGGTCGAAGATGCCGTTCTTCATCAGGCCCAGGCTGATCGACTCCCGGTAGTCGTCCAGGATGGCGACCCGGCCCTTGTACTTGGCCTGCCAGGGCATCGCCCACGGGTTGCTCATCGCGTAGGGGTTCTCGTCGACCAGGTCCTTGCGCCAGGCGATCCCGGTCGTGTAGATCGTGTACGGCACCGTGTACTGCCAGCCCTGGTCGTAGAAGGGGTTGGTGAAGTCGGGCCAGGCCTGGGTGATGTTCGGGATATAGGAGTGGTTGAGCGGCTGGACCAGCTTGGACTCGACGATCTGGGCCATCTGGTCGACGGTGAGGCCGATCAGCAGGTCGTACGACAGCCCGCTGCGCAGCTTGCTCATCGCCTCGTTCATGGTGTTGAACGTGGTGATCTGCACCTTGCACTTGTACTTCTTGGCGAAGGCGTTGACGCAGTCCTGGTTGATGTAGGCGACCCAGCAGTAGATCTGCAGCGTCGTGCCTTCCTCCTGGGGCAGACCGGACGCGATGGCGCTGTTGTCTTTGAAGACGGGCCACCTGACCGGGTTGTCCGGGCGCGGCAGGGGGACGGCGCCCGTCCCGGCCAGGGCGGAGGAGCACGCCTCGAGCAGCGGGGCGGCGCCGAGGGCCGCGAGCGCGCCGCCCGTGGTGCCGAGGAAGGACCTGCGGGTTAGCTTCCTGGGGGCGCCGTGGCCCTGCCAGCCCTCTCTCGGGTGCGCCATTGGTGTCAGCCCTCGGTTCTTACGGCTCTTGCGAAGACGGTGAAGTTCTCGATCAGGCGGTCGATATCTGCCTCATTGTGCTGCACCGAGATCAGCCATTGCTCGATCTTGCCCCAGGGCGGCAGGAAAACCCCGCCGTTGTGCTGGTACAGCCAGTGCGCGTGGCTGTACCTGTCGTCCACGCCGAGGAAGCCGCGGTAGCTGGTGACCGGTTGCCCGGCGAACACGACGCAGCCCTTGGCGCCCGCGGTGACCACGTGCGCGGTGAGCCCGTTGGCCTGGATGGCTGCTTGTATGCCGCGGGCGGCACGCTGGCGCAGCGCCTCGATCTTCTCGTACGCCACGGGCGTGGCCACCTCGGTCAGCATGGCCCGGGTCGCGGCCATGGCCAGCGGGTTCCCGTTGAAGGTGCCGACCATCTCGTAGCCGCCCGAGGCCACGTGGTCCATGACGCTTTCGGTGCCGCCGATGGCCGCGACGGACACGCCGCCGCCCAGCGACTTGGCCAGGGTGATCAGGTCGGGCTGGACGTTCTCGGCTCGCGTCACCCCGCCCGGGCCGACGGTGAGGCCGGTCTTGACCTCGTTGAAGGTGAGCAGCACGTCGTGGTCGTGCAGCAGGGCTTTCAGCGCGGCGAGGTAGCCCGGCCCTGGCTTGATGATCCCGGCGTTCATCATGACCGGCTCGAGGATCATGCCCGCGACCTGGCCCTGGTGCCCGTCCAGCAGACGGGCCACGCCGTCCAGGTCGTTGAACGCGGCGATCAGCGTCAGGTCGGTGATGGCCTTCGGGATGCCGGAGGACGCGGGTGCGCTATGCGGCTTCTCCCGCGGGCCGGCGTCTTCCTCGTCCGGGGCGACCGAGACCTGGACCGAGTCGTGATGGCCGTGGTAGCCGCCCTCGATCTTGATGATCAGGTCGCGGCCGGTGATCGAGCGCATGAGGTGGACGGCGTCCATGGTGGCTTCGGTGCCGGAGTTGGCGAAGCGCCATCTCGGCAGGCCGAACCGGCGGGCGAGCTCGGCCGCGACCGTGATGGCGTCCGGTGTCGGCTGGGCGAAGTGCGTGCCGTTCCCTGCTTGCCCGGTGATGGCCGCGGCGATGGCGGGGTGCGCGTGGCCGGCCAGCGCGGCGCCGTAGCCGCCGTGCAGGTCGACGTACTCGTTGCCGTCGACGTCGTAGACCTTCGAGCCGCGGCCGTGGCTCAGCCAGACCGGCTGCGGGGCGGTGATCTGCCAGCTCGAGGTGACACCGCCGGCGAGGTGCTGCTGGGCCTGCTTCGCCAGGCGGGCGGAGGCCGGCTGGCGGCGGACGAAGATCTCCTCCTGCTCCGCGATGATCTCTTTCAGCTTGGTGTCCGTGGTCACGGAGACTCCCTACTTGACTGAACGTTCAGTCTAGGCTTCGGGCGCGGCCGCCGGCAAGGGGCTCGAGGAATGGGCTCGCGAGGACGGCGGGGCGGGTGCCGGCAGGACGGCTCGCGAGGACGGCGGGGCGGAGTGCCGGCAGGGGCAGGAAAGCGACGCTCGGGCACGCGGCCGACCCGTTCGGGACCCATGGTCTTGATCTTCGGATTCAGGCGGGCGGGCTCGCGGGGCGGCGCCGGCGGAGTTCCCATGATCGTGGATAGTTACACCCCTTATGCGGGGTGTAACTATCCACGATAAAAGGGCGGCCTGACCTCCTGGGGATGAAGGTGCCCGTGTGGTTTGGACGGGCGGAAAACCGTGCGGCGGGGGGTTGACCGGGCGGTGCGACGGAGTTAGCTTATCTGGTATTCGGAAATAATATTTCACGATACGAAATCCGATGGAAGCCGCTGCGGAACCGCGCAACCGGCCGATAGCCCGACTGGAGCTGTGATGTCACTGACCAACGCGCCCGAAGCCGTGCCGCCCGAAGCCAGCGAGAGGCCGGCGGTTCATCCCGTGGACGAGGTGCTGCCCGCCCCCCGGCTGTTCGTCCTGGGGCTCCAGCACCTGTTCATCATGTACGCGGGGGCCGTGGCGGTGCCGCTCATCGTGGGCGGGGCGCTGGGGCTGCCGATAACCACGATCGGACTGCTGGTCAACGCCGACCTGTTCGTGTCCGGCATCGCGACGATCATCCAGAGCGTCGGCATCGGCAAGATCTTCGGCGTCCGGCTGCCCGTGGTGGCCGGCGCGACGTTCACCGTGCTCAGCCCGATGATCATCATCGCGCAGAAGTACGGGCTGCCCGCGGTGTACGGGGCGATGCTCTGCTCCGGGGTGTTCGGCCTGCTCATCGCGAAGCCGTTCTCGATGCTGATCCGGTTCTTCCCGCCGCTGGTCGCGGGTACCGTCATCTGCGTCATCGGCCTGTCGCTGATCGGCGCGGACGTCAGCCTCATCGCCGGGGACAACCCGGCGGCCAAGGGCTACGGGCAGGTCTCGCACATCGCGCTGGCCGGCCTGGTGATGCTGCTCATCGTGGTGATCACCCGGTGTTTCCGCGGGTTCATCAGCCAGATCGCCGTGCTGCTTTCCATCGCGATCGGCACGCTGGTGGCCTGGCCGATGGGCTTGCTTGACTTCTCCAGCGTGCACGCCTCCAAGTGGGTCGGCTTCAGCGGGTTCTTCCGGTTCGGCCACCCGAAGTTCGAGGCGGCGGCGATCATCTCGATGTGCATCGTCATGCTGGTGACCTACACCGAGTCAACCGCCGACATGCTGGCCGTCGCCGAGATGGTCGACAAGAAGCTCTCCCCCTCCGACCTGGCCCGCGGCCTGGCCACCGACGGCCTGTCAGCGGTGCTGGCCGGATTCCTGAACTCCTTCCCCGACACCGCCTTCGCGGAGAACGTCGGCCTGGTCGGGCTGACCCGGGTGCGCAGCCGGTGGGTGGTCACCACCTGCGGTGTCATGCTGCTCCTGCTCGGGCTGCTGCCGAAGATCGGCCAGGTGGTCGCCAGCGTGCCTGGACCGGTCATCGGCGGCGCCGCGACCGTGATGTTCGCGATGGTCACGGCGGTCGGCATCCAGACCCTGCACAAGGTGAATTTCGACGGCAACAATAACCTGCTGATCGTGGCGGTGTCGCTGGCGGCGGGCCTGCTCCCGGCCGTGGCGCCGAGCTTCTACGAGCACTTCCCCAGCAACTTCCAGGTCATCTTCGGGTCCAGCATCACCTCCACGGTGATCGTGGTCTTCACCCTGAACATCGTGTTCAACCACTGGACCTGGCGGCGCCAGGGCACCGAGTCCGCGGTGGAGGTCGCGGTGCGCGAGGGCGCGGTCGCGGTGAACGTCCCTAATGACGGCGTCAGCGGCGGGGATAACCCGAGCTGACGTCAGTCATGGGGCCTGAGGAGGGCGCGGCGATGAGCGGGAGCGGCTCTGGCTCAGCCCGCGCCCTCGGCGGCGATGGTCTCGGATATCTCGCGCGCGGTTCGCTTGAGCGCGGGCACGACGCGGGCCGCGGCGTCGTCGGTCATCCGGGCCTGCGGCCCAGACGTGGAGATGGCCAGGGAGCCCGGCGCGTCCGGCACGGCCACAGCGAAGCAGCGCACCCCGATCTCCTGCTCGCCTTCGTCGACCGCGTACCCCTGCTTGCGGATCACCTCGAGGTGGGCGACCAGCAGGTCCGGGTCGGTGATGGTGGCAGGCGTGTAGGCGGGCATGCCGCCCCGCTCGAGAAGCGCGCGGGCCTCGCCCGGCGGGAGCTGGGCGAGCAGCGCCTTGCCGACCGCGGTGCAGTGCGGGAGGACCCGGCGGCCTGGTTCGGTGAACATCCGCATCGAGTGCGGGCTGGGCACCTGCGCGATGTAGACGACCTCGTCACCGTCCAGCATGGCCAGGTTGGCGGTCTCGCCGGTAAGCCGGACCAGCTGGGTCAGGGACGGCCGCAGCCAGGTGCCGAGGATGCGGCTGGAGGTCTCGCCGAGCCGGATCAGCCGCGAGCCCAGCGAATACCGCCGCGACGACTCCTGCCGGACGTAGCCCCGGTTGACCAGCGTGCGCATCAGCCGGTGCACGGTGGGCAGGGGGAGGCCGGAGAGGGTGGAGAGTTCGGACAGGCCGAGCGCCCCGCCGGCGTCGGCCAGCATCTCGAGCAGGTCGAAGGCCCGCTCGATGGACTGCACGCCACCGGGCGCTCCGGCGGCCCGCCGCGTGTCGTTTTGCCCGGCGGCGTCGTGACTGGCGGTGCCGGGCGTGGCGGTGCCGGGCGTGGCGGTGCCGGGCGTGGCGCCGTCGTGACTGGCCACGGCCAGGCCGGCGTCTTCGGTCGTATCGTTCACGTCTTCCATGATACAGAAAACATAATCCGCATAACAGAAATGCCGGGGACTCCGGGCCTCGAGCCCCGGGCCGCGGGGCAGAGCGGCAGCGGACCGCGGGCGGAGTGCGGAGTGCGGAGTGGGCGGCATGGGCCTAGCCGAAGATCACTTCGGTCGGCCTCTGGCCGTTCTCCCCTCCTTGGGTCGACACTACTCGTGATGCCGGTGACGCGACACCTGGCTGGCGGCCGGACCGTCGGACGGCCGGCGGCCCGGTTGACGAGCCGCCGGCTGCGGTCTAGTCTTAATCCAAGAAACGGAAAAATACTTTCAGGATACGGAAAAAATGTCAGATCACTTGCTTCCTTACCTGGCCAACTGCTCGCTGCTGTTCACCGAGGAGCCGCTGCTCCGGCGTCCGGCCGCGGCCCGCGCCGCGGGGTTCAGGGCGGTCGAGTTCTGGTGGCCGTTCGCGACGCCGGTGCCCAGCGATCGTGAGGTGGACGCGTTCACCACGGCGATCGAGGAGGCCGGCGTGGCGCTGGCAGGCCTGAACTTCTTCGCCGGCGACCTGGCCGGGCCGGATTGCGGCGTGCTGTCCATTCCAGGCCGCAGCGCGGAGTTCCGCGACAACATCGACGTCGTGGCCGGCATCGGCGAGCGGCTGGGCGTACGCGGGTTCAACGCGCTGTACGGGAACCGTGTCGACGGCGTGGACCCGGACGCCCAGGACGAGCTGGCGGCGGAGAGCATCGGGCTGGCCGCGAAGGCCGTGGCCGGATTCGGCGGCACGGTGCTGATCGAGCCGGTGAGCGGGCCCAAGCCCTATCCGCTGCGCACGGCCGACGACGCGGTGGCCGTGGTCCGGCGCGCCCGCGCGGCGGGCGCCGCCAACGTCGGCTTCCTGTGCGACCTGTACCACCTGGCCAGCAACGGCGACGACCTCGACGCCGCGATCGCCGCGCACGCCGGGGTCGTGGCGCACGTGCAGATCGCCGACGCGCCTGGCCGGGGCGAGCCCGGCAGCGGCCGGCTCGACCTGGACCGGTACCTGGCCGCCCTGGCCGCGCACGGGTACCGGGGCTGGGTCAGCCTGGAGTACAAGCCCACCGGAACCACCGAGGCGAGCCTGTCCTGGCTCCCCGCGAGCCGAAGGGGCGCGGGTGCCGCCTGGACTGAGGAGCAAGGGACGAGCGACGAGGGAAGGCGACGCCTAAAGCGCGCCCCGGAGGCGAGCGGGAGGACAGAGCAGTCATGAGCAAGCGGATCGGGTTCATCGGGCTGGGCATCATGGGCGCGCCGATGGCCGCCAACCTGGTCAAGGCCGGGTTCGAGGTCACCGGGTACAACCGCAGCCCGGCCAAGACCGAGCAGCTCGTCGCGGCGGGCGGCCGCGGCGCCAAGGACATCGCCGAGGCGGTGCGGGAGGCCGACGTGGTGGCCACCATGGTCCCCGACTCCCCCGACGTCCGGGAGGTCCTGGCCGGCGAGGGCGGCGTCTTCGACAACGCGCCGTCAGGAGCGCTGGTCATCGACTTCTCCAGCATCCGGCCTGACGTGTCGGCGGCGGTGGCCGCCGACGGCGCCGGGCGCGGGTTCCGGATGCTTGACGCGCCGGTGTCCGGCGGAGAGGCCGGCGCGATCGAGGGGGTGCTCTCGATCATGGTCGGCGGCGCCGCCGAGGACTTCGCGGCCGCGGCGCCGGTGTTCGACGCGGTGGGCAAGACCGTCGTGCACGTCGGGCCCGCGGGCTCGGGCCAGACGGTCAAGGCCGCGAACCAGCTCATGGTGGCGGGCCACCTGGAGCTGCTGGCCGAGGCCATCGTGTTCCTCGAGGCCTACTGCGTCGATACCGAGGCGGCGCTGCGAGTGCTGGGCGGCGGGCTGGCCGGCAGCACCGTGCTGCAGCGCAAGGGGGCCACGATGCTGGCCCGCGACTTCAAGCCCGGATTCCGCATCGCGCTGCACGACAAGGACATGGGCATCGTCACCGCCGCCGCGCGCGAGGCCGGCGTGGTGATCCCGCTCGGCGCCGCCGTCGCGCAGCTGGTCGCGTCCCTGAAGGCGCAGGGAGACGGCGGGCTGGACCACTCGGCGCTGCTCAAGCTGGTCACGCAGCTTTCCGGACGAGAGCAGCTTCCCGGACGACAGGAGTAAGAATCATGCCACGTATGACTACCGCGGACGTCGCGGTCGCGATCTTGCGCCTGGAGGGGGTCACGAACGTGTTCGGGCTGCCCGGGGCGGCCATCAACCCGTTCTACGCCGCGATGCGGCGGGATGGCGGGATCACGCACACCCTGGCCCGGCACGTGGAAGGCGCCTCGCACATGGCCGAGGGTTACACCCGGGCCAGGGCGGGGAACATCGGCGTCTGCGTCGGCACGTCGGGGCCGGCCGGCACCGACATGCTGACCGGGCTGTACTCGGCGTCGGCCGACTCGATCCCGATCCTGTGCATCACCGGCCAGGCGCCGGTGGCCCGGCTGCACAAGGAGGACTTCCAGGCCGTGGACATCGCGGCCATCGCCGGGCCGCTGACCAAGATGGCAATGACCGTGCTCGAGCCGGCCCAGGTACCGGGGGCGTTCCAGCAGGCGTTCCACCTGATGCGGTCGGGGCGGCCCGGCCCGGTGCTGATCGACCTCCCCTTCGACGTGCAGCAGGCCGAGATCGAATTCGACATCGGCACGTACCAGCCGCTGCCGGTGTACAAGCCGGCCGCCAGCCGGGCCCAGATCTCCAAGGCGCTGGACATGCTGGCCGCGGCCGAGCGGCCGATCATCGTGGCCGGCGGCGGGATCATCAACGCCGACGCCGCCGACCTGCTCACCGAGTTCGCCGAGCTGACCGACATCCCGGTGGTGCCGACGCTGATGGGCTGGGGCGCGCTGCCCGACGACCACCGGCTGATGGCCGGGATGGCCGGCCTGCAGACCGCGCACCGGTACGGCAACGCCACCGTGCTGGCCTCGGACTTCGTGCTCGGCATCGGCAACCGGTGGGCGAACCGGCACACCGGCGGCCTGGCCACGTACACCGCGGGCCGGACGTTCGTGCACGTCGACATCGAGCCGACGCAGATCGGGCGGGTCTTCGCCCCCGACTACGGGATCGTCTCCGACGCGGGGGCGGCGCTGCGGCTGTTCGTCGAAATCGCCCGCGAGCGCAAGGCGGCCGGCCGGATGGCCGAACGCACCGGGTGGGTCGCCGAGTGCCGCCAGCGCCGCGCGACCATGCAGCGGCGCACCCACTTCGACCATGTGCCGATCAAGCCGCAGCGGGTGTACGAGGAGATGAACCGGGCGTTCGGCCCGGAAACCCGCTACGTCAGCACGATCGGCCTGTCGCAGATCGCGGCGGCGCAGTTCCTGCACGTCTACCGGCCGCGGCACTGGATCAACGCCGGCCAGGCGGGTCCGCTGGGCTGGACGACGCCGGCCGCGCTCGGCGTCTGCGTCGCGGCCCCGGACACCCCGGTGGTCGCGCTGTCCGGCGACTACGACTTCCAGTTCATGATCGAGGAGCTGGCGGTGGGCGCGCAGTTCAACCTGCCCTACATCCACGTGCTGGTGAACAACGCCTACCTGGGCCTGATCAGGCAGTCGCAGCGCGGCTTCGACATGGACTACTGCGTGCAGCTGTCCTTCGACAACGTCAACGCCCCCGAGCTCGGCGGCTACGGCGTCGACCACGTCAAGGTGGCCGAGGGACTCGGCTGCAAGGCGCTGCGGGTGACCGAGCCGGGCGAGATCGGCCCGGCGCTGGAAGAGGCCAAGAAGCTGATGGCCGAGTACCGAGTGCCGGTCGTGGTCGAGATCATCCTGGAGCGGGTCACCAACATCTCGATGGGGACCGAACTCGACAACGTGGTGGAGTTCGAGGACCTGGCGGAGCGGCACGAGGACGCGCCGACCGCGGTCGTGGCCCTACTCGACTGACCATGGGCTCGGCTGACCATGGGCTCGACTGACAATGAGGCTGGACTGATCATGCGGATCATCATCGCGCCGGACAAGTTCAAGGGATCGCTGTCCGCCACCGGGGTGGCCGAGGCGGTCGCCGACGGGCTGCGGACCGAGTGGCCCGGGGCCGAGCTGGTCACGATCCCCGTCGCCGACGGCGGCGAGGGAACGGTGGACGCGGCCGTCGCGGCCGGCTTCGAAAGGGTGCCGGTGACGGCGGCCGGGCCGACCGGCGACCCGGTGCGGGCGAGCTACGCGCGGCGCGGCGAGGTCGCGGTCATCGAGCTGGCCTGCGTCTGCGGCCTCGCCCGGCTGCCCGCCGGACGGCCCGCGCCGCTCACCGCGTCCAGCCTGGGCGCGGGTGAGGTGCTGCGGGCCGCGCTGGAGGCGGGCGCGCGCCAGATCATCCTCGGCGTCGGCGGCAGCGCCAGCACCGACGGGGGCGCGGGCCTGCTGCAGGCCCTGGGCGCGCGGGTGCTCGACGCCCGGGGTGAGCAGATCGACCTGGGCCTCGGGGGCGGAGCGGCGCTGCGCGACGCCGCCGCGCTCGACCTGAGCGGACTGTACCCGGGGCTGCGCCACGCGCAGCTCATCCTGGCGGCCGACGTGGACAACCCGCTGACCGGGCCGGATGGCGCGGCCGAGGTGTACGGGCCGCAGAAGGGCGCCGGGCCGGACGAGGTCGCCGTGCTGGCCGCCGGGCTGCGCCGCTGGGCGGCCGTGGTGACGGCGGCCATAGGGACCGACTGGTCGCAGGCCCCCGGTTCCGGCGCGGCCGGCGGCGTGGGCTTCGCCGCCCGGGCCGTACTGGGCGCGCAGTCCCGGCCGGGCATCGGGCTGGTGCTCGAGTTGGCCGGCTTCGACGCGGCGCTGGGCGGTGCGGACCTGGTGATCACCGGCGAGGGCTCGCTCGACACGCAGAGCCTGGCGGGCAAGACCCCGGTGGGGGTGGCCCGGGCCGCCGCCCGGCTGGGCATCCCGGTCGTCGCGGTGGCCGGGCGCAGCACGCTGACGGCGGGCGAGCTCGCCGCGGCCGGGATCGCCGCGGTCTACCCGCTGAGCGATCTCGAGCCCGACCCGGAGCGGTGCCGTGCCGAGGCGGCCCTGCTGTTGCGCCGTGCGGGCCGGCTGATCGCCCGCGACCAGCTAGCCGAGGCGGTGACCAGAGGATGAACACCGACAGCGAGAAGGCGTGGCCGGACCTGGCCGGGCGGGCGCTCGGCGGCAGCGTGATCTACGCCAACGACGAGCTGTTCGCCGAGCGGGAGAACCTGATCAAGCCGGAGGAGCCGGCGTTCCAGCCGCATACGTTCGGCCACAAGGGCCAGATCATGGATGGCTGGGAGACGCGCCGGCGGCATGAGCCGGGCAGCGACAGCGCGATCGTGCGCCTGGGCTGCGGCGGCGTGGTGCGCCGGATCGTGGTGGACACGTCCTACTTCACCGGCAACTACCCGCCGGAGGTGTCGGTCGAGGCGTGCGGGGCGGAGGGCCATCCCTCCCCCGCCGAGCTGGCCGCGGCGCCGTGGACGACGCTGGTCCCGCGCAGCGCGGTGGCCGGCGACGCCCGCAACGAGTTCGAGGTCGCGGCCGGGCCGCGTGTCACGCACGTGCGGCTGACCATCTTCCCCGACGGCGGGGTGGCCCGGCTGCGGGTCTACGGCGAGCCGGTGCCCGATCCCCGGCTGCTGCCCGCCAGCATCGACCTGGCCGCGCTGGAGAACGGCGCGGTCGTCACCGGCTGCAGCAACATGTTCTACTCCTCCCCCGCCAACCTGCTGATGCCGGGCCAGGCCCGGGTGATGGGCGACGGCTGGGAGACTTCCAGGCGGCGCGACCAGGCCAACGACTGGGTGGCGGTCCGGCTGGCCTGCGCCGGGTCCGTCGAGGTGGTCGAGCTCGACACCTCCCACTTCGTCGGCAACGCACCGGGCTGGGCGACGCTTCGCGGCGACGGCGGGGAACTGCTGCCCCGCACCGCGCTGCAGCCGGACACCAGGCACCGTTTCGCCGTCCCCGGCGGCCCGGTGACCGGGGAGGCGCGGCTCGACATCTTCCCTGACGGCGGCATGGCCCGGCTGCGGGTGTTCGGCAGGCCCACCGCCGCGGCGCGGGCGGCGCTGGCCGAACGGTTCCTCCGCCTGCTGCCTGAACCGCAGCTGGCCGGCCTGCTGCGGTCGGCCGGCCTGCCGCCCGCCGAGGCGGCCCGGCGGGCGGAGGCGCGGCCCGGCCTGGCCTGCCTCGACGGCGTGCCGCCGTCAGCCCGGGAGCTCTTCCGGCTCCAGTTATCCACATGACGGTAATTAATTTCCATAAGACGAGATGTAGTGCGGGAGCTAATCATGGCCATCACCTTCGGCGACAACCAGTACGGCAAGGCGGAGGTCCGCCTGGTGCACATCACCCGCGACGGTGACCGCCACCAGATCAAGGACCTGAACGTCTCAAGCTCGCTGCGCGGCGACTTCGCCGACGCCCACCTGATCGGCGACAACGCCAAGGTCGTCGCCACCGACACCCAGAAGAACACCGTCTACGCCTTCGCCCAGCAGCACGGCGTGGGCGAGATCGAGGAGTTCGCCCTGCGGCTTGGCCGGCACTTCGTGGACGACTTCGAGTGGGTGACCGGCGCGAAGGTGAGCATCGAGGAGTACGGCTGGGACCGGATCACGGTGGACGGCGCCGACCACGGGCACGCGTTCTCCCGGGCCGGGGGCGGCACCAGGACCACCGTCGTCACGATCGACGGCGCCCAGGCCTGGGTGGTGTCCGGCCTGACCGACCTGGTCGTGCTCAAGTCGACCGGGTCGGAGTTCCACGGGTTCCCGCGCGACCGGTACACCTCGCTGGCCGAGACCACGGACCGCATCCTGGCCACCGCGGTCACGGCCCGCTGGCGCTACGCGGGCACCGACGTGGACTGGGCCAAGAGCTACGCCGACGTGCGGCGCATCCTGATGGAATCGTTCGCGGTCAAGCACAGCCTGGCCCTGCAGCAGACCCTGTACTACATGGGCGAGCAGGTGCTCGAGGCCCACCCGGAGGTGGCCGAGATCCGGATGTCGATGCCGAACAAGCACCACTTCCTCGTCGACCTGAGCCCGTTCGGCCTGCCGAACGACAACGAGGTGTACTACGCCGCGGACCGCCCGTACGGGCTGATCGAGGGCACGGTGACCCGTGACGACGCACCTGACCCCGGCCGGGCCTGGCAGACCGTCCCCGGTTTCTAATATCCATGATACGGAAAAAAGTTTTCATTATGATCTGGCTATTTAGATTACGAAGAGCTATGGTCATAGCTAGGCAAAGAGAGAGAACGCGCCGGCGTGCGCCTGCCGGACCGCCACCGGCGGGCTGGCACTCACGGGACGGCCGTCAGCCGCGGCTGACGGCGGCATGACGGCTGGCAGCCGCGGTAGAGACGGCTGGCAGGCTCACGGCGACGGAGGCAGGAGCGTGTGCGGTGGAGCCCCGACTAGTGGTCAACGGCCGGTCTCGTGAGCTCGGCGAGGTCGGCGGTCACGTCACCCTGCTCGAATGGCTGCGCGGCAGCGGTCTGACCGGCTGCAAGGAGGGCTGCGCTGAGGGTGAGTGCGGCGCCTGCGCGGTGCTGGTCGCCCGGGACGACGGGCCGGACCGGACCCGCTGGGTCGCCATCAACGCCTGCCTGGTGCCGGCCGCGTCGTTCGACCAGCAGGAGGTCGTGACCGCGGAGGGCCTGGGCCGGCCGGGGCGGCTGCACCCGGTCCAGCGCGAGATGGCCGAGCGCGGCGGCTCGCAGTGCGGCTACTGCACGCCGGGCTTCATCTGCTCGATGGCCGCCGAGTACTACCGGCCGGGCCGACAGCCCGGTTCCGCCGAGCCCGCGCAGGACGAGCAGGACGAGCTGAACAAGCTGAACGGCCAGCACGGGCCGGACGGGCACGGCAACGTCGGCGACGAGCACGGGCCGAACGGGTTCGACCTGCATGCCCTCAGCGGCAACCTGTGCCGGTGCACCGGGTACCGGCCGATCATGGACGCGGCCTACGCCCTCGGCGAGCCGGAGGCCGGCGACCCGTTCCAGGCCCGGCTGGCCGAGCCCGCGCCGGTACCCGCCGCCACCGCCACCTCGAGCGCGCAGGGCCGTTACGTCCGCCCGGCCGGCCTGGCCGAGGCCCTCGACCTGCTGGCCGCCGAGCCGGACGCGCGGCTGGTGGCCGGGTCCACCGACTGGGGCGTCGAGCTCAACATCAGGCACGCCCGGGCTCCGCTGACCATCGGCATCGACCGGATCGCGGAACTGCGCGAGTTCTCGGCCGGCCGCGACACCATCGACATCGGCGCCGCGCTGAGCCTGTCGGAGATCGAGGCGCAGCTGGCCGGGCAGGTCCCGCTGCTGGCGGAGATGTTCCCGCAGTTCGCGTCCCGGCTGATCCGTAACGGCGCCACGCTCGGCGGCAACCTCGGCACCGCCTCGCCGATCGGCGACGCACCGCCCGCGCTGCTCGCGCTGGACGCGTCCCTGGTGCTGGCCTCGCGGCAGGGCGAGCGCGAGGTCCCGCTGGCCGGGTACTTCACCGGCTACCGGCAGAGCGTCCGGCGCCCCGGCGAGCTGATCAAGACGATCCGCATCCCGCGGCCGGTCGCCCCGGTCAGCGCGTTCCACAAGATCGCCAAACGGCGGTTCGACGACATCTCCGGGGTCGCCGTGGCGTACGCGATGCGGCTTGCGGACGGCCGGGTCGCGTCGATCCGGATCGGCCTGGGCGGGGTGGCGGCCACGCCGATCCGCGCCCTGGCCGCCGAGGAGGCGCTGGCCGGCCGGCCGTGGACCCGCGAGGTAGTCGCGGCGGCCGCGGAGGAGATGGCCCGGGCCGGCACGCCGATGAGCGATCACCGCGCCAGCGAGGCCTACCGGATCGCCATGCTGCGCAACTCGCTGCCGAAGTTCTACGCGGAAACCCATGAGGAGGCCCGGTCATGAGCACTCCGGAGGGGCGCGGCGACGCCTGGACTGAGGAGCGAGGGACGAGCGACGAGGGAAGGCGCCGCCTCGAGGCGCCCCGGAGGCAAAGATGAGCAGAGAACACGGACCGCTGGCCGACCGCCCGGACCAGCCCGCGGTGGGCCTGGCGGTCTCCCATGAGAGCGCGGACCTGCACGTCACCGGCGCCGCGCTGTACACCCAGGACCTGACCGGCCGCAGCCACGGCACGCTGCACGCCTGGCCGGTGCAGGCCCCGCACGCGCACGCCCGCGTCACCGGCCTGCGCACCGCCGCCGCCCACGACGTGCCCGGCGTGGTCCGGGTGCTGACCGCCGAGGACGTGCCCGGCCTCAACGACGCCGGCGAGAAGCACGACGAGCCGCTGTTCCCCAGCGAGGTCATGTACTACGGGCACGCGGTCTGCTGGGTACTCGGCGAGACGCTGGAAGCCGCGCGCCAGGGCGCGGCGAAGATCGAGGTCGACTACGAGCCGCTGCCCGCGCTGGTCAGCGTGCACGACGCCATCGAGGCCGGCAGCTACCAGGGCCACCAGCGGACGGTCAGCCGCGGCGACGCGGCCGCAGCCCTGGAGAAGGCCGCGCACCGGTTCAGCGGCGAGCTCGAGATCGGCGGCCAGGAGCATTTCTACCTGGAGACCAACGCCGCGCTGGCGCTGGTCGACGAGAACGGCCAGATCTTCGTCCAGTCCAGCACGCAGCACCCGTCCGAGACCCAGGACATCGTGGCGCACGTGCTCGGCCTGCCCGCCCATGAGGTCACCGTGCAGTGCCTGCGAATGGGCGGCGGCTTCGGCGGCAAGGAATTCCAGCCGCACGGCCTGGCCGCGGTGGCCGCGCTCGGCGCCACGCTCACCGGGCACCCGGTCAGCCTGCGGCTGAACCGCACCCAGGACATCACCATGACCGGCAAGCGGCACCCGTTCTTCGCCACCTGGGAGGTCGGCTTCGACGCCGGCAAACGGCTGTGCGCGCTGCGTGCCACGCTGACCAGCAACGGCGGCTGGAGCCTGGACCTGTCCGAGCCGGTGCTGGCCCGGGCGCTTTGCCACATCGACAATGCCTACTGGATCCCGGACATCGAGGTCACCGGGCGGATCGCCAAGACCAACCGGCCGTCGAACACCGCGTTCCGCGGCTTCGGCGGCCCGCAGGGCATG
The DNA here is from genome assembly GCA_963722275.1 of uncultured Actinomycetes bacterium. Lineage (GTDB taxonomy): Bacteria > Actinomycetota > Actinomycetes > Streptosporangiales > Streptosporangiaceae > Palsa-504. The sequence goes on along the minus strand of CAVRMX010000010.1, from coordinate 129,787 downwards.
ATCGTCATCGAGGACATCCTGGGCCGCTGCGCGCCCCTGCTCGGCGTCGAACCGCACGAGCTGCGGCACCGGAACTTCTACGCACCCGGGCAGGCGACGCAGTACGGGCAGCCGGTGCGGCACGCCGAGCGGCTCGAGGCGATCTGGTCGCTGCTGACCGAGCGCAGCGACTTCACCCGGCGCCAGGCCGAGGTGGCCGCGTTCAACGCGGCACACCCGGACGCCAAGCGCGGGCTGGCGATCACCCCGGTCAAGTTCGGCATCTCGTTCAACCTCACGGCGTTCAACCAGGCCGGCGCGCTGGTGCACGTGTACAAGGACGGCTCGGTGCTGATCAACCACGGCGGCACCGAGATGGGCCAGGGCCTGCACACCAAGATGATCCAGGTCGCGGCGACGGCTCTTGGCCTGCCGATGAGCGCGGTCCGGCTCGCACCGACCCGCACCGACAAGGTGCCGAACACCTCGGCCACGGCGGCCAGTTCCGGCGCGGACCTGAACGGCGGCGCGGTCAAGAACGCCTGCGACCAGATCCGCGAGCGGCTGGCCATGGTGGCGGCCGGCCAGCTCGGCGTCCACCCCGACGACGTGCGCTTCGCCGACGGCGTGGTCACCGGCATCGGCTTCCACGACCGGCAGATCGCCTGGGCCGACCTGGTGCACGACGCGTACTACCGGCGGGTCCAGCTGTGGGCGGCCGGCTTCTACCGTACCGAGGGCCTGCACTGGGACGCCGAGCGGATGCAGGGCGAGCCGTTCAAGTACTTCGCCTACGGCGCCGCGGCGGCCGAGGTCGAGGTGGACGGGTTCACCGGGGCCTACCGGCTGCGGCGCGCGGACATCGTGCACGACGTGGGCGACAGCCTGTCCCCGCTGGTCGACCTGGGCCAGATCGAGGGCGGCTTCGTCCAGGGCGTCGGCTGGCTGACCCTGGAGGAGCTGCTCTGGGACGAGTCTGACGGCCCGCACCGGGGACGGCTGAACACGCAGGCCGCGAGCACTTACAAGATCCCGAGCTTCTCCGAGATGCCGCCGGTGTTCAACGTGCACATGTTCGAGCGGGCCACCGAGTCCGGCGTGGTCTACGGCTCCAAGGCGGTCGGCGAGCCGCCGCTGATGGAGGCGTTCAGCATGCGCGAGGCGCTGCGGCAGGCGGTGGCCGCGTTCGGCCCGGAGGGCTGGAGCGTCGACCTGGGCTGCCCGTCCACGCCGGAGGCCGTCTACTGGGCCGTCCACGCCGCCCGCGACGCCGCCCGGACCGGTCAGCCGGATCCGGCCTACGCGGGAGTCTGATCATGGACTGGCTGAGAGCCGCGCAGCAGCTCAGGGACGGGGGGCAGCCCGGCGTGCTGGTGACCGTGGCCGAGGTGCGCGGGCACGCGCCGCGCGAGGCCGGCACCAAGATGGTGGTCAGCCGCGACCGCACCTGGGGCAGCGTCGGCGGCGGCAACCTGGAAGCGACCGCGATCGTCCGGGCCCGGGAGATGATCGAGTCCGGGACCGCGGAGCCGGAGATGACCGAGGCCAGGCTCAGCCCGCACGCGCGGAACGAGCACGGCCGGCAGTGCTGCGGCGGCGTGGTCCGGCTGCTGCTCGAGCCGCTCGCGGTCCGGCCGGTCATCGCGCTGTTCGGGCTGGGGCATGTCGGCTACGAACTGGCCCGCATCCTGTCCCGGCTGCCGGTCCGGCTGCTGCTGGTCGACTCGCGCCCCGAGCAGCTGGACCGGGTCCGGCTGGCGGACGTCATCGACGGCACCGCGGACGTGAGCATCCACCACACGCTGCTCGGCGAGCAGGTGCTCGAGCAGCTGCCGCGCGGAGCGCAGGTGGTAATCATGACGCACGACCACGCGGAGGACTACGCGCTGTGCGACGCGGCCCTGCGCCTGCCGCAGCTGGGCGGCATCGGGCTGATCGGCTCGAGCGCCAAGTGGACGCGGTTCCAGGCCCAGCTGGCCGACGCCGGGCACCGCCCCGAGACGATCGCCCGGATCACCTGCCCGATCGGCCAGCCCGGCATCACCGGCAAGGACCCCGCCGTCATCGCGGTCGCGGTCGCCGCCGCGCTGCTGGCGGTCCTCCCCGCGAGCACCCCCGCGAGCCAAAGGGGCGCCGGTCCCGCCTGGACTGAGGAGCGAGGAACGAGCGACGAGGGAAGGCGGGACCTCGAAAGGCGCCCCGGAGGCGAGCGGGAAAGCAGGGCCGCCCCATGACCATCTACGCCGCTACCGTCGTCGACACGCCGGGCGACCCGTTCACCGGGGACCCGGCCGCGGCGCTGGCGCAGGACGGGGCGCTGCTGGTCCGCGACGGCATCATCCGGGCCCGGGGGACGCTCGCCGCGCTGCGGGCCGAACACCCCGGCGAGCCGGTCACCCGCCTGGACGGCGGGCTGCTCGTCCCCGGCTTCGTGGACACCCACGTGCACTTCCCGCAGATCCGCGTGATCGGCGGCCTGGGCCTGCCGCTGCTGGACTGGCTCGAGCAGTGTGCCCTGCCGGAGGAGAGCAAGCTGGCCGACCGGGCCTACGCGCGGGAGGTGGCCGCGGAGTTCCTCGACGGCCTGGTCGCGTCGGGGACGACCAGCGCCCTGGTGTTCGGCTCGCACTTCGCCCCGGCCATGGACGAGCTGTTCGCCGCGTCCGCGCGGCGCGGCCTGAACATCACCTCGGGCCTGGTGCTTTCCGACCGGATCCTGCGCCCCGACCTGCTGAACTCGCCGGAGAGCGCGCTGGCCGACAGCGCCGACCTGATCCTGCGCTGGCACGACCGCGGGCGGCTGCGCTACGCCGTCACGCCGCGGTTCTCGCTGTCCACCTCGGACGAGATGCTCGACGCCTGCGCGCAGCTGCTCGGCAAGGGCGTCTGGTTCACCTCGCACATCAACGAGAACCTGGCCGAGATCGCGACGGTGGCCGGGCTGTTCCCCGGGGCGCGGCACTACCTGGACACCTACTGCCGGCATGGCCTGGTCACCGCGCGGAGCGTGTTCGCGCACAACGTCCACCCGGGCGACGCCGAGCTCACCCTGCTGGCCGAGCACGGCGCGTCCGTGGCGCACTGCCCGACCAGCAACAGCGCCCTGGGCAGCGGGCTGTTCCCGCTGCGCCGGCACGTCGAGCACGGCGTCGGTGTCGCGCTCGGCTCCGACGTGGGCGCGGGCTCGGGCCTGTTCCTGCCCAAGGAGGCGCTGCAGGCCTACTTCATCCAGCAGCTGCTCGGCTCCGCCGGGTTCCCCCTGACGCCGGTGCACCTGCTGTACCTGGCGACCCGGGCCGGCGCCCGGGCGCTCGGCCTGGACGACCGGATCGGCGACTTCGCGGTCGGCAAGGACTTCGACGCGGTCTGGCTGCGCCCCGCCGACAGGAGCACGCTGGCGGTCAACCTGCGGCACGCCAGCGACACGACCGACGCGCTGGCCAGGATCTTCGCCCTGGCCACGCCGGCCGACGTGGCCGGCGTCTGGATCCGCGGCGAGCGCGCCGCCGGGACCGGGTTCTAGAGGCTGGCCCGGTAGGCCCGCCAGCCGCCGTGACTGGTGATGTCCTTGTGGATGCCGAGCGCGTGCTCGGCCTCCCGGAGCAGCATGGCGAACGACAGCTCGCCGTCTTCCAGCTCGATGATGGAGAGCTCGAGCTCGGCGGGTTCGGTGGCCAGCAGCGCGCTCAGCGGTCCCATGGGCACGTCGTACAGCTCGCCGAGGACCGGCTGGCCGCCCTCGGCGGCCGGGTAAAGGGCGGGGAACTCGTCGCGGACCGAGAAGAACCGGTACCGCGGCGCGGTGCGCCGCTCCCCCACCAGCGGCACGCCCTCGATCGTGTAGTGCGCGCGCCCGCCGCGCATCCCGTCCCCGTTCAGAAACATCAGGGCCATCCACGCCTCCGTTTCAGGGTCGTGGGTGGTTACTACCCTTATAGAGGCTGTCGCCTACCTCACGTGGCCCGCGCGTCCCACCCGGGCCCCCCGCGGCAGGCCGGCGCGCCGGTCCTGGGCCTGCGATCATGACCGGGGCGGCGCAGGAGCGGACGGCGGGGCACGCAGTAGGCTCGTTCGGACCAAAATTCTTTTGATCCTAGGGTGTGACCGGATGCGACAGATCACCGTGGCCATGGCCGCGATCGCCGTGCTGACCGCGAGCGCGGGGCTGGCGGGCTGCGCGAGCAGCAGCAGCAGCGCGAGCCCGGGTTCGGGTACCAGCGGCAGCGCCAGCGCCGCCGCGTCCTGCACCAACTCCTCCATCCAGGGCGAGCTCTACGCCAAGGGCGTGCTCACCGTGGCCACCGACAAGCCGGTTTACCCGCCGTGGTTCGTCAACAACCAGCCCACCAACGGCCAGGGCTACGAGAGCGCCGTGGCCTACGCGGTGGCGTCCCAGCTCGGCTTCTCCAAGTCGCAGGTCAAGTGGGCCTACGAGCCGTTCGACTCGTCCTACGCGCCGGGGCCGAAGAAGTTCGACTTCGACATCAACGAGATCTCCTACAGCGCGGCGCGGGCCCAGGTGGTCACGTTCTCCGACAGCTACTACGACGTCCAGCAGGCTCTGGTGGCGCTGAAGAGCAGCCCGATCGTGGCCAAGCACACCCCGGCCGACCTGAAGACCTACGTCTACGGCGACCAGGTGGGCACCACCAGCCTCGCGTTCATCAACAGCCAGATCCAGCCCACCCAGACGCCGAAGGTGTTCGAGACCCTGAACGACGTGAAGCAGGCGCTGCAGACCAAGCAGATCGCGGCGCTGGTCACCGACACGCCGACCGCGCAGTTCATCTCCTCCTCGGAGATCCCCGGCTCGGTCATGGTGGCCCAGTTCCCGTCCACCGGCGAGCACTACGGCCTGCTGTTCGCCAAGGGCAACCCGCTGGTCAGCTGCGTGAACAAGGCGCTGGCCACGCTGAAGAGCAACGGCACGCTGACCACGCTGACGTCGAAGTACCTGAAGCTCTACACCAGCGTCCCGACCATCAAGCCGTAAGTGGAGGCGCAGAGGCTTCCTGAGCAGGGGCTTCCCGAGCAGGGGCTTCCCGACCTGTCGGCCCGGCGGTCCCGGATGCTGGGCGACAGCAGCCGGCGGGGACTGGCGCTGTCGACCGCGAGCACCGTCGTCGTGCTCGGCGCGCTGCTGGCCGTCTTCCTGCTGGCGCCGGGAAGCCGCCAGGTCAGGCACACGTTCTTCAACCCCACCGACATGTGGCGGGCCTTCGTGGGCGACCCGAAGGCCGGCTACTACTCGGTCGGCGAGGCGCTGTGGCTGAACATCCGGATGTTCGTCACGGCCGAGATCCTGATCCTCATCCTGGCCCTGGCCGTGGCGATCATCCGGCAGTCCACCGGGCCGGTGCTGCTGCCGCTGCGGGTGGTCTCCACCGTGTACGTCGACGTGGCCCGGGGCGTGCCGCTGATCCTGATCATCTTCGCGATCGGGTTCGGCGCCCCGGCGCTGCAGATCACGTTCATCTCGTCGCAGTCGGCGGCGGTCTACGGCGTGGCCGCGCTGGTGCTGTCGTATTCGGCCTACGTGTCTGAGGTGTACCGGGCCGGCATCAACGGGGTGCACCGCAGCCAGGTCGCGGCGGCGCGCTCGCTCGGCCTGCCGCAGTGGGCCTCGATGCGGTACGTGATCCTGCCGCAGGCCATCAGGAACATCATCCCGCCGCTGCTTAACGACTTCATCAGCCTGCAGAAGGACACCGCGCTGGTCGGCCTGCTCGGCGCGATCGAGGCGAACAAGGCGGCGGAGCTGTTCAGCGACACCGTGTTCAACTACTCGAGCTACGTGGTGGCGGCGATCTTGTTCCTGCTCCTGACCATCCCGCTGGCCCGGTTCACCGACCACCTGATCCGCCGTGACCAGGCGCGCCGTCTCGCCGGGGCTGGCCAGTGATGGGCAGGGATATGGGCCGAACGGGTGCGGCTTCCAGCGCTGGCGTCCCTGACTCCGCGGGCTCGGCGGAGGCACCTCGCGTCGGAGACGCGGCGGAGGCACCTCGCGTCGGAGACGCGGCGGAGGCACTGCGGATCGAGGGGCTGCACAAGTCGTTCGGGGCTCATGAGGTCCTCCGCGGGCTGGACCTGGTCGTCGCCGCGCACGAGGTCATCTGCCTGATCGGGGCGTCGGGGTCCGGTAAGTCGACGCTGCTGCGCTGCGTGAACCTGCTGGAGCGGATCAACGCGGGGACGATCTGGCTGGACGGCCAGCTGATCAGCGGGCCCGGCGTGAACGAGAACCTGGTCCGCCGGCACATCGGCATCGTGTTCCAGGCGTTCAACCTGTTCCCGCACATGACGGTGGAGCGGAACGTGACGCTGGCGCCGATGAAGGTCCTCGGCCTGTCCCGGGCCGAGGCCGTGGCGCGGGCGGCGGAGCTGCTTGACCGGTTCGGCCTGGGCGAAAAGCGGGCAGACTACCCGGACCGGCTGTCCGGCGGGCAGCAGCAGCGGGTCGCGATCGTCCGGGCGCTGGCCATGCGGCCGCGGCTCATGCTGCTCGACGAGGTGACGAGCGCGCTCGACCCGGAGCTCGTGGCCGACGTGCTCGACGTGATCAGGGAACTGGCCGAAGGCGGGATGACGATGCTGATCGCCACGCACGAGATGGGGTTCGCGCGCGACATCGCCAGCCGGGTGTGCTTCCTCGCCGACGGGCAGATCGTGGAACAGGCAGCACCCGGCCGGTTGTTCAGCGAACCGTCGGACGAACGGACCCGGCGATTCCTGCGGCGCATCACCGACGCGGGGCGCCTGTGAGGCCAGATAATGAGCAGAGTATGAGCGAATCGTCGTCAGAGGCACCCAGCGTTATCGAGGTCTCTGATGCTGACATGGCCGCGGCCGCGGCCGAGGAGATCGCCGGGGAAGACGCGGAGGTCACCGAGGAAACCGGGGGGCCGTTCTCCCAGAAGACGGCCTGGGTTCGGCGCATGGAGACGCCGCTGCGCAGCTTCCTGCGCACCGAGACCGGCAGCGCCGCGATCCTGGCTGGCGCCACCGTGCTGGCCCTGATCTGGGCGAACGTGAGCATCTCGTCCTACGACCGGTTCTGGACGACCCCGCTGTCGGTAGTCGTCGGCAGCGGGCGCCTGTCTCTCGACCTGCGCGAGTTCGTGAACTCCGGGCTGATGGCGCTGTTCTTCTTTGTCGTCGGGCTGGAGGCGCGGCGCGAGTTCGACGTCGGCGAGCTGCGGGTACGCAGCAGGCTCACGCTGCCGCTGCTGGTCGGGCTGAGCGGGATGGCCGTGCCCATCGTCATCTTCCTGATCGCGAACGCCGGGCGTCCCGCCATCCACGGCTGGGGCATGGCGATGTCCACCGACACCGCGTTCGCCTTGGGCGCGCTCGCCCTGGTCGGGCGAAGGCTGCCGGATCGCGTCCGCACCTACCTGCTCACCTTCTCGGTCGTCGACGACCTGGCCGGCCTGGTGGTCATCGCGATCTTCTACAGCGAGCACATCGAGATGGTGGCGCTGGCCTGGGGGTTCGGGTTCATCGCGCTGGTCCTGGTGCTGCGGGCGCGCGGCCACAGGAACGGGATCCTGTACCTGCTCATCGGGATCGCGGCCTGGGTGGCGTTCCTCAAGTCGGGCGTGGACCCGATCGTGGTCGGCCTGGTCTTCGGCCTGCTGACCTACGCGTACTCGGCGTCGCGGGAGTCGCTGGAGCAGGCCTCCGAGGCGTTCCGGCTGTTCCGCGAGCAGCCCACCGCCGAACTGGCCCAGTCGGCGCGCTCCGTGGTACGCAGCGCCGTTTCGCCGAACGACCGGCTGGCCCAGCTCTTCCACCCCTGGACCAGCTACGTCATCGTGCCGCTGTTCGCGCTGGCCAACGCGGGCATCGTGCTGAACACCGAGTTCCTGGCCCGGGCCTACACCTCCCCGGTCACGCTCGGCATCATCATCGGGTACCTGGTGGGCAAGCCGATCGGCACGGCCGGGTGCGCGTGGCTGGTCACCAAGCTCAGCCACGGCCGGGCGCGGCCTTCGGTGGGCTGGGGCGCGGTGGCGGGCGCCGGGACGGTCGCCGGGATCGGCTTCACCGTGTCCCTGCTGATCGCCTCGCTGGCGCTGAAGGGCGACGTGCTGGCCGAGGCGAAACTCGGCATCCTGTCCGCCGTAGTGGCCGCGGGCGCCCTGACCTGGGTCATCTTCAGCCTGGTGAACAGGCTGCCGGTGCGGACCAGGCTGCGCGCGCTGCTGGGCACCGCCGAGGTCATCACCGACCTGGCGGTGCCGGTGGACCCGGACCGGGATCACATCCGCGGCCCGGAGGAATCGCTGGTGACCATGGTCGAGTACGGGGACTTCGAGTGCCCGTACTGCGGCATGGCCGAGCCGGCGGTGCGGGAACTGCTGCGGGACTACGGCGAGGTCCGGTACGTGTGGCGGCACCTGCCGCTGACCGACGTGCACCCGAACGCGCAGCTCGCGGCCGAGGCCGCCGAGGCGGCCGCCCGGCAGGGCGCGTTCTGGGAGATGCACGACCTGCTCCTGGACCACCAGGACGCGCTGCACCCGCGCGACCTGATCGGGTACGCCGACTCGCTCGGCCTCGACACCGGCCGGTTCGCCGCCGACCTGCGCAAGCACGCGGGGACGGCGCACGTCAGCGAGGACCTGGAATCCGCCGACCTGTCCAGTGTGTCCGGGACTCCGACGTTCTTCGTCAACGGCAAACGGCATTACGGCGCCTACGACATAGAAACGCTGAAAAAGGCGGTTAAAATCGCCAAGGCCCGGGCGATAATCAGCGCATGAATTCCGCGACCCGCCTCACCGGGTGCCGCTTACCGGATTTCGGCCGGACATTGTGCCAGCCTGGATGGCAGCGGACATTGATCATCCGGGGGGAAATTGAAGCGCACCTTCGCTGCCGTCATCACGGCCTGCCCGCAGCGGGCCGGCGCCCATGTCGTCACCTCGAAGCTGCTGCCCCGTCCGGTGACCATGCGCAAGGGCGGGAACCTCCTGATCAAAGTCACCGATAAGACCAATCCAGGGAAATACAGGATCATGCTGCTCTGCGTCGGCCCCCGCCGTTCTCCCCTCGCGCCCGCACGCGAGGGGAGGACGTGAGAGGGTGACGGTGAGGACTACAAGGAGGTAACGCGTGAGCGCGCAGCCAACCGCCGCGGCGGCCGGGACCATCGACGTGGGCGGTGACCTGACCGTCAACCGCCTGGGGTTCGGGGCCATGCGGATCACCGGGCCCGGCATCTGGGGCGACCCGCCCAGCCGGGACCAGGCCATCGCTACGCTCCGGCGGGTGGTGGAGCTTGGCGTCAACTTCATCGATACCGCCGACTCCTACGGCCCCGACGTCAGCGAGACCCTGATCGCCGAGGCGCTCCACCCGTACCCGGACGACCTGGTCATCGCGACCAAGGGCGGCCTGCTCCGGCCCGGCCCGGGCCGCTGGGACGCCGACGGGCGGCCGGAGCACCTCCGCGAGGTCTGCGAGGGCAGCCTGCGGCGGCTCAGGCTCGAGCAGATACCGCTATACCAGTTCCACCGCCCCGACCCGGCGGTGCCGCTGGCCGAATCGATCGGCGCGATCGCCGAGCTGAAGAACGAGGGCAAGATCCGCCACGTCGGGATCTCCAACGTGTCGGAATCCCAGCTGCGCGAGGCGCAGCAGATCGTCCCGATCGTGTCCATCCAGAACAGGTACAACGCTTCCGACCGCGGGTCCGAGCCGCTGATCGACCTGTGCGAGCAGGAGCAGCTGGTGTTCCTGCCGTGGGCGCCGGTGCAGGAGTCCGACAAGAACCCCGCCGTAGCGGCCGCCGCCGAGCGGCTCGGCGTGACCCAGCACCAGGTCGTGCTGGCCTGGCTGCTGGCTACCTCGCCGCAGGTCCTGCCCATCCCGGGTACCGGCTCGCCCAGGCACGCTGAGGAGAACATCGCCGCCGCGTCCGTCGAGCTGAGCCCGGACGAGGTCGGCGCGATCAGCAGGGGCGCGTTACCGGGCTCGGCTGGGGGCCCTAGGGTCGAGTAGGGCATTTCCTTCTGGACAGGCCGGTCTTTCTGGACAGGCCGGACATCGGCTGGGTGCGGAGGCAACAGCGTGGCGCAGACTATCGCGATTACCGGCGGTCGGGTCGTGCCGATCGAGGGCGACCCGGTAGACGGCGGGACCGTCCTGCTGCGGGACGGGAAGATAGCAGCGGTCGAAGGTCCCGGTTACGCGGTGCCGGACGGCGCGGACGTGGTCGACGCGACCGGGAAGTGGGTACTGCCCGGTTTCATCGACGCGCACGCCCACGCCGGCGTGGCCGAGGAGGCCGAAGGCTGGGCGGGCCAGGACACCAACGAGCGGACCGACCCGGTCACCGCCCAGGTGCGGGCGCTCGACGCGATCAACCCGGCCGACCAGGGCTTTCGTGACGCCATCACCGGCGGCGTGCTGGCGGTCAACGTCAACCCGGGGTCCGCCAACCCGATCGGCGGGCAGACCGTCGCGATCAAGTGCTGGGGCCGCACCGTGGACGAGATGGTGCTCCGCGAGCCGGCCGGCCTGAAGTCCGCGCTCGGCGAGAACCCCAAGCGCGTCTACGGCGAGCGGAACGAGACCCCGTCGACCAGGCTGGGCACCGCCGCGGTGATCCGCAGCGCGTTCGTCGCCGCGCAGAACTACCAGGCCAAGCTGGCCGCGGCCACGGAGGGCTCCGATCCGGTGGACCGCGACCTGAAGCTCGAGGCGCTGGGCCGGGTGCTGCGCCGCGAGATCCCCTGGCGGCAGCACTGCCACCGCGCCGACGACATCGCGACCGCGATGCGGATGGCCAGGGAGTTCGGCTACGACCTGGTGATCGACCACGGCACCGAGGCGCACCTGCTGGCCGGCCAGATCGCCGCCGCGTCCATCCCGGTGATCATCGGCCCGCTGTTCACTAGCCGGTCCAAGGTGGAGCTGCGCAACCGGTCGCTGGCCAACCCCGGCCGGCTGGCCGCGGCCGGGGTGACGATCGCCATCACCACCGATCACCCGGTGGTGCCGATCCACTTCCTCATCCACCAGGCCACGCTGGCGGTCAAGGAGGGCCTGGACCCGGTGACCGCGCTGCGCGCGGTCACCATCCACCCGGCCCGGATCATCGGCTGCGCCGACCGGATCGGCTCGCTCGAGGTGGGCAAGGACGCCGACGTGGTCATCTGGTCCGGCGACCCGCTGGACGTGATGAGCCGGGTCGAGCTCGCCTACCAGGACGGACACGAGATCTACCGGTACGACTACGACCGACGCGACGGCGTGTTCGCCGAGCCGTGAGGACCTGGCGCGCTGTTAGCTGCGGCCGGTGAGGATGAAGCGGCTGCGAGCGCGCGTGTGGCTGACGATCCCGGCCGGGGCACGGTCCGGGGAGCCCGCGTCGTAGGGAGGCTGCGGGTCGTACTCGATCATGAGCTGGATGGCCTGAGCTGTCTCATCGCCGGCGATGCGGCCGGCCAGGGCCAGGCCCATGTCGATGCCGGACGATACGCCCGCCGCGGTCACGTACTTGCCGTCGAACACCACCCGCTCGCTGACCGGCGTGACGCCGAGCCGGCCGAGCTCGTCCAGGGCCAGCCAGTGCGAGGTCGCGCGGCGGCCGGCCAGCAGCCCGGCCGCGGCCAGGATGAGCGACCCGGTGCACACCGACGTGGTCCACGCGCTGGCCTGGTCGGCGACCCGGAGCCACTCGTGCACCGCGCCGTCCTGCATCTGGCTGTCCTGCCCGGGACCGCCGGGCACCACGATGATGTCCGGACGCGGCACGTCGGGCAGCCCGGCCAGGGCGGACAGGACCAGGCTGCCTTCCTCGTCCCTGACGGGCCCGGGACGTTCGGCCACGAAGGACACCTCGGCGCCCGGCAGCCCGCTCAGGACCTGGTAGGGGCCGATCGCGTCGAGGACGGTGAAGCGGTCGAAGAGCAGGATGGCGATCTGCATGACTCTCCTTACTGTCGGCTGGCTTGCTGTGGGCTGGCTTGCTGTGGGCTGGCTTGCTGTGGGCTGGCTTGCTGTGGGCTGGCGCTCGGCTGGGCGGGGCGGAAGCGGCGGCGGTATTCGCCGGGGCCGACGCCGAGGGCGCGGATGAAGGCGCGGCGCATCGCCTCCGGCGTGCCGTAGCCGCAGGAGCGGGCGGTCTGCTCGACCCCGTCGGCGGTGTCCTCCAGACGCCGCCGGGCCGTCTCGAGCCGGACCCGGTCCACGTACCGTCCCGGCGGCATGCCGACCTCGGCCGCGAAGGCCCGGGCGAACTGCCGAGGGGACAGGCTGGCCTGGCTGGCCAGCGCCTCCACCGACAGGTCCGCGGCCGGGTGGTCGGCGATCCACCGCTGCACGTCGCGCAGCGGCTCCCGGCTGGCCAGCTGACCGGCGAGCTGGGCGCTGAACTGGGCCTGGTTTCCCGGGCGCCGCAGGAACACCACCAGGTGCCTGGCGATGTCGAGGGCCGCGTCCCGGCCGAGGTCGTCTTCCACCAGGGCCAGCGCGAGGTCGATCCCGGCGGTGACGCCGGCCGAGGTGGCGAGGTTCCCGTCCCGGATGAAGATCGGGTCCGGGTCGACGCTGATCTTCGGGTACCTAGCGGCCAGCGTGTCGCAGTAGGCCCAGTGGGTCGTCACCCGCCGTCCGTCGAGCAGCCCGGCCTCGGCGAGCAGGAAGGCGCCCGTGCACACCGAGACCAGGCGGTTCGCCTGGCGGCCGTGCGCCCGCAGCCACCTGGTCAGTTCGGGGTCGGCCCGCCGCGCTCCCTCTCCCCCGGGCACGATCAGCAGGTCCGGGCGAGGGACGCGGAACTCGCGCAGGTCTTCGCCGGGGCTGACGTGCAGGCCGCTGGACGTCCGCACCCTCCGGCCGCCGAGGCTCGCGGTGCGGATGTCATAGCCGGGACCGTCGCCGTGACTGGCGCGCCAGATGTTAGCCCCGGTGAACACCTCGAGCGGGCCGGTCACGTCCAGGCTCTGCACCTCGTCGAACAGGACCATGAGCACGGTGCGCATGCATTCAGTCTGGCCGCGCTCGGTCATGGCAGCAATGACGAAAACCCAACCTTTTATGCCGTCGGGTTCATGCAGGCGCTTCCGTCGGAATAGACAGATCGGTCTGTCCCGTTGTCGCGGTCAATGTGTACCGCGGCCTGGCGCCGCGCGGTCGTCTAGCAGGAAGAGGATGCTCATGAGTTCGCGTGAGAGCGGCCTGGCGGTGCGAGACGGCGCGCGAGCGCGCCTGAGCGGGCTGGCGGCCCGGCGAGAGGCACCGCAGGCAGCCCGGCGGGCGGCACCGCAGGCAGCCCGGCAGGCAGCCCGGCAGGTGGCACCGCAGGCGGGAAGCCGGCGGCGTCAGGTGCTGACGCTGGTGCTGCTCGGCTCGATCGTGGTCTCGTTCCTCGCCGCCTCGGCGGCGCCGACGCCGATGTACGCGCTGTACGCGGCGCGGTGGGGGTTCTCGCCGCTGGCGACGACGGTGGTGTTCGGCGTGTATGCGCTCGCGGTGCTGGCCGGCCTGCTGACGTTCGGCCGGCTGTCGGACCACACCGGGCGGCGGCCGGTACTGCTTGCCGGGCTCGCCGTGCAGGCGGTGGCCACGGTGCTGTTCCTCAGGGCCGGAGGGCTCGGGACGCTGCTGATCGCCCGGGTCGTGCAGGGCCTCGCGACCGGCTCCTCGCTGGGCGCGGTCGGGGCCGGGATGCTCGACCTGGACCGGCGGCGCGGCGCGGTGGCCAACTCGTTCGCCCCTGGCGTCGGCACCGCCTCGGGCGCGCTGGTCTCGGCACTGGCCGTCCAGTACCTCCCGGACCCGACGCACCTGATCTACCTGGTCCTGCTGGGGGTGTTCGGCGTCCAGGCCGCGGGCGTGCTGGCCATGCGGGAGACGGCCCCTGGCCGGCCAGGCGCGCTGCGGAGCCTGGTGCCCGACGTCAGGCTGCCGGCCGCGGTGCGCGGCGAGGTCGCCATCGCCGCGCCGGTGCTGTTCGCCGTGTGGGCACTGGCCGGCTTCTACGGGTCGCTCGGCCCTGCGCTCACCGCCACCCTGCTGCACTCGACGTCCGTCGTGTACGGCGGGCTGAGCCTGTTCATCCTGGCCGGGGTCGCGGCCGGATCAGTGCTGGCCCTCAACCGGGCCGAGCCCCGGCCGGTCCTGTACCTGAGCATCGGAGCGCTCGTGGCCGGCGTCGCGGTGACGCTGGCGGCGGTGCCGGCGGACTCGGCGGCGGGCTTCTTCGCCGGCACCGCCATCGCCGGGATCGGCTTCGGCGGCGGCTTCCAGGGCGGCATCCGCCTGGTCCTCCCGCTGGCCGGCGAGCGGGAGCGGGCCGGGGTGCTTTCCCTGCTCTACATCGTTTCCTACCTCGGCCTGGGCGTGCCCGCGGTCGTCGGCGGTGTCCTGGTCACCGAGGTGAACGGCCTCCTGGAGACGGCCAGGGAGTACGGATCGGCCGTCATCCTGCTCGCCCTCCTGGCCCTGGCAGGCCTGCTGCTGCGCCGGCCCGCGAAGGCCCCGGCGGTCGTGCCCGTCCCCGTCGGCTGCGAATCGGTTCGCTAACGCGGGAGGCTGAAGGCCCAGTTCAGGATGCGGGTGGCGTCGGCCGCGTTGAGGCTGGTGATGGAGCCGGGGCTGTGCAGGGTGACGCCGATGACGGAGTAGCCGTTCCTGGTGGCCTCGAACAGCAGGCACTGCCCGGCGGCGCCGGTGTAGCCGGGCTTGATGCCGATCGCGCCCGGATAGCGGCCGAACAGCGGGTTAAGGTTCTTCCACCGGTAACCGTGATGCCCGGAACCGGCCGCGATCCGGTAGCTGCGCTGGTCCACGACCGTGCGGAAGAGCGGAAGCAGCATCGCGGCGCGGCCGAGGGTGAGCAGGTTCGCGGCGGTGGAGTAGTTCGAGTACGAGGTCGGGTAGGGCAGCCCGTCGAAGTTGCTGAAGTGCGTCCGGCTCATGCCCAGCAGCCGGGCCATGGCGTTCATCTTGCTCACGAACGCCGGGAGGCCCGGCCCGTAGGCCCTGGCGAGAGCGTAGGCGGCGTCGGCGCCGGACGGGAGGAGCATCCCGTAGAGAAGCTGGCGGGCGGTGAGCTTGTCTCCCGGCCGCAGGCCGGCGTTGCTGGCGTCGTACTTGCGCACGTACCCGACCACAGCGGACGGGATGGTGATCGTCCGGTCCAGGTGGCCCGCCTTGATCACCAGGTAGGCGGTCATCACCTTGGTGATGCTGGCCATCGGGCGCTCGGTGTTCAGGCCGCGGCTCCACAGCAGCCTGCCGGTGGCCGCGTTCTCGACCGCGGCCGACTTCGCGCCGACGCCCGCGGGCCCGCCGGCGGCCGCCGCGGGCACGGCGCTCGCGGCGGGGGCGGCACTCACGGCTGGGGCGGTGACGGTAAGCGCGGCGGACGCGGCCAGGGCCACTGCGGCCAGCAGGCCGGCCACGCGCACGGTCAGGCTGCCCCTCGTCCCCATGGCACTCCCCGCTGGCTAGTCCCCGGACAACAGGGGCAAGCCTGCCAGTTGCGGCACGTCGCCGCATACGCCTTGCGCTAATTCGCCGCTCGGACGCTGCGGGCCGCGGGCCGGACGTTGCTGGCTGCGGACCGGACGTTGCGGGCCGACTCAGCTGGGCAGGCAGGGCACTGATGATTCTGGCCGCGCAGCCGGGACCGGGATGCTTTGACAGATGAACCCGCGCTGAGCGACAGTTTGCGACAGATCCAGGCAATGTCGCGAGGGAGAGACGCATGAGTGAGATGACGCAGGGCCCGGCGGTCCGGCTCAGTGACGGAGTGGTCCGGGGCCGAACCGAGTCCGGCGTATCCGCGTTTCTCGGCATCCCCTACGCGGCGCCGCCGTTCGGCGCGAACCGGATGCGACCGCCCCAGCCCGTCCGGGCCTGGGCGGGCGAGCGCGACGCGACCGCGTTCGGGCCGACGGTGCCCAAGGGCGACTACCCGCCGCAGTACGTGCCGCTGTTCCCTGAGGTGGTCATCCCGGGCGAAGACTGCCTGAACCTCAACGTATGGACACCCGACGCCAGCGCGGCCGGGCTGCCGGTGCTGGTCTGGATTCACGGCGGCTCGTTCATGAACGGGTCGGGGTCGGTCGGCGCCTACGACGGCGCGGCGTTCGCCCGCGACGGCGTGGTGTGCGTGAGCATCAACTACCGGCTGGCTGCGGAGGGCTTCCTGTTCCTCGACGACGGCGTGGCCAACCTCGGCCTGCTCGATCAGCTTGCCGCCCTGCGGTGGGTGCAGGAGAACATCGCCGCGTTCGGGGGTGACCCGGCGCGGGTGACCGTCGCGGGCGAGTCGGCCGGGGCCATGAGCGTGACGACGCTGCTGTCGATGCCGCTGGCGGCCGGCCTGTTCAGCCAGGCCATCGCGCAGAGCGGGGCCGCCGCCCACACGCTCAGCAGGGACGAGGGCCGGATGGTCGGCGGCTACCTGGCCGACGCGCTCGGCGTGCCCCCGGACCGGGACTCGATCAAGGCGGTCTCGCTCGACAAGTTCGTGCAGGCCGCGTCGGACCTGGTGGTGGAGGTGCAGACCGCTCCGGACCCGGCCCGGTGGGGGCAGCTCGCGCTGAGCCTGCTGCCGTTCGCGCCTACCGTCGACGGCACGGTCCTCCCGGCCGCGCCGCTGGCTTCCCTCACGGCGGGCCAGGGCGGCAACGTCCCGCTCCTGATCGGATCGAATCGCGACGAGGCGCGGCTGTTCCTGGTCGCGGCGGCCACCATCGACCTCATCGACGACCCGGCGCTGGCCGCCGTGGCCGGCGCCTACGGCCTGTCCGGAGACGATCTCGCGCTCTACCGCGGCAACCGGCCGGGCGGCAGCGCCGGCGACGTCCTGGCCGCGGTGATCACCGACTGGTTCTTCCGCATCCCGCCGATCCGGGTCGCCGAGGCCCGGGCCGCGTCCGGCGCCGGCCACACCTGGATGTACCGGTTCGACCACCCGGACCCGCAGGACAACCACGGGTTCGGAGCCTGCCACGCGGCGGAGATCCCGTTCGTGTTCGACAGCGCCGGCCGGGAGGAACTCCGTCCCCTGATCGGCGATACGCCCTCGCAGCCCGTCGCGGACCGGGCCCACCGGGTATGGGTGGACTTCATCACCCGCGGGGACCCCGGCTGGGCGCGCTACGACACCGCCCGCCGTACCACCGCCCTGCTCACCAACACCGTCACCCCGGTCGACGACCCCGACGGCGACGAGCGCGCCCTCTGGGACGGCATCCGCTAGCCGGCCGCATCCCATGGATGTGACAACGTAATCAATAGAATCAATACGTTGCCACATCCATGGAATCCCGCGTGGCTTTGGGATGAGATACGGGAGTGTGGTGGGACGCATGGGACAGGATGGGACGTTAGGGCACCGACCTGGGCGAGGGCGGAGCACGGGCCCGGGCGGGGCGGGAACCGGGGGACGGGGCGGGGCGGGAACCGGGACAGTGCGGGTATTTGAAAACGGGAGCATGGGGTAGCGTCGAAAGCGTGGGCACTAAGGGAGAGTTCGTCCGGGATACCAAGTACCTGAACGTGCGGATCACGGCGGACGGGCGGGAGGGCACGCTCCCGGCCGAGGCGGGGCGGTACCGGCTGGTGGTGGCGCGGGGATGCCCGTGGGCCAACCGGACCATGATCGTGCGGCGGCTGCTCGGCCTCGAGCCGGCCTTGTCGATGGGCATCTGCGGGCCGGAGCACGACTGGCGGAGCTGGACCTTCGACCTGGACCCGGGCGAAGTCGACCCGGTGCTTGGCATCCACTGGCTGCGGGAGGCCTACGAGAAGGCGGTGCCCGGATACGACCGGGGCGTCACCGTCCCGGCCATCGTCGAGATCGCCGCAGGCGCGGTGGTGACCGCCGACTACCGGCAGATCACGCTGGACATGGAGCACGAGTGGACCGCGTTCCACCGGCCGGGCGCGCCCGAACTGTACCCGGGCAAGCTGCGCGACGAGATCGAGGACGTCAGCGCCGGGGTCTACGAGGACCTGAACAACGGCGTGTACAAGTGCGGGTTCGCCAGCACCCAAGCCGCTTACGAGGACGCCTACGGCAAGCTGTTCGCCCGGCTCGACACGCTGTCCGAGCGGCTCGCCACCCGTCGCTACCTGGCCGGGGACACGATCACCGAGGCGGACGTGCGGCTCTGGCCGACGCTGGTGAGGTTCGACGCGGTTTACCACGGCCACTTCAAGTGCAACCGGAACAAGCTGACCGAGATGCCGGTGCTGTGGGCGTACGCGCGCGACCTGTACCAGACGCCCGGGTTCGGCGACACGATCGACTTCGCCCAGACCAAGGCGCATTACTACCGGGTGCACACCGGCCTGAATCCGTCGCAGATCATCCCGGCCGGGCCCGACCTGTCCGGCTGGCTCACCCCGCACCACCGCGAGGAACTCGGCGGGCGGCCGTTCGGCGACGGAACGCCGCCGGGTCCGCCGCCGCCCGCGGAGCGACCAGCGGGCTACAGAGCGGACGGACCCGGCATCTAGGCCGCGCGGGCCGGCAGGGTTCAGCCCGCGCAAGGTCTGTGAGCGGGGGATCGTCTCCCCTGGCTAACACGGTCAGCCGGCGCACGCCGCCGGCGGCGTGAGCCGGGCCAGGCCGGACAGGTTCGCCGCCGGGTCCTGGTACACGGCGTACGCTCGGCCGCTGCTCAGCACGGCGGGGCTGTCGAAGTACTGCACGCTGCCGTGGTCGGCGGGGATGGCGGTGCTCGCCATCACCTTGCCGGTCACCGGGCTGGCGCAGGCGAGCTCATGCGTGCCGCCGATCCATACGGCGCCGCCGCTGACGGCCGGGAACGAATCCAGGCCGCCCCCCGCGCCCGGGCCGACGCGGAAGGCGCGGGCCAGGTCACCCGCGGGAGCGAACCAGGTCCACTCGCTGTTCCCGCTTCCGTCCGTGCCCCAGACGCCGCCCGAGCTGGCGACCAGGTTCCCGGCGCCGCCGGCGCTCATCGTGGACGACGCCGTCTGCACTCCGCTGGCGAGGTCGAAGGTCAGCAGCCGGAAGGACCCGGACGAGGCGACGCCCACGTACAGCTTGCTCCCGTCCGGTGACACCGCCACCGAGCTGGCCGGGCCCGCGACCAGGTTAAAGCGCTTGATCAGGTGGCCGTCGGCCGGGTCCACGACCGCCACGGTGTCTCCCGCGGCCAGGTAGAGGCGGCCGTCGGGTCCGCCGGCCAGCACTCCCTGAGCCGCGCTGGACACCCGGCCGAAGGCGGGCACCAGCGGCGACGCGATCTGGGCGAGCGTCCGGGCGTCGTAGCCGCGCAGGACCGCGTTGCCGCCGCTGTAGGACCACACCACCCACACGGTGCTGCCCATCACGACCGGCCGGCTCGGGACCGGCGGGCTGTACGGGGTGCTCTGCACGATGTCCCCAGTGGCCGGATCGATCCGGTCGAGCGAGCCGCCGCTGATCGCGTACAGCGAGTCTCCGCTGCCGGTCAGCGAGTCCTGGGCGAACGACTGGTGGTTGATCAGCTCGGCACCCCAGATGCCGCCGGCGATCCGCGGCGACGTCCCGGCCGGCGTCTGCGACGGCGCCGTCGAGGACGGCGCGGACGACACCGAGGCCGACGTCCCGCCCCCGGGTGAGGTGACGTGGCTCTGGTGCGAGCTCACCGCCACCGCGATGCCCGCACTGGTCCCGGCCACGGCGAATACGCTGACCGCGGCCAGCACCGGCGCCCAGCCTCGGTTCCAGCCGGAGAACCCGCGCCGCGGGCGCGGCTCCCGGTAACCGCCGCGGCCCCGCCCCGCGTGGGCGGCCTCGCTGGCCAACCGGGCCGCGACATCCTCCACGGTCACCCGGCGCGGCGGCTCGGGAGTGACCCGTTGCAGCATCTCCGCCAGCTGCCGTTCATCGGTGTTCACGACGTCACACCTCCGGTCATGAGTTCGGCCAGCCCGGGCGTGTCTCGCAGCCGGGCCAGCGCCTTGGACGCGTGCGCCTTCACCGCTCCCACCGAGCAGCCCATCGCCGCCGCGGTCTGCGCCTCCGTCTGGTCGCCGAAGTAGCGGAGCACGACCACGGCCCGCTGCCTGGGCGGCAGCCGGTCCAGTGCCCCGATCAGCGCCTGCCGGGCGTCGATCTGCGCGAACGCGTCCCCGTAAGCCTGCAGTTCGGGCAGCCGCCCGGTGGCGATCTCGCCGTTCCAGCGCCGCTGCCGCCAGCGCAGGAACGTGTTGACCATGATCTTCCGCACGTATAGTTCCGGCGCGTCCGTCAGGGTGGCCCACCGGGGCCAGGCCGCGGCGAGGGCGGTCTGCACCAGGTCCTCGGCGCTCGGCCAGTCGCCGGTCAGCAGCCAGCCCGACCGCAGCAGCGCGGTCGACCGTGCCTCGACGAAGTCACGGAACCCGTCCGGTTCAGACGGACGACCATCCACCGGCCACACCTCCATAGCCCCGCAAGCCTCAACCCTCACGTGTATTAAGAGGCACCGGCGGCCTAGATGGTTTACTCCTTCAGCCGACTGAGTTGCTGGGCGGCTCGCTGCTGCCTGGACTCGGCCCGGTAGGACTGCCGCCGCGCCCCGGCCAGGCGCTGACGCGCGTCGGCGAGTTCGGCTTCCAGGCGGCGGACGGTGTCCTGGTGGTCGCGTTCAGCCATGGTGGCGGCTTCGAGGTCATGACCGGCGTCGGCCAAGGTCCGTTCGGCCGCCTTGATCTTCTCCTGGCGGCGTTCCTCGCGCTCGGTTGCGGTCTCGGCCGGTTTCGGGGTGCTGGTTTTCTTCGCCGGGGCGGGGGCGCCGTCGGGCAGCGGGGCCAGGCCGAAGCCGGCGTAGTGCGCGGCCCGGACCAGGGTGCCCAGGCTGGCGGCCACCTCGGGATCGGCGATGGCCGCGTCGAGGGTGCCGGTCACCTCCTCGCGCAGCGCGGCCGGCGGCGCGGCCAGCTCCGCCACCCGCAGCGCCGTCCGGGTGAGCTCGTCGACCAGCCGGGCCCGGGCCGCGGTCAGTTCCCTGATCGTGGTGCCGTCGGCCGCGGCCCGCAGGTCGGCGGCCAGGGCGCCGAGCCGGGACCGTACCTCGGCGTCCGACCGCACCAGGCGGTTCACGACCCAGGCCGAACGTGTGGGTTTACGCAGCGCCGCGATCTGCTTGGCCGCGGCGGGTTCCCCCGCGTCGCGGGCGCCGGCGGCGAGCTCGGCGCGGCGCGCGGTGAAGCCGTCCGGGTCAGCCTCGTAGAGTTCGGCCTCCGCGTCGGCCAGCAGGTCGCTCATCTTGGCAGAATAGGCAGCATGACCGGCATCGTGCCATCGGGACAGGGCCACTTGCTGACGGCCCGGGGAAACGTGATGGCGTTCAAGGCCGTCGCGGACCAGACCGGCGGGGACTTCTCGCTGATGGAGCGCACCGTGCCGCCGGGCGCCCGCATCCCGCCGCCGCACCGGCACGTCACCTGCTCCGAGGCGTTCTTCGTGCTGGCCGGGACGATCACGTTCCGGCTGGATGACGCCGAGCTGGCCGGCGGCGCCGGGGACTTCCTGCTGGTGCCGCGGGGTGCGTCGCACACGTTCGGCAACTCGGGTGACGCGCCGGCCCGGCTGCTGGTGCTGCACGCCCCGGCCATGGATGCCTATTTCGAAGAACTGCATCAGCTCTGGTCTTCCGGTCAGGCGCCGTCGCGGGAAGCCGAACTCGAGCTGATGAGCAGGTACGGAATGGAGCCCGGCTGAAAATGCCAGCTGAAAATGACAGGGGGCCGACGTAGGGTGAGGAACTATGTCACCGACTGCCGCCGCTGATATCAGCCCGGACACGCTCGAGCAGTACCGCCGGGAGCTGACCGGCTACTGCTACCGCATGCTGGGCTCGGGTTTCGAAGCCGACGACGCCGTGCAGGAGACGATGCTGCGGGCCTGGCGCGCGGCCGACGGGTTCGAGGGCCGGTCGAGCGTGCGGTCCTGGCTGTACCGGATCGCCACCAACATCTGCCTGGACATGCTGCGCGGACGGCAGCGGCGGGCGCTGCCGATCGACCTCGGGCCGGCCTCGCCGCCGGTTGAGGCGCTGCTCGGCGGGTGGCACCCGGACGACATCTGGATCTCCCCGATCGCCGACGCCAAGGTCGTGCCGGAGCACGGCGACCCGGCCGAGATAGCAGTGGCGCGGGACACGATCCGGCTGGCGTTCGTGACCGCGCTGCAGCACCTGCCGGCCAGGCAGCGGGCCACGCTGATCCTGTGCGAGGTGCTGAAGATGCCCGCGGCCGAGGCGGCCACCACCCTCGGCACCAGCGTGGCCGCGGTGAACAGCGCGCTGCAGCGGGCCCGGGCCACGCTGGCCGCGCTGCCTGAGGAGCAGCGCCCGGCGTCGGTCGACGCCGACCAGAGCGAGCTGCTCGAAAAATACGTCGACGCGTTCCAGCGCTACGACATGGAGCAGCTGGTCACGCTGCTGCACGACGACGCGCTGATGACGATGCCGCCGTACGCCTTCTGGGTCAGGGGCGCGGAGAACATCACCCGCTGGATGCTCGAGCCGTCGCCGAGCGCCTGCCGGGACTCGATCATGGTGCCGGCCGGGCAGGTCAACGGCGTCCAGGCGTGGGCGCAGTACAAGCCCGACCCGGCCGGCGGCCACGCGCCCTGGGCCCTGCAGGTGCACGAGGTGTCCGGCGGGCGGATCAGCCGGCTGACGTTCTTCCTGGACACCGAGAAGATCTTCGCCGCGTTCGGGCTGCCGCCGCACCTAAGCTAAGCCGGATGAGTACCGATACTCCTGGCGGCATTTCCGGCGTAGGGCAGCCAGGGTTCGTCGCCCGTTACGGCCTGGCCCCGGCTGAGCGCCTGGCCGCGGCCGAGGAGGTGGCGGCCCGGATCCGCGAGCTCGGCCTGCGCACCGTCCGGCTGGCGGTCGTCGACCAGCACGGGGTCCCGCGCGGCAAGATGCTGTCGCCCGCCGCGGCGATCGCGGCCATGTCCGACGGGCTGGATTTCTCCGGCGCCATCTACAGCCTGGACACCGGCAACCAGGTGTTCGTGCCCGCGTTCGCGCGCGGCGGCGGGTTCGGCATCGCCGAGTTCACCGGGTTCCCCGACGTGGTGGTGGTGCCCGACCCGGCCACCTTCCGGGTGCTGCCGTGGGCGGACCGCACCGGCTGGATGCTGTGCGACGTCTACTTCGGCAACGGGCAGCCGATGCCGCTCGACGGCCGCGGCCTGCTCCGCCGGATGCTCGCGTCGCTCGGCGAGGCCGGTTATGACTACCTGGCCGGGCTGGAGGTGGAGTTCTCCGTCGTCATCCGCTCGCCGGAGGAGCTGGCGCCGGAAGACGCCGGGTTCACCCCGCCCCCACCGCCGGTCAGCGTGTTCGAGCGCGGCTACCAGTTCCTGTCCGAGGTGCGGCTGGACGGCATGGGCGAGACGCTGGAGGCCATCCGGGACGCGCTGTACGACGTCGGCCTGCCGCCGCGGTCGATCGAGGACGAGTGGGGACCTGGCCAGCTCGAGTTCAGCTTCGCGCCCATGGCCGGGCTGGCCGCGGCCGACGCCGCGGTGCTGTTCCGGTCGGCGGTCAAGCAGGTCTGCCAGCGGCGCGGGCTGCTGGCCACGTTCATGTGCCGGCCCGCGCTGCCGAACTTCTTCTCCTCCGGCTGGCACCTGCACCAGTCGCTGCTGTCCCGCGCGGACGGCTCGAACGCGTTCGCCACCAAGTGGGCTTCCTTGTCGGAGGTCGGCCGGCAGTACGTCGCCGGGCTGCTTTCGCATGCGGTGCCGATGGCGGTGTTCGCGGCGCCGACGGTCAACGGCTACAAGCGGTTCCGCCCGTACTCGTTCGCCCCGGACCGGGTGTGCTGGGCGGTCGAGAACCGCGGCGCGCTGGTCCGGGTCCAGGGCTCCCCCGGCGACGCCAGCAGCCACGTGGAGATGCGGCTCGGCGAGCCGGCCGCGAACCCGTACTTCTACCTTGCGTCGAACATCGCGGCCGGCCTGGACGGGATCCGGCGCGGCGCGGAGCCGCCGCCTGCCGCCGACGCCGACCCTTACGCGCTCGACGCGCCGCCGCTGCCCGCGTCGCTGGCCGAGGCGGTGAACGCGCTCGACGCGGACGCGTTCTACCGGAAGGCGTTCGGCGACACGCTGGTCTCCTACCTGGTCATGATGAAGCGCTTCGAGATCGGGCGGTACTCCGACGCGCTGGCCGAACTCCCCGTGCCTGACGGCCAGGACGTCAGCGACTGGGAGATGCGCGAGTACTTCGAGTTCTTCTAGCCGAGCTGCACCGGGTACCAGCTGGCGGGGTCGGGCGGGTCGGGCTGGAAGTCGTAGCGCAGGCGCCCGTCCGCGGCCAGGGCGACGAGGGTGACCGACGTGCTGCCGTAGATGCGGCCGTCGGACAGCTCGTGGCGGACGATGATCGCGCCGGGTTCGTCCGCGGGCAGGCCGTCGCCGCCGGCCAGCGCCAGCCAGTCGCGCCATGCGTCCTGGAGCTTGGCGTCCGGGTCGCCTGACGGGCGGTGGGCGGCGAACTTCGGGCCGAAACGCGCGGCCTTCTCGTCGGGCGGCTGGTGCTGGCGGCCGCTCGCGGGCGGGTACATGTGGCCGGCGTTGGTCAGCACGTGGGTGGCCGGCTCGAGCTCGCCGAGCTGGGCGCTCGCGCCGTCCCAGCCCAGCAGCAGCACGGAGGTGAGATCGGCGCAGACCAGGTAGAACGGGTCGTAGCGGGCCAGGGTGTCCTGGTCCTGGTGCAGTTCCTTGAGGGCCTGCTGGCCTTCGGCCGCGGCCCGCAGCGGGAGGTCGCCCCGGGAGCGGCGGCGGTCCGGCGGGGCGGCCCGACCGCGGCCGTTCAGGATGCAGCCGACCCGGGAAGCGCCGGGGTGCACCGCGAGCCAGGTCCCGCCCGCCTGCTCGTCGCGCCCGCCGATCAGCGGCGACCACTCCGGGGCGGGCCAGTGCCGGGCCGGCGGCTGCCAGGGGCGGCCGGTGAACTCGTCGCGGATACCCAGGAGCAGCAACGGCACCGGGGTTTCCGGCGCCAGGCTGATCACCACGGTACACATCGCTTCCGAGTCTGCCATGCGGGCGGACGTGAGCCCCCGGTTCGTTCGGATGAAAGTAGGCTTGAGGGGAAGGAACGCGCGGCCGGGTGCTTGCAAGTACGGCGGCCGCGCGGTGAGGAGGCATCATGAGCGACGAGCCTGAGCTGGCCAGGCTGCTGCGCCGGGTCCGGTCCCTGGGCCGATCCGGCGGCGGGCCGTGGCCCCGGCCGGGACGCCGGTCCGGGCGCAAGCCGTGGGACGAGAAGCCGGACCTGCCGGGGAGATCATGGGACGAGCAGCCGGACCCGCCGGGCAGATCGTGGGATGAGGCGCCGCCGCCGTAGCGGCGGCCTGCGCGGCTGTGGGAGTCTGGACCGACCATGAGCGACGAGCCGGATCTGGTCAGCCTGCTGTACCGCGCCGACTGGACGCGGCTGAGCCTGGCCGCCCAGGTGAGCGTCACCCAGGACCGCGACCTGGACCAGAGCCGGTTCGAGGACAAGCCGACGCCGCCCGGGCGGGAATGGGAAATGGCCACGGACCTGCTCGGCACGGAAACGCACCAGGCCGCGCTGCTGATCGCGCCCGGCCGGCGCTACCGTCAGCAGGGCGCGGATTACCTCACCGGGTGCGACGGGAGCCGGAGCTGGCAGGCGGTGGAGGGTGGCGACGGCTGGAAGGTCGAGGCGACCGGCGGGCCCGAGCCGCCGCTGCCTCAGATGCTGCGGCCGTCGTGGCTGCTCACCGGCTTCACCCTGACGCCCGGCGAGCCGGTGACGGTGGACGGGCGGGATGCGCTGCGGATCGTAGCGACGCCGCGGCCGACCATCAGGGACCGGTCCGTGGCCGGCCTCCGCCCGCCGGACCGGGTGGAGGTCATCGCGGACACCGAGCTCGGCGTCCTGCTGCGCCACGAGGAGATCCTCGACGGCGGGACGCTGAGCGTGACCGAGCTGACGGACGTCCGCGTCGGGCCTGTTCCGAGTGACGACGCGTGGACGCAGCCGCCGGGCGGCTGGGACACCGTCGGCGACGACGTGCCGCAGATCACGCCGGAAGGACCCGGCTGGGAAGTGACCAAGCTCGCGGCGGGCCTGACCGCGGGCGGCCTCGGCGTGCTGATCAAGTCCCCCAGGTTCCGGCCGTTCGAGCAGGCCACGCAGGAGGAACCCGAAGCGGAGATGCCTGCGGAGCCCGCGGACGGCCCGGCGGCAGGTGTCTCGCCGGTCAGCGACCAGGTGCTGCACCTGCTGCACGCCAGCCCGGGCCGCTGGGCGCCCGGGATCGTGGCCACGCTGCACCAGTGGCACGACGTCGCCGCGATGATGTCCCAGATCCCGGACGACGCGCGGCGGATGGGTTTCGGCGGGCTCGGCTTTCTCATCGACGCGGCGACCGAGCGGATCGCCACCCTGCATACGGTCTCCCGGGTGTGCCTCGGCGCTCCCGGCCAGTACCGGATCGAGCCCGTCACCAGCCCGGGCCAGCGCGGGCCGGAGACGATCATCTGCGACGGGGAACGCCGGTGGCGGATCGGCGAGGACGAGGCAGGCGCCGGGCGCGCCGCCCCGCCGCCGCGGGAGATCGCGAACCTGTTCGACGCGTCCTGGCTGCTGGAGTACCGGCTGGCCGCCGGCGCGGAGACCGTGGCCGGCAGCCACGGTCCGGAGACCGTGGCCGGCGGCCGCCCCGGCTACCGGCTCGGCGTCACGCCCGATAACCCGTCCCTGGCCGGGATGTTCGTCGCCGACGAGGTCGTCGTGGACGCCGAGCTGGGCATCCTGCTGCGCTCGGTCTCCCACGCGGGCTCCAGGCCGGTGTCACGGTGCGAGCTGCGGGACGTCGCCGTCGGCGAGCCGGGCGATTTCCAGGCCGACATCCCGGCGGGCGTGCGGATCGTGGACGATCCAGACGAGCCGTCCGAGCCGCCCGGGCCGGTCAACATCCCGGCCAAGGTGGCCAGCCTCATCGCCCGGCAGGCGGCCAAGGACGCGCGGTCAGCCGTCAGGAACGTCCTCGACGCGCTCCGGGGCGAAGACACGCGCTGAGATCCGCCTCGCGGTCAGGAACCGGCTACGGGGCGGCCATGGGTGCCTGGTGTCCGGGACGAGGCCGCGTTTGATATGAGGCGCAAGGGGCACGCGATAACCATTCGAGTCGATTATCGGGGAAGATTCGGGCTCCGGGGAATATCCGGGGGACTATGATGCACCGCACCTTCCCCAAAGCCCGGAATTTCCACGATCTTTTTAAGGCGTGGCGCCATTTTGCGGGAGCAGATTGAAATTAGTTGTGAAAGTGATTTGTGAGGCGGTGACCAAATGACGCCGCGCGGGCGGAATGGCCGCGCGGATTACCGGAGGACGATGCTGGCGATCTTGCCGGGGACTATGACCAGGCGGGCCACGTCGTCGCGGGGATAGGCGGGGTGGCTGGCCAGGACGCCGGCGATGTCGTCGCGGGTCGCGGACGCGGGCACCTCGATGGTGAAGCGGACCTTGCCGTTGACCTGGACGGGCAGCGTCACCGTGGCGGTGGCGGCCAGGGCGGGATCGGCCTGCGGGAACGGCTCGCGGGCCAGGGACTCCGGGTGCCCCAGCCGCTGCCATAGCTCCTCGGCGACGTGCGGGGCCAGCGGCGCGACCATCAGGACCAGCGGCTCGGCCAGGGCGCGCGGCATCCGCGGCAGCCGGGACGCGTGCGCGGTCAGCTCGATGATGCGTGCGATCGCGGTGTGGAAGCGCAGCGCGGTGAAGTCCTCGCGCACCGCGGCGATGGTCTGGTGCAGCAGCCGCGCCGTGGCGGCATCCAGGCCCGCGCCGGGTACGACCAGCGTGTCGCCGGCTGACTCGTCGATGATCAGGCGCCACAGGCGCTGCAGGAAACGGTGCATGCCGGTGATGTCGGCGGGACGCCAGGGCCGGTCGCCGTCCAGCGGGCCCATCGCCATCTCGTACAGCCGCAGCGTGTCGGCGCCGTAAGCATCGTTAATGTCGTCCGGGCTGACGCCGTTCTTCAGGCTCTTGCCCATCTTCCCGGCCCGCCGGGTGACCGGCTGGCCGTCGTGCTCCCAGCCGCTACCGGTCCTGGTCACCTCGGCGGCCGGCACGTACAGACCGCGCGCGTCGGTAAAGGCGTCGGCCAGGATGTATC
Source organism: uncultured Actinomycetes bacterium (assembly GCA_963722275.1). GTDB lineage: Bacteria > Actinomycetota > Actinomycetes > Streptosporangiales > Streptosporangiaceae > Palsa-504. The sequence continues at coordinate 101,662 of CAVRMX010000010.1, read as the reverse complement.
CCTGGTTGAACAGGCGGCCGAACGGTTCCGGGGTCCCCGCGACACCGTAGTCGTACAGCACCTTGTGCCAGAACCTCGCGTACAGCAGGTGCAGCACCGCGTGCTCCACGCCGCCGACGTACAGGTCGACGCCGGACGGCGACATCCAGTACCGCTCGTTGTCCGGGTCGGCCAGGGCGGTCTCGTTCAGCGGATCCAGGTAGCGCAGGTAATACCAGCAGGAGCCGGCCCACTGCGGCATGACGTTCAGCTCGCGGCGGTAACGCCGGGGGCCGTCGCCCAGGTCCAGCGTGACCTCCGCCCAGCCGGGCGCCCGGGCCAGCGCGGGCACCGGGTCGCTGGCGTCGTCCTGCGGCACCGGCCGGAAGTTGGTGATCTCCGGCAGCGTCACCGGCAGCATGTGGTCGGGCAGCGCGATCGGCCGGGCCGGTTCGGCCTCGTCGTACACGATGGGGAACGGCTCGCCCCAGTAGCGCTGCCGGGAGAACAGCCAGTCCTTCAGGTGATAGGGGCCGCCGCTCGGGCCGATCCAGTTCCGCTGCAGGCGCTTGACGCTGTCCGGCCAGTCCACCTCGTCCAGGCCGGCCAGCAGGCGCTCGGCGAACGCGGTGATGCGCAGCATCCACTGGCGCAGCGGCCTGCGGTACACCGGGTAGTTGCCGACCGCGCTGCGGCCCTCGCCGGTCACCTCCTCGTCGGCCAGCACGGTGCCCAGGCCCGGGCACCAGTTGACGACCTGCTCCGACAGGTAGGCCAGCCGGTGCGCGTCGACGGCGTTGGCCCGCTCAGCCGCGGTCAGATCCGGCCAGGGACGGCCGTCCGGGGTGGCGCGCCGGCCCGCGGCGAACTCGGCGACCAGGTTGCCGACCGGGCGGGCCCGGTCGGCAGCGGGGTCGTACCAGCTGTTGAAGATGCGCAGGAAGATCCACTGCGTCCAGCGGTAGTAGGCCGGGTCGCTGGTCATGATCTCGCGCCTGCGGTCGTGCGCCAGGCCCAGCCGCCGCAGCTGGCGGCGCATGACGGCGGCGTTCCGCCGCACGGTGACGGCCGGGTGCTGCCCGGTGTCGATCGCGTACTGCTCGGCGGGCAGCCCGAACGTGTCGAAGCCGAACGGGTGCAGCACGTGATGGCCGGTCATGCGCAGGTAGCGGCCGAACACGTCGGTGCCGATGTAGCCCAGCGGATGCCCGACGTGCAGCCCGATGCCGCTGGGGTACGGGAAGAAGTCGAGCAGGTAGAACTTGGGCCGCCCGGCCTCGGCGCCGGATCCGGCGGACACAGCGCCGCCGGACAGGGCACCAGCCGGGTTCGCCGCGTGGAAGGTCCCCTCGCGTTCCCAGCGTTCCTGCCAGCGCAGCTCGATCTCGCCGGCCAGGCGTGCGTCGTACCGGAACGGCGGCCCGTCCTCGTCCATCGGTCCTCCCGTTGATTCGCGGGGAAATGAAAAAGCCCCTCACGCATGAGGGGCTGCCGCGCTGAGGAACGTCGTGTCAGCGCGGCCTGACGAGAAGCAGGCATCCGGCGGCAAACATGGGACCAGGATAGCCACCCGCCCCGGGGCAGCGCGAGGGAGTTACCGGGGCACGCGCCGGGTCCGTTCGGGGGAATTGACGGCGAAAACGTGAGCTGGCGGCTAACCAGCGGCAGCCGACTGATCCGGCTTCCGGTCCGGCGACGTATCCCTGGCGGGATCCGGTAGGCAGAGGGGCAGGTCATGGCGGCGGCTCACATGTGCCTGGACGGGCCGGCCAGGACCGTGGCCATGGCCCCGGTGGTGCTAGGCCATTGCCCGCGGGGTTGGTACCGCGCTAGCGTCCGAGGGGTGGAGGGGAGCGACGCCCTGCTGGCGGCGCGTCTGGCGGCTGGAGACGACCGGGCTCTGGCTGACGTGTTCGGCCGGCTGGCATCGAGCGTGTACGGCGGAGCGGTGCGCGTGCTGGGGAACGGCAGTGCCGCACAGGACGTGGTGCAGGACGTGTTCGTCGAGCTGTGGAGTCATCCGGACCGGTATGACCCAGCGGCCGGGTCGCTGCGCACCTACCTGATGGTGCTGGCCCGGCATCGCGCCGTCGACGTGATGCGCAGCGAGCTGCGCCGTGCCGCGCGGCAGGAGCGGCACTACCGGCTGACTCCCGCGGACCCATCGTGACCGACGCGGTCGGATTCTGCCGGCTGGCGGGCAACCGGGTCACCCCGGCCGAACTCGACGCGCACATCACCGGGGACTCCGGCCGGGCGGCCGGCGTGCTGGCCGCGGCGACCACACTGGCCCTGGACTGAGGTAGCTTTACGGCGGTGGCGGCTGACTACGAGAAGATCCGCGAGGAGAACATCGCGAGGTACGGCTGGGACACCGCCGTGCTCGACCTGCTCGGCCAGCTGTACAGCGAGCGCACCCACTTCATCTTCGAGCTGATCCAGAACGCCGAGGACGCCGGCGCGACCGAGGTGGCCTTCGAGCTGTTCGCGGACCGGCTGGAGCTGCGGCACGACGGGCGGCCGTTCACCGAGGCCGACGTCCGGGGCGTCTGCGGGGTCGGCAAGAGCGGCAAGTCCGCGGACCTGACCGCGATCGGGCAGTTCGGCATCGGCTTCAAGTCGGTGTACGCGTACACCAAGTCCCCGCACGTCTACAGCGCTGGCGACAACGGGGCGGGCGAGCATTTCCGGATCGAGAACTACGTCCGGCCGTTTCCCGCGGAACCGCCGCCGCTGCCTTCAGCCGGGACGCTGTTCGTTTTTCCCTTCGACCACGACGACGTGCCCGCCGCGGCCGCCGCCCGGGAGATAGCCGCGGCGCTGACCGCGATCCAGCCCCGGATCCTGCTGTTCCTTGGGAGCATCGGGCGGCTGCGGGTCGGGGGCGCCGGGGTGCCCGCCTCGGTTATCGAGCGCTCGGTCGTGGCCGGGCCCGGCGCACGGCGGCAGGTCACGCTGTCCCGGGACGGGCGGCGGAGCGAGGAGTGGCTGGCCTGGCACCGTCAGGCCGAGGGCCTCGGCCGCCCGGCCCCGCCGGTCGAGATCGCCTTCCGGGCGGAGGGCGGCCGTCTCGTGCCGGTTGACAGCTCGCCGCTCACCGTGTTCTTCCCGACCGAGAAGGAGACGTTCCTCGGCTTCCTGGCCCAGGGGCCGTACCGGACGACGCCGGCCCGTGACAACATCCCCGGGCATGATCCGTCGAACCAGGTCCTGGTGCGCGAGACGGCCGGGCTGCTGTGCGATGTGCTGCGCTCGCTGCGCGACGACGGCCTGCTCACGGCCGGCGTCCTGACGGCGCTCCCGGTCGACGCCGCGCGGTTCCCGACCGGGTCGATGTTCCGCCCGCTGTTCGACGCGGTATGCGACATGCTGACCGCCGAAGCGCTGATCCCGGTGGCCGGGGGCGGCTACGGCGTGGCCGTCGACCTGGAGCTGTCCGGCCAGCCTGAGGTGCAGGAGCTCCTCTCCCCCGATCAGCTGGGCGCGCTGCTCGGCGCGGACCGGCCGGTCTGGTTCGCGGACGCGTCCATCACCGAGCACCTCACGCCGGTCCTGTGGCGCTACCTGCGGGAAGAGATCGGAATCGACGAGATCACGCCCGCGGAGGTGGTCTCGCGGGTGACCCGCGAATTCCTCCAGGCGCAAGCCGACGAGTGGATCGCGCGCCTCTACGCCTTCCTGTTCACCGATCCCGCCCTGTGGCGGGCGTCCCGGTTCGAGGACGAGCAGCCTGGCCTGGCCCGGGCCAAGCCGATTATCCGGCTCGAAGACGGAAGCCAGGTCACGCCCTTCGACGGCCAGGACCGCCCGGCGGTCTACCTGCCCGGGCCAGTCGCCAGCAGCCTGCCCACCGTCCGGCGAGCCATCGCCGGCGCGCCGGCCGCCCGGCAGTTCCTGGCGGCGCTGAACCTCTGCGAACCGGACCTGATGGCCGAGGTCCTCCAGATCATCCTGCCCAGGTACGAAGGCCTGGACCTGGCCGAGCTCGACCCGGCCCGGCACGACGCCGATCTGGAATGCGTCGTCCGGGCCCTGGATGACGCGGCCGCCGGGCGGCGGGAGGAACTGCTCGAGCGGGTGCGGCAGGCCGCCTTCCTGATCGGGGAGAACGCCGCCACCGGCGGCCAGCGCCTGATGCCGCCGCCCGGGCTTTACCAGCGGAGCAAGGAGCTCGAGGTCTACTTCGAAGGGAACCCGGACATCTGGTTCGCCGCCGACCGCTACGGGCCGTGGCTGGCGCAGCTGCGCGGGATGGGCGTGCGGCAGGCCGTCGAGGTTCGCGCGCGCACGCCGAACCAGCTCGGCTACGTGGTCATTACGGTCGACTTCGGCCGGAACGAGCGCGGGCTGGACGGCTTCGACCCCGGCGCGGAGATCGACGGCTTGGACTTCGCGCTTGGGCACCCCGGCCACGTGCGTTCGGAATATATCTGGAACGTCCTGCTCGCGCCGAACCGCCGGCTCATCGCCGGCGTGGTGGAGAGCTCGGTCCTCCCGTCGTTCTCGGACGCCAGCCAGGACAGCGTGACGTCGGCGATCGCGGTCGCCGCCGAGAGCGCGGCGTGGCTGCCGGGGCGGGACGGGACATTCCGGCGGCCGGCCGAGCTCTCCCTCGACGACCTGCCGCCGGCGTACGCCAGGGACGAAGGGCTGGCTCAGGCGCTGGGCATGCTCCAGCCGGTGGTGGGGCTCGCGGCCCGGCGGCTCGGTGTCCCGGCGGAGGTGCTGTGGGGGCTGAGCGCCCACCCGGACCTGGTCGCGATGGTCGAGCGCGAGCTCGCGGCCAGGACGCCGGCCGAACCGGATCCCGCGGCCTAGGCGTCGTCAGGCGTGCTGATCAGCTGCCCGGCCGGCTCCGGCTCTTCCGGTTCCGGCTCGGGGGCGGCCCCCCTGACGGTCCAGCGCTGGGTGCACGACTGGGCGTCCTTGCAGTACCAGCGAAGGTCCGCGCAGGCCTCACCCCCGTCGGGCACCATCAGGCCAAGCGGAAGCTCGAGCCCGCACAGGGCGCAGGTCGCTACCTGCAGCGGGCCGCGCTTGCTATCACGCTGCGTAACCGGAGCGTCCCATAGCGACGGGCTCATCGGAAGACGGCCAGATCTCGAGAATCCCCCGTCACCGCCGGCATAGCCGATGAGGCATGTGGGGTCATGGCTCCTCCGCACGATAATGATCACGATGCCCTGGCCCTCGACAGCAAGCGCCCGGGAAAGCTGATCTACAGGCTTACTTGTACTACGTAACTGCCGGTTGCCGAGCGGGATTAAGCAGAACCGGGGGAGGAGATGCTTCCCGCCCAAAGGGCGATTAAACGCAACTTACGGCGAAGGCGTGAACTGTGATCAAAGCGAGGCATGCGATCCGCATGGCTGAATACTGCTGCGATTAATGCGCCCTTATGAGTCCCATGTTATCAGCGCTGCCCGCAACCGTCGATCACACTACGTGACATTACCCCGGGGGGCGCGTCAGAGGCGCACGAGCATCTTGCCGGTGTTGGCGCCGCGGAGGAGATCGATGAAGGCGCCGGGGGCGCGGTCGAGGCCGTCGACGATGGTCTCGGCGTGGGAGAGCGTGCCGTCCCGCAGCCAGGCGCTGACGTCGGCGATCATGTCGGGCATCCGGTGCTGGTGGTCGGTGACGATGAAGCCCCGCAGGGTGAGACGCTTGGTGATGACCAGGCCGAGGTTGCTGGGGCCGACGGGCGGTTCGGTGGCGTTGTAGTGCGCGATCGCGCCGGACATGGCGACCCGGCCGTGGTTGCTGAGCATCACCAGGGCGGCGTCCAGGTGGTCGGCGCCGACGTTGTCGAAGTAGACGTTGAGGCCGTCGGGGGCGGCCCCGCGCAACTGTTCCAGGACGTTGGCCGCCCGGTAGTTGAAGGCGGCGTCGAACCCGATCTCGCGCAGCCAGCGGATCTTCTCGTCACTGCCCGCGCTGCCGATCACCCGGGCAGCGCCCTTGAGCTTGGCGATCTGGCCGGCCATGCTGCCCACCGCGCCCGCCGCTCCGGAGACGAACACCACGTCGCCCGGAGCCAGCGCGGCGATGTCGAGCAGGCCGACGTAAGCGGTCAGCGTGGGCATGCCAAGCACGCCCAGGTAGGCCGACGGGGACAGGCCCTCGGCGGCGGTCACCTTGCGGGCCTGCCGGGCCGGCAGGACCGCCTCGTCCCGCCAGCCCAGCATGTGCAGGACCAGGTCGCCCTCGGCCAGCGCAGCGGAGCGAGACTCGATCACCGTGCCGATCGCGCCGCCCTCCAGCGGCTCGCCCAGCCGGAACGGCGGGACGTAGGACTTCACGTCGTTCATCCGGCCGCGCATGTACGGGTCCACCGACATGAACAGGTTGCGCACCCGGACCTGCCCGTCGGCCAGGTCGGGCCGGGCCGCCTCGGTCAGCTCGAAATTGGCCGCGGTCGGCCAGCCGGACGGCCGCGAGGCGAGCACGATCTGACGTGGCATGGGTCCTCCCCGGGCGCGGGACAATTGACGTAGATCGCGGTGCGGTCTTACCGTACCGCCGGGTAAGGTCGGCGGCCAGCGAGGATGAGGGCTTACATGATCCGCAGCACCATGCAGGACTACCAGCTCACGATCGGCGCGATCATGCGGCACGGCGCCCGGGTGTATCCCGGCAGCGAGTGCGTGACCTGGACCGGGGCGGGCACCCGCCGGGTCAGCTACGCGCAGGTGGCGCAGAACGCGGCGCGGCTGGCCGGGGCACTGGCCCGGCTCGGCATCAGGCCGAACGACCCGGTGGCCACGTTCTGCTGGAACAACCAGGAGCACCTCGAGGCCTACTTCGGGGTGCCCAGCATGGGCGCGGTGCTGCACACGCTCAACATCCGGCTGCCCGGCGCCCAGGTGGCCCAGATCGTCAGGCACGCCGGGGACCGGATCATCATCGTGGACGACACGCTGGTCCCGCTGCTGGCCAAGATCTCCGATGAGCTGCCCACGGTCGAGGCGTTCATCGTCAGCGGCACTAGCCCGTCAAGCGATGCGAGTGCCGCGGCGCTCGAGGGCCGTGTGCCGGTGCTGCGTTACCAGGAGCTACTGGCCGCCGAGGCGCCCGGGTTCGACTGGCCCGAGCTGGACGAGCGGGACGCCGCGCTGATGTGCTACACCAGCGGCACCACCGGGGACCCGAAGGGCGTGGTGTACTCGCACCGGTCCACCTACCTGCACGCGATGGCCGTGATGGCCGCCTCGATCCACGGCAGCACCGAGGCCGACCGGGCGCTGGCCATCGTGCCGATGTTCCACGCCAACGCGTGGGGCATGCCGTTCGCCGCCTTCCTGTCCGGCGCCACGCTGCAGATGCCGGGCCCGTTCCTGCAGCCGGAGCACCTGACCAGGTTCATCGCCACCGAGCGGACCACGGTCACCTCCGGGGTGCCGACCATCTGGAGCGCGATCCTCAACTACGGCGAGGACCACGAGATCGACCTGTCCTCGCTGCGGATCGGCAACTCCGGGGGCTCGGCCGCGCCCCGGGTGCTGCTCGAAAGGTTCCAGGAACGGTACGGGCTGCGGATCATCCAGGGCTGGGGCATGACCGAGATGAGCCCGGTCGGCGGCCTGGCCACCCCGCCCGCCGGCGTGGAGGAAGGCAGCTCCGAGGACCTGGACTGGCGGATGCGGGCCGGCCGGATCATCCACGGGGTCGAGATGCGGATCACCGGCAAGGACGGCGAGGAACTGCCCAGGGACGGCGCGTCCGAGGGCGAGATCGAGGTTCGCGGGCCGTGGGTCACCGGCTCCTACCACAACGATCCGGCACCGGAGAAGTTCCGCGACGGCTGGCTGCGCACCGGCGATGTCGGCACGCTGGACGAGCGGGGCTTCTTCACCATCACCGACCGGATCAAGGACGTGATCAAGTCCGGCGGCGAGTGGATCTCCTCGGTGGACCTGGAAAACGAGCTGATGGCACATCCGGCCGTGCAGGAGGCCGCGGTGATCGGGATCCCGGACAAGCGCTGGGGCGAGCGGCCGCTGGCCTGCGTGGTGCTGCGCTCCGGGGCCAAGGCCGACGCCGCGGAGCTCGCCAGCTTCCTGGGCGGCAAGGTGGCGCGCTGGCAGGTGCCGGAGAACTGGACGTTCGTGCCCGAGATCCCGAAGACCGCCGTGGGCAAGTTCGACAAGAAGGTGCTCCGCGCCCAGGACGCCGCGGGCGAGCTGCCAGTCCAGCGGATAGGAGCCGAACGGCTGGACGGGTAACCAGGTGAAGCCGTCGGCGCCCACCCTGACCTGGGCGGTCTGCTGCTCTGCTGGCTGTTTCTGGGCCAGCAGCGGGCGCGGGCGGCCGTCCAGGTCAAGCACGGCGCTGGCTTCGGAGTACCAGGACGGGACCGCCGGGTGGCCCCAGAAGTCCCGGCGCCGCGGGTCGCGTACCGACCAGCGCAGCACCGGGTGGCCGGGGTCGCCGGTGAAGTAGTCGCTGGTGTAGAGCTCCACCCGGTGCCCGTCGGGATCGCGCAGGTACACGTAGAAGGCGTTGGACACGCCATGCCGGCCGGGCCCGCGCTCGATCTGGGCTTCGGCGTGGAGCGAGCCGAGGATGTCGCAGATCCGCAGCACCTGGTGCGACTCGTGGGCGAAGAAGCCCAGGTGGTGCAGGCGCGGCCCCTCTCCCCCGGTGAACGCCACGTCGTGCACGGTCTGCTTGCGGAACATCCAGGCGGCGTAGAGCGTCTGCTCGTCCTCGATCGTCTCGGACAGGCCGAAGCCGAGGGACGCGTAGTACTCATAGGCCGCGCGCACGTCGGGCACCACGATGTTGAAATGGTCCAGACGGGCGGGTTCGGCGCCGCGCCGCAGGTCGTAACGCTGCTGCAGGCGGTCGGGATAGTCGGCGTCGAAGAAGAACTCGACGGTGAAGCCGAGCGGGTCCTCGGCCCGCACAGCCTCCCCCACGCCCGGCGTGACGCCGGCCGGCACCCGCGCCGTCCGGGCGCCGAGGGCCGCGAAGAACGCCTCGGCCAGGTCCAGGTCGGCCGCGGTCCGCACCCGGTAGGCCAGCCGCGCGGCGGCCGGGGCGGCGCCCGCGGTCAGGATCAGGTTGTGGTGGGTGAGCTCGTCGTACCCGCGCAGGTACAGCGCATCGCCGGAGTCGGCGCTGACCGCGAAGCCGAGCAGGTCCACATAGAACCCCCTGGCTTCGGCCAGGTCGGTGACGACGAGCTCGGCGTAGGCGGCCCGGACGATGTCCGGGGGCTTGCCGTACTTCTGCGGCAGAGCCATGGTCACGCTCCGAACCGGGGTACGTGGGTGTCCCCGAGCGCGATGTGGACGATACGCGACTCAGTGTAAAAGTCCAGGCTGTGCGGGCCGCCCTCCCGCCCCACGCCGCTCGCCTTCACACCGCCGAACGGGGTCCGCAGGTCCCGCACGTTGTGCGAGTTGACCCAGGTCATGCCGGCCTCGACCGCGTGCGCGACCCGGTGCGCCCGGGCCAGGTCGCTGGTCCAGATGTAGGCGGCCAGCCCGTAGGCGGTCGCGTTGGCCAGGGCGACCGCCTCCGCCTCGCCGGCGAACGGGGTGACGCACACCACCGGCCCGAAGATCTCCTCGCGGAAGATCCGCATCGACGGCTCGACGTCGGCGAACACCGTCGCGGCCAGGTAGTTGCCCGCGTCCAGGCCGGGCGGGCGGTTGCCGCCCGCCACCAGGCGCGCGCCCTCGTCCAGCCCGGCTTGCACGTAGCCGAGCACGCGGGCGTAGTGCTCGGGGTGCACCAGCGCGCCGATCTCGGTGCGCAGGTCGGCGGGGTCGCCTACCCGGATGCGTTCGGCCCGGGAGGCGAGCCGGGTGACCAGGGCGTCGTAGATGGTCCGTTCGGCCAGAATCCGGGAGCCGGCCGTGCACCGCTCGCCGTTCAGCGAGAACACGCCGAACAGCGCGCTGTCGACCGCCTGGTCCAGGTCGGCGTCGGCGAAGATGACGCACGGCGACTTGCCGCCCAGTTCCATCGACAGGCCCTTGAGCTGCGGCGCGGCCGCCGCCATGATCGTCTGCCCGGTCGTGGTCTCGCCGGTGAACGAGATGCGGGGCACGCCCGGGTGCGTGACCAGGGCCGCGCCCGCCACCTCGCCGATGCCGTGCACCAGGTTGAACACGCCGTCGGGCAGGCCGGCCTCGGTCATGATCTCCGGCAGCAGGCTGGCCGACAGCGGCGTCCACTCGGCCGGCTTGAGCACCACCGGGCAGCCCGCCGCCAGCGCGGGCGCGAGCTTCCAGGTCGCCAGCATGAACGGCGTGTTCCACGGGGTGATCAGGCCGGCCACCCCGGCCGGCTTGCGGATCACGTAGCCGAACTGGTCGCGGCGGCTGAACGCGTCCTCGTGCAGGGTCACGGTCATGTCGGCGAAGAAGCGGAAGTTCTCCGCGGCCCGCGCCGCCTGGCCGCGGGCCTGGGTGATGGGCAGGCCGGTGTCGAACGTCTCGAGTTCGGCGATCCGGCCGGCGCGTCCCTCGATGCCGTCGGCGATCCGGTTCAGGATCCGCGCCCGTTCCCTGGCGGGCAGCTCTGGCCAGGGCCCGCCGGTGAACGCCTCGGCGGCGGCGGTGACGGCGCGGTCCACGTCCTTGGCGCCGCCTGACGCGACGCTCGCGTACGGCTCGTTGGTCACCGGGTCGGCGACCTCGAACGTGGCCCCGTCCGTGCTTCCGGCCGGCTGGCCGGCGATGAAGTGCTCGAGTCTGGCGGGGAGCCCCGGCGGCGGAGTGGTCACGGGGCCTCAGCGTGCTGGGCGAGCCAGGCTTCGTAGTCGGCGCGGTGGGCGTCGCCGAGCGGGTAGAGGCCGTCGATGCTCTCGCCCTGGGCGACCCGGGCGGCGATGAACTCTTCCTGGCGTTCCTGCTCCCGGGCGTCGGCCAGCACCTCGGCCGCGATGGCAGGCGGGAGCACGACCACCCCGTCGGCGTCGCCGACGAGGATGTCGCCGGGCTGGATCGTCACGCCGGCGCAGGCCACGGCGACGCCGGATTCCCAAGGGACGTGCCGCCGGCCGAGCACGGCCGGGTGGACGGCGGCGTGATAGGCGGGGATCTCCAGCCGGGCCAGCGCCGCGCTGTCCCTGATCGCGCCGTCGGTGACGATGCCCGCCGCGCCGCGGACCTGGGCGCGCAGCCCGAGGATGTCGCCGATGGTGCCCGCGCCCTGCTCGCCGCGGGCCTCGATGACCAGCACCTCGCCCGGCCGGATCTCCTCGATCGCGCGCTTCTGCGCGTTCATCCCGGTGTACATGGCGAGCAGGTCCTCGCGCAGCGGCAGGTAGCGGACCGTCCTGGCGTACCCGGCCATCCGGGTTCCTGGCCGGGTGGACCGCAGCCCGTCCAGGGTGAGGCCGTTCAGGCCGCGCTTGCGCAGCAGCGAGGCCAGCGTGGCGGTGGAGACCTCGCGCAGCCCTTCGAGTACCGCGTCGGGCGTGCCAGGATCGTTGCGGATGCCGTAGGCCGCCCCGTGCGCAGCGCCGAAGGCAGCAGAGCGCTCGGCGTCGCCGGCTCGGGGCATCGCGCCGGGCGGGTCGAGGCGGTAATCCGCCTCGACGATGGGGCTGCGCAGTCGACCCGAGGACTGGCGACCCGAGGATTGGCGACCCGAGGACTGCTCCCCCGCAGTGACCTCGACCTCCACTACGTCGCCGGGGCTCACCACGGTCGAGCCGGTGGGCGTGCCGGTCAGGATGACGTCGCCGGGTTCCAGCGTGACCAGCCGGGACAGGTCGGCGACGAGGTCACCGAAGCCGAACAGCATGTCCTGGGCCGGCCAGGCGTCCTGGGCTAGGTTCCCGTTGACCCAGGTGCGCAGCCGGACCGCGGCCAGGTCGACGGCGCGCGCGTCGATCAGGCCGGGGCCGAGCGGGGTGAAGCCGTCGATCCCCTTGGACCGCACGTTGGAGCCGCGGTCGGCGTAGCGCAGGTCGTAGACGCCGAAGTCGTTCGCCGCGGTGATCCAGGCCACGTGGTCCCAGCCGTCCGCGCGGCTGACCCGGCGGGCGCGGCGCCCGATTACCAGTGCCACCTCGCCCTCGAAGGCGAGCAGCTCGCAGCCGGGCGGGCGGGCGACCGGGTCGCCGCTCTCGGCGAGCGAGGAGGAGGGCTTGAGGAAGTAGGACGGCCAGGCCGGCATCGTGCCGCGTTCGGCCGCGCGGCTGCGGTAGCTGACGTGCACCGCGACGACCTTGCCGGGAACGCGTTCCAGGGCACTCATGGTGCGCAAAATCATATATGAATAACCCCCGCCCAACCAGGTCAGAAGGCGGCCGCGGGCTGGCGGTAACGACCACGATGGAACATCGCTGCCGCTGGGATGGTAACGATGGGGCATTGTTGTCGTTTGCGGGGGCGGAATGCGGGCGCGGGCGGGGCGGGATGCGGGCGCGGGCGGGGCGGGCGGCGGCGGTTCCAGAGCCAGGCCAGCAAAACCTTCCGGGCCATGCTGACTAGCATGCCGGTCGGGGCGGCGCGCTAGAGTCGCGCTATGCGATTCGCGACCATCCGCACTGATGACGGAACCACCGCCGCCCGGCTCGACGGCGACGACCTGATACCGCTGGCCGCGGGCGACGTCGGGGAGGTGCTCGCGGCGGGTGGCGCGCAGGAGCGGCCCGGAGCCCGGGCCGTGCCGGCCGCGGAGGCCGACTTCGCGCCGGTGGTCACGCGTCCGGGCAAGGTGATCTGCGTCGGGCTGAACTACCGGTCGCACATCCTGGAGACCGGGCGGGAACTCCCTGCCTACCCGACGCTGTTCGCCAAGTTCGCCGAGACCCTGATGGGCCCCCGCGACGACCTGGTGCTGCCCGCGGTGAGCGAGCGGGTCGACTGGGAGGTCGAGCTCGGCGTCGTCATCGGCCGGCCGGTGTACCGGGCCACGGCCGAGGAGGCCGCGGCAGCCATCGCCGGGTACACGGTGGTCAACGACGTGTCGATGCGGGACTGGCAGCGGCGCACGTTGCAGTGGCTGCAGGGCAAGATGTTCCAGCACTCCACCCCGGCCGGGCCCTATCTCGTCACGCCGGACGAGGTCGGGGACGCGGCCGACCTGGAGGTCCGGTGCGAGGTCGACGGCGCAGTGATGCAGCAGTCGCGGACCTCGGACCTGCTGTTCTCCCCCGCCGAGATCATCGCCTACGCGAGCCAGGCCATCACCTTGCAGCCCGGTGACCTCATCGCCACGGGAACGCCGGGCGGGGTCGGCGACGCCCGGAAGCCGCCGGTCTACCTGCAGCCAGGCAACGTGCTGCGCACCTGGATCGAGGGCCTGGGCGAGTGCGCCAATAATTGCGTGGCCGACAAGACCGGCTAGCTGCCCGGCCCGCCGTGAACAAGCAGGAGCGGACCTACGAGATCCTGCGGGACCGCATTCACACCGGAGTCTACGCTCCGATGGCCCGGCTCAACATCGACGCGCTCGCGCGTGAGCTCGGGGTGAGCCCGATCCCGGTGCGCGAGGCGCTGCGCCGGCTGGAGGCGCAGGGCTGGGTGCGGTTCAAGCCCAACGCGGGCGCCATCGTCTCGCCGGTCGACGCGACGTCATGGGAGCAGGCCATGGTGGCGCTGGCCATCCTGGAGGGCGCGGCCACCGCCGAGGCGCAGCGGCACCTGCGCACGTCCGATTTCACCCGGCTGCGGAAGATCGCCGCGGACATGGAGAGCCAGGACGACCCGGTCCGGTTCGGCCAGCTGAACCGCCGGCTGCACGCGGCCATCGTGGCCCGGTGCGGCAACGACTGCCTGCGTGACCTGCTCAGCCAGACTCACGACCGGCTGGACCGGGTCCGCTCCACCATGTTCGCCTACCTGCCCGAGCGGGCCGGCCAGGCGGCGCGCGAGCATGTCCGGCTGATCGAGCTGCTGGAGAGCGGCGAGCCGGCCGAGGTCGAGCGCTACGCCCGCTGGCACAAGCTGCAGACGGTCGAGGCGTACCGGGCGCGCCGGGATTGACTAGGGCACGCGCCCGGTCCGTTCGGGATGATCTGGCTTATTCTCCTGAGCTGCCGGTGGCGAGTTCCGTGACGATGTCCAGGTGGCCGACGTGCCTGGCGTACTCCTGCAGCAGGTGGAACAGGACCCGCTCGAGGGTCGCCGGGTCCGCGCCGTCCCAGCGGTCACCGGGCTGGCCCGCCTCGCCCAGCGGGTGGGCCTCGATGACGGCCCGGCTCCGCACGGCCTGCGCGTGCAGGTCGGCCAGCAGCGTGGCGGCGGTCTCGTCCGGCCCGACAGACCAGCGGCCGCCGGCCTGGTCGCCCCACGGGTCGCCGACGTCACGGCCCTCGAAACCCCACTCCAGCCAGCGCAGCTCGACGTAACGCAGGTGCTTGACCAGCTCGAGCGGCGTCCAGCCCGACGGCAGCCTGCTGCGGCGCAGCTCGGTCTCGGGCAGCGCCTGGATCTTGCTGGCCAGCCGGGACCGGAAATAGTCGAGGTAGCGGAGGAAGACCTCGGTACGGGAACCTGCCGGGGCGGTGGGTTCCGGGAACGACTCGGACACGCCGCTTATCCTAGGGGGTCAACCGCCTGCGACCGGCACGTCGTGCCAGAGGCCGCCGTTCAGGTTGATGTTGTTGCCTGCGTCCTTGCCGGGCGCGTTGTCGGCGATGTAGGTGTACAGCGGATGCCCGTCGTAGGTGGCCTGCGTGGTGCCGTCGGTCCGCGTGATCGTGCCGATCTTCCCGGTGACACCGGGCCCGGCCGACACGTTCCCGGGCACCGGGGGCCAGTAGGCGGCGCAGTCCCCGTAGCAGACGGACTTGTTCGGGCTGTCCGGGGCGAACGAGTAGAGGGTGAAGCCCTTGGCGTTGGTGAGCATGGCCACGCCGCCGATCTGCCTGGCCTGCAGCATCTGCCCGCCGCTCGCGACAGGCTGCGTCTTCGGCGTGGCCACGAAGACACCGAGCAGCGCGAGCGCGACGACCGAGGCGGCCGCGATGGCTTGCAGCAGGCGGCGGCCCAACTGAGGGCTCAGCTGGCGGTGCAGGTGGCGGCCGAGTTCCGGGCCGGTCACCGCGGCGAACGCCAGCACGGCGAAGGCGGCGACGTCGATGATCCCGGCGACGATGCCCGCGGTCGTTCGTACCTCGGTGAAACCGAACAGCCCTACCTTTAGCGAAAGCAGATAGCCGACGAGGGTACTGATCGCGAACCCGGCGCCAGCCGCGTACGCCAGCCAGTCACGGGTCACCAGAATCGCGATGGCCAGCACGAACGCCGCGATAATCTGCAGCAGGAACAGCCAGCCGATGGTTGGTATCGAGTTGTACCCGGTCAGGTACAGGTCAAGGTGTATGGCTCCTGAGGCAATAAGCAGCGCCGCCCCGGCGATCCCGTACCAGGACCGCCGGGGCAGTGACGCCCCCCTTATGCTCCCCATAACCCTGATGACGCGGCCGCGAGCGCCAGGGTTCAACAACGTAGGTAACAAAATGGTAAGCACCGTCAGGCGCCCGCGTAAGCCCGCTCGAGGGCGGCGATGTCGAACTTGGTCATGCCGAACATCGCCTGGGTGACACGGGCTGCTTTCCCGGTATCCGGGTCGGCGATCATCTCGAAGAACCTGGCCGGGACGATCTGCCAGGACAGCCCGTACTTGTCATTCAGCCAGCCGCAGACGTTCGGCCGTCCGCCGCCGGACAGCAGGTTGTCCCAGTAGTAGTCGACCTCGGCCTGGTCCGCGCACGGCACCACGATCGAGACGGCCGCGGTGAACGTGAACTCCGGGCCGCCGTTCAGGGCGGAGAACTTCTGCCCGTTGAGCTCGAACTCGACCAGCATCACCGAGCCGGCCGGGCCGGGTCCCGCCTCCGTGTGGCGGTGCACGCGGCCGAGCCTGGAGTCCTTGAAGATGCCGGTGTAGAAGCTCGCGGCCTCCTCGGCTTCGGTGTTGAACCACAGGCAGGTGGTGAGAGCGTTGTCAGTCATCCGCTGTCTCCTTTCTCTTATCTCTTGTAACGGCGGGCGGGCGGGAAACTCATCGGCCGGCGTGATAGGACGGGTCGGTGAACTCGAAGCGGCAGATCATCAAGGCGATGGCGGTCATCAGGCGGCCACGGGACGGGGCGCTGCTGGTGTCCGAGTCGGCTTCCGGGCCGCGGTTCCAGCGGCCGCTGGGCGGGCACGTGGAGTTCGGCGAGTACGCGCTCGACACGATCCACCGGGAATTCGGAGAGGAGATCGGCCAGGTGCTGACCGGCGTGCGGCTGCTCGGCGTGCTGGAGAACATCTTTCCGTGGCGGGGCGGGACCGAGCACGAGGTGGTGTTCATCTACGAGGCGTCGCTGGCCTCCGGCGCTGCCTATGAAATCGAGGAGCAGCTCATCCGGGACGACACCGAGCCCAAGAGCCGGGTGCTCTGGCGGCCCGCCGGTGCGGTCAGCCCGCCGCTTTACCCGGCCGGCCTGACCGAGCTGATCGCGGGCGGCTGATCCGCCTTCGCCTCTGCCTCTGACTTCGCCTCCGCCGCGGCCGGGCCGGCGGTACGGCTGGCCCGGCGGTCGATCCGGGTCAGGGCGGGCAGGGCCAGGATCCCGCAGGCCAGGGTGGGCAAGCCGCCGATGACCAGCGCCCAGCGGGGACCGATCACCTGGCCGACCCAGCCCACGATGGGGCCGCCGATCGGCGTCGAACCCAGCCAGGCCAGTGCCCACAGCGCCATCACCCGGCCGCGCATCTCGGGTTTGGCCGTCAGCTGGAGGGTGGTCTTGGCCAGCGAGTTGAAGGTGATGCTGCCGTAGCCGACGAAGAGCAGGACGACCAGTTCCAAGGTCAGGCTCGGCGCGGCCGCCGCGGCCAGGATGGCGATGCCCCAGCCGATGGCGGCCATGCACAGGGCACGGCCGCGCGGCCGCGGCCGCGCGGCCGAGATCAGGCCGCCGACGACCGCGCCGACGCCCATGGCCGAGGCCATCACGCCGTAGGCGGCGGCCCCTTGGTGGAACACCTTGCTGGCCATCAGCGGCAGCGTCACCTGGAACTCCCAGGCCAGGGTGCCGATCACCGCGATCATGACGAGCGGGATGAGCAGCTCGGGCGTCGATCGCACGTAGCGCACGCCCTGCCGGACCTGCCTTTTCTGCCGGGCGACACGCCTGGCCGGGAACAGTTCGGACTTGCGCATGGCAGCCAGCGAGACCAGCACGGCCGCGAACGACAGGGCGTTGCAGGCAAAGCACAGGGCCAGGCCGATGGCCGCGGCGATCACCCCGCCCAGCGCGGCGCCGAAGACGCGGGCCATGTTCATGGCCACTGAGTTGAGCGTGACGGCGTTCGGCAGGTCGCCGGCTGACACCATCTCGGAGATGAAGCTCTGCCGCGCCGGGTTGTCGAAGACGTTGACGAAGCCGAGCGCCACGGCCAGCAGGTAGACGACCCACAGCCGGATGCTGTGCGTGCCGACGGTGATGGCGAACACCGCCGCGAGCAGGCCGGCCAGCGACTGGGTGACGTACAGCACCCGCCGCTTGTCCATCCGGTCCGCGAACACGCCGCCCAGCGGGCCGAACAAGAACATCGGCCCGAACCTGGCCGCGGTGGTGAGGCCGAGCTGGGTGCCGCTGTGGGTCAGGTCGAGGACGACGAAGGACTGCGCGACGCTCTGCATCCAGGTCCCGGCCACCGAGACGAGCTGGCCGAAGAAGAACAGCCGGTAGTTGCGCTGGTGCAGCGAGGAGACCATCTGCCCCGGCTGGAACCGCGGGCGGCTGGCCGGAGAGGCGGGACGCACGGGCAGCCAATCGTCGACTTGTTAGTTCCGCTAACCAACTTACCATCGGTCGCGCTGGTGAGCCGGACTGGTGCGGACGTGATCGCGGGCCGTTGCCGCCCCTATGGGGACGGGGCGGGTTTCAGGGTCTTGACGGCCCGGCGGGTTATCGTGCCGGGCGGGCAGCCGCAGCTTGACCGCAGCACCAGTTCGGTGGGCAGTAGTTCTACGGCCGGCCTGATGCCGGGATAGGCGATGCGGTCGAGCAGCCGGGCGCAGGCCCGCTCGCCCAGCAGGCGCATCGGCTGACGGACCGTGGTGAGCTGCGGAACGACCACGCGGGCGGGATAGAGGTCGTCGAAGCCGACCACGGCTACCTCGCCGGGGACGCGGACGCCGGCCGCATCCAGGACCCGCAGGACCCCGATTGCCATCTGGTCGTTGGCGCACACCACCGCGTCTGGCAGCGCCCCGCGATGCCTGGCGAGTAGCTCTTCCGCTGCTTGCTCACCGCTGCAGACGCTGAAGATCCCCCGTACGGAGCCGATGAGCTGACATTGCGGGTTGCCGCGCAGCACGTGCTCGAGGGCGAGCCGCCGCTGGATCGCGTCGGGCGAGTTCAGCGGGCCGCCCACGTGGAACACGATGGACATGAGCATCCCGCCGAGGCCGAAGCCGCCCGTGCAGCGATACCACCGCCAGGTCGAGGCATTTGCTATACGATGTCGTCTCGAGGTTTACATCCGAGGATCCTGCGCGGGACCGATCTTGTGCGCTGCCACCAGGGCACCGGAGGGTCGTCCCTTGCCACCGGGTATTCACTTCCCTGGTGTCCGCTGCTCGGGTGCTCGCCGCCCCTGGGTTCGCTGCCCATGCCCTCGTCCCGTGGGTATTCGCGGGCCCGGTATTCGCCGACGGACAGAAGCCTGATTCCGCGCTCCACGGGAAGACACCGGGGAGTTCGAGGTGAACCTGCCTGACGAGCAGATCGATGCCCTGAACGGCCAGGGTGGCAGTGATTTCGCAGCGACCAGAGCGGACCGCGACGAGCCGGCCGCCGCTGATCTCGAGCAGCAGGGCGTTGACGTCGATGACGATGGACAGGCCGAGCCGGAGGGTGGCCACCCGGCTGACCGTCCACCACGTCGCTGACGGAGGGTCGTTGCTCCAGCGTGACCTCGTGCGCGGACCATGCTGACCAGTTCGGTGCTGGCGGGTGCGGCCAGCGTCCGCCGTGCGGCGGAGACGATATCCCTGTGTTCGCGCCACCCGCGCACGAGCATGCCGATCAGGTCGATCTTCAGCAGGCCTACCATCGTTCGCCGCCTCCTGCACGCCAGCCTTCCTGGTCGTCTCGCGGAGATGCGCCAGGCGCGGCCAAGTCTGGTCGCCGTCGGCGACAAGATCTCGCCAGCCAGATCTCGGCTGCGTCCGGTCCGTGCCGAACAGCAGATCCAGGGCGGTGGGCGTAATGCCCTGTCCAGCGTCGTCATGGCCGCCCCGCCTTGATCGTCGTGGTTGCACCCCGGGATGAGGTTCGAGGCGAATCGTGTGGGTCGGCTCCTGTCCGATGTCACGGCTGCCCACCACGTCCGGCCGGAGATATCCGGTACGGCCCGCACGTCTGACGCCACGGCCATCTGCTGGCGGGAACGCTCCGAGCGAGCGTGCGCCGGTGAGCGGAAGCGTCGCCCGCGGCGCGAGATCAGCGTGAAAACCCCGGCGGCAGCCATGACTGCGACAGCCGCCAGCAAGGCGATGAGCTGCGTCGGTACCGTCGGCGAGGCTAGGCCCACGCTCACCCCTGTGGCTGATCCGGTCGGCTCGGCTGACACCTCGGTAGAAAACGGGTTCTCATTCCCGGCAGTGTTGACCTTAGTCACCATGCAGTAGTAAACGATGCCGTTTGGCAGACCGGTCTCGGTGTCGCTGGTGCTCTTGGCGGCCGCCGTCGCGGCGCTGCCCTGGCACACCATGCGCGGTGGCGACATAGATCTTGTAGCTAGCGACCGATGAACCAGCATCCGACGCGGGCGCGGTCCACGACAGGCGAACCTGGGTGTTGCCCGCGTCGCCGTCAGCCCGGTCGGTCCGGCGAACGCCGGGGCTGAGGAGCTGACGGCGGAGCGGTGCGACGGCGGGGCGGGCTGGATGGCGGGAGCGGTGAACCTGCCGATGAGCAGCAACGTGCCGACGCTTCCTCCGACAGCGGATTCAGACCCGCGGCGTTGATCGCGACTGCCTTGAAGTAATAGGTAGTCCCGTTGGTCAGGCCGGTTACGGTGTAGCGGGTGCCGGTGACCGGCGAGCCGTTGACCGTGGTGCCGGTCTCGCCGCCCCGTCTGGTCCCCTCGTAGATGATGTAGCCGCTGATCGGCAAGCCACCATCCGATGCTGTCGCGGCCCACAACAGGGTCACCCGCTCCTTACCCGCGGTAGCGGTCAGCCCGCCGGCGCCCCCGGCGGCGCCACCGGACGGCCTTCTCCTCCGCCGTGCGGACCTTCGCCGACGCGATTAACCGCGGTCACCCAGAAGTAGTAAGTAGTCCCGTTTACCAGGCCAGTCACTGTAACAACGGTGCCTGTCACCTTGGCTAGCGGAACCCCGCCGTTGAAATCAGCCGTGTTCTCTGCATAGAGGTTGTAACCAGTGAATGGCAAGCCGCCATTCGAATGCAGGCGCGACTTACGACAGGTAACCTGTCGCGTTACCCGGGGTCGCGGTCAGCCCGGCCGGCGTCCCCGGCATGGTCACCGGGACGGCCGACGCCTCGCCTGACAGGGGGCCCGGACCGGCGGCGTTGATCGCGACTGCCTTGAAGTAATAGGTAGTCCCGTTGGTCAGGCCGGTTACGGTGTAGCGGGTGCCAGTGACCCGCGAGCCGTTCACCGTGGTGCCGGTCTCGCCGCCGGGGCTGGTCCCCTCGTAGATGATGTAGCCGCTGATCGGCAATCCGCCATCTGATGCGGGCGCGGCCCACTACAGGGTCACCCGCGCGTTACCCGCGGTAGCGGTCAGCCCGGCGGGCGCCCCCGGCGGTGCCACCGTGGTGGCTGACGCTATGTTCTACACCACGTTCGGGGCCTTGCCGGCGGCGAGCCAAAAATAGTACGTGGTGCCGTCGGCCAAGCCGGTCACCAGGGCACTCGTGTCCGTGACGGTGTCTGGGCCTGGACAGGTTTGCCTATGCCCTGAGTGGTCCCTTCATAGAAAGTGAAGTTGTTTCCCGGCGCGGACGGGACCCACATCAAGTTCACCTGCGAGTCGCCCGCGACGGCCGCCAGGCAGAACCTGTGCGCCGTTGCCCTAGCGGGCTGCGGGCGGGCGGCGGGCACCCTGAGCAGCGCCACCGGGGTGGCTGACGCTATGTTCGACACCACGTTCGGGGCCTTGCCGGCGGCGAGCCAAAAATAGTACGTGGTGCCGTCGGCCAAGCCGGTCACCAGTGCACTCGTGTCCGTGACGGTGTCGGGCCTTGCCAGGTTTGCCAATGCCCGGAGTGGTCCCTTCATAGAAAGTGAAGTTGTTTCCCGGCGCGACGGTACCCACATCAAGTTCACCTGCGAGTCGCCCGCGACAGCCGCCAGGCAGAACCTGAGCGCCGTTGCCCTAGCGGAAAGCAGGGAGGATGGCCCACTCGTCGTGGGGTCGAGTATGAGGCAGGCGCTCGCGTCTCGATGTCGCCTGCCGTCATCGCAGCTCCGCACACCATGCTGGCGCCATGATGTCCTTGCGAGCGCGCGCAGCCACGCTCTGAGGCGGCGCCGTCGGGTATCACGAGTGAACCTCGACTCATCAACGTTCCGGCCTTCGTGTATATCCTTCATATAAACTCAGAGACAAGGCGATGCGCTAGTGATACGCAGACGAAGCCGTAAATGACATAGCCATACAGGATCTCCCAGCAACCGGTTAAGGCCTGGCTATCGGACTCTACTGTAAGCACTTATCTTTCTTTTTCCACAACAACCACGGAACTTCTAATCCACTTCAGATCTGTAGAATTGTCTTCATCTATACGTCGCTGATCAGCCTCATCCACCTGCGCATCTCCCTCGTGTCATGCTTCCCTGCGCGTCGGAGTCGGCGCTCGTGAACCAGCGCACATCAGCCGGGATATCTCAACTGGTGTTCACCCGCGGCGCCGTTTAGCGCACTTCGGCCCCCGAATGGAAAGGCTCCGGCGGCGCCCGGGCACGAGCCCGGTCCGTTAGGCCAGGAAAGAACTGATGATCTTGTTGAACTCGGCTGGCTGCTCGGCGAAGCACAGGTGGGACGCGTCCTCGATGACCTCAAGCCGCGACCCGGCGATCCGGCGGTGCATGTCCTCCAGGTGGCCGGGCGTGCACTCGTCGTAGCGGCCGCCGACGAGCAGCGTCCTGACCCGGATTTCCGCCAGGCGGTCCATGATGTCCCAGGTCTTCAGCGTGCCGGTGACGGTGAATTCGCTCGGCCCGTTCATCGTGGTGTAGACGTCGTAGCCTGCCTCGGCGAAGGACCGCTCCAGGCCGGCCGGCCACGGGTCGAGGCGGCACACGTGCTTGCGGTAGAAGCCCAGGATGGCGGCCTGGTATTCGGGGCAGCCGGTGAACCCGGCCGCCTCGTGCTCACGGATGACGCGCCTGGTCTCGGGAGACTCCTCGCCGAGCAGCTCGTCGCAGTCGCGGACCCAGCGGATCATGCTGGCCGGGCTGCCGCACAGGGTCAGGCTCTCCAGCTCCGGCTGACGGTCCAGGACGTACTGCATGGCCAGCATGCCGCCCCAGGAACTGCCGAACAGGTGCAGGCGGTCAAGTTCGAGGGCCGAACGGACCTGGGCGAGCTCCGCCACGAACCGGTCCACGTTCCACAGTGCGACGTCCCCGGGACGGTCCGAGCGGCCGCAGCCCAGCTGGTCGTAGAAGATGACCTGGCGGTGTTCGGCGAGGGATTCGAGCGGCTCGAGGTAGTAGTGGGTGAATCCGGGGCCGCCGTGCAGGCAGAGCAGCGGGGTTTCCTGGGTGTTGTCGCCTACGACGCGGTACCAGACCCGGCCGCCGGGGACCTCGATGTACCCTTCCTCCGTCTTCATGCCGCTCCCCCGCTGGTCACTGGCTCGCCAGCGGGAGGCAGCGCGTCGTCGGCGAAGACCTTCCTCATCTCCGGCAGCCGCTCGGGGTGCCGCGCGTACAGGTAGGCCAGCACGACTAGGCCGATCACGTACCAGATTCCGATGGCCAGGCCGGCTTCGCTGGCCGGGTAGCCGAGCGGCGTGACGAACTTCAGGAAGCTCGACCCGATGCCGAGCGCGGTGAGCCACGCGGGGATGAACGCCAGGATGCCGACGACCGGGATCAGGCCGTGCAGCAGGACGTTGAACTCCGCGCGCCGCCGCCGCAGGTAGAACATGATGCAGGACAGGTTGAAGACCATGTAGATGGCGATCATGATGCCGGTCAGGATGGTGGCGAGGAAGACGAACGCGGTGGTCGGCCCGAAGTGGATTCCGATCGGGAGGCCGATCGCGAGCGTCAGCACGAACTGGACGACCACGCCGACGGACGGAGAGTGCCACCGCGGATGGAGCCGGGCCAGCCGGGAGGGCAGCAGCCCGATCCTGGACATGGCGAACCAGGTGCGGGTGGTGGCGAGCGTCCCGGCGTTCCCGTTGGCGAACGTGGAGTTCAGAATGGCCAGGAACACCACCACCCAGCCGACTCCCCAGACGTCGCGGGCCAGCTGGATCCACGGGCTGCCGCCGCCGAGCGCGCCGAAGCTGACGTACTTGGTGGGCCCGAAGTACACGTCGCCCGCGTAGGTGGTGAGCACGTAGAACAGGCCGATGAGCAGGCATGACATCACCACGGCGACCTGGATGTGCGCCGGTTACCAGTTTCCTCGGTCAGCGGCGCCGTGTTCTCGAAGCCGATGCATGCCAGGATCGTTTACATGGAAACCGCGGCGATGCCGGAGAAGCCCTTTAGCCCTTGACCGTCGCGTAATGCAAGGTGAAGACGCTCAATGTGTTGTGTGAGCCCGCCTTGACGATGAGCCATACGGCCAGCGCCAGGAACACGAGGATCTCGAACAGGCCCAGGACCGTGCCGGCCCTGGCGCTGACCTGGATCCCGCGGAAATTCGCCGGCCACCAGGACCGCCCCGACGATCATGAAGATGACCCAGGTGGTGGTGAACGGCCAGCCCCATTCGCTGTTGGCGATCGACCCGATCAGGTAGCCGAACAAGACCATGGTGATCGGCCCGAGCAACGCCTCGACCAGCGCGTACCCCCAGCCGACGAGGAAGCCGAGTGCCGGGTGGATGGCTTCGGCGGGGTAGGTGTAGATGCTGCCGGCGCTTGGCAGGTGCTTGGCCAGCTGGCCGATCGAGATCGCGACCAGCATGCACGCGATCAGGGCCAGCACCACGGCCAGCGGCAGCGCGCCGCCGGCGTAGGTGGCCCCCGCCGCGATCGACAGCGCGACCGCGCCCGCGGGCGCCATGGACGTGACCGACTGGAACAGGACTTCCCGCAGCCCGATGGCCCCTCTGGTCAGGCCGGTACCGGTGGTGGCCATAACGTCCTCCTTTGTCCCATTACTTACGGTGATAGACCGGCTTTCTGAGATTTACAAGGGCTGGCGTGGCTGAAGTTGCGTCACGGATTGGGAGACGGGCCATGCGTGCAGGTGGCCGGGCGGGAACCGCTAGATTTACAGCATAGATTTCGGCCCACGCTGCTAGAAGGCCGCCGCCAGAGCCATCCGGTGACCGTCGCCATCGCCGTCGCCGTCGCCGTCGACAAGGAGCAGATCGACATGTCTCTCTTCCAAAGGGCCCACGACATACTCGCGGCCAAGGCCAACAAGACGCTCGACGCCGCCGAGAAGCCCGACGAAATGCTCGACCTTTCCTACGAGCAGATGCTCGACCAGATCACCAAGGTGCGGCAGGCCCTGGTCACCATCGCCGCGTCCCGCAAGCGGATCGAGCTGCAGGAACAGCAGCTGCAGCATTCGGTGGACCACCTGCAGGAGCAGGCCAGGATTGCGCTGTCGCTGGGCAAGGAAGACCTGGCCAGGGAGGCGCTGGCCCGCAAGGCGGCCGCCCAGGCCCAGATCGATCCGATGGAAGCGCAGCGCCAGCAGCTCGCCGAGCAGGAGGAGAAGCTGGGGCAGACGCTGCAGGCGCTGCAGCAGCGGGTGAACGCATTCCGGACGCAGAAGGAAGTGCTGAAGGCCCAGTACACCGCGGCCGCCGCGTCGGCCTCGGTGAACGAGGACGTGGCCGGGATCTCGAGCACGCTGGGTGATTCGGGAGCCGCTCTGCAGCGGGCCCAGGACAAGATCGCGACCATGCAGGCCCGGGCCGGCGCGCTGGATGAGCTGCTGCAGTCCGGGGTGCTCGAAGACGTCGGCGGCGGCACCGACGACATCCAGAAGGAGCTGGACGAGGCCGGGACGGCCGCGGACGTGGACAGCGAACTCGCCGCGATGAAGGCCCAGATCGGCCCGGGCAGCTCACCGCCGGAGCTGACCAGCGGCTGATGCCCTATGGTCCCGGCAGATCGGAGGATCCCTTCCTCTTAGCTCGAATACACTTAATATAACTGCAGTCGAGCTAATGGAGACTCCGCTGGATAACAGCACCCTGGGCAAGCCGACGGACGTCTTCGACCGTGACGCGGAGTGGGCAGACCTGACCGACTTCGCGCTTTCGCCGTTGCCTGGGTTGCGGATCGCCGTGGTCTACGGCAGGCGCAGGCAGGGCAAGTCGTACCTGCTGCGCCGACTCACCGGCGCGGTCGGCGGGCTCTATCACCTGGCCACCGAGCAGGCCGAGCCGGTCTCGCTGCGCCGATTCGGTGACTCGCTCGCGACCTGGGCGGGTCTGTCGGCTGGCGCGTTCGGGTTCGGCGGCTGGGAGCAGGCGCTGCGAACGGCTACGGAGGTGATGGCCGTGCCCTCCCGCTCGCATGCTTCCCGCAGCGCGCCTCCGCTGCTAGTCATCGACGAGTTCCCTTACCTGGCTCAGGAAGCTCCCGGGCTGCCGTCCATCGTGCAGTCCCTATACGACGGCCTGGGACCGGGCGCCGGAGCGAGCACTGCGTCGTTCCGCCTGCTCCTGTGCGGTTCGGCGATTTCGGTCATGGCGGACCTGCTGTCCGGGACCAGGGCTTTGCGCGGCCGGGCCGCGCTCGAACTGCGCGTCCGGTCGTTCGGCTACCGGGACGCGCGGGAGTACTGGGGGATCTCCGATCCCGCCGCGGCCTTCGCGCACCATGCCCTCGTCGGCGGCACGCCCGGTTACCGGGAGCTTGTGCCGGATCCGCAGGTTCCAGAGGATCCCGCACAGCTTGGCGGCTGGCTCACGCGGAACGTGCTGCGGCCGTCCATGCCGTTGTTCGACGAGGCCCGCCGGGTCGTGCACGAGGACCCGCGCATCCGCGACACCGCCGCGTACAGTTCGGTGCTCGCGGCCGTGGCGGCGGGAGAGTCGTCACCGACGAAGATCGGCGGCCTGCTCGGCCGTCCGGCCACCTCGCTGACGCACCAGCTGACCACGCTGGCCTCGGCCGGGTTCATCGACCGTCGGCACGACCTGCTCCTGGACCGGCGGCCCGTGGTCACGGTCGCCGATCCGATGGTCCGTTTCCATCAGCTAGTCATCGAGCCGTACCAGGCCGACCTGGAGGCAGGGCTGGCTCGCCAGGTCTGGGCCGAGGCAGAGCACACCGTGGAGTCCAAGATCTTCGGGCCGCACTTCGAGGCGCTCGCCGCCGAGTGGCTCGCCCGGTACGCCTCCGGGGAAGCGGGCCTCGCCGCCGGGCCGGTCGGGCAGACCGTCATCGCCTGCCGCGAGCACAAGACCGGCCACGAGATCGACGTCCTGGCGCTCGCGCGCGGCAGCCGCCCGCGGACCCCGGGCGCGCCGGTCGCATTCATCGGTGAGGCCAAGCACCGCCACCGCCGCCCGGGCCTGGCCGAGTTGCGCAGGCTTCAGCACCTCCGCGACCTGCTGACCGCCGCCGGGCACGACGCCACCGACGCCGCACTCGGCCTCTTCAGCGCGACAGGCTTCACTGATGAACTGGCAGCCGAAGCCACCGCCAGCAGAGACAAAATTCTCCTTGCCACCCTGAACGATCTCTACGGCCAGCCGTCACCAACGGGGCGGTAGGGGGAAGGGATCTGAACGCCCTTCCGAGGCCCGTGCTGAGGGCGGCCGGCCGGCCTGGGGGTGTCGATGCCGGGGCGCGCGATTGCCGCCCGCCGGGACGGACCGAACGTGTTAGATGACAATCATCATGAGCGACAGCAAGGTGTTTCGCGCAGACCTGGCGCGCTCGGTCCGGCTGTTCCGGGCGTTCCGTACCGAGCAGACGGCCCCGGAGGCCTACTACACCGCGCTGGCCCGGGACACCATCCTCCAGCTCCGCCAGTACACCGAACTAGACGGGCGAATCGCGGTCGATGTCGGCGGCGGGCCAGGCTTCTTCGTCAGGGAACTGAACCGCATGGGGGCACGGTCGTTCTGTGTCGACGCCGACAGCGGCGAGATGGCCGCCCTTGGGCCGCCGGAAGGCGGCAGCATCGTGGCCAGCGCCACTCGCATGCCCATCGCATCGGGCTCGGTGGATGTGTGCTTCTCCTCCAACGTGCTTGAACACGTCAGGGACTGGCCCGCGATGCTCGCCGAGATGGTGCGGGTGACCAGGCCGGGCGGCACCGTCTTCGTCACGTATACCAACTGGCTGTCACCTTATGGCGGGCATGAGACGTCACCGTGGCATTACCTCGGCGGCGAGCGCGCGGTGGCCCGGTATCAGCGCAAGCACGGCGCGATGCCGAAGAATCGCTTCGGCCTCAGCCTGCATCCGGTATCCGTGGCCGCAGTGCTCGGGTGGGCCCGTTCGGCTCAGGAGGCAGTCGTGGTCGACGCGGTGCCCCGGTACCTGCCCGGATGGACCCGGCTTCTGGTCCGCGTACCCGTCCTGCGAGAGTTCCTGACCTGGAACCTGCTGCTGGTGCTGCGGCGAGAATTAGCGATCTTGTGCCGTGGACAGCTAGAGACCGGGCAAGTGGCCACCTGCCCTGGCCGGGGACCCGTTCGCCCCGGGCCGGGCCCGCCGGTCACTCCCCGGGCTCATGGGGCCTGTGATGCCAGCCGGACCGGGCGTGCCCCAGTTACCTGACCAACGCCCTCCTAGCGGCGATGGGCGCCTCGGCGGCCACGCCGGGGGGCCGGAGCAGGGGCTTCGGCCGTTGCGTCGGCGTTGGTTTCGGGAGACTCGGCGCTGGCCGCCGGCATCTCGGCGGTGGGAGTCTCCGCTGGGGTGTCCTCGGCCTTGGCTGACTCGGCGGGCGCCTCGGCCGCTTCGGCCTTCGGGGCCCCGGCCTCCGGTGCTGCCGCCTCAGCATGAGGCGTCTCGGCAGCCGCGGCTTCGGCGCTGGGCGCTTCAGCGGCGGGCGCCACGGCGGCGGGCGCTTCGGCGTCCGTCGCTACTGCCGGCTCAGCCTTGGCGATCTCAGCCGGGGGAGCCGCAGCCTCGGGCTCGGCCGTCCCGGCTTCGGGCTGGGCGGTCTCGGGCTGGGCGGTCTCGGCTTCGGGCTGGGCGGTCTCGGCTTCGGGCTGGGCGGTCTCCGGCTGGGCGGTCTCGGACTGGGCTGCCTTGGCTTCGGCGGCGGCGACCGTTCCGGCAGCAGCGGTACTGGCCGCAGCGGCCTGGGCCTGAGCGGCTTCCGGCTTGGCGGCCTTGGCCCTGGCCGCTCGGGCTCTGGCGGCCTTGGGCTGGGTGCCATTGGGCTGGCCACCCTTGGGCTGGGTGCCCTTAGGCTGGGCGGCCTTGGGCTCAGCGACTTCGGCGCGGGGGCGCTTGTTCCTTCGCGGCGGGCAACTCGACGGTGGCTTCGCGGGGTTGGTCCTCCAGGCCGGGGACCAGGGAGGCCTGCGCGGCGGAGCGTTCGGCGTCCTCGGGCTCGGCAGCGGCGAGTTCAGGCGAGCCAGCGCTGGGGCCGGCCTCGACGTCCTCACGCGGCCTGCGGGCGAGCAGGATGCCCACGATGAGCAGGATGACGCCCAGGATGCCAGTCACCAGCGGCAGGAGCTTGGTGACGGCGAACATCTTGCTGCGCTGGCTATTATCCAGGGCCACCAGGCCGTTCACGCTGGCGGGCGTCGCCACCAGGTAGGCGTCGAAGAGCACCAGGGCCGTCGCGCCGCTGGAGTCCCTGAGAGTCAGCCTCTCGTTCTGGGTGACGTTGAGCAGCGCGCCCGTGTCCGGGTCGATCCAGTAGGTGACGTGGTTCTCGTAAAACTGCGGCAGGGTAACTGACGCCGCGCTCTGGCCGACCAGGGCCCCGGGGAGGGTCTGGGAGCCGTTCTGCGTGGGAGAGACGTTCTCGGTGAAGCGGTACGCATCGATGCCGTTTACGGTGGCCGTGCCGGCGAAGGTGAAGGGCTCCGGCTTGCTCAGGCTGGCGTCGAAGACGTCGTAAGTCTGCTGCTGGGTGCCGATCGGCAGCACGTACCCGACGTAACCGGTCTGGCGGACCGAGGAGTCGCCGTTGACGTTCGCGCCGCAGCAGTTGACCAGCTGGGCGGTGCGCCGGTCAAAGGCGAAGGTGCGCGTCATGGTCTGGAACGGCAGCTTGTTGGTCTGGTCGTAGACGTAGACGAACTGGTTCCACACCGCCGTCGAGGACGAACCCGCCGCGGCGTTGCCCTTGATCGTGTACGTGGCCTCCATGTTCACGCCGGTGAGCTCGGTCAGCTTGGCCGGGCTGAAATAAGTGGCGTTGCCGCCGGTCAGGACGACTGACGCGTACTCGTTCAGCGGGAACTTGAGCACCCTGCTGCTCACCCAGGTCGGCATGAGCACCGCGAACACGATGAGACACGTCCCAAGCCCGGCAAGTACCAGCCCGACACGACGACTCATCGATCCTCCTGTGAGCAGCTGCCAGTAGTGGAACAGAAGTTACCTCGGGGCAGTATGGCCGGCTCCAGCCGGAATTGCCCTGCTGTTTTAGCACATATCGGTAACGAGTTCCGGCACCTCATCGGCGTTTTGTGCGCCTTAAACGAAATGACGAGGACAGCCAGGGCGGCGCGTTTACCCGAGCGTTAGCGACATGGCCGGGAATCGGCCGCCGGCAGCAAATGCCCGCCCGCTCGATCACGGCAGCTGGCCCGCTCCCGTCAGCCTCTCCATCGGTGTGGCCTGCCTGCGCACGGCAGCGCCGCCGGCGATGAGCTGGTCAAGCACCGGCCCCTCGGCCAGCACGTCGCCGTCCAGTCCGGCCACGATCCAGGCCCCGGGGCGGCGGGCCCGTGAGGTTCCGGCCTGGACCGAGGCGTGGATCAGCTCGGCCATCCGCGCCGTGCTCCGGCCCCAGTCGAGCCGGGCCGCCCACTGGCGGCACGCCGACGCGATGGCTCGCCGGCGGCCGGGTTCGCTCAGCTCCTTCAGTGCCCGGTCCACCACGTCGGCCAGCTGCTCGCCGTCCTTGACCAGCCAGCCGGTTTCCCCGTCGCGGACCGCGTCGCGCAGGCCTTCGACGTCGTAGGCGACCGTGGGCACGCCGAGCGCCGCGGCCTCGAGCACGCACAGCCCCCAGCCCTCTCCCTGCGAGGTGTTCAGGTGCAGCAGCGAGCCGGCCACCAGGGCCTGCTTGGCCTGCTCCTCGACGAAGCCGTGGAGCCTGACGGCGGAATCCAGGCCGCGCCCGGCCACCGCAGCGGTCAGCGAGCCGGCCGCCGGGCCGTGGCCCACCACATCGAGGACCTGGCGGTCTTCCTGCGACCGCAGCTGCATCCGTTCGGCCACTGGAATGAGCAGCTCCGGTCGCTTGTGCGGGACCAGGCGGCCGACCCAGACCAGGTTCTTCGCGCTGGCCCGGGAGACGGCCCCGGTCACGGGCCGGGCGGTGCCGTTCGGGACCAGGTAGATGTCGCCGGTCCAGCCGAGGCGCTCGCGCATGGCGGTGACGGTGGACGGCGAGACCGCCACGCAGGCGTGCCGCCGGTACACCCGCCGGGCCGCCGGGCCCTCGAGCAGCCGGCCGAGGCCAGCCATCAGCCGGCCGAAGTGGACACCGAACTGGGCCGTATGCACGTGGTGCACCACGCACAGCACGGGCACCCGTCTGGGCAGCACGAGCGGGGTGAAGAACGGGATCCCGTTCTGGCAGTCGAGCACCGTGTCGAAGGACCGGCGGTGCGCGAGGAGCCACAGGAGCACCCTGGGGTACACGGTGAACCGGCCGCCGAGCCTGACGATGTCGATTCCGTCCCGCTGCTCTCTTCTAACCTGGCCGCGGGCGCTGCTGGCCTGGCCGCGGGCGCTGCTGGCCTGGCCGCGGGCACGGGCGGTCAGGAAGCGGACCCTGGCTCCCCGGTCGTGCAGGGCCCGGGCCATCTGCCAGGCGTAACGCTCGGCGCCGCCCGCCTGCGGGTGCCACGGATCCCGCCAGTTGACGATGGCGATCCTGGTGCTGCTGAGGTCAGTGCCGTTCAATCTCGTGCCGTTCAATCTCGTACCGTCATGTTGGGCTGGCGCCGGCCGGCAGGGGCTGCGAGCCGATCGGCTCGCGTGCGGCCGCTGGCCCGGGCTCGGCGCGGGTCCGCAGCCACAGGGCCGCGACGTCGCGGAAGACCGCGGCGGAATGGCGCTGCACCGAGAACGTGGAGCCCGCCACGTCCCGCCAGCGGACCGGGATCTCGGTCAGCGTCGCGCCCAGCCGCTGGCAGCGGGCGATCAGCTCGATATCGAAGGCGAAGCCGTCCGTCCGCAGCGGCTCCGCCGCGGCCCGGACCAGCGGCCCGGAGAAGAACTTGAACCCGCACTGGGTGTCGGTCGCGTCCGGGACGATCTGGCGGGCCATCGCGCGGAACATCGCGGCGCCCAGCCGGCGGACCGCGCTGGACCGGTCCTCGACCTCCGACTCCTCGAGCCCCCGGGAGCCGATCACCATCGGGTGCCCGGCGGCCAGCAGGCTTATCACCGTATCGAGGGCAGACAGCTCGGTGGCCATGTCCGCGTCGCAGAAGCCGGCGAACGGGGCGCGGGTGGCCAGCAGGCCGGCCCGCACCGCTATGCCCTTGCCCGGGCGCTCGCAGCGCAGCAGCCGGACCGGCACCGGCTGCCGGGGCCAGCGCCGCGCCACGTCGCCGGTGCCGTCGGTGCTCGCGCTGTCCACTACGACGATCGCCGTCGGCAGCGGGAGCGCGGCTAGCTGCTGGCACAGCGCGGCCAGCCCTTCGGGCAGCCTGCGGGCCTCGTTACGCGCCGGAACGACGATCTCGAGTGCTGGCGTGTGATTCCCCCATTGCGCGCTCGCCACGACCGGGCGCGTCAGCGCGTGCCGTACTGGTAGAGCGAGGCGTTGCTCGGCGTGCCGTCAGAGGCGCCGGAGAGCACATTCTCCACCACGGCCACCGCTCCGACGGCGATTACGATGCCCACGACGATAGCGACGATCAGACGGGACACGGGGCGCTCCTCCTCCGGGGCTCGATGGCTGGACAGTAGCGGTATGCAAGGCAACTAGCTAGTAACTTAGTCAAAATGTGACAAGTACCGAGACCGGCGGTCATCCAGGTACTTGGTAGACGACCAGGTCAGGCTGGTTGTACATGGTGGTGCAGCCGGGCAGCCGGGCCCCCGCCGGCGTGTCTCGCGCGTCCTGCGGGTCCCGCGCGTCCGGCGGGGCGCCGTCGACGACGACGAACCGGATGCCCGCCGCCCGCAGCGCGGCGGTCAGCGGCCCGACCGAGTCGATGAGGCCGTCCAGTCGCCGCGCGCGCGGGTCGTCCGGCGCCAGTGCGACGTTGCCGACCTCGGTCCCGTCGTTCCAGATGACCGGCCGCGACACCAGCCGGGGCCAGGCGTCGAGCATCACCTCGTCGTGGTTCCAGGACGGCGTCCGGTCCGCTGCCCACGGCAGCAGCAGCACGTCACCGGGGGCCCGGCTGGCATCGATCGCGCGCGCCGCGGCCTGGTAGGCGGCGGGGTACCAGACCGGGCGCAGCCGCCCGGCCGCTCCCCAGGCCAGCCCGGGAAGCAGCAGTACCGGGGCGAGCAGCGCGAACACGCTGAGGGCCAGGCCCGGAGCGTCGGACAGGGCGGGCGCCCGGTGCTTGCCACCGGGTCGTTCGGTGGTTTTTTTCGTGCCGAACGAACCCGGCCGCATGCTCCAGGCCACGGCGAGTCCGAACCCGAGGGCTTCGGCCAGCGCGAGCGGCGCGATGAACTGCTGGCCATCGCGCAGGATCGCGAAGCCGGGCCAGAACCCGATCGCGCCGCGGAGCAGCGCGCGCCCCGCCCCGGTCACCCCGATGCTCGCGATCAGCAGGCCGGCCACGGCACCCGCCGCGAGCCCCAGCCACTGGCTCCGGGGCCAGCGCCGCCGGCCGAGCAGCGCGTAGCCGGCGCTGGCGGCCAGCACGGCCGCCAGCCAGACGGCGGACCAGGGTCCGCCGTAGGCCTTCGGCACCGTCGTCGCGTTCCACGTCCCGCCCAGCATGACCAGGCTGCCGAGGGTGCCGAACGGGGTATCGGCCCGGGCCGCGAACGCGGCCACGCCGCCCGGGTCGGCGTACACGGCGTGCAGAAACGACGGGATGAGCCAGGGCAGGCTGCCGACGGCGAGCGCGGCCAGTGCTACCGCCACGGTCCTGGCTCTCCTGGTGCACAGCGCGACCGGGACTACGACCAGCGCGGTGACGGCCATGGCGGCGAAGCCGCCGACGACGGCGGGCAGCAGCGCGAGGGCGAGGCGGGCCGCGCCGCGCCTCGTGCTGACGTCCTCGGCGAGGAACATGGCCCGCAGCACCCAGGGCAGGCCGGCGTAGCCGAGCAGCAGCGCCCACTGGCCGATGATGAGCCTTTCCGCGACGTAGGGGTTCCAGGCGTAGAACACCGCGGCGGCCAGGCGGGCGAGCGCTGGCTCGCGGTCAAGCAGCGCGGCCGCGCCCGAGCAGGCCAGCATGAAGATCAGCAGCAGCACGAGCTTCTGCACGATGTCGGCCGGGAGCAGGCGCGACGCCACGGCCACGGCGAAATCGCTCGGCACCGCTCGCGGGGCCCCGCCCCCCAGCCCGAACATCGCCGCGGTGAACGGCTCCCTGGGCACGAACACCATGTCGTAGCTGAGCAGGAACCCGCGCCGCAGCCCGGGACCGAGGGCGAGCACGCCGAGGACGAGCCCGGGGACGAGGGCGGGCATCGCCAGTGTGACGGCGCGGGCACGCAGCCGGCCGGGGTCGGAATGCCGCCGCGGATGCACAGTTTCGCGATGATATCGCCACGGCCGGCCGCCAGCCGCTGACCTGAGCGGCTCTGTTGTTTCGTGCGCGTTACGGTGCAGATAGGGGTCGCGAACCCCCGTTAAAGCCACAAAAAGTTGCTTACAGATCTTTTCTATAACGTTCTCCTGCGTTACTCTCACCGGGAGTCGACTCGCCGCAACCCTTAGCTAGCCCGACACAAGGGAACAAAGCTCTCAAAATGGGCACGATCTGCCCGTTTGTCGGGCCCGCTACCGACAAACAAAGGAGCCAAATGCTACGACGATGGGGCATCCTCCTGGCCATGCTGACCCTGACGGCCGGGCTGACCGTGGCCGCGGGCAGCGCGTCCGCCGCCACCATGGGATTCAGGCCCGGCGGGCCGATTCAGCTGGCCGGGACCGGCGCCGCCGCCTCGAACCTGCGCAGCGGGATCCGCCACCAGGCGGAGAGCACGAACTGGTCTGGTTACGCCGCCACCACCGGCACGTACACCAGCGTCTCGGCGAGCTGGACCGAACCCACCGGCATCTGCAGCCGGGGCAGCCAGTACTCCTCCTTCTGGGTCGGGCTCGACGGCTACTCCAGCAGCTCGGTCGAGCAGACCGGCAGCGACGTCGACTGCTCAGGGAGCCGACCGCAGTACTACGCCTGGTACGAGATGTATCCCAACCCGTCGGTGTCGTACTCCAACACGGTCCGGCCCGGCGACCACTTCAACGCCTCGGTGACCTACACGGGCAGCAACCACTTCAGCCTGTTCATCCAGGACACCACCCAGGGCTGGAGTCACACCACCACGGGCACCCTGGCCGGCGCGGCCCGGTCCTCGGCCGAAGTCATCGTGGAGGCGCCGTGCTGCACCGCCAGCGGCGGCATCCTGCCGCTGGCCGACTTCGGCACGGTGCACATCACCGGTTCGCTAGCCAACGGATCCGCTCTGGGCAACGCCGGCGGCGTGACCCAGATCATCATGATCGACAGCGCCGGCCGCGATAAGGACACCGTCTCCTCGCTCAGCGGCGGGGAGAACTTCAGCGCGACCTGGCTCCGCAGCAACTAACCCATTCTGCCAGCCTCGCACCCGCCGGCCCGGCGGGTGCGAGGCCTGACGGCCACTTCGTCCGATTCGCCCCGCGCTAGACACGATCATGAACTAGCCGCACAGGCCAGGCTCAGCGGCACCACCAGCAATGCCATGGGGCAGATGGGTGCCGGCTACTTACCCGGAGGAACTGCTCTTCGAACCCGAACTCGTCGTCCGCGGCTCGACCGGGCGCCCGCCGCCCTCGGTTGCGGCTTTACCTCCCTTTTGCATGCGATCCGCACTACTGTTGGAATCGGCTAGCGGAGGACGAGCTGTAACGGCCACCCGGGGGCCTGACCGCGGCCTGAATCTGTGGTATGTGTAATTCTTGCGCACGGCGCAAGCTGGCGTGATGCACGACAGTTAGGTGGGGGTGACCAGTTTGGCGGCGCTACAGCCGGGCGATCCCCAGCGCATCGGGCCCTACGTGCTGCTCGGCAGGCTCGGCAGCGGCGGGATGGGCCGGGTCTACCTGGCTCGCTCCCCCGGCGGCCGCATGGTGGCGGTGAAGGTCATCCGCTCGAACCTGGCGGAGGACGCCGGTTTCCGGGCCCGTTTCGCGCGTGAGGTCTCGTCCGCGCGCAAGGTCGGCGGCCTGTTCACCGCGGCGGTCGTCGACGCCGACATCGACGGCCCGGTCCCATGGCTGGTGACCGCCTACGTGCCAGGCACGCCGCTGTCCGACGCGGTGGAGCAGCAGGGCCCGCTGCCCGAGGCTTCCGTGCTCGCGCTGGCCGCCGGACTGGCCGAAGGGCTGAGCGCGATCCACGCGGCCGGCGTCATCCACCGTGACCTCAAGCCCTCCAACGTGCTGCTGGCCCAGGACGGGCCGAGGATCATCGACTTCGGCATTTCCTCCGCCGCCGAGGCCACGGCGCTGACCGGCACCGGCTTCATGATCGGCTCGCCCGGCTTCATGTCACCCGAGCAGGCCGAGGGACTCACCGTCGGCCCGGCCAGCGACATCTTCAGCCTGGCAGGCGTGCTCATCTACGCCGCCCGCGGTGAGGGCCCGTTCGGCACCGGTGACACCGCCGCGCTGCTCTACCGCGTCGTGCACGGCAAGCCGACCATCGACAACGTTCCCGACAACCTCCGGCCGCTGATCAAGCGGAGCCTGTCCCGGGACCCCAAGCGCAGGCCCACGGCGCCTCAGTTCCTCGCCGACCTGTCGGCCGCGTACCCGTCGGCCGCGGACCTGAGCAACTGGCTGCCCGCCCGGATCCTCGACCCGTCGGCGGCCGGGACCGCCCCGGTGGAGGGGAGCCTGCACCCGCCCGTGCCGGGCGGCGGCTCGCTGGCAGTCGGTTCCCGGGCGGGTGGCCCAGTGCCCGCTGGTTCCGGTGCCGACCGGTACGACCCGGCGATGGCGGACCCGGTAGCGCCGGCCGCGGACGCGCTGGCGCCGGTGGCCATGGCGGCCGACTCGGCAGAGGCCGAACCCGCGACGGGCGGCAAAGCCACCATCGACCCGCCGACCCGGACCACGCTGTCGACGCCGACCCCGCCGCCGCCCACCGCGATTCCCCCTGGCTACCCGTCATCGCAGGAGCAGCCGTCCCAGGGGTACGCGGGTCAGCAGGACTACCCCGGTCAGCAGGGCTATCCCGGTCAGCAGGGCTATCCCGGGCAGCAGGGCTATCCCGGGCAGCAGAGTTATCCCGGGCAGCAGGGTTACCCGGGGCCGCAGGGATACTCTGGCCAGCAGGCATACCCGGGGCAGCAGCAGTATCCCGAGCCGCAGGGTTACCAGGGAGGCCAGGGTTACCAGGCCGGCCAGGGGGGATATGAGGGGCCCGCTGATCCGGTCGCTCCAGGCGGTTCCGGGTTCCAGGGCCCTCAGGGCAATTCGTGGTGGTCCGGCCAGCAGCCAGGCGGCGCGCCGCAGGCCCAGTATCCCGCCCAGGGGATGCCCGGCGGCCCCGGGATGCCCGGCGGACCGGGGATGCCTGGATCCGATCAGTGGTACGCGCCGCCCGCCGGTCCGAGCCAGCGGCGCAAGCGACCGGCGTGGCTGGTGCCGGCCGGAGCGGCCGCGGCCATCGTGGTGGTCGTCGTCGCGCTGGTCCTGGCGCTGAGCTCCGGCTCCCCCAAGAACACGGCCGGGTCGGGCACGAGCTCGACGCCGGCCCAGACGCCCAGCACATCGCCCAGCGCCAGCGCGATCCCGACCGTCGGCAACCTGCAACTGGCCCAGTTGCGGGCCGGTGACTGCCTGACCGGGGCGAACCTGGACCTGAACAAGAACACCCCGTGGCCGAAGCTGAGCGAGGCCGTGCCGTGCACCCAGGGGCATACCGCGGAGGTTTTCTACGGGAGCAACTCTTTCTGGGGCAAGGGCGGTTCTTATCCTGGCGACAGCGCCATCAAGAATGCCGCCACCGCGCAATGCAACAGCGCATTCCAGTCCTACGTGGGAATCGAGTACACGAAATCGGTGTATACCTGGACCGATGTCGTGCCGGACGCGTCCACCTGGCCGGGCGGCGACCGGGGGCTGCACTGCGTGGCCTATTACGCCACGACCGCGCAGCCGGCCGGCGTCACGCTGCACGCCTCGCTCAGGGGCGCGGCCAAGTAAGGCCCGAGGCGAGGCCGGGGCACGCGCCCGGCCCGTTCGGCTGAATGGCCTTAACGCGGGGCGGCCGGTGCCGGGTCCGTACGGAGCCGGGCCGGGCTGATGTCGGGAAGCTCGCGGACCCCGAATACGTCCCGCAGGGCGGTCAGCGCGGCCAGCTCGCCGCAGCGGCCGTGCACGCCGGGGATCGGCGGGGTCGCCGAGGAGCACAGGTAGACGCCGTGGATCGGGGTGCGGTAGGGGTTCCACCTGGCCACCGGGCGCAGGAAGGTCTGGCGGACGGTCTGCAGGCCGACGCCGATGTCGCCGCCGACGTAGTTCGGGTTGCGGGCCTCCTCGTCGGCGGCGGTGCTGACCGCGCGGTCCAGGATGAGGTCGCGGAAGCCGGGGGCAAAGCGCTCGATCTGCGCCTCGATCCGGTCGGTCATGTCGACGCCTGACCCGGACGGCACATGGCAGTAGGTCCACAGGGTCTGCTGGCCGGCCGGGGCGCGAGACGGGTCGGCGACGCCGGGCTGGACCACGAGCACGTACGGGTCGTGCGGGTGCTTGCCCGCGGCGACTTCGGCCTCGGCCGCGGCGACCTGCTCGAAGGGGCCGCCCAGGTGCAGGGTTCCGGCCCGGCGGCAGTCCTGGTTGGTCCAGGGCACCGGGCCGGAAAGCGCGAAGTCGACCTTGCAGACCCCCGGGCCGTAGCGGAACCGGCTCAGCGCGGCGCGGTACCGGCCGGGCAGCCGGTCACCGGCCAGCAGCATCAGCGCGCGGGGCGAGACGTCGAGCAAGACGGCGCGGGCGGAGGGAAGTTCGGCCAGGGAGCGGACCCAGCGGCCGGTCTCGATGCGGCCGCCGTTGGCTACCAGGGCCGCGGCCATCGCGTCGGTGATCCGGGCGCTGCCTCCGGCAACCACCGGCCAGCCCACCGCGTGCGCCAGCGCGACCAGCATCAGCCCGACGCCCGCCGACGGAGCGGCGGTGAGCGGCATCATCGCGTGGGCGGCGGCTCCGGCCAGGATCGCGCGGGCCTCCTGGCCGCGCCAGCGCCAGGCCACCACAGAAGCGGGCAGGATGGCGCGGCGGGCGTAGTCGATGGCGGGCACTGGATGGGCGGGCGGAAGGCGCAGCGGCGCCAGCAGGGCCGGCAGGATCTCGTCGAGGTGCTCGGTGATCGGCCCGAGCAGGCGACGGTA
The DNA here is from genome assembly GCA_963722275.1 of uncultured Actinomycetes bacterium. GTDB lineage: Bacteria > Actinomycetota > Actinomycetes > Streptosporangiales > Streptosporangiaceae > Palsa-504. Next base: position 62,855 of record CAVRMX010000010.1, on the reverse strand, counting down.
GGCGCGGCCGTCGGCGCCGAGGCGGGCGGCGGTGTCCTCGACCGACCTGGTCACGACCGCGGCCCGTCCGCCGTCCAGCGGCTGGGCGAACTCGACCTCGGGCCACGCCAGCGCGACCCCGCGCGCGGCCAGGTCGAACCGCTGGAAGAACGGCGACGCCACCGCCAGCGGGTGCGCCGCGGAGCAGACGTCGTGCCAGAAGCCGGGCAGGGTCAGCTCCTCGGTCCGGCAGCCGCCGCCGATGGTGGGCGCGCCCTCGATGACCTGCACCCGCAGGCCCGCCGCCGCCATCGTGACGGCAGCCGCCAGGCCGTTCGGCCCGCTGCCGACGACAACCGCGTCCACGTCCGTCCGCATGACTGACCGGTTACCCGCTGGCCTTGCTCTTCATGCTGCGCGTCCCTTTCCGCGGCCGGAAGGGTGTGGTAGCGGTCTGCAGCACGCTGCGCACCATCGAGTTGTGCCAGACGTTGCTGGCATGCCGCCACTGCCGCTTGGAGTCCACGCAGGTGCTCCGGGCGTCGACCTTCGGGTCAGGCACGCCGAGCCGCTGGCCGAGGGCGGTCAGCGTGGCCGTCCAGAACTTGTCTTCCTTACGGTGCCCGCCGAGGGTCATGGCCACCTCGTACAGCGGGTCGTTGGCCCGCATCAGCACCTGCGCCTGGACCATGGTGGAGTCGGCCTCGCGTTCGGCCGAGAAGGTGATCCAGCCGGCGAACATGTGGCCCTGCGGGGTCATCAGCGTGAACGACTCGGCGTCGGCGTACAGCACGAACACGCCCGTGGACAGCTTGACCCCGCCCCCGATGGCCAGGTCGAGCAGGGCCACGTCGCCCGGGTTGATGCCGGTCAGCGCGCCGGCGAACCGGTTGCCCTTCGGCCAGAACTCGGGGAAGTGCTCACGCCAGGTGGCGATGGCCTGCTCCGGCGTCACGTCCGGCCCGGCGTCCATCCGGTAGGTCTTCTGCCACATCTTGCCGAAGCCCTGCACCGGCCCGGTGAGACGCCGCCCGGCGACGTTGGTGCCGCGCACGCCGTCCCGCGGGTCGACCTCCAGGCGTTCGACCTTCCTGGCCCAGCTGTCCGCGTTCCTCGGCGCTGCCAGCCTGGCCGCCTCGGGCGGCGGGGCTGCGGCCTCGCGGGCGCTCAGCCCGATCTGCTCGGCCGACGCCACCTTGTCCGGGCCTGCCGTCCCCGTCCCTGATAGCTCTGTCCCTGATAGCTCTGTCATGGCGACGCCCCTTACCTCACGACGCCGTTGAGCGCCGATTCCTCGCTGTCGTAGATGGTGATCGCCTCGTCGAGCCTGGTCAGCTCGAAGATCTCGCGATAGTGCTCGCTCAGCCCGTAGGCGGCGAGCTGCTGGCGCTGCCGGTTGGCCCGGACGAGCAAGGTCACGAGCATTCCGATGCCGCCGCTGTTCATGTACTCAAGACCGGCGAAGTTCAGGACCAGCCTGCTCGTCGCGCTGCCGCCGGCCGCCTCATACGCCGACATGAGCACGGGCTCGCAGGCTGCGGTGACCTCGCCCCTGATGTCGACAACGGCGGTCGTCTCGCCGACCCGGCGAACGTCCATCGTGATCGCTGGTGATCCCATCTGCGTCCTCCCCTTGAAGTTTCTGCTGCTCTGGTGTTTCCGTTCGGCCTAGGCGGCCGGGTGAGTGATCTGGTTCACGGCGCGGTCGAGATCGGGGAAGAGCTCGATAAAGTCCGACAGCCGGGTGATGTCGAAGATCTCGCGGTAGTGCGGGGACAGGCCGCTGGCGACAACCTTCCTGCGTTCGGCCCGTGCCCGGGCGAGCACGCTGACGATCAGCGCGATGCCGGTGGAGTTGATGTAGTCCACCGCGGCGAAGTCGAGCACGACCGTAGTCAGGTCGGCTGGTCCCTCCGTGACCGTCCGTTCGTACGCGGCGCCCAGGACGGCCGCGGCGGACCCGTCGACCTCCCCGGACAGCTCGATGACGGCGGCTCCGGGGAGCACCCGGGTCGTGGCCTCACATGCGCTCGTCATGTGCCGCACCTCCAGTTCGCATGGTCAGCCGGATGGTGTGCCGCTGGCCGTCCGTCGTTACGTCCATCGCGTCGACCATGTTGCGGATGAGGAACAGTCCCCAGCCGCGAGGGCTCTGGCCGCCGTCAAGCTTCTTGATGAGATCGGGATCCTCGTGGCCGCCGGTGTCGGCGTGGTCCTCGCCGCCCTGGTCGCTGATCGCCACGACGATCTCGTCGCCGCTCTGGGTCACCTCGACCTCGACCGGGATCTCCGGGCGGTTGCCGTTGCCGTGCTCGATCGCGTTCATGGTGGCCTCGGCGACCGCGGTCTTCAGCCGCTCGAGCCGCTGGGCCGGCAGGCCGAGGTCCTTGACGGTGCCGGCCACCCGGGCCAGCGCCAGGCGCTCGTTGCCCGGCTCGCTGGGCAGCGTGAACGCGTCGAGCCTGCGCGGTGCCGGCCGGGCCACCTGAGTCATTGCCCGCCTCCCCCAGGGTCGGCTTGGTGATGGTGCCAGGCGGACGGGGACCGCTGCAGTGACACCAGCGTGATGTCGTCTTCCTGCTCGTGCTCGGGCCCGGTGAAGCTGGCGAGCTCGGTCAGGCACAAGTCGATGAGGGCCTCCCCCGAGGGTCCCTTGCCGACCAGCGCCGAGACCCGCGGGAAGCCGAACATCTCGCGGTCGGGCGCGTGTGCCTCGGCCAGCCCGTCGCTGTGCAGCAGCGCGCAGTCACCCGGTTCGAACTGGAAGCTCTTTTCCTCGTACTCCATGCTGGGCATCAGCCCGAGCGGCATGCCGCGGGCCCTCAGCTCGGCCACTCCCCCCTGGGTCCGCACGTACGGCACGTCGTGGCCGGCGTTGGCGAACTCCACCCGGCCGCTGACCGGGTCGAGCACCAGGGCCAGGCAGGTGACGAACATGTGCGCCGGGATGTCCACGCAGAGCATGTCGTTGACGTGGCCGAGCACCTTGCCGGGCGAGATGAGCCTCGGCGCGGCGTCCCGGAGCAGCGCGTGCGTGCTGGCCATGACCAGCGCGGCCGGAATGCCCTTGTCGGTGACGTCACCGACCACGAACATGACCCGGCCGTCCGGCAGCGGGATGAAGTCGTAGAAGTCGCCGCCGACCGTCCGGGCCGGACGGTAGAACGCGGCGACATGCCAGCTGGGCAGGTCGGGCACGCTCTTCGGCAGGAACTGCTGCTGGATGATCTGCGCGATCTTCAGCTCCTGCTCGATTCGCTCCCGCTGCCTGGCTTCGGCCTGCTGCTGCCGGACGAGCTGGCCGACGCGCATGGCCGGGGCCGCGTAGCCGGCGAGTGAGTTGAGGAGCCTGAGGTCGTCCGTGGAGTAGCCGCGTTCGGACCTTCTTGGCCCGAGGCTCAGCAGGCCCACCAGGCTGCCCGAGGAGATCAGCGGGACGACCAGGACCACGCCGGCCTCCTGCAGCGCCCTCAGGGCCGGGGACTGCAGCTGCAGGCCGGTGATGTCGACCGCGCTGGCCGCGCTGAGCAGGTAACCGACCAGCGGGTCGTTCGAGGCCAGGTCCAGCTCGGGCCCGGCCGCCACCACGCTCGGCGCCTGAGGCGCCGTGCTGATGGTGGCGGCCGGGGGCGTGCGCCGCAGCCAGCCGCGGACGCGGCTGGCCTTGATGTCGATCTCCTGGCCGGTCCCCACCTCGGTGACCGGCGTGCTGCCGTTCTGGTGCCGGTCGGCTTCGGCCATCTCGGACGCCCCCCCAGGCGCTATCGCGGTCTCGCGGACCGCCGGAGCGGTCCCGCTAGTACTTCCCACCTGCTGCGCCATGGCACTCTCCGGGTTCGCGGCATCGTTTGCGACGCACCATCAGCCTAGAAACAAGACGATACGAGATCGTTACGGCAGTCATGCCCTCCCGCGTGTTTTTTTACGCAGGTGCGTTACGGTGGCCGTGATGGCAACGGATCTTTGCCTGGCGCTGCTCGGGCCTCCCGTGGTCAGGCGGGACGGCGCGCCGGTCGCCTTCGACACGAGGAAGGCGACGGCGCTGCTCGCGCTGCTCGCGGTGACGGGGCGCGAGCACAGCCGCGAGCAGCTCGCCGACCTGCTCTGGCCCGAGGCGGACAGCGTCAAGGGCCGGGCGTCGCTGCGGCGCACGCTCTCGGTGACCGCCGCCGCGATGGGTGACGGGCTGATCATCAGCCGGGCGGCGGTGGCCCTCGCGCCGGCCCTGGTCCGGGTGGACGTGCGCGACTTCGAGGCCCTGATCGGCCGGCCGGACGCCGCGTCGCTCGAGCGGGCCGTTTCGCTGTACCGGGGCGACTTCCTGGCCGGGTTCACCCTGCGCGGCTGCCCGGAGTTCGAGGAATGGCAGGCGTCGGTCACCGAGGAGCTCAGGCAGGCGCTCGCCCGCGGGCTGCAGCGGCTGGTCACGGCGTGCATCGCGGACGGAGCGCTGGAGCGGGCCGCCGGTCACGCGCGGCGCTGGCTGCAGCTCGACCCGCTGCACGAGCCCGCGCATCAGGCCATCATCAGGCTGCACGGCTGGGCCGGGCAGCGTTCGGCGGCCATGCGGCAGTACCGGTCGCTGGTGCGGGTGCTTGACCGGGACCTGGCCGTCCGGCCGCTGCCGGAGACCACGCGGCTCTACGACGATGTGCGCGCGGGACGGCTCGGGCCGCCGCCTGTCCCGGCCGCTGGTGCTCCGCCGGGCGCTGATGGTGATAGGCCGGGCGCTGGTGATGGGCCGGGCGCTGGTGATGGGCCGGGCGCTGGATGGGCCGGGCCCTGGTGATGGGCCGGGCGCTGGTGTTGCGGTGACCTGGCCGCTGGTCGGCCGGGAGGCTGAGCTGGACGCTCTGCGCACGGCCTGGCGGGCGGCCGGCCGCAGCGGCCGGGTGGTGGCCATCGCCGGCCAGGCCGGCAGCGGCAAGACCAGGCTCATCACCGAGCTGCGCGCCGAGGCGGCCGGGACGGACGCCGCCGTGCTGGCGGCGCGCTGCCATGACGGCGAGACGGGGCTGCCGTTCGTGCTGGCCGCCGACCTGCTTCGGACAGCGCTGGCGATCCGGCCCGACCTGCCGGACGTGCTCCCGGCGCAGACGGCCGCGATGGCCGGGCGGCTGGTCCCGGCGCTGGCCGCGTCGCAGCCGGACTCGTCCGCACCCCCGCTGGACAGCCCGGTGGCGGTCACCAGGCTGTACGCGGCCATCGCGGACACGCTGCGGGCGGCGACCGGCGGCGCTGGGCGGCCCGGCGGCAGCGCGGCGCGGGCGCGCGGCGGCGCGGCGCGGGCCGGCGGCGGCGCGGCCGGGGAGGAGCGAGCCAGCGGGAGCGGCGCGGCCGGGATCGTCGTGGTGGAGGATGTGCACTGGGCGGACAGCTCCTCGCTGGGCCTGCTCGCCTACCTGGTGCGGCGGCTCGCCGACTGGCCGCTGCTGCTCGTGCTGAGCTGGCAGCCCGAACAGGCAGGCCGGCTGCGGGTGCTGCGGACCGCGCTCGGCGAGGCCGAAAGCCAGTCCGTGGGCGAGACCATCGAACCGGGCCCGCTCGGCCCCGAGGCGATCGGCACGCTGCTCGGCCTGGACGGCATGCCCCGGATCGACGTGGTCCGGCTGCTCGCAGAAACCCGCGGGCTGCCCATGCTGGTCCGCGAGTACGTCGAGGCACTCCGGACCGCCGGGGAACAGGGGCCCGGTGCGGACGTAGCCGGGACGCCCGGAACCCGGGAGGCGGACTGGTGGCCCCCGGCCAGCGTCAGGGACCTGCTGCGGACCCGGCTGCAGGCGGTCAGCGAGCCGACCAGGCAGATGCTGACCGCCGCCGCGGTGCTCGGCAGCGACAACGACGCGGACCTGCTGCGAGCGGTGAGCGGGCGGGGCGAAGACGAGATCGTCGAGGCGATCGACGAGGCCCTGGCCCGGTCCCTGCTGACCGAGATCCCCCCGCCTTCCCCGCACCAGGCGCCGTCCTACGGATTCCCCTACGAGGCGCTGCGCCGGACGGCCTACGAATCGGCCACCCTGGCGCGGCGCCGGCTGCTGCACGGACGCGCGGCCGACTTCCTGACCCGCCGCCACGAGCGCGATCCGGCCACCACCCGGGCGGCGACCGTGGCCGGCCACCTGCAACTGGCGGGCCGGGACGAGGAGGCGGCGCAGTGGTGGTGGCGGGCCGCCGAGGTGTCCAGCGAGCTGTACGCGCACGCCGAGGCGCACGCCCACCTGACCAGGGCCCTGGCGCTCGGCTACCCGCAGCTGCCCGGGCGGATCGCCCTCGGCGAGGTGCTGGTGGCGCTCGGCCGGTACCGGGAGGCACTGGCCGAGTTCGAGACCGCCGCGGCCATCGCGACCGAGGACGACCGGGCCACCCAGGCGGGCATCGAGCACAAGCTCGCCGACGTGCACCACAGGCTGGGCGACTGGGACCTGGCCGAGGCCCACCTGGCTGTGGTGACGGAGCTGGTCGAGGGCACCGAACCAGGCCGGCTGGCCCGGGCCCAGGCAGACCGGGCTGTCGTGGCCTACCGGCGCGGCGCCGCGGCCGAGGCCGCCGGGCTCGGGCGGTCCGCGCTGGCCAGCGCCCGGGCCGCCGCCGATCCCGGCGCGACGGCGCAGGCACTCAACGTGCTCGGCATGCTGGCCGCCCGGGCCGGCGACACCGCCGCGGCGGAGAGTTACCTGCGGGACAGCCTGGCCGAGGCCCGGCGGCTACCGGAGCTCGGCGCGGCCGTGGCGGCGCTGAACAACCTGGCCCGGCTGCTGGCCGAGACCGGCCGCGGCCGGGAGGCCCTGACCTTGGCCGCCGAAGCCCTCGAGCTCGGCCGCGAGCTCGGTGACCAGCACCGGGTCGCGGCGCTGCACACCAACATGGCCGATCTGCTGCACGCGGACGGCCAGCACGACGCGGCGATGGCCCACCTCAAGGAGGCCGCCAGGCGCTTCGCCTCGGTCGACGTAGGCGACGTCCCCCGTCCGGAAATCTGGACCCTCGTCGAGTGGTAGCGGGCTGCTGTTCGCTACTACGGTCGTTTTCATGGGAGCGCGGGCTGAGTGGAGCCTACAGGCTGACGCTGAGCACCACCGTGATCGTCTGGCCGCCCGGATTTACGGTGAGCTGCCCGTCCAGCGCGACCAGGCTGGTCGAGGTCACCGTGATCGTCACGCTCGCGCCGGAGGCCAGCGAACCCGAGGAGGGCGAGACGCTGATGCTGCCGGCCAGCGCGGACCCGACCGTGATCGAGTAGGCGCCGACCGGGCCGCCGTTGGCGGTGAGCGTGAACCTCCCGGTCGCGGTGCCGCTGACCGACACCAGCCTGAGCGTGCCGGTCGAGGCCGACAACGTGCCGGCCTTGGGCGACGACGGCACCGATGAGGAGGCCGCCGGCGAGGTCGGGCCGGCGGTGGTAGCGGGGACCGAACCCGGCGCCGACGACGACCGCAGGGAAACCGGGGTGACAGTGCCGCCACGCGTCGAGGCCGAAGGCGCCAGCCCCTGCCCGCCAGCAGGGCTGTTGCGGCCGGAAGGGCCGTCGTGCGCGGGGACCGGGCTGCCGGTGCCGACGGACGCGCCGTGCGTTGATCCGCCCGCCCCGGCGGGCGACGGGCCATGATGCGGGCTGACGACGACCCCCACCACGATGGCCCCGGCCGCCATGACCGTGGTGGTCGCGCCGACTACCACGGCGTGCGAATGGTGCAGGACGTGGTGCCACGGCATGGCCCCGGGCGGACTGGCCGGCTTGGGAAAACCATGGGGGCCGAACGGGCCTGCGCGATTCGCCACCGTAATGCGATGGGCCACTCCGGCGGGCGAGCGATCGGCCAGCATCCTCAGCAGCTGGTCCCGGAACTCCGGGAGCAGCGCGACCACGGGCAACGCGGCGGCGAACAGGGCCGGCGTCAGCTCCCGGCGCTTGCGCTCCCCGCAGACTGCGCACTGTTCTATGTGCCGGCTGAGCCGCTTGCGTATCAGCACGGTCAGCTGCCCGTCCCAGCCGGCCAGCATGGCGTCCAGGTCGGCGCAGGCCCGGCGGCCGGTGCGCGCGACGATCAGCGCGCCGAGCGATCGCTCCAGCTGGCTGCGAGCCCGGGACAGCAGGGCGTGGGCATGGTTGCGTGATACCCCGAGCGCGCTGGCGACTTCATCGCCGTCGAGCTCATGGACCAGGCTCAGCTCGATGACATCCCGCTCGCCCGGGTTCAGCCCGTCGATTGCGGCCCTGACCAGCTGCTGGAGATCGGTTCGTTCCGCCGCGAGGCCGATATCGGAGGTCTGGGCGGGCACGTCCGCGGCGTCCTCGAGGCCGGAGAGGGCGTTCCCGGCCCGCAGCCGGCGCAGGCATTCGTTGCGTGCGACCGCGTAGAGCCAGGAGCGCAGTCTGGCCGGATCGCGCAGGTCCCGGAGCTTAGCGGTGGCGACGAGGAAGGTATCCTGCACCGCGTCGGCGGCATCGGCCGGCTCGGGCAGCATGGACCGGCAGTACGAGAAGAGCGGCATGGCGTACCGGTCGTACGCTTCAGCGAGCCCGGCGGGGTTACCGGCCACGATGGCCGCGACAACCTCTGGGTCCTCCATGCGGCAATACCGTAGTTCGGCTACTCATTCGGGTCAGTCGGAATGCGATAACCCGATAGCCGGAAATGGACAACAAGTCGGTATCGGCGGGCTACTACCTGGTAGGTCCCGTCTGCTGAGCACTCGTGTGATCAGAGTGACGAGTGTGACGTACCATGGCGATCGTGTTCTTGGTCACGTTCCCTGACCGGGTGCCGTCACGGCCGCCTGCCGTGACGCCTCAGCCGCGCGGTGACGGCGAGCCGCGCGGTGACGGCACGGAACAGGGGCCTAAGAGCACTGCGGCGCGGTACGGAACGTTCGTCCGCCGTTACCGATGAGCGGGCCCTGGACGCCGCCGAGCGGTGCACCGTCTCTCAACCGGTACACCAGGAACCAGACTCCGGGGTCCCGTGGGCCGACGGTGAGATCGGGCGCCACGATCGTCAGGTCGCCCTGCCGGTCTGCCGTCCCGTCCGCCAGATCGGATGCCGTGACGTACTGGCCACCGCAGATATCCTCCAGCAGGCCGTAGCGCTCGCCCGGGCCGGCATTCCGGCCGTACACGAACAGCGAGATGAGCGCCGACGAGCCTGGCCGGGGGCGGATGGCCATGGCCACCACGGAAAACGAGCCGCCTGCCATGTCGGGAAGGGTGAACATGGGGCTCCCGGAAACGACCGGCGGAGCGGGCTCCGCCGTCGCAGCGTGCGCCTGGCGGCCGGCCTTCCTGGCCGCCGCATTCAGGTCCTTGATCGTGCCGTCCTGGTGCGCCACCAGCAGGACGAGGTAGACGACCGCGCCCAGGCTGGCCAGCAGCAATCCGAGCACGACGATCGCGGTCCTGCCGGGCCCTGGCCGACGGCCGCCACGCCGCCATCGCGACCCGAACGCCACGACGTCCGGCTGCTCATCCATGTTCCATCACCGTCCGCCATCACCCGGGCGGACCTTGACCTGATCGCCCGTCCCATGTGGACTGCCGACCAACAGTCTTGCTCACCGCCCTGGGTAAGCCGCGATCAGGGCGCCGGCCTGGCCGTCGGGAGATATTGCGGCCCAATGTGGCGGCGGCCGAGGTGTCCTGGCCGTAGGAGGCGGGGCCGACCTGATCGCGCGCTGCGCGGCCCGCGATCGCGCGGGGCAGTCCGGCGCCGCTCACCGCGGCCGCGTCCGGGCCGTAACGGCGAAGCGTCAGCTGGCGAGCACCTTGTCCGGGTCGTACAGCACCACCGTGCCGGCGATGTAATCGTGCAGCGCCTTGTGTTCCTTGCCCGCGACGAAGAGCACGAACGAGGTGATCTCAGTGATGAAGCCAAAGATGGTGTCCACGATGCGGCCGGCGATCTCGCGCAGCGCCATGTGCCAGAAGCCGGCCACCCGGTTGGTCTCCGGCCGCCAGACCCGCATCCCGAGGACCTGCAACGCGGGAGTCTGCCCGTTACCCCAGACGATGAGGCCCCAGATGATATAGCCGATGCCCAGCGTGACGATGACAAGCGGAATGGCCAGGAACCAGGCGCCGATGCGCCGGCCCACGCTGGCCAGCTCGGTTCCCTCCGGCAGCGCCAGCCCGGACTTCTGGTCGAGGTACATCCCCTGCGGTACGGCGACCGCCGGGTACTGTCCGTAGCCGTAACCGTCGGGCACCGGGGGCGCGGGGGTGAACCCGGCGTTCGGCGGCGCCTGGCCGTAGGCCGGGTTGCCCTGGCCATAACCGGGGCCCGCCGGCGGTGGCGGGTTAAATCCCTGTCCTGGCGGCGGCTGAATGGCCTCTTGCCCGCCCCCCTGGGCGTACGGGTCCGGGAAAGTCACAGCAATCTCACTTCCTGTGCGCGCTAGCTGCCAGCCGGACTCTATGGCAACGATGTGATCAGGCAGTAGTCCCGGCCTGCGATCGTGCACGAACCGTTACGAGACCCTTAACGGCCATGAAAGCCACCAGCCGGCCCGGCCGAATCCCAGGCCCTCATATCCACGACAATTCACTTGAGCCTACTTTAAGCGCTATCCGGGCGGCCTGGGGCATTTAATAATCTGGCGTCGCCGATGAGCGCCGGGCATCAGCGATGGCCGGCCGGGGAGAGGAGGGCCGGGCATGGCCGGCCAGGTGGCCATTTCGGCGCACGGACCGCAGGCCGGGACCATCGAGGCGTACGCGAGCGCCGTCGAGACCGGCGCGGAATACGTCGAGTTCGACATCCGGCGGACCGCGGACGGGGAGCTGGCCGCCTTTCACGACGACCGCACGCGCCAGGGCGAGGCGCGACCCGGCTGAGCGAGCTCCTCCCCATGCGCCGGCTCCGGGCCTGCCACGCCGACTGGGCGGCGGTGAACCACCGGCTGGCCCGGGCGGGCGTGCTGGCGCAGTGCCACCGGGCCGGGATCAGGACGATGATCTGGACGGTCGACGAGGATACGGAGATGAAACGCTGGCTGGCCGACCCGCGGGTCGCCGTGCTAATCACCAACCGGCCGGCCCGCGCCGTCGCGCTGCGCGGGCGAGCGTGATCCGGCGGGCGGCGCTCATGCCAGCGGCACCTCCAGGAGCGTGAACGAGTGCGGTGAGAACGTGATGTCGACGTGCTCGCCGTCCGTCTCGCGCTTGCCGTTGAGCGCGCTCACCGCGTTCGGGCGCGCGAAGGTGTTGACGGCGTCCGGTCCGTCGCCGGCGACCTCGTGGACGGTCATCACCCCGGCCGTGGTGGCGCCGTGGAGCCGGATGCGGGTGGCGATGGCGCGACCGGGATCCCGGTTGACCACGGACAGGGCCAGCCTGCTCCGCCCGGGGTCGGTGGTGGCGGCCACGTCGAGCAGCTGGAACAGGCCGAGATCGGCCACCCGGTAAGGCCAGCGGTCTCCGGTCCGGTCCCGGTGCGCATGGGTGCCAGAATCGGTGCAGGTGTCCACCGCGACCTGCTGGGCGGCCGCCGCCATCAGCTGGAACGGATGGTAGGTGCTCTGGGTGAGCATTTCGTCCGGGGAGGTGGCGATGGGCGCGATGGCGTTCACCAGCTGGGCCAGGTTGGCCATCCGCACCGTCCAGGACTGCCGTACGAACACGTTGAGGTAGGTCGCGACGGCCAGCGCGTCGGTCAGCGTGTACCGCTCCTCGAGCCGCCCGTCGTCGGTCCGGTACCACACGTTCCACTCATCGCAGGCCACGGAGATCTCGTGCTCGAGGCGCTGCACGTAGCGGGCCCGGTCGATGAGCGCGCCGGCGACGGACAGGGCCCGCTCGGCGTAGTGCGGCGCGAGGACGTTAGACCAGTAGTCCGCGGAGCCGGTGTACATGTGGATGCCGTGCATGTCGACGTGCCGCGCCAGGCCGTCGATGACGTCGCGGTCCCAGTCGTCCATGCCGGTCTGCCCGCAGCTGATCAGCCGGATGCCCGGGTCGAGCATCTTGAGCGCCCTGGCCCAGCGGCGGGCCTCGGCGACATACTCGGCCGCGGTGCCCTGGCCGATCTGCCCGTCGCCGTGCATCTCGCGGCCCAGACCCCAGTACCTGACGCCGTAAGGCTGGGCGTGGCCGTTGCGGCGCCGTCGGCTGGCCCAGTAGGTGTCGCCGCCGCCGTTGCAGTACTCCACCCAGGCCAGCGCCTCGTCCAGGGTCCCGGTGCCCATGTTGAGGCAGAGCACCGGCTCGACTCCCGCGGCGGCGCACCAGGCCATGAACTCATCGGTGCCGAAACGGTTGGGCTCGTCGCCCTGCCCGGCCGGCCCGGCCCGCCGGGGCCGGTCCGCGCCGATGCCGTCGGCCCAGTGGTAGCCCGGCACGAAGGTCCCGCCCGGCCAGCGGACGTTCGTCACGCCGAGGTCGCGGACGGCCGCCAGCACGTCGGTGCGGAAGCCGTCGGGCCCGGATAGCCGCGATCCTTCGTCGAACACGCCGCCGTAGATGCAGCGTCCGAGATGCTCGGTAGAGCTTCCGAAGATACGCCGGTCGACCATGCCGATCGGCCGGTCGGTCAGCACGTCGATCTGAGCCACCGCCAGCTCCTTCCGGATAGCAGGGCTGCTACCCTCCGGCGCCGGCTTAAACAGCACCCGGTCAGTCGCGGCTGGATCCGGCCACGCCGCGCAGGGCCGGGCAGACTCGGTGACGGGGGCCCGAACCCGGCCCGTTCGGCATCAATGGTCTGGGAGCAAGCCGAGCGGGACGGGCGCGGCGAACCCGACGGTCAGCGCCGACTCGCCGTCCGCCCTCGGCGCCAGGCTCGCGTGCGCGGGGAGGTAGGGCGGGCGCCGGGCACGCTTGAAGGCGGCATTTTCGTGTCGAATGCGGACTAATCTCGCCACTTCAACACCCCATCGCCAGCACTCCGGCAGACGAGGGCAAGTCGCCAATGTCCTCTTGTATAGCACACTGCGCGATGAGGTGGACGCTCTTAGTGATTCACTCCTGGTCACAGGCTTTGGACGGTGCGGCGTCACAAGACGGTGCGGAGCGGGTCCGCGGACGCCGCGGTCACGGCGGCGGCCAGGTCCCCGGCGGGCAGGCCGAGAGCCGCGCGGGCGAACTCGGCCGCGATCGCGTGCCACAGGCGCGCGCGGCGCAGCATGGGGTGGTCGCCGTCCCGTACCTCGATTGCGGCCACCTGGGTGATCGCCCGCGAGCGCTCGACGTAAGCCCAGGTCTCGGCGGGGCTGGTGATGCCGTCGGCGGTGCCGTGCACCAGCAGTACCCGCCGGCCGGCAAGTTGGTCGACCGGCTCGCCGCGGGGCAGCCACGGCGCCAGCCCGGCCACCGCCGACACCGCGGGATGCCCGGCGGCGCGCACCGCGGCGCGGGCTCCCATGGAATGCCCGATCAGCACGACCGGGACGGGCCCGCAGGCGGCGGCGATGACATCGAGCACATGGTGCAGGTCCCCGACCGGCGAGGCCTCGGCACCGTTCCAGCCGCGCACCCGGAAGCGCGGCCGCTGAACCACGGCGCCGCTGTCCCGCAGCGCGTTCCGGACCGCGGCGGCGACCGGGATCATGCGGAGCACGGCCGGCTGCAGCGCTGAGCTGGGTTCGGTGCTCGACGCCTGGCCGCCGTGCGCGATCACGACGACGCCGGTGACACGCTGGCTCGTGTCCGCGCCGCGGGCCGCGTCGCCGCGCGGGAGCGTCTCGCCGCTGGTCATCCGCCCTCCCGCTGTCCGCCCCGCCGACCGCCGCCGTCTGCGGCCGGCCTGGCCAGGCTAACAGCCGACGGTGCCTGGCACACTCTTGCCCAGGAGGCGTCGGTGAGCGACTGGAATCTGGTGCTGCGCGGGGGCCGGGTGGTGGATCCCGAATCGGGCCTGGACGCGGTGCGGGACGTCGCCGTCACTGGCGGCCGGATCGCGGCGGTCGGGCCCGACCTGCCACCGGGGCCGCCCGCGGTGGACGTGGCCGGCCAGGTGGTCACCGCCGGGTTCATCGGCCTGCACAGTCACGTCACCGACCTGGGCGGCCCGCGGCTGCAGGCCATGGACGGCGTCACCACCGATCTGGAGCTGGAAGCGGGCGTCACGCCGGTCGCGGAGGCCTACCGCCGCGCGGCGGCGCAGGGGCGCCCGGTGAACTACGGCTTCGCCACCTCCTGGGCGCTGGCCCGGATGGAAGCCGTGGCCGGCGTGGCGCCCGACGCCAGCCTCGGCGCCTTCATGGCCCGCATCTCCGACCCGGCCTGGCAGCGGCCCGCCGAGCCTGCCCAGGTCAGCGCCCCCGGCCGACCCGCTGGCATGGCCGCTGCCTGCCACGGCCATCACACATCCGCGCACGGCCGGGACGTTCAGCCGGGCGCTCCGCCTGCTGACCCGCGGCGGCCCGCTCAGCCTGACCGCGGCCCTCGCCAAATGCAGCCTAGAGCCGGCCCGGCTGCTGGAGGACCGGGTTCCTGCCATGCGCCGCAAGGGCAGGCTGCAGGCTGGCCGGGACGCGGACATCGTCGTGTTCGACCCGGAAGCAGTCACCGACCGGGCCAGCTACCTGGACAGCACCCGGCCGTCGGCCGGGATCCGGCACGTCCTGGTCGACGGCACGTTCGTGGTGCGGGACGGCGCCATCGTCACGGACGCCAGGCCGGGACGCCCGGTCCGGGCAATTCCGCGCTGATCCCGGCCCGGCCCGGGCCCGCCGGCGGGCCGCTCCGGCTCGCCGGCGCCCCCGTCGCGGAGAGGCTTCGAACGCAGCTAAGCTGTGAGAACAAACTATTCCCTGGTGATCGATCTTGTGTTCTAATAGCTGTCATGGGTCGGCACGGCGAGGCAGAGGCGGGGTCCGGGCGAGCGGGTACTGATCAGCCGCCGCCCCGGATCTCGCCGGGCGCACGGCGCCCGCCTAGGTAGCTGCCGCCAGGCAGACCGCACGCCGGCCATGCGTCCGGAGTGCCCCAGTTCAAGCCAGACGCTGGAGGTGAAAACTATGACCGAAGAGTTCGAAAACTTTAACGATCAAGACGAAGAATGGCTCAATGAGCTAGAACTCAGAGCCACAGATCTCGAGAACGAGCTGTTCGACTGGCGTGAGGCCCACGCTAGGGAACTCGCCGAGACCAGCTATGGCCAGGAGGGGGCACCGCACCGGACCA
Organism: uncultured Actinomycetes bacterium; assembly: GCA_963722275.1. Lineage (GTDB taxonomy): Bacteria > Actinomycetota > Actinomycetes > Streptosporangiales > Streptosporangiaceae > Palsa-504. Next base: position 47,761 of record CAVRMX010000010.1, on the reverse strand, counting down.
GGGACGGCCGGCCTGGGATGCTTCGGGCCCAGCCGAGGCCAGCACAGCCCAGGCCAGCACAGCCGCGGCCCGCGCCGCCGCGGCAGGCTCAGCCGCTGGACGACGAGCCGGTCGCCGTCCTGCACCCCGCGTTCGAGGACGAGGATCTGGAGCCGGATGACGAGCTTACGACGGTCATCCGGACCGGAGCCCGCCCGGGCTGGCCTGATCCCGGCCGACGCCTGCCGGCGGCCGAGGACCGCACCCAGGCGCTGATCGACCGCGGGCGGCGCAGCATGACCCGGGCCAGGACGCCACGGTCGCGCAGGCTCGTGCTGGCCGTGGCTGGTGTCGCCGCGGCCCTGGCCATCACGTCGGTGTTCGTCTTCCGGGCCAAGCCGTCCTGGCCGCCGAGTGTCGCGACCGTCCAGAGCGAGATCACGACCGCCTGCCAGAACCCCAACGTGGCCTCGGAGCCCGGACAGGTCAACTTCGCCTGCGGGAAGGCCACGAGCCAGGTCCTGTGGGTGTTCGCGCTGATGACCAGCGGCGACAATCCGCAGTACACGGACGCCAAGACCGGCAGGCAAGGGCTGGAGCCCATCACGCCCACCCAGGGCGGCGAGATCGCCTGGTCGCTGAACCTGCATCACCCGTACAACCCGATGGACCCGGTCGACAGCCTCACGGTGGCGGCCAGGGCCCTGAACAACATCATCGGCGGCGCCACGCTCACGAGCACCAACGGCAAGCCGGCGGTCCAGCCCGGGCTGGAGGGCGACCCGGCCAACTGCGCCAAGTACACCGGATCGTCAGCCGTCGTCTCGCACGCGGGCTTCCCCAGCCTGTGCGCGCAGCCGGTGGCCACCTCGACCGGTCAGGCGGCGCTGGTCGCCGACGCTTACCGGCAGTGGGTAGTCGGCGCCACGCCCGCGGCGGCCTACGACGTCAGCGTGCTCTTCGCGAACGCCGACAACCCCGGAAACGCGCAGGTCCAGGCAATTCTCAGGACGCTGCCCGGCGCGAGCTAAAGGAGCCCGGCAACCAACTCAGCAGCCGCCGCGAGGCGATCAGGCCGGACCGGGAAGGTGAAAGAAGGTGATCTTGTGCAGCCCGTGAGGAAACCAACGTGGCAGCAGGCGACCGCGCTTGTCAGCCTCAGTACGTGCGGAGCGATGACAGGGTTCGCCTTCGCTCACGGAACGGTCGACGAGATGACGTCGCCAACGCGAATGCCCGTGCACCTGCTGGCCCTCGAGAAAGCAGCCAAGCCGGTATCGGCGAGCGACAGCGCCATGCGGTCGGCCGTCGTCAAGGTGGCTAACTACTACCTCCGGATGGCGCAGTCCAAGAGCCCGGCCCAGATGGAGGCGATTATCTGGGGAAGCGACAGCGTCGATGGTGCCGACCACGGCCAGTCCTGCGCCGCCTTCGCCAGCCTCACGCTGGCGCTCGGCGCCCAGGCCGCCGGCCAGGAAAGCTGGGTGACCGGAGGCACGACCTATCCGTGGCCGCTGCGGCAGTGGGCCGATGTGCGCGTCGATCCCAACCCGGGCTCGCCCGAGATCGTCTCCGTCTTGCAGGATGCACAGGCGCACCACCGCTGGCACCCGCTCGGCGACGGCTACCAGCCTCAGCCCGGCGACTGGGTGATGTTCGAAGGCCACGTCGAGGTGGTCACCAGGTACTCGGCCGGAGTCCTTCGCACGATCGGAGGGGATTCCGGCCCTGACCTGTCCGTCAACGCGCACGCGTTCACCGGTCCGCTAGCCGGCCAGGGCGTGACCGGCTTCGTCAACAACGGCGAGCTGCTGAGCGGGGCGGCGGGCAGCGGCCAGGCGGCTGGTTCGGCGCAGGACGGCGGGTCGGCTCAGGTCCAGACGGCCGGGGTCCTCGTCGAGGGCCGGTCCGTCCCGGCGGCGCCGGATGCGGGCGGCGCGGCGGTACCGGGCACCGGGACGGCCGCGCTGACGCCGGGCTCGGGCCGGGCGGCTGGCGCCACGAGTGGCCGGGCGGCTGGCGCCACGGGCGGCCGGGCCGCGACGGCCAGGAAGGGTACGACCACGATGGTGGGCACGGCAGGCCGGGCGGGTAGCGTCGGCACGCAAAGCATGGTGGCGATGCCGGGGCTGATGGCCGACGCCGGCATGGTGACAGGCAACGGCGCGATGGCGGGCACCGGTGGTGCTGCGGGCGCGCGGGCCGTTTCGGGTGCCAGCGGCGGCACGGCGCGGGGCGGTGGCGGGGCGGCCCGGGGCGGCGCGGGCGGCGGGGCGGCCCGGGGCGGCGCCGAGGCGGGACAGCGGAACAGCGCGCGAGCCGGCGCCGCGGCGGGGCAGGGGAACAGCGCGCGAGCCGGATCCCGGGCGCGGGCAGCATCTCAGCCGCGTCCGGGCGCCTCGGCACAGCCGGCCAGGGCTGGCACGGCCTCAAGGGCTGGCACTGCGGCGGGTGCTGGCACTGCGACGGGTGCTGGCTCGGCGGCGCGGACGCGCGCTGGCATGGGCGCCCGGACAGCCAAGGGCCCGCGGGCCGGCGCGGCGGCGATCCCGGGACTTCCGCCGGCAGCCGCCGACACGCCCAGCGGCGTGTCCTCGCCGGCGGGGCCTTCGTACACCAGGAACGAACCGCCCGCCGCCCACGTCCCCGACACCTCCTCTCAGCAAACCTTCATCAGCGAGGTGGCACCGGGGGCCATGGCCGCGCAGAGCCGGTACGGCATCCCGGCGGCTGTGACGATCGCCCAGGCGATCGACGAATCGGGCTGGGGGCAGAGCGCGCTCGCGGTCAGGGACCACAACTTGTTCGGCATCAAGGGCACAGGCCCGGCCGGCACTGACATGCTGCCCACGCGCGAATACGAGAACGGTCAGTGGGTGACGCGGAGCGCGCCGTTTCGGGTCTACCACAACGTGGCCGAGAGCATCGCCGATCACAGCCAGCTGCTGGCCACTGGCGCGAGTTACCAGCACGCGATGGCCGACCGGCACCTTCCGGACGCCTTCGCTGCCGACCTCACCGGCGTGTACGCGACCGACCCGCAATATGGATCTAACCTCATCGCGATAATGCGGCTCTACAACCTGTACCGCTACAGCGCCTCGGCGCCGGCTGCGCCCCAGAGCGCGAGCGGTACCCAGGCCGGGATGGTCAGCACCGGCGGGTCGGGAGGCACCGGCGGGACGGGAAACACGGGCGGGACGGTGAGTGCGAGCGGGGCCGGCAGCCAGGGCGGGATAACCGGCCAGGGCAGCGTGGCGAGCCCGCAAGCGGAGGCCGGGCACGGCGGCACGGCGGGCGGGGGCGCGGCGACGATTCCCGGGGTCCTCGACGCGTATACCACCGGGCCGGCCAGGCCCGCGCCGGCCGCGGCCCAGCCGGTCAAGCGAGCCCCGCAGGCCAGCCGGCCGGCAGCGAGGGTCGCGCCGCGCCGGGCCCGGACGCAGGCCCGCGACAGCCGGTATGTACCGCAGATCCCGCGGGCCGTCACCACCGCCTTCATCACCACGGCCAAGGCTCCGCTCAGCCGGGCCGAACCGCTGTACGACGACGTGGCCAGGCGGAGCGGCATCCGCTGGGAGCTTCTGGCCGCCTGCGACTGGATGCAGTGCCAGGCCCAGCCGCGCTACTCCCCCGTCTACGGGGAGAAGCTGGGCACGGTCAACGCGGGCGGAACGACGTACCGCACGAAGTCCGAGGCGCTGGGCCAGTGCGCGAGCGACCTGATCGAGCTCGCGATGGCGGTCTACTGGCTCGACATCACGGCCCGGCGGCCGCTGTCGGTCCGTGACCTCGCCAAGGTCTTCGCGGCATTCCGCTGGGGTGGCCTGCTCAAGCTGCACGGCATTTCCGCCATGGAGTTCCCTTACTCGGTGGAGGGCCTGACCGCGCAGCACGTCAAGATGCGCTGGCCCGACGTCAAGGAGCCGAAGGCCCCGGACAAGCCCGGCACGCGATTCCGGATGCCGTTCGGTGCGGTGCCGGTCGTGCTCTGCCTCGGTTACCCCGCCATCGCCTAGCTCTCCGTGTCCAGTGAACAGCGCGCCCAGTGAACAGCGGGCCCAGTGAACAGAAGGTAAACCAGATGCTTCGCTTCCTGATTTTCCTGGTGGGAATGCTCTCCACAAACCGCCCGGGCGGGATGAGGACGGCATCCTGGCGGCCGGATGAGTCGTACGGCCGCGCTGGGCCGCCCCACCCGGGCGGTCCGGACGATGACACCTGGTATTTCCCGCCCCAGCCGCGGCCGCCGCAGCGGCCGTTCCGCGAGCCTGGCACGGCCCGCGCCGGCCGGCGGCGGCGGGTCCCTCGCACGTTCAAGTGGGCGGCGGTCCTGATCGTGGCGGGCCTGGTCTTCCGCAAGGCGATCGCCTGGGCGGCGCTGGCGGCGCTGTCCGCGACCCTGCACCTGGTCGGGATCAATGTTCACCTGCCGCATATCAGGTTCGGCTGGCCGTGGCAGTCGGTCAGCGCCGGTACCACCACCGATACTGACGTCGGCCCCTGGGTGCTGCAGAAGATCGAGGGCATCTCCCGGCCGGCCCTCGGTACCGAGAGCTTCAGCTTCACCTTCACGCACAAGGTGTCGAAGAGCATCGGCATCTGGCCCTGCTGGTACTCGAGCACCTTTGCCACCGTCGGCCACGCATCGGCCACCGTGGACCTCAACCCGGGGCCGAGCTGGTGGACGCCCGGGTCGGGCCATTACCGGCTGCAGGTCCTCAGCCGCCCGGCGACGGGCGCGCCCGGACGGGTCAGCGTCACCGTCGTCCTGCCGCAGCCCCAGCTGCCGCAGTCGGTGCATGATGTCACGGTCGACAACACGCTGTCGCACCCGATCGACGTGCAGCACAGCTGGACCTATCCGGGTCTCGGGTGCGGCGCCCTGATACGGCCGCAGTTCGCGGCATCGGTGCTCTACGGCCAGGCGCAGAGTCTGGCGTTCGCGAAGGTCAGGAACAACCCGCAGATCACCGGCCCGCTCATCAGCACCGCCGAGGCGCAGGCGGCGCAGATCATCCGCAACAACTTCATCCAGCCAACCGTGAACGCCCTCGGCTACACGCTGGCCGGCTTCGCCGTTCGGTGGTCCGGGGTGCCCTGAGGCCGACGGTCCGGTGGTGCGGGTGGTGCGGCAGGATGGCCTGAGGCCTGTAGCCGGCGGCATCACCGCAGCCGGCTCCTCCGGACCGAAAGGCGCACCGTGCTGCGACTGGCCGATTCCTGGATATGGGACTTCTGGTTCGCCGATGACGGCCGTGCGTTTCACGTGTTCTTCCTCAAGGCCCCCCGCTCGCTCGCCGATCCGGAGCTGCGGCACCTCAACGTGGCCATCGGGCACGCCACCTCGGCGGACCTTACCCACTGGACTGTGGCGGCCGACGTGCTGGCTCCGGTGGCCAGCCCGGCGTTCGACGACGCGGCCACGTGGACCGGCTCGGTGATCCGCGGCCCAGACGGCCATTGGTGCATGTTCTACACCGGCGGCGCGAACACCGCGGCGGGCGTCAAACAGTGCATCGGCCTGGCCACCTCCGCGGACCTGTACCGCTGGCACCGGCATCTCGCCTCCCCGGTGCTCGAATGCGATGCCCGCTGGTATGAACTCCTCGGTGCGGGCCGGGACGAGGCGTGGCGCGATCCGTGGGTCTTCCCCGACCCGGGCGGGGATGGCTGGCACATGCTGGTGACGGCCAGGTCCAGCCACGGCGCCGCGGGCCAGCGCGGTGTGGTCGGGCATGCCCGGTCGGCGGACCTGGTGCGGTGGAGTGCTCAACCGCCGCTCAGCCGGCCCGGTGCCGGCTTCTGGCATCTGGAAGTGCAGCAGGTCGAGGTGGTGGACGGGCGCCCGGTGCTGATCTTCTCCTGTATGCCCGCGCAGCTCTCCGCGGCGCGGCGGCGAGCGAGCGGGCCGGGCGCGATCTGGTGCGTGCCCAGCGACTCCGTGCTCGGCCCGTTCGACACCGGCCGCGCCGTCCCGCTGACCGGCGAGAGACTGTACAGCGGGCGGCTGATCCGCGACCGGGCCGGGCAGTGGGTGATGCTTGCCTTCCGCAACCTCGAGGCGGACGGCTTCGTCGGGGAGATCAGCGACCCGATGCCGGTCAGCTGGGCGACGGACGGCAGCGGCCTGACGGCCGGACCGGGCGTCGCTGCGGCGGGGTGAGCCGGGTCATATCGTGTCGAACGTGTCCGGGTCAGGTCCGGTGCGCTCGTCCCGGTTCAGCAGGCTGATCGCCTCGACGTCGGCACCAGACAGCTCGAAGTCAAAGATGTCGATGTTCTCCTTGATCCGGGCGGGGGTGACCGACTTCGGGAAGACGATGTCACCGCGCTCGATGTGCCACCGCAGCACGACCTGAGCCGGTGTCTTGCCGGTCCGCCCGGCGATCGACTCGATCATCGGGTCGCTGAGCACGTTGCCGCGCCCCAGCGGCGACCAGGCCTCGACCGCGATCTGGTGCTCGGCGCAGAACCCGCGGACCTCGTCCTGGGTCAGGTACGGGTTGACCTCGATCTGGTCGACCGCCGGGGGAACCTGACCCTCGGTGTGCAGCCGGCGCAGGTGGCGCGGCTGGAAGTTGGAGACGCCGATCGAGCGGGCCCGCCCATCGCGGTAGAACTCCTCCAGCGTTTGCCAAGTCGACACGTAGTCCCCGTCGTACCTGGTCGGCAGCGGCCAGTGGATCAGGAAAAGGTCGACGTAATCGAAGCCGAGCGCCTCGAGCGTGCGGTCGAAGGCGCGCCTAGCGTCATCGGGCTCATGGGCGTCGTTACTCAGCTTGCTGGTCACGAACACGTCGGCGCGGTCGAGGCCGGACTTGGCGATCGCCTCGCCGACCTCCTTCTCGTTGCCGTACATCTCCGCGGTGTCGATGTGCCGGTAGCCCGCCTCCAGCGCGCCGCTCACCGCGGCGAACGTGTCCTCCGGCTTGACCAGGAAGACGCCGAAGCCGAACTGCGGGATGGTCTGGCCGTTGTTCAGCGTGATGTGCGGTATGGCGGTCACGACGGGATTCTCCTCCTGAGGCAGTCGTACGTATCCGGTCTCGTCCTAGCGCCCCTGCCCGGGCTGGGCTGGTCTACACACCGGGCCGGATGTCATCGAGTGCAGCGGACAGGGTGCGCAACGCAGCCACCGCGTCCGCCAGGGCCTCATCCCCGAGGACGGCGGCCAGCCGGCCGGCCGCTGCGGCGTGCGCCGGGCCGATCCGTCCGATCGCGGCGCGCCCCGCAGCCGTCGGGGCGAGCAGCTTGGCCCGCCGGTGCGCCGGGTTGTCAAGGTACTCGGCCAGGCCGCGCTCGACCAGGATGTCCGCGACCCGCTGGACGCTCTGCCGGGCCAGGCCCATCTCGCGGGCGATGCCGGCCACCGGCAGCGGCTCGCCGAGCACCGCCCCGAGTACCTGCCACCATGCGGCGGTCAGCCCGGCCGGGCGGGCCAGTTCCTCAGCGAGCGCGAGGAACTGGCCGTTCAGCTTGAACGTGGTGATCGAGGCCGCGGACAGCAGGTCCTGCTCGCGGCGCGTCACGCCGACATCAGCTCGAAGAAGCCCGCCGGGTCACGGTCTCCGTAGAGCTTGAACCAGGACGCGGCCACCCCAGGCTCGTACAGTCCCAGCCGGGCGAAGATGGCCTGCGCGAAGTGCACCGGCGCCACGCCGCTCGCGGTGATCAGGTCTCCGTCGGTCACCGCGGGCTCGGCGACGAACCGGTCGCCGCCTGCGTACCCGCTGTAGGCCAGGTACTCCGCGGCGTTGCTAGTGTGCGCGCGGTCGTCGAGCAGGCCCTCCAGCGCGAGTCCATATGTCGCGCCGCAGATCGCCGCGACCGGTACCCCTGCCGCCAGGAAACGCCGGGCCGCGGCGCGGAAACCGGCCATCGACTCCTCGGCCCACCGGTCGCCGCCCGCCACGATCAGCATCGCGCTGTCGTCCGGGCGCAGTTCGGCCAGGGTGATGTCCGGCGTAATACGCAGGCCGCCCATCGTGGTGACCGGTTCCCGGGTGGGACCGACGGTGACGACTGCGTAGCGGCCCGGCTCGCGCTGCCACTGGTCGCGGCGGATGTGCGCGGTGGCGTAGCCGATCTCCCAGTCGGCGAGGGTGTCGAATACTGCGACGTGTACTGCCGTGATAATCATGACAGCATTCTGTCATATAGACAGGATGCTGTCAATTTGCGTGATGCGCTGGTGCCAGGCGATGGCGCGGGGGTGCCGGACGGAGATGGCGCGGGGGGCCGGATGGGAAATGGCGCGGGCGGGCGCTGAGTGGGAGTGTGTGGCGCATGAACGATGAGGTTTCGGCGGCAGCCCAGCCGCGGCGGCCGGTAGCGGTCGTCGCGGCCGCGACGACGTGGGAGCGGTTCCCCGGCCAGTGGCGGGGAATGCTCGATGAAGTCTGGGCCTGCCTCAGGCAGGCCGGAGTCAAGGGCGGCTGCAACGTCATGCTTTACCGCGACCTGCCGCAGGCAGGTCATGTCGCCGTGGAGGTCGGAGTCGAGATCAGCGAGCCGTTGCCGACTACCGGGGCAGTGGTGATGTCGGCCCTGCCCGCCGGGACTGCTCCGCCGGGTCCTGGACGGCCTGCGCAGCCTTGGCTAGACCTAGAGCACCGCTTAAGTGGCCACCTGCCCTGGCCGGGGGACCCGTTTCGCCCCGGGCTGGGCCGCCGGCCGCCGTGCCGGGGCTCATGGGGCCTGTGAGGCCAGGCGGACCAGGCGTGGCCCCCTGCGCTGCCCGCCCGGCGTCCCGGTCCCGGATAACGGGGAGGATCCGGCCTGCGGGGAGGAAAAGGTACCCCAGGGGGGCCCGGATCCTCCCGGTAAGCCGGATCCTCCCCGTTAATAGCGCCAGGGCAGGATTAATGCGGCCAGGGCAGGCCCGGGGCTCTCGCGGACGGCTGGGCCGTCGCTCAGCCCCGAGCCCGCGGGGCCCGCGGGGCCAGGCGGACTGGACCTACCCCAGTAACTTTGACCAGCGGTCCTCAACAAGAATGGGCTAAGCCGACGGCATAGTGACGAATAACGATCTAACGACCAATCTGAGCGATTAGTCTCCCAGTTATGTCCTTTTTATCGGCTTTATCGGCCCGCCAGGCGGGCCAGTTCGGTGACGAAGTCCCGCGCGTTCACCGTGCCCAGGCCGGTGGCCAGGTTGTACCCCGACCGGGCTCTGAAGCCGTGCACAGTGTGAGAACGGCCGCGCTGGCGGAACGACACCGTGTTGTTTCCCGATCGCACGCTCACGATGCCCGGGGCGTGCTCGGAGGCCAGCTTGTAGAGCGCCGGGTTGATCAGTCCGAGCGGGTGGCCGGCGACCTGGTCGGCGAGGGCCACGATCCCGGCGAACAGCGGCGTGGCCTCGCTGGTGCCGCACAGTGCGTACCAGCCAGCCGGCTGGCCGCCGAAGCTCTGGAATACGTTGATCGCGCCGGTGCAGGCGGCGCTCATCGAGATGTCGGGCACGCCGCGGTGGCTGCCCACGACACCGCGGACGCCGCTCTGGTACGAGGGGCGTCCGAAGACGACCGACTTGCCGCCGCCGCCGGCCAGCGGGCTCGGCCCGTTGCTGCCGTTGACCAGCTGGTTCGCCGTCCGGCTGTAGGTGTCGTTCCATACCGTGTCGGCGGAGTTGCGGTTGCCGCTGGCGTCCAGGCTGAGCCGGGTGCCGCCGACGGCGGTCACCAGCGGGTCGCTGGCCGGCCAGGACGTCACCGGGTGGGTGTAATAGCTCTGCTGGTCCGGCTCGAAGCCGGTCGCGCCGCTGTCGCCCGAGCCGGCCAGCACCGTGACGTGGCTGGAGTAGGCGGCCAGGTAGGCGCCGCGCAGCGACTTGATCGCGGCGGACCCGACGGCCTGTTCGGTGGCCACGAAGCTCTGGCTGATCACGTCACCGAGGTGATGCCTGATCACGTACTTCTCGGCCGTGACGATCTGCGGCATGCTGACGGTTCCGGTCTGGCCGCCGCCCGGCGTCTCGGCGAGCAGGATCCTGGCGCCGGGCGCGATCGTGTGCGCGTACTCCACGTCGAGCGTGGTCTCGCTGGCCCAGCCGACCATGTTGGCGTTGTTCGCGTTGAAGGCGGGGACCTTGCCCGCGGGCTTGATGATCTTCAGTGACGGCGGATTGGGCACGCCCTCGGCGCTGTCGAAGTCACGCAGGTCGCTGACGATCGTCGGCGAGCCGTAGGGGTCGACGATGACGATCGTCGCGCCCTTGCCAGTGATCCCGCGGGAGTAGAGCGCCGGCAGGTTGTACGCCTGCTGAATCTGGGCCGGGTTGTAGCAGGCGATCTGGATCGACTGCTCGCACTGGGCCGTGGTCGACGGACTCTGCCTGGACTCTCGCTCCAGGTGCCGCACGCCGGGGGTGATGATCACGCTGGCCTGGACCCCGTGACCCCGGTCACCCGGTCCCGGGCCCGGCGGCGTGAGCGCCAGCCCGGCCGCGGCGGTGGCGACCACCGCGACGCCGAGCGTTCCCGCCGCCAAAGCCCGTGCGCCGTGATCCAGAGACATGCCTACTCCCCGCAGAGTATTAATTCAGGCCATTCCCCGTTATCGGACGGCAGGAATATTCAGGCCTATCCGGCTAGAGGACCATAGCATTACCTATGTGCCGGAAGGTGCTTAATCCGACATCAGTGACTCGTGTCTTGCCCGGCCCAGCGGCGGCCCTGGAAACTGGGCTGGTGAGGAGGCGCCATGACCGAATCGCGTTACGAGGTCGTTCCGGTCGGCCGGGTGGAATCAGCGCTGACCGAACGGGCTCAGGCGCCGCGGCAGGGCGACGAGGGCGCGCCGCCGGCCTGGCTCGCGTTCGAGGCGCGGGTCGCCGACGCCCTGCGCGACCTACGGCCCGGGACCGAGATCATCGTGCTGACCTGGCTGGACCGGGCGGACCGGGACGTCCTCGTGACCCGCCCCCGCGACGACCCGCGCAACCCGATGACCGGGGTGTTCAGCACCCGGTCCCCCGACCGGCCCAACCCCATCGGCCTGCACCGCGTCCCGGTGATCGCGGTCGATGGGCTGCGGGTTCAGGTCGGCGGCCTCGAGGCCCTCGACGGGACGCCGGTGATCGACGTGAAACCGGTGCTGGACAAGACGGCCGAGCGGTAGCCGAAACGGCGGAGCCCGGACCCCTGCGGGGATCCGGGCTCGGCGTCCGGCGGGCTAGCTGACCAGCTCGAGTTCCGCGACGGGCTCGGCGGCCGGGCTGGCCGTCCCCGGGCGGAGCCGGGGCAGGAACAGCGCGACGGCCGCGGCGACGGCCACCGCCGCCCCGCCGACCCAGACCGCGGGCGCCAGGCCGGAGACGAACGCCGTCCCGCTGGCGTAACCGCCGCGAGCGGAGAACACCGCGCCGAGGACGGCGATCCCGAACACGCCGCCCAGTTCCCTGATCGCGTTGTTGGCACCGGAGGCGATGCCCTCCTGGTCCCGCCGCACCGAGCTGAGCACGACGTTGGCCACGGGGGCGAAGAACAGGGACATGCCGACGCCGGAGACGACGAACGCCGGGACCAGGGTCAGGTAGGGCACGGTGGGGCTGACGACCGCGGCCAGCCAGCCGAGTCCGATGGCCTGCAGGCCCAGCCCGGTGGCCAGCAGCGCACGCCCGCCGATGCGGTCGGACAGCGCGCCCGCGATCGGGGCGATGAACACCGGCATCGCCGTCCACGGCAGCGTCCTCAGGCCGGCCTGGAGCGGGCTGTAATGCTGAACGACCTGGAGGAACTGCGCGAGCAGGAAGATCGAGCCGAACATCCCGAAGAACATCAGCAGCGAGGCCAGGTTGGTCACGGCGAAGCCGCGGCTGCGGAACAGGTGCAGTGGCAGCATCGGCTCGCGCGCCCGCAGCTCCCAGCCGATGAAGGCGGCCACGAGCAGCGCGCCGATCACCAGCGGCGGCAGGACGGTGACGCTGGTCCAGCCGTGGTCGTTGCCGCGGACGACGCCGAGCACGATGCCGAGCAGCCCGACGCTGGCCAGGACCAGGCCCGGCAGGTCCAGGCTGGTCGAAGGGCCGCGGCTCTCGTTAAGCCGGAACCAGGCGATGGGCAGCAGCGCGATGCCGATCGGCACGTTCAGCCAGAAGATCCACTGCCAGGACGCGCCTTCCACGACGGCCCCGCCGACCAGCGGGCCGATCGCGATGGCCAGGCCGCCGACGGCGCCCCAGGCACCCAGGGCCAGGCCGCGGCGCTGCGGGGACACCGCCGCCGACAGTAGCGTGAGGGTCAGCGGGATCACGATGGCGGCGCCGACACCCTGGATGGCCCGGGCCGCGACCAGGGCACCGATGCCGGGCGCCAGCGCGGCGGCGGCCGACCCGGCGGTGAACAGGCCGAGGCCGATCGTGAACAGGCGGCGGCGGCCATACCGCTCGCCGAGCGTGGCCCCCGTGAGCAGCAGGACCGCAAAGGTGAGGGTGTAGGCGTTCACCGTCCACTGCAGCCCTTCGAGCGAGGCGTGCAGGTGCTCCCGGATCGACGGCAGCGCCGTGGTCACCACGAGATTGTCGAGCGAGGCCATGAACAGCGCGGCCGAGGTAATCCCGAAGGTCCACGCGGTGCGGTGGGTGGTACTCATTTCACTCTCCTAGTAAGTGAGTAGTTACTAACTTAACGGGTCAAAAAAAATGATCCAGCCTGACTCAGGACTGTCAGTCTTTCGGGCACCATCTCGTCCACCTCTCGTCTACGGACGGCAGGTCCATGGCGGCGGCGACGTTCATCAGCATGCCGACGGCGAAGAAGTCCACCACGGTCTGGAAGGGCAGGCCCGTGATGCGCTCCACCATTTCCCACAGGTGCTTGTAGCCGGTGCGGGTGGCGTCGCGGATCTCGGGGTCACTGCAGGCGGCGTAGATCTGCATCTGCAGCAGGAGCAGGGTCCGGTCGTCGAGCAGGCGCTCGTATTCGTCGGCCATCGCCGCCAGGGCCTCGTCGCCGGCGAGATGGCCGGCTGCCGCGGTGAAGGCGTCCTCTACCCGGCGGAAGCACCGCTCCACCAACGCCAGGAACAGCGCCTTCTTGGTCGGGAAGAGCCGGAACAGGTACGGCTGGCTGATCCCGGCCTGGCGGGCGACATTCTCGGTCGAGGTGCCCGCCAGCCCGTGGGTGGCGAACTCGGCGACGGCGGCCTCGAGCACCAGCTCGCGGCGCTCCGCGGCCGGCATCCGCTGCCTGGTTACTGTCATAACCCCTAAGTTAGTAATGACTCACTACCTTGTCAAGGGGGAGCCGTCAAACTGCCGGCGAGGGGAATCCATGGCGGTGCGGGTCGGTGCCGTTCCCGTCCACCACCGCGAAGCCGTAGTCGCCGTCGCTGGCCACCGCCAGGAAGCGGGCGTAACGAGGGTGCCAGCCGCCGCGGGCGAGAACCTCGTGCGCCGAAAGGCCAGGGTGGTCAGGTGGCATCGGCAGCTAGCCGGTCAGGGCGGCGGCGGCGACGAGTACGTCCAGGGCCGAGCCCTGCCGGGCGCCGGTGGCCTGGTCGAACGGGCCGCCCCAGCGCAGCCCGAACTGGCTGGCCGCGTTCTTGCCGTGAGTCCACACTGAGCCGGCGTTGGCCAGGATGAACGCGCGGTAGGCCGGCTGGCGGCTCTGCAGCCAGAAGTCGTACAGGTAGCGCACGAAGATGCCCTTGAACTGCGCCTGGTCTTCGTTGCAGCGGCCGGCCGATTCGCAGGGCTCGGCCAGGATGCCCGCGGTGGCCAGGCCGCTGAGGGTGGCGCCGGCGATCGTCTCGCCCTGGGTCAGGTAGCCCCGGTCACCGGTGATCTCGAACAGCGCGGCCAGCCCGCCGAGGATCACGCCCTGGTTATAGGTCCAGGTGGGGCCGCCGTTGTTCTGGCATGCCGCGGTGAGCCCGTCGTTGACCAGGCCGCCCGGGCCGATGAGCCCGTGCGCGCTGAACCAGTCCCACTCCCGCTCCGCCCAGGTCAGGTACCCGCCCTGCGGCGCGCGCTGGTGCAGCAGAGCCGCGAGGGTGAGGAACAGCTCGTTGGTGATGGCGTTCTTGTAGCCGCTCGCCGTGTTCCAACGCAGGCCGCCGCCGCAGGCGTCGTCCCAGCCCGCCGTGTTACGGGCGAAGATGGCCTCGGCCGCGGCGAGATACCGGCTGTCGCGGGTCAGGTCGAAGGCCGCGACCCAGGCCAGCGCCCACCAGCCGTTGTCGTCGTAGAAATGGTTGACGAAGCCGGCGTGGGTGCGCTGGGCGGCGGTGAACGTCGTCCCGATGACGCCCGCGTGGCTGCCGTCGCCGGTCAGCTTGGTGTACCTGATCACCGCGGTCAGGGCGTTGGCGCAGTTCCACCAGCCGGTCCCCCGCCACAGGCCGGAGGATGGCTCGTACCACCGCTGCAGGGCGGCGATCCCGGCCCTGGCGCACGTGCGGTAATCGGGTTCGGCCACCGGGACTAGGGTAGTGCCGCGCGCGGAGGTACGCCTTGATATCAGCACGGCAGTTCGGCCCGGCGGCGGCAGCCGTGCTGGCGGTATGCTCCCTGGCCGCGTGCTCGGGCACGCACGAGCCCGCGCCCCGGCCCACCCGCCCGGCGCCCAGGGACACCCGGCCCGCGGCCGCGATGGCGCTCCAGATCACGCCCGCGCCGTACCAGCTGCCGGCCGCCATATCCCGCGAGGTCGTCCTGCCCGGCCGCGGCAGCCTGCTGATCATCGGCGGGCTGACCCCGTCAGGAGCGTCGGCCGACACGGTGACCAGCCTCGACCCGGTCACGGGTGCTACCCGCGCGGCCGGCCGCCTGGCCCAGGCCACCCACGACGCCGCGGGCTTGTTCCTGGGCGGCCGCGCCTTCGTGCTGGGCGGCGGCACCGCGGCCAGCGTGCCCACCATCCAGGCGCTCACCCAGGGAACGCAAGCCGCGGTGACCGGGGCCCTGAGCCGGGCCCGTTCGGATTCCGTCGGCGTGTCGGCGGGGTCCGTCGGCTACGTGGTCGGGGGCTACGACGGGACCACCCTGGATCCGCAGGTGCTCGCCACCGGGGACGGGCGGCACTTCCGGGTGGCGGCGCGGCTGCCGGTGCCGGTCAGGTACGCGGCCTCGGCCGCGGCCGGCGGCCTGGTCTGGGTGTTCGGCGGCCAGACCAGGGCCAGCACGACGGAGGCCAGCGGGAACGGCACCAGCCCGACGGACGCCATCCAGCGGATCGACCCGGCGACCGGGCGGGCCGTCGTGGCCGGCCACCTGCCGGTGCCGGTCCAGGGCGCGACCGTGATCGGGCTGGAGGGGCGGATCTACATCGCGGGCGGGGTGACCGCGCGGGGCACCAGCCGTACGGTGTACCAGTTCGACCCGGCCAGGGCCCGGGTGAGCGTGGCGGGTGAACTGCCGGTTCCCGTCGGCTACGCGGCCGGGGCGGTGACCGGTGGCATCGGCTACCTGGTCGGCGGCGAGGACGGCTCGCGCCCGGTGCCCTCGGTGACGACCTTCCGGCTGGTCCCGCAGGTAATCCCGAACGAGGCGGCGGCCCCCTGGCTGGCCCCGGCCGCGGGCCCCGGCCGGCTGGCGCCCGGCTCGGATCCCGCGGCGCTGCCCGCCGACGTCCTCATCGCCGACCACCACAACAACCGGCTGCTGATCGTCGACCCGCAGGGCCGGATCAGGTGGGAGTTCCCGCGGCCCGGCGACCTCGCGCCCGGCCAGACGTTCCTGCAGCCGGACGACGCGTTCTTCTCCCCCGACGGCACGCAGATCGTGGTGACGCAGGAAGACGACCAGGTCATCAGCGTGATCTCCGTCGCCACGAACAAGATCGCCTACCGGTACGGCGTGCCGGGCGTGCCGGGCTCAGGCCCGGACCACCTGTTCAACCCGGACGACGCGATGCTCACCCCGGCCGGCGTCATCGTCTCGGCCGACATCAAGAACTGCCGCCTGGTCATCATCACGCCGCCCGCGCATGCCGTGACCAGGGTCATCGGGCGGACGACGAACGGGTGCGAGCACGACCCGCCGCGGCGGTTCGGCAGCCCGAACGGCGCTTTCCCGATGACCAACGGGCACTACCTGGTCACCGAGATCAACGGCGACTGGGCCGACGAGATGTCCCTGGGCGGCCCCGCCTCGGCCAGCACCGCCTCGGCCAGCACTGCCTCGGCCAGCACTGCCTCGGCCAGCACTGTCTTGTGGTCGGCGAACCCGGCCGGGGTGCTGTACCCGTCGGACAGCAACGAGATATACCCGGGGAGGTATCTGACCGCCGACTACTCCGACCCCGGCCAGGTCGTCGAGTTCACCTCGTCCGGGCGCGTGCTGTGGCGGATGGGCGGGTTCAACCAGCCGTCGCTGGCCCTGCCCCTGCCCAACGGCGACATCCTGCTCAACGACGACTTCAACCACCGGGTGTGCGTGGTGGACCCCGCCACGCACCGCATCGTGTGGCAGTACGGGCACACCGGGGCGGCCGGGCGGGGACCCGGGTACCTCAGCGACCCGGACGGCGTGGACCTGGTGCCGCCGGACTCACTGCTGGTCACGCACGCCGCGACGATGGGCCTCTAACCGATCCACACCGACTTGAGGTTGCAGAACTCGCGGATGCCCTGGACGGAAAGCTCCCGGCCGTAGCCGGAGGTCCTGATACCGCCGAACGGCAGCTGGGGATACGAGGTCACGTTGCCGTTGACGAAGACCATCCCGGCCGCGAGATCCCGGATGAACCGGCTCCGCTCCCCCTCGTCGCTGGTCCACGCGTTGGCGCCGAGCCCGAACTCGGTGCCGTTGGCCAGCTCGATGGCCGCGTCGATGTCCGGGACGCGGTAGAGCGTGGCCACCGGGCCGAACACCTCCTCGGTGTGCACCCGCATCTCCGGGGTGATGCTGGCCAGCACGGTCGGCGGGTAGTAGAAGCCGGGGCCTTCCGGCGCGGCGCCGCCGCAGAGCGCCCGGGCGCCCTTGGCCACCGCGTCGGCGACGAGGTGCTCGACATCCTCGCGCTGCTGCTCGGAGGCCAGCGGGCCCACGTCGGTGCCGTCCAGCATCGGGTCGCCGACGGTCTTGGCCGACATCTGTTCGGTGAAAAGGCGCTCGAACTCGTCGTAGACCGCGTCGTGCACGATGAAGCGCTTGGCGTTGATGCAGGACTGGCCGTTGTTGAGCAGGCGCGCGAAGGTGCCGGATGCCGCGGCCTTGCGCAGGTCCGCCGACGGCATGACGATGAACGGGTCGCTGCCGCCCAGCTCGAGCACGACCTTCTTGATCTCGCTGCCGGCGATGGCCGCCACCGACGACCCGGCGGGGCCGGATCCGGTGAGCGTCGCGGCCATCACCCGGCGGTCGCGCAGGACCGCCTCGACCCGCGCGGAGCCGATGAGCAGGGTCTGGAAGGTGCCTGCGGGGAACCCGGCCCGGGCGAACAGGTCCTGCATGAACAGCGCCGTCTGCGGCACGTTCGAGGCGTGCTTGAGCAGCCCGACGTTGCCGGCCATCAGGGCGGGCGCGGCGAAGCGCATCGCCTGCCAGAGCGGGAAGTTCCACGGCATGATGGCCAGCACCGGGCCGAGCGGCTGATACGCGACGTAGGCGTTCTGCGCGCCGACGGCGCCGGCGTCGGCGGGCTCGTCGGCGAGGAATCCGGCGGCGTGCTCGGCGTAGTAGCGGCAGGCGGTGGCGCACTTGGCGACCTCCTGCTTGGCGGCGGCCAGCGTCTTGCCCATCTCGGTGGTCATCATGGCCGCGATCTGGTCTTGTTCCTTGTCCAGGATGTCGGCTGCGCTGTGCATCCACCCGGCCCGTTCGGCAAAGGTGGTCAGGCGGTAGCTTTCGTGCGCGGCCGCCGCGGCCGCCAGGCAGCGATCGACGTCCGCCTCGCTCATCTCGTCGTAGGTCTTCAGCGTCTGCCCCGTGGCGGGGTTGATCGTCGCGATCGCCACGATTTACTCCTTCCGGCCCGCTTCTTCCGGCCGCTTCTTCCGGTCGCGGCGCGTTTCGGCGCGGTGGACCGCCACGGCGACGTTGCCGCGGCGGCTCGAGTGGCCCCTGCCCGGATCGGGCCGGTCCCACACCTAGCCGGGCGCCGGACCGGCGGGCGGGGGTATGTCCGCCGGACCGGCGGGCGGGGGTATGTTCGCGTCCACCAGGGCGGTCGAGCCGGCCGGCCGCGTGACCGCGTCCTCAGTCCGTTCCCGCAGCCGTCCGAGCAGCTCGCCGTCGCCGAGCGGGATGGTGGCCTCCAGGCGGGTGCTCGCCTGGACCTCGGGGAGGTCCATGACGGCATCGACCAGGTCCGCCCGGTGACCGGGACCGATGTGCTCGGACGTCGCGCGCAGCGAGGTCCGGGCGGTTCCCTCCGGGCCCTGGGCGGTCGTCACGTCGGCGGCTGCGACCGTCCGGTCGCCATCCTTGACTTCGACGTGACGTGGCGTGTCGGGATTGGTCATCGGGTGCTCCCGGATCGCTGGTACTGGATCGCTGCCGCAGGTCGGCTACTGCCCTGCCCGGAGAGCGCCGGGGCGAAACAGGTCTATACCACCGAATCGCCGGCTCATCCAGGGGCCAGGTGTGAACGCCCGCGGTGGTTAGGTGTGAACGGCCGCCGAGGGCAGGTGTGAACGTCCCGCGGAGGGCAGGTGTGAACGCCCGCGTGGCGGGCAGTGGGTGCGCCATGCCGGCCAACGCCTCCGACCGCCCGTGGCGCGCTCTCCCACGCCGCAGCCTCGTGCCCATCCTCGTGGTCACGGTCGCTGCGCTGGTCTTCGCGCTCCTGCTCATCCTGGTCCGGCTGCAGTGGGCCCCGCTGGAATCCGCCGATCATGGCGCCGCGACCCGGATCAACGGCCTGATCGCGGGTCACGCCGCGCTCGTCGCGGTGGTCAAGGCGATCACCTGGCTGGGCAGCGGCGGGGTGCTCTGGACGGTCATCGGGGTCGCGGCGGTGGTCCTGGCCATCCGGCGGCGCTGGCGGCTCGCGGTCTACCTGCTGGTCGCGGGCGCGGGCGCGCTGGTACTCGATCCGGTGCTCAAAACGCTGGTCGGCAGGCTCCGTCCGGTCGTGGGGCATCCGGTGGCCCACGGCAACGGGAACAGCTTCCCCAGCGGGCACTCGCTCAGTTCGATCGTCTGTTACGGGGCGCTCTTCCTCGTCTTCCTGCCCGCGACCCGCGGCCGGTGGCGCCGCGTCTTCGTCGCCGGGACCGTCACGCTGGTCGCCCTGATCGGGATCAGCCGGATCCTGCTCGGCGTGCACTACATCTCCGACGTCCTGGGCGGCTGGGCCCTCGGCATCACCTGGCTGGGCCTGACCGCCTTCGCCTTCGAGCTGACCCGGCGCGCGGCCGGGCAGCCGGTGACCGACCCGGTCACCGAGGGTCTCGAGCCCGAGGCCCGCGCCGATCTCCAACCGACGCAACAGGAGTCCGTCATGGGTAATGAGCGTGTACATCACTACGGGCGCATCGCCGCCGGGGTGGTGGTGGCCTGGGTACTGATCCTGGGTGTCATCGTCGGCCTCGGCGAGCTGGTCACCAAGGACGGTAACGGCAACGTGCTGGGCGACCGGACCATCCCGCACTGGTTCGCCGCCCACCGCACGCCGAACCTGACCCACTGGAGCCAGATCTTCAGCACGCTCGGGGCGACCCAGGCGATCCTCATCGTCGCGCTCGCCACCTGCGTGGTCTTCCTGGCCGTGACCCGGCACTGGCGGCCGGCCGTCTTCGTCGCCGTGGTGATGTTCGGCGAGCTCGGCGCGTTCCTGGCCGCCGCGGCCGTGGTCAAGCGGCCCAGGCCGGACGTCACCCACCTCGACTCGCACCTGCCGACCTCGGCGTATCCGTCCGGGCACATGGCCGCGACCACCTGCCTCTACGTCGCCATCGCGATCCTGGTCATCGGCCACGCGCGCGGCTGGTGGCGGTACCTGTTCCTGATCCCGGCGATCGCGATGCCGGTCCTGGTCGCACTGTCGCGGATGTACCGGGGCGAGCACCACCCCACCGACATCCTCGGCAGCCTGCTGTTCGCCGGACTCTGGCTGACCGCGACCACGCTGCTGATCAAGCCGAACGACGAGCCGCGCCGTTCGGAGTCCGGCCGACCGCGCCGGACGGTGGCTGACCGGCCGCGCCGGGCCGTGGCCGAAGCGCTGAAGAACGCGAACCCGGCCGGCGACCGCCGGTAAGAGGACAGGGCGGACGGCCCCGATCACCCGGCAAGGCCAGGCGAGCGGGTCCGTCCGCGCTATGCTTTCTTCGCCGTGATCTGTCCATGGCCGCGGCGTGGGGGCCCTCGTGGCGTTATTCGAAGGCACGTACAGATGACTGACGCCGGATCGCCTGCTCCGCGCCAGTTCCTTGGCGTCATGGTTTCGAGCACCTTTGCGGACTTCAGGGAGCACAGGGAAGCCCTCATACGCGCGATCAGCGGGCAGGGGCTGCACCCGATCGCCATGGAGCAGGACAGCGCGCTTCCGGCCGGAACGGTGATCGATTCGTCGTTGCGGAAGGTCCGCGACGGCGCCGCCTATGTCGGCATCATCGGCGCCCGGTACGGCAATGTCCCGGATTCGGCCGAACACAATCCCGAGCGCCTCTCACTGACGGAACTGGAGTTCCGGGAGGCCCGCGAGCTCGGCCGCCCGGTGCTCTTGTTCGTCATGGGTCCCGACCATGACGTGAAGCAGCGCGACGTCGAATCGGATCCGGCGAAGAAGCGGAAGCTGGACGCTTTCGTCGAAGATGCCAAGAATGCGGCCGCGGGCTCACAAGTGCACCGGGTTTATAAGGTATTCAACAGCCTGAGCGAATTCGAGGCCGCCGCGGTGCAGTCGGTCGCCGAGCTGCGCCGGTTGCTGGACGAGCAGGCCGCCGCGGCCGGTCAGCCGCCGGCCCCCGAGGCACCCGAACGGGCCGCCGGTGACGGCATCCCCGCCCCGCCGGCGCTGTACGCCGAGCCGCGGTACATCGGGTCGCACGCGTTCGTGGGACGCGCCGCTCAGCTCGCGACGCTGAACGACTGGGCCGGGCCGGCCGAGGCGCACCCGGTGCTGCTGTTCGAGGCCATCGGCGGGACCGGCAAGAGCATGCTGACCTGGGAGTGGGCCACACGACACGCGCCTGATGCGCGGGCGGACTGGGCCGGGGTGTTCTGGTACTCCTTCTATGAGAAGGGCGCCGTGATGGCGGATTTCTGCCGCCGGGCCCTGGCCTACATGACCGGTCAGCCGCTGAAGGCGTTCGGGAAGAAAAAGCAGCCGGAGCTGACCGAGCTGCTGGTCCGGCAGCTGCAGGCACGGTGCTGGCTGCTGATCCTGGACGGCCTGGAGCGGGTCCTGGTCGCCTACCACCGGCACGACGCCGCCCAGCTGGCCGACGAGCAGGCCGGACGCACCGACGAGATCGCGCGCCGTGACCCGTGCAGTGCCATCCGCCCCTTGGACGATGACCTGCTGCGGCAGCTGGCCGCGGCCAGCCCGTCGAAGATCCTGATCACCTCGCGGCTGGTGCCGCGGGTCCTGCTGAACGCGGCGAGCCAGCCCATCCCCGGCGTCCTGCACGAGCGGCTGCCCGGGCTGCGGCCCGCCGACGCCGAGGCCCTGCTGCGTACCTGCGGCGTGCGCGGCGATTCCCAGCAGATGCAGGATTACCTGCAGCGCCACTGCGACTGCCACCCGCTGGTCACCGGTATCGTCGCGGGCCTGGTCAACGACTACCTGCCCGACCGCGGCCACTTCGACGCCTGGGCCGCCGACCCCGGCCACGGCGGCCGGCTCGATCTCGCCGATCTCGACCTGATCCAGAAGCGCAACCACATCCTCA
Source organism: uncultured Actinomycetes bacterium (assembly GCA_963722275.1). GTDB lineage: Bacteria > Actinomycetota > Actinomycetes > Streptosporangiales > Streptosporangiaceae > Palsa-504. The sequence continues at coordinate 25,996 of CAVRMX010000010.1, read as the reverse complement.
CCGCGGCCCTGCAGGCGCTCCCGGACGCCAGCCGTCGGCTGCTCTCGACCGTGAGCCTGCTACCCGAGTCCTTCGACTACGCCATCCTCGACGCGTTCAACCCGCACCGGCCTCCTGAGCCCGCAGCTGTGCCGGAACCGGAACGACCCGAGGACGGCTGGATATGGGAGCACCTGTCGGAGGAGCAAAAGGAGCACGCCCGGCGCAAGCATGCCGCCGCACTGGAGCGACGGCGGGAATACGAGCGGGCGTATACGGCCTGGCAGGCTGCACCCGAAACAACGGCGGCCGCCGGCGCGCTGACCCAGACCGTGCGTGACCTGGAGCAGCGTGGCCTGCTGCAGTACGACCGGCAGGCCGGCCGCTGGGACCTGCATCCCGTCGTCCGGGCCGTCGCCTCCAGCGGGCTGCGCGACCAAGACCGCGACCACCTCGGGCAGCAGATCATCGATCTCTTCTCCCAGCGGCCCCACAACCCCTACGAACAAGCCGGGACCCTCGAGGACCTCCAGGATGGCATCACCGTCGTCCGGACCCTGATCCAGATGGGCCGCAGACAGGAGGCATGGGTGGCGCTGGAGGGTGATCTGATGGACGCGCTTTTCTTCAATATGGAGGCATACCCCGAGGCCCTCTCCCTGCTGCGGCCGTTCTTCTCACATGACTGGTCCACACCGGCAGGTGACCTAGCCCCACTCCGATCTTGGCGTGCTAGCCAGCTGTGCTTCCGTCGCCTTTGCTGGGCTAGGTCGAGTTCATGCAATCCGCTGAAGCTTGATCAGGTGGCCGTGAAGGCTCTATGTCCCGATCCAAGACTGGCGCAACGTGCGGATAAATCTAATCAACCTTTCGGAGAACTTCTACGACCTGAACCGGCTGGCGCTATCCGAGCGCTATTCCATGCTTGCCCTCCGTTTGGCGGAAGCGCTAGATGAAGCCGGTTGACCTGTTTCGTGCTCGACTTAGTCATTTGACAGCCCTCGCTGTGCCGGGCCGCTGGGATGAGGCCGAAGAGATGTGGAATCTGCTCGATCCGATGGGACGCGACTGGCCCCGCCACATTTATCGCCCAGGAGATGCCGAGCAATACCGCTCGGAATTGATGCTATTCCCCCAGGGGCGCCTGACCGAGGAGGACCTCGCCGCCGCTGAACTCCTGGCACGCACCGGGCAGAACCGCAAAGCGATACGCATCCTGCACCGACTGCGAGGTGAATGGCGAATTTCCCGCGGCGAGCACGCCCTGGCCGCGGAAAGCCTCCAAGATGCGATCCGGATGGCCCACGAATCAGGCTTCCCCGATCCAGAATCGGAGACCCTGCTCGCGCTAGCCCGCTTCCACCTGCAGCAGCTTCCCGCCGCTCGCGAGGAGGCACTCCGCTTGTCCGCCGGACGAGACCCCGCTCACCTTGCGCTGGCCGAACTCTGGCGCGCTCTCGGCGACACCGAACAAGCGGCCAGACACGCGCAAGCCGCCTACCGGTACGCCTGGGCCGACGGAGAACCGCACGTCAGAAGGCACGCCCTGGACCGCGCGAAAACCCTGCTGCGGCAACTGGGCGAGGACATCCCCGCGCTGCCCGCCTATGATCCGGCCCGGTACCCCAGAGAACCCTGGGAAGACGAAATCGCCGCCGCGATCACGAAGCTCCTCAACCGGGCGCAGCTCGGACATAGCCAAGAACGGTTCTCGGGCCAGCCGGACACGCCCGCGTTAGGGTGAGCGCATGACGGATGCGGGTGGTCCGGCGCGGGTCGCCTGGGTGACCGGGGCCAGCCGCGGCGTCGGCCGCGGGGTCGCGGTGGCCCTCGGGCGGGCCGGCTGGGTGGTGTACGTGACCGCGCGGTCCTCGGCGGCCAAACGGACCGGCCACCTGCCCGGGACGGTGGAACAGGCCGCGGACGCGGTGACCTCGGCCGGCGGGCAGGGCGTCGCGGTGCCGTGCGATCACCGGGACGACGCGGCGGTCAAGGCGGTCGCGGCCCGGATCGGGGCGGATCACGGCCGCCTGGACCTGCTCGTCAACAACGCGTGGGCGGGGTACGAACGGCTCAACGCCGGCGCGTGGGAAGAATGGAACGCGCCGCTCTGGCAGCAGCCGCTCGAGCTGTTCGACGAGATGTTCGGCGGCGGGGTGCGGGCGCACTACGTCGCGACCGCGGTGTGCGCGCCGCTGCTCATCGCGACCCCGCACAGCCTGGTGGTGACCGTGTCGGTGGCGGTGCCCGAGACCGAGCAGCACGCGTTCGGCGCCGCCTACGCGATGGCCAAGACCGCGGACGACCGCCTGGCGCTGGCCGCCGCGATCCAGTTCGGCGAGCACGGTGTGGCCTCGGTGGCCGTGCACCCGGACTGGGTGCGCACCGAGGGCGTCCTGCAGTTCGCGGACCAGGTGGACCTGTCCGCGTCGCAGTCCCCGGAGGGAGTGGGGCGGGCCATCGCCGCGCTGGCCGGTGACCCGGAGGTGCTGAGCCTGACCGGCCAGGCGCTGGGCGTCAAGGCGCTCGCGGCGCGCTACGGCGTCGACGTGTCCAGCTGAAGGGTCGAGATCCAGATCTGCAGCAGGGTGCTGACCAGGGTGTCCTGGTCGTCGAACGGCGGGATACCCGCCGCCGCGAGGTAGTAGAGGCGCTCGCCGAGCCAGGTCAGCGCGGCGGCGACGGCGGGGATGTCCTGGCCGGCCAGGCGCTGCCGGGCGCGCGGGTCGGCGCTGATCTGGGCCACGGTGGCGTCGGTGAAGGTCTGCATCTGCTCCGTCCACAGCGCCTCCAGGCGCGGGTCGGTGCGCCAGTTCTCCACGATGGCGCGCAGCACGGGCGCGCTCGCCTGCCACAGCTGCGCCCCGGCGGTGATACCGGCGCGCAGCGCGGCCACCGGGTCGGCCGGGACGGCCAGCCACGGCGCCGCGGCGGCGTGGCCGCGGGCGACGGCGCGCCGGACGAGTTCGGCCAGCACGTCCTGCTTGCTGTCGAAGTAGAAGTAGAAGCTGCCGCGGGAGACGCCGGCCGCGGCGAGGATGTCGCTGACGGCCAGCTCGCCGAACTGGCGGTCGGCGAGCAGCCCGGCGGTGGCGGCCAGGATGGCCTCGCGCAGGTCCGTGGTGCCGCCGGAGGCGGACCGGCGCCCGTGAGGCCGGCGGGCGGGCCAGGATGAGCCAGCCCGTGATGATGGAGCCATAGACCGGGAGCCTACCCATCCTCGCGTCTATACATTCCGTCTGAACACTATGTATAGTAAGCGGCATGAGCACGCTGACATGTCATCTGGTCACCAGGAACCCCGACGCGGCCGCCGCCTGGTACGGCTCGGTTCTCGGCGCGGAGGAAACCAGCCGGATCACCCTGCCCGGCGGTCAGGTGCTGACCATCGAGCTGCGCTTCGGCGACAGCACGCTGGCGATCTCGGACGAGTTCCCGGACATGGGCGTGGTCTCGCCGCTGACGCTGGGCGGCACCTACGGGGCGCTGCACCTGGCCGTCGGGGACGCGGCCGCGGTGTGGCAGCGGGCGCTGCAGGCGGGCGCGACCGAGTTCGAGCCGCTGCACGACGCGTTCTGGGGCGACCGCACCGGGCAGTTCATCGACCCGTTCGGCCATCGCTGGGCGATCGACCAGCACATCAAGGACGTGCCGCACGAGGAGGTCGTGCGCCTCGCCGCGGCGGCGTTCGGCGGTAATCCGGGCTGAGAGCCGCGCCCGTTCGGGATAGTGTCGCCGGCCAGGGCAGGCGGCCACCGCACCGGTGCCCTAGATGACCGGCGGCGGCGTCCCGTCGGCGCTGGCCGCCAGCCCCGGGTCCCACCCGCAGACGGCACAGGCGTGCCGGAAGGCCGAACGGGCGAACTCAAGCGCGGTGGCGAACGGGTCCGCGGCGGCCCGGACGTCGTCCCAGTCCAGGACGTACTCCCCCAGCGTGGCATCCCAGCGCGCCGGCGGGGAGAGCGTCATGCCGTCGAAGCCGGCCGGGGCCGGGTGCGCGTACGCGTAGAACGCCGCCTTGCCGTAGCGCGCGTCGCCCGGCCACCAGCCCACGGCGACCTCCTGCGCGTCCATCGCGTTGCGCATGATGAAGTCGCCCGACGGCGGTTCGGCCGGCAGCCCGGAGAACAGGCTCACGGCCAGGTCGAAGGACCCCCACCACGCGTTGACCGGGGTGGAGCGGCCGCGGTACGGCGCCCGGTACGCCGCCAGCACCTGCGCGGCCTGGGTGGCCGCGGCGAAGTAGCCGCTGACCTGGCCGGGGTCGTAGTGCGCGTGCTCGTCGTCGGTGTCCAGCGGGACCTGCCACGGGACCTCCTGCGGCGTCGGGTCGATCTTCACCGGGCCGCCCAGGTCGCGCACCGCGGCCAGTACGTCCCGGGTGACCGCGCCGACCGGCCGGTGCGGGGTGAGCGGGACGCGGGCGGTCCGGCCGCCGCTGTGCTCGACCACCGCCTCGTGCGCCCGCAGGTCAAGGACGACAGCCAATGAACCCGAACGGTCGGGTGCGGGCAGCGGCGACGTCTCCCAGCCCCGCGCGGTCAGGCGCAGCGCCGCGTGCTGGAGCTGCGGCTCGGGCGGGGCGAGCGCCACCGCGAGCTTGCCCAGAACCTGGGTATGGGCGTGCAGCGTGTCACACGTCGCGCGCCACTGCTGATAGGACACCTCGGGCCAGGTCGACGACATGGACGCCACGCTACCTCGCCTCAGCCGAGGAAATCGCGCAGGGCGGCGATGACCAGGTCCGGCGCTTCCTCGGGCAGGAAGTGACCGGTGGGCAGGGCCTGGCCGCGGACGTCGGCGGCGTACTCCCGCCAGACGCTGAGCGGCTCGTATTCGCGGCCGACGAAGGCCTGCGCCCCCCACAGCACGAGGACCGGGCATCCGATCCTCTGCCCGGCGGCAAAGCTCTCGTCGTCGTGGACGAGGTCGATGCTCGCCGCCGAACGGTAGTCGGCGCAGGAGCCCGCGATCGTCCCTGGGTCGCTGAAGCAGCGGATGTAGTCCTCCATCACCGCCGCGTCGATGCTCGTGCCCGCGCCGAGCAGCGAGCGGAATATGGAACGGATCCAGAACCCGGGGTCCGCGCCGATCAGGTGCTCGGGGACGCCGTTCCCGACGGGGAGGAAGAACCAGTGGAAATAGGCCGTGGCCATGGTGCGCGTCACGTGGTTTAGGACGTGGCGGGTCGGCACGATGTCCAGGACGGCGAGCCGGGTGACGGCGTCGGGGTAGTCCAGCGCCAGCCGGTGCGAGACACGGGCGCCCCGGTCGTGGCCGACCAGCTGGAACCGCTCGAAGCCGAGCTGCCGCATGAGCCCCGCCTGGTCGCGGGCCATCGACCGCTTGGCGTACACCTCCCCGGCGGCGTCGGGGGCGGGCTTGCCGGAGTCGCCGTAGCCGCGCAGGTCGGCCAGCACGACGGTGTGGTCCCCGGCGAGGGCGGGGGCGACGTCCCGCCACATGAGGTGGTTCTCCGGGTAGCCGTGCAGCATGAGCACGGGCGGACCCGACCCCGCGATCGCGCAGTTGACGATGACGCCGGCCACGTCCACTTGCTGGTACTCGAACCCGGGCGGTGTGGTCATGATCTTCCCCTCACTCTCTGCCCATCACTCTGGTCGCAGCAGGATGACCTGGGAGGTGAGCTGGCCGGAGGCGAGCAGGTGGCCGATCCGGTCGCTCTGCTCGGTAGCCGCCGACAGCTGCGGCGTGGGCCCGAACCGGCGCTGCAGCTCGCGCTCGACGGCGGCGGCGCGGTGCTGCCAGACGGCCGGCGGCTCCGGCATGTCCTGGGCATCGGCCGCGCCCAGCACGCCGAGGCGCGCGCGGCGGAACAAGGAGCTCAGGTCGGTGCGGGCCGGGAAGTGGTTTCCCTGCGGCGGATCGTCCAGCTTCGGCACGGCGGCCAGGTAGACCAGCAAGCCGATCCGCCCGCCTGGGCGCACGACGCGGCGCATCTCGCGCAGCATGGCCAGCTGGGACGGGGCGGGCACGGTGCACAGGACGCCCAGGCACCACGCCATCCGGGCCGAGGCGCCGGCGAACGGCAGGGCGGTCGCGTCGGCCTGCAGGACGGGCGCGCGGAAGAGCCTGGCCGCCGCACGGCACGCGCCCGGCTCGGGTTCCGCCAGGACCGGCCGGACGCCGGCCTGGCCGGCCGCGTAGGCGGCGGGGCCGCCGATGCCCGCCCCGACGTCCAGGAGCAGGTCCCCGGGCCGGGGCGCGAGGCCGGCCAGCAGCCAGTCCAGGGCCGCGGGCTTCCCGCTCCCCCGGCAGCCGGACGGGACGAAGTACTCCGGGCCAAGGTCGGCGGCCACCTGGGCCGTCCACTCGGCCACAGTGTCGAACTCGGCCGCCATCGGGTCGGCGACGTCACCGGTCATGGTCGCGTTCTTCCCGGATGCGCACCGCCAATTCGGCCTTGACCTGTGCGGCGAATTCGTAGCCGCGGGCCGACGCCGCGCCGGAGATGTTCACGCCGGCCACGCCGGGGATGTCCAGCAGCGACCGGGCCTCGCTGGCCGCGGCGGCGATGCCGGCCGCGACCGGATCGGGATCGTCGAGCACGCGGCGCACGCCAGCCGGATCGAGTTCGAGGCCGGGGAGCCCGCTGAGCGCTGCCGCCGACGGCTCGTCGGTGAAGACGGCGACCGCGGCGATGACCGGGATGGTCACCCCGGCCCGCGCCGCGTCCGCCATGAAGCCTGTCACCGAGGGCACCGTGTCGTGGTTGAGCACCGCGGCCGCCGCCCCGGCCCGCTGCTTCTGGGCCAGCCGGAAGGCGCGCAGCCGCCGCGGCGGCGCCGCCGGGGTCTCCGGGACGGCCGCGGCGATGCCGACGGACGCGGCGAGCGCCGCCAGCCGCGGCCCGTCGAGGTCGAAGACCTGCGTCACGTCCGGCCGGACGTCGTAGGCCCGCGCGTCGCCGGTGACGCACAGGACGGCATCGACCCCCAGGTGGCGCAGGCCGGACAGCTCCTGCTCCAGGACGATCCGGTTCCTGTCCCGGCAGGCGAGCGTCATCCACGGCCGCACTCCGGCGTCCTGCAGCATCGACGCCAGCAGGGCGGGCGGGTAATCGGGCCGGTCCTGATGCTCCCCGACCAGGACGGCGTCGCAGGTCGGCGCCAGCGTCTTCGCCACCGACCTGAGCATCGGCACCGAATACGGCTCCGAGCTGAAGTCCGTCAGGATCACCGGCACCGTGGCCAGCGGAACCGGCGGCACCGGCTCGGCCCATGGCGCCGGGGCCGGGAACACGCACGGGCGCGGGACGACCTCGCAGCTGCCGTCGGCGCGCACGCCGCCGCACGGGCCCATCACCATGTGCTTCGGGCAGGAGCCCGTCACGGTCCCGGCCAGGCGCGAGCGGCGAAAACCGCGAGATGAAGCGACACCAGCGTGTCCTCGAGGTCCGGCAGGGTATCGGTGCGGCCGGCGTAGACCCTGGACCGCACCAGTTCCGCCGTGGCGCCGGCGACGGCGAGGTAGGCGTCCGGCGGGACGGCCGGCCAGTCCGGGTGGCGCTCGCGCGCACGCTGGTGCCACCTCCGGTTCAGCTCGGCGAACAGGCGGGGCCCGGCGTCGAGCCTGCTGGCTGCCGCCGGGCCGGCCGCCGGCATGTGGATGTAGAAGACCCGGGCAAAGGCAGGCTCGTCGGCCAGGAAGGCGAGAAACCCGCGGCACGCGGCGCGGAGCAGGTCCTCATCGCCGGCCCCGGCGGGCAGCTGCCTGGTTTCGGCCACAGGCTTAGAGTAACCGGCATGAACCTAAAGTACGGATTCGTACTTTAGCCGATGACCGTGATCAGCGAACCGGCGCGGCTAAGCCAGCTGGCGGACGAGTTCCCCGGCTACGACTTCAGCACGCAGCGGACATGGGAGGGCACCTCCCTCATCGCGGTCCGCCAGGCCGGCTCGGCCCGGTCCGGCTTGTACGCCGTCATCACCGCCGACCTCGACGAGATGCGCCGCGCCCTGCTTGAAGGTGCGGACGAGATCCCGGAAACGGGCAGTTGACGATCGCGCGCGGACGGGAGCATGGGCACGCGCCCCGGCTCGTTAGGCTGGAAAGATGACGGTTCAGATCGTGGTCGACGACCTGACCGGCCCGGACATAGGGAGGTTCCTCGACGAGCACGTGCGGGAAATGCTGGGGTTCACCCGGCTGAGCCTGGAGACCGGTTCGGCTGAGTTCCTCCGGCCGGCTCGCGGGCTCTACCAGAAGTTCGGGTTCGAGTACTGCGAGCCGTTCGCGGATTACCGCCCTGACCCGCTCAGCGTGTTCCTGACCTGGAGGCTCTAGGAGCCCCGGCCGCCGGCGAAGAGTGCCCCGATCTGGTCCATCAGCTCCGCCGGGTCGCCGGCCCGGCGGTACAGGTCCAGCTGGTTATCGACCGATGTCACGTAGTCGGGTTTGGCTGGCAGCGCGGCCGCTCGCGCGTATGCCTCGATTACATCGTCCTCGGTTTCGCTGCCGCCGAGGAGGTAGGCGGTCAGGATGAGCTCGGCAACGGTGACGACCGCCCAGAAGTCGTCAGGGTCCCGCTTCAGGGCGTTGCGCGCCATATACAGCGCGACCGGGAGCAGTTCCCGGGCCTGGGCGAGCATCTCGGGCGGGCCGCCGAAATGCTGAGCCAGGATCCGCAGCGTGGTGACGGCGTTCAGGGAGGTGTAGAAGTTGGCGGGCTCCGCCTCGGTGCCTTCCAGGTACAGCGCGGCGGCCTTTTCGAGATGCGCGCGGGCCAGGACGCGCTGGCCGTCCCTGAGTTCGCGGACCCCTCGCTGCTTGGCCAGGCCTCCGGCGATCCCGCAGGTTTCCGGGTCCTTGTCGATGGCGAGCACGCCATCGAGCAGGCCCTGCGCCTCTCGCCACAGTGACTCCGGGCTCTGTCCGCCCTTCGCCAGGTCCTCGCCCCGCCGGCGCAGCGCCATCGCGAGCTGCTGGGCCCAGAGTTGGTAGCGGCCTTCGGCCGGGTCGTAGCCGAGGGGCCGCAGCACCTGCACCGCCCGGTCCCACTCCTTGTGCTCGCGCAGGGCGATGCCGATGATAAGCAGCAGCTGCTTTTGCTCGCCACGCTCGAGCTGAGCCGGAATCTCCTCAGCCAGCTGCCCGAGTTCGGCGATGTCGCCGCGGCCGGCGGCCGCGCTCACGCGCTGGTGCAGGTCGGCCAGCACCTGCGGCGCCCCGTCGCTGCCTCCCCTGGGCTGGAGTCGTCGCCTGCCCGCATCCTGACCCGGTGCCGCCTGGCCCGGCGCCACCTCGAACAGCTCGAAGACCGGGCTGTCGCGCCTGGCCGCCGCCAGGTGCTCGCGATCGAAGACGCCCTGGAGGCGGGTGATGGCCTCCAGGGCCTCCCGGTCGGTGATGGCGGCTCCCGACAGCTGGTAGGGGAAGTGCCGGATGGGCCGGGTATCGAAGGGCGGCGAGGTACCCACCGGCCCGAGCAGGATCGTGGTCTTGTCGGCGAACGCGTGGCGCAGGCCGAGCTCGTAGAACACGTTGGCGTTCTCGGTGATGGTGTCGACCACCACGATGTCGGCGTTGCTGAGCTGCTCGATCATGCCCACGTGGATGATGCCCGCGTCCAGGCTGCGGTCCTCGCGTTTCCAGGCGAGATCGGCGTCCTCCAGCACCGGCACGATGACCTTGGCGAAGGTCGCGTCGCAGTCCACCTTGCGGCGTCTGTAGGTCTTCTGGCCGAACGGCATCGCGACGAACGCCTCCCGCATCTCGGCCTCGCGGATACCAGGGTCGATGTCAATCGTCGTGATCCCCCGCAGCCCGGCCGCATCAGCGAAATCGTCGGTCATGCTGGGGGCGGCTGGATCGCGATGGGGCCGAACGGCCAGGGCGAGCACGCCGTCGTCGCCCGCGATTTGCCGCGCATGGTCAAGCAGGTGCTGGTTGCCCGCTCGGTACCCCGCATCGTCCGGCGCCTCGCCGAACTCGATCAGCTGGCACCCGTCACGGTCCCGCAGCGCCGCCAGCACGCGGTCATACCGGGCCGTCCAGGCGGCACCGCGGTCCGCGACCGAGGTTTCGCGGAACCGGGCGGCATCGAAGGGCAGCACGACATGGATGGCCACCCCCCTCGTGGCCAGCGCTTTCTCGAGCAGGACGAGATCGGCGCCCGCGGCCGCCGCACTCACCACCGCCCGCGGCCTGAGCACGTCAAGGAACCGGCCAAGTCGCCGTTCCAGCAACGGCACCTGGGCCTCCGGGAAGCGTGGCCCGGGTCGGCCGGGGCCGTCGACGCGGTTGCCCGCATGGACGAGGATCATGGCGGCTGACTCCCATCGCCGGACGCTCGGGGGGTGGTGCCGGGCACACGATGCCCCAGGCCGTCCGGCTGATTTTCAATGCGGTATTTCTGGTAGAACGCGGCCGCCTGACGGATGGTTTCGTCTGGTGTCATGCCAGGTCCCCGGCCAGGATGTCGCACCTCGGCCAGGAAATGCAGGTCATCCCTCAGATCCGGGGGCTTCAGGAACCGCCGGATGGACACGGCCTAAGGGCGGGTCATGGTCAGCGGCCCGCGCGGGGGCAGCTCGCGGACCAGGCTTCGCCCGATCCGTACCAGGGCCTCGGCCCCGTCCGCTTCCACCGGCATCGCCAGCAGGTATCCCTGCCCGAACTGGCACCCCATCGAGACCAGCAGATCTCGCTGTACCTCGGTTTCGATTCCTTCCGCGATGACGTTGAGGTGCAGCGTCCTGGCGATCCGGATGATGCCTTCCACCAGGGCCAGCCGCTGCTCCGAGGTGCCGATCCCGTCGACGAAGGACTTGTCTATCTTGAGCACGTCTACCGGCAGTTCCCGCAGGTAACTGAGCGAGGAGTAGCCGGTGCCGAAGTCGTCGATGGCCAGCTTCACGCCGATGACCTTCAGCTCCATGAGGTCGGCGTGGATCCGCTCGTCCCGGTGCAGCAGGACGCTCTCGGTGAGCTCGAGCATCAGTGCCGCCGGCGGCAGGCCCGATTCGGCCAGGACCCGCCGCACGCCGTCGACGAAGCCGGGATTACGGAACTGGCGGGCCGACACGTTGACGCTGACATACAGCGGCGCCTCGCGCGGCGCCCGGCGCACCCACTGGACGATGTCCGCCGCCGCCTGCCCGAGCACCCAGGAGCCGAGGGGGACGATGTGGCCGGTTTCTTCGGCCAGCTCGATGAACTGGCCGGGCCGCATCACGCCCCACTGAGGATGACTCCACCGCACCAGGGCCTCGAAGCCGGTGATCTCGCCGTCGGTCAGCGCGACGATGGGCTGGTAGACGAGGGTGAACGCGGAGTTCTTCACCGCGTCTTCCAGGGCCGCCTGCACCTCGCGCCGCCGGACCATCCCGGCGCTGAGAACGGGCAGGTACCGGCGCCATTGCCGCTTGCCGGCCGCCTTCGCCGCGTACAGGGCCAGATCCGCATGGCGGAGCAGTTCGTCCACGTCGGCGCTGTCCTGCGTGGTGGCCACGCCGACGGTGGCCGTCGAGACCACTGACCCTTCGGCGAGGGCGAAGGGCTCGCCGAACGCCTGGACGATGCGCTCAGCGAACGCATCGACCGCGGCGGAATCCTCGACGTTCTCGATGAGCAGCGCGAACTCGTCGCCGCCCAGCCGCGCCACGGCGCCGCAGTCCCGTACCACGGCCGACAACCGTGTCCCGGCCGCCACCAGGAGTTCGTCGCCGATGCTGTGGCCCATCGTGTCGTTCACGACCTTGAAGTCGTCCAGGTCCACGAAGAGCACGCCGGCCGTCGTCCCGTCACGCCGGGTCCGGGCCAGGCCCCCGGCGGCCCGGTCCTGGAACAGCAGGCGGTTGGGAAGCCCGGTCAGCGCGTCGTGGAAGGCCCGGTGCTTCAGCTCATCCTCAAGCCGGCGTTGCGCGGTCACGTCCCGCAGGGTGAGCACCAGGCCGCCGACCGTGCTGTCGTCGCGCAGGTCGCTGCACCTGACCTGGACCTGAACGCCGACGTCGTCACGGCGGGTGATCCGCATGTCCTCGCAGTAAGAGGCGCGGCCCACGTGCTGCCGCATGCGGGCCAGCGCACGGGTGACCTCGTCCCGCTCGCTGTCCTTCACCAGATCGCAGAGGCAGGCGCCCTCCACGCCGACGTCGCCGAAGATGCTCCTCGCCGAGGGAGTGGCGTACCTGACCTCCCCGTCGTCACCGATGATCAAGATGGCGTCCGAGGTGTCCTGGACCAGGGTGCGGAAGTAGGCCTGGCTCCCCCGCCGGATGACCTCCTGGCTGAGCATGACGCGCTCGACGGCCAGGGCCGCCTGCTGGGCCAGGATTTCGAGGATCGCGGACAAGTCGGTCATGGTTCGCTCGTCCCCGGACACCGCCAGGACCCCGATGAGCGGATCCCCGGACGGCCGGTCCTTGAGCGTGACCGGGCAGAGCAAGATCCCGTCACAGCCGTGGAGCAGTCCCCTGCCCCCCTCGCCGAGCGCGGTCGCGGGCACGAAAAGCGGACGCGATCCGGTCAGCAGCGGCAGGCGGGTCTCGATGAGCGCGGCCAGCTGATCCGCCCGCGGCGAATCGCCGCCCCTGGTGGCCACGGCGCGGAGGTTGCCTTCATGACGCACCACGAGCAGCGCTTCGCCCCGAGCCCGCTGGTCGAGCAGGGCGGCCACCGCGCCCCGGACCGTGGTGGCGGCCTCCTGCACGGTGACCGCCGAAGCCAGGGACGCGCCCGCCCGCCGGACCGCGCGCTCACGGCTCAGGGCGCGACGGTGCGAGGCCGCCATGTCCCACAGCCGCGAGAGCACCAGCAGGTACAGCAGGGCGGAGAACACCGCGATCACGCCGTCGTCGCGGTACCGGTCGCCGGCCCCCTGGACGAACAAGACGGCCGGGGCGATCAGCGACGCGAGCATGAGCACGGTCAGCCGGACGGGCGACGTCTCGGCCTGCTGCCTCGACACCGGCCGGGTCAGCTCGGACATGCTGGGATGGAGGGCCGCGGCGCCCCACGCGCTGTAGAAGACCGCCCAGCCGAGATCGACGATGGTGCCGGCGCGAAACGACCCGTGCAGCTGGAGCAGGCCGAACGACACATCGGACGCCAGCATCCCGATGGTGCCGAGGGTCAGCAGGTGGACCGACCTGGTCCGCCCCGTTCCGGGGACGAGGAGCCGGGCGATCATCGCCAGCACGAGCACGTCGCCGAGCGGATAGGAAATCGCGACGCTTTTCTGGATCCAGGACAGCTCGGGGTTGTGCACGTAGGGAAGGATCAGGTAGACCCACGACAGCAGGGCGAGCCCGGTGGTCAGGATCAGGGCATCGATCAGGCTGCGCCGGTCCCGGTCCGGGGTGCGCCACCAGATGAAGATCAGCAGCCCGGCGGCGTAGAGCGGATACGTCACCAGGTACAGCAGGTCGGCGAAGGACGGAAACGGGACCTTCGCCGCCAGGATCTGCGTCAGCACCAGGAAGCTCACCTGACCGGCGGTGAAGCTCAGGTTCGCGCCGGCCAGCAGCAGCCACGGCGCCTTGCGGGCCGGGCGGTTGATGACGACGCCCGCCACGATGGCCACCACGCCGCTCAGGCCGATCAGGCCCCACGCCCCGACGCGCAGGCCGGGCAGGCCGTAGTAAGCCGCGATGAGCAATGTCACCCAGATGAGATATCCCGCCAGCACATGCCGTCGCCATCTCACGGCGTCTCCCAAAGCTCACCGTTCCGCCCTTGCGCACTGCCCTCGTGCGCACTGCCCTCGTGCGCACCGCCCTCTTGCGCACTGTCCTCGGCAGTCCACGCCCCGCGCTTAAGTCCATCCTTCCCCCGGAACATCGCCACAAGCACGCAGCGTCACGCCCCCCGATAAGCACAGTAAGACCGGCGGTCATTTCCCGCCTGGGCCGACCTGTTATGAAGATCACATCACTCTGTCCTGATTCTCGATAGGTCAGAAGTGAAAGTTGTGACTCCATATCGACATTTATGGCCATAAACCAGGACGGAACCCGGCAGCCGCAACCGCCGGCCTAGCGAATCCGGCCGGCACCCATGTTCGGAAGCCATAAGGCGTGCCGGTTCTGCTCTCGGCGGGAAAGAATTGCCTGAAGAGACAGGATCGGCCACACGAAGAAGCGGCCTGGTCACGTCCAGCGAACGATGGTGCGTGCACGCAAGCGGGACTATGGCTAATACGGATAAACCGTACAGCACGCCAACTGCACAGACTGCAGAATCCCGGACGAGAGCACCTATATCGTCTTTGCCCGGGCATACACAGGCTGAACTCGTAGAGTTCGGGTCGTGACGTCGGCTGGCTGCGGGCATATGACCGCGGTATGCGGTATGCGGTATGCGATATGCGCAACGGAGGTACACCCTGGCGAGCAGCGGCGGCGCGAGCAGGCGCGGCTGCAGGCTGCATGCCTTCCTCGGTTTCCCGGTGTTCTGTTGCCGCGGGGGCCGCTGCGGGCCTGCTGTTACCGGAGCGGTTCAGCCGATGCTGCCCGCAGCCGGGCTACCGCTCCGGCCATGACCAGGGCGTACCCGGCGGCGATCCTCGGCCTGCGCCGCTGCACGGCCCGGGCCACCCAGGGGACATAGAACACGACGGTATAGGATCCGCTGGCGATCGCGAGTACCGTCAGCCGCCGCGGGTGGCGCAGGTCCCACCACACGCCGATGACCATCCCCACGGCAGTGGAAGCAAGCTTGTACTGGGGGGTGCCCGTGACCCTGAACAAGGGGACGGCCCGCGCTAGGTGGCGCTCCAGGCGGCGGGCCGCGGGTGTCGGCGTCCGGGCGGCAGCGGGGGCCTCGGGGCCAGGCTTGCGCAACCGGCCCTCCCGTTGCAGCCGCTGGATGTTCTGTTGCATGTTCTGTTGCATTTTCTGTCGCGCCTCGGCCGGGGTCGGCGCTTCCGTGCCCAGGCCCCACGCCACCAGCCCGTAGCCAGCAGCGCTCGTCCACGCGGCCAGGGCCCGCCGCCGGCGCCCGGCGGCCCAGTGCCCGGCCCCGACGGCGGCCTGGGTCACAACGGGGGCGACACGGGGCACCCACCCGAGCGCCCCCGCGGGCCTGGCCCCGTCCAGAAGGGGCAAGGCCGCCCGCCGCACCTGGGCCCAGCTGTCATCACGAGCCATCCCGGCATTGTCGCCCAGGCGACGCGTATGTGCCAAGCTCCCGGGCTGCCGTCACCCGGACGTTGCCGCCCGGCGGGCCAAGGGCGGCGCCGATGCTCAGGTCCGGCCGCATCCGCGCTAGCGCCCCGTCGCTCATCTGCTCAAGCGGGATCTCCTGGCCGGGCTGCGGGCCCGTGTCACCTCCTGCTCCCCCGTGCGGAAGTGCCCGCACCGGGGCTCAAGCTCGAACCCTGGTGATCCCATCCACTACGAGTTCAACCTGGGTAGTACGGGCTACGTGCACGGCCAATTCGGCGAGCAGGCCTCCGCGGAGACTGGCGCGCGGCGGCTCCTGGTGCGGCGCGGCGGCTCCTGGCGCCGGATTAAACGGCAGGGTGGCTCGCCTGCTGAAGCGCGTCCGACCAGCGCCTGGCCCAGGAGTCGAGGGATTCCAGGGCCGGCCCGATGGCCGCTCCCAGGTCGGTGAGCAGGTAGGCGCCGGCTTCGTCACGGGCCAGCAGGCCCGCCTCGGTGAGTTCTTCCAGCCGCTCGTACAGCACGCTGGACGACATCCGGTCGCACCGGCTCCGCAGCGCTCGAGCCCCGAGCGGCTCGTCGCGCAGCTCCCAGAGGATGCGCAGCGCCCACCGCCGCCCCAGGAGATCCATCGCCGCCATCAGCGGCCGGCCGGTTGCCGATCCCCGGACCGGGGCGCCGGGACGTGGTATCCGCGCTGCCATGACACCCCTTTGCGTTTCGATATCAGAAACGATACCTTGGTTATGGCGTTTCGGAATCAGAAACAGCAGAGGAGGGCCCGATGACAGCCCGGGTCGATCCCGTCCGCCCGCCGTATCCGCCCCCCGTGGCCGAACGGCTCGAGGCCATGATGCCGCCCGGCGTGCCGCCGATCCTGCTCTTCCGCACCTTCGCGCGGAACCTTCCGATGACCGCGGCCATGAGCGGCTGGGGCGGCTACGAGCTCAGCAAACGGCTCTCGCTGTCGGTGCGCGACCGCGAGATCATCATCGACCGGACGTGCGCCCGCTGCCGGTGTGAGTACGAGTGGGGCGTGCACGTGGCGTTCTTCGCCGAGCGGGCCGGCCTGTCCAGCCAGCAGATCACCTCCCTCGCGCACGGCGGCGCGGGTGATCCGTGCTGGACCGGCGAACGGGACCGGCTGCTCATCGAGGCGGCCGACGCCCTGCACGACTCCGCAAGCATCGGCGACGACCTGTGGCACCGGCTGGCCGGGCAGTTCAGCGAGGAGCAGCTCCTCGACCTGACGATGCTCGCGGGCTGGTACCACGCCATCAGCTTCACCGCCAACGGCGCCCGGGTCGCGTGCGAGGCCTGGGCCCCGCGCTTCGCCGACGTACAGGGTGCACCTGGCCGGTAAACACGGCTGGCCAGAGGCAGTTCCAGGCAGATGAAGCGGGGTAAAACGATGCTCGAGGTTGAGTACGAGATGACCTTCGCTGAGCGGATCGAGGGACCGCTGGGACCCACGACCGGCTCGCCGCCCCGGCTGTGCTGGAAGGTCGCCGAAGCCACGCTGGCCGGGCCGCGGATCACGGCAAGCCTGGCGATGCCGGGAACCGACTGGATCCGGATCGACAGCAACGGCATCCGCCGCCAGGACCAGCGAACGCAATTCCTCACCGGCGACGGGTCGCTGATCCTCATGCGCTACGACGCCGCCCTGATCCGCGGAGACGAGGAGTTCTCCCAGGCCCTGGCCAGCGGCCGGGAGACCACGTTCGCCGACCAGTACATGTGCATGACACCCCAGTTCGACGTCAGCAACGACACATACGGCTGGCTCACGCAGTCCCTGTTCATCGGCCGCGGGCGGCTCTCCGGCCCCAAGCAGGTCGAGTACGAGCTCTACCGGGTCGTCTAGCAACCGGCCAACTGCCGGTGTCTGCCGCCCGGGTGCCGCCCGATAAGGAAAGGCGCGTGATGACCTGTATGCCAGCGTCCCAATGCGGCGCAGGCGAGACATCCGCCACCCAGCGGATACGGCGCCACCGCGACCTGACCAGCGGCGGCCCCGAGCACGGGTCTTGCGGTTACGCTCGCTGGAATGAGGCTCGCCTATGACGAAGCCGGCCGCGGTGACTGCGTGGTCCTGATCCACGGCCACCCGTTCGATCGCACGCTGTGGGCGCCGCAGCTTGCCGCCTTGCGTGACGGCTTCCGCGTTCTCGCGCCCGACCTGCGGGGCTTCGGCGAGAGCCCGGTCAGCCCGCACTGCGTGACGATGCGCGAGTACGCCGCCGACGTCGAGGAACTGCTCGACGACCTGGGCATCGTGCGCGCGGCGATCGTCGGCTTGAGCATGGGCGGGCTGGTGACGATGGAACTGGCCGCGGCGCAGCCGGACCGCTACTGGGCGATCGGCCTGGTCGCCACGACCGCGGAACCCGTGACACCGCACGAGCGGATGACCCGGCGCGAACGGGCCGACGCGGTCGAGCGGGACGGGATGGGTGTCCTGGTGGACTACATGCACACCGGCCTGTACGGTCCGTCCTGCCCGCCCGCCGTCCGCGCGCGCATCGATGCCATGATGGCCGCGGCCCCGCCCGCGGGCGCGGCAGCAGCCCTCCGCGGCCGGGCCGAACGACCGGACTACCGGCCTGTTCTCGCCGGGCTCGACCTGCCCGCGCTGGTCTGCACGGGCTCAGCCGACCCCTGGTCCAACGACGCGGTGACCGCCGAGATCATCGCCCACCTCAAGCGCCCCGAGCCGCTCCTGATCGACGGCGCCGGCCACCTGCCCAACCTGGAAGCCGAGCGCGAATTCAACGAGGCGCTGCGCGCATTCCTCCGGACACATGCGCCGGCCTGAGGCGTAGCCGTCAGCGGGCGTCCTTGCTTCTCCCGGCGCGGAGCGCGCCTTGGTCGTCGAGATCGTCCAGCACCGCGGGCAGGCCCACGCCGAGCATCTTCGCGCGGACGCGGCCCAGCAGCCTGGCCATGAAGAAGCCGCTGATACCGGTGAAGCCGGTGTGCTCGTAGCTGAAGCGCGTGCCGCCGGCGTGAGGTTCGAGCCGGTAGACGACCTGTGTCACGCCGCCGCCATCGTCGCCCGCCCACGAGTAGCGCAGCAGCGACGGCTCGTTCACCTCGAGGACTTCGCAGTTCACGACGCCATTCCAGCCCGGCTTGGGTTTCGCGACGAACCGGAACTTCGTGCCGACCGCGGTCGAGAAGCCCTCCGGGCGGCCTCCCTGGCCGGTGGCAGTCCACAGCGGGATGAGCGCCGGGTCGGTCACGGCACGCCAGACCTTGGCGGGCGGATGAGGGTAGTCACGCTCGATCCGGATGTCACTCATGGAAACTCCTCGGATGCCGAAGGCGGAGCCACTTATTTCTAGCGGCTAGAAATTTATAGTAGCAGAAATAATACTGAGACCAGACTATGCTGAGGGCATGAGCAGCCAGACGGTGGCGTGGACGGCGCCGGGGGCCGGGACGCCGCAGGCCGAAGGACTGCGAGAGCGCAAGAAGCGCCTGATGCGCCAGCAGCTGTCCGACACGGCGACGCAGATGTTCCTCGAGCAGGGCTTCGACGCCGTCCGGGTGACGGACATCGCCGAGGCGTGCGGGGTATCGGAGAAGACGGTCTTCAACTACTTCCCCACCAAGGAGTCGCTGATCCTGGACCGCCTGGAGTCCACGATGGCCTCGCTGCGGACCGGCCTGGCCGATCCCGGCGTCCCGCCGGTCCAGGCGGCGCTGCGGATCCTCGACCGCGAGCTGGCCGACATGACGTCCTGGCTGGCCGCTCAGGACGATCCGGTCCGGGCCGGGGCCATGATCCAGCGCTTCGGCACCCTGATCCAGGCCACGCCCTCATTGCGGGCCCATCAAAGCGACATGATGGACCAGTTCGTCGCCGTGGCCGCCGCCATCCTGGCCGAACGGGCCACGATGAACCCGGACGACCCGGAGCCGCAGATCGCGGCGACCGCCCTGCTTGGCCTGTGGCGGATCCAGTTCCAGGCCCTGTCGAAACACCTGAACGGCACCCGCACACCCGCCCAGGTTCACCAGGCCGTGACCGCCGACGTCCGCCGCGCAGCCCGGCTCATCGACACCGGGCTGAACGCGTTCGCGCGGCGCTAGTAGCGGAGGTCGGCGGCCACGCCGTAGTGGTCAGACAGCTGGGCTTGCCGGGACGGGCGGACGCCGAGCAGTTCGCACCTGGCCGGGCGTCCCGGGACGGCCACTCACCGTAACGGCCCCACGCATTCCATGTGACCAGCCGGAGGGTCGTCTCGACCATGGCACCGTAAGGAGCGTACGCGTCAAGGCTCATCCCCGGATTCTCGCCGGCCAGCGGCGCAATGCGGCCCGCGGTCGCGCGCTGCTACCGTGCCGCCATGGGCATCCCACTCAGCGAATCGGCACTCAGGCTGGTCGACGGCAGGAATTACGCGGTCCTGGCCACGGTCAATCCCGACGGCAGCCCGCAGACCTCCGTGGTGTGGGTCGGCCGCGACGACGGCGACCTGCTGTTCTCCACGGTCGAGGGACGCGTGAAGCACCGTAACATGCTGCGGGATCCGCGCGTCAGCGTCACCGTGATCGATTCCGCGGATCCGGAGAACTATGTCGAGCTGCGCGGCCGGGTGTCGATGACGCCGGACGTCGGCCGGCGGGTTGATACCCAGCTGGCATGGAAATACGACGGCAAGGACCCGGGTGAGGACCGGCCAGGCGCCGTCCGCGTGGTCGTCCGGATGGTGGTGGACAAGGCCACCGGATACGCCGCGTAAGCCGGCCGCCTAGGTCGCCGCAAGCACCTCGAACGCCGGATGCCTGGGCGCGATGGCGCGGATCTGCTCATCGCTCGAGTCTGGCCCGATGCCCTCGAAGAAGATCCCGACCTCTGCCTTCCACCGCTTGAGGTAAGCGCGCAGGACCGGTACCTTCTCGTCGTCGCTGAGCTCCCTGCCGCGGAAGCTCTCGGCACGCTTGCCCACCCGCAGTTCGCCGGTGCCGGCGGCACGCAGGTTGCGTACCCACTGGGTTTCGCCGCGGGGCGCGACCAGATAGCGGTGGCCGTCGTGGGCGAGCAGGTTCACCGGCGTGGTACGCCACTCGCCGCTGGTCCGGCCCTTCACCGCCAGGACCCGCGAGCCGAGAACGCTGATGCCCCGCTGGGTAAGGAAGGCCACCAGCTGGTTGAAGACATTGCGCGTAAACCAGCCGGGCGCGCGGTAGTGGTCGGGCACGCGCCCCAGCTTACCCAGGAGCCGCCGGGGTCACGCATCTCGCCACCGCTCACCGCTTCGCACGCGCGGGTGCAGCGGTGGGCCGAGGACTCCGGGAACGCGGCTTTGATGGGCCGGGAGCTGCCCCCGGCCGAGGTCCTGGCCGCCGACCAGCGGATCACCGGGTGGGCGCGGCAGCTGAAGGCCGCCGGCCGCCCGGCGGATACGGCACCTGACGGCTGACCATCCCGGGGACGGGCCCGATCTGATCATCACCCTGGACCCGGTCACCACCCAGGACTGCGACCACCGGTACCAGGCCAAGGGCCATGATCCGGGGTCAAGTTCCGGCACCTGTCCCGGATACGGCACGCCACCTGCACCGGACCGGTCTGCCGGCGACCCGCTAACCAGTCCGACTTCGAGCACAACATCCCCTACGAGGCGGGCGGCCGGACCTGCCTGTGCAACACGGGACCGCCGTGCAAACGATAACAACATAGGTTGCTCATCCGGCTTTTCATCCATGTGGCGGTTGGCTGTGGCTGCGGACGCAACAGACTCCGTACGCAGGACTGCAATGCCGGGCTGGCGCCGCTTGGAGCCGTATCCTCGGATATGACGTGACGATCATCGGAGGATCGGCTATGGAGATGCGGGCGTTTGAGTCGGCTGACCAGGCTGCCGACAGCGCTATCGCCATGCTCCAGGATGGCGAGCGGCTGAGCAGGCTCTGGCGCTATGTCTTTGTGCAGATGCTTGACGACTACACGAGCGTGCTCCACCACGCAGGAGTCTCCGCCGCCGCAGAAATGTGGGCCAGCGCCCCCAGGAGCACCGGAGACGTCCGGGTTGACGCCGCTTTCGCGGCCATGGCCGAGTACCTGGCCCGCAGAGACGGATGGACGGTCCCGTCATGGGCCAGGCTGCCCGAGCGCGAGGCGTGGCCGTGGTGGTTCGTCACCGACCTGCGCGGCCTACACCCGCGCTCCCTGGTCGAGTCGCCGTCTTCGTTCCGTCGCCGCGGCGTCTTCATCACCAGCGGAGCGCTCGACCGCGCATGAGCACCGGCCTCGGGCGGGAGGACATCCGCGCACTCCTCGACGACCTGTCCACGGAACTTGCGGCACGCGGTGCGAGAGCCGAACTCTTCCTCGTCGGAGGTGCGGCCCTGGCGGTGGCATATGACGCCATGAGGGCTACCCGCGATCTTGATGCCGTGTTCATCCCGACCGACGTGGTCCGCCAGGCCGCGGCAGCGGTAGCAGAACACAAGGGACTCGCCGAGGACTGGCTCAACGACGCAGTGAAAGGGTTCCTTCCCGGCCCCGACCCGGACGCGCAGCGCTTCTACTCAAGCGACTCGCTGATCGTCGACGTCGCGTCACCCAGGTACCTGCTCGCAATGAAGCTGTTCGCGGCCCGCGCCGAGATCGACGCCGATGACATCATCCTGCTCTACCGCCAGCTCGGCTTCACCACGGTGGACGAAGGGCTCGACCTAGTCGAGCAAGCCTACCCAGGACGGCCAATCCCGGCGAAGGTGAAGTTCCTCCTCACCGAAATCGTGGATTCGATGCAGCACTAAAGTCCACCATAGGTGGGCGCCAAAAGGCCTGGCTGTGAGTGTGACGACTCTCCGCAGTGCAAACGATAACCACACAGGTTGCAGTCTGTCGTCCCGCTGCGACGCTCCGCTGCCTGGCCACGGCATGGTTTACGGCACCAGCGAAGTGCCTTCACCCGATGGTGGTGAAGGGGAGGATGGCGTAGCGGCGGGTGTAGTGCCTGTCGGCGAAGGTGCCTGCCGCCGCGTCTCCGGCGCGAACACCAGGCAGCGGCCGGGTCGGCTACTGCTGGAGTGCCTGGACAAGCGCCAGCCACGCGTGCATGTCGCGGGCAGCGGTCGACAGTGACCTTCCCCTAGCTAGGTAAAGGTCTGCGCAGCCGGGCGTGCCGGGAGGGGCGACCCGGCGCCGATTTTGTACAAGTTTTAGTACACTATGGAGATGACCGATCCGGTGGTCCTCCAGGTGCACCCGCTCTCGGAGGTGCGGCAGCGGCTGTCGGGGATCCTCGCGCGGTTCCGGCGGGAGGGCGCGGCAGCGGAGCCGGTCGCGTTCGGGTCGCACCGCAAGCCCGAGGCTATCCTCCTTCCGTACGAGGTCTACGAACGGTATGAAGCGCTGTCGCGTCAGCACGCGCGGCTGGACTCCGCCCTGGCTTCGGCACAGTCCGTGCAGGCAGAGCTGCCGGGCCCGTTCAGTCCGGACCATGACCGGGAAGTCGCGGCCTACGTGGACGGGGAGATCAGCGCGGCCGAACTGTACCGCAGGACGGTCGCGCGCTACCGGCAGCCGTAAATGCCGGAGGACCCATACAGTGATCCGGTTACCGGAGTCCTGTACAACAAGCTCGGGCTCGGTACCGCCGCCGGACTCGAGGCCGCAGAGCGGGAGATCACCCACGCGGCCCTGATCCTGGTGGACGAGTCGCCGGTTTCCCCCAGCTACGACCTGCCTCACCTGCAGGAGATCCACAAGCAGATCTTCGGCGACATTTACGAGTGGGCACGAACCGCTCCAGGTCCTCCCGCTGCGCCTCTGCGAGCAGCAGCGCGATGCCGCAGCCACCCTCCATCGCGGCGAAGCTCTGGGATGTTTTCCCAGTTCAACGGTGGTATCTGTGCGTGCTGCCAAGGCCCACCGTGCAAGCGTTAACAACACAGATGCGGCGGACTCGGCGGAACGGACTAATGACCCGGACAGCCTGCTGGTCAGGGAAGCTTAAGTACTTCGGTTCGGACGCCTGTGAGGTCGAAGCCCGCGCTGGCGTCAGTGGTCAGCAGGATCCGGCTGGTTGCGGCGGCCGTGGCGGCGATCACCATGTCGTTTGCGGATCTCGGCCGTCCTTTCGCCATCGCTGCTACCGCCAGGCGTGCATGCACCCGGGCGATGCCCACGTTGTATGGCTCGACGGGAAGGCTGGACAAGATTGCCTCCACGCGGACGGCCCGCGCCTGCCGGTGCGCCGTGTCCGCGCGCTCGACGCCGACCAGGAGTTCCATCGCGGTAATCGCCGCGATGGCGGCATCGTCAAGGCCGAGGACCGTGTCCACGTCGAGCCTGCCGCGCTCGATCGCGATGAGGACGCCGGTGTCGAGGATTACTCGCCTGGCCATCCGCGTACCTCATCGCTGAAGGCGGACCGCAGGTCATCGTGCGCGCGCTCAAGATCATCCGCGAACCCGGTGTCCGCAGGGTTGTCACGCAGGGCGGCCTTGAGCCGGTCCGCTGATGTGCGGCGTTCCGGGACGAGCCGGCCGACCGGCACCCCGTCGCGGGTGATGACCACAGTCTCGCCGTGTTCGACGGCATCGAGGATGTTGGCGAAGCTCCGTGCCGCTTGAGTGGCAGTTACCGCGATCATGAATACATACTATCAGATCTTCTCTGCTTATATGTATATGAATGGCGGTGCCGGCAGCCGACCCCCGGGATGGCGGTGGATCCACGGCGGGTGGGCGACGTTCGAGCTGGAGAGGGATGCCGTGCCGTGAGTTCGCCGATGGGACCTATGGGTGCCGGCGCGGCCCGCAGTGCAAACGATAACGACACAACTTCAGTTCCGCCCTCAGGCGACCTTGACTGTCCAGTCACCCACCCGGGCGACGACGTTGACCGTCCCGCCGAGGGCCTCGACGTAGCCGCGGATGGCGTCCACCTCGGTCACCTTGCCGTGCTCAATCTGCGATACCCGTGCCTGCGATACGCCCATCATGGCCGCGACCTGCGCCTGGGTCAGCCCGGTGTTCTTCCGCAGCTGCGCGAGCTGGTGGCCGCGCTGCTCGGCTCGCATCGTCGCGCGGCTCCGCTCGCGCGACGCAACCCGGTCCGGAGCGTCCCAGTCCGGGTTCAGCTCGCGGACCTGCCGCTTGGTGTCCTCCCAGCGGACTGCTTTCATTCTTCCTCCTCGTGGGCTGCCCGCTGGTAAGCCGCGTACCGTTCCTCGGCGAGCGGGATCGCCTCGGCGTACCAGGTGCGCCAGCGCCCAGCCTTGTCCCGGCGACCAGCACGATCGCCTCCCGCTCCGCATCGAACACGAAGAGCAGGCGCACCTCGGCGGTGCCGGGCACCCGAGGCCGGAGCTCCTTGAGATTATGGATCTTGCTGCCATGAATGCGGTCGGCCAGCGGCCTGCCGAGCTGCGGCCGCACAGGGCCAGCTCGTCCGGAGCCTCCTCGACCTTGTCCGCCGTGAGCGGGTCGTTCTTGCACAAGGCCAGGAACCAGTCATTGACCGGCTCAAGGAGCAGGATCTCCCAGCGCACCTCCTCATTATAACGATTCCTTATATTCATGTCGCCGACCCGCTCCGGCGGCAGCACGGCGGACAGGCGCCGCCTGGCAGGCCTCCGGTCCTTGCCGTCACGTTTAGCCATGAGGGGATCACAGCAGTCGCTACTGACATTCCGGCCCAGCGCAGCCCTCTCCGCCGTCGAAGTCACGACCGGGCACATGGCGCCGCTCCACGGCGGATTCTCGCTGGCAGTGTCAGCAAATTCCGCCCTGCAAGCGATAACGACACAGGTCGTTTCGGCTACGGCGCCAGTCCTGCGGCGATCCGCTCATCCGTCCTGATCGGCGAAGATGTCCTTTAGGAGGAGCCCGAGCCGCGCGGGCGGTTCCTCTTCGGGGAAGATCTCGCGCACCGAGGCGAGGACGTCATCGACAGTGTGCAGGTCGAGCACCTGCACGAGGTGCCGGATGTCTTCCGCGTCACGAGGCCGGGCTGCGAGCGCTTTCATAGCCAGGAGATGCTCGGGAGAGGCGGCGAAGACGCGAAGGCCCGGGTGGTCGAATACCCGGGATGCCGCCGAGTCCCCGCCAGGAGCGACATAAGAACTGGCCTGCTCGTTCAGCCACCAACGGGGCAGATCGAGCTCGGCAGCCACCGCCTGTGCTTCTTCAACAACGATGCCGTGCGGCTTGAAGAGGGCATCGACGTCACGGGTTGCCCTGCGCGAGTCGTACGCCAGGGCCATCGCAGCACCGCCGAACACGTAGAGGTCTGCCACTACGCCGCGCCTGGCCAGCCGGTCGCCAAGACGGCGGAACGCCTCCTCGATGCCCGCGCGGTCGAGCAGTGGCGAGGGATCGCTCACGCGGCGTCGATCTCGTAATCGGCGACGAACACGCCCCGCCTGCGGAACGCGGCCGGAGCATGCACGAGCGCCTGCGCGCGCGCGCCTGGAGTGTCGAACGGGAACCAGAAGCGCCGCAGCCCGCGGGATGCCGACCACTGCGGCGCGTCCTTGCCATCTCGCATGGCAAGGTGTTCGGCGAGCCCCGCGAAGAGCACATCCCAGCGCTCATCGCCGGTCGATCCCGGCGCGTCCGCGAGCAGCCGCTGACGCGCCCCGGCCGGCTCCCGGTGGTACTCCTTCAGGAACTCGACGACCAGCCGCCATCGTGTGTCGAAGTCTGGCTCGGCCGCGATGAAGCGAGCAAGCTCAGCAAGGCTCATCGGCTGGTAACTCACAATCACAGAGTAGCGAACGCGGCCCATCCCGCACCGTTTCCGTGACGTGACCCCTGAGCGGGCATGCCATCGGCGCTGAGGTGGCAATGCCTACGCCTCAAGCCAACTCAGTCAGCTGTTTACCCAGCTCAACGGCCATATATACCAGTGCATCCGTATGCCG